>NZ_DASZBV010000001.1:0-183471 GCF_035943735.1 Pseudolabrys sp.
TGCGCATCGCCGAGATCGCAGAGGCCAAGGCTCCCCGAGGCGAGGACGCGGAGTAAGCCCGCCCGTCGATGTACTCTCACGGTCGGCTTTCTCGTCGGGATACTCCTCTATCGCGGAACCACAGAAGCCGCATTCGGTTTCCGCTTCGAACGCAGAACCCTCGGCCGAGGACTACGAATGGAATTACGAAGCGGCATACTCGGTCTTTTTTTTGCTAGCCGGTGCTTCGGCGTCGCACGCGACTCCCATGCTTAAGCATGCTTCACCGGCATCGGGTAGCGCCATCCATAACTGTTCTACGACACGACACGACGCGCACGCTGAGCTGATTGGCCAATCGCGTCGACGGGATGAAGCGGACCGCAACAGAAGCGTCACCGCCTCCAGCCGCGGCTATTTGTGAAATGCCGCTTCGTGACGACCGGTGTCCTGCAAGATCGTGCGGGTAAGAGACCTACAGATCATCGCGATCTGCTCACGCATCCAGCGATGGGCCGGATGATCCGTTGTGCCTGCGTGCCAAACCATCGTTATCGGAATAGGGCCGAGCGGCAGGGGGTGGGCAATGATGTCGAAGCCGCTGCGCGCCAGACAATATTCCGCCGTGCTTCGGAATGCGGCCGTCACGAGATCGGAGCTCTCAACGAGGAATAGGGCCGAGATGAGTTGTGTGACGCTCATGCTGATGTGTCGTTTTGCTCGCTTTCGCTCGAGCATGTGGTCCAGCAGGCTCCCCGCCTCGCCAGAAGGGCGAACGAGCACGTGGCGTGCTGCAGCAAAGCGAGGAAGCGTCAGACGCCCGCGGGCCAGGGCGTGCGTGGAGCGCATGAGCGCGACATATCGGTCCTCGAACAACAACTTAGACTTGAAGCGCTTCGGAAGATTTGGATTGAAGCCGAGCGCCAGATCGACCTCTCCCGAATCCAACATGGCCGGAAGCGTGCGCAAGACCTTGCTCTTGAGCCGCAGTTCGAGGCCGGGCGCCAGCTTTTCCATTCGCTCGGCAAGATGCGGCAGAACGACGATGGACACGTGGTCCGATACCGCCATCTGGAATGTCCATTTGTTGCCGCCGGGCGGCATGACCGGCGGGTCGAGCACGACCTCGAGCTGCCGCAGCGCGTGCGACACGGGGCCCGCCAAGGCAACCGCGCGCGGCGTTGGCTCCATCCCCTGAGCGGTCTTGAGAAACAGAGGATCGCGCAAATGATGCCGCAACCGATTGAGGGCGTTCGATGTCGCCGGCTGGGTCAGGCCCAGCCGCTGGCTCGCCGCCGTGACGCTACGTTCCCGAATCAGCGCGTCGAACACCAGCAGCAGCCGCATGTCGAAGCCAGCTAAATTCACGGCCTGAATGACCTCATGTGAAGTATTGATTTCAAAAATACAGTGGACAGCCCCATTATTGCAATGCCCTGAGGCCGGGAGAGGGAGACAGCGCGCGTGTATCGCTTTGGCGTCGATATCGGCGGGACATTCACTGATTTGGTCATCCAGGACGGTGAAACCGGCCTCATCGAAACGCTGAAGGTGCCGTCGACGCCCGACGATCCGTCCGAGGCCGTATTGAATGCGGTGCGGCTGGCCGCCTCCGATGAAAAATTGAAGATCGACCTTGGCAGCGTCGTCCAGTTGATCCACGGCACGACGGTCGCGTCGAATACGATCCTCCAGGGAGTCGGTGCGCGGACCGGTTTGCTGGTCACCGCGGGGTTTCGCGACCTGCTCGAGATTCGAAGGCACAAGCGCTATGCGCTCTTCGACGCCGCCTATCGCAAAGTCCCGCCGCTCGCGCCGCGTGAACTGACCGTGGGCATTCCGGAGCGCATCGGCGCGGACGGTGGCGTGGTCGAGCCGCTCGACGAAGACGCCGTGCGCCACGCGGTGGCGAAGCTCGCCAATGCCGAAGTGGAGTCGATCGCGATCTGCTTCCTGTTCAGCTTTCTCAACGACGCGCACGAGAAGCGGACGGAGGCTATCGTCCGCGAGATGCTGCCGAAGTGCTTCGTGTCGAGGTCCAGCGCTATCTACCCCCAATACCGCGAGTACGAGCGGGCGAGCACGACCGCGGTCAACAGCTATCTCGGGCCGCGCGTGTCGCACTACATCGACCGGCTGTCCGCGGAAATCGAAGGCACCGGTTTAAAGGCGCCACTTCAGCTCATGCAGTCGAACGGAGGCATCATCTCCGCCGCTGAAGCAAGCACCTTCCCATGCCGCATCGTCGAATCGGGTCCGGCAGCCGGCGTCATCGCCGCGGCGTATTTCGGCTCACTGCTCGGCCGCAAGAACATCATCGCTTTCGATATGGGCGGCACCACCGCCAAGGCCGGGCTGATCGAGAACGGTGAGGTCCGGCTCGCCTCCGGTCAGGAGGTTGGCGCCGGCGTGAATATGTCGCGACTGTTGACCGGCGGCGGCTATTTCGTCGGCGCTGCGACAGTCGACCTGGCGGAAGTCGGCGCCGGAGGCGGTTCGATCGTGCGACTGGACGACGGCAACGTACTCAAGGTCGGCCCGGAAAGCGCGGGCGCCGTGCCGGGGCCCATCTGCTACGCGAAAGGCGGTAAGCGCGTCACGATCACCGATGCGAATGTCCTGCTCAACCGGATTCCGGCCGATCACTTCCTCGGCGGCAAGATGGCGCTCGATGTCGCCAGCGCGCGCGGCATCGTCGAGTCCGACATCGCTGATCCTCTGTCGATCAGCGTCGAAGAGGCCTGCGGCGCCATCGTGGAGATCGCAAACGCCAACATGCTGAAGATGTTGCGCATCGTCTCGGTGGAGCAGGGCTACGACCCGCAGGACTTCTGTCTGATCCCGTCCGGCGGATCGGGTCCCGTTCACGCCGTCGAGCTGGCCGAAGATCTCGGCATTCGCGAAGTGATCGTTCCGCCGTCACCCGGTCTGCTCTCGAGTCAGGGACTTCTGTCGGCCGATGTCCGTTACGATTTCCGCCGCACGTTCGTGGCCTCGGTCGGCACGCTCGATTTGACGGAACTAACTGGCATTGTCGACGACATGCGGTCGGAAGGCGAGCGCTCGCTGCAGAGCTACCGCATTCCGGCGAACTCGATCGAGATATCGTTGTCGGCCGAGATGCGTTACCTCGGCCAGGCCTACGAGCTGAGCGTGCCGCTTCCGCCGGATGGCTTCGACGCTGCGGCGCGCGGGGAGATGATCGAGTCTTTCCATCGGAAGCACGAGAGGCTTTACGGTCGGCGGCACGCCGAAGGCGATGTGCAGATCGTCAACGTCCTGCTCACCGTCATCGGACGCGTCCAGGCGGTGCGGCATCCGGAACTGGCGCGGGTCGAGGGGGCGCCGGAGCCCATCATGCGCGCGCGGACATGGTTTCGTGGCCATCCGGTCGACGACTGTCCGTGCTACAGCCGCGAAACGATCCGCGCCGGTCATCGCTGGCAGGGGCCTTCCGTTGTCGCCGGCCAGGATTCAACGCTCGTTGTGCCGCCCGGCTGGAACGTCGCGTGCGACACCTACGGCAATCTGCTGATTACCCGCGTCGGAGATGCGGCATGAGCGAGACCCCCCGCCTCGATTCGTATCGTCTCGACATTCTGTCGAGCGCGTTGACCGCGCTGACCGAGGAAATCGAGATCACGCTCCTTCGGTCAGCCTACTCGCAAGTCGTCAAGGAAGCGCAGGACGCCTCTTGTGCGATCTTCACCGACGAGGGGCGAATCGTCGCCCAACCGGTCGTCATTCCCGGCCATCTCGGCTCGATGAAATATATGCTCGCCGCCTGTCTGAAGGCCTATCCGAAGGCCGGGCTTGTACCCGGCGACGTGCTCATCACCAACGACCCCTATCAGGGCGGCAGCCACCTTCCGGATATCGCGCTGTTTCGTCCGATCTTCGATGGCGCCGAGCTCATCGCGTTCGCCGGCTGCATCATCCATTACACCGATGTCGGCGGCATGGTGCCTGGGTCTAATCCGCAGCGCGCCACCGAACTGTACCAGGAAGGGCTCGTCCTGCCGCCAATGAAGCTCTACGAAGCGGGCCGTCCCAACGAGACGTTACAAAAGCTCATTCGCGCCAACGTCCGCAACCCGCATATTTTCTTCGGCGACCTCAACGCGCAGGAATCGGCGCTTCTGACCGGCGAGCGTCGGATGCAGCGGCTGGTCGAGCGCTTCGGCGGCGCCGGCATCAAGGCCGCGATGGAGTCCTTAATCGAGATCACCAGCCGCAAGGCTTTGGCCGAGATTTCCGCGATGAAGCGCGCCCGATATCAATTCGAAGACTTTATGGACCACGACGGTATCAATCTCGATCGTCCAGTAGGCATCCGCGTATGCCTCGACGTGCTCGAGGATCGTCTGCGCTTCGATTTTACCGGCACCGATCCGCAGGTCATGGGGCCGCTCAACGCCCCGTTGTCGAAGACATGGACCACCGTGTTCTACTGCGTCATGTGTGCGCTATCGAACGACATCGCCTTCAACGACGGCCTCGCGGACGCCATCGAGATCTACGTTCCGGAAGGCACCGTTCTCAATCCGCATCACCCGGCGCCGGTCAATGCGCGTTCGGTGACGGTCAATCGCGTCGCCGACGTTGTGCTCGGAGCTCTCGCCCTCGCGGTGCCTGAGCGCTTGGGCGCGCAGGCCTGCGGCGTGCCGACCGGCGTGTCGTTCGGCGGCATCGACCCGCGGACCGGGCGCAATTTCGTTTTCTACGAAAGCTATTGCGGCGGGATGGGCGCCACGCAGCATGGTGATGGCGCCGACGGGATCAGCACCGGTACGTCGAATGCCATGAATATTCCCGTGGAAGCTGTCGAGATCGACTATCCTATCCGTATTCGTCGCTACGAGCTTGCGCCGGACAGTGGTGGCCACGGTCGATTTCGTGGCGGAATGGGCATCGTGCGCGAATACGAGATGCTGGCGGAACGCGCGTCGATCAATGTGCGCGGCGACCGCGCCAAGTTTCCGCCGCGCGGTTTGGACGGTGGAGCCGACGGTGCGCGAAGCCGCTATCGGGTGTGCGAGGCGGCCGGCGAACGTGAGATTCCGAGCAAATATAGCGGTCAGATCCGGCGCGGCGAGCGCTTGATCGTGGTCACGCCAGGTGGCGGCGGCTACGGTCCGCCGGAGACCCGTAATCCGGATCGTCTCGCCGCGGATATCGCGAACGGTAAAATCACACACGGCGTTTTGCGTGCAACTGGCAAACGCCAGGGCTGACGCCGAAACAAGGAAGGGGAGGGATCATGCGGCTTGCGAGCTTCACCGTGGACGGCACCGACACATACGGCGTCATCACGACCGACGGGGTAATCGATCTCGGTGCGCGTCACCGCGACTGCTGGCCTACCCTGCGAGCCGTGCTGACGGCCGATGCGTTGCCACAGATTCGCGATCTTGCCGCGCGCATGGCGCCGGACCATAGTTTAGCGGCCATCTCCTGGCTTCCGGTGCTGCCGGATGCCGACAAGGTCATGTGCATTGGGCGCAACTATCGCGACCATGCCGAAGAGGTCGGCAGCGAGCTTCCGGAAAATCCACGTGTCTTCCTCAAGCATTACACCGCCATCGTCGCGCATGAGACGCCAATCGTCCGGCCAAAAGCGTCCAATCATTTCGATTACGAAGGCGAACTGACCGTGGTGATCGGTAAGCCGGGTCGGCATATCGCGCGCGAGCAGGCGCTGGACTACGTGGCCGGATATACGCTCCTCAACGACGGATCGCTCCGCGACTATCAGAAGCACAGCCTGTTCGCAGGCAAGAATTTCGAGCGTACGAGCGGCTTTGGTCCCTGCATGACCACCGCGGACGAGATTCCGGATCCGCGTAAGCTGACGCTGATGACCCGCCTCAACGGCCAAGAGGTGCAGCGCAGCGGCATCGACATGCTGCTGTACGACATTCCGTTTTTGATTAGCTATCTTTCTCGCGTCACGACCCTTCTTCCTGGCGACGGCATTGCGACAGGTACGCCTGCCGGCGTCGGCTCGCGCAGGAAGCCACCGCTCTGGATGAAGCCGGGCGATAGCGTGGAAGTCGAAATCGCGGAGATCGGCATTCTCCGCAATCACGTTATCGCCGAATGATGGATGGAGTTCGCATTCGTAAAAGTCGGAAGGCGCCAAAGGGGGCCGGCACGAATCGGTGCCCCGCTTATGGAGGAACCAACATGCGGCGGCTGATTTCAATGATCGTCCTTATTTGCTGCGCAATAGGCCCTGCGCCATTCGCATCGGCCGCCGAGACCTGGCCCGACAAGCCGGTCCATTTCGTCGTTCCGTTTCCCGCCGGTTCAGTGACCGATCTGGTCTCCCGCATCGTCGCTGATGGCTTGTCGAAAAAGCTGAAGCAGACGATCGTTGTCGATAACAAGCCTGGAGCAAGCGGCGAACTCGGTAACGAGTTCATCGCCCGCGCGGCGCCGGACGGCTATACTATCGGCTTGGGTACGGCCAGTACTTTGGCGGTCGCGCCGAGTCTCAATCCACACCTCGCGTACGACCCGCTGAAGGACTTTGCTTTTGTCTCCCTTGTCGGCCAAGCCCCTTATCTCCTTGTCGTCAATAGTGAGGTGCCTGCCAAGAATATCAAAGAGTTGATCGACCTCGCCAAGGCGAAGCCCGGCGCATTGAATTATTCGACGGTCGGGCCGGCCAGTCTCGCGCAATTTGCCGGTTCGCTTTTTTCGAGCATGGCCAAGGTCAAGCTGACCGCGATTCCATACAAGTCGGCGACGCATGCCGCTCTCGATCTGGTCAAAGGCCGCATCCAGATGCAGTTCGGCGCAACGGCGGCGACGCTTCCCTTCATCAATCAAGGCAAATTGCGGGCGCTGGCCGTCACCAGCCAAGAGCGTCTGGACGTGCTGCCAGATGTACCGACGATGAGCGAGGCAGGGCTACCCGGCTACGAAGCGGTGCTCTGGATGGCCGTCGTTGCGCCTCGTGCCACGCCGCCCGATATTGTCGAGCGATTGAACCAGGACATTCGGGCGGTTTTGGCGGAGCGGGACGTGAAGAAGCGGCTGGCCGGTGAAGTTCTTCAGGTGGAAACAAGTAGTCCTGCCGAACTCCAGACCCGCATAGCGACGGATATCGCCAAATGGCGTGCGTTAGCGAAGGAAATGGGCATCAAACCGGAATAGTCCCTGCATAAAGCCGGCGCGATTGCTGTTTTCAAAAATGTCAAAGGTGGGTTCCCAATTGTCCATTGCTACGCCGGTTCACGCTTCGATAACGTCGCCCGCAAGCTGCCTGCGTTCGAAGCAGCGATAGGAGGAGGCACCATGCGAACAATCCTGGCCGCGGCGGCGGTGAGCGTCGCATTGGCTACGTCGCTGCCCGCTCAGGCCGCATGGCCTGATCAAACCATCAAGATCATAGTGCCGCTGCCCGCAGGTTCGGCCGCGGACACGGTCGCGCGTGTCATCTCCAAGGAGCTGTCGGTTAAGCTGAACCAGACAGTGATTGTCGTGAACCGTCCGGGCGCCAGCGGCGAGATCGGCACGAGCGAGGTCGCGAAGGCCGACCCGGATGGTTACACCTTCGGCATCGCCACGACGACGACGCTCGTCACGGCGCCGCTGCTCAACACGGCGAAATACGACCCCGTCAAGGATATCGCGCCGGTCGCGTTGATCGGTACCTCTCCTTACGTGCTGGTCGTCAATGCCAAGGTCCCAGCGCAAAACCTCAAGGAGTTCATCGCGCTCGCCAAGAAGAGACCGGTGACCTACTCGTCGGTTGGCGAAGGCAGCCTCGCTCATCTGGCAGCCTCGCTGTTTGCGCGAACGAGCGGCATCAAATTGACGGAGGTCCCTTACAAGAGCTCGACGCTCGCCATCGTCGACCTGCTCTCTGGCCGCATCGATTCTCAATTCGGCATCCTGACGACCACGCACCAATACATCAAAGAGGGGAAATTACGCGCGCTCGGCATCACGTCGACGAAGCGGGTGGCGCGGTTCCCCGATCTGCCGACGCTTTCCGAGGAAGGCCTCCCGGATTTCGAGGCGTTGCTCTGGCTCGGCCTGATCGCGCCGGCGAATACGGCGCAGCCCATCGTTCAAAAAGTGAACGCCATCATCAACGACATGCTGGGGCGCCCGAAGGAGCAGGAGCTGCTCGCAAATCAGGCGATCTACGCCGCTCCGATGTCTCCAGCCGAGATGAGACAGATGGTCGAAAAAGAAATCTCCAAGTGGAAGGCTGTGTCGCAAGAGGACAGACGATCGAAATGAGCACCGAGACCGGCGCCGCGACCCTTCTCGACGGTGGCGCGATCATCCGCGTCATGCTTCAGGCGGCGCTCGACACGATCGTCGCCTTGCCGGATATCACGACCAGCGCCGGCTTGCTGTGGCCGCTTTCGCGCCAGCCAGACGTCAATCTTGTCCGTATCTGCAAGGAGGACGAGGGCGTTTCGATCTGCGCCGCGCTCGCGCTTTGCCGCAAGCGATCGGCGTTGCTGATGCAGCAGACCGGTTTGTTCGACTCGCTCAACGCCGTGCGCGGCATCGCAGTCGAATACAAGCTGCCGGTGTGCATGTTCGTCGGCCTGCTCGGCAAGGAACCGGGCGTGCCGCCGTCGCAGAACAAAAAGTATTCCGTGCGCACCGTGCTGCCGGTCCTGGACGCGATGGAAGTGCCCACGCTTTCCATCGAGGAGAACAGCGACATCGCCAAGATTCTCGAAGCTGTGGACCGCGCCTACGCGGAATCACGACCGCTCGTCGTGCTGTTCGGCCGGAGGGTGAAGCCGTGATGCTGCGCACCGACTGCCTGAAGGAGATCGCCAGACTGCGGGGCGACGCTCTGGTCGTCGCCGTCTATTCGTCGGCTTTCGAATGGATCGGTATCTCGCCGCACCCGCTGAATTTTTTGTCCGTAGGCGCCATGGGACAGGCGTCGTCGAGCGCGCTCGGCTTCGCCATCGGCCTGCCGGACCGCAGGATCATCGTGCTCGACGGCGACGGCAGCCTGCTGATGAATCTCGGCAGTCTGGTCACCATCGCCGGCGTCGCGCCGGCTAATCTGACCCATTTTGTCTGCCAGAACGGCTGCTACGAGGCGAACGGCGAACATCCGATCCCTGGCCAGGACAAGATTTCCTTCTCCGGTTTTGCCCGCTCCGCCGGCTATCGCGTCGTGACGGAATTCTCCGATCTCGATACGCTGCGCACCGAGCTGCCGGGCTTCATGCAGGCGCCGGGACCGTCGTTTGCGACCCTGCACGTCCGGGCCGGCCAGAAGCCGGAGCTCGATTATTCGCTCGTGCACGGCCCCGAGGCGCGTCGGCAATTCCAGGCCAGCCTCGCCGCCACGTTGGATTCGCGGAGCTGAGCTCCGGTACCCCTTAACTTCGGAACGCAAGCGATGAACGCCCAGCCCCCACGCACCGTCAGCCTCGATCTTCAGTCGCATCTCGCCGAGCTGGAGCGCCGCGGCCTGCTCGTGCGCGTCGACGACCCGATCGACAAGGACACCGAGCTGCATCCGCTCGTGCGCTGCCAGTTCGTCGGCGGTCTGGCGGAGCGCGACCGCCGCGCCTTCCTGTTCACCAATGTCGTCGACTGCACCGGCAAGAAATACGACATCCCCGTCGTCGTCGGCGCGCTCGCCGCATCGCCGGAGATCTATTCGATAGGCATGGGCTGTCCGGTCGATCGCATCCGTTCGGCCTGGGCGACGGCCATCGCCAACCCGATCCCGCCGACGGTGGTCGAGCGCGGCAGTTGCCAGGACGTCGTCATCACCGGCGAGGACCTGAAGAAGCCCGGCGGCGGTCTGGCGCGCCTGCCGGTTCCGGTGTCCACGCCGGGCTTCGATGCCGCGCCGACACTGACAGCGACGCTCTGCATCACCAAGGATCCGGAGAATGGCATCGCCAACATGTCGACCAATCGGGCGGCGCTGAAGAGCACCGACCGCCTCGCGGTGCGCATGTCGTCGCGCATCGGCGGCTCCGGCGGCTACCGTCATTGGCTCAAATACCAGAAGCTCGGCCAGCCGATGCCGTGCGCCATCGTCGTCGGTGCGGCGCCGGTGATCGCCTACAACGGCCCGCAGCGCCTGCCGTACGATTTCGACGAACTGACCGTCGCCGGTGCGCTTGCCGGCAGCCCCATCAAGGTCGTGCGCGCCAAGACCATCGACGTCATGGTTCCGGCCGATGCGGAGATCGTTATCGAGGGGTTGATCAGCACCGAGCTGCTCGAACCGGAGGGGCCGTTCGGCGAGAGCACCGGTTACGTGGCGCTCGAAGACTACAATCTGTCGATGGAGGTGACCGCGATCACCCATCGCAAGTCGCCGTTATTCACTTCCATCATCAGCCAGGTGACGCCCAGCGAATCGAGCGTCATGCGCAAGGTGGCGCTCGAGCCGCTCTTCCTCACGCATCTCAAGGACGGCATCGGTATTCGCGGCATCAAGCAGGTGTCGATGCACGAAAACCTGAGCAACCTGCGGCCGCTGATCTTCCTGCAGTTCGCGGCCGATACGCCGCGTACGGAAGTCTGGCGCGGCCTGCAGGCTGCCGCCTCGCGCATCGCCGACTGCGGCAAGATCGTTATCGCTGTGAGCGAAGACGTCGATCCGGCCAACCCGAACGCCGTGTTCTGGTCGATGGCCTACCGCTCAAACCCAATCGAGGACGTGCTGGTGGTGCCGTTCCGCTCGCCCGGGCACGGGCCGAGCTCCGACCGCAAGCCGGGCGTCGAGCCCGATCCGCGCACGGCCAACTCGACACTGCTGATCGACGCTACCCTGAAGCATCCGATGCCGCCGATCGCGCTACCGGCGAAGCCTTACATGGAGCGCGCGCAGGAAATCTGGAATCGACTGAAGCTGCCGCCGGTGCATTTCCAAGCGCCGTGGCACGGCTATGCGCTCGGCGACTGGAGCGATCAGTGGGAGGCTTTTGCGCAGAACGCGGCCGCGGCGAAGTGGGAAGAGAACGGCGCCAACACGCTGGCGCGTCGCCGCGGCGGTCTCAAGCCCGAAACATCGGTTCGCTCGATCGAAGACTAGGTGACGGGTAGGCCTCGCGCCTCGTCGTCACCGCGCCGTCAGCCGCGTCCGTATCGCATCGAGAACGGGCAAAAGATATTGGCGAAATTGCTGCGGGTTCTCGCTCATGGCGAAATGCCCGATCTCTTTCATGATGATGACTTCCGCGCCTGGAATTGCGGCGGCAGTTTGCCGCGTGTTCTCGGGCGTGCATGAGAAGTCGTATTCGCCGGTCATCAGGTAGAGCGGGCACACCGACGTGTCGATCTTGGAGAGGTCGGGCCTGAGGTCGGAATCGGCGCGATAGAAATAGATATCGCCTTTGAACACGCCCGGTCCGCTCTGCATGTATTGCCAGAGCGTCTCCCAGCGACAATTGCTGGGGCTTTGCGGCGCGACCATGCCGGACACGATGCCGGCGCACACTTCGCCGCCGTGCACGTCGGGGCGGTGCAACCAGCTCGAATCGTACCAGCCTGTTTGGTACGCGGCGCTGTCGAGGCCGATGAGCGCGGCGAACTCGTGGGCGTGGCGCATCGCGAGCGGCAGAACGATGCGGCCGCCGATGGAGCAGCCGAGCGTCACCGGTTTCGTCAGGCCGAGCGCGTCGCGGAAGGTGCGGATGAGCTCGATATAGGCGTCGGTGGTGAGCTGATATTCTTCATCCTGCCAGCCGTCGGGCGGCGTCGACTTGCCATGCCACGGCATGTCGAACGCGATCACCCGAAAATGGTCGGTGATCGCGGTGTTCGTCATCATGTGACGAAACTGGCGGCTGTCGGAAGCGGCCGTGTGCAGACACAAGAGTGGAATGCCCACGCCGGCTTCTTCGAAATAGATGCGATGCGGCCGGCCCTGCAACGTGAGGTGGATGTATCGGCCGATGATAGGTTCGATCGCGGCTGTCATCGCGGCACATCGTCGGCAAGGGCCCGCGGGGCTTCGAGCAGAGCCTTGAAATAGAGGAGATTGGTCATCAAGGGGCGGATGTCGCCTTCGATATGGAATTCGCCGAATTTCGCCAGCGCGAAGATGTCGTGGAACCCGGGCGCCGGGTGCCGCGCCCAGAACTGGCGCCAGGCGTCCTCGCGGCCGCGGATTGCGAAGGACCAGGAGCGCATCACCAGCGGTCCGCGCGACAGGCTCTCGATGCGACCCTGGACGATGGACAGATAAAACGGCGTTGTGCCGACCTCGATCATCATGTCGGTGCTGAGATAGCGGCCGCGCCGCAACACAGCGGGATTTCCGTTCACGAGCGCAGGCAGCCGCTCGATCAGGTCGGGAAGGGGCATTCCGCTGTCCTGGCCGTTCGGCGGCTCTATCGATGCCGCCAAATGCGTGTTTTCGCGGTGCAACCGCAACGTTGCCGGGCACGAATGCGAGGCCCGGCAGGCTTGGTTCGTTCATTTGACTTGGGCAGGCAAATTCGTAATGGGTAATGTCGATTGAGTTTTCCTCAACGAGGCCGCGTTTTGGCAAGGTCAGTACCGCCTCTGAATCCGTTGCACGTGTTCGAGGTGGCGAGCCGCGTCGGCAGTTTCACCAGGGCGGCCGAGGTTCTGAGCGTTTCGCCGTCGGCGGTGAGCCGGCAGATTGCGGCTCTCGAGGCCTTTCTGGATGTCCGCCTGATCCATCGTTCGCGTGACGGCAATGTTCTGACCGAGGTCGGCGAGGAGTATTACCGCGAGATCGCCCCGGCCTTCGAAACGATCACCTCGGTGACCGACCGCATTATGCGGGCGCAGGACAGCGCACCGCTGAACGTCCGCGTTCCCTCGACCTTCGCCGTGCGCTTTCTCATCCCGCGGCTGTCCGAATTCCGCACCGAGCACCCCGGAATCAATGTTCGGATCGTCACCGGCTTCGGCTCGGTCGATTTCGTGCGCGAGGACGTCGATATCTCGATCCAGGTCGGCTCCGGAGACTGGCCGGGGACCGAAAGCCGGATGCTATTCGCAAATTGGGTGCAGCCGATGTGCAGCCCCAGCCTGTTCAAGGCCCGTCGCCCGCTCCGCACCATCGATGACCTGACGTCGTACCGGCTACTGATTTCCGCCAATCGGCGCAACGACTGGGTCGACTGGTTGACCGCAGTCGGCCGGCCGGATTTTCCGTTGGCGCGCATGGAAATCATCGAATTCCCGAATTCCATGCTGGCGTCTCAGGCCGCGGTCGACGGGCTCGGCATCGTGATCGGGCAGGTGCCGGTGCTCGCGCCAGAATTTGCCGCGCTCGAACTGGTGCGGCTGTTCGACAAACCAGTACGGCAGGGTTCTTATTACGCCGTGTGGCGTGCGGAAACCGGCCCCAGCCGCAAGACACGGCAGTTCCTGTCCTGGCTGCAGCGGCAGCTCGATCCGGTGCTTGCGAAGCTGTCGCAGGATCCCGCCGCAGCCTAGCCGCGCCGGCGGGCATGCGGAAAAGTCACGCCAGTGTGCCGATAGCGAAATTGCTCCGTCCGGGGCGGCGCGCAATAAATCGAACCAGCGGTTCCCGGCGCGAAGACAGGCGCGCCGGCACGACTGCAATCGCACCCAATTCAGGAAGGGCCGCCCCGGCCCGGGAGGAAAACGTGGCTGCTGACGACACCTACGAGCAGGGCATGAGGGTGCGCCGCTCGATCCTCGGTGATGCCTGGGTCGATCGATCGCTGAAGAACCGCAACGCCTTCAACACCGAATTCCAGGAGATGATCACCCGCCATGTCTGGGGCGAGATCTGGACCCGGCCGGCCATCGATCACAAGACCCGCCGCTACATGGTCATGTCGATGATGATCGCGCTGCATCAATGGGAGGAGTTCAAGCTGCACGTGCATTCCGCACTGACGCACGGCTTCACGCAGGACGACATCAAGGAAATCATCCTGCAGGCGACGGTCTATTGCGGCGCGCCCGCGGGCAACCATGCGATGCACGAGGCGGCCCTGGTGTTCAAGGAAACACCGGCGTGATGTCGATTGAGCATCGATCGCTCAAGCAGAAACGAACGAGGGCGCCCCGAAGGCGCCCTCGCCACATCACGATGCCAGCCCGGCCTGATTATTCCAATTTGATGCCGGCTTCCTTGATGATCGCGCCCCATTTCTTGTAGTCGCTCCTGATCAGCTCCGCGTAGGGCTCGACACCGGCTTCGCCGTAGCTGGCGCCCTGCTTGGCCAGGATGCTCAGGTAGGCCGGATCCTTTTGCGCCGCGGTCATCGCGCTCTGCAGCCGCTTTATGATCGGCGCGGGCACCTTGGACGATACGTTGAAGCCGAACCAGCTCGAGGCAACGACGCCGGGCAGGCCCCCTTCGGCCATCGTGGGCACCTTCGGGATCGTCGCCTGGCGTTTCGTGCCGGCGACCGCGATGCCGACGACCTGGCCCGCTCTGATCTGGGGGGCGATGCTCGGGGTGGAGGCAAACATGGCGTCGATCTGGCCACCCATCAAAGCGGGCGTCGCCTGGTTGGACGTGCGGAACGGTACGTGGATGACGTTGACTTGCGCCTCGTGCTTGAACAGTTCGATGGCGAGGTCGGTGACGGCGCCGACGCCGGCCGATCCGAACGTCACCTTGCCCGGGTGCGCCTTGCAATAGGCGACGAACTCCTTGAGCGATTTGATGCCGAGCTTTGGGCTGATGGCCAGCGTCAGTGGCGACTCGTAGACGAGGCCGAGCGGCACGAAATCCTTCTCGACGTCGTAGCTGACGTGTTTGGCGTGCGGCAGGATGGCGAACGGCCCGATGGCGCCGAGCAGGATCGTGTAGCCATCCTGCTTGCTGTCGCGCGTATAAGCTTCTGTGGCGATCAGCCCGCCGGCGCCGCCCTGGTTTTCGATGACGACCGGCTGGCCGAGCTGGCGACTCAGCGGCTCGGCAACGAGGCGCGCGCCGGTGTCGCTGGGCCCGCCGGCGCCATAGGGAACAAGCACGCGGATGGGCCGTGTCGGATAATCTGCCGCGCCGGCGGCGCCCTGCGCCGCGAAGGCGAGAAGCGCGGCGGCCATGACGGCCTTGGCATAGATACGCATAGGTGGATCCTCCCGAGGCAAAGCTCGTTGTCGGCCGGCTTGCCAGCCTATTAGCTAGCAATTGACGACGGCGGCGGAGATTGCAAAAAACTCACACGTCCTTGTCCATTAAGAAATTGCTGGGTATCCCCAAAGCCTCTAGCGATTTCGCGTTGCCCGGGCGCTAAGTAGCGAAGCACACAGGCGAAAGTGGGCTGGACCCTTGGGCACGCGACCTGCGGAATTTCATTGGGCGTTCGGCCCAGCAGAGCAAGAACGATGATCATCGACGCCCACGCGCACTTCGTCCCGCAGAGTTTCCTCGATGAGGTACTGTCGCGGCCCGGTCTGTTTCCGTCGGTAAAGGCCGCGTCCGGGCGGGATGGCGTACGCTTCACCTTCGCCAACCAGGACGCCAAGCGTCCTGTGCCCAACGGCATGAGCGACGTCGAGCGCCGCCGCAAGGGACTCGCCGCCCGCGGCATCGACAAGCAGGTGGTCGCCGGCTGGCTCGACGTGTTCGGCTACGACATTCCGGCCGACGAAGGCCTCGAGTGGAGCCGCTTCTTCAATTCGCATCTTCTGAAGGCGGCTGCGAGCACTCCATTCCTGGTGCCGCTCGCGACGGTGCCGATGCAGTCCGGCAAACTCGCCGCGCGGGCGCTCGAAGAAGCGCTCGATCAGGGCTTCCACGGCGCCATGATCGGCACGCAACCGAAGGGGCAGGGCGGTGTCCTCGACGATCCCGAACTCGAGCCGTTCTGGGAGGTCGCCTCGGCCCGCAAGGCGGCGATCTTCATCCATCCGACGTTCGGCGCACGCGACGACCGGCTCAAGGCCTACGGTCTGGTGAGCGCCGTCGGCCGCGTCACCGACACCACGATGGCGGTGGCGCGCCTTTTGTATTCCGGCCATCTGGTACGGTACCCAGGCGTAAACCTGATCATCTCGCACGGCGGCGCCGCGTTGCCGGTGCTGTTCGGCCGCCTGCGGCGCAGTTTCGCGACCGCGCCGGCGCAGAACGCCGATCCGGCACTCGGCTTTCACAGACTGTATTTCGACTCGGTGGTCTACGACGCGGCCACCATCCGCTTCATTGCCGAGCAGGCCGGCGCCGATCACATCCTGATGGGTACCGACGAGCCGTTCGTCATCGCTGAACCGGAGCCGGTCAAGCTGATCGACGCGTGCAGTTTCGGCGCCGCCGACCGGCAGGCGATCCTCGGCGGCACCGCGGCGCGGCTGTTCGGGATTTCATAGAGCCAGGGCACGTCATGACGGCCTGCTCGAGGACAAGCACATGCCCCTCGTCTCGATGACGGTCAACGGCGTCCGCCGTGAGGTTGAGGTTGAAGCGCGGACGCTGCTGGTTCAGTTCTTGCGCGATCATCTGCGGCTGACCGGCACGCATGTCGGCTGCGACACCAGCCAGTGCGGTGCATGCACCGTTCACGTCGACGGTGTGGCGATCAAGTCCTGCACCGCGTTGGCCGTGGCTTGCGACGGCGCGACCGTGACGACAATCGAGGGGTTGCAGAACGGCGACGAACTGCATCCCATGCAGCGCGCGTTCCATGAGGAGCACGGCCTGCAGTGCGGCTTCTGCACGCCCGGCATGATCATGTCGGCGATCGATATCGTGCGCCGCAACGGTCACGATCTCGACGAGTACACGGTGCGCAAGCAGCTCGACGGCAATATCTGCCGCTGTACCGGCTATCACAATATCGTGCGCGCCATTCGCGCGGGCGCCAGCGCGATGCGTTCGGGGCAAGCCGATGCATGATTTCATCTATCATCAGCCGCAGGATTTGAACGCGGCCGCACGTCTGCTCGGCGCCAAGGCGGAAGCCAAGCTGCTTGCCGGCGGCATGAGCCTGCTGCCGTCCCTGAAGCTGCGGCTGGCGCAATATTCCGATCTCGTCGCTCTCAAGTCGATCGCGGCGCTGCAGGGAATCCGGCGCGAGGGCGATACGCTCACCATCGGCGCCATGACCCGGCACGCGGTCGTTGCCGCGTCCGAAGAGGTGAGGCAGGCCATTCCGGCTCTCGCCGTGCTCGCCGGCGGCATTGGCGATCCGCTGGTGCGCAACCGCGGCACCATCGGCGGATCGATCGCCAACGCCGATCCCGCCGCCGATTATCCGTCGGCCGTGCTCGGCCTCGGCGCCACCGTGATCACCGACCGCCGCGAGATCGCCGGTGATTCATTTTTCACCGGATTGTTCGAAACGGCGCTGGACGATGGCGAAATCATCACCGCGGTCCGCTTCCCCATGCCGCTTCGCTCCGGCTACATGAAGCTGCCGCATCCGGCGTCCCGCTTCGCGCTCACCGGCGTGTTCGTCGCGCAGACGCGGGCCGGCGTGCGCGTAGCCATCACCGGCGCCGGTGCTTCGGTGTTTCGTCTGACGGCGGCCGAACAGGCGCTGTCTGTCGACTTCTCGCCGGCGACGCTCGATGGTGTTGCCGCCGATCCGAACGGGCTCACCTCCGATATCCACGCCAGCGCCGAATATCGCGCGCATGCGATCATTGTGTTGGCCAAACGCGCGGTCGCCGCAGCGCAGCCGCGGTAGGACGACAGCAAGATGCACGCCCCCGCCACCAGCACGCGCATCGGCCAACCGGTTCCGCGCAAGGAAGACTTGCGGCTGATCACGGGACGCGGCCGGTACACCGACGACCTCAACGTCGACGGTCAGGCCTATGCCGTGATGGTGCGCTCGCCGCATGCGCACGCCAATATTCTTGGCATCGACACGCGTGCGGCGTCTGCCGTGCCCGGCGTCATTGCTGTCCTGACCGGCGCCGACTTCATCGCCGATCAGATGAAGCCCATCCCCAACAAGACGTTCTCGCTGCATCCCGCGGAGATGCCGCTGGTCAATTCCGACGGCACACCGGCGTTCAACATGCCGGACTATCCGTTGCCGGCGGACAAGGCGCGCTTCGTCGGCGAGGCGATCGTCATGGTGATCGCGGAAAGCATCGACGCCGCCAAGGATGGCGCCGACCGCGTGCAGATCGATTACGAGCCGCTGCCGAGCGTCACGTTCACGGTCGAGGCCGCCGCCGCGGGCGCGCCGCGGGTCCGCGACGAGAATTCGTCCAATGTCTGCATCGACGCGCAGGTCGGCGATGCGGCAGCGACCGAAGCCGCTTTCCGCAAGGCGGCCCAGGTCGTCAAGGTGAAGACTTGGATTCCGCGCGTCGCCGGCTCGCCGATGGAGCCGCGCGCGGCGATCGGCGAATACGATCCGCAGACCGGGCACTACACCATCTACACCTGCAGCGGCTCGACGCTGCGGCTGCGGCGCGACCTGTCGCTCGTACTCGACGTGCCGGAAACGCATGTGCGTCTGGTCATCCGCGACGTCGGCGGCAATTTCGGCACTCGCGGCGCCATCTTTGCCGAGCAACCGCTGGTCGCCTGGGCGGCGCGCCGCATCGGCCGGCGGGTGAAGTGGACGAGCGAGCGCAGCGAACTTCTGCTCAGCGATTATCAGGGCCGCGATCTCGCCGTCGAGGCCGAACTCGCGCTCGCCGCCGATGGGACGTTCCTAGCGATGCGCGGCTCGAACGTCGGCAATCTCGGCTCGCACACCGGCAATTTCTCGATGGTCCAGAAGGGCGTCGAGATCATGTCGAGCATCTACCGGATGCCGGCGGCGCATTTTCGCGCCCGTGCGGTCTTGAGCCACACGGCGCCGACGCGGCCCTACCGCAGCTCGGGCCGGCCGGAAGTGATCTACGTGATGGAGCGCCTGATCGATCTGGCGGCGCGTCAGGCCGGTTTCGATCGCGTCGAATTGCGACTGCGCAATCTCGTGGCGCAATCGGAACTGCCTTACCGGAATCCGTTCGGCCTCGTCTATGACAGCGGCGATTATATCGGCGTGATGAAACGCACGCTCGTGCTTTCAGACTGGGATGGCTTCCCCGCGCGCAAGGCGGAAGCGCGCAAGCGCGGTAAATATCGCGGCATCGGCGTCGCCAACTACGTCGATACGGCCACCGGCATTCCGCGCGAGAAGGCAAGGATCACGGTGCATCCCGACGGCAGCGCCGAGCTGGTGATCGGCACGGTCTCCAACGGGCAGGGGCACGAGACGAGCTTCGCGCAGTTGCTCAACGAATGGCTCGGCGTGCCGTTCGACAAGGTCCGTCTCGTCACCGGCGACACCGACATCGTCGACGTCGGCGGCGGCACGCATTCGGGGCGCGGCATGCGGCTCGGCAGCATCGTGATATGGCGTGCCTCGAACAAGGTGATCGACAAAGCGAAGCAGGTCGTCGGCCTGCTGCTGCAGAAGAGTCCCGCTGACGTCGTCTTCGCCGATGGCACCTTCACCGTGGCGGGCGAAGCGGTCATGCGGCTTGCCGAAGTGGCCGAAGCGATGGCGACGCGCGCGGACCTGCCGCAGGACTTGCGCGGTCCGCTCGGCGCCGAGTGCGACGAAACGGTCAACGAGGCTGGCTTCCCCTATGGCTGTCACGTTTGCGAAGTCGAGATTGATGCCGACCTGGGCCTTGTCGAGATCATCCGCCACACCACCATCGACGATGTCGGCAAGGCGGTGAACCCGCTGATCATCCACGGCCAGACTCACGGCGGCATTGCGCAGGGCGTCGGACAAGCGCTGCTCGAGCATTGCTTCTACGATGCGACCTCCGGACAGATGCTGGCGGGATCGTTCATGGACTACGCCATGCCGCGCGCCGACATCCTGCCGTCGTTCACCACCGACATCAGCGAAGTGCCGTCGACCACGCACCCGCTCGGCATCCGGCCGGCCGGTGAGGGCGGTACGACGCCGGCGCTCGGTGTCGTCATCAACGCCATCGTCGACGCGCTGTCGGAGTTCGGCGTGACGCATATGGAGATGCCGGCTACGCCGGAGCGGATCTGGCGCGCCATCCATGGCAAGCCGCAGCGCTCGCGCATCGTGCCGGATGCGGTCGAGCAGGACATTTCGCTAAGCTGAATAGGCACAGCGGCCGTAGGAGGCCGCGAGGTTGGCTTTTCAGGTCCGGGTAGATGGGGCTGGAAATGGGCCAACGAGGATCGCGGACTAGGGGGCCAATTTTCCGATGTTTAGGGCAAGTCAGCTGTGCCCACTCAAAAGGGTAACCGCTGGTCATCACCCTAAGCCGACGAAAGCTTCGGATTGCCCGGTCTCGCTCCTGGCGTTAGAGGATCCGGTCAGTACAGCCGGGCCGACGGGCGCTTACCGGACCTGAGAGGGCTTGAAATAGAGAATTTCGTTTGCAGTAGCGCTCCCACCGCCAGCCTGTCCCGTCCTCTCGTCTCCGATTTCCATTCTTATCCCTTTGAACGGTCCTTTTTGGCGATGGGCCTTCGGACCCTTGTGCGCAACGGTCCGGCCGCATTGCTCTCTTCGGCCGATTTTTCTCTGAGACTCCGTACTTCAGCCAATGAGCACGGGCTTCTCGGCTAGCGTGTTCACACATCTGGCAAGGACGCGGGCCGCGAAGGACGTTGTTTGATCTCGTACCGAAGCCCGAAGACGGGTCGGATAAGCCTTGGTTCGGTACCTAGTATGTGCATTGAAACCCGGAAACGACGACCCGCTGCCAGCTCTTCGCCAGCTTCCGACCCGCCAGCGATGCGATAGCCTCAACAAGCAATATCTGCTAACCGGAAAATGGCTCTAATCGAAACGCGGCGCGCATTGGATCGGGACGGACACTTCATTCGAATGTCATGCCGCGGCGCAGGTGTATGCAATGCATGAGGTTTCTGGACGCAGCCATTGGCACGAGCCGACCGCGGGAAAGCGCGCCGGCTTCGGCAAATTCGGGCGACCGAAGACACCCTACGACCTCTTCATGGAGGCGGAAGGCATCCCGGTCTTTCGCGACATCGGTGTCAGCAAGGTGCAGAATCTGCCGTTGGCGCCGTGGGCGCGGACGGGTGGCCGCGGCAGTTTCATCCAGCTTTACGGTACCGAAGGCAAATGGGGCTGCTATGTAGTCGAGATACCGGGCGCTGGCGCGCTCAAGCCCGAGAAGCATCTCTACGAAGAGATTTTCTACGTGGTGGAGGGGCGCGGGTCGACGGAGGTCTGGCTGGAGGGCGACCGCAAGCGGCACGCTTTCGAATGGCAGGCCGGTTCCCTGTTCTCTATCCCGGTGAATGCCTGGCATCAGATCGTCAATGCCAGCTCCAGCCCCGCATTACTGCTCGGCGGGACGACCGCGCCGAACCTGATGAATCTCATCAACAACACCGACGCCATCTTTAATTGCTCGTACGAATTTCGCGACCGCTTCAGTGGCGCCGATGACTTCTACAAGCCGAAGGACGACATCGAGCCGGATCCCGTGCGCGGGCTCGCCATGCGGCGTACGAACTTCATCCCCGACATCAAGAATTGCGACCTGCCGCTCGATAACCGCCGCTCACCTGGGTACAGGCGCATCGAGCCTTTCATGACAGGCAATACGTTCTATCTCTGGATCGCCCAGCATGAGAATGGCAGATACTCGAAGGCGCATGCGCATACGTCGGCGGCGGTGCTGATCTGCCTGAAGGGAAAAGGCTACACTTACACTTGGCCGGAACATGCCGGCGTCAATCCGTGGAAGGACGGCAAGGCCGAATTGATCAAGCGCGTCGATTACGAGCCTGTCGGCATGGTGTCGGCGGCGCCCGGCGGCGCGCGCTGGTATCACCAGCACTTCGGCGTTTCGAAAGATCCGCTGCGGCTAACCGCCTGGTTCGGCCCGAACTCGCCGGGCCGCGAGCCGGGACCGCCGGGCGAAACGCACATCGACTACACCGGCATGGACATTCCGGAAGGCGGCACGGCAATCCCGTACTGGATGGAGGATCCCTTCATCCGCGCCGAATACGAAACGACACTGAACCGCAACGGCGCGCAGAACCGCATGGCGCCGGAGTTCTACGATCGCGGCTACAAGGGTGAACTGCCGAAAGAGTAGGGCGGCCCCGACGGGCAGAAACCAACATGTCCGAAGAAGCCGAGGGCGGGCGCGTGTTTTTTTCCGATACCGGGCGCGCGTTGGCCGAAGAAGACCAGATCTGCATCCTTAGCGTTGGCGTCGATATCGGATCGTCCACCTCGCATCTGGTGTTCTCGCGCATCGTGCTCGAGCGGCTCGACAGCCGCTACGTCGTGAGCGAGCGCGAGGCCTTCTTCGAATCCGACATCATGCTCACGCCCTATGAAGACGGCGAGACGATCGATGCGGGCGCGCTCGGCCGGTTCATCGAGCGACAGTACGAGGAAGCGCAGATAGATCCCGATGAGATCGACACCGGCGCGCTCATCCTAACTGGTGTCGCGGTGCGTCGAAGCAATGCCCGGCGGATCGGCGAACTGTTTGCGCGTCAGGCGGGCAAGATGGTGGCCGTGAGCGCTGGCGACAATCTGGAGACCACTATGGCGGCCTATGGATCGGGTGCGGTGGCGCGCTCGATCAGCAGCGGTGCCGCCGTCATGAACGTCGATATCGGCGGGGGCACGTCAAAAATTGCCGTTTGCGCGGAAGGACGCGTGGCCGATCTCACCGCCGTGGATGTCGGTGCACGGCTCATTTGCATCGGTCCTGATGGCAGGCTGATGCGGCTGGAAGACGCCGGCCGTCGCTATCTCGTCGATCTCGGGCTTCCGTGCGAAGTCGGCGCCGTCTTGACGCCAGCCGGTGCCACTGCGGTCGCCGAAGCCATGGCCGATCGCCTGTTCGAGGCAATGCAGGGCGGCTCGCCTCGTCTGCGATCGGTGAGCCTGCTGCGGCTGGCGCCGCTGAGCCGCAGCGGGGCCCTTCAAACGCTTACGTTCTCGGGCGGCGTCTCGGAATATCTCTACGGTCGCCAGACGGGCGGCTTTGGCGACTTGGGACCGCAGCTTGCCGCGGCCGTTCGCACGCGCGCCGAACGCGCCGGCGCGAGAATTGAACCGGCGAACGCTTTCATCCGCGCCACCGTCATCGGCGCATCCCAGTACACCACACAGGTGAGTGGCAGCACGATCTACGTTGCGCCGCTCGACATACTGCCGCTGCGTAACGTGCCGGTAATCGCGCCGCAGTTGGCGCTTGACAAGACCGTCATCGATCAAGGCGAGATCGGCTCCGCCATTGCGGCATCGCTAGGGCGTCTTGACCTTGCCGAGGGCGGGAGTGCGGTGGCGGTGTTTCTTCCCTGGCGGGGCTCGGCGACGTTTGCACGACTGGACGCCTGCTGCCGGGGCTTGATTGAAGGGCTTGCGCCGGTGCTCTCACGTGGTCATCCCCTGGTGCTCGTCGGCGATGGCGATGTCGGCGGGTTGCTGGGCATCCACTGCCGCGAAGAACTGAAGCTCGAAAATGCGATCATTTCCGTCGATGGACTGGACTTGAAGGAATTCGATTATATCGATGTCGGCAAGATGATCGACACGTCCGGCGCCGTGCCGGTGGTGATCAAGTCGCTCATCTTTCCGCAAGCGGCGGCGGTGTCCGTCGCATAACCTGTCAAACGCCTTGGAGCAGCAGGCCGGGGTACAGGTTGAGCTGCAGCAGCATGGCGAACAGCAGCCAGACGAGCAGCGCCATGCCGGCACCGGCGGTTAGGCAAACTAGGTAGGAGCGGCGCCCGCGCAGGCGCAGCGACGCAAATACGTAGACCGGCACCGCGTAGAGGACGCCGATCAGCAGCAGCGCCGTCGCAAAACCCGCGAGCCAGAGAACTGCCGCGAATTGCTTTCGGGTGATGTTGGGGTCCGTCGACGCACCCTTGACTTGCGCTGCGCCGGGATTGAGCCAGCGGGTCAGCGCCTGGCCGAAACGTGTCTGTGTCCTCGATATCAGATCGAGCAGCAGCAGCAGCAGCATGGCCCAGGCAACGAGCGCGGGCATGACCCGAGATTCCGCGTCGTAGCCATAGGCGGTGATCAGATATGCCGCCGTGAGCAGCCAGAGCACCAGTGCCGGCAGATAATCGACGATGGGCGTTCCAAAGGCGCGCCTCATGTCTGCGGCTTCTCTGCCGCGATCGGCCGCGCGCGCAGTCTGTGTACGAGCATGCGCAGGGCGGGCGACCCGAGCAGGATGACAATCGCCGCCAGCAGCAGAGCCGACACCCAGCGATCGACGAAGATCGACCAACCGCCATTATTCATCATCATTGTTTGGTGGAAGCTGCGTTCCGCCGTCCCGCCGAGGACCAGCGCGACGACGACGGTCAGTCGCGGATAGTCGAAGCGGAGCATCAGATAGCCGAGAATGCCGAAGACGGCGGTGATGACGACATTGCCGATCTGGCCGTCGATGGCGAAGGAGCCGACGAGGGCGACGCAGATGACGACCGGAGCCAGAATTTCGGAGTCGACCAAAGTCACCATGGCGAGCGGCCGGACCAGCAGCAGGCCGACGCATGATGCAAGGATGCACGAGGCCGTGAGTGCCCAGACCAGCCCGTAAATTTCCGTCTGGTTCTGGATCAGCATCAACGGCCCCGGTTGCAGGCCATGCAGCACGAGAATGCCGAGGAACACCGCCATCTCGGCACCGCCGGGAATGCCGAATGCCAAAGTCGGAATGAGCGCGCTGCCGTCCTTGGCGTTGATCGCCGCCTCCGGCGCGATCACACCTTCGATATTGCCCTTGCCGAAGGAGTCCGGATCCTTGGAGGCCTGCACGGTGAGACTGTAGGACAGGAACGAGGCGACGACGCCGCCCACGCCTGGAATGGCGCCGACGACCGTGCCCACGATCGAGCCGCGCAGCACCGTTGCAGGGTGGCGGAACGTCTCCATTACGCCGCTCATCATGCGCGTGATCTTCACCGTACCGGCATCGCGCGCCACGGTGCCGCCTTTGACCATGAGGTTGATCATCTCGGCGACGGCGAAGAGGCCGATCAGCGCCGGCACAAGGCGCACCCCGTCCCAGAGATACTCGACTCCGTAGGTGAACCGGACATCGCCGCTCACGTTGTTGTAGCCGATGAACGCGACCATCAGGCCGAAACCGCCGGTGATCAGGCCGCGCAGCATCTTTCCGCGCGAAGTCGTGGCGACAACCACGAGCCCCAGAATTGCCAGAAGAAAGAACTCGGGCGGGCCGAACAGCAGTACCAGCTCCTTTGCGATGGGCAGGACGGCGAGCACGGAGATGGTGCCGATGATGCCGCCGAGCGAGTTGGCGCTCGCTGCCGCGCCGATGGCGAGCCCGGCCTTGCCCTGCTGCGCAAGCGGATAGCCGTCGATGCAGGTCGCAGCGTTGGGGGCGGTGCCCGGTGCATTCAGGAGGATTGCGGTGATCGAGCCGCCCATCGGCACCGCGCCCATGACGCCGCCGGACAAAGCGAGCGCGGTGAAAGGCTCAAGGCCATAGGTGAGCGGCATGAGCAGCGCCAGAGCGGTGCTACCGCCGAGACCGGGAATGGCGCCGAAAACCAGGCCGATGGCCATGCCGAGCGCAAGGAACATCAATTCCCTAAGCTGCAACAGACTTTCGATGCCGCTGAGCCAGACATGCAACATGGGTGCGAAGGCCTGTGTGCAACCGCCGTCAGCGGATCAGTGACCAGCCTTCAGATACGGTTTCCATTTGTTGTAGAAAGCGATCTGCTCCTTGAGCGTGGCGGCAGCCTGCTCCGGGCTTTCAGGTGCAAGCCCGGCATCCGCCTTCTTCGCCCACGCCTCGACCTCCGGAGCGGCCAGTGCCTTGGTCATGGCATCCGCCAAGGTCGCTGTGATGTCGGCGGACAAGCCTGGCGGGCCGGCGACCAGCCGCTGCAGCGTGATGCTGGCGAGTTCGGGCTGGCCGAGCGCGGTGGCATCAGTCGCGCCGGGCACGCTGCCGTGCTCTTCGAAGGTGGCAATGATGCGCAGGGTCTTGCCGGCAGCCATGCGGCGCAAGGTCGGGATGGCCGTAACCACGGCATCGCCGTCGCCGCGTACAGCGCCCATGACATAATCGCGCGAACCCTTGTAGCCGGTGATCAATTGCGCGCGGATGCCAAGCAGATGCGCGGCGATCAGAGTAGCGTTGTAGGCGGTGCCGGCCGGCCCGGTGGAGGTGAACTTGACCGGACGCCGCTTCGCGAGCGCCTTCAGGTCGTCGATGGATTTGATCGGCGAATTCTCGCCGACCGCCAGACCGTAGTGATCGACTCCCAGGCGCCCGATCCAGGTGAGCTTCTCCAGGTCGAAGCCCGCGTTACCGCGCTCCTGCTGGATGTAGATACCGGGCACGTTGAAGATGCCGATCGTGGCGCCGTCCGGTCGCGCGCGAAAGATTTCGTTCGCGGCCCGGGCCCCGCCGGCACCGGGAACATTGGTCGGCACGACGGTCACTTTTTGCGACAGATATTTTTGCATCGCAGGCGTGATTGCGCGCACGTAGCTGTCGAAGCCGCCACCCGGGCCGTCGGGGATGACGAAGCTGATGTTCTTGTCTGGATAAATCGCCGCGGCAAAGGCGGGCTGGGGCAACATCAATGCTGCGCCCGACATGCCGAGCGAGACGAGTAAACAACGCCGTTGCACGTCTGGCATAGGTTCCTCCCTATTCAACCGCTCCGCGCTTCTGCGGCGCGGTAGCGGGGGCAATAGTTTAGCATTCAGTCTGCTATGCGCGATGCTCCCGCAGATGTGCTCGCGGCTTAGTCATCACCGTGGTCTCGCTCGTGTCCATTATGCAGGCACGACGAACCAGATCGCAAGCCGTGCGGATCGGTTCCCAATGCCCATGCATTTAATTGGCAATGTGAGTGAGGTCAGAGCGCCCACGCCTTGGGGAGCATTCCGCTCGCGCGTCCGCGGCCGACATAATACTCCCACAGCTTGGCGATGTGCTTGTTGCGGTCGAATTCGCTGCTGAAAGCCGCCATCTCCGCCTCCGTGAGGGGTGCAACCGGGCCGAGGCAAGCGGCATCGTACATGGCTTGCGCATTCTCAACGAAGTGAATGCTGTCAATCAGCACGCCCTGTACCGACTCCGCGACGATGACTTGGCCATGCGCCCGAATGAGTAGCCCATGTTTGCCGCCGAGCGTCTGGGCGAGAGAGCGCCCTCGCTCCGACGTACTCACGTGACTCGGATCATCATGAACGGGGATGCCGCTCATCCAGCGCGCCGCGTGGTTCTTCACGGGCTGCAATTTGGCGCCTTTTGCAAGCGTAAAGACTGTCGTGCGTTCATGGTGGAAATGGGCGATCGCCTGCACGTCGGCTCGGGCACGGAAAATCTCGCAATGAAGATAAACCTCGGAAGGAGGGCGTGAGCCGGCAGGGGCGGACACGACGCCGCCATCCAGATCACAGACCAAAAGATCATCCGGCCCGATCGTCGAGCGGCTCTGCTGGAATGATTGGATCAGAAAAGTTTGGGAGTCATCAAGCCGCGCCGCGATATGGCCGCTGTAGCCCATGATCCCGAGGTCGTTGAGGAGCAAGGTCGCGGCAGCAACCTCACATCGAAGAACACTTTCACGGCGTTGCATGTTGAGCCGTATCTCAGTAGCTCGGCGGAATTGCCGCCTCGGCGTGATCAGGCATTGACATACTGTCTCCCCCGTCGAAAGCCGGCCGTTTCAATTCAATGTACATAAGATGTTCCGCTATTTCACGTCGGTCGGAGTGTGAGCCGGCTATAAGAACATTTCGACTCTTTTGTTTACGGGGATATGAGCGTCCCTTCTTCAGCGAATCCGACATCTTCTAGTGTAAGCGCAAAGGGCATAATCCTGTTTGCCTCTATTTCGGTTCCGATTACATCCTTTGACCCGCCAAATCTGCTCAACTCTGCAGCATACTGGCCTTGCACTCTGCTCAGACATACGTTGTAGAGGCTAATGCCCTAGGGGGCACCCTCCGAGGGCGGCGGGTGATCTCTAAAAGTCGAACATACGGGCCGCGACATCGGCTTTGTCGTACTTGAGCGCGACCTCAATATCGAGCCGATCGCGGGTGCCGATTTGCTACGGGTATCAAGTCGATACGCTAAACATTCTTGAGAGGCTATTTGCTGCTCTCTACCATGGCAAAAAATAACGAAATGATATGGGAGGATACGTATGGCGCGCATCGGGACGCCGCTTGGCGGACAGCGTCGGCTGTTTGTGGCACAACCGGCAGGTCACCTAAAAATTATTTTCGCTTGTTTGGCGCTGGCATGCCTGCTGACGGGCGGGCGTGCGGAGGCCGCCAGCTTTCCGGAGCGTACCATCAAGGTGGTCACGCCGTTCGCGCCTGGGGCAGCCTCCGACGTCGAGCTTCGGCTGCTCGCGGCCAGGATGTCCGAGACGATGAAAGTGCCGGTCGTCGTCGAAAACCATCCAGGGGCAGGCGGCGTCGTCGCAGCAAGAACAGTCACCAACGCGCCGCATGACGGCTACACCATCGCGTGGGTCGGCAACAACACTGCAATCGGAGTAAGTCTCTTCCGCGAGCCGTTCGATCCGCGCAAGGAGATGGAGCCGATCGTCGGGGTGAGTCAGTTCGCTTATCTGTTCGTCACGAGCGCAAAATCGCGGTTCAAGTCGCTGAAGGAATTCATCGAGGCAGCGCGGGCGCATCCGGGCGAACTGAAGATCGGAACCTCGTCGGCGGGCACGAGCAATAACCTCGCCGCATTGCTCTTCACGCTCAATATGAAGCTCAAGGTGACGGTGGTGCCGTATCGCGGGCCGGCGGAGCTCGAAGTGGCGCTGCTGCGGAACGACGTCGACGTCGTCGTCAACGCCTATGGTGGGCTTCAAGGAGCGATCAAGGCGGGACAGATTCGCGTTCTTGCCGTCACCTCGGGGCAGCGTGACGACCGCCTGGCGGATGTGCCGACCATGGCTGAGCAGGGCGTGCCGGATTTCGATATCACGTCGTGGAACGGCCTTTATGGACCCAAGGGCATGCCGAAGGTGGCCGTGTCGGCGCTGGAAGCGAATGTCACGGCAATCCTCAAGGAGCCGGACACCATTGCGAAATTCAAGAGGCTCGGATTCGAGGCTCTCCCGGTGCCGCACGAGAAGTTTGCACGGCGCATGGAAGCAGAGATCAAACGATGGGGCAGCGTGATCGACGCCGCGGGAATAACGAGGAAGTAGGCGAGCATGAGCGCTAAGGTCGTGACACCGAAGGATAGGCGCCTCCGCTATCGCGCGCTGCTGGAGCAAACCGAATGCCGGTTCGCGGCCGATGTCTTCGACCCGATGTCGGCCAGAATGGCAGCCGGGCTCGGCTTCAAGGTCGGTATGCTGGCAGGCTCGGTTGCCTCCATGGCGATCCTCGGCGCGCCGGATCTCTGCGTGATCACGATGTCCGAGTTCGCCGCGCTGGTTCGACGGATATGCCGCGCCAGCGACCTGCCGATCATGGTCGATGCCGACCACGGCTACGGCAACGCGCTCAACGTCATGCGCACGGTCGAGGAGTTGGAGACCGCGGGCCTCGCGGCGCTGACGATCGAAGACACCCTCCTGCCGCCGCCTTTCGACGGCAGCGACAAAGCGCTCATTACTCCTGAAGAGGGCGAGAGGAAGATCAAGGCGGCCGTTTCGGCAAGGTGCGACGACGCCCTCGTCGTCATCGCCCGCACGGCGGCGGCTTCGATCTCCGGCATCGATGACGCCGTCGCGCGAGCCGTACGCTATGCCGATGCCGGCGCCGACGCATTGTTCTTCTCCGGCATTCGGTCGGCGGAGCAACTCGCCGCAATCCGCGAACGCGTGCGGCTGCCGATCCTGCTCGGCGCCGTTCCGCCGACGCTCTCGGACCCGAATGTGCTCGCCACCTACGGCGTTCGGATCTGCCTGCAGGGGCATCGGCCTTTCCTCGCAGCAATGCGTGCGTGCCACGAAGCGCTCGCGGCGCTCGCAAACAGCACGCCTTCTGCGGATATCAAGGGCCTCGACGGCGAGGCGCTCGCCCAGGCGACGCGGCGGCCGGATTACGCCACGTGGACGGCCGATTATCTAAAGCGCTGATCATCGACGATCATAAAGGGAAACACTCAAATGACTGCCTTCCACTGGCCGCATGGAAAACGCATGGCGGTTGGCGTCACTGTAATGCTCGAAACCTGGTCGGAAGGGAAAGCGCCGCCTTACGGCGTGCAGGCGAGCCCGCTCAAGGCAGGGACCGTCGATCTCGCGGGCATTGCCTGGGGCAGCTATGGCGGAAAGATCGGCGTCTATCGGCTGATCAACCTGTTGAGCCAGCATGGCATCAAGGGCACGTTCTGCGTCAGCGGCCGCTGTGCGGAGATTTACGTCGACGCCGTGGCGCAGATCGTGCGGTCCGGCCATGACGTCGCCGGCCACGCTTATCTGCAGGACCAGGTCCTCTCAGCCATGGAGCCGGAGCAGGAACTGAAGACCATCAAGACATGTCTCGATCTTCTAGAGAAGGTGTCGGGCATGCGTCCGCGGGGCTGGATCAGCCCGAGCATGGCCTTCAGCCCACACACGCGCGAGTTCCTCGCAGCCGAAGGATTGCTGTGGCACGGCGATGCGCGCGATTCCGATTTGCCGCGTTTCATCGAGACCAAGAAGGGCCCGATCGTCCACATTCCCGGCAGCGACTTCACCGACAATCGCGTTCTGAAATCGAGCTCGATGGATCTGTGGGACGTCTATCGTGAGGTGTTCGACTACTTGTATCTACGCGAGCCGGGATCCTACCTGCCGCTGTCGATGCACTGTCACAACGGCGGTCGGCCGATGATCACGGCGATCTATCAGAAGATCTTCAACTACATGCGCAGCTTCCCGGACGTCTGGTTCGCGTCGCACGCGGAAATCGCCGACTGGGTCATGAAGAACAAGCTCGATCCGGACCCGCGGCGGCTCCTCGAAAGACGCGAGCGATCCGAATAGCAGCGGCTTTTTTTGGGCCATACGCCGTCTTTTGGCGACGTACGAGCCCAGTGCGAGCATTCAGGCATCTGTGGACTTCGTGCCGGCAACTAATCCCAGGCCGCCTTCGCGCGCAGAGGCGTGAGCGGCTAACGTTTCTTAATCCCCGCCTTCTGAATTACTTCCGTCCACGTCGCGACGTCGCTCTTGATGAGCGTCTTCATCGCCGCGGGGGCCATGCCCTTCGCGTCCATGCCGGCTTTCTTCGAGAATGTCTGCACCCTGTCGGACTTGAGCGCTTCGTCGATCGCGTTATGGAGCAAGGCCACGAGCTCGGCCGGCGTGCCCGCATGCACGCCGAGGCCGTTCCAGCTTGTCACGTCGTAATCCGGAACGCCGGCTTCCATCACGGTCGGCACGTCGGGCAGATTGGTGGCGCGGGTCTCGCCGGTCGTCGCCAGCACGGTCACCTGCTTGTTCACGATCGGCGACTGCAGACCGGCGAAATATTCGAACGCCACGTCGACGTCGCCGCGCAGGACGGCGCTCGCGAGCTCGGGAGTCGTCTTGTACGGCACAATGGCGACGTCGATGCCGGCGCGGATGCGGAACAATTCGGCGGAGAGGTTCTGCGTGCTGCCGGCATTGATCGTGCCGACGTTGAGGCTGCCCGGTTTCGCCTTGGCGGCTGCGACCACGTCCTTGATCGTCTGGTACTTCGAGCCCGTTTTGCTGACGATCACGAGGCCGTACGAGGCCGTAGTCGAGACCGGCTGGATATCTTTCTCGATGTCGTAGGGCAGATGCTTGAACAACGCCTTGGCGATGCACAGGCCCCCGCCAATCATCATCATCGTGTAGCCGTCGGGCGGCGCGGAGAGCGCGGCCTGGATACCGACGACGCCGCCGGCGCCGGGCCGGTTCTCGATGAAGAACTGCTGGTTGAACTTCTTGCTCAACTGGTCGGCGACGAGACGCATGGTCACGTCGGCGATGCCGCCCGGTCCGTAGGGGACGACGATGCGTACCGGTTTCGTCGGGTAGGCCGGCGCGGCGCGCAGGCTGCCCGGCAATGCGAGCGCGGCGGCCGACAGGGCAATGAAGCTGCGGCGGTCGATGCGGCCGGCCGCACCGGCATGAGGCGTCATTGAAGATCGCATTTTATGAACCGTCTTTGAGCGAGAAGTGGATTGCAATTGTCAGCGCTTGCGGTGCGCTGTCAATCCGAGCAGTTCGAGCGTCGTCTCGCCGGACTGCAGCCGCCGCATCGTGCCGGCTTCCTTCTCGGTGCGCTTGCGGGCGCCATCCAGCGTTCGTTGCACGTGGGCCTGCGGCAGCGACAGCACGCCGTCGGCGTCCGCGACGATGAGATCGCCCGGCGCGATCATCACTCCCGCGACAACGATCGGTTCCCCGGCCGACGGGCAATGATGCTTGACCGTGCCGCGCATGCCGACGCCGCGGGCGAACACCGGAAACTGGCGCCGCTCCAGCGCTGCAATGTCGCGACAGCCGCCATCGATCACGAGGCCGAGCACTTGGCGCGCCTGCGCACCCACGGTGAGCACTTCGCCCCAGTAGCCGGCGATATAGCCATAGGCATCGACGACCATCACGTGCCCCGGAGGCATAGCGTCGAGTGCGATGTGGATACCAAGATTGTCGCCCGGCGCGCAGCGCACCGGATAGGCTGGCCCTGCGACGGCGGCACCCGGCCAGACCGGCCGCAAGGCGAAGTCGAGCGCGCAAGGAAGCCCTGACGCCTCGCAGAGCGTGGAAGTCCCGTGCTGCAGCAGTTCCTCGGCGATGTCCTGATACGGTGTCATGTGGTCTTGTCCGAGCGTTCCCCTGGCGCAGGAATCCGATGTTCCGGGGCCTCTGTCCAACACATTCTGCACTATCGTTCGATACCCAAGTCGTATGGCCGCGCCCGTCGTCGGTTTCGCGCTTACGCCCGCGCTTTGGCGGCGATGCGCCGCGCCGCGATGGGTTGGACGGGCAGCGCGACCTGGTTGGCCCCGATCGCTTCCGCAATATCGATGATCTCCGGCACAACGTCCTTGCGCCGTTGCGGATTCCAGACCGCAGCAATGCTGACGACATTGACGGTCTCGGCCAGTGGCCGGAAGACGACTTCGCCGCCGCCGAAGCGCATCGCCCGGCTCGGCACCATGCCGACCGCGACGCCGCAGCCCACATAGGCAATCTGCGACACCACTGATGGCACTTCGAAATGGACGCGCGGCGAAAAGCCCGCGGCCCGGCAGGCGCTGGTGATCTGGTCGAAATAGCTCGGGCTCGAGCTGCGCGGCGGCAGCACGAAAGTCTCGTCGGCGAGCTCGTGAATGCCGACGCTCTTCGACGCCGTCAGCGCGTGGTCCCGCGGCAGGACCAGCACCAGGTGGTCGTGCACGATCGGACGCACCTCGAGGTCGGGAACGCGGTCGCCGAGGCGGGCGAAGGCGAGGTCGATCTCGCCGCTCTGCACCGCCGCCAGAGCTTCCGAGCTCTTCAATTCGGCGATCGCAATCGATAGTCCGGGGTAGCGCTGCGCCGCGATGCGCCGCAGCGAGGGGAGAATGTCGAACAGGGCCGAATTGATCGCGCCGACACTGAGAATGTCGCTGCGGCCTTGGCTCGCCTCGTTGACGGCGACCTGAAGCCGCTGCGCGTGCTCCATGAAGCGCTGTACCGGGCCGAGGATGGCGGCGCCTTCGCGCGTCAGCCGGACGCCCTGGCGCGACCGTTCGAACAACTGCACCCCGAGCATCTGCTCGAGCACCTGGATTTGCTGGCTGAGTGGCGGTTGCGACATGCCGAGCCGCTTCGCCGCCTTGCCAAAATGGCGCTCGTCGGCCACGGCGAGAAAATACCAGAAATGACGCAGCAACCGGAAGTCGATCATTGACAGCTTTCCAATATGAGCCGTTCGAGCAACAACTACGGCCCGAAAATCGCGCTTCCGTCGAGTGTCGGCGCCATGATGACGATTTCCATATCGATCCGTGAGCCTAATCGGAATGGACTTGCCGCGCCAGCGGGCAATCATTCAGCCAGCACGGCACGATCGAAGCATCGCCCGGCCCGGCCGCCGGAGAACAAAGCCGTGCAGGAGGAAAACATGACGCTATCGATCCGTGGATTGCGCCTATGTGCGGCTGTTCTGGCGGGCGCTGTCGCTCTTGTTGCAGCGCACGCCCAGTCCGGCTTTCCGGATAAGCCGGTGCGCATCGTGCTTCCGTACGGCCCGGGCGGGGTTGCCGACGTGACGTCGCGCCTCGTCGCCCAGAAGCTCAGCGAACGGACAGGCCAGAATTTCTTTATCGATAATCGGCCGGGCGCCGGCGGCATCGTCGCCGCCAAATTGGTCATGGCCGCTCCGCCGGATGGCTACACCTTGTTCCTGACCGGCAACGGCTCGGCCATCAACGAATCGTTGTTCAAGAAGCCGCCCTACAACGCGCTGACCGACTTCACCTCGGTGTCGATGCTGGCCGAGTTCGAAATGCTTCTGGTGACCAAGGCCGACGCCAAGCTCGACACGGTCGCCAAGATCGTTGCCTACGCCAAGGAGCATCCGGGCAAGTTGAATTTCGGCGCGATCAATGTCGGGAGCACGCAGAACCTCTCGGCCGAGTTGTTTCGCATGACGACAGGCATCAAGACGGCGCTTATCACCTACCGTACGACGCCTGAACTGGTAACGGCCCTGCTGCGCGGCGACGTCGATGTGGGCTTCGATTATCTCGCCGCGCTGCGACCGATGATCACGGCCAAGAAGCTGCATGTGATCGCCACCTCCGGCGATCATCCCGACCCGCAATTGCCCGGTGTACCGCTGGTCAAGGATAGCGGATATCCGGATTACGTGGTGACGAGTTGGAACGGCTTGTCCGGTCCCGCCGGCGTGCCGAAGAACGTTCTCGGCAAATTGAGCAGCGAGATCAGCGCCGTGCTCAAACTGCCGGAGATCAAGGACAAGATGGCGGCGCTCGGCATGGAGCCGCGGCCCACGACGCCGGAGCAGATGGACGACCGCATCAAGCACGACATCGCCAAATGGCGAGTGGTGATCGACAAGGCCGGAATTCCGAAACAGTAAGCGGTAGCGCGAGGAGTTGACGTGAACGTGCAAACGAAACCGGCGGCCATCCCGCAAGGCTCGGAGCGGCCCCGCCTGAAGATTGCGATCGGCAGCTACGGCCACACGCGCGCGATCAAGGACAGCAGCATTCCGATCGAAGGCGTGGACCCGGATTTCGTCGAGGTGGTGCCGATCATCCAGGCATTTCGCCGCATGGTGCGCGATGTCGAGTTTGACATCTGCGAGATGGCGCCGACTACCTACATGATCGCCCGCGCGCGCGGTGCGCCGTACATCGCGCTGCCGATCTTCCTGATGCGCCGATTCCATCACGGCGGCTTCGTGGTGCGGCCGGATGCCGGGATCCGCCAGCCGAAGGACCTCGAGGGCAAGAAGGTCGGGGTGCGCGCCTACTCGGTGACCACCGGCGTATGGACGCGCGGCATCTTCATGAACGAGTACGGTCTCGATTCTTCGAAGGTGACCTGGGTCGTCGACGACGAGGAGCACGTCACCTCGCTCGTCCTGCCATCGAACGTCGTGCATGCGCCGGAAGGCAAGTCACTGCAGAGCATGATGGCGAGCGGCGAGATCCAGGCCGGCTTCACCGGCCCCGCGGGCGTCGGCCGCGCCGGCCCGCCGATTGGCAACTGGGACATGAACGCGCCGACCGGCGGCGACACCGGGACCTATCCCGAACTGCTCGCCAACGTCGAGCAGGTCGAGCACGACTGGTATCGCCGCACGGGCATCTATCCGATCCACGGTCTCATCGTCGTCAAGGACGAGGTCATTGCGCGCCATCCCTGGCTGGCGCAGAGCATGATGAACGCCTTCACCACGGCCAAGCTGCCCTATCTCGAGGGGCTGCGGCTCGGCAAAGGTGACAGCGCGGAAGACAAGCGCTATCGAAGCTTCTTCTCGCTCATGAGCGATCCGCTGCCCTATGGCATGGCGGCGAACCGGCCAAGCATCGAGGCGCTCGTGACCTATGCGCTGCAGCAGGAGCTGATCCCCTCCCGTCCCGAACTCGACCGCGTCTTCGTCAACGTCGACGCCTGAGCGAAGTCCAACAGTAAGCAGGCCTGTATGTCCTCGATCATCGATATCCATCCGCACATCGTCTCGCCCGACACCAAGAAGTATCCGCTCGATCCGCTCGGCGGCACGCAGTCGACCTGGTCGACCGAGCGGCCGACGACGTACCATCAACTGCTCGCTGCGATGGACGAGGCGGGCGTCGCCAAGGCGGCGATCGTGCATTCCTCGACCGCCTACGGCTACGACAACAGCTACGTCGCCGACGCCGTCGAGGCGGTGCCGGAGCGCTTCACCGGCGTCTATTCGATCGACGTGCTGGCGCCGGACGCGGTGAAGACGTTCGACTACTGGCTCGGCCGCGGCTGCACCGGCATGCGCCTGTTCACCACCGGCTCGACGCTGCCGAACCAGGCGACCTTCTTTGTCGATCCGAAGGCCGATCCGTTCTGGGAGCATGCGCAGGCCAAGAACATCCCAGTCTGCATGCAGATGAAGCAGGAGGGCATCCCGCTGCTGCGCCAGATCATGGATCGCTTCCCGAAGATCACCATGATCCTCGACCACTTCTCGCGCGCGCCGTTCGAGGACGGGCCGCCTTATGCCAAGGCGCAGGCGCTGTTCGACCTGGCTAAGTACAAGCAGGTCTACCTCAAGGTGACGCCGATCAACGTTTCGCCCAAGAGCTGGGGCAATGGTGCACCGGAGACGTTCTTCGGCAAGATGATCGACACGTTCGGCGCCGAGCGCATCGCCTGGGGCTCGAACTTCCCCAATTCGGTCGGCACCATGAAGGAGATCCTGACCGCGGCGCAGAAGGCCTTCGCCTTCGCCAAGGCGAGCGATCAGGACTGGATCTTCGGCAAGACCGCGCAGACGTTGTACCCGGTCCTAAAGGGCTGAGCATCGTGGCGCGCCGGAAGCTGCAGACGCTGATCGGCACCTATCCGCACACTGCGCCGCTGAAATCGGGCGCAGTGCGCTCGGACCTGTTCGATCTCGAGTTCACCGAGATCGAGCCGGTCTGGGACGGCTTCAAGGGCATGATCCGGGAGATGAAGTACGACGTGTCGGAAATGGCCGTCGTCACTTATCTGATCGCGCGCGCACACGGGAAGCCGCTGGCGCTGCTGCCGGCGGGGATGATCGGCCGCTTCCAGCAGCCTTACGCGCTCTGCAACGCGGCGAAACCGCTCGGGCCGCGCGACCTCGACGGCAAGCGCGTCGGCATCCGCTCCTTCACGACCACCACCGGCGCCTGGCTACGCGGCATCCTGCAGAACGACTATGGCGTCGATCTCGACAGCATCGAATGGGTGACGTTCGAGGATCCGCACGTCGCTGAGTATCACGACACGACCCTGCGCGCGCCGGCCGGTAAAAAGATCGTGCAGATGCTAATCGACGGCGAACTGGACGCGGTGCTGGGCGAATCCTCCAAGGACCCGCGCCTGCGGCCGCTGTTCGGCGACCCGCAGGCCGAAGCGCGGCTTTGGCATCAAAAGCACAAGACCGTGCCGATCAATCACCTCGTTGTCATGCGTAGCGCCGATGTCACGCGTGATCCTGAGACGGCGCGCGAGGTCTGGCGGCTGCTGTGCGAAGGCAAGCGGCTGGCTGGCCCGCCGTCCGATCCCGATCCGCTGCCCTTCGGCACGGAACCGCTCCGCAAGAGTTTGGAACTGATCGCCGCATACACCTACCAGCAAGGCCTCATTCCGAAGCGCATGAGCGTCGACGATATGTTCGCCGAAACGCGCGCCATCCTCTCCCGCTGATCGCGGCACCGTTAGGAGCAAAGAGTATGATCATCGATTGCCATGGTCACTACACCACCGAGCCGCAGCAGCTGCACGATTTCCGCAAGAGGCAGACCGAGGCGATCGGGCACGGCGAGCACCTCTCGCCGGGCAACCTGAACATCACCGACGACCAGATCCGCGAGAGCCTCGAAGGCGCGCAGCTCAAGCTGCAGCGTTCCCGCGGCACGGATCTCACCATCTTTTCGCCCCGCGCCGCCGGCATGAGCCACCACATCGGCGACGAGCGCACCAGCATGGACTGGTCGCGCCTATGCAACGACCTGATCCACCGCGTCTGCACGCTCTATCCGAAGAACTTCATCGGCGTCTGCCAGTTGCCGCAGTCGCCGGGCGTGTCGCCGGCCAATTGCGCGGCCGAGCTCGAGCGCTGCGTCAAGGAGTACGGCTTCGTTGGCTGCAACCTCAACCCCGATCCGTCCGGCGGCTTCTGGAAGACGAAGTCGCTCACCGACCGCTCGTGGTATCCGCTCTACGAGAAGATGGTCGAGCTCGACGTGCCGGCGATGATCCATGTCAGCGCATCGTGCAATCCATGCTGCCACACCACCGGCGCGCATTACATCAACGGCGACACGACCGCTTTCATGCAGCTCATCATGGGAGACCTGTTCAAGGACTTCCCGACGCTCAAGTTCATCATCCCGCACGGCGGCGGCGCGGTGCCGTACCACTGGGGCCGCTACCGGGGCCTGGCGCTGAACAACGGCAAGCCGGAGCTGAAGGAGCACCTGCTCAAGAACGTATTCTTCGACACCTGCGTCTATCATCTGCCGGGGATAGAGCTGCTGACCAAGGTGGTGCCGGTCGACAATATCCTGTTCGCGTCGGAGATGGTCGGCGCCGTGCGCGGCGTCGATCCGATGACCGGCCACGACTTCGACGACACCAAGAAGTATCTCGACAAGGCCACTTGGCTGAGCGCGGAAGATAAGGCGAAGATCTTCTCCGGCAATGCACTGCGGGTTTACCCGCGGCTCCCTGGACGGCTGAAGGCGGTCGGCTTGAACGCCTGACGGCAGCGTGCAAAACAGACGAAAAAGGGGATTGCGTACATGACGTCGCAGAAGACCAACCTGTTCACGCTGCTCGGCGACTACCCGGTGACGCGGGCGCTCAAGTCCGGGGAACTACGTTCCGATCTCGTCGGCTTCACCTATGCCGACATCAAGGTCGCCAATACCGGCTTCAAGCCGCTGGTGCGCGAGCAGAAGTTCGACTTGTCCGAACTGGCGATCGTCACCTATCTGCAGGCGAAGACCTATAACAAGCCCTACGTGCTCATGCCCGCCGTCGTCGTCGCCCGCGGCCAGCATCACACCATCGCCTACAATCCTGAACGCGGACCGTTGACAGCATCCGATCTGGCCGGCAAGCGCGTCGGCGTGCGAGCCTATACGGTGACCACCGGTGTCTGGGTGCGCGGCATCCTCAAGGAACAGTACGGCGTCGATCTCGGCAAGGTTAAATGGGTCACCTTCGAGGATCCGCATCTTGCGGAATACACCGATCCCGCCTTTGTCGAGCGCGCCCCGGCCGGCAAAAACATCGCGCAGATGCTGCTCGATGGCGAGCTCGACGCGGCCATCGTCGGTGACAAGCTGCCCGATCCGCGGCTCAAGCATCTCATTCCCGACCACGAGGCGGCGTCGAAGGCGTGGGCCGACAAGCACGGCTACACGATCAACCACCTGATGGTGATCCGTAACGAACTGTCGCGCACGCGTCCCGATCTGGTGCGCGAGGTGTTCCGACTGCTCAAGGAAAGTCACGACGCCGCCGTGCGTGCGGGCGACAAGAACGCGGCGACGCTTCAATTCGGGCTTGAGCCGAACCGGCGCTCGCTCGAGACGATCATCGATCTGACCTTCGATCAGAAGCTCATTTCGCGCCGCTTCAGCGTCGACGAGCTGTTCGACGAGACGACCCGCGGCCTGAGCTGATTAGGTGGCGCCGTAGCTCCGTGCCGCTGTCGCTATGCGGCCAGGTTCCGGCCAAAAAGCTGTCCCGAAGCTTTCAGGATCGAACTGAGCGCAGGTTTATCCGCTCCGGCGAGGCCGGCAAGCGTCGGCAAGGAGGGGGCTGACGACTGCAACCGACCGGATGGCCGATGTGGCGGGACAGCGCGTCGGCCATGAGGCGCGTTCCGACATCGCTCGGGCCGCCGGGCGCATAGGGCACGACGATCTGGAGCGGCCGTTCTGGAAACTCCGCCGAATGGGCCGGAGGCAGCGGCCAAGACAGCGAAATCGCCGCCACGATGGCAGCGACGAAACTCCACGGACGCGGATGCAATGGCGGCTCCCCTTTAAGGTGGACCGATTATGATGCTTATGGCTGATGAGGTCCCTGAGACATTATCCTTTCACCGCCGGCGGGGGCGTCTATCGACAAAAAGTCACGTGTTTTTGCGTATTTGGTAACCTTGCGGGCCGGCAGGCGGTCGACGCGCGATGGGGCGGGACGTAGAGAATTTTGTTTGCAGTATCGCCCCACCGACAGCCTCTTCCTGACGCGCCGTTCCCCAAGCTAGTGTGCCGGCCGACCCCGCACGCGAATCCCCGACCATAACGAAGAACGTCCAAGGAGTGACGATGCGCACCATCACCGTAGAAGAACATTTCATCACCCCTGCCTTCCTCGCGGGGCCCGGCAAGCATTTCATGAACAGGTTCCGCGATTCCGGGCCGGCCGGGGCGGTGATCGTCGATCGGCTGACCGACCTCGGCGACAAGCGCGTCGCCGAGATGGATGCGGCGGGCATCGATATGCAGGTCGTGTCGCTCAACGCGCCCGGCGTGGAGCAGGCAGAGCCCGACGAGGCGGTCGCCTGCGCGCGCGAGTCGAACGACTGGCTCGCCGAGGCGATCAAGAAGCATCCGACACGCTTTGCCGGCTTCGCCTCGCTGGCGACCCAGGCGCCGGACAAGGCCGCAGACGAACTCGAGCGCTGCGTGCGCAAGCTGGGCTTCAAGGGCGCCAACATCAACGGCCACACGCGCGGCCGCTATCTCGACGACAAATTCTTCGCGCCGATCCTCACGCGGGCCGAAGCGCTCGACGTGCCGATCTACCTGCACCCCACGGCGCCGGCGAAGCCCGTGCTCGACGCGCTCTATGGCGGCTTCTCGCCGGCGGTGACAGCCGTGTTCTCGACGGGCGCCTGGGGCTGGCACATCGAGACGGCGGTGCACCTGCTGCGCCTGGTTCTCGCCGGCGTGTTCGACCGGCATCCGAAGCTGCAGATCTGCATCGGCCACATGGGCGAGGCGATCCCGTTCATGCTCGAGCGGACGAACAGGGTTCTGCCGCCGCAGCTGACGAAACTCGCGCGCCCCGTCGCCGACTACCTGCGCCAGAACGTCCACTACACTTTCGGCGGCTTCAATTTCACGCCGACCTTCCTCAATCTGCTGCTGGAGATCGGCGTCGACCGCATCATGTTCTCGGCCGATTACCCGTACGGCTCGATGGCGGAGGCGCGCAGCTTTCTGCAGCATCTGCCGGTCAGCGAGGCCGATCGCGAACGCATTGCGCACGGCAATGCGGAGCGGCTGCTGCGGCTCTGAAGGCGAGGCCCTTTGCGTGCGGCCGTGCGGCGTTCGAGCGCCGCACGGGCCATGTCGTTTTCAGATCAGGTCGGGAGCGGCTGGCCCTTGGTTTCGGGCAGGAACGGCACCAGCACGAAGCCGAGGATGTAGATCAGCGAGAAGGCGACGGCCATCTTGCTGAAACCGCCGAACTGCACGATCAGCAGACCCGCAAACAGCGGCCCCATGAACGCGATGAAGCGCGGCGCGTTGAACACGAAGGCCATGCCGGTGGCCCGCATGCGCGTGGGGAAGAGTTCGGGGAGCCATACCGACAGCCACGAATACTGCCCCAGCGTGAAGATGCCGTTCACGGCGGCAATCAGCACCAGCAGCTCCAGGTTCGTCGTCCACATGTAGAGCGCCGGCGTGAGGACCAGCGAGGCTGCGAAGAACAGCATGACGACGGGCTTGCGCCCGAATCGGTCGGCCATGAAGCCCAGTCCGGCATATCCGATGATGCCGCCGATGTTGTAACTCATGGCCGCATAACTGGCCCAAGTCTGTGGCGGCAGGTGTTGCGCGGCTGCGACCGCCGCGACGAAGGGGGGTACCCAGGTCGAGATTCCCCACCACGCCAACGTTGTCGTCAGCGACATGAAGAAGCAGATGATGGCCCGCTTCCGAAGCTCGGGGTCGGCAAACAGGTCTGCAATCGTGAAACGGTTGAGCGCGTGCTCCTCGGGGGCAAGCACGGCGCCGCTCATCTTCTTGGCGCGGGCGCTCTTGCGCTTTTCGTTGGTGGCTTCCCAGCGTTTTGACTCGTCAATGCCGCTGCGCAGCCACAGCGCGAACAGGCCGGGCACGATGCCGAGCAGGAACATGATGCGCCAGGCGTTCGGACCGTAGCCGCTGATGAACAGCCAGATGAACGAGGCGAGGAAGAATCCGATGCCAAGTCCGCACTGCATCAGGCCGGCGCCACGGCCGCGCGCGTGGTCCGGCCACACTTCCGCGGTCATCGACGCGCCGGTCGCCCACTCGGAGCCGATCGCCACGCCCACGACGAAGCGGAGCAGCGCGAACGACACCCAATCCCAGGCCAGGGCGCTGAGGCCGGTGGTCAGCGAATAGGCAAGGATCGCCAGGATCATCGTGCGCCTGCGGCCGAGATAATCGGCCAATATGCCGCCGATGACGCCGCCAACGCCCCAGCCGAGAAGCGTGATGCCGATGACGGTGCCGGCGAAGGCCTGCGTATGCGAGAGCTCGGAGGCGGGCAGCAACTGGTGCAGCGCGACCCCGACCGTCAGGATCAGCGCAAAGGTCTCATAGCCATCGAACATCCAGCCGATGTTCGAGGCGATCATCGTCTTCCATTGGTTTGCATTGAGGCTGCGATACCAAGGCTCCGTTCCAGCTATGGAAGCTGTCGACATGGGAAGTCCTCCCTCATGGTCGCTGTTCCCCGCCGGTGGTCCGGTCTTGTTTTTCTGAGCGGGCAGTAAATGCCGCGAAGTGCTCGACGACTGGGATTTTCTCGAACCGATCGCTCATGCAATGCGGCGTTGCAGCATTTCCGCTGAGCCGCGCGGCGATCGTTACCGGTCATGCTCGGTCAAAATCGAACCACGTGCAAGCACCGCCGCAGCGGCACACGCCACTTTCACGCTGCAAAAACCCGGCGACGTAAACCCGACTTACGCTTGTGGGCCCTGCTGCTCCAAGCTTTGATGCGCATCCGCGCCAATCGTTGGGAGCAGACATGGTCACACCCGTCATCGACACGCATGCGCATATCGTCCCACCCGATATGTACAAAGCGTTGCGCAGCAACGCGGCCGGCTACGGCGTGAGCTTCAGCGGCGACGCGGCGCGGCCGCTCGTGCAGTTGGCCGGTTCGTCCTATGTGCGTCCGCTGCCGCTCTTTCTTACGCACCTGGATGAACGCATCGCGACCATGGACCGGCAAGGGATCGACATGCAGATCCTCACCGGCTGGGTCGATTTCTCCGCCTATACGATGCCGCGCGATCTCGGCATCAAGTTCTCGGAATTGCAGAACGAAGCGATCGCCGCTGTGGCCGCGTCGAATCCGGATCGCTTCGCCGGCGCTGCCAACGTGCCCTTGCAGGATCCGAAGGCCGCGATCGCGGTGCTGCAGACCTGCGCTGACAAATACGGCTTCAGCGCCGCGCAGATCGCTACCTATCTTGGGCCCGACCGCTTCCTGGACGATCCGGCGCTCGATCCGTTCTGGGCCGCGGCGCAGGAGATGGGCACGTTTCTGATCTTCCATCCTTACGACGAGCAGAGGCCGGCGGGGCTGCAAGACTATTTCCTGCATAACTGCATCGGCTACCCGCTGCAGACCACGATCGCCGTCGTGCGCATGATGTTTTCCGGCGTGTTCGACCGCTTCCCGAAGCTGCGAATCAAGGTGCCGCACGCCGGCGGCTTCCTGCCGTATCAGATCGAGCGATTCCGTCATGCCGCCGAATTTCGCCCGGAGCCGCGTTCGAAAGGATTCCGCGGCGATCCGCTCGAGGTGCTGCGACGGCTTTATTTCGACACGGTGACGTTCAGTCCAGTGACGTTGCGCTATCTCATCGACCTGGTCGGCGTCGAGCGGCTGGTGCTGGGCAGCGATTATCCATTCGAGATGGGCGAGGTGGATCCGGTGGCGACGGTGAATGCGGCGGTTGCGGCAGAGCACCGGCCCGCGGTCCTCGGCGGCACGATCCAGAAAATGATGTGTCTCAGCCCCGCGTGCGGATGCGGCGGGCGACGATTGACACCGCTGTTATGCGAATAGCCGCGAGACGCGGCGGCTTCACAACCGCCGCGCCCCGCAGCCTCAGACAGCAGGTCTGGAGCGCGTTTGCCTACGGACGCCCGATGCTCAGGTTGCGTCGCGCCTGACCCAGCGTCGCCGCGTCGGTGTCCTGGGTGTGCGACGCGCAGGAGCCGCGATAGCCGAAGCCGCGCGTGTTGTCCGTGCTCACCCAGCAGGACGAGGGCGCGATCATCGGCGCGGGTTCGTAGGCATAGGCCGGCTCGTATGCCGGCGCCGCCTCATAGGCATAGCCCGGCTGATACGCATAGCCGCCGCCGTAATAGGCCGGGGCGTAATCCGGACCGTAGGCGTAGTCCGGTCCGTTATATGCGCTGCTGGCAGCGGCCGCGCCGACCAGTGCGCCGGCGCCGAAGCCGATGGCAGCCGCCGCATTGCGGCCATGTTCCGCCTGGCTCGGCGTCGTCGCAATGGCCATCGCGCCGACCAGCGCGGCGGCAGTGGCGAATTTAGCAATGTTCCGCATGTGAAGCCTCCCTGTGTTTACCATCTCGCCTGAACGGTGGGCGATACAGTCGGACCAAAAACACAGGAACAATGAACAGCGTTCCCTGCCGGACGGCGGGCAGAGCAAACAGCTCTACACAAAATTGCGATTCCCGCGCGGCGGAACAATGCGCGGGTGTTGCGCCGACAGGACTGCAATGGCCGGCGGCGCGGGCCGCCACGCGGGCAGGCGCTTATTGCGGCGTGATGCCGGCGTCCTTGATCACGTCGGTCCAGCGCTGCAAATCCTCGCCGAGCACCTTGCCGAACGCGTCCGGATCGCTGCCGATCGGCGCCATGCCCTGCTTTTCGAACAGCGCCTTGATCTCGGGCAGGGCGACGGCCTTGGCGGTGGCGTCGCTGAGCGCCTTGGCAATATTCTTGGGCGTGTTCGGCGGGGCGATCAGGCCGAAGTAATTGTAGGTCTCGTAATCCTTGATGCCGGCTTCCATCATCGTCGGCACGTCCGGCAGCGCCGGCGAGCGTTTCGCGCCGGTCACCGCCAGGCCGACGACGTTGCCGCTCTTCACCTGTTCGACCTCGACCGGCAGTGCGTCGAACATCGCGTCGATGCTGTTCCCCATGAGATCGGTCAGTGCGTTGGCGGCGCCCTTGTACGGCACGTTGACGATCTTGAGGCCGGCCTTGAGCCGGAAGAGCTCGGCGCACAGCGACAGCGACGAACCGGCGCCGCCGCCCGAGCCGAAGGTGAGCTTGCCCGGGTTGGCCTTGCCGTAGGCGACGAGATCGGCGACGGATTTGATGTTGAGCGACTTGCGCGCCGTCAGGATGAACGGGCCCGACGAAACTTCCGAGATCGGCGTCATCTTGCGGATGTCGAACGGGTAGTTCTTGCGCGCCGGCTGCGCCACGACGATGGCGGCCGAGATCATGAACACGGTGTGGCCGTCCGGCGCCGCGCTCGTCAGCTCGCGGTAGGCCGGCTCGAAGAATCCGCCGGGCTTGTTCTCGACGATGACCGGTGTCTTCAAACTTTCCGACAGTTTCTGCGCGATGACGCGCGCGGTGACATCGGTGGCGCCGCCGGCGGCGACGCCGACGATCATTTTGATGGGGCGGTCGCTGAAATTCTGCGCGCGTGCGGGCGCGCCGTGGACAATGAGCGTCGTCGCCAGCGCGGCGGCCGCTACGAGTCGGAAGCGGTTCTGCATAATCTCCTCCCCTGGAAATCGTCGACCGCTTCTTCTGTGCTGTGCGGTTCAACTAAAAGCCGTAAAGGCGCGCCGGATTATCGACGAGGATGCGATGGCGGTCTACCGGGTCCGGCGCCCATTCGGCGAGCGCGTCGAGGAGATCGCCATCGTTCGGCATCGTCGTCTGCACCATCACGTGCGGCCAGTCCGAGCCCCAGACGATGCGCTCTGGCGCGGCAGCGATCACCGCTTTCGCCATGTCGGAAATGTCCTTGTACGGATACTGCGTGCACGCGCTGATGCGATAAGGACCGGTGAGCTTCACCCAGAAATAGCCGTCGCGCAGCAGCGCCAGGAAATCCTGGAAGCCCGGATGCTGCAGGCCGCCGGCGGCCGCCTTGGTGTAACCGATATGCCCGACCGACATCGGCACGCAGATCGTCTTCGCCAGCGTGCGCAGGTCGGGGAAGCTCTCGACGTGCACGAGCAGTTCGATGTGGAAGCCGAGATCGCGGATGCGCTCGGCCGCCTGCGCCAGCGCGTCGAGCGAGCGGAATGGCATGCCCCCGCGGTCGACCAGGTTGACGCGCACGCCGCGAATGCCGGCATCATGCAGCGCTGCCAGTTCCTTATCGGTGGTCTCTTCCGTCATCGCCGCGATGCCGCGCAGGTTGGCGGGATCGCTGGCGACGGCATCGCGCACGGCGCTGCTGTCGGTGCCGTGCACGCTCGCCTGCACCAGCACCAGCCGCTGTAGACCGAGCGTCGCATGCATGCGCCGCAGGTCGGCGAGCGGCAGGTCCGGCGGCGTATAGGAGCGGTCAGGCTGGTAGGGATAGCGCACCGCCGGGCCGAAGACATGCGCGTGGCAATCGGTCGCGCCGGCCGGCACCGCGAAAGCCGGCGGGTGCGGATTGCGATCAGGCGGCGGACAGGGCTTCTGCTCGGTGCTCACGCGGGGCCTCGCATGCGGATCGTGACGATCGGCATGCTTAGGCCGCGCTTCGCCGGCCGTCGAGGGACGGCAATGGCACCGAGGCCGGTATCAGGATCGTGCCGGACTTGCCGGCGATTTCAGAAGGGCAGGAGCCGGATCAGGGCAACTGGTCGTAGCCCTCGCCGAAGCCGGCGAGGCTCATCGGGAAGCCGATACCCTCTTCCGGCGTCTGGAAGATAATGAAGGTCGCTGTCTTGCCGTTGCGCAGCTTGCCGATGAGGGTGTCGTCCATGACGACTTCAGCGATGCAACCGTTCGGCAGGCAGCGCACGAAGCCGGCGCGGCCGATGTCGACATTGTCGATCTTCAGGCCGAGACCCGATGGCAGCAGCACGCCGAGGGGCGCCACGACCCGCATCAACCGGCTCTTTTGGTCGGCCGTCTTGAGTACAATGACAGTCAGGCCGACATTGGCCCGGTCTTCCGCGGTCACGCTCTGAATCAGCGCGCACTGCTGCGACTTCGCGCCGGGCGGCGTGTCGCAGCGGATCTGCCAATCCTTGTGCACCGACTTTACCGCGCCCTGGGCAAGGGCTTCCTGCGACGGCACGAAAAGCACGAGCGCGGCCGCCACAAGCGCCCCGCCGCCGATCGAGCCCGCTACAGCGGTCCTGAGCCGGTTGAAAAAGCCCATGACTCCAGTCCTTTGGCCCGGCCAGCGCCGTCGCGAATCGCGCCAGGCTTTATCTAATCGTCGTCCCCCCGTTTGGGTCATGCCCGGCCGATCCTGTCAAGCGACGCGGCCCCCGAGAACAACCGCCGGTGCACGCGAGACCTAAGCCGCGCCGGGGTGGCGTAAATACGGCGATTTTTTCCGCCTGGGGGTAATACGGTCAGCCCTGTGGCGGGCGTAATTTGGCGCATTGCGGCAGCGTCGGAATTGTGGTTTGAGAAGCCGGGATTTCCCCACCCGAAGCACCGTTCAAGCTGCCACGCCCGTGGCAAAGTGCCGTGCTCAGAGGGGGTTCCGGCCGAACATCAGTCCTGCGGTGGACGGCAAAAGGAGCCTTGATTCGCAAGGCCGGTTTTCTCGTCGAGGAGAGCAGTCGACAATGATGTTGCTCAAGCGGTTGGTCGCATGTGTGGTCACGTTCGTGGCCGTGTTTGCCGGGGGGGCCGCGGCGTTCGCCGCCAATGAGCCGATGGGACAGCCTCATCCTTGGCAGATGAATCTGCAGGCCGGCGTGACGCCGGTGATGGACGACATCATCTGGTTTCACCACTTCCTGCTCTGGATCATCGTCGCCATTACGCTGCTCGTGATGACGTTGCTGCTGGTGGTGATCGTGCGCTTCAACGCCCGGCGCAATCCGGTCCCGTCGCGCACCACGCACAACACCCTCATCGAGATGGTCTGGACGGTGGTGCCGGTGCTGATCCTGGTGACGATCGCGGTGCCGTCGTTCCGGCTGCTGTTCTACGAACTCAAGGTCCCGCCCGCCGATCTGACGGTGAAGGCGACCGGCAAGCAGTGGTTCTGGAGCTACAGCTATCCCGACCAGAAGATCGAGTTCGACTCGCTCCTGGTGCAGGACAAGGACCTCAAGCCCGGCCAGCCGCGGCTGCTCACGGTCGACAACGAGCTCGTCGTGCCGGTGAACAAGGTCGTCCGCGTCCTCGTCACCGGCGCCGACGTGATCCACTCCTTCTCGGTGCCGTCCTTCGGCATCAAGATCGACGCGGTCCCCGGCCGCATCAACGAGACCTGGTTCAAGGCGGAGCGCGAGGGCACCTATTACGGCCAGTGCTCGCAGCTGTGCGGCCGCGACCACGCCTTCATGCCGATCGCCGTCCATGTCCTGAGCGAGAAGGATTACGCGGCGTGGCTGGCGACGGCGAAGAAGAAATTCTCCGCCGACAACAGCGGGCCGACGACGCTCGCCGCCGCCGAGTGACATATAGTGTGAGCCGAATATAATACGGTGACAGGCGACAATCTGCGAAGGGTAATGACGATGGCGAGCAATACCGCGGCGGCCCACGACACGCACGACGTTCACGCGCACCATCCGACCGGGTGGCGGCGTTTCGTGTATTCCACGAACCACAAGGACATCGGCACGATGTACCTCGTGTTCGCGATGATGGCCGGCGTCATCGGCGCGCTGATGTCGATCGCCATCCGCCTCGAACTGCAGAATCCCGGCATCCAGTTCTTCCCGTCGTCCCACGAATACGACGTGTTCGCCACCAGCCACGGCCTGATCATGATCTTCTTCATGGTGATGCCTGCGATGATCGGCGGCTTCGGCAACTGGCTCGTGCCGCTGATGATTGGCGCGCCGGACATGGCGTTCCCGCGCATGAACAACATCTCGTTCTGGCTCTTGCCGGCTTCATTCGCGCTTCTGATCACCTCGATGTTCGTCGAGGGCGAACCCGGCTCGCTCGGCGCCGGCACCGGCTGGACGCTCTATCCGCCGCTGTCGACCTCGGGTCACCCGGGCCCGGCTGTGGACTTCGTCATCCTGTCGCTGCACCTGGCCGGCGCCTCGTCGATCCTCGGCGCCATCAATTTCATCACCACGATCTTCAACATGCGCGCGCCGGGCATGACCCTGCACAAGATGCCGCTGTTCGTCTGGTCGATCCTGGTGACAGTGTTCCTGCTGCTGTTGGCGCTGCCGGTGCTCGCCGGCGGCATCACCATGCTGCTCACCGACCGCAACTTCGGCACCACCTTCTTCTCCGGCGACCACGGCGGCGACCCGCTGCTGTTCCAGCATCTATTCTGGTTCTTCGGTCACCCGGAAGTGTACATCCTGATCCTGCCGGGCTTCGGCATCATCTCGCAGATCGTATCGACCTTCTCGAAGAAGCCCGTGTTCGGCTATCTCGGCATGGCCTATGCCATGGTCGCAATCGGTGGCATCGGCTTCGTGGTCTGGGCGCACCACATGTACACGGTCGGGCTGTCGACCGGCGCGCAGGCCTATTTCGTCGCCGCGACGATGGTGATCGCGGTGCCGACCGGGGTGAAGATCTTCTCCTGGATCGCCACGATGTGGGGCGGCTCGATCGAATTCCGCGCGCCGATGTTGTGGGCGCTCGGCTTCATCTTCATCTTCACGATCGGTGGTGTCACCGGCGTCGTCTTGGCGAACGCGGGCGTCGACCGCGTGCTGCATGACACCTATTACGTCATCGCTCATTTCCATTACGTGATGGGCATCGCGGCAGTGTTCGCGATCTTCGGCGGCTGGTACTACTGGTTCCCGAAGATGAGCGGCTATATGTACAACGAGGCCATCGCCAAGGCGCACTTCTGGGTGATGTTTATCGGAGCGAACATCATCTTCTTCCCGCAGCACTTCCTCGGCCTCGCCGGCATGCCGCGCCGCACGGTCGACTATCCCATGGCGTTCCACGGCTGGAACGAGATATCGTCATTCGGGTCTTACATCACGGGCCTCGGCGTTCTCATCTTCTTCATCGGTGTGATCGAGGCCTTCATGAAGAAGCGGGTCGCCGGCGATAACCCGTGGGGCCCGTCTGCGACCACGCTGGAGTGGACGCTGTCGTCGCCGCCGCCGTTCCACCAGTTCGAGACGCTGCCGCGAATCAAGTGAAACGAATGGCGAGATCCCGGGTCCCGTTCACGGGGTCTCGCCGCGCCGGATGTCGAGGAAGCAAGCGTAGATGTCGTTCGTCGGTGAAGGTACGAAACTCTCAGGTCCTCTGGCTGCGCGATCGGATTTCGATCTTGCTGAGCCGAGTCTGGCGACCGTCTCCGACTACATCGCCCTGCTGAAGCCGCGGGTGATGTCGCTTGTCGTGTTCACCGCGCTGGTCGGTCTCGCGGTAGCTCCGGGGCATATGCACCCCATCACGGCCTTCACGGCTCTCCTGTGCATCGCCGTCGGCGCCGGCGCCTCCGGCGCGCTGAACATGTGGTACGACGCCGACATCGACGCGGTGATGACCCGCACCTCGCGCCGTCCGGTACCGATGGGCCGCGTCAAGCCGGGCGAGGCGCTTGCTTTCGGCCTGACGCTGTCGGGCTTCTCGGTGGTGACGCTCGGCCTGCTGGTCAACTGGCTCGCCGGCGCGCTACTCGCCTTCACCATCTTCTTCTATGCCGTCGTCTACACGATGTGGCTCAAGCGCTCGACCGCGCAGAACATCGTCATCGGCGGCGCCGCCGGCGCCTTCCCGCCGATGATCGGCTGGGCGGCGGTGACCGGCTCGCTGGCGGTCGAGCCGGTGCTGCTGTTCCTGATCATCTTCTTCTGGACGCCGCCGCACTTCTGGGCGCTGTCGCTCTACCGCATGCAGGACTACGCGCGCGCCGGCGTGCCGATGCTGCCGGTGGTCGCGGGCGAGGTGTCGACCCGCTGGCAGATCCTGCTTTACACGCTGCTGCTGGTGCCGCTCGGCGTCGCCCCCTGGGCGCTCGGCTTTGCCGGGCTGCTCTACGGCACGGTTGCCTGCGTGACCGGCGCGATCATGCTGCTGCTGGCGGTACAGGTGCTGTTCGAGCGCGCGCCGGCTGAGCGCGCCAGCCGCAACCTGTTCGCCTTCTCGATTCTGTACCTGTTCCTGCTCTTCGCGGTCTTGCTGGTCGAACGCGGTTGGGGCGGGCTCCTCGCTCGGCTGACCACGTGAGCATCGGAGCCGTCATGAGCGAACCGCAGAGGGACGACAAGGATAAGGGTGTCGTTCTCACCGAAGCGCAGCAGCGCGCCCGCCGCTCGCGCTCGATCGCGATTGCGCTGGCGCTCGCCGCGCTGGTCATTCTCTTCTACGTGATGACGCTGGTGAAGGGTCCCGGCGTCCTGAATCGTCCGTTCTGAGGACGCGCACCAATGACCACACCCACGCCAAATCCGAAGAAGCCGAACCTCCGCTGCGACGTGATCGTGGCCGGGATCTGCGGTGTCGTCGCGGCGATGATGGTCGGCGCCGCTTACGCATCGGTGCCGCTCTATAGCTGGTTCTGCCGCACCACCGGTTTCGGCGGCACCACCCAGGTCGCGGTCGCCGCGCCTGGCAAGGTGCTCGGCCGCATGATCAATGTGCGCTTCGACAGCAATGTCGCGCCGGGCCTGCCGTGGAAGTTCGAGCCCGAGCAGAACGAGATTCATATCCACATCGGCGAAGTGGCGACCGTGCACTACAAGGTCACCAACATGGCCGCGCGCGAAATCACCGCGCAGGCCGGCTACAACGTCGCGCCGCCGCAGGTCGGGGCCTACTTCACCAAGATCAACTGCTTCTGCTTCACGCAGCAGACCATGAAGGCAGGCGAGACCCGCGAGATGACGGTCGTGTTCTACGTCGATCCCTCATTGGTCAAGGACAGCGACCAGGACCGGCTCGACACGATCACGCTGTCCTATACTTTCTACCGCATTCCGAATCCGGAGAAGCCGGTCGCCGAAGCGCCGGCGGCTCCGGGGTCGAAGAAACTCTAAGGGCAAGATTCGGGGGCGCCGCCAGCGCCGCTACAGCGAAACGGGACTTGAACGGAGACGACGATGGCCGACGCTCACGCCAAGCATCACGACTACCACCTGGTCGATCCGAGCCCGTGGCCGGCGGTCGGCTCCATTTCCGCCTTCATCATGGCGGTGGGCGCGATCACCTGGATGCACCACATGTTCCCCGCCGCGCCGTTCATCTTCGGCGTCGGCGTGCTCGGCGTGCTCTACACCTTCGTCGGCTGGTGGCGCGATGTAATCCGCGAAGCCGAGTTCGGCGGCTTCCACACCCGCGTGGTGCAGATCTCGCACCGCTACGGCATGATTCTGTTCATCGCCTCCGAGGTGATGTTCTTCGTCGCGTGGTTCTGGGCCTATTTCAACACGGCGCTGTTCCCCGACGCGCTGAACGAGGTCGGCCGTGTCGCCTTCACCGGCGGCGTGTGGCCGCCCAAGGGCATCGAGACGATGGACCCTTGGCACCTGCCGCTCCTCAACACGCTGATCCTGCTGACCTCGGGCACCACGGTGACCTGGGCACACCACGCGCTCCTGGAGAACGACCGCCAGGGCCTCAAGTGGGGCCTGATCCTCACCATCCTGCTTGGCGCGACCTTCACCTGCATCCAGGGCTACGAGTACTCGCACGCCGAGTTTGCCTTCAGCGGCAACATCTACGGCGCCACCTTCTTCATGGCGACCGGCTTCCACGGTGCGCACGTGATCATCGGCACGATCTTCCTGATCGTCTGCCTGGTGCGGGCGCTCAACGGCCAGTTCTCGCCGACCCAGCACCTCGGCTTCGAGTTCGCCGCCTGGTACTGGCACTTCGTCGACGTCGTGTGGCTGTTCCTGTTCGCCTGCATATATGTGTGGGGCTCGGGGGCGGGCGCCGCAGCCGGGCACGGCGGATGACCGCGCCGGCCTGAGGTTTCCGAAGGGCGGCGGCAACGCCGCCCTTTCGCTTTAGGGGATTCCAGTGATGAGGCAGCAACCGGTGACCATCGAGCGCTCCATCGTGCGCGGCCTGCGCGGCCGCTGTCCACGTTGCGGCGAGGGCAAGGTGTTCACGGGATTTCTCGGGCTGCGGAAAGCTTGCGACCATTGCGGCCTCGATTACGGCTTCGCCGATGCCGGCGACGGCCCGGCGGTGTTCATGATCCTGATCGGCGGCTTCATCGTCGTGTTCGCGGCGCTGATCGTCGAATTCCTCTACCAACCGCCGTATTGGGTCCACGCGGCGCTGTGGCTCCCGCTCATCCTGCTGGTCACGCTCGGCCCGCTGCGGCCGCTCAAGGGCCTGCTGATCGCCTTGCAATATCATCACAAGGCGGCCGAAGGCCGCCTTGAGCGGGGCGATCAGTGAGCGCGCCGGCACGCGTGCGCGGCCTCGTCGGGACCACGCTGACGACTGTGATCTGCGTCGGGTTTTTGATCGGTCTCGGCGTGTGGCAGTTGCACCGCAAGGTGTGGAAGGAAGACTTGATCGCCGCGATGACGTCGCGGCTCGATCGGCCGCCGCAGCCGCTGCCCCTTTCAGCGCAGTGGCAGACGCTGACGCAGGCGGCGAACGAATTCCGCCGCGTCGCCTTCGTCGCGACGTTCGCGCCGGGCGAGGAGGCACTCGTCTATTCACCCGGTTCCGCGCTGCGCAGCGACGTCAAAGGCCCCGGCTATTTCGTCTTCGCGCCGGCCAAGCTCGCCGACGGCAGCACCATCGTCGTCGACCGCGGTTTCGTGCCGCTCGCGCGCAAGGCGATGATCGGGCAGGCAGAGGGCGAGGCGCAGGGCGCCGTGAATGTGGTCGGCTATCTGCGCTGGCCGGAGGCGCCCGGCATGTTCACGCCGGCTGCCGACGTCAAAGGCAACACCTGGTTCGCGCGCGATCCCGCAGCGATGGCCGCTACGCACCATTGGGGGACGATCGCGCCGTTCTACGTCGACCAGGAGGCGCCGGCGCCGGCCGGCGGGCTGCCATCGCCCGGCAAGCTCGTCGTCAACCTGCCCGACAACCACCTGCAATACGCGATCACCTGGTTCGGGCTGGCGGCCGCCTTGGGCGCCTTCTATGGGATGTGGGTCTATGGCCACTTCAAGAAGCCGGCCTGAGCGTTCCTTGTGAAAGCCGCCCCTGACCGCTAGTGTGGCCCCTTGCGTCCCGGACCGCCTTAAAAACCTACGAAAATTCAATGCGTTATATCTCCACACGGGGCGAAGCCGCTCCGCTCGATTTCGTCGAGGTCATGCTCGCGGGATTGGCTCGCGACGGCGGATTGTATGTCCCTGACAGCTGGCCGCGCCTGTCCGCCGAGGAGATCGCCGGCTTCGCCGGTCGGCCCTATGCCGAGGTGGCGACCGACGTCATCCGCCGCTTCACCGGCTGCAGCATCGCCGATGCCGACCTCGCGCGCATGGCGCAGGAGGCGTACGGAACCTTCCGCCATCCGGCGACCGTGCCGCTGGTGCAACTCAATCCCGGCCTGTTCGTCCTGGAACTCTTCCACGGCCCGACGCTCGCCTTCAAAGACCTGGCGATGCAGCTCGTCGCCCGGCTGATGGACCACGCGCTGCGCCAGCGCGGCGAGCGCACGACGATCGTCGTCGCCACCTCCGGCGACACCGGCGGCGCCGCCGTCGAGGCGTTCCGCGGCCGCGAGCAGGTCGACCTGATCGTTTTGTTCCCGCACGGTCGCGTCTCCGACGTGCAGCGCCTAATGATGACGACGGCGCCCGACGCCAACGTCCACGCCGTCGCCGTCGAAGGCACCTTCGACGACTGTCAGGCGTTGGTGAAAGCGATGTTCAATCACCACGCCTTCCGCGACCGCGTCCGCCTGTCGGGCGTCAATTCGATCAACTGGGCGCGGATCGTGGCGCAGGCGGTGTATTATTTCGCCGCGGCGGCGGCGCTCGGCGCGCCGCACCGCAAGGTCGCCTTCACGGTTCCCACCGGCAATTTCGGCGACGTCTTCGCCGGCTATGTTGCCGGGAAGATGGGCCTGCCGATCGACCGGCTGGTGGTGGCGACCAACGTCAACGACATACTTGCCCGCACCTTCGCGACGGGCACGTACGAGGTGCGCGACGTGATGGCCACCAGCTCGCCGTCGATGGACATCCAGGTCTCGTCCAACTTCGAGCGGCTGCTGTTCGACGCCTACGGCCGCGACGCCGGCGCGGTGCGCGGGCTGATGAGTTCGCTGGCGCAATCGAAGCGCTTCTCCGTGTCGGCGCACGCACTCGAGGCCATGCGCGATCTGTTCGCGGCCGGCCGCGCCGATGAGCAGGAGAGCGCCGCCACCATCCGCGCATGGATGCGCGAGGCGTCCTACTGCGCCGATCCGCATACGGCGGTGGCGCTGGCCGTCGCCGAAAAAGAGCCGCGCGATCCGTCGGTCCCGATGGTCGTGCTGTCGACGGCGCATCCGGCAAAATTCCCCGACGCGGTGAAGGCGGCGTGCGGCGTCGAGCCCGGACTGCCCGACTGGCTCGGCGACCTCACCAAGCGCAAGGAGCGCGTGACCGTCCTGCCGGCCGACCAGACGCAGGTAGAAAAGTTCGTACTGGCGGCCTCGCGCGCCGCACAGGAAGGAGCAGCGGCATGAGCGTCGAAGTCACGCGTCTTCCCTCGGGGCTCGCGGTTGTCACCGATCGCATGGAACATCTGGAATCCGCCTCGCTCGGCGTCTGGGTCGGCGCCGGCAGCCGCGACGAGAAGCCGGACGAGCACGGCATTTCGCATCTGCTTGAGCACATGGCGTTCAAGGGCACGAGCCGGCGCACGGCGCGGCAGATTGCCGAGACCGTCGAGGCGGTCGGCGGCGATCTCAATGCGGCGACCAGCGTCGAATCGACCGGCTATTTCGCGCGCGTGCTCAAGGCCGACGTGCCGCTCGCGCTCGATGTTTTGGCCGACATCCTCTCCGATCCGACCTTCGATCCGGAGGAGCTGCGCCGCGAGCAAAACGTGATCGTGCAGGAGATCGGCGCCACCGAAGACGCGCCCGACGATCTCGTGTTCGACCGCCTGCAGGAGACCGCGTTTCCCGATCAGCCGGTCGGCCGCTCCATTCTCGGCACGCCGGACACCGTGCGCTCGTTCAATGCCGCGCGTCTGCGCTCCTATCTGACGCGCAATTATCGCGCGCCCGACATGCTGATCGCCGCCGCCGGCGCCGTCGAGCACCGGCGGATCGTCGAGGAGGCCGAGAAGCGGTTCGCGAGCTTCGTCGGACCGGCCGGGCCGGCGCCGGAGCCTGCGCGGTTCTCGGGCGGTACGCGCGTCGAGACGCGCGATCTCGAGCAGGTGCACATCGCCATGGCGCTCGAAGGCGTGGCGGTGAAGCATCCCGACCTCTACAGCATGCAGGTCTTCACCAGTGCGCTGGGCGGCGGCATGTCCTCGCGCCTGTTCCAGGAGGTGCGCGAAATCCGCGGCCTCTGCTACACGATCCACGCCTTCCACATGCCGTACAGCGACATCGGCATGTTCGGGCTCTATGCCGGCACCGACGAGACCGATGCGCCGGAATTGATGCGCGTCGTCATCGACCAGATCGGCAACGCCACCGAGACGCTGAACGAGGCGGAGGTCAACCGCGCCAAGGCGCAGATGAAGGCCGGCCTGCTGATGGCGCTGGAAAGCTCGGAAGCGCGCATCGGCCAACTCGCGCGGCAGATGCTGGCCTACGGCCGGCCGATCCCGCTCGAGGAGATCGTCGCCAAGGTCGACGCGGTGACGGTGGAGAGCGCGCGCGCCGCCGGCCGTGCGCTGGTCAACCGCGGCCGCCCCGCCATCGCGGCGCTCGGCCCCGGCAACGGCCTTGAAAGCACGGCGGCAATCGCGGAAAGTCTGGTGCGCCGGGCCGCCTGAGCGCAAGGGGGACGCTCGGTTGGACGGACCATGGCGTTTTTCCGTAGCGTGAACTTCGGCGACGTGCTGCCGGCCGTGTCCGGCAACGGCGTCCTGCTCCGCATGCCGGTGGCGAGCGACTTTCCCGAATGGGCCGCGCTGCGCGAACAGAGCCGCGCTTTCCTCACGCCGTGGGAACCGATCTGGCCGCCCGACGATCTCACCCGTTCGGCGTTCCGCCGCCGCCTGCGCCGCTATGCCGAGGACCAGCGCAGCGACGCCGCCTATGCGTTCCTGATCTTCCGCACCAGCGACGGCGCGATGGTCGGTGGCCTGACGCTGGCGAACATTCGCCGCGGCGTCGCCCAGGCCGGCAGCATCGGCTACTGGACCGGCCAGCCCTTCGCCCATCAGGGCTACATGAGCGCGGCGGTGCGGGCGCTGATCCCGTTTTGTTTCGGCAGCCTGCGGCTGCACCGGCTCGAGGCCGCCTGCATCCCGACCAACAAGCCGTCGATCGCGCTGCTGGAGAAGACCGGCTTCCAGCGCGAGGGCTACGCACGCGGCTATCTCTGCATCAACGGGACGTGGCAGGACCACCTCCTCTATGCCCGGCTCAAGGACGATCCCGACTGAGGCGACCTGTTGCCGTTTGGCGGCCACAGTCGCTTTGCTATAAGCAGGCGTCGTACGTCTGTAACGGAAGAGAGCCGGGTATGCGTGGGGTAAGGGACAAGGCGGCGCGGGGCGCCGCTGGCCTTCTGGCCATCGGAGCGCTGGGGCTGCTGGCCGGGTGCGGCAGCACCATGAGCAGCATGAGCAGCAGCGTGGGGAACGTGTTCAGTAAGTCGCCGCTCGACCTCTTCAGCACGTCCTCGACGGCCACGCAGACCAACGCCGCGGCGCCCGACGCGCCGGAGATCCAGACCGACATCGAATGTCCCGGCGTGATGATCCGCGCCGGTGCCGCCACGCTCGTCGTCGGCAGCAACCCGAAAGAGCAGCAGCCGTCGCCGCTCGACGTCAAATACCAGGGCAGCATCATCCGCACGGCGCGCGAGTGTCACGTCAACAACGGCATCATGTCGATGAAGGTCGGCATCGAGGGCCGCATCATCACCGGCCCCGCCGGCGGCCCCGGCACGGTGGAGGTGCCGATGCGCATTGCCGTCGTGCAGGACGGCGTCACGCCGAAGCCGATCGTGTCGACCTTCGGCAAGGAGGCGGTGACGATCGGCGGCGATGTCGACCGCGCCAACTTCACGCATGTCGACGACACAATCTCGTTCCCGCTGCCGAGGCCGCTCGGTCTGCTCGACTCCTACGTCGTCTATGTCGGCTTCGACCCGATCGGCGCCAAGCCGCCGGAAAGGAAGAAGCCTGTCGTCAAGCGCCGCGCGAAACCGGCAGCGAAGCCGCGCTAGGACGACTTCAGCACCTCGACTCCGCCTGAGGCGGCGACGCGGCCGTCTTCCAGCCGCACCACGTGCGTCGCGATGCGCGCCACTTCGCCCGCGTCATGGCTGACGTAGATCATCGGCACGCCGGCATCGTCACGCAGCCGCTCGAGATAGGGCAGGATCTCGGCCTTGCGCGCGGCGTCGAGCGAGGCGAGCGGCTCGTCGAGCAGCAGCAGCCGCGGCTTCATCAGGAGCGCGCGGCCGACGGCGATGCGCTGGCGCTCGCCGCCTGACAACTTGCCGGGGCGGCGGCCGATGAGGTGGCCGATGTCGAGCAACTCGACCGCATGCGCAAAGGCCTTGGCGTCGGCGGGCAGCCCGCTCATCCAGCGGCCATAATCGAGGTTGTGCTTCACCGACAGATGCGGAAAGAGTCGGCCCTCCTGGAACACGGTGCCGATGCGCCGCTTCCACGGCTTCACGTTGACCCTGCGCGCCGCATCGAACAGCATGTCGCCGTCGAGCACGATGCGGCCGGCGTCGGGTGTCATCAGCCCGGCGATCATATTGATGAGGCTGGTCTTGCCGCTGCCGGACGGGCCGAACAGCGCGGTCACGCCCGCGGCCTCGAAACCGACGTCGAGCGTGAAAGCGTCGAGTGTCTTGTGCACCTCGCAGGCGAGCACGTCACTCTCCATGCAGGCGGGCCGCGGCACGCCGCGCCAGCCATTCCGAGGCGAACAGAGCGGCGAATGAGATCAACACCGCGACGATGACGAGATGCAGCGCCGCGGCGTCGCCGCCCGGTACTTGCGTCAGCGTGTAGATCGCCGCCGAGATGGTCTGCGTCTCGCCGGGGATGTTGGAAACGAAGGTGATGGTGGCGCCGAACTCGCCGAGCGCGCGGGCGAAGGCCAGCATCATGCCGGCGATGATGCCGGGCAGCGTGAGCGGCAAGGTGATGCTGACGAAGGTCCAGAACGGGTCGGCGCCGAGCGTCATGCCCGCTTCCTCGAGCCGGCGGTCGATCGCCTCGATCGACAGGCGGATCGCGCGCACCAGCAGCGGAAACGCCATCACGCCGCAGGAGACGACCGCGCCGGTCCAGCGGAACGACAGGACGATGCCGAAGTGGTCGGCGAGGAAGGCGCCGACCGGTGCGCGGCGGCCGAGCGTGATCAGCAAGAGATAGCCGGTGACCACCGGAGGCAATACCAGCGGCAGGTAAATGAGCGCGTCGAGCAGCGACTTGCCCCAGAAACGCTTGCGCGCCAGCACGTAGGCGATGGCAATGCCGAACGGCAGCGAGACGAGCGTCGCGACGCTGGCGATGCGCAGCGACAGCGCGACCGCAGTCCATTCGTCGGGGGAGAGATCAAACATACGGTGGTTCGTGCCCCGGACGCGGTGCAACGTGCAACGTTGCACCGCAGATCCGGGGCCCCGGTCGGTGGGACAGGAAGCGGGGCCCCGGGTGTGCAGCGCAGCACTGCGTGCCGCGCTGCGCCCGGGGCACGCACCTCATCGAGGCTGTCATCGTCATCACGACGCCGGCGTGGTCAGCACGCTGAAGCCGTATTTCTCGAAGATGTCTTTCGCCTGCCTGCTGCGCAGGAAGGCGAGATACTTTGCCACATCGGCTTTGGTCGTGCTCGCCGTCGCCGCCACCGGATAAGTCACCGGCGGATAGGAGCCGTCGGGAAAGACACCGACGATCTTCACCTTCGGTTCGACCCTGGCGTCGGTCTCGTAGACGATGCCGAGCGGCGTCTCACCACGGGCGACGAAAGCGAGCGTGGCGCGCACGTTCTCCGCCTGCGCCAGCTTCGGCTCGGCCGCCGCCCAGGCGCCGAGCTTGGTCAACGCGGCCTTGGCGTAGAGCCCGGCCGGCACCGCCTTCACGTCGGCGACCGCGATGCGGCCGTCGCCGGCGAGCTTGGCGATATCGAAGCCCTGGCCGATGGGCACGTGGTCGAGCATCGAACCCTTCGGCGCGATCAGCACCAGCTTATTGCCGAGCAGGTTCACGCGCGTGTCCGGCTTGATCAGTCTGTGCTCGGCCACATAGTCCATCCAGCGAAGGTCGGCGGAGATGAACACGTCGGCCGGCGCGCCCGCCTCGATCTGCCTGGCGAGCGCCGAGCTCGCTTCGTAACTGGCTGTGATCTTCGCGCCATTGGCCATGGCGAAGGCGGCGTCGACGTCGTCGAGCGCGTTCTTCAACGACGCGGCGGCGAACACGGTTATGGTTTCCTGCGCAACCGCGGGTTGCGCGAGGGCGAAGATGAGGCAGGCGAGCACGAAAAAGCGTTTGGCCATGGCGGTTCTCCTGGGACGCGCAAAGGACGCCCACCGGTGTCTGAGGTCATTTGAAGTGACCGATCGTCGGAACCGCCGTTCCGGCCGCGTACGGCGCATGCACGATGCGCCATTGGGTCACGGCCACTGTAACAACAGGGCACCCACAGGGTAAAGTCCGCCGACGTGAGAGTGAGGAGAACATGGCGCAGGCAACGCCCATCGAAGGCGAGTTCGACACCATCGTGGTGGGCGCCGGCTCGGCCGGCTGCGTGCTGGCCAACCGCGTCTCCACTGACCCGAGCAAGCGGGTGCTCGTGCTCGAGGCGGGCGGCCGCGACAACTGGATCTGGTTCCACATCCCCGTCGGCTACCTGTTCGCTATCGGTAATCCGCGCGCCGACTGGCTGTTCAAGACCGAGCCAGAGCCGGGTCTCAATGGCCGCAGCCTCAACTATCCGCGCGGCAAGGTGATCGGTGGCTCCTCGGCCATCAACGGCATGATCTACATGCTCGGCCAGTCGGCCGACTACGACAACTGGCGCCAACTCGGGCTGCCGGGCTGGTCGTGGGACGACGTGCGGCCGTTCTTCCGCAAGCACGTCGATCATTTCATGACCGAGGGTCAGGTTCACGGCCAGGGCGGCGAATGGCGCGTCGAGGAGCAGCGGCTATCGTGGGAAATTCTGGAAGCCTTCCGTCAGGCGGCGATCCAGTACGGCATCCCGGCGGTGCCGGACTTCAACACCGGCGACAACGAGGGCATCTGCTACTTCCACGTCAACCAGAGGCGCGGCCGGCGCTGGTCGGCGGCGCGCGGATTCCTCAAGCCGGTGCTGCATCGGGCGAACCTGAAACTGGAGACCGGTTGCCTGGTCGAGGCGATCGAGTTCAGCGGCAGGCGCGCAACCGGCGTGCGTTGGCGGCAGGACGGCAAATTGCGCAGCGCCAAATGCCGCGGCGAGATCGTGCTCGCCGCCGGCGCCATCGGCTCGCCGCAGATATTGATGCTGTCCGGCGTCGGACCGGCCGCGCATCTCGCCGAGCACGGCATTCCGCTCGTGCTCGATAAGCCAGGCGTCGGCCAAAACCTGCACGACCATTTGCAGTTGCGCACGATCTATAAGGTCGCAGGTGTGAAGACACTCAATTCGATGTATGCGTCGCTCGGCGGCAAGCTGGCAATGGGGCTCGACTATGTGCTGCGCCGGCGCGGCCCGCTGACCATGGCCCCGTCGCAGCTCGGCGCCTTCACGCGCTCCGACTCGACGCAGGACCGCGCTAACATCCAGTACCACGTGCAGCCGCTCTCGCTCGACAAGTTCGGCGAGCCGCTGCATCCGTTCCCGGCGTTTACGGCGAGCGTCGCCAATGTTCGGCCGACAAGCCGCGGCATGCTGACGCTGAAGTCGGCCGATCCGGCGGCGGCGCCGGCGATCCGGCCGAATTATCTGTCGACGCCGGAGGACCGGCGGGTGGCGGCGGATTCGATCCGCGTCACGCGTCGCATCGTGGCGCAGCCGGCGCTCGCGCAATATCGGCCGGAAGAGTATCTGCCCGGCGCGAGAGTCGGCGACGACGAGGCCGTGTTGGAGCACGCCGCCGGCGACATAGGCACCACCATCTTCCATCCGGTCGGCACCGCGCGCATGGGCCGTGACGACGATGCCCGCGCCGTGGTTGACGCGCGCCTGCGGGTCATCGGCGTCGACGGTCTGCGCGTCGCCGACGCCTCGGTGATGCCGTCGATCACGTCGGGCAACACCAATTCGCCGACGATGATGATTGCCGAGAAGTGCGCGGCGATGATGAAGGAGGATGGCCGCTGAGGTTCACCTCCCCGCGTGCGGGGAGAGGTCGCCCGCCGAGCGTGAGCGATGGCGGGCGGGTGAGGGGGCGTTACCGCGAGTCTGAGCTTCGAGGAAACGCCCCCTCACCCGGCTCGCAGCTTCGCTGCTCGCCACCCTCTCCCCGCAAGCGGGGAGAGGGAAATCAGAGCGCCCGCAAATGCCGGATCGGCCGTCCAGGCGCGATGGCCTGCGCGGCGGCGATGATCGCCTGCGCGTCGATGCCGTAATGGCGATAGAGATCGGCGAGAGTACCGGTCTGGCCGAAATGCTCGACGCCGAGCGAGCGCGTGCGATGACCGCCGACCGCGCCCAGCCACGCCAGCGTCGCCGGATGGCCGTCGAGCACCGTGACAATTGCGCAACCGGGCGGCACCTCATCGAGCAAACGTTCGATGTGCGACCGTGCATGCACCAGGCCGCGTTCGCGCGCGCGCTGCGCCGCCGTCCAGCCGGCGTTGAGCCGGTCGGCCGATGTTAGCGCGAGAAGGCCGATATCGCGGCGATCCTCGGCCATCAGGCCGACCGCCGCGATCGCCTCCGGCGCGATGGCGCCGGTATAGGCGACGACGACCTGCGCGTTCGGCCCCGGCCTGCGCAGCCAGTAGGCGCCGTCGACGATCTCTTGCGCGAGTTCGTCCGACATCGTTCGTTGCGGCTGCTCGACCGGGCGCGTTGAGAGCCGCAGATAGACCGAGCCGCCGGTCTCGTCGCGCAGCCAATTCCGTTCGGAAACTTCGCCGCCGCTCTTCTGCAAGTAGGCGAAGGCGAAAGCCATGATGACCGCGAGCTCATCGACATAGGCCGGCTCGAACGCGGCGAGCCCGTCCTGCGCCATGCCGATCAGCGGCTGGGCGATCGACTGATGCGCGCCGCCTTCGCCGGCGAGGGTAATGCCGGACGGCGTCGCCACCACCATGAAGCGGGCGTCCTGGTAGCAGGCGTAATTGAGCTGATCGAGGCCGCGGGCGATGAACGGATCGTACAAAGTGCCGATCGGCAGCAGCCGCACGCCGTTGATCGTGTGCGACAGGCCGAGCGCCGACAGGTTGATGAACAGGTTCGCCTCGGCGATGCCGAGCTCGATGTGCTGGCCCTTGGGCGAAAACTCCCAGTGGAACGTCGAGGGGATGCTTTCGCTCTTGAAGGTGTCGGCCATCGCCTCGCGCGCGAACAGACCGCGCCGGTTCACCCACGGGCCGAGATTGGTCGAGACGGTGACGTCCGGCGAGGTCGTGACGATGCGCTGCGCGAAGTCGTCATCGCCGCGGCCGATCTCGTTGAGGATGTTGCCGAACCCGGCTTGCGTCGACATGGTCGGCTGGATCGCCACCTGAAGCTTGTCCGGCACGGGAATCGCCGGCGCCGGCAGGCGCCGCTCGCCACCCTGTGCGAAGGGCACGCGGCTGAGGAACGCCTGCACGTCATCGGTCGCGATGCTAAGGCCCTCGAACTTGTCCCATTCGTGGCCTTCGCGCACGTTCTGCGCCTTGCGGTAGACGTCCATCTGCGCAGGGGTCATCAGGCCGGCGTGATTGTCCTTGTGTCCGGCCATCGGCAGGCCGAAGCCTTTCACCGTGTAGCAGATGAAGCAGGTTGGCTTGTCGCTCTTGGCGGCATGGAAGGCCTCGAGCAGCGCCGGCAGGTCATGACCGCCGAGATTATTCATCAGTGCCGCGAGCTCTGCATCCGAGCGCTTCGCGATCAGCCGCGACACATCGCCTTGGTCGCCGATCTCGTCGTTCAGCCGCTTGCGCCACGCGGCGCCGCCAGCGAACACCAGCGCCGAGTAGAGCGGGTTGGGGCAGTTGTCGATCCATGTCTTGAGCTTGTCGCCGCCCGGCTCCCTGAACGCCGCCTGCTGCAGCGAGCCGTACTTCACGATGACGACGTTCCAGCCGAAATTCGTGAACAGCAGTTCGTAGCGCTCCCACAAGCCCTCGCGCACGACGGCGTCGAGGCTCTGCCGGTTGTAGTCGATGATCCACCAGCAATTGCGCAGGCCCTGCTTCCATCCTTCGAGCAGCGCCTCGAAGATGTTGCCTTCGTCGAGCTCGGCGTCGCCGATCAGTGCCACCATGCGGCCCTCGGGCCGATCCGTGCCCCAACCGTGCGCGCGCACGTAGTCCTGCACCAGAGACGAAAAGAGTGTCTGCGCCACGCCTAAGCCGACCGAGCCGGTCGAGAAATCGACGTCGTCGACATCCTTGGTACGCGAAGGATAGCTCTGCGCGCCCTTGTAGCCGCGGAAAGCTTCCATGCGCTCGCGCGTCTGCTTGCCGAGCAGATATTGAATGGCATGGAAGATCGGCGAGGCGTGCGGCTTCACCGCTACACGATCTTCCGGCTTGAGCACGTCGAAATAGAGCGCGGTCATGATGGTGGCGAGCGAGGCGGACGAAGCCTGATGGCCGCCGACCTTCAGCCCGTCGGTGTTCTCGCGCAGGTGATTGGCGTTGTGGATCATCCAGCTCGCCAGCCAGAGTACCTTGCGCTCCAGCGCCGAGAGGATGTGCAGGTCGTCGTGCTTCGCCATGGCCCACCTCGTGCCGTCGTAGTGCAAGAGTATGGGGATTCGAACGCGGCGATGCTTGCCAATCCACGCTATGAAGCACGCCAATATTGGCCTATTCTGCCAATTTGAACCGAAAAATGAGCAATTTATGCCAAATCCTGCCAAGCTCGACGCTGTCGACCTCAAGATCCTCCGCCACCTGCAGGCGGACGGGCGCATGAGTCTCGCCGACCTCGCCGACAAGGTCGGGCTGTCGCCATCGCCGTGCCTGCGCCGCGTGCGCCTCCTGGAGAAAGCGGGCGTCATCTCCCGCTACGTCGCGGTGCTCGATCAGCGCGCCGTCGGGCTGCCGGTCAGCGTGTTCATTTCGGTGAAGCTCGAGCGGCAGGGTGAGGAGAATCTCGATCGCTTCGCCAAGGCGATCGCGCGCTGGCCGGAAGTGCTCGAGTGCTATCTGATGACCGGCCCGCGCGATTATTGGCTGCGCGTCGTCGTTCCCGACCTCGCCGCCTACGAGCGCTTCCTCAAGACCAAGCTGACGCGGCTCGAAGGCATCGCCTCGATCGAGTCGAGCTTCGCGCTGGAGCAGGTGAAATACACCAACGTGCTGCCGGTGGCATGAGCGGGTATGGATGACTTAATGGACGCCGGCGCTGATCGTCTTCGCCGGCGCGTTGAGCACGGTCTTGCAGGCGGTCGGCAGGTCCGCGAGCATGATCTGCTTCGGCGGCTTGCCGCCTTTTTTCGGCTTCGGGTGCAGCACGCGGTCGGAGAACCAATAGTCGAGCGGCTTGCCGCAGGCGGCGCTGTCCGGCACCGGCGGCTGATGGCGGCAGTGCGGCGAATCCGCCGGGCATTTCAGCCGGATATGCATGTGGTCGTTGTGGCCGTACCAGGGACGCACCTTGTCCATCCACGCCGGATGCTTGTCGCCCTGCAACTCGCACATCTCTTTCTTGATCGCCGCGTTGACCAGCACGCGCTCGACCTCGGGTTGCTCGGCGGCGGTGCGGATGAAGGCGATGTCGGCCGTTGTCCACGTCTTCGGATTGATGTGCTTCCAGTCGGGGGCGACGAGATTGAGCGGCCCCATCGTCTCGCGCTTTTCCTTGCTCAGCACGTGAGCCGGCATCGGCGTCAGCCACACGTCGACGTCGAGGCCGATCTGGTGGCTCATGTGGCCGAACGGCAGCGGCCCGCCGCGGGGCTGCGCCATGTCGCCGACGAGGATGCCGTGCCAGCCGGTCGCCTTGGCGGCGAGCGGCGCGAAGCGCTCGAGGAATTTGACGAGCTCGGGATGGCCCCAGTTGCGGTTGCGTGACGGCCGCATGACCTGCCAGGTCTTGCCGGTGACCGGCAGCGCTTCGGCACCCTGCAGACAGCCGCGCGGATAGTAGCCGATCGCCAGCGGCTTGCCGACCGACGGCAGCTTCTTTTCGGAGAACAGGATCTTCGCCGGCTCGGTGGCGTCCTTCTTCGCTTCGCTGACCGCCGGCTTCTGCTGCGGCAGCGGCGCCGGCGTCGCGACAACGGGCGCGGGGGTCGTCGCCGCAGGAGCGGTGACGACCGGAGCGGGCGTCGGTGCCGGCGGCGCCGTGACGATCGGCGCGGGCGGTTGCGCAGGCGGCGTGCTCACGACCGGGGCGGCCGGTGCGGTTGTGGGCGCAGCCGTGACGGGAGCGGCTGCAGCAGGCGGGCTGGAGGCCGGAGCGGCGGTCGTGGATGGCGTTGCGTCCGGCGTCGCCGCTGCCGGCGGCGATTGCGCGATCGACGCGCGATCCACGGCGAGGATGCCGCCGATCGTCAGGGCGGACAGGGCGAACAGGGCGAGCAGGCGCGTGCGCATGGCTTGATTCACTAGCGCCTGGCCCGGGTTATGTCGCGTTAAATGCGCAGCATGGTTTAGGCGGTGGTGGTCGCCATATACCAGTGCCGCATCACGAAAAAGCGAACAGGATCAAGGCTTTTCATGGTTAATTAAAACTTTACAAGTTCCCTGCGGCAAGGGAACATGGAACCCGCTTTCGCAATCGGGGGGTGCTCCATGCGTCGCGCACGTCTTGCGGCCGCCGCCGCTGCGCTTCTTTTGGCTTGCGGCGCTGCCCGCGCCGAGGTCGTGGTCACCATCAGCAAAGCGCAGCAGAAGCTCGCCGTGAGCGTCGACGGCAGCGAGACCTACACCTGGCCGGTGTCGACCGGCCGCCGCGGCTACAGCACGCCCTCGGGGGTCTTCCATCCGCAGCGCCTCGAGCCGCACTGGTATTCGCGCAAATACGACAATGCGCCGATGCCGTGGTCGATGTTCTTTTATCGCGGCTATGCCGTGCATGGCACGGTCGAGGTGCGCCATCTCGGCCACGCCGCGTCGCACGGCTGCGTGCGACTCAGCCCCGCCAACGCGCACACGTTGTTCACGCTCATTCGCCGCGTCGGCATGCGCCACGCCAGGTTCGTGGTGACGGACGGGCCGCTGCCACGCCTGCGCCATGTGCCGGCCAACGTCTCGGTCGCGGAGGCCGCGCCGGCCGCTGCAACGCAGCCGGATGTCGCCGTGGCCCTCGCGCGGCAGGAGGTCGCCGCGCCGGCCGGGCATCCGCAGTCTGCCGCCAAGGCCGAACCCGCCGGGCATCTGAGCGCGCGGACGCGCCCGGCCGCCCGCGCCGAAGCGGCGCATCCGCCCCATCACGTGAGGACGTATGTCGCCAGCGACGAGGCGCGCGTGCTGCGCGAGCGCGAGGCCTGGCTGCGCAGCCTCGACCGCAAATACCACTTCGTCCGTTGACGGCTTCATCGCATTAACCGAATTGATCTAAATTAAGAAACCCTCTCCCCGGCGGTGGCATTCTCCTGCCGGGAGTTGGGGTATGCCGCGCGTTCTTGCCGCCATCGCGTTTGCCTGCGCATTGATGACCGCGCTTGCCTCGGCACGCGCCGAGATCGTCATCACCGTCGACAAGACCGCACAGCGGCTCAGTGTCGAGGTCGACGGCGCGCATCGCTACGACTGGCCGGTGTCGACCGCGCGTTGGGGCTATCGCACCCCCAACGGCAGCTACAGGCCCGAGTGGCTGGCGCGCAAATGGTTCTCGCGCAAATACGACTGGTCGCCGATGCCGTGGTCGATCTTCTTCGACGAAGGCTACGCCATCCACGGCAGCTACGAGATCTCGCATCTCGGCCGCCCGGCGTCGCACGGCTGCATCCGCCTGCATCCGAACAATGCCAAGATCCTGTTCGAGTTGGTGCAGCAGCACACGAAGGACACGCGCATCGTCGTCACCGGCGAAGGCCCGCCGGCGGCGCGGCATGAAGGCGCCGCGCGCAGGCGGCAGGCGCCCCTGCGCCGATACGAAGAAGACATGACCTTCCGCAGCATCTTCGCGCCGCATAATCCCTATTACGGCGGACCAGGCTCGCATTGACGCGAGGCACGGCGCGCGAGAACGCGGGCTTTTCGTCCGCAATTCACCGGCGTCATTGAAACAATTTCGATTGTTTCGCGGAACGAGTTCCTCGCAATTTGCACCGACCATGCGGTCGCATCGTACCCACCGGACCCCGGAGAACCCCATGGGAAGGTTTCAGACTGTGCTTGCCGCCCGCGAACGCCGGCGTGCGCGCCGCTATGACGTCAAGGTCAAGGCGCTGATCACGATGGACGAGGCAGGCGCCGAGCTGCACTGCACGATGCACGACATCTCGCAGACCGGCGCGCTGATCGAGGTGCCGGACAACGAGGATCTGCAGGAATTCACGCTGACGGTCTCGCGCCGTTGCCGGGTCGTGCGCCGCAGCGGCGACGGCAAGAAGGTCGGCGTCGAGTTCCTGGTGCCGTGGGTAGTGAATCCTTAAGGCCGGCGCTCGATTCGTTCGCTGGCGACCAACGCAAATTTAGAGTCGGCGGCCCGCGCAGCGCGCGGGTCAACTGTGCAGCCCTGGCGCTTCGTGCCCGGTGCGCGCGACATATTCCGTGTAGCCGCCGCCGTATTGGTGCACGCCGTCGGGCGTCAGCTCCAGCACGCGATTGGACAGCGCGGCGAGGAAGCGCCGGTCGTGCGACACGAACAGCATCGTGCCCTCGTAATCGGCGAGCGCCGTGATCAGCATCTCCTTGGTCGCCATGTCGAGATGGTTGGTCGGCTCGTCGAGCACGAGGAAGTTCGGCGGGTCGTACAGCATCAGCGCCATGACCAGCCGCGCCTTCTCGCCGCCCGACAGGACGCGGCACTTCTTTTCGACGTCGTCGCCGGAGAAGCCGAAGCAGCCGGCGAGCGTGCGCAGCGAGCCCTGGCCCGCCTGCGGGAAGGTGTCCTCCAGCGTCTCGAACACCGTGCGTTCGCCATCGAGCAGATCCATGGCATGCTGCGCGAAGTAGCCCAGCTTGACGCTGGCGCCCAGCGCCACGGTGCCGTCGTCCGGATCGGTGGCGCCGGCCACCAGCTTCAATAGCGTCGACTTGCCGGCGCCGTTGACGCCCATGACGCACCAGCGCTCCTTGCGCCGCACGGTGAAATCGAGGCCGTCATAGATGCTGCGGCTGCCATAGCCCTTCTGTACGTCCTTCAGGATCGCCACGTCGTCGCCGGAGCGCGGCGCCGGCGGGAAGTCGAACGCCACCGTCTGGCGCCGCTTCGGCGGCTCGACGCGCTCGATCTTGTCCAGCTTCTTCACGCGGCTCTGCACCTGCGCCGCATGGGAGGCGCGCGCCTTGAAGCGCTCGATGAACCTGATCTCCTTGGCCAGCATCGCCTGCTGCCGCTCGAACTGCGCCTGCTGCTGCTTTTCGCTGAGCGCGCGCTGCTGTTCATAGAATTCGTAGTCGCCGGAATAAGTCGTCAGGCCGCCGCCGTCGATCTCGACGATCTTGCCGACGATGCGGTTCATGAACTCGCGGTCGTGCGAGGTCATCAGCAGCAGGCCCTCGTAGCCCTTGAGGAACTGCTCGAGCCAGATCAGGCTTTCGAGGTCGAGATGGTTCGACGGCTCGTCGAGCAACATGGCGTCGGGCCGCATCAGGAGAATACGGCCGAGCGCCACGCGCATCTTCCAGCCGCCCGACAGCTTAGCCACGTCGCCGTCCATCATCTCCGGAGTGAACGAGAGGCCGGCAAGCACCTCGCGCGCGCGGCTTTCCAGCGCATAGCCGTCGAGCTCCTGGAAGCGGTGCTGTACCTCGCCGTAGCGCTCGATGATGGCGTCCATCTCGTCGGCGCGATCCGGATCGGCCATCGCGGCTTCCAGCTCCTTCATCTCGGCGGCGATTTCGCTCACCGGCCCGGCGCCGTCCATCACCTCGGCGACGGCGCTGCGTCCTGCCATCTCGCCGACGTCCTGGCTGAAGTAACCGATGGTGACGCCGCGATCGACCGCGACCTGGCCTTCGTCGGGCGCCTCCTGTCCCGTGATCATGCGGAACAAGGTCGTCTTGCCGGCGCCGTTCGGGCCGACGAGGCCGACCTTTTCACCCCTGTTGAGCGCCGCGGAGGCCTCGATGAAGAGGAGTTGGTGGCCGTTTTGTTTGGAGATGTTGTCGAGACGGATCATACAATTCTTCCTAGTCATTCCGGGGCGCGGCCGCGAGGCCGCGAACCCGGAATCCAGCAAGGCTGGCTGTCTTCGTGTTTGTGGATTCCGGGTTCGCGCCTTCGGCGCGCCCCGGAATGACGTAAGGCAGGCCGCAACGGCTGTTCGGGCAGCTGCCTCGTCTACACATCCACCTTCAGCGCGGCGATGAACGCCTCCTGCGGAATGTCGACCTTGCCGAACTGCCGCATCTTCTTCTTGCCCTTCTTCTGCTTGTCGAGCAGCTTGCGCTTGCGGGTGGCGTCGCCGCCGTAGCACTTGGCGGTGACGTCCTTGCGCAGCGCGCGCACGGTCTCGCGGGCGATGATCTTGCCGCCGATGGCGGCCTGGATCGGCACCTGGAACATGTGCGGCGGGATCAGCTCCTTCAGCTTTTCCACCATGCCGCGGCCGCGCGTTTCGGCGCGCGTGCGATGCACCAGCATCGACAGCGCGTCGACCGGCTCTTCGTTGACGAGGATCGACATTTTCACCAGATCGGCTTCGCGATAGTCGGTGAGGTGGTAGTCGAACGAGGCGTAGCCCTTCGATACCGACTTCAAGCGGTCGTAGAAGTCGAACACCACTTCGTTGAGCGGCAGGTCGTACTTCACCATCGCGCGCGAGCCGACATAGGTCAGCTCTTTCTGATTGCCGCGGCGATCCTGGCAGAGTTTCAGCACCGAGCCGAGATAGTCGTCGGGCGTCAGGATCGTCGCCTCGATCCACGGCTCCTCGATGGTCAGGATCTTCATCACGTCCGGCATGTCGACCGGATTGTGCAATTCGATCTGCGTGCCGTCGCGCAGGTTCATCTTGTAGATGACCGACGGCGCCGTCGCGATCAAATCGAGGTTGAACTCGCGCTCGAGCCGCTCCTGGATGATTTCCAGATGCAGCAGGCCGAGGAAGCCGCAGCGGAAGCCGAAGCCGAGCGCCGCGCTCGTCTCCATCTCGTAGGTGAAGCTGGCGTCGTTGAGCCGCAGCTTGCCCATAGCGGCACGCAAGTCCTCGAACTGCGCGGCGTCGACGGGGAACAGGCCGCAGAACACCACCGGAATTGCCGGCTTGAAGCCCGGCAGCGGATCGTCGACGGGGTTGCGCTCGTCGGTAATGGTGTCGCCGACGCGCGTATCGGCGACCTCCTTGATCGACGCCGTCAACATGCCGATCTCGCCGGGTCCGAGCTCGTCCACCGGCGTCAGCTTCGGCAGGAACACGCCGACGCGATCCACCTCATAGTGCGACTCGATGCCGATCATGCGGATGCGCTGGCCCTTTCTGAGCGCGCCATCGACGACACGCACCAGCACGACCACGCCGAGATAGGCGTCGTACCAGCTATCGACCAGCAGCGCCTTGAGCGGCGCATCGCGGTCGCCCTTCGGCGGCGGCAGCTTGGTGACGATGGCTTCCAGCACCTGGTCGACGTTCAACCCGGTCTTTGCCGAAATGCCGATGGCCTCCGAGGCATCGAGGCCGATCACGTCCTCGATCTGCTGCTTGATCTTTTCCGGCTCGGCGGCGGGCAGGTCGACCTTGTTGAGCACGGGCACGATCTCGTGGCCGGCGTCGAGCGCGTGATAGACGTTGGCGAGCGTCTGCGCCTCGACGCCTTGGCTGGCGTCGACCACCAGCAGCGAGCCCTCGCAGGCGGCGAGCGAGCGATTGACCTCGTAGGCGAAGTCGACGTGGCCCGGCGTGTCCATCAGGTTGAGGATGTAGTCCTTGCCGTCTTTGGCGCGGTACTTCAGGCGCACCGTCTGCGCCTTGATGGTGATGCCGCGCTCCTTCTCGATGTCCATCGAGTCGAGCACCTGCTCCCGGCCCGCCATCTCGCGCGCATCGAGCCCGCCGGTGAGCTGGATGAGCCGGTCGGCGAGCGTCGATTTGCCATGGTCGATATGCGCGACGATGGAGAAATTGCGGATGTTTTCGATCGGGACGGACGTCATGGGGCGCGAGATAACACCCGGGCAGGGGGTTCACAAGAAGCGTCTCCCGTCGTCCTGAGGAGCCCGCACTGGCGGCTCAGGACGACGGGAGACGTTGGACGAATCCGGCCCCGGCGTGTCATAGCCCTGCCATGTCCGCCAGCCGTCCCAGCCGTCTCGCCCGCCTGCGTGCAGCGCTCATCGATCCGGCGCGGGGCGAGCGCACGGTGCTGTGGCTGCTCGCGGCCTACACCGTGCTCTGGACCGCCTACGGCACCATCGCCAAGTCGCCGCAGGGGCTGCACCCGGACATGACCGAGATCGTCGCCTGGTCGCGCGACCTGGCGCTCGGCTACGTGAAGCACCCGCCGCTCGCCGCCTGGATCGTGCGCGGCTGGTTCGACGTGTTCCCGATGGCGGAGTGGTCGTACTACCTGCTGGCGATGCTGATGCCGGCGCTGGCGCTGTGGATCGCCTGGCGGCTGATGGCGGATTACCTCGACGCCGAGAAGCGGGTCGTCGGCCTGGCGTTGCTCACTTTGGTGCCGTTCTTCAACTTCCACGCGCTCAAATACAACGTCAACACGGTGCTGATGCCGCTCTGGGCGGCGACGACCTTTTGGTTCCTGCGGTCATATCGCACGCGTTCGGCAGAATACGCCGCGCTGGCGGGGCTCGGCGCGGCGGCCTCGATGTACGGCAAGTACTGGTCGGTGTTCCTGCTCGCCGGGCTGGTCGTGGCCGCGCTCGTCGATCGCCGCCGTGGTGCCTATTTCCGCTCGCCGGCGCCGTGGATCACGGTGGCCGTCGGCCTCGTGCTGATGGCCCCGCATCTGCGGTGGCTCGTGCACAGTCACTTCGAAACGTTCACTTACGCCCTGACCATCCATGGCGAAAAATCTTTCGCGGTCGCGGCGACGAGCACGCTCGGCTATCTCGGCGGCTCGCTCGGCTATGTCACGCTGCCGCTGATCATCGTGGCGGCGATGGCGCGGCGGCCGGCCGTGTTCGCCGACGCGGCTTGGCCCTCCGACGACGAGCGGCGCCTCGCCGCCGCGGCGTTCTGGGCGCCGCTATTGCTGCCGGTTGTCGGCGCCATCGCCGGCAAGACCGAAATCACCTCGCTCTGGTCGATGTCGGCATGGACTTTGCTGCCCGTGCTTCTGCTCTCGCCGCCTGCCTTCGTCATGCGCCCGATCGAGACGCAACGGCTGCTCGGCATCGCCATTGCCGTGCCGATCGTGATGCTCATCGCCTCGCCGGCCATTGCCTGGTACACGCGCGATCGCGTCGATCCGTCGGTGGCGCAGGCGCGGCTGCTCGCGCAGGAGGTCGACCGCGACTGGAAGAACACGACCCCCGAGGTCCTGCGCTTCGTCGGCGGCGATCCGAGCCTCGTCGATGGCGTCATCACCTGGAGCGCCGATCGCCCGCGCGCGCTGACCAACATGCCGGCGCCGTCGGCCGAGGACCTCAAACGCGACGGCATGGCGCTGGTCTGTCCGTCCGGGAATACGGGCTGCAAGACAGCCGCCGCGGCTGCCGCTCAAGGGATGCCGGGCAGTCGGACGGTCGAAAGCACCATCGTGCGGGGTGTGTGGGGCAAGCTGGGGACGCCGCAGGCCTACACCATCGTGCTGGTGCCGCCGCGGCGCTGACCCGTCAGAACGGCTGGAAGGTCACCAGCAGGAAGAGCGCGGCCGCGCCCCAGAGGGCGACGTCCCACCAGGCGAGGAAATCGGTGTTGTCTTTGGCGGCCGACCGAACGGCCGCGCGGGAAACTGGCTTCCGCATCGCGCCCTCCAAAAACTGTCAGACGGGAAACAGTGAAGCCGCGGCAAAGTTCCAATTGTTGATCCGGATCAAACCGGCGCCTCCGGTCAAATACGGAGACCAAAAACGCCTGTGCCCGGCGCGGAGGCCAGGCACAGCACGAGCTCGTGAAACACGCGTGTTTCAGGACCGGTAGTGCTCGGCCTTGAACGGCCCCTCGAATAGGGATGTCCGCTCCGGGCCAGAAGCGGACATTAGGCCCGCTCGCAGTTTTGAAAAAGGACCCCGCCACTGCGCGCGATTGGCTGGGGGCCATGGGGGGTGCCCGCAGCAGCGAGGCAGCAAATTGTCTGTCTGGCGCATCTAAAAATCTGTTCAAAACAGACCACTATTTGAAGAATGGGTCATTATTTATCTTCACGTAACCCTCCGAACGACTCGCAGGCCGGATAGTTGTCGCTACAGCCCCTTCGTTCGCCCCGATCGAAGCTCTAAACGCGTTAGGCGGCTCCCTCGTGGATCACCGATCAAGATTTTCAACGCTCAGTGCCCGTTACGACGACTTCCTGTTTGCGCCGGTCTGCGAGGACCCGAACGGGCTGCGTCTTAGTGTCCTGTCCGCGCTGGCGCGGTTCAATGTCGATCCGTGGGAGGAGGCAGCTCGATTGGCAGCAATGCCCAAGCAGATCGCTGAGACGACGCTGCTCTCGATCCTCGATCTGGTATCGGGCAGAAGCTGGAAATCGTCGGAGGCGGCAGCCGCCGCTGCACAGCTTGTTCGGCTTCTTCCGCGACTGGATGAGGCTACCGCTACCGCTACCGCAGATGCCCGGACTGGGCCTGCGCATCGGACAAATTACTGGTGGCTTTGGTTGGCCTTTTGGATCGCAATGACATTTATGATGCCGCATCGTCACACGCCGCCGCCAAACCCGACGACCTCCACATCGGACTCCGGCGCAACGTCGCAATTCAAGAGCAAAACCCCGGATTCAGTCGTCCGATCGCGTTAGACTTTGAACCCTTCAGACTGAACCGAAGCTGCCCAGTAATTCAGTTGAGGTCGCTGGTTCGACTAAGCCCGACATCTGCCGACCGCTCCTTCTTTGCTCCCGTGCTCCCGTCAGAGAGGCGGGGTAACGCGGCTCGACCTCGGAGCGCTTTTATGACAGCTCGCAACGTTCCCTATTCGCTCGATCCCATCGAGGCTAAACTGAGCCGGGCGGACGACCGGATTCTCCTGAACGACTGGTTGCCGCCGCAAACCGGCGTAGCGCCTAAGGTGCGGATCGGCCGGCATTGGATCAACGTCCTTTGGATATTGCCGATCGGCTTTGTGCTTGCCGTCATCGGCGTGGCCGTAGCCCAGGCGCTGCGCGAAATTCCGGCCGTTCAGGAATTGCTCGTGCGCTACCCCGGTGTTCCGCCGACCGCACGGGCCGTCGTCGATGGCTTTCCGGCGTGGTTGCGGGTGCAGCATTTCCTGAACCTGCTGTTCATGGCGTTCATCATTCGCTCCGGCATTCAAGTTCTCGCCGACCACCCACGCCTGTACTGGAAACGCGATTGCACGCCCGGCACCGAGTGGTTTCGCTTTCAGAGGCCCGTTCCCAAGGGGCGGATCTGGACCGCCAAGGACGACGCAGTGACCATCCCGCGCTGGCTGGGCATTCCCGGCATTCGGCACTCGATCGGGCTGGCCCGCTGGTGGCATTTCTCCTTCGGCCTGCTGTGGATCATCAATGGCATTATCCTCTACGCGTTGCTGTTCTGGACGAACCAATGGCAGAGGCTGGTCCCCACCACATGGGATGTGTTCCCGAACGCAGTCTCGACCGCGCTGCAGTACCTGTCGCTGACATTCCCCGCCGATGAAAGCTGGACCCGCTACAACAGTCTCCAGCAACTGACCTATTTCATCACTGTGTTTGTCGCCGCGCCGACGTCCATCCTCACGGGCTTCATGCAGGGCCCCGCAATCTCAAATCGTCTGGGCTGGTTCGGCAAAGCATTGAATCGGCAACGGGCCCGGTCGATCCATTTTCTCGCGCTGTGGTGGTTCCTGTTTTTTATCCTGATCCATGTGACCTTGGTGTTTATCACAGGCGCGCGCGCCAACCTGAACATGATGTTCGCCGGGGTGCATGACGGCTCCTGGAGCGGGTTTGCGATTTTCGTCCCGGCCATGGCGCTGGTGGCTGTGACCTGGTGGCTGGCTTCGCCGTTCACCATCCAGTATGCGCGCGTCGTTCAGAAGATCGGCGAGTTTATGATGTGGCCATTCAACGCCCTGACCGAATGGTGGGACCCGAACAGCCAATTAACGGAGAAGGATATTTCGCCGTATTTCTGGCCAAACGGCACGATGCCGAAGTCGGCCGAGTATGACGCACTGGTCGCCGACGGTTTCAGAAATTTCACTCTTCGGGTCGGAGGCCTGGTGGAAACGCCGAAGACGTTCTCCTACGCCGAACTGAAAGCGATGCCGAAGCAGGAGCAGATCACGACACATTTTTGTATTCAGGGATGGTCCGGCGTCGCAAAGTGGGGCGGCGTTCCAATGCGCCACATCCTCGAATTGGTGCGTCCGACATCCGACGCCCGCTATGCTGTCTTTTACTCGCTGGCCGATGGAAGCGACACCGGGCGTTACTATGATGTGCACCGGATATCCAACATGCGTCACGATCTCACCATCCTTGCGTACGAGATGAACAGCGCACCGGTCAGCGTGCTGCATGGCGCGCCACTACGGCTGCGCTGTGAAAACGAACTTGGGTTCAAGATGGTGAAATGGGTCGCGGCAATCGAGTTTGTCCATGATTTTGCCGGCCTTGGCGCTGGTCAGGGCGGCTATAATGAAGATCATGAATTCTACGGTTACCGGATGCCGATCTAACGGCCCTCAGGTGAACAGTTTGGCAACCAGCGTAATCTGCCCGCGATGAGCGCTGACGTGCGTTACAGGATGAGCCATGGTCAAGACATTCAAGGTTGGCGATCATGTAAGTTGGAATTCGGAAGCCGGCCGGGTGCGTGGGACAATTGTCAAAGTGCATCGCCGTAACGTTACCTACAAAGGCTACGTCCACCATGCCAGCCCGGATGAACCGCAGTATGAAATCAAGAGCGATAAAACTGATCATGTCGCCTTGCACAGGGCTGCGGTACTGAGACGCCTCGGCTAATCGCCGGGGGCGCATCTTATAAGGCGCAGCAGGAATGGCCCTCACTTTCTTCACCATCGGTCACTCGACACGCTCGATCGGCGAGTTCATCGAGCTGCTTGTCGCCTCGAAGATCGGTGTCGTTGTTGATGTGCGCACGGTCCCGCGTTCGCGAACAAATCCGCAATATAATCGCGACGCGCTTCCCGCTTCGTTGTCCGGCTTTCAGATCGCCTATGAGCATATTGCTGAACTCGGTGGTCTTCGGCCCCGCTCCCGGAACATCAAGCCCGCCGTAAATGGGTTTTGGGAAAATCAGAGCTTTCACAACTATGCCGATTACGCGATGAGCGCCGACTTCAGGTCAGGCTTGGCCTGTTTGCGTGAGATCGGCAGTGCGCGTCACTGCGCGGTTATGTGCGCGGAGGCGGTTTGGTGGCGGTGCCATCGCCGGATCATCACCGATTATTTGCTGGCAGCCGGCGAACAAGTGTTTCATATCATGGGGCCGGGCAAGATCGCACAAGCAACGTTGACGAAAGTTGCAAGGCCACATTCAGACGGAACACTGACCTATCCAGGGACGACTGAGGTGGATGTTATAAACGATTCAACGCTGCCTTAGACAATTATTGCGGACCGTCTGTTAAATCTTGTCGATCGCGCCACCGACCGGGCCAGAATCGAATATCCGCTTCGGGTCCAGCGGCAGACATGCAGCGCACGGCCGAAAGAGGTCCGCACCGGGCTGGTTTCGGACACGAGGATCGGTCTGGCCAGTGTCATCTATGATCTCGTTCGGACCGACGAGGCCGACGTCGACGCGTCTTGCCGAAGTGACGTTGGCGCGTTAGGGCCAATTCCCGGTAATCCCGATCAGGGAGCCGCTGTGCCCTTATAACGAGATGGCCGGAAGACATAAGGGCGTTTGCTCACGTCTTCGACGGGCTGTGCCGGCCATGACAGAGCTGAGCGGCAAGCTGAAAATGCAAATGGCCGAGCGCAAGGCCCGGCCATTCTATTCGTCGCTTTGAAGTGACTCAGTACCGGTAGTGCTCGGCCTTGAACGGCCCCTGCTGCGGCACGCCGATGTAGTCGGCCTGGTCCTTGCGCAGCTCGGTCAGCTTGACGCCGATCTTGGCGAGATGCAGCCGCGCGACCTTCTCGTCGAGCGTCTTCGGCAGCACGTAGACTTCCTTCTTGTACTTGCCGTCCTTGTTGTTGGCGTAAAGCTCGATCTGCGCCAAAGTCTGGTTGGTGAACGACGCCGACATCACGAAGCTCGGATGACCCATGGCATTGCCGAGGTTCACGAGGCGCCCTTCCGACAGCATGATGATGCGGTGGCCGTCGGGGAAGGTGATCTCGTCCACCTGCGGCTTGATGTTGTCCCACTTCAGGTTCTTCAGCGAGGCGATCTGGATCTCGTTGTCGAAGTGGCCGATGTTGCACACGATCGCGCGGTCTTTCATCTTGCGCATGTGCTCGATCGTGATGATGTCCTTGTTGCCGGTCGCGGTGACGAAGATGTCGGCCTGCGGTGCTGCGTCTTCCATGGTCACGACCTGGTAGCCTTCCATCGCCGCCTGCAGCGCGCAGATCGGATCGATCTCGGACACCATCACGCGGCAGCCGGCTTGGCGCAGCGAAGCGGCCGAGCCCTTGCCGACGTCGCCGAAGCCCGCGACCATCGCGATCTTGCCGGACATCATCACGTCGGTGCCGCGGCGGATGCCGTCGACCAGCGATTCACGGCAGCCGTAGAGGTTGTCGAACTTCGACTTGGTGACTGAGTCGTTGACGTTGATCGCCGGCCACAACAGCGTGCCAGCCTTCTGCATGTCGTAGAGACGGTGCACGCCGGTGGTGGTCTCTTCCGAGACGCCCTTGATGCTCTTGGCGATCTCGTTGAAGTAGCCCTTCGGCTTTTCCTTGAGCTGCTTCTTGAGCAGCGCGAAGAAGACTTCTTCTTCTTCCGAGCCCGGCTTGTCGAGGAAGGCCGTGTCGCCGTTCTCGGCGCGCACGCCGAGGTGGACGTACATGGTGGCGTCGCCGCCGTCATCGAGGATCATGTTCGGGTAGCCGCCGCCATGCCAGTCGAACAGCCTGGCGGTGTAATCCCAGTAGTCCTTGAGCGTCTCGCCCTTGACCGCGAACACCGGCACGCCGGCGGCGGCGATGGCCGCGGCGGCGTGGTCCTGCGTCGAGTAGATGTTGCACGACACCCAGCGCACGTCGGCGCCGAGCGCGGTCAGCGTCTCGATCAGCACGCCGGTCTGGATGGTCATGTGCAGCGAGCCGGCGATGCGGGCGCCTTTCAGCGGCTGCTTCGGGCCGTACTCCTCGCGCGTCGCCATCAGGCCGGGCATTTCGGTCTCGGCCAGCGAGAGCTCCTTGCGGCCGAAATCGGCGAGGCCGATGTCCTTGACGATGTATTCCTTGGCGACGGGCATGGCAGTCCTTTGACGGGGTGTGGAGCGGGTTGGCCGTGCCTATAACAGCCTCCGCCCTGGCCCGCAATGTATACATAAGGATTTCTTTATATGGTTTCGCCAGCCCATTCGGAGCATTGTGCCGCCTGATCCCACGCGTCCGGAGGCGCCATGCCCACGCTCTACGATTTCTCAGCCAGCGATTTGTCCGGCGCCGAGGTGCCGCTCGACCGCTTCCGCAGCCAGGTCGTGCTGGTCGTCAACACCGCGAGCCAATGCGGCTTCACCCAGCAATACGCCGGCCTTGAGCGGCTGCATGAGGACCTGTCGGCGCGCGGCTTCGCCGTGCTCGGCTTTCCGTGCAACCAGTTCGGCGGGCAGGAGCCGGGCGAGGCGGCCGAGATCGCCGCATTCTGCACGACGAAATTCGACGTCCGGTTTCCGATGTTCGCCAAGATCGAGGTGAACGGGGCGAACGCACACCCCCTCTATCGCTGGCTCAAGAGCGCAGCGAAAGGGCTGCTCGGCAGCGAGGCGATCAAATGGAATTTCACGAAATTCCTCGTGGATCGCGACGGGCGCGCAGTGGCCCGCTATGCGCCGAACGCGACCCCGGAGGCGATCAGGCCTGACATCGAGCAACTGCTGTAGCCGCCGCGCAGCGCCTACTCCTCCTCGCCGAACCGGCTGGCCACAAGGCTCGACAACGCCTCTATGGCGGCGGCGGCGTCCTTGCCGGAGCAGGCGATGCGGATCGAGCTGCCCGGGCCGGCGGCGAGCATCATCAGGCCCATGATCGAGGTGCCGCCGACCGTCTCGTTGTGACGGGTGACGCTGATGGTGGCATCGAATTGTTCGGCGGTTTGCACGAATTTCGCGGAGGCGCGGGCGTGCAGGCCCTTTTTATTGACGATCTGGACATCGCGGACGATCTCGCCGTCCGGGGCGACCCTATCGGCGGGCGCGGAGCCGTCGCTCATTTGCCGTTCAGCACCCGGCTGGCGATCGTACAATATTTACGGCCGGCTTCCTGCGCCGCGGCCACGGCGGCCTCGAGCGGGCAGGTCTCGCGCACCTTGGCGAGCTTGATCAGCATCGGCAGATTGATGCCGGCCAGCACCTCGACCTTGGGCTGGCTCATCACGGAAATGGCGAGATTGGACGGGGTGCCGCCGAACATATCGGTGAGGATGGCAACACCGCTGCCGCTGTCCACACGCTTCACGGCATCGAGGATGTTCTTGCGGCACTGCTCGACGTCGTCGTCGGGGCCGATGGTAATGGCCTCGAGCTGGTTCTGCGGACCCACGACATGCTCAAGAGCCGAGCGAAACTCGGTAGCGAGCCGCCCGTGGGTCACAAGTACGAGGCCGATCATTCCGAACTCCCCGCGCGCGCGTTGTTGCGCCGCACGAAAGGCCGCACATTCAGGCTCATTCGATGTCCCGATGCAAGGGGCTTCTTGGCTATATATGCGCTCTGCTGCGCTGCGAAAAGTCGGGGCCAAAGGAGGCTCGGAGGTCCGGTTTTCGGGCGAGGCCAGCGATACGCCTCTTATGGTTAATTTTCCTTAACGTCATCGCTGGCGAGGGGTTAGCCCAGGTCTGGGCCCAAGGTCAATCACTCGCGGCGGTCGTGTCCAGCATAGCTAGGATCGCCGGCAGCGCCTGGTGAGAGGGCGCGACGGCGAGTCGCGGCAATGTGATACCGAGGACTTCGGTCGTAAGCGCCTCGCGCGCCGGCAGGCGATCGGCGTCGGCGGCGGCCAGATCGACGACCAGGCCGACAACGGCGCGCGGCTCGTGCGGGAGCCGGCGGATGCCGGCGCCACGGATTTCAAGAAGGCCGGCGAGTTCCGGCGCCGGACGCACAATGAGCCGGCCATGATGGGCCTCGACGAAGACCCGGTCGTCTCCGACGAGGCGCGCGAACGGGAATTGCGCAAGCGCGGCGTTGATCAGTTGCCACGCCAGTTGCGATTTGCCGCTGCCCGACGGGCCGCGGATCAGCACCGCGTGGGCGCCGATCAGTACGGCGGAGGCGTGGATCGTGCTCACGTGCGACGCCATTTGCGCGCTTCACCCTCCCCTGGAGGAGGAGGTGACGCGAGGATGTGGCAAGTTGAACATGTCACACCGGCAAACGGACGTGGAAGCGCGCGCCGAGCACCTTTGGCTCCTCGCCGCCGGCCGCCGGGGCCACGCGGTTCTCCACCCAGACGCGGCCACCATGCGCCTCAACGATCTGCTTGGAAATTGAAAGTCCAAGTCCTGAGTTCTGGCCGAATCCCTGATCCTCGGGCCGGTCGGTGTAGAAACGTTCGAAGATCTTCTCCAGCGCTTCGGGGCGCACGCCGGGGCCGTCGTCGTCGACCAGGATCTCGACTTCGCTTTTTAATTTGCGGCAGATGAGGCGCACGCTGCCGCCGGCGGGCGAGAACGAACGCGCATTGTCGATGAGATTGCTGACCACCTGGCCGAGGCGCGAGTCGTGGCCCGGCACCTTGAACGCTGCCGGCGGTCCGCCCTCGAACCTGAGCGTGACGGCGACGTCGCCGGGTACCTCGTTCGCCGCCTTCACCAGTGCATCGAGCATTTGCGCGAGATCGACCGGCGCCGCTTCCTGCCGCTGCAGTTCGGCGTCGAGGCGGCTGGCGTCGGAAATGTCGGTGATCAGCCGGTCGAGCCGGCGCACATCGTGCTCGATCACTTCGAGCAGGCGCTTGCGGTTGGCCTCGGTCTTGGCCATCGGCAGCGTTTCCACCGCGGAGCGCAGCGAGGTCAGGGGATTCTTCAATTCGTGCGAGACGTCGGCGGCAAAGCTTTCGATCGCCTCGATGCGTGTGTAGAGCGCGCCGGTCATGTCGCGCAGCGCGCCGGAGAGATGCCCGATCTCGTCGCGGCGGCGGGTGAAATCCGGGATCTCGACGCGGGTGCGGATGCGGCGGCGCACGCGCTCGGCGCCGTCGGCAAGCCGCCGCACCGGGCCGGCGATGGTGCCGGCGAGCAGCATGGACAGCACCACCATGACGCCGGCGGCGATGAGGAACACCTTGAAGATCGCCAGCCGCTCGGCTTCGACCATGTCGTCGATGTCGGCGCCCTGCGTCGACAGCATCAGTACGCCGCGCACGGCGCGGAAACGCTGCACCGGCACGGCCACCGAGACGATCACCTCGCCGCGGTCGTTGACGCGCACCATGCTGGCGTGTTGGCCCTGCAAGGCGGCGCCGACTTCCGGATAGCCTTTGCCGTTCTCCGGCCCGAGCTCCTTGTAGAGCGGCAGGTCGCCGCGTCCGAACCAGCGGCGCAACGCGATGAAGGCGCGCTCCATCAGCCCCGGCTGCTCGGCATTCGGCGGCGGCAGGTCGAAGCGCAGCACGTCGCCGCGGCCGTAGAGGTTGCGGCTGTCGAGGATGAGTACGCCGTCGCGATCGTAGATACGTGCGCGCGTCTTGGTCGGCGACACCAGGCGCCGCAGCACCGGCGCTACACGCTCGGGATTGATCGGGAATTCGATGCTCGACATCGAATCGTCGGACGGTCCGTAGCTCTGTCCCGCCTGCAATTCGAGCAGCCGTTCCGGGTCGACGGTGATGGTGTCGGTGTTGTCGACGGTCGCGGAGGCGGCGATGGCGCCGGCGATGATCTCGCTCTGCACCAGCAGGCTCTGCACCCGCGCGTCGATCAGGCCGGCGCGGAATTGCGAGAGATACATCACGCCGATGACGAGGGCGACGAGACCGGCCAGATTGAGAAAGACGATACGGCGCGTGAGTGACGAGAAGCTCTGCGATACGAAGAAGCTCCACGCCGTGCGCAGCGGCCAGCGCACGAGGCCGAAGGGCCCGCGTTTCGGCGACGGCTGCTTGTCCTCCGGGCGCTCCGCCTCGGCGTCCTGCGCCGCAATATCCGCGGTTCGATCGAGCACGTCGTTCAATCCCGCCGGGTTGCTCGGGGTGGCTTCCCCCGGAGTTCTACCGCAAGTCGGGACGCTCCGTCAGCCGACGCCGAATTAAAGATGCGTCATGTTTCCTTGAAGCGATAGCCCACGCCGTAGAGCGTCTCGATCATCTCGAAGTCGTCGTCGACCACCTTGAACTTCTTGCGTAGCCGCTTGATGTGGCTGTCGATGGTGCGGTCGTCGACGTAGACCTGGTCGTCATAGGCCGCATCCATGAGCGCGTTGCGGCTCTTCACGACGCCCGGGCGGGTCGCCAGGGCCTGCAAGATCAGGAACTCGGTGACGGTCAGGGTCACCGGCTCGCCCTTCCAGGTGCAGGTGTGGCGCTCGGGGTCCATGCGCAACAGTCCGCGCTCGAGCACCTTGGCGCTGTCCACTTCCTTCACCGGCGTGCCGTCCTTCGGCGTCACGCGGCGCAGCACCGCCTTCACGCGCTCGACCAGGAGCCGCTGCGAGAACGGTTTGCGGATGAAATCGTCGGCGCCCATCTTGAGGCCGAACAATTCGTCGATCTCCTCGTCCTTGGAGGTGAGGAAGATGACGGGGATGTCGGTCTTCTGACGCAGCCGGCGCAGCGTCTCCATACCGTCCATGCGCGGCATCTTGATGTCGAGGATGGCCAGGTCCGGTGGCGACGTGCGGAAGCCATCCAGCGCCGAGGCGCCATCCGTATACGTCATGATGCGATAGCCCTCGGACTCGAGGGCCATAGACACCGATGTCAGGATGTTGCGGTCGTCGTCGACGAGAGCGATGGTCGGCAAATGAAGCCCCTCCTGGCTGACGTCCCGTTCCGCTTTGACCGCCCAACAGGGGCGCAAATGTGACCTCTTTGCAACAACTATGTGATTCAAAAGCGATTTCAAGCCCGCGGCGGGATTTTTTCCGTCCGGATTTGGGCCGTAACGGGCTGGAACTTCAGCGCAAAACCGTGGTCGGGAGATGGGTATGAACTCTGGTACCAGCCCCCCGCTGCCGGGCCGCATGCCCGGTCGCACCCCTGAGGGGGCGCCGCAGCCGGCCGACTTCGCCCCGCGCGATGTCGCCCGCGCTTTGCTCAGGGCCACCCGCGCCGGAACCCTGGCCACTCTCGACCGCAGCAGCGGCTACCCGTTCTCCTCGCTGGTCAACGTGGCGACCGACGCCGACGGCTCGCCACTGATTCTGGTATCGCGGCTCGCCACCCACACCGCCAATCTCGAGGTCGACGGCCGCGCTTCGCTGCTTTTGGCCGAGACCGGCAAGGGTGACGCGCTGGCGCATCCGCGGCTGACCGTGCTCGGCACCTTCGGCGCGATAGCGCGCGAGGAATCGGACGAGCCGCGGCTTCGCGCGCGCTTTCTGCTGCGGCATCCGAAATCCGAGCTCTATGCCGGCTTCGGCGATTTCGCCTTCTGGCGCATGCGCGTGGTATCGGCGCATCTCAATGGCGGCTTTGCCCGCGCCGCCGATCTGACCGCCGCCGACCTGCTGAGCGATCTCGCCGACGCCGGGGCGCTGGTCGAGGCCGAGGAGGGCGCGATCGCCCACATGAACGACGATCACGCCGAGGCCTGCCGCCTCTACGCCACGCGGCTGTTGAAGGCGCCGGAAGGCCCCTGGCGCTGCGTTGGCATCGCGCCGGAAGGGCTTGAATTGCAGCACAGCGGCACCGCGCTGTGGCTGCCGTTTCCGCAGCGCGTCACTGGCCCGGCCGAACTGCGCGGCGTGCTCAAGCAACTTGCCGACACCGCGCGCGCGACGCCGACATGAGCAAGCCGTCAATCACCTTGCGCGACATGGGCTCGTTCCATGTCGGCGGCCGCATCGTCGAAATCTCCGGCAAGCCGGAGACGACGGTGACGTTCAGCGCCGGCGGCGTGCCCGCGCGCGTCGATCGCAACGGCGCCTATCTCGTCGAGGCGATGTATGTGCAGTATTTCCTGCCCGAGGCGCGCAAGGGCAAGTATCCGTTGCTGATGTGGCACGGCGGCGGGCTCTCCGGCGTCACCTACGAGACCACGCCGGACGGCCGCGAGGGCTGGCTCACGCTGTTCCTGCGCAAAGGTTGGGACATCTACAATTCCGACGCGGTCGAGCGCGGCCGTTCCGGCTTCGCGCCGCCGGACGTCTGGCCGGGCGAGCCGCACTTCGTGTCGATGGCCGACGCCTTCATCCGCCATCGCATTGGCGCCGCCTGGAGCGACGATCCAGCCGCGCGCGAGCCACTGCCAGGTAACCTGTTTCCGCTTGAGGCCTACGACAATTTCGCGCGCCAATTCGTGCCGCGCTGGACCACGACCGATGCCGCTACGGTGGCCGCCTACAACGCGCTCATCGACAAGGTCGGCCCAAGCGTCCTCTTGATCCATAGCCAGGCCGGCGGCTTCGGCTTTCCGATCGCGCAGGCGCGGCCGCAGATGGTCAAGGCCATCGTGGCAATCGAGCCGGCGGTGGCCGGCGACATGGCGCAGGCGGCGCGGCTGAAGGACGTGCCGATCCTGATGCTCTACGGCGATTTCATCGGACGCAGCGTCCGCTGGCCGGCCATGCGGCAAATTGGCCTCGCCTTCGCGGACGCGGTAACCGCGGCCGGTGGCGACGTCGAAGTTTTGGACTTGCCGGCGGCCGGGATGCACGGCAACTCGCACATGATGATGATGGACCGGAACAACGCCGACATCGCCGATCTCATCCACGATTGGCTGGCGCGCCGCGGCCTGGTCGCCTGACGCCACCCCGCCGATCATGCCGTGCCGAACGGCAGGTTACAGCTTTTGGTAGGCGATGCAGTTGATGCAGCGCAACGTGCCCTGCATGCGCTGCATGGCATTTACTATTGGCTTTTCAGAGCGTTCGTGCCTATGGTCGCGCGCCTCGGAACGCGGGGCTATACTATCGTTTTAAGGCCGAAAGTGCCGCGACTTCGCGGTGCATGAGAGGTGTCGCCCGACGGGCGATCGGCTTGTTTTTCTGGGAGGTAAGCGTGCAGGAGACGGGTGTAAGGAACGGCGCCTATGGTGCCGATAAATTCGGTTTGACGGACCTGAAGGCGGTCCACTGGAATCTGACCGCACCCACGCTTTATGAGCATGCGATCGCCAACGGCGAAGCCTCCATCGTCGAGGGCGGCGCGCTCTCGGCTTTCACCGGTCATCACACCGGCCGCTCGCCGAAGGACAAGCACACGGTCGTCGACGACCTCACCGAGAACTCGCTGTGGTGGGACGGCAACCGCAAGATGTCGAAAGACAACTTCGCGAATATACTCGCCGACTTCCGCGCGCATGTGAAGGGCAAGACCCTGTTCGCGCAGGATCTCTACGGCGGCGCCGATCCGGCCTATCGCATCAAGGTGCGTGTCTACACCGAATATGCCTGGCACTCGCTGTTCATCCGCCAGTTGCTGATCCGTCCGGAGATGGCTGAGATCGCCAGCTTCGTGCCCGACATGACCATCATCGACCTGCCGTCGTTCAGGCCGGACGCCAAGCGTCACGGCGGCCGCGAAGGCTCCGACACCCAGGTCTCGATCGACTTCACCAACAAGATCGTCCTCATCTGCGGCTCGTCGTACGCCGGCGAGATAAAAAAGTCGGTCTTCACCACGCTCAATTTCTACCTGCCGGCGCAGAACGTCGTGCCCATGCACTGCTCCGCAAACGTCAGCAAGGAAGGCGAAAGCGCGCTGTTCTTCGGTTTGTCCGGCACGGGCAAGACGACTTTGTCGGCCGATCCGCACCGTATCCTCATCGGCGACGACGAAACCGGCTGGGGCCCGAACGGCATCTTCAATTTCGAAGGCGGCTGTTACGCCAAGACCATCAAGCTCAGCAAGGAAGCCGAGCCGATGATCTGGGACGCCACCAACCGCTTCGGCGCCGTGCTGGAGAACGTGGTGTACGACCAGTACACCCGCGTGCCGGATTACGACGACGGCTCCAAGACCGAGAACACCCGCTCGGCCTATCCGCTCGACTTCATTCCGAATGCCTCGCGCTCGGGCCGCGCCGGTCATCCGAAGAACATCATCTTCCTGACCGCCGACGCCTACGGCGTGATGCCCCCGGTCGCCAAGCTCACGCCCGAGCAGGCGATGTATCACTTCCTCTCCGGTTACACCGCCAAGGTCGCCGGCACCGAGAAGGGCCTCGTCGGCGTCGAGCCGGAATTCTCGACCTGCTTCGGCGCGCCGTTCCTGCCGCGGCACCCGTCGGTCTATGCCGACCTGCTGAGGGACTACATCAACAAGCACAATGTCGACGTCTGGCTGGTGAATTCGGGCTGGACCGGCGGCAAGTACGGCGAAGGCCGCCGCATGCCGATCAAGGCAACGCGCACGTTGGTCACCTCCGCGCTCAACGGCTCGCTGAAGAACGCTGACTTCCGCACCGATCCGTATTTCGGTTTCTCGGTGCCGACATCGGTGCCGGGCGTCGAGCCGCATCTCCTGAACCCGATCAAGACGTGGAAGGACAAGGCCGAGTTCGACAAGACGGCCCGTCTGCTCGTCGGCATGTTCCAGAAGAACTTCGCCAAGTTCGAAAAGCACGTCACGGCGGACGTCAAAGCGGCCGCGCCGGAAGTGCGCATCGCGGCCGAATAAGCCCGACGCGACAAGGAAATAAAAAAAGGCGGCCTTTGCGGGCCGCCTTTTTTGTTACGTCTATCGCGCCGCTCAGTCTTTGCTCGCCGCCAGTTCCTGGCCGATGCGGTTGAAGCGCGCCTTCTGCTCGTTCGACAGCGACGCATAGAAGCTATCGAGCGCCGGCTTCACGGCGTTGGCGGCGTCGATCATCGCCTTCAGCCGCGTCTCCATCGCGTCGAGCCGGCCGGGCGGCGTCAGCGGCGTCTCGTCGGGGCAGGCCGCCTGCAGGATGCCGACCGCCTTGTCGGTGGCGTCCTGCAGCTTGTCGAGATCGGCCACTTGCGCGTCGGTCGGCTTCACCGCGTCCTCGATCTTCTCGATCGGCAGTGTGGCCAGGCCGGGCTTCGGCTGCTTGCAGCTCGCCGCGCCGGTGTCGGCCGATGCCCGCGCGGTGGTCTCTGCCGAAGGCTTCGGCGCAGGACCGATCTCGTTGAAGCGCTCCTTCTGCTCGTCCGACAGCGAATTGTAGAACGCGTTGAGCGCCGGCTTGACCGCGTCGACGGCCTCGAGCGTCGCCTGCACGCGCGCGGTCATCGAGGCAAGCCGGCCCGGAGGCGTCAGCGGGAACGCGTTCTGAGTCGGGCACGACGTCTTGAAGATGTCGGCCGCCTTCCGCGCGTCGGTGCGCAGATCGGCGAGCAACTTCTTCTGCTCGTCATTGAGACCGACCTTCTTCTCGATCTCGGCGATCGGCCAGGCGGTGATGCCGTTGCCGGGCTGCTTGCACAATTGCTGCACGGCGGCGTAGCGCACCGGCGCGGACGAGGTCGGCGGCGGCGGTCCATAGGCATAGTCGGCCGGCGGGCCGGCCTCGCCCCAGAACACGCCGTCGAAGAAGTCGTCATAGGCATAGGCCCAATAGCCGTCGTCGTAAGCTGCCGGCCAGAACGTGTAATCGAACACGTCGTCATAGGCGTAGGGCCAGAACACCGGACCGTACCAGCCGATGAAGGCGGCGCGGGCGTGATGCCGCCAGGCCTCGCGCGGCGACCAGCGATGCCGGCGCGCGTTCGTCTGCGCCGCGGTGGTCGGTGCGGCGAAGGCCGAGGCGAAGCGGCCTTGGCGTGCCGCCTGCGCGGTGATGCGCGGCTGGCCGTTGCGGCGCAACCGGCGTTGTCCGTTCTGTTGCGCGTCACGCTGGACCTGCGCATTGGGCTGCGCCTGCAGGTTCGGCGTCGTCGCATTGCGCTGCTGTGCACGCTGCTCGCGAGCGCGGCGGATCTCCGCGCGGCGCGCCGAGCGTTGCGACGGCGGCAGCCGGCGAACCGCGCGGTCTTCCTGGCGGCGCAAAGCGCGCTCGTGCCGTTGAGCCGCACGCGTTGCCGCTTTGGACGTCGCGGGAGCAGTTGCCGTCTTTGCCGCCGTCCGCGAGGTTGTCGCCGGCGCCGCGGTCACGTGCGGCGTGGCGGTGTGTCGCTGGGCGCGATGTTGCTCGCGACGGATGGTGCGCGCGGTGGATGGCGCGCTGTGGCGCGCCGGCCGCGCCGCCTGCCGCGGTGCCACATGCGGAGCCGCGCGCATCACCGGATGCGGCGCGACGTGCGGTGGGGGCGCTGCGCGCACAACCGGGTGCGGCGGGGGTGCGGCGCGCATGACGGGATGCGGCGGCGGCGCGGGCCGTGCCGCGGGCGCCGGATGCGGCGCCGAACGTGCGGCGGGTGCAGCTTTCTTTTCGTCAGGCTTGGGCTGCGCCAGCGCGGCGGCCGGCAGGGCGGCGCTCAAAAGCAGCGCCAGTATCATCGTACAGGCCTTGGTCATGAATTCCTCCACACAGTCGGCCGTGCGCAGTCGGCCGTCCGTGGAATCAACGTGGCGTCCGCCGCCGTCCCGGCGGCATGCTCATGGAAACGTGAACGGACATGAACGTTATTTCACAATCCGGGTTCCGTGCGCCTTGCGCTGCCTCAAAGCGTGATGCACTGCGCAAAATGAAAATCGCCGGCGAGAGGGCGCGCCGGCGATCGATCGAGATTTGAATTTGCGGGCGCAATCAGCGCTGCGTGCGATGCTCGTGGCTTGGTGCGCGCTTGACCGGCTTTGGCGCCGCGCCCTCCGGCGTGCGGGCGTTGCTCGCGCTGGCGCCGCCGAGGCGCTCCAGCAATTCCGCCGTCGGATAGGAGTCGGCCGCCAGCCCGAACTTAATCTGCGCTTCCTTCACCGCCGTGCGCGTGGCGTTGCCGATCTTGCCGTCCGGATCGCCGACGTTCCACCCGTGCTTGTTCAACAGGCGCTGCATGTCCATCACCTGTTCGCCGCTCAGGGGATGGATCTGCTTGGCGCCTTCGTGATCGACGACCGGCGCGCCGGCAAGACGCGTGGCGAAATACGCGACCGTGGTCGAATAGACGTAGGCCGAATTCCAGCCGAGGAAGGCCTGGAAGTTGGGGTAGGCGAGGAAGGCGGGGCCGTGCCGGCCCATCGGCAGGATCAGCGAGGCCTCCATCGCGCCGTTCGGCAGCGTGCCGTGGGCGGGCTTCACGCCCCACTTCACCCACTGCGACACCGGATGCTTGATGTTGATGTCGGCTTCCTGCCACGGCATCTGCGGCACGCGCACTTCCTGGAACCACGGCTCGCCGCGCCGCCAGCCGAGATGCTGGAGGAAGTTGCCGGCCGAGGCGAGCGTGTCGGGCACGCTCTTGATCAGGTCGCGGCGGCCGTCGCCGTCGCCGTCGACGCCGTATTTGTAATAGTCCGAGGCGGTGATCTGGATGCCGCCGAACTCACCGGCCCAGGCGCCGACCATGTCGGGAATCTTCTGGTCGCCGTGCTGGATGAGCCGCAGCGCGTCCATCAATTGCGGACGGAAGTAGTCGCCGCGACGACAGTCATAGGCGAGGGTGGTGAGCGCCGGCAGGATCTTGAATTTGCCGAAGTCGGCGCCGAAGTCGCTCTCCAGTCCCCAAAAGGCGGTGATGACCGGCGCCGGCACGCCGTATTTCTGCTCGATGCGGCGGAAGAGGTCGGCGTATTGCTGCATCTTCTTCTGGCCGTTGGGGATGCGATAGCCGCCCACCATGCGGTCGGAGAATTGCAGAAAGGTCTGGTTGAACACGGCCTGGCCGTGGTCGCGCTTGATGATCTGCGGATCGAAGTAGAGTTCGGACGAGGCCTCCGCCACCACCTTCGGAGAAATGCCGTTCGCGACCGCGTCCTTCTTGAACTGCGTCAGCCAATTCTCGAAGTTGCCCGTGTTGCGGCAGGTCGCGGCGAAGGACGGCGCCGCCCACAGCATTGCCAAAGTCGCCAGGGCGATGGTCGAGGTCGTTTTGCGCATAGAGTCCGCCTTTTCGGGGATTTGGCCGGGGAATCTGCCTGAGCCGCAAGCGGGGTCAAGTTTGATCCGGGGAAAGCGTTAAGGGCCGACTGTGCGGAAATCGTGGTTCATCCGGACGCGGGGTTGACGGCGGGCCTGCCGGGTAAGACACAACGCCGCATGCAGGTTCTGGTGATTGGCGCCGGCGTCGTAGGACTGGCAGCGTCCCGGGCGCTCACCCGGCGGGGTGCCGACGTCGTCGTGGCGGAGAAGGCGGCCGCCATCGGCACGGGCACGTCCTCGCGCAACAGCGAGGTCATCCACGGCGGCATGTACTACCCGACCGGGACGCTGCGGGCCCGGCACAGCGTCGCCGGCCGCCGCATGCTCTACGCCTACTGCGCCAGCCATGGCGTGCCGTGCCGCAAGCTGGGGAAGCTGGTGGTCGCCGCCGATGCGGCGGAAACCGCGAAAATCGAGGCCATCGCCAGGCAGGGCGAGATCAACGGCGTCGAAGGGCTCGTCCTGATCGACGGCCGGGCGGCGCGCGCCATGGAGCCCGAGCTCGTCTGCGCCGCGGCGCTGCACTCGCCGGAGACCGGCATCATCGACAGCCACCGCTATATGCTGGCCCTGCGCGGCGACCTCGAGGACGCCGGCGGCATGATCGCCTTCAATACGCGGGTCGAGGGGATCGAGCGCCGCGACGGCCGGTGGCACGCGCGCTTCGACGGCGGTGACGCGGCCTTCGATGCGGTCGTCAACGCGGCCGGGCTCGGCGCGCAGGCGATCGCCCGCGCCATGCCGGACTATCCGCAGGCGCGCGTACCGCGCCTCGTCCTCGCCAAGGGCAACTACTTCTCCTACAGCGGCCGCCCGGCATTCAAGCGCCTCGTCTATCCGACCCCGATGCCCGGCGGCCTGGGTGTGCACGTCACGCTCGACATGGCCGGGCGCATGCGTTTCGGCCCCGACGTCGAGTGGATCGAGCGCGAGGACTACGAGGTCGATCCGGCGCGCGCCGATATCTTCTACGCGCGCATCCGTACCTACTGGCCGGCCCTGCCGGACCATTCATTGACGCCGGACTATGCCGGCATCCGGCCAAAGCTGTCGGGCAAAGGCGAGCCGCAAGGCGACTTCATGATCGACACGCCGGCCGAACACGGCCTGCCCGGTCTGGTGCAGATGTTCGGGATCGAGTCGCCGGGGCTGACCAGCTCGCTGTCGCTTGGCGAAGCGGTCGCCGACGCGCTCGCCGTCTGACCGTTATTTCGCGAGCTGCGCGCTGTGGCTCTCGCTGGGCGCGATCGAGCCGGTGGTCTCGCTGCGCGGCACGCCGTCGTCGGCCCGCACGCGGATCTGCGACAGCGCCTCGCGCTCGTTCTTCGGCAGGCGCGACGCCGCGACCGGCGTCAACGCCGCGGCCTTGTCGTGCGCGCCCTCGACCGCCATCAGCCCATCCTTGGTCGCGATTACATCGCCCGGCCGCAAGGTCGGATCGCTGGTCGCCGCGACGGGGTTCGCGAGACCGAAGGCGCTGCGGCCATTGCAGGTGCAGCCGGACACCAGTTCCTTGCGATAGCGGAAGGCGCTCGGCAGGTCGGCGTAGCGGCTGCCGTCGTTCGTGGTCGCGTAATCGATGTTGCTGCCGGAATAGACCTTCGTTTCGCTCGCCGGGCAGAAGGAGCGGCAGGCGTCGGCGGCACTCATGCCGGGATGCGCCACCACCGGGAAATAATGGCCGTCGCAAGTGCGCACGCAGAAGCCGCGCGCCGCTCCGCCGTCGCGGCTGACCACGCGCTCTCGTCGGCGCGGCTCGTCGCTGCTCAATGCGCGCGCGAGGCTGGAGAAGGGGTCGGCGAAGGATTCGGCGTGACGCGGCGGCTCGCCGTGATGCGAGAAGGCGTGGCGCAGGCCGCCGAACAACTGATCGAAGAATCCGGCCGAGGCCGGCGCCGGCGCAAGCACAAATGCCGCGGCGAACACACCCGCTGCGACAACCACCTGTTTGCGACCCGCCGCCATCGCTGTCCAGCCTCGATTTCCGGTGCGCGCGCCCCGCGCAGCACCCGATTCCAACGTGCAGCCGGACGGAAAGTTCGCCGCGAATCATTCCCGGACACGTGATCGAAGCTAAGGTCGGAAGCCGTAAAGGCGGCGTTAGCCTTGGCCGCGACAGTCCGACACGTCCTCTGCCTTGTTATTTGGCAGGGCGTCGGGCAGCATCGCGCGCGATTTTCCGCGAACGATGGCCCCAGAGCCGCCGCATCGCGGGCCGGGGGGAGGAAGAAGTGGAATCGTCGTCCGCCATCGAAATTGCGAAGCACACGTTGATGTCGGGCGGGGTCCTGCTCGCGGTCGGCACGCTCACCGGCTTCCTGGCGCAGAAGATCAAGGTTCCCGACGTCGCGCTGTTTCTCATCGTCGGCATGCTGATCGGCCCCGACATGTTCGGCCTCGTCGACATCAAGGCCGACTCGGCGCTCAACCAGATCATCCTGCTGTTCGGCGCCAGCTACATCCTGTTCGACGGCGGCGCCTCGCTGCGTTTCGAGGTGCTCAAGCAGGTCTGGATCACCATCCTCGTCATCGCCACGGTCGGCGTGCTCATCACCGCGGCGATCACCGGCCTCGCCGCGCATCTCGTGTTCGGACTGCCGGTCGTCGTCGCGCTGCTGATGGGCGCAGCCCTGGCCTCGACCGATCCGGCAACGTTGGTGCCGATTTTCCGCCAGGTGCATATCCGCGACCGCGTGGCGCAGACGGTGATGAGCGAGTCGGCGTTCAACGACGCCATGGGCGCCATCGTCACCTTCGGCGTGCTCGCGGTGGCGATGGGCAGCGGCGGCTTTTCCCTGACGGCATCGGCGATCGACCTGGTCAAGCAGTCGGCGATCGGCATCGTGTCCGGCGGCATCATGGGCTGGCTGGCGGCATTCTTGATCGCGCACGAGCGCTGGGCGTTCCTCAAGGAATACGCGCCGGTGGTGACGCTTGTAGCGGTGATCGGCGCCTATTTTGCCGCCGACGGCCTGCAGGCGAGCGGCTTCATGGCGGTCTTCGTGTTCGGCATCGTCATTGGCAACAAGGATGCCTTCGGCTTCAAGATGAGTGAGGGCGAGCAGCAGAAGCTCGACGACTATGTGAGCACCACAGCCTTCATCATGCGGCTGTTCATCTTCATGCTGCTCGGCGCGCAGGTCGATTTCCACCTGATGGCGCAATACTGGGCGGGCGGCGTGCTCGTGGTGTTGATCCTCATGCTGGTGGCGCGGCCGGTCACGGTCTTCGCCTGCGCGCTCCCCGACCGGCGGGCGAAATGGAGCTTCAACGAGATGCTGTTCATGTGCTGGACGCGCGAGACCGGCGTCATCCCGGCGGCGCTCGCCGGCCTGCTGCTCGGCATGAAGGCGCCCGGCGCGCCGGTCATCGCTTCGGTGACCTTCATCGCCATCCTGATGACGATCCTGATCCAGGCGCCGACGACGAAGTGGCTCGGGCAGCGCCTGGGACTTTTGGAAAATCACAAGCGCTAGCGAATCCGACGAGGGAGGAATGTCATGGCAAGCAAACCGCGCTTCATCAATCCAAAGACGCTCGCGCCGCCGCCGGGCTACACCGCGGTGGTCGAGACGAGCGGCCCCGGCCGCACCGTCTACGTCGCCGGCCAGCTCGGGCTCGATCTCGAGAACAGGCTCGTCGGCGGGCCGGGCGATTTCCGCGCCCAGTGCGAGAAAGCCTTCGACAATCTCGCGGCGGCTTTGGCCGCGGTCGGCGGCACGCTCGCCGACATCGTGAAGATCAACAACTATCTCACCGACATGTCGCACATGGCCACCTTCCGCGCGGTGCGCGACGCCAAGTTGAACATGCAGGCGCCGCCGGCCTCGACCACGGTGGGCATTTCGCAGTTGGCCCGGCCCGGCGCGCTGTTCGAGATCGAGGCGGTCGCCGTGCTGCCGCCGGCCAAGCCGCGGAAGGCCGGCGCGAAGGCGCCAGCGCGCGGCCGCGGCGCCAAGAAAAAATCGCGGCGACGCTGAGCGGGTTCCCGCACGCTGCGCAGCGGGTATTCGCAAATCAAACTGGCGGATGACGGCGGCGGCGTCTAAGCAGGGCCGCCTTCCGCAACCGTCCGTCTTTCATATTCCGGAACCGCTATGCGCATCACCGCCATCACCGACATCGTCGTGCCGATCGCCTCGGCCATCGCCAACGCCTATATCGATTTCTCGACCATGACGGCGAGCGTGGTGGCGATCCACACCGACGTGGTGCGCGACGGCAGGCCGGTGGTCGGCTTCGGCTTCAATTCCAATGGCCGCTACGCGCCGCAGGGCCTGCTGCGCGAGCGCTTCATCCCGCGGCTGAAGGATGCGAAGGCGGAGGACGTGGTCGACGACCGCGGCATCCTCGATCCGTTCAAATGCTGGGCGGCGATGATGAAGAACGAGAAGCCGGGCGGCCACGGCGAGCGCTCGGTCGCCGTCGGCGTGCTCGACATGGCGCTGTGGGATGCGGTGGCGAAAGCCGAGGGCGTGCCGCTGTGGCGGCTGCTCGCCAACCGTTACAACAACGGTCAGGCCGACAAGACGGCCTGGGTCTACGCCGCCGGCGGCTACTACTATCCGCAGAAGGACATCGAGGGCCTGCAGGACGAGATGAAGTATTATCTCGACCTCGGCTACTCGACGGTGAAGATGAAGATCGGCGGCGTGCCGCTCAAGGACGACCTGAAGCGCATCGAGGCGGCGCTGAAGGTGGTCGGCGGCAAGGGCGAAAACCTCTGCGTCGACGTCAATGGCCGCTACGATCTCGACGAGGCGCTGGCCTGCGGCGACGCCATCGCGCCCTACGGGCTCAAATGGTACGAGGAGCCGCTCGATCCGCTCGATTATCTGCTGCATGCGGCTTTGGCGACGCGCTATCGCGGCCCACTCGCCACCGGCGAGAACCTGTTCTCGATGCAGGACGCGCGCAACCTGATCCGTCACGGCGGGCTGCGTGCCGATCGCGACTGGCTGCAGTTCGATCCGGCCTTGTCCTACGGCCTCGTCGAATACATGCGCACGCTCGACATGCTGCGCATGCACGGCTGGTCGCCGCGCCGCTGCGTGCCGCATGGCGGGCATCAGTTCGCGCTCAACATTGCGGTCGGCCTCGGCCTCGGCGGCAACGAGTCGTATCCGCAGGTGTTCGCGCCGTTCGGCGGCTTCGCCGACGCGTGCAAGGTCGTCGACAGCCGCGTGCCGATGCCGGACGTGCCGGGCATCGGCTTCGAGGCGAAGAACGCGCTCTACGCGGTGATGAAGGGGATGCTGGGCTGAGCGGGGTAGGCCGTCGGGGGCGGTCTACGAAAACTGACTGGGCGACTCCTGCTGTGCCGGCACGAGGGTCAGTGCGCCGGAATGCGCGCCGCTGATCCGCAGCAGACGCAGAGACTAGCGCCTATGCCGAACCTCACTCCAATTGAGAAACCAGACCAAAAAGTAGACGACACCAAGCGCAAAGATCACATCGAAGATATATAGAAAGTCGATGAACGACCGGTTTAGTGCAGGCCCACCGAAGACAGTAAATGCGAGCGCGTAGGAGAATAGAAACGGCAGGTTCAGGACGAATTCAATCGAGTGTGCGATCCATCCATGTCCGCAGGAAAACATGGGCACAATCTCGGTCATCCCGCACGCTTTTCCCAGCACAGGACGTTTGACGAGTGCGAGCGCAAAAAGTGTAATGAGTTCCAAAATCGCAATGACGGCTGCTGACACCAATATGTAAAAAGAAACCAGACATAAGCCTCGGAGCGACTTTAGGAGCGCTCGGCGTACCATTTGGTATCAGCTCCAGTTGTTTCGCGAGACCGTTTATTCCCGCCGAAAACGGGAATCCAGTTCTGAGTCTCAACTGGGCCCCCGCTTTCGCGGGGGCGATCGGAGAACAGGATTGCGCTTGAACATTATTGTGCCTGCGCAGCTTCCGTCACCGGCCGTCGCCGCATCCACCCAAACAGCACGCCGAAAAACCGGCCGAACGGCGACAGGAATTCGCCGCTGATCGTGTGCGCGTCGGGAATGGCCGGCTCGACGCCGTAGGTCAGCCGCTCCGGCGTCTTCGCCGGGATATAGAGCGTGCCGAACAGCCAGTCCCAGATCGCGAGGCAACTGCCGAGGTTCTTGTTGAAATGCACCGGGTTGGTCGAGTGGTGGATCTGGTGGTGCGCCGGGCTGATGAAGAGCCGCCCGAGCGCGCCGCGGAAGGCGATCCAGATGTGCGTGTGCTGCAGGTGCACGTAGAGATGGATGAACACGACCAGGATGATGTTCGTCCCCGACAGCGCGTATTGATAGGTGGTGTCGCCGAACGAATAGGCGAGGACGCCGTTGGCCAGCGCCGCCGTTGCGGCGAGGATGTGGCCGAACACCAAAGTGTCGAGCGGGTGCATGCGGAACGAAGTCACCGGCGTCAGCACTTCCGCGGTGTGGTGCACCTTGTGCAATTCCCACAACGCCGGAATGCGGTGCTTGAGAAAGTGGTCGAGCCAGTAGCCGAACTCGTAGGCGAGGAAGAGGATGACGGTGACGATGGCGCGCTGCGCCAGTTCCGGCAGCGCCGACGGCGTCACTGGGCCGAGCGTGGCGATCAGCGCGTTGAGCACGCCGTTGGTGAGGAATTGGTACGACAGTCCGGCCATGCCGAAGATGCCGCCATAGACGAAGCAGTTGAACAGCAGCCAGCCGATGTCGGCCTTGGTCGAGCGGTGGCGCAGGATGCGGCGCGGGAACAGCGCGCGCAGCAGGAGCCTCGGGCGCATATGCCCGCGCCGACGCAGGTGACGAAGGGTAAGGAACGCGGCGGCAATCGCCAGCGCGCAAGCCAGCGACGTCAGCGAGAGCTGCGAGCCGAGCGAGAACAAAATATTGTAGGCGTGGTTGGCGATGCCGAGAAGGCCGGCCGCGATGCGTTCCATGGATGTCTTCCGCGCGTGCGACAGCAGATGCGGCCGTCGCCGCGCGGGTATTCTGGTGGCGCGCGATTAACGTCTTGTTAAGCCGGCCGCGGAGACAGGGCGCGGCCGTCGCGAAGGAACCTCTCCCGTCACCCTGAGGCGCCCGCCGAAAGCGGGCCTCGAAGGGCGTCTGACGTCCAATTGTCGTCCCCGCGCGGCCCCTCACCATGAGGCCGGGACGGGCGCACGCCCGCGACGGCGCAGCACAAATTCTTTTCGCAGGACTATTGACGCTATATTGTACTTGCCGGACCCAACTGCCAAACTCGGCGGGCGGGTGAGTCGTGCTGACCCCCGCCTCATTAGAGGTCTGCGCCGATGATGCGCCGTTTGTGCGCTTCCTCGACGTTATTTTGCCTTTTGGGGGGCATGTGACGGTCCAGGCCGAGTCTTATTTCGACGAAAGCGGGTCACACGATGGTGCGCCGGTATTATGCATTGCCGGTTATATATTTGAGAAAGATAAGGCGGCCCGTTTGACCGAGCAGTGGCGTGCCGTATTGGCGGAGCACAAGATCCCGTATTTCAGGATGAGCGATTGCGCCCATGGAAATGGCCCATTTAAGGGCATGACTAAACAGCATCGTCTAGAAATCGAAATGATGATGATTGGGGTGATTAAGCGGTGGAGCATACAGGGCATCGCAGCCACGCTGGATCATAGAGACTACGAAGCGGCGGCGTTGCCGAAGAAAAGTAAATATTATGGTGGCCCATACACGCTGCTCGCACACACCATCATGGTTGGCGTCGCCGAATGGATAAGGCACCAAACCAACGCGCCAGTCTCAAGTATGGCATATTTCTTCGAATCCGGTCACGCAAGCCAAAGAGAGTCCGACGCGGTAATGCATCGTATATTCAATCAATCTCGAGGTAATTACAGGTATGCAGGACATGCCTTCGTACCTAAAGAAAATACGCCTGCGGTGCAGGCCGCAGATCTTCTCGCGTGGCAATGGTACACAGACCGGAGACATCAGAAGGAAGGAAAGAGACGCCGAAAGGATTGCACAATTTTGCTAGAGCACCACCACAACACCGCACATCTTCGGCCAGAGCGATTGACGGAGATCAGTGAGATTCTAAAGCAATTCGGTCTTATCGCCGCTTAGTTTTCGCTGACGGAACAAGACGTTTCAGAGCGGCATCGAATTGCTCTCCGCTTTCGTCGACGCCTGCAGCCCGAGCGGCTTCTATGAACCGCTCGGATTGCGTTTTCGCCACTTCCTTTTTGCGAGCCGTTTTCTTACTTCGGCCAGCTTGGGGCTTTTTAGACATTCGCCAACCTCAGTCACGAGCTGTGCGATAAGTCAGGCGCTTGCCGACGATGCCCTTTAGCGCGCTGTCCGCCCGGGCTTCGTCGTTTACGCCCAACGCAACGCGATTGTTATACCGGAAATCGAACTCTGCGAGATAGCGGTGCAAGTGCTTTTCTGCACAGTGCTGGTAGGTGCCCCGCATCCCGCGCTTGAACACCGAGAATACGTTTTCGACGGTGTTGGTGTGAACCTCGCCGCGAACGTATTCGCCGTCGCGATGCTTTACAGTCGCGTGTGAGGCGGTGTGAAAGTGCATGTCGTTGTAGATGCGGCTTTCGTCGGTGTGAAGCCGCGCCTCATTCGCGAGATTGCGCGACGCGATCTCATTGATGGTGGACTTGTCGGCGTGCTCGACGTGGAAGGAGCGAACCTTGCCGCCGCGCTCAACGAGCGAAACGATGGCGCGCTTGTTCGACGGACCGCTCTTGCCGGACTTGGTATAGGGGCGGCCAGAGGTGGTCACGTCGCGAGGAACGGCGACCTTACCGTGATAGGTTTCGTCCATCTCGACGATGCCGCCATTGCCGCCCATCGGGGCAAGCGAGCCGTCCCGCATCGCCTCGCGAATGCGGTGCGCCATGAACCACGCGGTCTTGAGGGTGACGCCCAAGGTCCGGTGAAGCTGGTTCGAACTGATGCCCTTTTTGCTGCTGGTCAGCAGCGCCACGGCTTGCAGCCACAGGTGCAGCTTAACGTGGCTGGATTCGAAGACGGTCCCGACCTTCACGGTGAACTTATTCCGGCACTGGTAGCACTTGTATGCGCCGATCCGGGTGGACTTGCCTTGCATCTTGGAAATTCGGTCCACCCCGCCGCAATGCGGGCAAATCGGGCCATTTGGCCATACCCGGGCCTCTAGGAAGGCATAGGCGGCTTCTTCGTCGTGGAAGTGCTTGGCGCACAGGATGGAGGGCATGGCTTCGTCTCTTTCGAATGTGAAGCCAATATATTCCTCCCGAATGGGTCCGTCAAGTATAATATTAGGACTATTGACCTATTAGGCGGATATGCCTATTGTTGGGTCGTCCTGCTCTTCAAGGGGCGTCACCGGAGACGTGCCGAGGACGGAGCAGCGGTGAGACAAGGGGCCGGAGATGCGGCCTCGGTCTCATCGGGTCGACGAACGGGGGCAACCCCGGCCGTCGGTTGATGCGGCGCCCGCGGTACGGCCTCGTAAGCCGACCCCGGGAGGCCCTGGCCAGCCGTCCGCCGGCAAAACGACCGGCTGCCTTGAATGGCTGCACGTGCGCGGCGACAAAGGAGCGGTGGCCACCGCTCCGGATCGCGGTCCCGGATCGGGACCTTGTCGCCGCCCGGAAGTACGGCTCAGAGGGACACAAGACGCCGCAAGTGGAGCGCCGGGAGGCGCCTTCCTCCGATCGCAAGGAGGAAGGAGACGCCTCGCAAGCGTCTCATCGGGCGGCCCTCGCCGGACCGCTCAAGGGGGTCTCGCAAACCCCCGCGTCTGCCGGCGCTCCGCTCCCCTTGAGGGAGCCGAGATTTGGACTTCGCGACGAGGGCCTGCCCGGGGCCGACATCAAGAATACGGGCGGCGGAGCTTTGCCTGCGGAGCGGGACCGAACGCGTCCCGCCGCTCACGACGAGGGCCGATCGTCAATGCGCCTCGTCCCAGTTGTCGGCGGCGCGGGCGTCGACCTGCAGCGGCACGTTGAGCGCCACCGCCGGATGCGGCGCGCCCTCCATGACCTCGCGCACGAGGCCAATCGTGTCAGTGACTTCCTTTTCCGGCACCTCGAAGATCAGCTCGTCGTGCACCTGCAGCAGCATCTGCGCCTTGAGCTTCGCCTCGTCCAACGCCGGCTCCATGCGCATCATGGCGCGGCGGATGATGTCGGCAGCCGAGCCCTGCAGGCGAGCGTTGATCGCCGCCCGCTCGTTGAAGGCGCGGATCGACGGGTTCGACGCCTTGATGTCCGGGTAGTGGCACTTGCGCCCGAACAGGGTCAGCACGTAGCCGTGCTCGCGGCAGTAGTCGCGCGTGGAGTCCATGTAGTCGCGGATGCCGGGGAAGCGTTCGAAGTACTTCTTGATGTATTCGCCTGCCTCGCTGCGCTCGATGCCGAGCTGGTTGGCGAGTCCGAACGCCGAGATGCCGTAGATGATGCCGAAATTGATCGCCTTGGCGCGGCGGCGCGTCTCCGGCGACATGCCCTTGATCGGCTCGCCGAACATCTCCGACGCCGTCATGGCGTGGATGTCGACGCCGTCCTTGAACGCCTGCCGCAAGGTCGGCACCTCGGCGACTTCCGCCAGCAGGCGCAATTCGATCTGCGAATAGTCGGCCGAGATCAGTTTCATCCCCGGCGCGGCGACGAAGGCCTTGCGGATCTTGCGGCCGTCCTCGGTGCGGACCGGGATGTTCTGCAGGTTCGGCTCCGACGACGACAGTCGTCCGGTCGAGGTCGCCGCCAGCGCGTAGGACGTGTGCACGCGCTTGGTGGTCGGGTTGACGTAGGTCGGCAGCGCCTCGGTATAGGTCGAGCGCAATTTCGACACCTGCCGCCAGTCGAGGATCTTGCGCGGCAGCTCGTGGCCCTGCTCGGCAAGCTCTTCCAGCTCGCGCGCGGTGGTCGACCATTGGCCGGTCTTGGTCTTGGAGCCGCCGGGCAGACCCATCTGGCCGAACAGGATTTCGCCGAGTTGCTTGGGCGAGCCGACGTTCACCGGCGTGCCGGCGATGGTGTTGATCTCCTGCTCGAGCGCGACCTGCTTCTTGCCGAAGTCGTTCGACAGCCGCGCCAGCACGGCCTGGTCGATGGCGATGCCGCGCTCTTCCATGCGCGCGAGCACGTGCGGCATCGGCCGCTCCAGCGTCTCGTAGACGCTGACGACGTGCTCGGCCGCCATGCGCGGCTTCAGCCCGCTCCACAGGCGGAGGATGGCGTCGGCGTCCTCCGCCGCGTAGGCCGCGGCGCGCGGGATCGGCGTCGCCTCCGGCGTGAACAGCGCCTTGTCCTTGTTCTTGACGTCGGCGAAGCGCGAGGGGGAACGGTTGAAATAGCGCTCGGAGAGGCTCGACATGTCGTGCGCGCCCTTGCCGGCGTCGAGCACGTACGACATCAGCATCACGTCGTCGATGACGCCGAGGCGGATGCCGCGCGTGGCGAGCACCAGGTAATCGCGCTTCACGTCGTGGCCGACCTTGGTGATGCTCGCATCCTCGAGCACCGCCTTCAGCGCGGCGATCGCATCCCGCTCCGCCACCTGTCCGTCGCAGAGCTTGGCGGCGAACAGGCCGGAGGCCTCGCTGTCGCTGGCCTCGCGATGGCCGAGCGGCAGGTAGGCCGCTTCGTTGGGCGAGACGGCGAATGCGATGCCGCATAGCGACGCCTGCATCGGATCGAGTGCATTGGTCTCGGTCTTCAGCGCCAGCACGCCGGTGTCCTGCGCGCGCGCGATCCACTGCTTCAGCGCGTCGAGCGTCTCGATCGTCGTGTACTGCGCGGCATCGAACTTGGCCTCGCGCAGCGCATCGATGCGCTTGGCCGAAAGCGAGATCGGCGTCAGCGCCTCGATCGGGCCGGGCGCACCGTGCGCGACCGTTCGCGGGGCGGGGGCGTCGAACGCGAGTTGACCCTGACCGCCGCCGCGGCCGGCGGGAGCAGGGGATGCGGCCGCTCCGGCTTCGACCTGCGCTGCGTCGATGCCGCTGTTCTCGGCGACGCGCTGCGTCAGCGTCTTGAAGCCCATCGACTTCAGGAAGGCGATGAGATTCTTGTAGTCCGGCTCGTGCACGCCGAGTTCGTCGATCGGCACGGTGAGCGGCACATTGTTGTCGAGCGTGACCAGCTTTTTGGAAATGCGCGCAAGCTCGGCATTGTCGATGAGGCTCTGGCGGCGCTTCTCCTGCTTGATCTCGCAGGCGCGTGCGAGCACCGTTTCGAGGTCGCCGTAGGTATTGATCAACTCGGCCGCCGTCTTCGGCCCGATACCCGGCACGCCCGGCACGTTGTCGCTCGAATCGCCGATCAGCGACTGCACCTCGATCACCTTGTCGGGGCCGACGCCGAACTTCTCGATGACCTGCGGGATGCCGATCTTCACGTCCTTCATCGTGTCGTACATGACCGTGCAGTCGTTCACGAGCTGCATCAGGTCCTTGTCGGACGAGACGATGGTGGCGGTGGCGCCGGCCTCGCAGGCCTGGCGCGCGTAGGTGGCGATCAGGTCGTCGGCCTCGTAGCCGGCGAGCTCGACGCACGGGATCTCGAAGGCGCGCACCGCGTCGCGGATCAGCGCAAACTGCGGGATCAGGTCCTCCGGCGGCGGCGGCCGGTGCGCCTTGTACTCCTTGTACATCTCGGTGCGGAACGTCTTCTCCGACTTGTCGAAGACGACCGCGAGATGCGTCGGCTTGTCCTCCGGCTTCATCTCCTTCAGCAGCTTCCACAGCATGGCGCAGAAGCCGTAGACGGCGTTGACGTGCACGCCCTCGGGCGTGCGCGGCTCGAAGCGGATGGCGTGGTAGGCGCGGAAGATGTAGCCCGAGCCGTCGACCAGGAAGACGTGATCGCCCTTCTTCACCGGCCGCGCGGCCGGGTTGGCGGCAGCAGCGGGTGCGGCTTCGGGCGCGGCGTTGCTCGTGGGCTTGGTGGCGGCGGATTTCGATTTTGCGGAGGCTGGCATGGCGGCAATGTGGGCCTGCCGCGTGCCTGAATCAATCGCAACGGCCATGCCCGAAAAAGCGGCGATGCCGGTATCCACAGACCCGCATGGCCGCAAAGTGGCCGTCAAGTTGGATCAGGCGATGACCGCCGCATGACAGGCGCGCCGGCACAGGAACTCGCCATGCCGGAAGGCGTCTGCTATTTGAGTCCAACCCGGGTTCGGCCAGTGTCCGAATCCCCACCACAATGGAGAGCGTATGCGCGTTGCCATGATCGGCACCGGCTATGTCGGGCTTGTGTCGGGAGCCTGTTTCGCGGATTTCGGCCACGAGGTGACCTGCGTCGACAAGGACAAGTCCAAGATCGACGCGCTGGAACGGGGCGTGATGCCGATCTTCGAGCCGGGCCTCGATGCGCTCGTCGCCAGCAACGTCCGCGCCGGGCGGCTGAAATTCACCACCGAGCTGAAGCCCGCGGTGGCGGAGGCGGACGCGGTGTTCATCGCCGTCGGCACGCCGTCGCGGCGCGGCGACGGCCATGCCGACCTCTCTTACGTCTACGACGCGGCGCGCGAGATCGGCGCGGCGGTCAAGGGCTTCACCGTCATCGTCACCAAGTCGACCGTGCCGGTCGGTACCGGCGACGAGGTCGAGCGCATCGTCGCCGAGACGCGTCCGGACTGCGAATGCGCCGTGGTGTCGAACCCGGAATTCCTGCGCGAAGGCGCGGCCATCCAGGACTTCAAGCATCCGGACCGCATCGTCGTCGGCACCGACAAACCGCGCGCGCGCGAGGTGATGACCGAGCTCTATCGTCCGCTTTATCTCAATCGCTCGCCGATCCTGTTCACCGACCGCCGCACCGCGGAATTGATCAAATACGCGGCCAACGCCTTCCTCGCCACCAAGATCACCTTCATCAACGAGATCGCCGATCTTGCCGAAAAGGTCGGCGCCGACGTGCAGGAGATCGCGCGCGGCATCGGCCTCGATAACCGCATCGGCAGCAAGTTCCTGCATGCCGGCCCGGGCTACGGCGGCTCGTGCTTCCCGAAGGACACGCTTGCGCTGCTGAAGACGGGGCAGGACCACGAGGCGCCGCTGCGCATCGTCGAGGCGGTGGTGTCCGTCAACGATATGCGCAAGCGGGCGATGGCGCGCAAGGTGTCGAATGCGTTGCACGGCGAGGTGCGCGGCAAGACGGTGGCGCTGCTCGGCCTCACCTTCAAGCCCAACACCGACGACATGCGCGAGGCGCCGTCGATCCCGATCATCACCGCGCTGCAGGACATGGGCGCGAAGGTGCGCGCCTACGATCCGGAGGGCATGGAGCAGGCGAAAGCCTATGTGTCCGGCGTCACCTTCTGCAAGGACGCCTATGACTGCGCGCAGGGCGCGTCGGCGCTGGTGATCGTGACCGAATGGGAGCAGTTCCGCGCGCTCGACTTCGCGCGGCTCAAGAGCACGATGGAGCGGCCGGTGCTGGTCGACCTGCGCAATGTCTACCAAGCGGACGAGGTCGCCCGCCACGGCTTCGCCTATGAGAGCGTAGGACGGCCAAGGCAGAATTGACGGCGCGGCCGCACCTTCCCTCTCCCCGCGTGCGGGGAGAGGGTGGCGAGGACCGAAGGCCCGAGCCGGGTGAGGGGGCCTCGCCGTTGTAGTACAAACCTCGATGCCCCCTCACCCGACGTCCTCGCTGTCGCTCGGACGTCGACCTCTCCCCGCAAGCGGGAAGAGGTAAGAAGAAGCCATGCGCACCTTCTCTTCACCCCTTCCCATCGACGCCGCGCTGCCCGGGCTGACCGCCGCGCTTGCCGCGCACGATGCCGCCGTGCTGGTCGCCCCGCCGGGCGCCGGCAAGACCACGCGCGTGCCCTTGGTGCTCATCGACGAGCCATGGGCGAAGGATAAGAAGATCCTCGTGCTCGAGCCGCGGCGGCTCGCCGCCCGCGCCGCCGCGACGCGCATGGCAGCGACGCTCGGCGAGCAGGTCGGCGACACGGTGGGCCTGCGCGTCCGCTTCGGCTCCAAGGTGTCGAAGCGCACGCGCATCGAGGTGGTCACCGAAGGCATCTTCACGCGGCTGATCCTCGACGATCCCTCGCTCGACGGCATCGCCGCCGTGCTGTTCGACGAATTTCACGAACGCTCGCTCGATGCCGATCTCGGCCTGGCGCTGGCGCGCGACGCGCAGCAAGGCCTGCGCGAGGACCTCAAGCTCCTCGTCATGTCGGCGACCATCGACGGCGCACGCGTGGCGTCGCTGCTCGACGGCGCGCCGGTAGTCGAGAGCGAAGGCCGCAGCTTCCCGGTCGACATGCGCTATCTCGGCCGCGATCCGCGCACGCGCATCGAGAACCAGGTCGCCGACGCGGTCGAGCGCGCCTTGCGCGCCGAGACCGGCTCGGCGCTGGTCTTCCTGCCCGGCGCCGGCGAGATCCGCCGCACCGAGACGCTGCTGAAAGAACGCGTGCGCGACCCGGCCGTCGACATCGTCGCGCTCTACGGCGCGCTCGATATGCGCGAACAGGACCGCGCGATCTCGCCGTCGCCGCCAGGCCGGCGCAAGGTAGTGCTGGCGACCTCCATCGCCGAGACGTCGCTGACCATCGAGGGCGTGCGTGTGGTCATCGACTCCGGCCTGTCGCGCGTGCCGCGCTACGAGCCGGACGTCGGCATCACGCGGCTCGAGACCGTGCGCGTGTCGCGCGCCGCCGCAGACCAGCGCACCGGCCGCGCCGGCCGCGTCGAGCCGGGCGTGAGCTATCGCCTCTGGGACGAGCCGCAGACCGGCTCGCTCGAGGCTTATACGCGACCGGAAATCCTCTCCGCCGATCTGTCGAGCTTCGTGCTCGATCTGGCGCAATGGGGCACCAGCGATCCGTCGACGCTTCGCTTCCTCGACCCGCCGCCGGCGGCCGCGCTCAGCGAGGCGCGCGCCTTGCTGATCGAGATCGGCGCCATCGACGCGCAGGGCCGCATCACCGAGGAAGGCCGCAAGCTGCGCGCGCTGCCGCTGCCGCCGCGCTTGGCCCGCATGGTGGTCGATGCCGCGGCCGAAGGCGCCGGCGATACCGCGGCCGCGATCGCGGCGCTCGTCACCGAGCGCGGGCTCGGCGGCGATGACGTCAATCTGGAGCATCGGCTCGATCAGGTCCGCCGCGACCGTTCGCGCCGTGCCGAGGACGCGAGGGCGATGGTGAGGCGTTGGGCGGACCTGGCTGGCGGGCGCGGCGCGGGCGAACTGACTGCGGGCGCGATCCTCGCGCTCGCTTATCCCGACCGTATCGCCAAGAATCGCGGCGGCGGGCAGGGCGCGTTCCTGCTGGCCAACGGCCGCGGCGGCAATGTCGATCCGGCCTCGGCGCTGGCGCGCGAGCCGTTCCTCGCGGTCGCGGAACTGACCGGCGCGGCGGCGGCAAGCCGCATCGTGCTGGCCGCGCCGGTCACGCTCGCGGAAATCGAGATGCGCTTTGCAGCGCAGATCGAGGACCGCGACGCCGTCACCTTCGACACAGCCTCGGCGTCGCTGCGCGCGCGCCGCACGCGCCGCCTCGGCAGCATCGTGCTGGCCGAGCAGATCAAGCAGGTCTCGCCCGACGCCGGCACCGCGCACACGCTCGCCGACGGCATCGTCAGGCTCGGCCTCGATAAACTGCCATGGAGCAGGGCGGCGCAGCAATTCCGCACGCGCGTCGAATTCCTGCGCAAGGCGGAAGGCGACGAGTGGCCGGACCTCACCGAGGAGGGGCTGGAGAAGACTGCCGCCGACTGGCTGGAGCCGATGCTCCTCGACAAGACATCGCGCACCGCCATCGGTGCCGACGAATTGTCCGATGCGGTGATGACTCTGCTGCCATGGACTTTGCGCCGCCGTCTCGACGACGAGGCGCCGACGCATTTCACCGCGCCCACCGGCACGGCGGTGCCGATCGACTATTCCGCGGAGCAGGGGCCGACCGTGTCGATCCGCGTGCAGGAATTGTTCGGGCTGGCGAAGCATCCCTCGATCGCCGGCGGCCGCGTGCCGCTGGTGGTCGAGCTCCTGTCGCCGGGCCACAAGCCGGTGCAGATCACACGCGACCTGCCCGGCTTCTGGCGCGGCTCCTATGCCGATGTGCGCGTGGAGATGCGCGGCCGCTATCCGCGCCATCCCTGGCCGGACGATCCGACCACCGCGCCGCCGACCCGCCGGGCGAAGCCGCGCGGCACGTGATCGGCCAAGTTTTCTCATTTCCTTTAACCGACCGCTCACCACGCGCGCCGCCTGCATCCTCGCGTTAAGCCGGCCTTGGCGGCGCCCGTACCAGAATGGGGGAGAATTTCAGGGGCCTCTCATGCGCGCCTTTCTCGTTCTCGCCGTTCTGTTGGTGGTCCTGGGCGGTTATGCCGCCCGCTTCGCCGACAAGGCGGTCGTCGAGCATCCGCAGGCGCAAGCTGCGACGGCCGACAACGCCGCGCGGGAGCCGGTCTCCTCCGGCCGCAGCCTGATGGTCGACGCCGGGCGCGATGGCCACTTCGCCGTGCAGTCGCGGGTCGACGGCGTCTTCACCGATTTCATGATCGACACCGGCGCCTCGCTCGTCGTGCTGCGCGAGAGCGACGCCGCCAACGCCGGCCTGCGTCCGATGCCGGCCGAATACACCGCGGTCGTCTCGACCGCGAACGGCAAGGTGAAAGCGGCGCCGATCAAGCTCGACCGTATCGAGGTCGGCGGCATCACCGTCTACGACGTGCCGGCGCTGGTGCTGCCGGACGACCTCCTCGGCAAGAACCTGCTCGGCATGGCCTTCCTGTCGCGCCTGCGGCGGTACGAAGTGGCCGACGGCCGGCTGGTGATGGAGCAGTAGCGTCCTTCCCGCTCGCGCTCGTCAGCGCCCCGGAATGACCACCTTCGGGAACTACTTTGCCAGGGTTCCGCGTTAGGCTATCTGACCCCCGCCAGCGGCCGAATTTACCGCCCTTTCCCGAGGACCTGATGTTTCCGACGCCCAAGCCCGCGCTGACGCCGAATACCTATGCCTACGAGTCAACGCCGCTCGTAAAGCCGACCGGATTCCGTGAATACGACGCGCGCTGGCTGCTGGAAAAAGAGATCAACCTGATGGGCGTCCAGGCCCTCGGCATGGGGCTCGGCACGCTGATCGGCGAGATGGGCGTGAAGAAGGAGATCGTCACCGGCCACGATTTCCGCGGCTATTCCGCCTCGGTAAAGATGGCGCTGATCTCGGGCCTTCTCGCTTCCGGCTGCAAGGTGCACGACATCGGCCTCTGCATGACGCCGATGGCCTATTTCGCCCAGTTCGCGCTCGACGTGCCGTGCGTCGCCATGGTCACCGCCTCGCACAACGACAACGGCTGGACCGGCGTGAAGATGGGCGCCAACCGCCCGCTCACCTTCGGCCCCGACGAGATGACGCGGCTGAAGGAGATCGTGCTCGGCGCCAAGTTCGACATGAAGGGCGGCGGCTCCTACGTCTTCGTCGAGAACTTCCCCGACCGCTACATCGCCGACCTCACCAACCGGCCGAAGATCAAGCGCAAGCTGAAAGTCATCGCCGCCTGCGGCAACGGCACCGCCGGCGCCTTTGCGCCACGCGTGCTGGAGGCGATCGGCTGCGAGGTGATCCCCCTCGACTGCGAACTCGACCATACCTTCCCGAACTACAATCCCAACACCGAAGACATGAAGATGCTTCATGCAATGCGAGATGCGGTGTTGAAGCACAAGGCCGACGTTGCGCTCGGTTTCGACGGCGACGGCGATCGTTGCGGCGTGGTCGACAATGAGGGCGAGGAGATCTTCGCCGACAAGGTCGGCGTCATGCTGGCGCGCTGGATGTCGGAGAGCCACAAGGGCGCGACCTTCGTCGTCGATGTGAAGTCGACCGGCCTCTTCAACACCGATCCGGTGCTGAAGGCGAACGGCGTCAAGGCCGACTACTGGAAGACCGGCCACTCCTACATCAAGCGCCGCGTCAACGAGCTCGGCGCGCTCGCCGGCTTCGAGAAGTCCGGCCACTTCTTCTTCAACAAGCCCTTCGGGCGCGGCTACGATGACGGCATGATCTTCGGGCTCGCCGTCTGCGACATGCTCGACCGCAGCCCGGACAAGACCATGGCCGACCTGCGCAAGGCGCTGCCCAAGACCTGGGGCTCGCCGACCATGGCGCCGCATTGCGACGACGAGAAAAAGTACGGCATCGTCGATGCCGTCACGAAACACTTCGTCGACGCGAAGGCCAAGGGCGACAAGGTCGCCGGCCAGGCAATCCGCGACGTCGTCACCGTCAACGGCGTGCGCGTCACCGTCGAGGACGGCACTTGGGGGCTGGTGCGCGCGTCGTCGAACAAGCCGGAACTGGTCGTCGTGGTGGAAAGCCCCGCCTCCGAGCAGCGCATGCACGACATGTTCAAGGCGATCGACGGCGTGCTGCGCACGCATCCGGACGTCGGCGCGTACAATCAGACGATTTGAGTGTGCTTACCTCTCCCCGCTTGCGGGGAGAGGGAATTAAGCCCAAAACCGCCCGGTCCCGCCGACGATCACGACGATCAAGCCTATCGGCAGGTTCACCGCGATGATTTGCCGGATGCGGTTGAGCTGCGCGCCGGCCGCCGGCCAGTCGCTCGCATCGACCGCGCGTTTGAACTTCAGCCAGGACCCGTGAAAGAGCCAGGCGTAGAGCGCGACCATTACAATGCCGAGCGCCATCATGATGTTGATGTACATCGGCGCGTGCGCGAAGCCGCCGAAAAAGCTGAGCATCATCCAGAAGCCCGTCGCCAGCAGCAGCACGACGCTCGCCCACACCCAGGGGAAGAACTTGGCGAAGAAGCGCCGCCACAGGCCGAGCCGCAGCGGCGCCTCGAGCGGTCCGGCGGCCGGCCGCAGGCACAGATAGGCGGCGAACATGCCGCCGACCCAGACGACGGCGGACAGGACGTGCAGCGCGAGGGCGATGGCGAGCATGGCTTTAGTTTCCGTGTCATCGCCCGCGAAGGCGGGCGATCCAGACGCCGCAGCATAACGCGGCTGGCGCTTCTGTGATACTGGATGTCCCGCTTTCGCGAGGCATGCCAGCCGATAGAATGACCCCATGCGCATCGCCATCCTCGGCGCCGGTCCGGCCGGCCTCTATCTCGCCACGCTGATCAAGCGCCGCGATGCTCGCGTCGACGTCACCGTCATCGAGCAGAACCCGCCGGACGCCACCTTCGGCTTCGGCGTCGTGTTCTCCGACCGCGCCCTCGAATTCCTGCGCGACGACGACGAGGAGACCTGCGCGGCAATCGCGCCGCACATGGAGTCCTGGGAGGACATGACGCTTGTCCTCCGCGGCGAGCGCGTCGTCATCGACGGCATCGGCTTCGCTGCGATCGGGCGACTCGAGCTGCTGCAACTGCTGCAGGCGCGCGCGGGGGCCGCCGGCGTCGCGCCGGTCTACAATCGCGCGGTCACATCGCTAGACGAACTCGCCGGCTACGACCTCGTCGTCGGCGCCGACGGCGTCAATTCGCTGGTGCGGCGCACATACGCCGGCGCGTTCGGCGCCAGTGCGCGGCTGCTCACCAACCGCTTCGCCTGGTTCGGCACGACGCAGCCTTTCGACACGCTGACGCAGACCTTCGTCGACAGCGCGTTCGGCCCGCTCGACGCGCATCACTATCGCTACGCGGCCGACCGCAGCACCTTCATCGTCGAGGTCGGGACTGATACATTCGCGCGCGCCGGCTTCGCATCGATGAGCGAAGCCGAAACGCGCGGCCTCTGCGAGCGCGTCTTCGCCGACGCGCTTGGCGGCCATAAGCTCATTTCGAACAATTCGATCTGGCGGCAGTTTCCGGTCGTGCACAATGCGCGCTGGTCGCACGGCAATTGCGTGCTCATCGGCGACGCGCTGCACACCGCGCATTTTTCCATCGGCTCCGGCACGCGGCTGGCGCTGGAGGACGCTATCGCGCTCGACAAGGCGCTTGCCGCGCATCGCGCGGTGCCCGACGCGCTCGCGGCCTTTGAGGCCGCGCGCCGGCCGGTGCTGGAGAAGCTGGTCGCCGGCGCCAATGGCAGCGCCGACTGGTACGAGCGTTTCGGCGAACATATGCGGCTTGCGCCGCTCGACTTCGCCATGAGCTACATCACGCGCTCGGGCCGCATCGATCTCGAGCGGCTGCGCACATTGTCGCCGCGCTTCGTCGGCCGCTACGAGCGGGAACACGCCTGAGCGGCCTTGCCGTCGGCCCGCCTTTGCGGGACACTTCGGCCAATCACAAAAGCGACCAAGGGAGAACGCCGATGCAGATCGTCCCCGTGGGTCCCGGTTTCGCTGCCGAAGTGCGCGGCGTCACGCTTGCCGATGTCGTCACCAGCGATGCCGTCTACGCCGAGGTGCGCGCCGCCTTCGAAGAGCACTCGGTGCTGGCCTTCCGCGGTCAGGAGGTCACCGACGAAGGCCAACTTGCCTTCTCGCGCCGCTTCGGCCCGCCGGAGGTGACCAAGGTCGGCTCGCTCGGCACCGGCAGTCACTTCATCACGCTCACGACCATCGGCCCGGACGGCAAGGTCGTGCCGCCGGACCACCGCTACGCCATGCGCAACAAGGCGAACCAGCTCTGGCACACCGACTCGTCGTTCAAGGCGGTCCCGGCGCTGACCTCGATCCTGTCGGCACGCATCATTCCCGACAACGGCGGCGAGACCGAGTTCGTCTCGACGCGGCTCGCCTTCGAGCGCCTCGCGCCGGCGCTGCAGCACAAATTGGAAAAATCCTTCGCCTGGCACGATTACAACCATTCGCGCAGCAAGATCGCCGCCGGGCTCGCGACACCCGAGGAACGCGCCGCGCTTCCCGCGCAGTGCTGGCGCATGGTGTGGCGCAATCCGGTCAACGGCCGCGGCGCGCTTTATCTCGCCTCGCATGCCTATGCGGTGGAAGGCATGGAGGCGGAGGCCGGCCTCGACCTGATCGAGGAATTGACCGAAGCCGCAACCGCGCCGGGCACGAGCTATATGCACAGATGGCGGCAGGGCGACGTGGTGATGTGGGACAACCGCGCTACCATGCATCGCGGCCGCCCGTGGCCGGCGCACGAGGCGCGGCTGATGGTGCGCACGACGATCTCGGGGACAGCGGCGGACGGCATCGAGACCATGCGGCCGCCGCCGCGGCAGGCGGCAGAATAGGCTAAGTCCGATCAATGGCTTAGCTGGGCCGACGGCACGATCGCCGGTTAAGGACTGGTCAAATCTTGCGGTGTATGAAGGGCATACATCGGATCGGCCACCTTGCCCGCAGTGTTCGGAACGACCTCATACCTCATCGTTCTCGTCGCGCTCGGCGGCGCCGGTTTCGTGCTGTTCTCGCTGCGCCGCGGCCGCGCGCAGGCCAGCCCGCTGCTCGACATCGTCATCAATAATATGACGCAAGGCGTCGTGCTGGTCGATGCGAACGAGACCGTACAGGTCTGCAATCACCGCTACGTCGAGATGTATCGCCTGTCGCCGGAGATCGTGAAGCCCGGCTGCACGCTGCGAGACCTCATTCAAAATCGCATCTCGACCGGCAGTCTCAACCTCGATCCGGAAAAGTACCGCTCCGAGATCCTGGCCTCGGTTCAGACTGGCGGCGCAATGAGCCGCATCGTCGAGACGCCCGACGGCCGTGCCGTTTCGGTCATCAACCGCTCCGTCCTCGGCGGCAGGTACTGGATCGGCACGCATGACGACATCACCGACCGCATCCAGGCCGAGCGCAAGGGTGCTGCGTTGAACGAGCAGGAACGTCGCCGCGTCGAGATCGAATCGGAAATCCGTGCATTTCGCGAGAGCGTCGTCTCCATGCTGCGCACGGTGGGCGACAGCGCCGCGGCCTTGAAGGAAATCGCCGTCACCCTGTCAAATTCGTCCGGCGATACGCTCGAACGCGCGACCGGCGCGGTGCGAAGCTCCGGTGAATCGTCGGCCAATATGGTCGCGGCCGCGAGCGCGGCCGAAGAGCTGATTGCCTCGATCGGAGAAATCGGCCGTCAGATCGGCCGCGCCGCGGAGCTGGTGGCGCATGCCGTGATGGAAGCGAATTCGACCAACGAACAGATGAATGGTTTGAGCGCAACCGTGCAGGAGATCGGCGACGTCGTCAGCCTGATCCGCAGCATCGCGGGGCAGACCAACCTGCTGGCGCTCAACGCTACCATCGAGGCGGCGCGCGCGGGCGAAGCGGGGCGCGGCTTCGCGGTCGTGGCTTCCGAAGTGAAGTCGTTGGCGGTGCAGACGGCGAAAGCGACGGAGCAGATCGCCAGCCAGATCGATGCGGTGCAGAAATCGACCGGCGCCGCCGTCGAGGCCATCCGGCGCAACACGGACCGCATGCGCGAGATCGATGGCTATACCTCGGCGGTCGCTCGCGCGCTCGATCAGCAGAACAGCGCGACCGACGAAATCGCCCGTAACGTCTCTAGCGCCGCGGACGGCGCGAAGGGGACCGCGGCCGTGCTCGTCGAGTTCAGCGGCGCGGTCGGACAAACGCGCGATGCCGCTGCCACCGTGCTGGAGGCTTCGGCGCAGGTCGCCGAAGCGGCGCGCGATTTGCAGCACCGCATCGAAGGCTTCCTCAGCCGCGTCGCCGTGTGAGCGTCCTCAGCCGTTCCGCATCTCGGCGCGCAAGGTCGGCAGGCCGATGCCAGTCGAATCGAAGCCGCCGTCGACGCACAGCACCTGCCCGGTGATGTAGCTTGCCCGATCGCTGCAGAGGAAATAGATGGCTTCCGCCAACTCCGCTTCGAGGCCGTAGCGGTTGAGCGGCATGTGATCGTGATAGTCCTTGCGGATCTCCGGCGTGTGGACCGCCTTGGCCATGGCGGTGTCGACCGGTCCCGGCGCCACGGCATTGACGCGGATGCCGAGCGCGGCGAGCTCGGCCGCCTGCTGTTTCGTCAGATGCGCCAGGCCGGCTTTGCTGGTGCCGTAGGCCGCGCGCAAAGTCGAGGCGCGGAGCCCCGAGATCGACGTGATGTTGACGATTGAGCCCCCGCCGCTGTCGCGCATCACCGGCGCCGCCGCCTGTGTGCACAAAAACGGGCCGGTGAGATTGACGGCCAGCACGCGCTGCCAGTCCTCGTAGGTGACGTCGAGGATCGGCTTGAAGATGGCGATGCCGGCATTGTTGACCAGCGCATCGAGGCGGCCGAAGCGCTCGGCGACGGACGCAACCGTGCGCGCAACGCCGGCGGGATCGGCGACGTCGCAGGTGATGGCCATGGTCGCATCGGGCTTGCCGAGCGCCGCGAACGTCCGCGCGAGATTGTCGCCGTCGATGTCGAGCAGTGCGACGCGCCAGTCGTCGGCAAGAAAGCGCTTCGCCGTGGCAAGCCCGATGCCGCGCGCCGCACCGGTGACGAGGGCGACTTTGTCCGCTGCCATGCTGTATTCCCCGGAGTGACGAGTATGTTCGCTACGGGAGCATGCCGGCACCGCTGAAGGCAAGCGGCGCGCCGGCGGCACGCTTGGTGTAGACTGCGCCGATGCAACGCATCATCGCCGCCGCCGGGCTCGGCACTCTCGTCCTTTCCGTCACTGTCCACGCGCAGGACATCCGCGGGCTCGAGATTTGCACCGCCGAGAAATCGATGGAGCGGCGCACGAGCTGCCTGCAGAGCAACGTCGATTTCCTGCAACAGGCGCTGGCGAAGCAAGCGCGCGACACCACGGCGCGGCTCGATGCCGGCGAGCGCGAGGCCAAAGCGCGGCAACTGGAGATCGCGGCGCTCAAGGTCGAGGTCGCCGCGCTCCGCGCCACCGTTGCGGAACTGAAGAAAGCCGAGCCCGCGAAGAAGAAGTGAGCGGGTGCGCCTCAGTCCTTCTCTTCCTTGAACGTCTCGCGATAGCTATGCGCCGGGTAGACGCCGAGGATATCGAATTCCTTGGAGAAGAAGTTCAGTTCCTCTAGCGCGAACACCAGCGACCGGTCGTCCGGGTGGCCCTCGACGTCGGCGTAGAACTGCGTGGCGAAGAAGTTGCCGCCGACCATGTAGCTCTCGAGCTTGGTCATGTTGACGCCGTTCGTCGCGAAGCCGCCGAGCGCCTTGTACAGCGCTGCCGGCACGTTGCGCACGCGGAAGACGAAGGTGGTGATGGTCTTGCCGTTACCGGGCTTCGCCCATCGCTTGTCGCGCGACAGCACGATGAAGCGCGTGGTCGAATTCGCTTCGTCCTCGACGTTCTCCTTCAGGATGTCGAGACCGTAGATCTCGGCGGCGAGGCGAGACGCGATCGCCGCGCGCGTCATGTCCTTCGCTTCCGCCACCTCGCGCGCCGAGCCGGCGGTGTCGGCGGCGACGACCGGCTTGAGCTTCAATTCGCGGATCACGTTGCGGCACTGGCCGAGCGCCATCACGTGGCTCTGCACGGTCTTGATCGTCTTGAGGCTGGCGCCCTTCGGCGCCATCAACTGGTTGCGGATCGGCAGGAACCACTCGGCGATGATGTGCAGCCGCGCGGTCGGCATCAGGTGATGGATGTCGGCGACCCGGCCGGCGACCGAGTTCTCGATCGGGATCATGCCGAGATCGACGTCGCCTGCGGTCAGCGCCGAGAAGCAGTCCTCGAAGGTCGGGCAGGGGATCGGCTCGTAGTCGGGATAGGCTTCGTGGCAGGCGATGTGCGAATTCGCCCCCAGTTCGCCCTGGAAGATGATCTTCTTCTTGGCCATACGCAGGTCCCCTTACGCAACGTGGGGAAAGCCGTACGCAGACGCTGGCGTCCAAGTCAACGGGCCAGCATCCGGCGGGCTTTCTCCAGATCTTCCGACGTGTCGACGCCGAGCGGCACCGACTCGACGATCGCGATGTCGATGCGCATGCCGGCATCGAGTGCGCGCAATTGCTCCAGGCGCTCGCGCTGCTCGTTGGCCGAGGGCGGCAGCTTGACGAAGCGCTCGAGCGCCGCCCGCCGGTATGCGTAAAGACCGATGTGGTGATAGTGCGGGCCGGCGCCCTTGGCGTCGGCGCGGGTGAAGGTGGTCGCCGTGAGGCGTCCGGGCGCGACGGGCCGCCCGTGCGCCTTCACCACGCTCGGATTGGTCAGTTCGTGCGGGTCGCGGATTACCGCAGCCAGTGTGCCGATATCCACGGCCTCATCCTTGAGCAGCGTGCGCGCGGCGTGGATGTCCGCGGCCGGGACCGTGGGCAGGTCGCCCTGCACGTTGACGACGATGCCGACGCGGTGCTCCGGGTCGAGCGCCTCCAGCGCCTCGAAAATGCGGTCGGAGCCGGACGGATGGTCGCCGCGCGTCATCACCGCGCGGCCGCCCGCCTTCTCGACCGCCGTGGCGACGGGCTCGGAATCGGTGGCGACCACAACCTCGCCGATATTCGCTTCCCGCGCGCGCCGCCAGACATGCACGATCATCGGCTCGCCGTGGATGTCGGCGAGCGGTTTGCCGGGAAGGCGGGTCGAGGCCATCCGGGCCGGAATGAGAACGATCGTCTGCGACATCGCGGCCTGCCCGTTACCGCCGCAAAATGCGGTAGAAATCGAGGGTGGACCGCGCGCTTATACGGGTTGCCAGACGGGAGGCAAACCGGTATCTGTCCGCCGCCGCCGGACGCACGGCGGCTTCCGTCCCCGCCCCGTTCGCCCCGTCTCGGGAGCCCCGATTTCCGATGAATTCCTTCGAGCTTAATAAAGTCCTCGGCGCCGTACTCGGCACCTGTCTCATCCTGCTCGCGCTGAACATCGGCGCCAACGCGCTGTTCGCGCCGCAGAAGCCCGCCAAGCCCGGTTACCTGATCGCGGTGAAGACGGAAAGCGAAGGCGGCAAGCCCGCCGCCAAGGTGGCCGCCAAGCCGATCGCCGAACTGCTTGCCCATGCCGACGTCGAGAAGGGCAAGAACGTCGCCCGCCAGTGCCAGGCCTGCCACACGCTGGCCAAGGGCGAGCCCAACCGCGTCGGTCCGAACCTCTACAACATCGTCGGCGACGAGCGCGGCAAGGGCAAGAATGGCTTCAACTTCTCGCAGGCCATGAAGGCGAAGGGCGGCGAGTGGAGCTACGACGAGCTCAACAAATTCCTCACCAACCCGCGCGAGTACATCCCGGGCACGGCGATGACCTTCGCCGGCATCTCCAACGACCAGCAGCGCGCCGACGTGATCGCCTATCTGCGCACCCTGTCCGACAGCCCGAAGCCGCTGCCGAAAGCTGAGGCCGCCGCCGCGCCGGCTCCCGCGGCTCCGGCTGGCGGCGCGGCTCCGGCCGCTGGCGCCGCTCCGGCGGCGAAGGCTCCGGCCGCTCCTGCGCCGGCTGCTGCTCCGGCGCCCGCGCCGGCCAAGTAAGCGGCAGGCATATCGCGATCTTCAGAACGGCCGGGCCTCGCGCCCGGCCGTTTCGCTTTGCGCGGGAACCCGCAGCGCGTGCACCCTGTTTGGTTCTGAGAAACGGGCCGGCGCGGCGCTCCGCCGCTGGTGACGGAACCAAAAACCGACATAATCGGCCGCGATTGCCACCCCATGCGCCGCTGGCGCGCCGGAGCCCCGGAGCCTTCAATGACAGTGTCCCGCCGCTCCCTCCTCCGCGCCTCTGCCGCCGCAATCGCAGCACCGGTCGTCAGCCGGCTGCCATTGGTCGATAGGGCGCTGGCCGAGGGCGCGGCGGAGCCGGCCTGGAAGCACGGCCTCTCGCTGTTCGGCGAGGTGAAGTACCCGGCCGGCTTCAAGCATTTCGACTACGTCAATCCGCAGGCGCCGCAGGGCGGCCTCATCCGGCGGCTGGCCGTCGGCACCTTCGACAACTTCAACCTCGCCGTCTCCGGCGTGAAGGGCTCGCTTGCCAGCGGCACCGAGCTGTTCATGGAGACGCTGACCACCTCGGCGCTCGACGAGGTCTCGACCGATTACGGCCTGCTGGCGGAAGCGGTCAGCTATCCGGACGACCGCTCCTCGGTCACCTACCGGCTGCGCGCCAACGCGCACTGGCACGACGGACAGCCGGTCACGCCGGAGGACGTCATCTTCTCGTTCGAGACGCTGAAGCAGAACGCCCCCTTCTACGGAGCCTATTACCGCCACGTGACCAAGGCTGAGAAGAAAGGCGAGCGTGAGGTCGTCTTCACCTTCGACGGGCCCGGCAATCGCGAATTGCCGCAGATCGTCGGCCAGATTCCGGTGCTGCCGAAGCACTGGTGGCAAGGCACCGACAAGAGCGGCAGAAAGCGCGACATCACCCAGACCACGCTCGAGCCGCCGCTCGGCTCCGGGCCTTACAAGGTCAAGCAGGTCGCGCCCGGCCGCACCATTCTATACGAGAAGGTTGCCGACTACTGGGGCAAGGACATCAACGTCAACGTCGGCTCCAACAATTTCGACCAGGTCCGTTTCGACTACTACCGCGACACCACGGTCGCGCTCGAGGCCTTCAAGGCCGACCAGCTCGATTTCCGCACCGAGAACAGCGCCAAGAACTGGGCGACCGGCTACGATTTCCCGGCGGTGAATGACAAGCGCGTCGTGCTGGAGAAATTCCCGGTCCGCAACGTCGGCATGATGCAGGCCTTCGCTTTCAACATCCGCCGCGACAAGTTCAAAGACGCGCGTCTGCGCCGCGCCTTCAATTTCGCCTTCAATTTCGACGAGATGAACCGGCAAATCTTCTTCGGCCAGTACCAGCGAATCGACAGTTATTTCTCGGGCACCGAACTCGCCGCGACGGGACTGCCGAGCGGGCTCGAGCTCGAGATCCTCCAAACGGTGAAGGACAAGGTGCCGGCCGAGTTGTTCACCAAGCCCTACAGCAATCCGGTCAACGGCAATCCGCAGGCGGTGCGCACCAACCTGCGCGAGGCGCTGACGCTTCTGCGCGCGGCCGGCTACGAGGTGCGCAACACCAAGCTCACCGATACGAAGACCAATACGCCGCTCACCGTCGAATTCCTGGTCGAGGACCCGGCGACCGAGCGCTTCGTGCTGTTCTACAAGCCGTCGCTCGAGCGCATCGGCATCGGCGTCAGCGTGCGCACGGTCGACGCCGCGCAATACGAGAACCGGCTGCGGCAGTGGGACTATGATATCGTCGTCGCCAGCTGGGCGGAGTCGCTGTCGCCGGGCAACGAGCAGCGCAACTACTGGAGCTCGCAGGCGGCGGATATTCCCGGCTCGCGCAATGTGGTCGGCATCAAGAATCCGGCGGTGGACGAACTCATCAACCGCGTTGTCTTCGCCAAGAGCCGCGAAGAGCTGGTCGCCGCCACCAAGGCGCTCGACCGCGTGCTGTTGTGGAATTTCTACGTAGTGCCCCAATGGACCTACCCGTTCCAGCGCACGGCGCGCTGGGACCGCTTCGGCCATCCGGAGACCATGCCGAAATACGGGCAGGCGGCGTTTCCCAATATCTGGTGGTGGGACAAAGACAAGGCGGCCAAGGTGCCGCAGCGGAATTGATGACGCGCATCTCAGTCATGCTTTTGTCCCGGGCGCCGCGCAGCGCGTTTGCGGTGCGCTGCAGACCCGGGACCCCGGTTTTCCAGAGCAAGCGGGGTCCCGGATCAGCGGTGCATCACGTCGCTGCGCTCGTGCTGCACCGCGTCCGGGACACGAGCCCAGAGGGCCGCGCATGATCAGCCGTCGCGAGGTGCTGGTGCTCTCGGCCGGCGCGCTCGCCGCGGCACGGCTGCCGCCTGCCTATGCGCAAGCGCGGCCCGCCGAGCGCCACGGCATGTCGGCCTTCGGCGATCTTGCCTTGGGTCCCGAGTTCAAACAGCTCGCCTACGTCAATCCGGACGCGCCGAAGGGCTGCACCTATTCTGAGTCGGTGTCGAGCCGCGGCTACAATGGCTCGTTCCTCACCTTCAATTCGCTGAACGCCTACATCCTCAAGGGCGACGGCGCATTCGGCATGGACTACACCTTCGCGACGCTGATGGCGCGCAACGGCGACGAGCCGGATGCGATGTACGGCTTCGCGGCTCGCGCGGTGCGCATCTCGGACGACGGCCTCACCTACACATTCCTGATGCGGCCCGAGGCGAAATTCCACGACGGCACGCCGCTCACGGCGCAAGACGTCGTGTGGTCGCTGACCACGCTGAAGGACAAGGGCCATCCGATCATCACGCAGTTGTTGCGGGATTTCAAAGGCGCCGAGGTCGCGGGCCACGACGGCGTGGTCGTACACTTCGCGCCGAAACGCGGGCGCGACGTGCCGCTGTTCGTCGCCGGCCTGCCGATCTTCTCCAGGGCCTATTACGGCCAGCACGAGTTCGACCAGTCGACGTTCGACATCCCGCTCGGCAGCGGCGCCTACAAGGTCGGCCGCTTCGACGCCGGCCGCTTCATCGAATTCCATCGCGTCAAGGACTGGTGGGGCGCCGATCTGCCGGTCATGCGCGGGCTCTATAATTTCGACGTGCTGCGCTACGAGTACTACCGCGACCGCGACGTCGGCTTCGAGGGCTTCACCGCCGCCAATTATCTGTTCCGCGAGGAGTTCACCTCGCGCACCTGGGCGACACGCTACAACTTCCCCGCCTTCAACGACGGCCGCGTCAAGCGTCGCGTGATTCCCGACCAGACGCCGTCCGGCGCGCAGGGCTGGTTCATCAATACGCGCCGCGACAAGTTCAAGGACCGCCGGCTGCGCGAGGCGCTGATCGACGCGTTCGATTTCGAGTGGACCAACAAGACGATCATGTACGGGTCCTACGACCGTACGCAGTCGGTGTTCGAGAATTCGCCGATGAAGGCCGTGGGCAAGCCGTCGCCGGAGGAGGTCGCGCTACTTGAGCCGTTCCGCGGCAAGGTGCCGGACGAGGTCTTCGGCGAGCCATACGTCCCGCCGGTGACCGACGGTTCCGGTCAGGACCGCCGCTGGCTGCACCACGCCGCGAAACTGCTCACCGACGCCGGCTGCGGCATCAAGGACGGCAAGCGCATGCTGCCGAGCGGGGAGCCGCTCACCATCGAATTCCTCGTCGACGAGCCCAATCTCGAGCCGCACCATCTTCCGTACATCAGGAACCTCGGTATCCTCGGCATTCAAGCGAGCCTGCGGCTGGTCGATCCGGTGCAGTATCGTCGCCGCGTCGACGATCGCGACTTCGACATCATCATCGACCGCTTCTCTTTTTCGTCCACGCCCGGCGATTCGCTGCGCACCTACTTCTCGTCGCAGGCCGCCCGTTTGAAGGGCTCGCAGAACGAGGCCGGCATCGCCGATCCGGCAATCGACGCCATGATCGACCACGCCATCGCCGCCAAGACGCGCGACGACATGATCTTCGCCTGCCGCGCGCTCGACCGCGTTTTCCGATCCGGCCGCTACTGGATTCCGCACTGGTACAAGCCAACCCACTGGATCGCCTACTGGGACGTGTTTGCCTGGCCGGACAAGCAGCCGCGCTACGGCCGCGGCGTGCCGGAGAACTGGTGGGCGGACGCCGCCAAGGCGACGGCGATAAAGAAGGGATGAGGCTCCTCAGGGTGACGGATCGGTAGCAACAGGGTAAGACGACTATCGCATGACCGCCTACATCATCCGCCGCATCCTGTTCATGATCCCGACCATGTTGGGCATCATGCTGGTCGCCTTCGTCGTGGTGCAATTCGCGCCCGGCGGGCCGGTCGAGCAGGTCATCGCCAAGCTGACCGGCGCCGAGACCGGCGGCCTGTCGCGCATTTCGGGCGGGGGCGGCGACTTCGGCTCGCGCGGCCTGGCGCAGGGCGCCTCCGGCGTCGACGCGGTGTCGTCGAAATATCGCGGCGCGCAGGGCCTCGATCCCGAGTTCATCAAGAAGCTCGAGAAGCAGTTCGGCTTCGATAAGCCGGCGCCGGAACGCTTCGCGATCATGCTGTGGAACTACATCCGCTTCGATTTCGGAAAGAGCTATTTCCGCGACGTCAGCGTGCTGCAGTTGATCAAGGAGAAGCTGCCGGTGTCGATGTCGCTCGGCATCTGGATGACGCTTTTGACCTACCTGATCTCGATCCCGCTCGGCATCCGCAAGGCAGTCGAGGACGGCTCGCAGTTCGACATGTGGACGTCGAGCGTCATCATTATCGGCTACGCCATTCCCGGCTTCCTGTTCGCCATCCTGCTGATCGTGCTGTTCGCGGGCGGCTCGTTCTTCGACTGGTTTCCGCTGCGCGGGCTCGTGTCCGACAATTTCTGGCAGTTGCCCTGGTACGCCCAGATTGGCGACTACTTCTGGCACCTGACGCTGCCGATCATCTCGATGGCGCTGTCCGCCTTTGCCACCATGACGCTGCTCACCAAGAACTCGTTTCTCGACGAGATCCGCAAGCAGTACGTGCTCACCGCGCGCGCCAAAGGCTGCTCGTCGAACCAGGTGCTCTACGGGCACGTATTCCGTAACGCCATGCTGATCGTGGTCGCCGGCTTCCCGGGCGCCTTTGTCTCGGCCTTCTTCACCGGCTCGCTGCTGATCGAGACCATCTTCTCGCTCGACGGCCTCGGCCTGCTGGGCTTCGAGAGCGTGCTCAACCGCGATTATCCCGTGGTATTCGCGACGCTGTACATCTTCTCGCTCATCGGCGTGGTGGTGAACCTGATCTCGGATCTCACCTATACGTGGATCGACCCGCGCATCGACTTCGAGACGCGGGAGGTGTGATGGACGCGCGCGCAGGCATCCCCTCGCAGGACATCAAGCCGGGCGGCGTCGTCGAGAAGGACGTGCCGCCGCGCCGGCGCTGGATCGCGATCTCGCCGCTCAACAAGCGCCGCTGGCAGAACTTCAAGGCGAACCGCCGCGGCTACTGGTCGCTGTGGCTGTTCCTGATCCTGTTCGTGGTCTCGCTGTTCGCCGAGTTCATCGCCAACGACCGGCCGATCTTCATCGAAGTCAACGGCAAGATGTTCTTCCCGGCGGTGATCACCTATCCGGACACGGATTTCGCCAAGACCCAGGACCCGATGCTGTTCGGCACCGCCGCCGATTATCGCGACCCGTATTTGATGGGCCTGATCACCAAGGAGCACGGCACCGTCGTCTGGCCGCCGATCCATTTCTCCTACAACACGCAGGTGAGCAACCCGCCGTCGCCGTTCCCGTCGAAGCCGACGTGGATGCTGACGCAGAAGGACTGCGAGTGGGCGGCGACGCATAATTTCGCCAAATGCGACCATCTCGAATCGAACTGGCTCGGCACCGACGACGGCGGCCGCGATGTCACGGCGCGGCTGATCTACGGCTTCCGCATCTCGGTGCTGTTCGGGCTGTGCCTTACCATCGTCTCCTCGATCATCGGCGTCGCCGCCGGCGCGGTGCAGGGCTATTTCGGCGGTTGGACCGATCTCTTGTTCCAGCGCTTCATCGAGATCTGGACCTCGATCCCGTCGCTCTACCTCCTGCTGATTATCTCCTCGGTGCTGGTGCCGGGCTTCTTCGTGTTGCTCGGCATCCTGCTCTTGTTCTCCTGGGTATCGCTGGTGCATCTGGTGCGTGCAGAATTCCTGCGCGGCCGCAACTTCGAATACATCCAGGCGGCGCGCGCGCTCGGCGTGTCGAACGCGGTGATCATCTTCCGCCATTTGCTGCCGAACGCGATGGTGGCGACGATGACGTTCCTGCCGTTCATCCTGTCGTCCTCGGTGATGACGCTGACCGCGCTCGATTTCCTCGGTTTCGGCCTGCCGCCGGGCTCGCCCTCGCTCGGCGAGTTGCTGTCGCAGGCGAAGGCCAACGTGCAGGCGCCGTGGCTGGGCCTCACCGGCTTCTTCTCCATCGCCATCATGCTCTCGCTGCTGATCTTTATCGGCGAAGCGGTGCGCGATGCGTTCGATCCGCGAAAGACATTCAGATGAGTAAGATTTGCCGATGAGCGCCCCCCTTCTTTCCGTCCGCGATCTGTCCGTTGCCTTCGGCCAGGGCGAACGGCAGGTGCTCGCCGTTGACCGCGTTTCGTTCGATATCGCCAAGGGCGAGACCGTGGCGCTGGTCGGGGAATCCGGCTCCGGCAAGTCGGTCACCGCGCTGTCCGTGATGAAGCTGCTGCCCTACCCGCCGGCGCATCATCCGTCCGGCTCGATCCTGTTCAAGGGCCAGGAGCTGCTCACGATGCCGGAACGCGCGATCCGCCGCGTGCGCGGCAACGACATCACCATCATCTTCCAGGAGCCGACGACTTCGCTCAATCCGCTGCACACGATCGAGAAGCAGATCGGCGAGATCTTGCTCCTGCATCAGGCGCTGACCGGCGACGCCGCCCGCGCGCGCATCGTCTCGCTGCTCGACCAGGTTGGCATTCCCGATCCGGCCAGCCGGCTCGGTAGCTATCCGCACCAGCTCTCCGGCGGTCAGCGCCAGCGCGTCATGATCGCGATGGCTTTGGCGAACGAGCCTGATTTGCTGATCGCCGACGAGCCGACCACCGCGCTGGACGTCACCGTGCAGGCGCAGGTCCTCAAGCTGTTGAAGGAGTCGCAGACGCGGCTCGGCATGTCGATGCTGTTCATCACCCACGACCTCGGCATCGTGCGCAAGCTTGCCGACAAGGTCTGCGTCATGAACCACGGCAAGATCGTCGAGGCGGGCGCGGTCGAGCGCGTCTTCACCGCGCCGGAGCACCCTTATACGAAGGCGCTGCTCGCCGCCGAGCCGAAGCCAGATCCGGCGCCACCGCGTCCCGAGGCGCCGCTGGTGGTCAAGACCGATGATTTGAAAGTATGGTTTCCGATCAAGCGCGGCGTGCTGCGCAAGGTGGTCGGTCACATCAAGGCGGTCGACGGCATCTCGGTCGAACTGCGCAAGGGCGAGACGCTCGGCGTCGTCGGCGAGTCCGGCTCCGGCAAGACCACGCTCGGCCTCGCCATCCTGCGGCTGATCTCCTCGAACGGGCCGATCGTGTTCATGGGCCACACGATCCAGGGGCTGAAGTTCAAGGAGATGCGGCCCTATCGCCGCGACATGCAGATCGTGTTTCAGGACCCGTACGGCTCGCTCTCGCCACGCATGTCGGTCGCCGACATCGTCGAGGAGGGCCTGCGTGTGCACCACCCGCGCCTCAGCCTCGAGGAGCGCGAGCAGCGCGTCGTGACGGCGCTCATCGAGGTTGGCATCGATCCCGGAACGCGCGACCGTTATCCGCACGAATTCTCCGGCGGCCAGCGCCAGAGGATCGCGCTCGCCCGGGCGCTGGTGCTGGAGCCGACCTTCATCGTGCTCGACGAGCCGACCTCGGCGCTGGACATGCTGATCCAGGCGCAGATGGTCGACCTGCTGCGCGATCTGCAGAAGAAGCGCGATTTGACCTACATGTTCATCTCGCACGACCTGCGCGTGGTCGCGGCGCTGGCGAGCCGGCTCATCGTGTTGAGGCACGGCAAGCTGGTGGAGGAGGGCGCCGCCGCCGACCTGTTCAAGGCGCCGAAGTCCGACTACACGCGCGCGCTGCTCGCCGCCGCATTCAATCTGGAGACCGCGCCGGCCGGCGTCGTCTCGCAATGAGCGGCGCCATCCTGGTCGCCGTCGACGGGCCGCAGGCCGCGCAATGGGCCGAGCTGTTCCGGTCGCACGGCGAAGGCCGGCCGGTGCGGCTGTGGCCGGAGATCGGCGACGCTTCCGATGTCGAGATCGCCTGCGTGTGGCGGGCGCCGCACGGCTTGCTGGCGACGCTCCCGAAGCTCAGGCTGATCGTCAATCTCGCCGCCGGCGTCGATCATCTGCTCGCCGATCCGAACTTGCCCGACGTGCCCATCGTTCGCGCCGCGCATGCCGACCTCAGCATGCGCGTAACCGAATATGTCGTGCTGCATACGTTGCGCTACCACCGCCGCCAGCCGCTTTACGAGGCGCAACAGCGCCAGCGTCTGTGGAAGGAGCATCCGCAGCCGGCGGCCAGCGAGGTCGCCGTCGGCGTCATGGGCCTCGGCGTCATCGGCACGGAAGCGGTGCGCGTGCTCGCCCGCATCGGGTTCAGGGTCGCGGGCTGGAGCACGAGCGAGAAGCTTGTCGACGGCGTCGAAACTTTCCACGGCCCCGCCGGGCTCGATCCATTCCTCGCCCGCACCGAGATCCTGATCTGCCTGCTGCCGCTGACCAAGACGACGCGCGGCATCCTCAACCGCTCGCTCTTCGCCCGGCTCAAGCGCGACGGCGCCGCCGGCGGCGCCTTCCTCATCAATGCCGGCCGCGGCCGCCTGCAGATCGACGGCGACATCCTCGCCGCGCTCGACGACGGCACGCTGTCCGGTGCCACGCTCGACGTCTTCCCGCACGAGCCGCTGCCGCCGGAGAGCTCGTTGTGGGCGCATCCGAAGGCCACGATCACGCCCCACAATGCCGGCGATATCCTGCCCGACATTCTCGTCGCCGAGGTTATGGCCCAGGTGGCCCGCCTCGACCGCGGCGAACCGCTCCTGAACGTCGTCGATCGCACGCGGGGCTACTGACGGAGACATGCCCATGGACGAGATCGCCGATCGCGCCGCCGATGTCGCCTTCGATGAGCCGGAACTGCTCGCCAAAGGCTACCGTGCCTATCGCCGCTATCGGGTCACGCTGACCGGCGAGGACGGCGCGACAATCGAGCAGGAGCGCGACGTGCTCGACGGCGGCAAGGTGATCGCCGTGCTGCCGGTCGACGTGGAGCGCGACGAGATCGTGCTCATCCGCCAGTTCCGCCTGCCGGCGCATCTCGGCAACGGCAAAGGCGACCTCGTCGAGATCGTTGCCGGCCGCGTCGAGCAAGGCGAGACGCTCGCCGCCAGCGCGCGCCGCGAATGCCGGGAGGAGATCGGCCTCGCGCCGTCCGCCCTCGTCGAACTGTTCAGCTATTTCACGACGCCGGGCCTCACCGACGAGACGGTCACCGTCTTTCTTGCTGCCATCGACGCCGCGCAGGTGCCCGCGCACACCCGCCTGGGCGACGAGTACATCCGCACGCTGCGGGTGCCGATCGATGCCGCGCTGACCGCACTCCAGACCAATACCATCCACAACGGCCCGGCGATCATGGCGCTGCAATGGCTGGCGCTCAACCGCGCGCGGCTCGCGGAGCTGTTGCGCAGGTAGCGCTCTCACCTATTCGTGATTCGCGATTTGTGTCGCGGCCCGGCATGACGGCGCACCCGCCCCACCGGATACGCCCAATGTCCCTCGCGCGCCTCCTCGTCCTCGCCGTTCTTTTCGCCGCCCCCTTGGCCGCGCAGGCGGACGAGGGCTATTACCCGATCAAGGCCGACGACGGCGAGACCATCGCCAATCACCGCGTGCCGGTCGAGATCGAGAGCCAGATCGAGAAGCTTCCCGGCATCGTCGCGGTCGGCAATCCGCACGGCGACGTCACGCTGGTCGAGTTCTACGACGTCAACTGTCCGTTCTGCCGCGCCGCGTCGCCCGATATCGAAGCGATGCTGAAAGGCAATCCCGAACTGCGGCTGATCCTCGTGCCATTCCCGGTGCTCGGCATTCCTTCGATCCAGGGCACGCGCGTCGAGCTGGCGGTGGCGCGGCTCACCTCGGCGCAGAATTTCTATAAGTTCCACCGCCTGCTCGATTCGAGCCGCGGCACCGTCGATGGCAGCCGCGCGATCGCGGCGGCGCAAGCCGTCGGCCTCGATGTGCAGAAGGTGCTCAAGATCGCCAACGAGGACAAGCTCGCCGACGTGATGACCGCGCATCTAAAGCTCGGCGATGCGCTGGCGATCCAGGCGACGCCCGGTTTCGTCATCAAGGGCGTCGCCATCGTCGGCTATCCCGGGCCGAAGTCGCTCGCAGAAATCATCGCTTCTGTCGAGAAATGCGGCGTGGTGATCTGCCAGTGATCAGAGGATCCGCTTCACGGCGGTAATCTCGCCGCCCGCCGCCTTGATGCGCTGCGCCGCCCAGGCGAGCGGCTCCAGCGCCACCATCATGTGGAAGGCGTTGGCGTGCAGCAGCGTGCGCTCGTCGCGGGCGATGGCGACGTGGCCCTTCCAGAACACCAGATCGCCGCGCGTCAGCTCGTCGACCGTCACCGCGCGGCCGAGCATCGCCTCCTGCATGTCGCTGTCGCGCGGGCAGGCGATACCGGCGGCGGTCAGCGCCAGTTGCACCAGCCCGGAGCAGTCGATGCCGAGCGAGGATTTGCCGCCCCAGAGATAGGGTGCCCCGAGCAGCATCTCGGCGACCGCGACGAAATCGCGATAGGTGGTCGATAGCGGCGCGATATGCCCGACCGGCAGATGCCATCCGTTCTCGGTGACCGCGAAGCGATCGTCCTGCCGCGCCACGGCAAGAGCCGCGCCGAGCGACAATGCCGCGAGCGGCGGCCGCTTGATGTCGGGTGCCGGGAAGCACAGCGTGCGCGGCACGATCACCTTGTGTGTCGGCGCCGTGCCGGGTGTCGCCAGCGCATTCGCCGGCAGCCAGCCGACATAGCCGTCGTTATCGAGCTGGCCCCAGGCCCAGCCCTCGTCGGAGACCTCGTAGACGGTGACGCGTTCACCGCACAGCGCCTGTGTGTCGAGCGCAGCGTCGGGCGTCGGCGCGTGGCGCAGGTCGGCGAAGGGCTCGACGACCTCGAACGCGGCTCCCTCGACATAGCGCTCGGCCTCGACCTGCCCTTCCAGGTGGCTGGCAGCGAGATCGGGACGGAACGGGTTGGTGCGCCTGTCGAGTATCATTTATCTGCTTCCGTTCATCCCCGCGAATGCGGGGATCCAGTTGTGAGTCTGTACTGGATTCCCGCTTCCGCGGGAATGAACGGAGTTTGTGGCGATGCCGCGGCGCATGTCACCCATAACGCTTGCACAGCATCGCATAGAGCGCGCGCGCCGATTGCAACTCGCCGCCCTCCGGCCGCGCCGGCTTGGCCGCCGGCGTCCAGGCGAAGACGTCGAGATGCAGCCACGACTTCGCCTCGACGAACTTGCGCAGGAACAGCGCAGCGGTGATGGCGCCGCCCTGGCCGCCGCTCGACACGTTATTGGTGTCGGCGACTTTCGAGTCGAGCATGGCCTCGTACGGCTTCCACAGCGGCAGCCGCCACACCGGGTCGTGCTCGGCAAGGCCGGCGCGCGCGAACTCGTCGGCGAGCGCGTCGTCGTCGGTGAAGAAGGCCGGCAGGTCGGGCCCGAGCGCGACGCGCGCCGCACCGGTAAGCGTGGCAAAGTCGGCGATCAGCGCCGGCTTCTCTTCGTCGGCGAGTGCCAGCGCATCGGCGAGGATCAGCCGCCCCTCGGCGTCGGTGTTGCCGATCTCGACGGTGATGCCCTTGCGCGAGGGAAAGATGTCGCGCGGCCGGAAAGCCGCGCCGGAGATCGCGTTTTCCACCGCCGGGATGAGCACGCGCAGCCGCACCTTCAGGCCGCGCGACATGATCATGTGCGCCAGCCCGAGCGCCGTCGCCGCGCCGCCCATGTCCTTCTTCATGTTGAGCATCGAAGCGTCGGGCTTGATGTCGAGGCCGCCGGTGTCGAAGCAGACGCCCTTGCCGACGAGGGTCACCTTGGGGTCGCTGTCCTTGCCCCAGGTGAAATCGATGAGCCGCGGCGCGCGCGGCGAACCCATGCCGACGGCCTGGATCAGCGGGTAGTTCTTCTCGATCTCTGCGCCGATGGTGACGTTGAACTTCGCGCCGTGCTGCGTCGCGAGCTTGCGCGCCGCGTCTTCGAGCTCCTGCGGGCCCATGTCGTTCGACGGCGTGTTGATGAGATCGCGCGCCAAATCGACCGCTTCGGCGATGCGCGAGAGATCGTCGCCATCCATGCCGTCCGGCACCACCAGCTTCACGTCATGCGGTGCCGCCTTGCGGTAGCGCGTGAACTGATAGCTGCCGAGTGCGAACGACAACGCCGCCAGCCGCGCATCGTGCGGCGCGTTGGCGAAGCGGTAGGTGCCGGGCGGCAGCAGCGACACGAGCTGCGCCGGGCGGAAGAAGTCCTTCACCTTGGCGTCCGCGGGCTCGATGCCGAACAGCACGCCGCCCAGGCCGCCGTCCGGCCCCTGCACCATGAGATGCCGCCCCGCCTTCGGCTCGAAGCCGGCGGCCTTGACGAAGGCCGCCTCGCGCGCGTCGAGCACCTTGCTCGCCTCCGCGTAATTGGCCTCGTTGACGAACAGGATCGGCGTCGCCGGCTTGGTGCCGGCCTTCACGTAGACGGGATGCATGCTTACTCCGCGGCGTCGCGCATTGAGGGTTTCGGCATATAACCGTCGCGGCCCTGCGGCAGCTTCCAGCCGAGCATCTTGGCGGCGACGAGCGTGCGCAGCACCTGCGCCGTGCCGCCGCCGATGGTGAACATGCGCACGTCGCGCGCCATGCGCTCGAGCGGAAGTGACCGCGAATAGCCGCGCGCGCCGAACATCTGCAGCGCGTCGTTGACGATCCTGATGGCTGCTTCGGCGGCGAAGATTTTGGCCTGCGCCGCGAGCATCGGATCGGGGAAGGCGCTGCCGTCCGGCCCGCGCGAACGCGCAGCGGTGTAGAGCATCAGCCGCGACGCCGTGAGCTGCACCTGCATGTCGGCGAGCATCCATTGCAGGCCCTGGAATTCGCCGATCGGCCGGCCGAACTGCTCGCGCGTCTTCACCCAGTCGAGCGCATGGTCCAGCGCGCCGGCGGCGATGCCCATCGCCACGGTGCCGGCGCCGACGCGCTGGCTGTTGTAGGCGTTCATCAAATCCGCGAAGCCGCGGCGGAAGCCGGACGGCGGCATGACCACCATATCGGCCGGCACGTCCAGATTCTCGAAGGCGAGCTCGCCCTCGGGCATGCCGCGCAGGCCCATCGTGTCCTCGCGCTTGACGCGCCTGAGACCCGAATTCGGTTTATTGGCCTCGTCGCGCACGGCGAGAAAGCCGCCGATGCCGAGATCGGCACCTTGCTCGTCGAACACGCGCGCGAAAATGAGATGCAGCCGCGACACGCCGGCGCCGGTGATCCAGTGCTTGCGGCCGTTGATGACGTACTTGTCGCCGCGCCTGTCGGCGCGCGTGGTCATGGCCATCGCGTCCGAACCGGCGTCCGGTTCGGTGATGCAGATCGCCGGCTTGTCGCCCGCGAGCACGAGCGAGGCGGCTAGCCGCTTCTGCGCCTCGCTGCCATAAGCCATCACCGTCGAGATGGCGCCCATATTGGTCTCGACCACGATGCGGGCGGTGACGGTGCAGGCCTTGGCCATCTCCTCGATCACCAGCACGGCGTCGAGGAACGACCGGTCCTGGCCGCCATAAGCCTTGGGGATGGTCATGCCGACGAAGCCGGCCTCGGTCAGCGCCTTGACGATGTCCCAGGGGTATTCGCCTTCGGCGTCGATCGCGGCGGCGCGCGGCCGCACCACCCGGTCGGTGAAAGCGCGCGCGCGCGCCTGGAGTTCCCGTTCGGCGGAGGAGAGCAGAGGGTCCATGCCCCGTTTATAGCCTTCAGCGGGGCTGCGGGCGAGCGGGCGGCCCTGTCTATTAACCGCCCGTTAGGGTTAACCTTTTATTGCAGAAGGACCGGCCCGCCAGCCCCCGGATCCGAATGCCTTCTCGTCCCGCCCGTTTCATCGCCGCGACCGTCCTGTCAGTCGTGCTGGGCTTGTCGGTCGCCGGCTGCAACACCGTCGACGGCCCCGAGACGACCGGTTCCCTCGGCGCCGGGACCGCGCCGCCGGCGCCGCGCAGCGAGGCCGAGTGGCGCGCCTCGCTCGATGTCCTGGGCAAGCGCTACCGCGAGAATAGCAGCGACCCCGCCGCCGCCATGGCCTATGCCCGCGCTCTGCGCGCCACAGAGCAATACGCGCAGGCCGCCGCCGTGCTGGAGCAGGCGGCGATGCGCAATCCGCATGACATGCCGTTGCTCGGCGCCTATGGCCGCGCGCTCGCCGATACCGGCCAGTTCCAGCAGGCGCTCGATGCGCTCGGCCGCGCCCATACGCCCGACAATCCCGACTGGCGCATCCTCAACGCCGAGGGCGCCGTGCTCGACCAGATGGGACGCCATGTCGAAGCGCGCCGCCATTACGACGCGGCGCTCAAGATCGTGCCGAACGAGCCGTCGGTGCTGTCGAATCTCGGCCTGTCCTATGCGCTGACCAAGCAGCTCAAGAAGGCCGAGGACACGCTGCGGCTCGCGGTGACGCAGCCGAACGCCGAGCCGAAAGTGCGGCAGAACCTCGCGCTCATCGTCGGGCTCGAGGGCCGCTTCGCCGAGGCGGAGCAGATCGCCGCCGCCGACCTGCCGCCGGCCGAGGCGCAGGCGAACGTGCAATACCTGCACGCCATGCTCGACCAGCAGAAAGACTGGAAGAAGCCGGGCAAGCGCATCACCATTCCGCGCGCCGGAACGTAATTGTTCCTTCCTTTGAGGCGCAGCTCAAACGTAGCACCACGCTGAACGTTCGGGACAAGCGATCGCAGCGCGCTGCCGTGTTGATGTGCGTCAAAGCGGTGGTGTCGATTCTCGACATTGATGGTTCAAACGTGAGAGCCAGCAATGAATATGACCCATTACATGGAGCTGCTTGCGGCCAACCAGCCGTGGAATTTGCTCATCTTCATGGGCGGGCCGGTGGTGCTCGCCGAGACCATCGCCATCACCGAGCTGTATCTGCTCTACACGCGCAATTACAAAAGCCCGGTCCGTATGCTCAACCGGTTCTGCAGCGTGATCGTCGGATTTTATTTCAGCGCGGTTTTTGCTTACCTGATGACCACCGCTGTCTGGCCGTTGACGGTTCGTGGCGGCTGGCGCGGTCCGGCCGACGTCATTGCGGTCGGCTTCTATCTCGCCGGGGTCGTGCCGTTGCTCGGCCTGACGCTGGTCGATCTGCGGCTGATCGCAGGCAACAAGGACGAGCACGGCCGTATGGCCGTTCATGCCAGTTTCGTGGCCCTTTTCCTGATCGTCGGCCACGTTGCAATGGTGTTCGGCATGCTCGACCCGAGCGTGTTGATGGGCGAGCCCGCCGCCCCGACGCATGCGCATTGATCAGCAGCAAGCCGGCACGCGGGAACGCGACTCGCGTGCGATCCCTGCGCGGGCTGGCCAAAAAAATACAAATGCATCGATTTCGGCCCCGCGGCGTTTGTCCCCACGACACCACGAATGAGGCCGCCGTGAAAACGCTATTCGCTGTTCTCGCCCTTGCCGCTCTTGGCTTTGCTGCGCTGCCCGCTAATGCCGCGAGCACGCATCATGCCCGCCACCACCGGCATCATACCGCCTATCGGCACCACGCTCCTGCCGCAGCCGGGCATGCGTACGCCTATCAGCCGCAGATTGCTTGCACGGTCGCGGGCTGTAACCCGGTTCCGCGCGGCTGCCATCCCGAAATGGGCTACACGCCGGACGGGACACCGACCGGCTTCGACGTCGCCGTCTGTGGGAACACCACGTACTACGGCTATCGCCGCTAGGCGCGGGTCGGGCCCGGCTACTTGATCGCCATCACCTTGATGACGGCGGGTCCGAGAATGACCACGAACAGCACCGGCAGGAAGAACAGGATCATCGGCACTGTCAGTTTCGGCGGCAGGCCGGCGGCCTTCTTCTCGGCCTCCGACATGCGCATGTCGCGGTTTTCCTGCGCCATCGTGCGCAGCATGGTCGACAGCGGCGTGCCGTAGCGCTCCGCCTGCTGCAGCGCCATCGTCACCGACTTGACGCCTTCGAGATCGGTGCGCTTGGCGAGATTTTCGTAGGCCTGGCGGCGGTCCGGCAGATAAGACAATTCCGCCGTCGTCAGCGTCAGCTCCTCGGCGAGGGCGACCGATTGCGAGCCGATTTCGTCGGAGACCTTGCGGAACGCCGCTTCGATCGACATGCCGGATTCGACGCAGATCAGCAGCAGATCGAGCGTGTCGGGGAAGGCGCGCTTGATCGAGAGCTGCCGCTTCTGGATCTTGCTCTTCAGCAGCAGCATCGGCAGCTGCATGCCGACATAAGCCGCGCCGATGCAGATGCCGATCTTGACCGACAGCGGATAATTGAGGTGCAGCACCAGGAACACATAGAAGGCGGTGAACAGCAGCGCCACCACCGGCGTCACCATGCGCACGAACAGGAACGTGACGTAGGGCGCCTGGCCGCGGTAGCCGGCCTGCACCAGCTTCAGCCGCGCCTCTTCCTGGCCCACCCACTTCGACAGATTGAACTGATCGACGATCCGCTGGACGTACTGTTTGGGCGACGCCCGCAGCTGCACGCGCTGCTTTTCCTGGTTCATGCGCTCGCGCTCGCGCTGGCGCAGCTTCTCGCGCTCGAGCGCCACCGAGCGCATGCGCTTGTCGAGCGGGTTGGCGAACACGAACGGCATCGCCAAGGTCAATACCGTCGCAGCGGCGGCGACGGCGGCGAGCACCATCGTCAGCGTCTGGGTGTTGATCGCGCTTTCGAGCAGTTCGAGCATGTTGACGGCGTCTGCTTGCCTAGAAGTCAAAATTGATCATCTTGCGCATCACCAGCACGCCGCACATCATCCAGAAGGCCGATCCGGCCAGCATCAGATGGCCGAGCGGCTCGGTGAACAGCAGCGTGATGTAGTCCTTGCTGGTGAGCGAGACGAGGATCATCACCGCGATCGGCAGTGAGCCGATGATGCCCGCGGAGGCTTTCGCTTCCTGCGACATGGCGCGGATCTTCGCCTTCATCTTTTTGCGATCGCGCAGCACGCGCGACAAATTGCCCAGCGCCTCGGACAGGTTGCCGCCGGCCTTTTGCTGGATCGAGACGACGATGGCGAAGAAGTTCGCCTCCGGCAGTGGCGTGCGCTCGTAGAGCTTGTTGCAGGCCTCGCCGAGCGGCATGCCGATCGCCTGCGTGTCGACGATGACGCGAAACTCGGTTTTGATCGGCTCGGGTGCCTCGGTGGCGACCATCTTCATGCAGTCGAGCAGCGGCAGGCCAGCCTTGACGCCACGCACGATGATGTCGACGGCATCGGGAAAGTTGTCGAGGAACTTCACCTCGCGCCGCTTCTTCAGGTACGACAGCAGCCAGCGCGGCACGCCGAAAGCGCCGGCAAAGCCGATGGCGATCGCGGGCACGAGGCCTGGCCCGATGGTCAAGGCGACAATGAACAGCGCGAATCCGATCGCCGCCGAGATCAGGATGAACTGACGCTTCGACCAGGTCAGGCCGGCCTGCGCGATGCGTACGGTCAGCGACGGCTTCTGCTGCTTGGTCTTCTCCTCCAGTTCCTTCAGCGAGGCTTCGACCATGTCGCGGCGCGAGCGTTGCTGGCCGCGCGTCGCGCGGACCGCCGGCTCGGCGCGGGCGACGCTCTCGCGTCGCTTCTCCGCCTGCCGCTCGCCGGAGATCAGCGGATAGAGGAACACGTAGGCGATGCCGCCTACCGCAACCGCCGCCAGGAACGCGACCGCCAGCATGTTCATCGCCGCGGTGCCCCCGTCACGTGCGCATGTCCTGCGCCGCGGACTCGGCGGCGTCGAGGGCAGTGGCGAGCCGCTGTTCTTCGCCGTAATAGCGGGCGCGATCCCAGAAGCGCGGCCGGCCGATGCCGGTCGAGCGGTGGCGGCCGATAATGTTGCCCTGCGCGTCCTCGCCGGTCATTTCGTAGACGAACAGGTCCTGCGTGATGATGACGTCGCCTTCCATGCCCATCACCTCGGTGATGTGCGTGATGCGGCGGGAGCCGTCGCGCAGGCGCGCCGCCTGCACGACCACGTCGACCGAGGCGGTGATCATCTCGCGGATCGTGCGCGACGGCAGCGAGAAGCCGCCCATCGTGATCATCGATTCGAGGCGCGACAGCGCCTCGCGCGGGTTGTTGGCGTGCAGCGTGCCCATCGAGCCGTCGTGGCCGGTGTTCATCGCCTGCAACAGATCGAAGGCCTCGGGTCCGCGCACCTCGCCGACGATGATGCGCTCCGGACGCATACGTAGGCAGTTCCTGACCAGGTCGCGCATGGTGACCTGGCCCTCGCCTTCGAGGTTCGGCGGGCGCGTTTCCAGACGCACCACGTGCGGCTGCTGCAATTGAAGCTCGGCCGCGTCCTCGCAGGTGATGATGCGTTCGTCGTCGTCGATGAACTCCGTCAGGCAGTTCAACAGCGTCGTCTTGCCCGAGCCGGTGCCGCCGGAGATCAGCGTGTTGACGCGCGAGCGGCCGATGATGCGCAGGATTTCGGCGCCCTGCGGCGTGGTCGACCCGAACTTGACGAGCTGGTCGAGCGTCAGCTTGTCCTTCTTGAATTTGCGGATGGTGAGCGCGGGGCCGTCGATCGCCAAAGGCGGCACGATGGCGTTGACGCGCGAGCCGTCGGGAAGGCGCGCGTCGCAGATCGGCGAGGCTTCGTCGACGCGACGGCCGATCTGGCTGACGATGCGCTGGCAGATGTTCAGGAGCTGCTGGTTGTCGCGGAAGCGGATGCTGGTGCGCTGGATCTTGCCTTTGACTTCGATATAGACCGTGCCCGAGCCGTTCACCATGATGTCGGCGATGTCGTCGCGGGCGAGCAGCGGTTCGAGCGGCCCGAAGCCCAGCACGTCGTTGCAGATGTCGTCGAGCAGCTCTTCCTGCTCCGAGATCGACATCACGATGTTCTTGATCGCGATGATCTCGTTGACGATGTCGCGGATTTCCTCGCGCGCCGAATCGGCGTCGAGGCGCGCGAGCTGGGAGAGGTCGATGGCCTCGATCAGCGCGCCGAAGATGAGCGACTTGGTCTCGTAATAGGCTTCCGAGCGGCGCGAATCGACGGCGTTCGGCACCATCTGCACCGATGCGGGCGTGCGCGACGGCGTCGGCGCCGAGACGAGCGGCGCGCCGAGGCCCTGCGAGGGAAAGGGCGCACGGCCGGAATCGAGCGGCGCCTCGGCCGCCTTCGGCGCGGTCGGCGGCGCGTCGTGAAGCGGCAACGGCTGTGCTGCCGCGGCCGCCGGCGCGGCAGGCGCCGCCGCCGGGGCTCGGGTCTCGCTGATGGTGCTACGCTTACCGAACACGACGAACCCTGTCCCTTAGGCAGACCGCTTCATGAGCTTGGCGAGCAGCGGCGTCAGCAGGCTGTTGCTCTTGCGCTTGACTTCCGACCGGCCGGTGAGCACCTGCGCGAGCTGGCGCAGCATCTCCGCCGTCTTGTGGCCGGAGGAGACCTCCGCGATCATCTGGCCGTTGTTGGCCGCGGTGCCGAACAACTGCGGCTCGAACGGAATCGAGGCCAGCGGCTGGTCTTCCAGCGCCTTGGCGAAGTCGGCCGGCGTGATCTCCGGGCGCTTGGGCACGCCGACCTGGTTGAGGCAGTAGAACGGCCGGTGATCGTTCGGCCGCGCCGCGCGCAGCAGGTCGACCATGTTCTTGGCGTTGCGCAGATTGGCGAGATCGGGCGCCGCCACGACGAGGATGTCGTCGGCGCTCACCAGCAGCCGCCGCGTCCAGCCGGCCCACTGGTGCGGCACGTCGAGCACCGTGCACGGGATCGAGCTGCGCAGCGTGTCGAGGGTCGAATCGAAGGCGTCGGCGCCGAAATCATAGACGCGATCGAGCGTCGCCGGCGCCGCCAGCAGGCTCAGATGGTCGGTGCACTTCGACAACAGGCGGTCGACAAAGCCGGTGTCGATGCGGTCGGGCGAGAACACCGCGTCGGCGATGCCCTGCGGCGGGTCCTGGTTGTAGTCGAGGCCGGCGGTGCCGAAGGCAAGATCGAGATCGACCACGACGGAATCGACCGACAGGTCGCGACCGATCGAATAGGCGATGTTGTGCGCGACGGTCGACGCTCCGACGCCGCCTTTGGCGCCGACCACCGCGATGATGCGGCCGACGGGCTTGGCATCCGGGGCCGAATAGAGCCCGCAGATCGAGCGCACGACGTCGATCGTGCCGACCGGCGCGATCAGATAGTCGGAGACGCCGCGGCGCGTAAGCTCGCGGTAGAGCGTCACGTCGTTGACGCGGCCGACGACGATGACGCGCGTGCCGGCGTCGCAGACCTCGGCGAGCTGGTCGAGGCCGCCGAGAATCTCCTCGGCGCGGTGCTCCGCCTCGATGATGATGACGTTCGGCGTCGCCGAAGCGCGATAGGCTTCGATGGCGGCTGTCATGCCGCCCATCTGGATCTTGACGTGCGCCTTGGCGAGCCGCCGGTCCTCGCCGGCGGCCTGCACGGCGGCGGCGGTCTCGACCGTCTCGCAGAAGGCCTGCACCGACACGCGCGGCGCCGGCGCAATATGATCCTCGCCGGCGGCAACGTCCGCCGGGGCCGCGGCCTGCTGCCCCAGGTCTTCCGTGACCGCAACTTGATACGCGTTCCTGATCATTTCCCGAGATCGCTCAGCTTGCCCTTGTCATAATCCTGGTACTTGCCGGACGGGTTCTCTCCGGTGCGGTACTTGTCGATGGCGACGGAGCGGCGCGCGGCGTAGGCCGGCGTCTCGCCGCGCGGCTGCACCAGGTCGGCAGGGTTGTCGACCATCGCCGCGAGATTGTGCTGCGACGCGCAGCCGAGGTTCCAGTATTCCTGGTTCGAGAAGTCGGTGCCCTCGGCCGACGGGCCGAGATCCTTCGGCCACTGGCCGCACGGACCGGCGCTCGCGACCAGCTTGGAGTAACTGATCTTGATGCTGGCGAGCGCCGATGGCGCCGGCCGGTAGCTGCGCACATAAACGGCGCGGGCAGGAATGCCGGAGGCGTTGAGGATCGAATGCACCTCGCGCATGGAATCGGCGGCGGCGCGCGCGGTCGGCCCGCCCTGCGGCACCGCAATGATGACGCCGCTGGTGGCGTCGCGGCGCCATTCCTGCGCGAAGGAGAGGACGGCTGCGCGCTGCTCCGGTGTCAGGCCGCCGCGATTGCGGCCGACGAAGATTTCGACGCTGTGCGCGCCTTCCTTGATCGTGATCGGATGCCGCTCACGGTAATCGTTCGGATAGGGCGGCTCCGCCACCTGCGCCGTCGTCGTCTGGTAGCAGCCGCCGAGCAGAGCGGCGAAGCCGACGACCACAGCTGCCTGCGCCGCGATGCGGGCGCGCTTCGCGGTCGTCGTGTGAAGGCGTCTCATGCGATCCTCTCCGCCGCTCAATCCAGGATGAATCCGACCTTGCCGTGATAGGTGCTGTCCGGCGCGGGGGCGACCTTGCCGGCCGAGCCGTAGATACGGTTGAAGCTGCCGAGCAGCACGGCCGAGGGATCGTTGCTGTCGACGAAGCCGTCGTCGGGACGCGCCAGCTTGCTCGGCGCCACCGCGTGCACGACATAGGGCGTGACCAGCACCATCAGTTCGGTCTGGTTATTGATGTAGTCGCGGCTCTTGAACAGCGAACCGAGGATCGGCAACTGCATCAGGCCGGGCACGCCGTTGATCGACTGCTTGGTCTGCTCCTGGATCATGCCGGCCATCGCCAGCGAGCCGCCGGAAGGAATCTCGACCACGGTCTCGGCGCGGCGGGTGCGAATTGACGGAATGGTCAGCGGCTGGTCCGAGCCCGGTACCGACAGCGTCATTGCGTTTTCGGTCGAGAGGTCGGAGACCTCGGTCAGCACCTTCAGGCTGATGCGGCCGCCGGTCAGGACGACCGGCGTGAACATCAGGCTGACGCCGAATTTTTTGAATTCGATTTGCGCCTGACAGAGCGGCGGCGACTTGGTCGTGTCGCAGGACAGGCCGTTCGGGATGGGGAATTCGCCGCCGGCGACGAAGGTTGCCGTCTCGCCGGAGATCGCTGTCAGGTTCGGCTCGGCGAGCGTGCGGATGACGCCGGCGCGTTCCATCGCGCGCAGCGTGGCGTTGACGCTCGGCAGGACCGCGTTGAGACTGGTGTTGTTGTTCAGCGCCTGCCCGTAGGCCGAGAAGGCGTTGTTGGTGTTGAAGTTCACCACCGACGAGCCGTAGTTCAGCTTGCCGGAGAGATCGATGCCGAGCTGCTTGATGACGGAGCGCGCCACTTCCGCCACGGTCACCTTCAGCATTACCTGATCGCGGCCGCTGACGGCGATGCCATTGACGACCTTCTCGGTGCCGCCTGCGAGCTTGGCGGCGATGTCGAAGGCCTGTTGCGCATCGGCGGGGCTCGAGGCGGTGCCGGAGAGCATCACGGCCGCGCCGACGCCTTCGACGCGGATGTCGGAACTCGGGAGCGCCTGCCGGATGGCCGAGCGGATGCCGTTGAGGTCGCGGGTGACTGCGATATCGAAGCCGGCGATCTGCCGGCCCTGCGCGTCGAAGAAGAAGATGTTGGTCTGCCCTTCTTTGACGCCGATCATGTAGACGCGGCGCGCGGTGCGCACGACGGCGTTGGCGACCGTCGGATCGGCCACCAGGACGTCCTTGATGTCTTCGGGCAGATCGATGGCAACCGACTTGCCGACGCCGAGCGGGATGAAGCGCGAGGTCGCCTCGCTGGCGGCAACGCGCACCACCGAAGTCGGCACGTCGGCGCCGCTCGCCGCCGTGGTGGCGAGACTGGAAGCAGCGAGCATCGCCGCGAGCGTGACGGTGCGGATCAGCGAGCCGGTCGTCATGTCTGTCTCGTCTCCTCGATCCTTACCGCGTCGTCACGGTGCTGCCGACGCCGAAGCGAATGACGTTGACGGTGCCGCGGGACTTGGTCTTCGTGTCGGTGTCGGGCTTGTCGGTGGCGGAGGCGTCAGCGATGCTGCGCAACGACAGCGCCAGCGTGCCCAGACGCTGACCCATGGTCAGCGTTTCCGCCTGCGAGGGCGAGAGTTCGAGCGTCGCGGTCTTGCCGACCACGACGCGCTGTCCGTTCTTTTCCGCGATGTTCTGGTCGATCGCCAGGACGCGGACATTGGTGAGGATCGTCTCGCTGCTCTGACCGTCGCTGCCGCCGGTCTTGTCGGCGTCGCGCTTGGACAGGATGACGTCGACGCGGTCGTTCGGCAGGATGAAGCCGCCGGCGCCGGTCTCGGGCGAAATCTGCGTCGAAACGGCACGCATGCCGGGCGGCAGGATGGCGGCCATGTAGCCGGACCCGTGCGCGTCCACGAGCTTGGCCTCGCGGATTGGCTCACCCGCGACGAAGGGCGCGCGGGCGATCTCGCCGGAAAGCTTCTGCAAGGCGTCGGGGCGGTCGGATTTGCGGATGAAATTGCCGGTCGCGGCGCTGGCGGGCCAGGGCTGCCACTGCATCTCGCCGGGGGTGACCGGCTGACCGAGACCGATGTCGGATTTGGCGACGAGGACCTCGACCGTGTCGGGCTTGACCGCGGCGACCGGCTTGACGTCCGGCGCTTTCGAGCGCCCGGCGAGCAAAGCGGCGACGCCGCCGGCTCCGAGGGCGATGACAAGGACGACAAGACGCGCGGCTTTCATACGCTGTAACTCTCAAGCTCACAGAGCGGCCGGAAGACCGCGACACCACACGAACGGCGCAGCACCGCTCGCACGGATTTCAGCAGGTAATGGTCAAGGTATGGTTAAGCAGCGGTATCCAAATCGAGTTAATGACGAGTTGCTGCCGGAACTCGTCGCTCAGATTTGGATCGCCGACATCCAGCCGGTGTCCGGATAGACAATGAGCGCCGCCGCCGCGAGAGCGATGCCGTAGGGCACGCCGCCAGCCTGATCGTGCAGCCGCTGGATCCATGGCTGCTTCGCCAGGGCCTCCGGCAGCGGCAGCCTGCGGAATTGCAGCAGCATGAGCGTCAGAGCGCCGCCGAACAGCGACGCATAGATCATGTAGTCGAGCAGGTGGGCGAAGCCGAACCACAGCGCCGTCGCCGCCGCCAGCTTGGCGTCGCCGCCGCCGATCCAGCCCTGCGTGAAGAAAACGAAGGACACCACCAGCACAAGCGCGCCCGCCGCGAGATGCATGCCGATCACCGGCAAGCTCGCGCCGGTCGCAATCGCCAGCAGGATGAAGCCTCCGGTCAGCGCCAGCGACAGCCGGTTGGAGATGGTCATCGTGAAGAGATCGCTGGACGCGGCAAAGGCCATCAGCGCCGGAAAGAGCAGCAGCCTGATCGCGTCCGTGAGCATGCTCTCCTCCGCGCGGCCTTTGGCGCCGCTGTGCGCCCCACGCCGTAGGTCTAGCGCGCGACATCTTTACCTTTCGTAAACCGGCGATCTGCCGGTCACTTCAACTGCGTGGAAATGCCGTCGAACGTAGTGTTCAGCTTCGAGCCGATGCCGTTGACGACGGCGATGATGGCGACCGCGATGCCGGCCGCGATCAATCCGTATTCGATCGCGGTCGCGCCCGAGGTGTCCGTTGCGAATCGTCGGACTTGTTCTTTCATCTTTTGTTAACTTCCGGTGGGATGCGGGCGCCGCTCGCGGCCGCCCGGCTTGTGTCTGATATGTAGAGTAAACGCGGCGGTGCCAGAAGCGGGGGGCTGCGCGGCGCATTGCTGGTTAATAATTGCTTTCCTTACCGTCTCGAATGCAACCAGGTCTGGGGAGGACGCCATGCGCTGCACCGCGCAAGCCCGTTCTGCGTTTTCGACGGCAATTTACGCAATTCATTTCACGCGACTTTAACCGGCCCGAACCATAGCTGTGCTGGACCACATACCGCGCGGACGAACTCCAATGTTGACGCAATTCATCGGCGTGCTGCTGGTAGCCGGCGAAACCCTGCTCAAGATCGTGCCCATCACCATCGCGCTCGGCATCGTCTTCGCGGTGCTCACCCACTGGTCGGCCTGCAATCCGGCCGGGCCGTGGTGGCGCAAGCGCGAGATCATGACCGACATTACGTACTGGTTCATGATCCCGCTCGGCGCCCGCTTCGTGCGCATCGGACTGCTGATCGTCGGCGCCGCGCTGTTTTTCGGCATTCAGGGCACGCAGCCGCTGATCGACTTCTACGAAAACGGCCACGGACCGCTGTCGCGCCTGCCGTTGTGGCTGCAGGCCGGCCTATTCCTCGTCGCCTCCGACTTCCTCAATTACTGGAACCACCGGCTCTTCCACGGCAGCCGTCTGTGGAAGTACCACGCCGTGCATCATTCCTCGGAAGAGCTCGAGTGGATCTCGGCCGCGCGCTTCCACCCGATCAACCTCTTCCTCGGCAGCGTCGCCATCGACGTGGTGCTGCTGCTCGCCGGTATCTCGCCCAACGTGATGCTGTGGATCGGTCCGTTCACCACCGCGCATTCGGCCTTCGTGCACGCCAACCTGAAGTGGGACCTCGGCCCGTTCAGATACGTACTGGCGAGCCCGGTCTTCCACCGCTGGCACCACACCTCGCTGGAGAAGGGCGGCAACAAGAACTTCGCCAGCACCTTCCCCGTCCTCGATCTCCTGTTCGGCACCTGGTACATGCCGAAGGACGAGTTGCCGGAGGTCTACGGCATCGACGACCGCGGCTTCCCGGAGGGGTTCGCGGCGCAGATGGTCTACCCGTTCCGCCAGTAACCCCGCGGTCTTTGCAGTTCGTTCATTTCTTTGGCGTCAAATCGCCGAAGGGGCCCGGTCTGTGGCCGGCTCATGTGTTGCGTCCGCGTAGCGTATCGGAGAGTGCGATGCTGGCCATGTCTCTGGCCATCTTCTGGCGCCGTAGGCGGCTGCCGGTGTTGATGGCTCTGGCGCTCGGCGCCGTCGCGCTCAGCCCGGCCTATGCCGAGCACGTCACCGTCAATGTCGATCAGGCGCGGGTGATGCGGCTGCCGCAAGGCGTCGCCACCGTCGTCATCGGCAATCCCCTGATCGCCGACGCCACGCTGCAGGGCGGCGTCCTCGTCCTCACCGGCAAGGGCTACGGCACCACCAATCTCGTGGCGCTCGGCCGCGACGGCCAGGTCGTCACCAGCGACACGGTCGAGGTCGTGGGGCCGAAGAGCAGCGATCTCGTCGTCGTCTACAAGGGCACCGAGCGCGAGTCCTACAGCTGTTCGCCGGTGTGCGAGCGCCGCATCACGCTCGGCGACGGCGTCAACTATTTCAACACGACATTGGCGCAGAGCGGCAGTCGCGCCGGCCAGGCGGCGTCGGGATCGCCGGCCGGTCCGGGACCGGCTCCGTCGCGCTGAGCGGGGTTAACGCGCACTGAAGAGCGGGTTCGAATCTCGCGACATCGCGCCAACGATTCGCCAATGAGGCTTTGCTAGAAGTTCCGGCGATGTCAGCCGTCGAGACGCACGCGATGTCCGAGCTCCCGCTCAATCAAATCGGCAAGCGCATCCTGCGTTCGAAATTCGCGCGTCTGGTCCGCCGCTTCGCACGTCAGGACCGCGGCGCGACGGCGATCGAATTCGGCATGGTCGCCATGCCGTTCCTGGCGCTGACCTTCGCCATCCTCGAGACCGCGATCATCTTCTTCGCCGGGCAGACGCTGGAGTCGGCCGTGCAGAATTCGGCCCGCCTGATCCTGACCGGGCAGGCGCAGACCGGCGGCTACAGCTCCGGCTACTTCCACGACAGCGTGGTGTGCCCGAACAGCGCCGGGTTCTTCGACTGCAGCAAGATCTACGTCGACGTCAAAAGCTATACGCAGTTCGGCGATATCAGCCAGACGCTGCCGGTGACCAACGGCGCCTTCGATCAGACGAAGATCGGCTATTCGCTGGGCGGTCCGGGCTGCATCCAGGTCGTCACGGTCTATTACGTTTGGCCGGTTTACGTCTCACTGCTCAGCGATAACCTCAGCAACATGGGCAACAACCGCCTGCTGTCGGCGAGCGCGGTGTTCAAGAACGAACCCTATGCGACCACGGGGGGATGTTCATGATGCGCCTTCTCGCCAGGCTCGTGCGGTTCGGCCGCGACCGGCGCGGCGTCTCGGCCATCGAATTCGCGTTGGTGGCGCCGCTGATGGTGGCGCTCTATCTCGGCTGCGTCGAGCTCTCGGACGGTATCGCCGTCGACCGCAAGGTCAGTCTCACGGCCGCGGCGCTGGCCAACCTGACCTCGGAATCGACCGCGCTGACGTCGGGCGACATGACCAACATCTTCAACGCGGCCTCGGCGATCATCCAGCCCTATTCGGCGAGCAACATGAAGATGACGGTGTCGTGCCTCAGCATCGACGCCAGCAAGAACGTCACCACCAAGTGGACCGCGACGAGCAACGGCGGCGTCGGCACAGCGGCCTCGGTGCCGACCGACCTGCAGGTGGCGAGCACGCAATTGATCCTGGCGCAGGTGAGCTACGCCTACAAACCGATCGTCGGCTACACCATCAGCGGCACGCTGACCTTGACCGACAAGATGTACATGATGCCGCGCATCTCGGCGCCGAGCTATCCCGACACCAACACCAAGTGCGGCACCTAGGCCGCTGACGAGCGCGCCGCCTCGGCGATCGGCAGCGCGGTGGTCTGCTTGATGCGCTCCATGGCGAAGCGCGACGTCACGTTCTTCAGCGCCACGGTCTCGATCAGCTTCTTGTAGAAGGCGTCGTAGCTCTGCATGTCCTTGACCACGACGCGCAGCATGTAATCGACGTCGCCGGCCATGCGGTAGAACTCCATCACCTCCGGCATGGCGCTCACCACCTCGGCGAAGCGCTTGAGCCAGTCCTGCGAATGGTCGCCGGTCTCCACCGAGACGAAGACGGTGATGCCGAGCCCGATCTTGTCGGGATCGATCAGCGCCACGCGGCGCGTGATGACGCCCTCGGCCTCCAGCTTCTGCAGCCGCTTCCAGCACGGCGTCGACGACAGGCCGACGCGCTGGCCGATTTCGGCGACGGAGAGAGAAGCGTCCTGCTGCACGACGGCGAGAATCTTGCGGTCGATGGCGTCCATTCTGGAATTCCTGAGCGGAAGAGAAGTTTTTGACCATAATGACCATACATATAGAATAAATCTTCTATGTGTATGGAGTTCGTGCCATCTATATAGAAAAACATTCTAATTTCAAGAGGGCGTCAGCCGCGCGTCCGCAGCAGGGCGTCGACGTCCGCCCGCGTCGGCGCGCCGCCGCCACCGCCGAAGTGCGTGCACTTGAGGGCAGCGACCGCGGCGGCGAAACGCAGCGCCGCCACGACATCGCCCGTCTCGGCCAGCGCCAGCGCGAACCCGCCGTGGAACACGTCCCCGGCGCCCAGCGTGTCGATGGCCGCGACCGGAAACGCCGGCATGTGGCGGAGCCGCTCGCCTTCCCGCCACCAGACGCCCTGCGCGCCGCCCGTGACGGCGAGGAAGCCGTGCGCATGCGTGGCGAGCTGAGCAAGGCCGGCTGCGGGATCGTGCGCGCCGGTGGTGGCGGCGAGCGCGTCCAAAGAGGCGATCACATGCGTGCCCAGCGCCAGCAGGGAATCGTCCGGCGTGGTGGCGCGGTCGACGTCGATCACCAGCGGCACGCCGCGCGCCCGCGCGGCGTTCGCGATCGGCAGTTGGAATTCGGAGTAACGGTTGTCGATCAGCACCACGTCGGCGTCCGCGACCAATGCCGCCGCGTCGGCCGGGCGGCCGTCGTTGAGCCCATGGCCGCGCCGTGTGGCAATGCTCTTCTCGCCTGTTGCATCGATCAGGATCATCGACACCGAGGCGGTCGCGCCCGGCACGCGCACGACACCGCGTCAGTCGATGCCGGCCGATTCGAGGTCGGCGACGATGCGGCTGCTCACGGCGTCGCTCGCTTCGCCTAGCGGCCCGGCGAAGGCAGCGCGTCCGCCGAGCCTGGCCGCCGCCAGCGCCGCGTTGGCGGCGCAGCCGCCGCCGGTAACGTAGAAATCGGAGCCGGAAACCTTGCTGCCGGGCGCGGGAAACTGCGCGACGTGCATGACGATGTCCTGCACGGCAACGCCGGCGCAGAGAATCCGTGCGCCGCTAGCCAAAGCCTGCCTCGCCCTCGACCCAGGCGCGCACGATGTGATGTGCGATGGCGACCGGCGGCGGCGCGGTCAAGCCGTCCTTGTGCCGGCGCAGCAGCATGTCGGCGGCCTCGTCGCGCGAGAACCAGCGCGCGCCCTCGAGCTCGGTGGCGTCGATGGTGATCTCGCGCGAGGTCGCCTCGGCGAAGCAGCCGATCATCAGCGACATCGGGAAGGGCCAAGGCTGCGACGCAAAATAGCGCACGCGCCCGCAGACGATGCCGGCTTCCTCCAGCGTCTCGCGCCGCACCGCGTCCTCGATGGCCTCGCCGGGCTCGACGAAGCCGGCGAGGCACGACCACATGCCCGGCACGAAGCGGGGTGAGCGGCCGAGCAGGCAATTGTCACCGTCGATCGCCAGCATGATGACGACCGGATCGGTGCGCGGGAAATGCTGCGTCTTGCAGTTCGGGCAGTCGCGCCGCCAGCCGGAATCGACGGCATGGCTGAGGGTGCCGCAATTCGAGCAGTAGCGGTGGCGTGCGTGCCAGTGCAGCACCGCCTTGGCCTCGGCCATCGGCGGAAGATGCTCGGCGGCGACGAGGCCCTGCACGGCGATCGAGCGCAGATCGGTGACAAGGAGATCGCCGCGCGTCTTGAGCGCTTCCGCCGCCGCCGGCGTCAGGCTGTGGCCGAAGCGCGGCTGGCCGTCGACGAGGCCGAGAAACACCGTTTCCGTGGCGGCGCCGAGCGCGGCAGCCTCGGTGACGCCGAACAGCGGCTCGTTGGCCGCGCCTTGCTTCAACACGATCATCTCGCCGCCCATGACATAGACGCCGGCGCGGGCGTCGGCCTCAAGCGCGGCGATCCTTGCGGCGTCGGTGCGCAGGTCGGCGGCGCGCGCGATGCGGCTTTCGGTGTAGCCGAGGCGGGGCTTGGGGCCGAGATCGGGGCCGAGGTCGGGGCGGGACGACATTCGCCGCGAAATTTCGCACGCCGCCCGCGTCGGCGCAATCACGGTTGCGTCAACACCCCGCCGAACGCGTCGTGGAGGCGGGCGATCAGCGCGTCGCGCGCGGCCGGCGCATAGGCCATCGCCGGCGTCGCGCCCCACACCGGCTTCGGCCAGGCGGCATCGTCGCGGCGGCGGGCGACGACGTGCACGTGCAATTGCGGCACGACGTTGCCGATGGCGGCGACGTTGAGCTTGTCGCAGGACGAAGCGGCTTTGAGCGCGCGCGATGCCTGCGCGATGTCGCGCGTGAGTTGGACCTGCTCGTCGTCGGTAAGGTCGACGATCTCGCTCGCTCCGGCGCGCCGCGGCACCAGGATCAGCCACGGGTAATTGGCGTCGTTCATCAAGAGCACGCGCGCGAGCGCCAAGTCGCCGACCGGCGTGGTGTCGTGCGAGAGCTGCGGGTGAAGCGCGAAGGGCAGGGCGGCCATGGGCGAACCATACGTGGCCGCTGACCGCCGCGAAAGCCGGACGCGGTCAAAAGCAAAACGGCCGGGCGCAATAAGGGCGTTCACGCCCGTCTTCGACGGGTTATGCGCCCGGCCGTCGTGTCGTCGCTGACGCGGCGATCAGTGCGGCTGGATGCCAGCCTGCTTGATGACGCCGCCCCAGGTCTTGGTCTCCTTCTCGATGAACGCGGTCGCCTGCGCCGGCGAACCGGACGCCGGCTGCGCGTTGATCTTCGCGAAATGCGCCTTCGCCTCCGGGCTCGCCAGCACGTCCTCGATCGCCTCGTTGAGCTTGGCGACGATGGCGCGCGGCGTCTTCGGCGGCGCGCTGATCGCGTTCCAGGTGATCGACTCGAAGCCCTTCACGCCGAGCTCCTCGAAGGTCGGCACGTTCGGCAGTTGCGGCAGACGCTGCTTGGTGGCGACCGCAAGGATGCGCGCGCGCCCGGCGTCGCTGAACTTCTTCGCCGAGGCCAGTTCGCTGAACATCATGTCGACGTGGCCGGAGATGAGATCGGTCAGCGCCGGCGCCGTGCCCTTGTACGGCACGTGTTGCAACTTGATCCCGGCAAGGTGCTCGAGCAGCGCCGCCGTCAGATGCGACGTGGTGCCGATGCCCTGCGAGGCGTAGTTGATCTTGCCAGGATTGGCCTTGGCGTAGGCCATGAATTCCTGCGCCGTCTTGGCCGGGAAGTCCTCACGCACCAGCAGCACGTTCGGGATGATGGTCATGATCGCCACCGGCTCGAACTTGGTGGGATCGAAAGAGATGCCCTTGTAGAGCAGCGGGTTGACCGTGATCGGCGCCGGTTGCGACGCGAGCAGCGTGTAGCCGTCCGGGTCCGACTTGAACACGACCTCGGCGCCGATATTGCCGCCAGCGCCGGAGCGGTTCTCGACGACGACCGGCTGGCCGAGCCTCTTTTCCAGCTTCTCGGCGATGAAGCGCGTCACGGTGTCGACGCCGCCGCCTGCGGGCACGCAGACGATGATATGGACCGGCCGGTTCGGATAATTCGCGTCCTGCGCGGACGCCTGCGTCGCCAGCATTGCAACCGATGCCAAGACAGCCATCAGATATCGCACGATATTTTCTCCCCTTGGGCTTTGATCCGACGGACCGTAGCCGGTTACCGGTTCTTGTCAGGCCGCGCGGTGCGCGTCAGGCGACGCGCGCGAGCTTCTCTGCCGGAAGCTTCAAATCGAATACGCGCATCGCATTGGCTCCAAGAATATTGCGCTTTCCCTGCTCGCTCAAGAACGGCAGGTCGTAAATCGTCGAGGGAAGATCGAAATCCCAATGCGGGTAATCCGATGAATACAGCAGCTGGGTCTCAGCCTTCATCATGCGGAAGGTCTGCTCCAGCGCCGCCAAGTCGGTCATTTCCATCGGTTGCGTCGAGAAGAACATGTCGCGCATGTACTCGCTCGGCAGCTTCTTCAGCGCCGGCGCCTCCGACGAGCGCATCATGTACTCGTTGTCGAGCCGCTGCATCATGAACGGCACCCAGGCGAGCCCGCTCTCGATCCAGATCACCTTCAGCTTGGGGAAGCGCTCGGGCAGCCCGTTCATGATCCAGTTGGTCAGGTGCACCATGTTGAAGAACACGAAGCCGAGCGCGTGCACCGAGATGAACTTGTTCATCATGCCCATCGCCTGGTCGTTCCAGTTGTAGCCGGCGTGGAAGGCGAGCGGCTGGCCCATCTCCTCGAGCAGCGCATAGGTCTTCATGTAGCCGTTGTGCTGCACCGGGCGGTGGCGCGCGCTGGTCACCATGAAGCCGGCGACGCCTTTCTTGTCACCCATCTCCTTGACCATGCGATACGCGGCGTCTGGGTCGTTGAACGGCAGATAGAGCATCGAGCGGATGCGGGGCTCGTGCGCCAGCACGCGCTCGCAGAGCCAGCGGTTATAGGCGCGGCCGAGCGCGACCTCGACCTCGACCTGCGGATGCAGGCCGAGCTGCAGCATCGGCGAGGGGAACATCACGGCGACATCGACGCCCATGGCATCCATCCAGCGCTTGGTCAGCGTGATGTCGCGGTGCTTGTCGCCCTCCGCCTTCTCCATTTTGCGCAGCGGATAGCGCGTCACGCGGCCGCCCATGTCCTGATAGCCGACGCCGCCCGGCATCACGCCGTTGCCCTTCGACGTGGCCTGGCTCGCGCTCATGGCGAGCTGCTGCAGCACCGGATCCTCCATATATTCGAGGATCTCGTGAAAGGACTCGAGCTCGTAGTGATGCGAGTCGACGTCGACGATCGGGAACTTGCCGTAGCCGCGCTCGCTCGCCTGCCGCGCCGCGTGGGCGAGCAGCTTGGAGGTGTCGAATTCCTCGACTGCCATTTTGCGGTAGTCGGAGAGCGGAAGGTCCATCGCGCGTTCGTCCCCTTACCGGCCCGACCAGGTCTGCCACATGCCGAGCTCGAACAATTGCAAATTCACCGCCTTGAGCATGGCGGTGACCGTCACCATTACTTCGGTCGCCGTCATCTGCGCGTCGGCCGGGAAGGCCGCGAGGTCGGCCTCGCGTTCGGCCACGCGCCCGGCGTAAAGGCGCACCGCGCGCGCCAGTATCGCCTGCACTTCGGCGTCGCTCGAACCCGCTTCGTCAGGTGATGACATAGATGTCCTCGCCGCGCCGCTCCACCGTGAAGCTCTTGAGCTTGAGCCGGCGGTCGGCGGCGCATTCGCCCGTCTTCACGTCGTATTCGTAGCCGTGCCACGGACAGACGAAATGCATCTCGTCCTTCGAGAAGCGTTGCCCGATCCAGGTGCGGTCGGGGCCGAGCACGTCCTCGACCTTGTGCATCATCAGCCCTTCGCAGGCCGGGCCGCCCTGATGCAGGCAGAGATTCTCATAAGCGTAGAGCTCGCCCTGCCAATGGAACACGCCGATCTCGCGCGCGCCGTCGGTGACGATGCGGCGTTCGCCATCGGGAAAATCGGCGGTTTTGGCGACAAAAATGTCGGGCATGGCTCGACCCATGGTGGCGTCACGCGGTCTCTATAGCCCGTGCCGCCGCTCGCGCAAATGGCGGGCATTCGCACCAGCCGAAGCGAGGGTTGCGTTTTTGCGCATTGTCGGGCCGCGTGTTCTCGCGCAAGTTCGCCGCCGCCAATCCGGGACGGCCCATGACCTCGACCACGCTGCTCGTCTTCGTTGCCGCCATTCTCGTGCTGGCGGGTTTCGTCAAGGGCATGATCGGCATGGGTCTGCCGACCGTCGCCGTCGGTCTGCTCGGCCTGATGATGACGCCGTCGCAGGCGGCCGCGATCCTGATCGTGCCGTCGCTGGTCACCAATATCTGGCAGGCGCTTGCCGGCGGCCACTTCCGCTCGGTGGTGGCGCGGCTCTGGCCGATGCTCATCGGCATCTGTATCGGCACGTGGGCCGGCGCGGTGTGGATGCCGAGCGCGAACAGCGGCGAGGCGACCACGTGGCTCGGCGTCGCGCTCGCCGTCTACGCGATTTTCGGCCTGTGCAATCTGCATCCGAAGACCCCGCCGCGGCACGAAGGCTGGGTCGGCGTGGTGGCCGGCATCGCCACCGGCGCGATTAGCGTCTCGACGGCGGTGTTCGCCATTCCCGGCGTGCCTTACACGCAGTCGCTCGGTTTCGATCGCGATCGATTGGTGCAGGCGCTCGGCCTCTTTTTCACCGTGGCGACCGTCGCGCTGGCGGTGGCGCTGTCGCACGCGGGCGCGATGAACAGCAGCGTCGTTCTCCCGACGGTCGCCGCGCTCGCCGGCGCGCTCGTCGGCATGGTCGTCGGGCAGAAGATACGTGGCCTCATCTCGCCGAAGACCTTCCGGCTCTGCTTCTTCATCGGCATCCTGGCGCTCGGCGCGCATCTGGCGCTGCACCGCTTCTTATGATCCGATTGGCCGCAATGTCCTGAAACGGAGCGGCCATGAAGATCGTCGATCTGTCCCACGTCATGAACGTGCATACGCCCGGCTGGGTCGGCTACGCCGGCAACAAGATGTACTACGCGCAGAACCTGCAGACGGTGCGCATCGTGGCGCAGCGTATCGACACCGCGCTGCACGTCGGCACGCATTTCGACGGCGCCATGCACGCGACCGACAATCCGCAGGGCGACATGGCGCACCTGCCGCTCGATTATCTGGTCAATCGCGGCGTCGTCGTCGACATCTCGAAGCACATGCACGACTGGGCAGTGATCACGCCGGAGATCATCGAGAGTGCCGGCGCCGATATTCGCGAGGGCGACATCCTCATCCTGCACACCGGCTGGCACAGGCATTACGAAGGCCAGCCGCAGCAGGATCTGGTCAAATACTTCTGCTACCACCCCGGCCCGAGCCTCGACACGCTCGCCTGGATGCTGAAGAAGAAGATCAAATGGTGGGGCATGGATACCGGCTCCTGCGACCACGCGATGAACACGTCCATCCGCACTATGCGGCCTGACCTCGCCGAGGAGTTCACGAAGAAGCACGGCAAGACGCCGGGCGAGTTCTTCGGCACGTTCGAGTACACGCACAAGCGCTCGGGCCGGAAAGTGTCAGCCGACGTGTTCCCGTTCCACAACTGGGCGTTCCAGGAAGGCCTGCTGCACGCAGAAAACCTCGGCGGCGACATCGAGCTGATGCTCAACAGGCGCTGCCTGATCGGCGCCTTCCCATGGCGCTACGAGGGCCTCGAAGGCTGCCCGTGCCGCATCGTCTGCTTCCTCGACGCCGGCGAGGATATCGAGGCGGTCGGCAATGCGGCCAAGGCGATCCTGCCGCCGCGCTAAGAAACATCAGGGGATGGCGACCATGTTCAAAGTCGGCGAGGCGGCGATCACGCGCATCGAGGAGACGTTCCTGCCCACCTATCCGCTGCGCACCATCTTCCCCGAGATCACCGACGCGCAGCTCGAAGAATACATGCCGTGGATGGCGCCGCATCACTACGATCCGAAAAGCGGCTGCATCCTGCTCAGCGTGCACTCGTGGCTGCTCAAGGTCGGCGGCCAGACGATCCTGATCGACGCCTGCTGCGGCAACAACAAGGTGAAGCCCGGCCGGCCGTTCTGGCACATGCTCAACGAGCCCTATCTCGCGCGGCTCGCCGCCGTCGGCGTCAAGCCGGAGGACGTCGACGTGGTGATGTGTACGCACCTGCACCACGATCATGTCGGCTGGAACACGATCAACCGCGACGGCAAATGGGTGCCGACCTTCCCGAACGCGCGTTACGTCTTTTCCAGGCCGGACGTCGATTATTTCTCCAAGATCGATGCCGATCCGAAAGAGGGGCCGGCTGAGCTCGGCACCTTCCGCGAGTGCGTGGTGCCGATCCTCGAATACGGCAAGGCCGATCTCGTCTCAGGCGGCGCGCACCGGCTCAACGACTTCATCGAAATCGATTCGGCGCCGGGCCATTCGCCAGGCCACGTCTTCTTCAAGCTCGAGAGCAAAGGCGAGCGCGCCGCCTTCGTCGGCGACGTCTGGCATCACCTGCTGCAGGTGCATCACCCGGACTGGAATTTCCCGAAGAACTCCGACGTCAACCAGGCGCGCGCCAGCCGCCGCAAGGTGCTCGACCATTGCGCCGCGACCGACGCGCTGGTGTTCCCCGGCCACGTCGGACTGCCGTTCGCCGGCCGTATCGAGAAGACGCAAAGCGGCTACCGGCCGCATTTCCAGCCGTGATCAGCGCCGGATCAGCGCCTTCAGCCGCTGCGGCGTGACAGGAAGCCGTGTCACGGCGCCGGGTCTCTGCAGCGCGTCGTCGATGGCCGACGCGAGCGCCGCGCCGACCGGATTGGCGCCGCCTTCGCCGGCGCCCTTGAGGCCGAGCGTGTTGAGCGGGCTCGGCGCATCCTCGGTGACGAGGAGGAGAGGGGCCGGTACCTCGTGCGCCGTCGGCATCAGGTAATCGGCGAATGTGACCGACAGCGGCTCGCCCGCCTCGTCGTAGAGGAATTCCTCGTACAGCGCGCCGCCGATGCCCTGCGCCAGGCCGCCGGCGAGCTGGCCTTCGACCAGCCGCGGATTGACCGCGCGGCCGATGTCGTAGGCGATGGCGTATTTCTCGATTTGCACGCCGCCGGTCTCGCCGTCGACGCGCACCGTGGCGACGTGCACCCCGTACGGATAGACCATGTGGCTCGACTCGAAGGTGTCCTCGGCGGTGAGCCCCGCGAGCGCGGTGAGCGGCATCGAGGCGCCGCCGTCGATGGCGACGATATTGCCGTCGGCGATGTCGAGCTTCTCGGCCGAGGTCTGCATCAACTCGGCCGCGGCCTTGAGCGCCGCATCGCGCAGCTTCACCGCCGCCAGCCGCGTGGCCTCGCCGCACATCACCGTCACCCTTGAGGCGAACGCGCCCATGCCGCGGGCGATACGGTCGGTCTGGCCGTGCACGACGTTGATGGTCTCGTAGGCGGCGCCGAGCGTCTCGGCACAGATCTGCGCCACCACGGTCTCGATGCCCTGGCCGACCGAGGCGTTGCCGGTGACGACCTCGACGCCGTCCTGTTTGATCTCGATGCGGACCGTGTCGAACGGACCGAGCCCGCTCTTCTCGACGAACATGGCGACACCGGCGCCGACCTTCTCGCCCTTCGCGCGCCGCGCCTTTATGCCGGCCTGCAACTCGTCCCAGCCGGCGAGCCTCAATGCCTTGTCGAGCAGCAGCGCATAGTCGCCGGAATCATAAACGATGTGCGTGCCGAGCGTGTCGAGTTGCACGTCGTAGGGCATCGCGCTCTGCGGCAGCAGGTTGCGCCGGCGCACCGTGACCCTGTCGATCCCGCACTGCGCGGCGATGGCGTCCATCAGCCGCTCGCGCACGAAGGTTGATTCGTACCGGCCCGGCGCGCGGTAGGTGCCGCACGGCGTCTTGTTGGTGAGGCGGATGTGGCCGACGGCGCGATAGGCCGGCACGCGATAGGGGCCGGGCAGCATCGCCGCGGCGAGATCGGGCACCGTCGCCGCATGCGTGCGCATATAGGCCCCGTTGTCGTGGAAGAACTCGTCGTCGATTGCCGTGATGCGGCCGTCTCTGTCGATCGCGGCGCGGACGCGGTGCTGCTGCTGGCGCGAATGGTTGGCGGCGATCAGGTGCTCGCGCCGGTCCTCGATCCACTTGATCGGCCGCTTGTAGTGAAGCGCGGCGGCGCAGACGGCGACGTCCTCGGGGTAGATTTCGCCTCGGATGCCGAAGCCGCCGCCGACATGGCCTTCGTGCAGGTGCATGGTCTCTGGCGCACGGCCGAGCATGCGCGCCAGCGCATCGCGGTTCCAGTGGGGCACCTTGGCGGCGCCGTGCATTTCCAGCAGGTCGCGCGAAGCGTCGTAGGTGGCGATGGCGCCGCGCGTCTCCATCGGCACGCCGGTGTGGCGGCCAACCACGAGCTCAAGCGAAACCACCGCATGCGCATTCCGGAACGCAGTCTCGACGTCGCCGTAGCCCTTGCGAACGACGTCGGGCTCGGTCGTGCGCGTTTCATCGAATGCGCCCGTTTCGCCGGAGGCATCCATGATCGGATCGCGCGCCGCGATGTCGAGCGTGACCAGCTCGGCGGCGTCCTCGGCGATGTAGGCGTCGTCTGCAAACACCAACGCCACCGGCTCGCCGACGTAACGCACGACGCCGTCGGCCAGGACCGGCTGCTGGTAAGGCTCGAGCGTCTTCAGGCCGGTGAGGCGGAACGGGATGCGCGGGATATGGGCGACGTCCTTGTAGGTCCACACCGCGTGGACGGCGGGCAGCGCCAGCGCGGCCGAGGCGTCGATGCCCTTGATCTCGCCATGCGCCACGGGTGAGCGCACCACGCGCATGATCCATTGGCCGGGAAAATTGATGTCGGCGGCGAAGCGGCCTTGTCCGGTCAGCAGCGGCGGGTCCTCGCGGCGGGCAAGAGAACGACCGATAACCTTGTGCTTCGCTTCAGCCATGGCCGCGCACCGCAGCGCGCTCCCTCTCCCCGCGTGCGGGGAGAGGGCCGGGGTGAGGGGGCTTTTCCACTGCCTGAGCGTTCCGATGCGCCCCCTCACCCGAAACGCGCGCGCTCCGCGCCCGCGTTCCGACCTCTCCCCGCAAGCGGGGAGAGGCAAAGAGAGTGCGCGGCGTTGCCGTCACTTCCGCATCTCTTTGGCCGCGGCACGCACGGCCTTGATGATGTTCTGATAGCCGGTGCAGCGGCAGAGGTTCGACGACAGCACCTCGAGCAGGTCCTCGTCGCTGATGTCCGGTTCGCGCTCCAGCACGCCGACCGCGAGCATCAGGAAGCCGGGCGTGCAGAAGCCGCACTGCAGACCGTGATGGTCCATGAACGCCTGCTGCATCGGATGCAGGTGATCGCCTTGCGCCAGCCCCTCGACGGTGCGGATCGCCTTGCCGTCGGCCTGCACCGCAAACATCAGACAGGAGCGCACCGGTGCGCCGTCGACGATGACGGTGCAGGCGCCGCAGACGCCGTGCTCGCAGCCGATATGCGTGCCTGTCTGGCCGCAGTTCTCGCGGATCGCGTCGACGAGCGTGCGCCGCGGCTCGACCGCGATGGTGTGGGCGCGGCCGTTGATGGTGAGGGTGATGTAGGATTTGTCGGTCATTCAGAGCCTCTCGACCGTTCGTCCCCGCGAAAGCGGGGACCTAGCGCAAAACACTTCGGCCCATCATTGTGGCTCTGGGTTCCCGCTTGCGCGGGAACGAACGGGGCATGTCGCGCGCTCATGCGGCTTGCCCCTTGGCGCGCAGCGCCGCGCGGACGCGCTGCGGCGTCGCCGGCATCTCGTCGATGACGACGTCGAACGGTTGAAGCGCGTCGTTGATGGCGTTGATCACCGCGGCCGGCGCGCCGATGCCGCCGCCTTCGCCGAGGCCCTTGGCCTTGGTGATCGACTCCGTGCTCGGCGTTTCCTTGTGCAGCAACTCGATCGTCGGCACCTCATGCGCCGTCGGTGTCATGTAGTCGGCGAGCGTGGCGGTCAACGGCGCGCCGTTCTCGTCGTAGACGATCTCCTCGTACAATGCGTTGCCGATGCCCTGCGCGACGCCGCCGTGCACCTGGCCGTCGGCGATCATCGGGTTGATGATGCGGCCGGCGTCCTCGGCAACGAGATAGCGTACGATCGTGGTACGGCCGGTATCGATGTCGACCTCGACTTCGGCGACATGGCAGGCATTGGAGAAGGTGCCGGGCGGATCGTAGGTGGCGGTTTCGCTCAGGCCCGGCTCGATCTCGCCCTTGAAGCGGTGCGTCTGCGTATAGGCCTCGCGCGCCAGCGCCGCGATCGTGACACTGCGGTCTGTGCCGGCGACTTTGGCCGCCCCGTCCTCCAGCACGATGTCGCCCGGCGCCGCTTCCAGCACGTGGCTGGCGAGCTTGATCAGCTTGGCGCGGACCTTCTGCGCGGCGATCAATGTCGCGCCGCCGCAGATGACCAGCGAGCGGCTGGCGAAGGTGCCCCAGCCGTAAGGGGAGCGGTCGGTATCGCCGTGTACGACCTTGATGACGTCGGGCGTGACGCCGAGTTCGTCGGCGACGATCTGCGCAAGCGTCGTGCGCAGGCCCTGGCCGTGCGGCGAGGCGCCGATGCGGGCCTCGATGAAGCCGGACGGATCGACAGTGAGGATCACCGTTTCCCAGCCGGGCGTGATGGCCATGCCGCGCGCGGCGAAGGCCGGACTGCCGTAGCCGGTGCGCTCGGAGAAGGCACCGAAGCCGAGACCGAGATATTTGCCCTTGGCGCGCGCTTCGCTCTGCCGCTTGCGAAACGCCGGCACGTCGATGGCGGCGGCCGCCATCTCCAGCGTCTCCCTGTAGCTTGCCTCGTCGAATGTCAGGCCGGCAGCAGAGGTGTAGGGGAATTTGGCGATGAGGTTGCGGCGGCGGATCTCGACCGGCTCCATGCCGAACGCGCGCGCCGCTTTTTCCATCAGCCGCTCGAGCGTGAAGGTGATGATCGGCCGCGACACGCCGCGATAGGGCGCCATGGTGCAGGTGTTGGTGACGACGCCGCGGGCGCGGCAGTCATAGGCGCGGAAGTCATACGGGCCGGGCATCTCCGCCATCGCCATCAGGGGCTCGACGCCGCAGGTGGTGGGAAAGCAGGAATAGGCGCCGACATTGGAGACGATGTCGGTCTTGAGCGCGAGCAGCTTGCCCTGCGCATCGAAGGCGCCGTGCAGCGAAATGTACTGGTCGCGCGCATGGTACGAGGCGATCAGGTTCTCGCGCCGGTCCTCGGTCCAGGCGAAAGAGCTCCTGTACTTCCGCGCCAGCCACACCAGTACGACGTATTCGGCCGCGAGCGACATCTTCTGACCGAAGCCGCCGCCGACGTCCGGCGCGATCACGCGCAGGTCGGATTCCGGCATGCCGAGCACGTCGGCGATGGCGGTGCGCGTGAGATGCGGCATCTGCGTCGTGCAGGTGAGGGTGACGCGGCCCGTGGACGCATCCCACGCGGCGTGCGCGGCGCGGGGCTCTATCGGCGTCGCGTTCTGCCGGTGCGAGCGCGCTTCGACCGTGATGACCTTCGCCGCGCTCGCCCACACCTTGTCGAAGTCCGGCGTCTGGATGCGGCCTTCGAGGATGACGTTGCCGGGGACGGACGCGTGGATCTGCCGCGCGCCTTCGGCGAGCGCATCGCGGGCATCGACCAGCGGCGTCGCGTCGCCGATCATGAGTTCGATCTCGTCGACGATGTCCTCGGCTTCTTCCTCCGACGCCGCGACGATGGCGGCGACCGGCTCACCGACGAAGCGCACCTCGCCGTCGGCGAGGATCGGCTGGCCGAGCGGCTTGTACTCGAATTTGTGCAGCATCGGCAGGATCGGCTTCACACCCGTCAAATCGGTGGCGGTGATGACCGTCGCGCCGTCCGGTGTCTTGATTCTTTCAATCTTGCCGGCGGCAGCGGGACTGCGCAGGAAGCGCACCCAGTGGACCGCAGGCAGATCGGCGGTGAAGCGTCCCTGACCGGTCACCAGCGCGGGGTCCTCGACGCGGCGGATGGCGCGCCCGACCCAGGTCATGCCGCTGCCCTTGGTATGCGCGGTCATGGCGCACCTTCCTGACCCTCCCCCCGCGAAGCGGTGGGGAGGGTCGATTTGCAATCGCTTGCGATTGCAAATCGGGGTGGGGGGAATCTTGTGCAGCGTTGTTTGCCCCCCACCCCTGACCCCTCCCCACCACGCGCAAGAGCGCGTGGGGGGAGGGGAAAGGATACGCCTTGCGTATGCGCGCTCATGCGTTCGCCTGCTCCAGCGCGCGGCGCACGACGGCGCGCACGAGATCGCAGCGATACTCGGCCGTGGTCTGGTGATCCTCCATCGCCTCGACCGCGTTCGCGGCCGCTTCGGCGGCGGCGCGGAAGACGGCGTCGCCCGGCGCTTGCCCGCTCAGCGCGCTTTCCGCTTCGGCAATGCGGCGCGGATACGGCTCGGCGCCACCGACGCCGACATGCGCATCGACGATCTTGCCGCCGTCGAGGCGATAGGTGACGAGGCTCGCGCTCATGGCAAAATCGCCGGCGCGGCGGCTGAACTCGTTGAAGCCGAAACGCGTGCCGGCAGGCAGGAGCGGCAGCTCGACCCGCGCCAGCAATTCGTCTTCGGCCAACGCCGTCGACATGATGCCGCTGAAGAAATCCTTCGCCGCGATGCGCCGCTCGCCGCGCGTGCTCACCGCAATCATGGTCGCGTCGAGCGTCGCCGCGACGAGGCACCATTCGGAGGAGGGATCGGCATGGGCGAGGCTGCCGCAGAAGGTGCCGCGCATGCGGATCGGGTAGTGCGCGATGTGGCGCACCACGGTCGCGAGCAGGGCGCCCAGCGGGCCGTCGACGACGGGCCTGTGGAAGGCGCCGTGGCGCACGCACGCGCCGATGCTGAGCGTCTTTCCATCGTTCGAAATCTTGTCGAGTCCGGCAACTTCGTTGATGTCGACGAGATGCGCCGGCTTCGCCAGCCGGAACGCCATGATCGGCACGAGACTTTGCCCGCCGGCAAGCACGCGGCCGTCCTGCGGCGCCACCTCGGCCAGGATCCTCACCGCCTCATCGAGCGTCTTCGGCACATGGCGGACGAAGGCGGCGGGTTTCATAGCTCAGGCCTCGTCCAGCCCGATATCGACCGCAGGCGAGCCCTGGATCATCTTGCTCGACGAGATGAAATCGACGCCGGTCTCGGCGATGGCGCGCACCGTATCGAACTTCACGCCGCCAGACGCTTCCAGCGGGATGCGGCCGTCGATGAGCTTCACCGCCGTGCGCATATCGTCGAGCGACATGTTGTCGAGCATGATGACGTCGGCCTTGGCGGCCAGCGCTTCCTTCACCTGCTCGAGGCGATCGCATTCGACCTCGATCTTCACCAGCGCGGGCGCGCCGGCGCGGGCGCGCTCCACGGCCTTGGCAATGCTGCCGCACACGGCGATGTGGTTGTCCTTGATCATCACGCCGCTATCGAGACCGAGGCGGTGGTTGGCGCCGCCGCCGCAAATGACGGCGTGCTTCTGCAGCGCGCGCAGGCCGGGCGTCGTCTTGCGCGTGTCGATGAGCTTCGCCTTCGTGCCTTTGATCGCGTCCATCCAGCGCGCCGTCTCGGTGGCGATGCCGGAGAGATGCTGCACGATGTTGAGCGCGGTGCGTTCGACGGTGAGCAGGCTGCGCGCCTTGCCCGAGATCTTCAGCAGCGTCGTCTTAGGCGCGACGCGGTCGCCGTCGTTTGCCGTCAGCGTGATCTGCACGCCGGGGTCGTAGCGACGGAAGCAGGCGGCGGCGACCTCGACCCCCGCGACGGCGATCGGCTGCCGCGCGTTCATGGCGAACGTGGCTTTGGCGTCGGCGTCGATCATGGTCAGCGACGTGATGTCGCCGTGGCCGATGTCCTCGGCGAGCCAGAGATCGATCAGCCGGTTGACGAGATAGAGATCGAGCATAAGGGACGTCCTTCCGGCCGCGATCATGCCGTGCCTGCCGCGCCGGCGACAGGGCAGCGCGGCTTCGGCACGGATTTTGTATGTGTACAAACGATAGCGCCCGTGTTTGGATTGTCAAACCGGGTGCGAAGAAGAAAGGGCGCCGTGCGATCCGCACGATGGCCGGCGCCGCAAGGAACGCTACACTCTCCCCGGAACGGAGGAACAGATGCGAGCACTTTGGACGAAGCGATGGCGCCATCGCGCCCTGGCGGCTGCCGGCATGGCGGCCCTGGGCCTAACCGCGGTCTTTGCAGCGCCGCTCAAGATCACCCTGGCCGGCGGCTCCGTCGGCGGCGCCTGGAGCACGATGGGCACCGCCATCGGCGAGACGATCCGGCTGCAGGCGCCGGGCTCCGCCTTCACCTACGAGCCGGGCGTCGACGCCGCCAACGTGCAGCTCGTCTCCGCCGGCAAGGTGCAGCTCGGCATCACGCATGCGCAGATGGCGCTGCGCGGGCAGAAGGGCGTGGCGCCGTTCCACGACAAGGTCACCGACATCCGCGCGCTGGCCCTGCTCGATCCGCAGGCCGCGGTGCAGATCCTGGTGCGCGCCGACGGCAAGATCACCAGCCTCGACGACATCAAGAAGAACAAGATGCCGGTGCGCGTCGCCTTCAACAAGCGCGGCACCATGATGGCGGTGATGGGCGAAGAGGTGTTCAAGGCCGCGGGCATCACGCCGCAGGACATCACGAAATGGGGCGGCCGCGTCGACTATGTCGACTACAACACCGGCCTGGCCGAATTGAAGAACGGCCAGACCGATCTCGTGCTCAACATGCTCGCCTTCCCCTCGGCGCAGGTGAAGAACATGGCGCGCGACGTCGACATGCGCCTGATCGGTCTCGACAAGGCGGTCGCCGATAAATTGTCGGCGGATGTCGGCACCAAGCCGGTCACTGTGCCGGCCGACACCTATCCCTTCGCCAAGCAGCCGGTGAACACCGTCACCGGCATGGTGGTGCTGGTCGCCTCGAGCAAGATGCCCGACGCGGAGGCGGCGACGATCGTGAAGGGCATGATCGACCACTACGATTATCTCAAGAAGGCCTATCCGCCGTTCTCGCGCATGGGCCCGGCGGCGCTCGCCGACGTCGCGCCGCTAAGCATGCATCCCGGCGCGGAGCAGGCGTACAAGGCGGCGGGGCTGCTGAAGTAGGGACGTTTGGCCGAACACGCCGCCGCAAACTCGGCGGGCTCCCTCTCCCCATCGAACTCGGGTCCACCCGAGTTCGGCATTCCAAAGCGGTCGAAGTCGGATATATCCGACTTCGACCGGGGAGAGGGTTGGGGTGAGGGGGGTCATGACTCTCAAATGCTGTAGCCCCTCACCCGACGCGCTGCGCGCGTCGGCCTCTCCCTATGGGAGAGGTGAAGCGAGCGAGTGACGATGTCGCGCCACCTCCTCACACTCATCGCGCCGGGCCGGCCGCGCGAACTCGGCGGCTTCGAGTCCGCCTTCATCTACGTATTGGCGGCGGTGACCTGCTCGGTCTTCATCGCCGTCGCGTACGGCTATTACATCAACGGCATGCTGCTGATGTACGCCTTCCTCGGCGTCGTGCTGGCGGTGTCGTTCCTCACGCTCAATGCCAATCCGCTGCGGCCGCGCACGGGCTCGTGGTTCGGCTGGATCGCCGCGGCGCTCTCGCTGGCCGTCGCCATCTATTTCATGATCCGCGATCCCTATTACGAGGCGCGGCTGCCGATGGTCGACGAACTCTCGCTCGCCGACCAGATCGCCGGCATTCTCGCCGTCGTGCTGATCCTGGAAGCGACGCGGCGCGTGATCGGCTTCACGCTCGTCGTCGTCGTGCTGGTGTTCCTCGCCTACGGCGTGTTCGGGCAATACATCCAGGGCCCGTTCTATCACCGCGCGCTGTCGCTGCAGGAGATGCTCGACCAGCTCGTCTTCACGACCAACGGCGTGTTCGGTTCGGCGCTGCACGTGGCGGCGTTCCTGGTGTTCGTCTTCGTCACTTTCGGCGCGCTGCTCGACCGCTGCGGCGGCGGTGACTTCTTCTTCGACCTCGCCAACAGCCTCGTCGGCAAGCAGGTCGGCGGCCCGGCCAAGGTGGCGGTCGTCTCCTCGGGCCTGTACGGCTCGATCTCCGGCTCGCCGACCGCCGACGTGGTGACGACCGGCGCCTTCACGATTCCGATGATGATCCGCACCGGCCTGTCGCCGGTCTATGCCGGCGCCGTGGAGGCGACCGCCTCGACCGGCGGCGCGCTCTTGCCGCCGGTGATGGGCACCGCCGCGTTCCTGATGTCGGATTTCACCGGCATTCCCTACGGCACCATCGCCATCGCCGCCGTGGCGCCGGCGCTCCTGTATTATCTTTCGATCTTCCTCGCCGTGCACGGCCACGCGCATATCACCGGGCTGAAACCGTCGGCGACGGCGGACACGCCGCGCTTCCTCAGCGTGCTGCGCCGCGACTGGTACTATTTCGTGCCGATTGCGATCCTGATCTGGTTCGTGCTCGCTTACGATCGTGCGGTGTTCTCGGCGGCGCTGGCGCTCGCCGCGTTGGTACCGATCACGCTCTGGCGCACGCGCAGCCCCGGCAAGACCGGCACCGCCATCCTCTCCGCGTTCGACGACGCGCTGCGCCGCATGACCGGCATCGGCGTCGCCTGCGCCGTCGCCGGGCTGGTGGTCGGCACTTTGGCGATGACCGATCTCACCGGCAAGATCTCCTCGGCGATGTTCGTGCTCGCCAAGGGCAACGAGGTGCTGACCCTGATCATCGCCACGGTGGTAGTGATCGTATTGGGCATGGGCATGCCGACGCCGGCGGTCTATGCGCTCGCCGCGGTGCTGGCGGCGCCGGCGCTGCTGGCGCTCGACGTGCCGATGCTGCCGGCGCATCTCTTCATCGTCTATTTTGCCTCGATGTCGGCGATCACGCCGCCGGTCGCGGTGGCGGCTTTTGCGGCGGGGAGCATCGCGCGCGCCAACCCGATGGCGATCGGTCTGCTGTGTTGCCGCCTGGCGATTGTCGCCTTCATCATCCCATTTGTTTTCATCTACCATCCCGGTCTGCTGCTGATCGGCAGCCCCCAGACGATTGCGCTCGATCTGGCCAGCGCCACGCTGGCCGTGATCGCACTGGTCGCTGCCACGGAAGGTTACCTGTTCGTGCCGCTGCAGCCGCTCATGCGGGCACTGTTCGGGGTCGCCGGGCTGCTGCTGATCACGACGCGCTTGATCCCCGCGTCGATCGGGCTGGCACTCCTCGTCGCGCTGTCGCTGTGGCTGTGGAGCGGGCGGCGCGTCCTCGCGCGCTGGGGCGGCAGCAAGGTTTGACATCCGTCAAGGCGCGCGTTTGAGCTGGCCGCAGGATGACGCGAATATTCCCGCGGGGGCGCGAGGCGTCCTCAACGTCGTGCTGACCACCAATGAGGGTCTCCTGTTCCTCGCCATCGGCAACCTCGACGGCGCGGTGCTGTCGCTGATCCTGTTCTCGCTGACGGTGGTGTCGTTCCCGCTCCTGCTCGAGCGCGAGGTGGATTTCATCACCGCGATGATCACCAGCGTGCGCGCGACGGTGACCAGCCCGGCGCCGATGATCGGCTGGGCGGCGGTGATCGTCATCCTGCTCGTCGTCTCGGCGATGCCGCTTTTCCTCGGCTTCGTGGTGACGCTGCCGGTGCTCGGCCACACCACCTGGCATCTCTATCGCCGCATCGTTGCGCCGCTTTGATGCTCTCTTGCCTTCGCGGGCGAACTGTCGAAGATGAGATGCCCGCCGCGCGGGCCAACGATAGAAGAGCGGAGGAACGATGATCGACGAGGTTGTGACCGTTGCAGCGCGCGACGGCACTCACATCGGCGTCCGCGTCTACCGGCCCGACAACGGGCGCTCGCCCGCATTGTTCGGCGCGTCGCCCTACCGCTTCGACAACAACATCCTGCCGGCAAGCCCGCAATTCCTCTGGCGCGAGACCGGCCCGATCGAGTTCTACGTCGCGCAGGGCTACGCCTTCGTGCAGATGGACGTGCGCGGCTCCGGCCGCTCCGGCGGCGACTTCGTCTTCCTCGGCCGCAAGGACCAGGAAGACCTCTACGACGTCATCGAATGGATCGGCGCGCAGGGCTGGTGCACCGGCAAGGTCGGCGGCATCGGTCAGTCCTATTTCTGCATGCTGCAATGGTTCATGGCGGCGCAGGCGCCGCCCTCGCTCGCCTGCATCGGCGCGCATGACGGGCTCGCCGACGCCTACCGCGCCGGCTGCTATCACGGCGGCATCCCCTGCGATTTCTTCCCCGGCTACTGGTGGTACCAGAACCGCTTCATCAACCGCTTCCCGGCGGAAGGGCCGGGCCGCGAGCAGGAGACCGATCTCGCCGCCATGGTCGCGGCGCATCCGACCTATGACGAGTTCTGGCGCGAGCGCAACGCGCTGGAACTGCTCGATCGCGTCACCGTGCCGGTCTATTCCAGCGGCGTCTGGTCGAAGCATCAACTGCACACGCGCGGCAACATCGACGCCTTCGCCAAGGTGAAAGGCGAGAAGAAATTGCGCCTGTCGGCGGCGCCGAACGCCTGGGCGGCGGCGGCCGAGTTCAGCAGCATCGATTTTCATCAGAAGGTGTTGCTGCCGTTCTACGATCATTATCTGAAGGGCAAAGAGACCGACTATGTGAAGCGGCCGAACGTCGAATACGCCGTGCGCGGCGCCGGCGCGATGCGGCAGTCGGAGACGTGGCCGCCGAAGGGCGTGCGTTACACCGCGTGGCACCTGACGGCCGAGCAGTCGGAGAGCGTCACCTCGCTCAACGACGGCGGGCTCACGCTCGCGCCGCCGCAGGGGCAGGAGGCGACCACCTACAATTATCCCGTGCCCGGCTGGGTCGCCGGCGTGGTCGGTTTCGGGCCGAGCGGGCCGCCGGCCTTCGATCCGGCGCGGCGCGTGCTCACCTTCACCACCACGCCGCTCGAGCACGACCTGGAGATCGCCGGGCCGATCAAGCTCGTGCTCTATGCCTCGTCGACCGCGCGCGACACGGATTTCTTCATCAAGCTGTGCGACCAGTTTCCGCAGAGCGCTGAGGAGCGCGGCAAACTGCTCAATCCGGCCTTCGAGGTGGTGACGCGCGGCTGGCTGCGCGCCTCGCATCGCGCGCTCGACCCGGCGCGCAGCACCGAGATGGTGCCGTACCATACCCATCGCGACCCGCAGCCGCTGACGCCGGGCGAGGTCTACAGGTTCGAGATCAGCCTCGAGCCGCAGGCCTATCGCTTCAAGGCCGGGCATCGTATCCGGCTCGAGATCGTCAACGGCGATTCGCCGGCGACGGAAGCGTTGTGGAGCCACTATTACCGGCCCGACAAGATCGGCGCCGACACGATCCACCACGACGCGCGCCATCTCTCGCAGCTCATCCTTCCGGTCACCGCGGACCGCTGAGCGTTCAAGGACCTCCGCAATGCAATTCGCGCACTTCTCGCACATCTGGGCGAAGCCCGGCATGACACCGCATCAGCGCTACGAGGAGCTGTGGGGCGAACTCACGCTCTGCGACGAACTCGGCTTCGACTACAGCTTCTGCGTCGAGCATCATTTTCGCCCGGACGAGAGCTGGATTTCCTCGCCATCGCTCTACGCGGTCGGCGCCGGCGCGCGCACCAAGCGCCTGCGCATCGGGCCGATGGGTTACATCGTGCCGCTCTATCATCCGCTGCGGCTCGCCGAAGAGATCGCCATCGTCGACCAGATGCTCGGCGGCCGCATGGAATGCGGCCTGGTGCCGGGCATCAACGCCGATTACTTCCGGCCGTTCGGCCTCGACTACGACTTGCGCAAGACGCCGACTTTGGAATTCGTCGATTATCTGCGCGCGGCCTATGGCGAGACGCAGCCGTTCTCGTGGCACGGCGAGAACTTCAATACCGACAGCGCGCAGCTCTCGGTGCTGCCGGCGCAGCGGCCGCATCCGCCGTTGTGGATGATGAGCCGCGATCCGCGCACGCTCGAGTTCTGCGCCGAGAAGGGCATCAATCCCGGCTACTTCCTCGTCTATCCGCGCGCCGATGCGGCGCCGCGCTATCGCGTCTTCCTCGACGCCTGGCGCAAGGCCGGCCACGCGCGCAAACCGAACATCGCCTACTGCACGCTGATCTATGTCGACGAGAGCGACGACAAGGCGCTCGAGGTCGCGGCACAGCGCGCGGCGCGCGCCTATGAAGGCTTCCTGCCGCCGCCGCAGCCGGGCGAGACCTTCGAGGACCGCGTGCGCACGCATGCCAAAAAGTTCATCGGCCGCGGCGAGCCGGGCGCCTCGGAGATCATGGCCAACCTGTTCGACCCCGACTACCTGTTGAAGAATGAGCTCGTCTATATCGGCTCGCCGCAGACGGTGGCCGAGAAGCTCAGGCGCACGGCGGAGACCGGCCTGTTCAACGTCTTCCTCGGTGAGTTCAACTTCTCCGACCTGCCGGCGGAGGACGTGATGCGCTCGATCCGGCTGTTCGGCGAAAAGGTGATGCCTGCGTTGCGCGGCTACGAGCCGTTCTGAGGCCCGGCGCGAAAACGAAGGCCCGCGCCGGCTGGCGGCGCGGGCCTTTTTTTATCGTCGCGACGCGGCGCTATTGCGCGTCGCGCAATTCGGGATGCATGGCGAGCCGCTGCTCGTTCAGCCGCCAGATCACGAAGCATACGATCGCGCCGGCGACGAAAGGCAGCGCCGACCACATATAGAGCCGCTCCACCGACATGCCGACGAACAGAGCACCGACCAAGGGACCGACGATCGAGCCGATGCGGCCGATGCCGAGTTCCCAGCCCGAGCCGTTGGCGCGCAGCGAGGTCGGATAGACCAGCGCGCCGATCACGTTGATCGCCGACTGGATGCCGAGCACGAAGAAGCCGGCGAAGAAGATCGTGACCAGCAGCGCCGTCTGCGACGTCAGGCCGGCATAGCCGATGGCGCCGACGATCGGCACCGCCAAGACGAACATGATGGCGACGGCGAGGAAGCGGTGCTTCTGCAGCCACCAGCACAACACCAGCGCGCCGACCGTGCCGCCGATCTGCAGGCTCGCGCCGGAGAGCGCGACGGTCGTCGGCGGCAGCTTCGCCGCCGTCATCAAGGTCGGCGTCCAGCTGATGAGGAAGAAGTAGCCCATCAGGTTGAGCGCGAACAGCAGCCACAGCAGCGGCGTGATCAGCTGCAGGCCCTGACCGAACAGGTACTTCGGATTGAAGCCTTGCACCTGCTGCTCGTCTTCGATGACGAAGCGCGCATTCGCCGGCACGGTGGTGCCGGGGTTGATCGAGCGGATGGCCGCGACCATCTTGTCGCGCTGGCTCTCGTGCAGCGCCATGAACTTGATCGACTCGGGCAGGCCGAAGATCGCGGCGATGGCAATGACGATCGGCACGATGCCGCCGATCAGGAAGATGATCTGCCAGCCATGCGCCGGCACCAGCGCGGCGGTGACGAAGCCCGGAATGGCGCCTCCGAGCGGCACGAAGCCGACGGCGATGATGGCGAGCGTCGCGCGCAGCCGCCGCGGCGCCGACTCGGCGTTGATGGCGACGACGTTCGGGATGACGCCGCCGATGCCGAGGCCCGCAAGCAGGCGCAGCCAGAACATCTGGTCGAGGTTCGTCGCATAGGCGGCGCCGACGGTGAAAATGCCGAACACGAGGTTGGCGGCGATCAGCGACGCCTTGCGGCCGTAGCGGTCGCCGATCCATCCGAACAGCGCCGAGCCGAACAGGATGCCGACCAGGCTGGCGCTGAACACCGGGCCGAGCGCCTTCGGCGAGATGTGCCACTCCCTGATGAGGTGCGGCGCCGCGAAGGCGATCGCGGCGATGTCGTAGCCGTCGATCAGCACCAGAAAAAACGACCAGATGAGCAGGACGATCTGGAACGAGCCGAGGCCGCGCTCGTCGAGCAGGCGCGATACCGGGACGACCGGTTGGTCAGCCATTATTTCCCCCTGTGAGCGTTGTTCGTTTTTATGAGTTCGAGCGAAAATCTATCGGAACCTGCCGCCGTTGCAATGCGTCTGCGCGTCTTGCGCGCAACGAAAATCGCCAAGCCTTCAAATATTGATCGGATATGTCTCGGTTGCAGATGATGACGCTCGCGGTGCGGGCCGCGTCCCACTGAAGCGAGCCTGGACCTCCGGCCCGTGCGCTAGCCGATGCTTTGGTTGCACTGCAATAATAATCCCGGGGCCGTCGGTATCCTGTTCCCTTTGCTGCAAAGCGCGCTAGACTCACCTCAAAACAAGAACGCTTCGGGAGAACGTTTGAAGGAGGGGTGACATGAGCGTCCTGCTCTTTGCTTTCGGCTCGATCGCCGCGATCTGGATCTGCGTGCTGCTGTTCTCGCCGATGCTCGGCTCGGATCACTGATCCGCTCGTTGCGGCTGGCGGCAGGCTTCGGGCCTTGCGCCCCGGTGCGGACCACCGCGCCGGAGCCTATATGAACTGGCCGAACGTCCTTCCGTCGTGCCGGGGTCCCACGCCGTATGCCGTCAGACACCGAAGTCGCCGTGATCGGCGGTGGCGCCGCCGGTATCGCCGCGGCGCGGCGGCTGACTGACGCCGGCGTCTCGTGCCTGCTGATCGAGGCGCGCAATCGCCTCGGCGGCCGCGCCTACACGGTTCATCACGACGGCCACGGCGTCGATCTCGGCTGCGGCTGGCTGCACTCGGCCGAAACCAATCCATTCGTCCATATCGCGGAACAGCAAGGACGTCGCATCGACCGCTCGACGCCGGCCTGGGGCCGTCCCGCGCTCGAGCGCAATTTCCCGCTCGCCGACCAGCGCGATTACCAGCAGGCGATGGCCGCGTATTTCGAGCGCCTGAGCGAGCTCGCCGAGCGCGACGTGGACGTCTCGTGCGCGGCCGCCTTCGAGCCCGGCAATCGCTGGAACGGTCTCATCGGCGCGGTGGTCAGCTACATCAGCGGCGGCGACGCCGTGCGTGTCTCGGCGCGCGATTTTGAGAACTATGCCGGCACCGACGTGAACTGGCGCGTCGCCGAAGGCTACGGCACGGTGGTCGCCGCCGTCGCCGATGGCCTCGATGTCGCGCGCGAGACGGTCGTCGAGCGCATCGACCATAGCGGCACGCGGCTGCGTATCGCGACGAACCGCGGCACCATCGATGCCGCGCGCGTCATCGTCACCTTGCCGACCGACATTCTCGCCGCGCGCGACGACCTGTTCTTGCCGGTGCTGCCGCAGAAAACCGAAGCTGCCGCCGGCCTGCCGCTCGGCCTTGCCGACAAACTCTATTTGAGGCTGGAGAACGCGGAGGAGTTCGGTCGCGACACGCGCGTTTTCGGCCGCCTCGATACCAAGGACACCGCCTCGTATACGATCAGGCCGCAGAGCCGGCCGCACATCGAAGGCTATTTCGGCAACGGCTGCGCCGCTGAGCTGGAAAAGGGCGGCGTGCAGGCTTTCGTCGATTTTGCCACCGGGCAGCTCGCCGATGTGTTCGGCAGCGATTTCAAAAAGCGGCTGTCGCTGCTCGACATGCACCTGTGGGCGTCCGATCCGTTTGCGCGCGGCTCCTACTCATTTGCGCTGCCGGGCCGTGTGGATTGCCGCCAAACGCTGGCGGCGCCGGTCGACGGGCGGTTGTTCTTTGCCGGCGAGGCCTGCTCGAAACTCGATTTCTCCACCGCGCACGGCGCCTATCTCACCGGGCTGGCTGCGGCCGAGCAGGTGCTGGCGGCGCGCAAGCGCGGCTGAGCCGCCTTGCCTTTGCCTATTTCTGTTATCATATCGCAGCCATCGAATATTGCCGTGACCGGGGGCGAACATGGCGGCCTATCGCCGATATCTTCTGGCATTTCTCGTGTTGGCGGCGTTCGCCGGCGGCCAGGCCGTCGCGGCGGAGAAGGCGGACAAGGTCTCCTTCTATTTCGCCGCGCACGAAGACGACTGGCAGTTGTTCATGAATCCGTCGGCCTTCCAGGACGTGCTCGAGGGCGCCGCCAAGACCGTGTTCGTGCATGTCACCGCCGGCGATGCCGGGCTCGGCACCGGCGACGGCGGCCGCAAGCGGCCCTATTACCTCGCGCGCGAGAATGGCGCCGAAGACGCCATCCGCTTCATGGCCGACACCGACCACGAGCCGGCGAAGCCCGTCGTCTCGCACGTCGTGCTCAACAACCATCGCATCTTCCGTATCGCCTATCGCAATACGGTGAGCTACTTCCTGCGCGTGCCGGACGGCAACATCAAGGGCGAGGGCTTCCCCGACACCGGCTTCCAGTCGCTGAAGCGGCTGCACGACGGCGCCGTCAGGACGATGGTCGCGGTCGACGGCACCGCCGTCTATCGCGGCTGGGACGATCTCGTGCGCACGGTGCGCGCCATTGTCGACGCCGAGCGCGGGCGGGCGCCGCTGGTGCAGATCAACATCGCCGAGACCGATGCCGCCATCAATCCGGACGACCACGCCGATCATTTGATGGTCGCGCGCGCCGCGCTCGACGCGGTCAAAAACCTGTCCTGCGTGCGCCGCGTCTCCTATGTCGATTACGCCAGCGCCAAGCTGCCGGAGAACCTGAACGCGCAGCAGCGTGACATGGAGAGTTCGGTGTTCGCGGTGACGCTCGCCGGCGTGCAGGCGTTCGACCACGGCACCTCCTGGCGGCACTATGACGGCGCCTATGTCGGCCGTAATTATTTCCGCGTGCAGGAAGCGGGTGGAAGCTGCGCGCCGCCGTTGTCGCAGGTGGCGGCGGCGCATCGCTGAGTGAACGGGCGCCGTGCGGCGACGTTGATTTGCGTCAAGGCCGGGCGGCAGGCCGCCTCTAACATTAAGAAGCGGCCTTGAGGCGGAGAGTGGCCGTGGAGCGCGCGGCCGCCGATGCGCCATATCGATATCCAAACCAGTTTGTCGCCGCAGCGTCTGGTGTCGCTGGACGCCCTGCGCGGCTTCAATTTCATCTGGATTCTCGGCGCCGACGGCGCGGTGATCGCGCTCGCCGACATCATGCGCGCGCACGGGGGGCTGCTTGCGCCGGTCGGCCAGTTCCTGCGCGATCAACTGACGCATCCGTATTGGGTGGGCTTGCGCTTCTACGATCTGATCTTCCCGCTGTTCATCGTCATCACCGGCGTCGCGATCACGCTGGCGCTGCCGATGCTTGCCGAACGCGAAGGTCTGGCAAAGGCGCACTGGCGCGTCATCCGCCGCGCGCTCATCCTCTATGTGCTGGGCCTCATCTATTACGGCGGCCTGAGCGGGACGTTCGACCACATCCGTTACGTTGGCGTACTGCAGCGCATCGCCTTCTGCTATCTCGCCGCGTCGATCCTGTTCCTCAATCTCGATTGGCGCGGACTGCTCGCCGTCACGATCGCACTGATCGCCGGCTACTGGGCGCTGATGACCTTCGTGCCGGTACCCGGCGTCGGCGCCGGCTCGTATGCGCCGAACGCCAACCTTGCCAACTGGATCGACACGCAATTCCTGCCCGGGCGCATGTGGGACAAGACGCGCGATCCGGAAGGACTGCTCAGCACGCTGCCGGCGATCGCCACCTGCCTGATCGGCGTGCTGGCGGGGCTGCTGCTGCAGGTCAGACAGCTCACGTCCTCGGCCAAATCGCTGTGGCTGATCGGCGGCGGCCTCGTCATGACGGCGGCCGGTTATCTGTGGTCGCTGGAAATGCCGCTGATCAAGCCGATCTGGACCTCGTCCTTCGTGCTGGCGACCGGCGGCATGAGCCTGATCCTGCTCGGCGCCTTCCATCAGGTGATCGACGTCTGGGGCTACAAAAGCTGGACGCCGGCCTTCGTCTGGATCGGCGCCAACGCCATCCTGCTCTACGTCCTCAACGCGCTGATGGGCTTCGACGAGCCGGCGCGCCGCATCGCCGGCGGCGACTTCGGCGAATTGCTCGACGAGGTGTTCGTACACGGTGTCGGGGCGCTGATCGTCAACCTCACCGCGCTCGGCCTCGTCATCGCGCTCGCCCGCTTCCTCTACCGGCGTAAGCTCTTCCTGCGCGTCTAGCCTTTTGGCTTGACGAAGGCGTCGAGGATGTCGACCTCGTCCTTCTTGCCGTCATAGTCCTCGGCGATGCGCTGGTAGAAGCGCGCCGCGGCCGTGAGCATCGCGTGCTCGGGAAATTCCTCGCCGACGAAGCCGCCGATCTCGTCGAGCTCCGCCACCCAGCGATAGGCCTTGCTGTACATCGCGGGAATTTGCCGGCCGAGCCATTGCGTCATCGCCGGCTGACTCTCGGCGAGCTCCGCCTTGAGCGCCTCGGCGGAGCCGTCGCGCGTCGCGGCCAGCATCATGCCGGCGGCCAGCGCGGTGAAGCCCTTGGTAATTCCGGCATAGGACATCTTCAGCGCCGACGCGGCCGTCAGCGGGCCCTCGACGATGCGCACGATGAGACCATGCTCGTTGAGCCGCATGACCTCGTGCGCGGCCGGGCCGGAGACGTAGAGCTTGGTGTTGGTCGAACCGGGCTTGGGCGGCGGGCCGATGATGCCGGCAGCGACGAAGGACGCGCCGCTGGCCGCGATGACCTCGGCATTGCCGCGCATGGTCGGCGGACTGACGGCGTTGCAATCGACGAAGACCGGCTTGCGGCTCGCGGCCGCGAGCAGCGGCCTGAACCGTTCGGCGAGCCGCCGCGCATCGCCCGGCGGCACGATCGACAGGAACAGACCGGCTTCCATGAGCTGCGCGTCGTCGACCGCGCGCATGCCGGCGGCCTTGGCGCGTTTCACGCTCGCCTCGCTCCGCCCGGCGAGCGAGGTGAGCACGGTGACGCCGTTCTCGGTGAGGCGCTGGGCAACGCCGCTGCCCATGGCGCCGGCGGCGACGATGGCGACGGTAATGCTCATGATCCGGTGACTCCGCCGTCGAGGTTGATGCTCTGGCCGGTGACGAAGCCCGCCGCGTCGGAGGCGAGGAACAACGCCGCGCCGACCAGGTCTTCCGGCACTTCCGGCCGCGGGATGCATTGCATGGCGACGATGCGCTCCTTCTGCTGCGGCGTCACGGTCTTGCGCTCGATCTCGGTGAAGGTGGCGCCCGGCAGGATGGCGTTGACGGTGATGCCGTCGGGACCGAGCTCGCGCGCCATCGACAGGCTCATGCTCATCAGCGCGCCTTTGGTGGCGATGTAGTGCAGGTAGTTCGGCCGGCCGAGGCGCACCGCGCCGGAGGCGATGTTGATGATGCGGCCCCATTTCGCCCGCCGCATCGCCGGCAGCACGGCGCGCGCGCAGAGGAACGGGCCGGTCAGGTTGACGCGCAGCACGCGCTCCCATTCCTCGAGCGGGATCTGGTCGAACGGCCGCATCTCGAGCGTCGAGAAGATGCCGGCATTGTTGATGAGCACGTCGATGCGGCCGTATTCGTCCTCGACCACCTCGATCATCTCCCTGATCGAGGCCTCGTCGGCGACGTCGGTGGTCACCGCCAGCGCCTGGCCGCCGGCCTTCATGATCTCCTCGGACACCGTCGCGGCCTTGGCCTCATTCAGTTCGGCGATGACGGCGCGCGCGCCGGCTTTCGCAAACGCTTTCGCGAATGCGCGGCCGATGCCCTGTCCGGCGCCGGTCACGATGACGACGCGGTCCTTGAGCGAGGGAAAGACGATGTTCTGCAGATCGGTCATGCGGGGCTCGCTTTTTTACCCTCCCCGCGCGTAGCGGTGGGGAGGGTCGGTTCTCAATCGCATAACGATTGAGAACCGGGGTGGGGGGAACTGACAGCGTTTGCGATCCATATCAAGGGCCCCCCACCCCTGACCCCTCCCCACCACTCGCTCCGCTCGTGGGGGGAGGGGAAGGGTCTTCAGTCGTGGCATCCTTTGAGCGCCTCGCCTCGCGCCGTCCCGGAATGACGTCTGTTAGTTCTTCCTCGCGTGTTCCTCCAGCGCCGTGCGCGCGTCCCACGGCGTCCACCACGGCGTGAGGCCGAGCTCCCTGGCGATGATGCCGGCGGTGATGTAGCCGGCGCCGCCGGAAATCGCGCCGCCGGGATGGCCCGAGGAGCCGGCGTTGTACAGGTTCGGGATCGGCGAGCGATAGCCGAAATGGTTGTACATTACCTGCTCGGCGTTGAACGCGCCCATGAAGATGTCGCCGCCGCGCATGTTGATCATCTCCTGCACGTATTCGCGGCCGGTGTAGATGTAACGCCCGAGGATGTTCTTCGCCGTCATGTTCGGACAGTAGCGGGCGAATACCTCGACGATCCTGTCGGCGAACTCTTCCTTGAAGGCCTCGTAGCTCTGCCCGCCGATGTCGGGATCGAGCGGCATCACGTGCCAGCAATAGGTGGTGTGCTTGCCCGGCGGCGCCTGCGTCGGATCGAGCAGGCTCAGGGGGCCGGAGCCGAACTGCACGATCTTCGGCACGCGTCCGGCCTGTACGTCGGCATGCGCGGCGTAGAGATCGTCCATGGTCTCGGCGCCGATCGACCATTTCAGCGTGCGGTTGATGTTCGGATCGAAGCTTTCGGCGGCGAAGCGCGGGCTTTCGTTGAGCGCCAGATGCAGGCCGAACAGGCTCCACGCCGTGTACTGGAAGGCGTCGAGCTTCTTGAGGAACGCGGCTGGCAGTTGCTCGCGGCCGATCAGGGTCTCGAAGGTCTGGTGCACGTCGAGCGTCGAGGCGACGAACTGCCGCGCCCGCACCGTGCGGCCGTCGGCGAGCGCGATGCCGGTCGCCTTGCCGTTCTCGACGACGATGCGGTCGATATCGACCTGCGGCTGGTAAGTGCCCCCGGCGGCGATGAAGGCTTCCATCAGGCCGCGCGCCAGATTGAACGAGCCGCCCTGGCAGAGCTGGTAGCCGCTCTCGAGGTCGAAGGCGCGGATCACCGAGCCCATCGGCGAGGTCTTCGACAAGGTGTCGACCAGCCAGGTGCCGAACAGCGACACCTTGAACAGGAACAGCAGGCGCACGTGCTCATTCTCGAACAATTCGCGCACGACATCGAGCGGCTGGCGGCTTGCCACGTCGAGGAATTCGCGGCCGAGCGCGGTGCGCTTCAGCAGCGCCTCGCGCTCCGCCTGCGGCAGCGGCTCGGCATAGCGCTCGGGCAGGAAGATCTCGCGCGTGATCGTCTCCGCCTTGCGGTTCCAGTCGCGGAAGGTCTGCGCGTCCTTCGGCGAGAAACGCGCGATATTGGCGACCGACTCCTCGAGGTCGCGTCCGAGCACCAGCGCGGTGCCGTCGGCGTGCGCCTGCCCGAGTTCGTAGCGCGGCGTGATGTAGGTGACGCGCTCGTCGAGCCCGAGGTCCTTGAACCACGGCGTCTCGCTGATGTGGAAGTGATTGATCGAATGCAGGTTGTGGTAGAAGCCCGGCAGCGTCACCTCGCGCGTACACAGGCCGCCGCCATAGGTCAGCCGCCGCTCGACCAGCAGGATCTTGAGGCCGGCGCGCGCCAGATAGGTGCCGAGGATGAGGCCGTGATGACCGGCGCCGATGACGATGCCGTCGTAGGTTTTCTCCAGCGCCTTGCTCAATGGGCCGATCCTTGCTGCTTCGCGGGCGCGGCACAGTGCCGCCGCGGCGGCAGGCCGGTCAATGCCGCACGGCGCATGGGCCCGCGCGGCGGCGTCATGGCCTCGGGCGCGGAAATATAGTTCGGCCGGCCAATGGGTTCGGCGGTAGACCTTTTCCCGCAGGCCGGTAGACTGGTGCCGGAAAAACATGGGGCCCTGTCGTGGCCCGGGGGAGGACAACATGCGTAAAGTATTGCTCGCGGCCGGCGCCGCGCTGGTGCTAGCGGCCGGACCCGCCGCGGCCCAGCAGAAGACCGTCAAGATCGGTTTCGTGTCGACGTTCAGCGGCCCGGTGGCCGCGATCGGCAACGACATGCGCAATTCCTTCGAGCTCGCGCTCGATCACATGGGCCGCAAGATGGGCGGCCTGCCGGTTCAGGTCATCTACGAGGACGACGGCTTCAAGCCGGAGGTCGGCCGGCAGAAGACCGAGAAACTGATCGAATCCGACAAGGTCGATTTCGTCGCCGGCTTCATCTGGTCGAACGTGGCCTATGCGTCCTACAAGCCCGTCGTCGACGCCAAGACGTTCCTGATCATCTCCAATGCCGGCGAGACGCGGCTCGCCGGTGCCAACTGCTCGCCCTACATCTTCTCGACCGCCTGGACCAACGATCAGAACCCGATCGCGGTCGCGGACTACATGAATTCCAAGGGCGTGAAGTCGGTCTATCTGATCGGCCCGAACTATGCGGCCGGCAAGGAGAACCTCGCCGGCTTCAAGTCGGCCTACAAGGGCAAGGTGCTTGGCGAGGACTATACGACGTGGCCGTCGCAGCTCGATTTCTCCGCCGAGCTCGCCAAGGCCAAGGCGGCGAAGCCCGAGGCCGTCTACATGTTCTATCCCGGCGCCGCCGGCGTGCAGTTCCTCAACCAGTATGCGCAGGCGGGGCTGAAAGGTTCGGTGCCGCTCTACACCACCTTCTCGATCGACTCGCTCAGCCTGCCGCGCCAGAAGGATGCCGCCGTCGGCGTCATCAGCGCGCTGGAATGGACGGCCGACTTCACCAACGACGCCAACAAGAAGTTCGTCGGCGACTTCAAGAAGAAATACGGCAGCGAGCCGTCGTTCTACGGCGCGCAAAGCTATGACGCCGCCATGCTGATCGGCTCGGCGGTCAACGCGGTGAAGGGCAACCTGTCCGACAAGGCGGCGGTGCAGAAGGCGCTGGAGAAGGCCGACTTCAAGTCGGTGCGCGGCGACTTCAAGTTCGGCCCCAATCACTATCCGACGCAGAACTTCTACATGCAGGAAGTGGTGAAGGTCGGCGACACCTACACCCAGAAGACCTTGGCTCTGGCCGACAAGAACGTGCCGAACCCGCACGCTGCGCAATGCCATATGAAGTAACGGCCTGACGTGTTGCGGATGGCGGCAGCACGCGCTGCCGCCATTTGCTTGTGCGCAGGGCTCGCGCGGCGCCCGCGCCAGGGGGAACGATGACGCTCTTCATCGAGCAATGCCTCAACGGCCTGCAGCTCGGCCTGCTGCTGTTTCTTCTCGCGGCCGGGCTGACGCTCGTCTTCGGCATCATGGACTTCGTCAACCTGGCGCACGGCTCGCTTTATATGATCGGCGCCTATTTCGCGGCGACCTTCGCGAGCTGGACCGGCAGCTTCGTGTTCGGCGCCGTGCTCGCCGTCGCCGCGACGTTGCTCGTCGGCATGGTCGTCGAGGTGATCGCGATCCGGCGGCTCTACGGTCGCGATCATCTCGATCACGTGCTCGGCACGTTCGGCCTCATCCTCTTCTTCGATGAGCTGGTGCGCCTGATCTGGGGGCCGGGCGGCAAGAGCCTGCCGGTGCCTGCCTTCCTCAATGGCTCGTTCGAGATCCTGCCGGGCATCCAGTATCCGGTTTACCGGCTGGCGATCATCGCGGTGACGCTCGCGGTCGCCGCGTTCCTCTATGTGCTGGTCATGCGCACCCGCATCGGCATGCTTATCCGCGCCGGCGCCAGTAACCGCGAGATGGTCGGTGCGCTCGGCGTCAACATCAAGCTGCTCTATACGCTGGTGTTCGGGCTCGGCGCGGCGCTGGCCGGCCTCGCCGGGCTGATGCAGGCGCCGATCCTCACCGTGCAGATCGGCATGGGCGAGAACATCCTCATCCTCGCCTTCGTCATCACCGTCATCGGCGGCATCGGCTCGATCCGCGGCGCCTTCATCGCGGCGCTGCTCGTCGGCTTCATCGACACGCTCGGTCGCTCGTTCCTGCCGAACCTGCTGGTCGACCTCGTCGGCCGGCAGGCGGCCTTCACCGCCGCGCCGGCTCTGTCCTCGATGCTGATCTACATCCTGATGGCCGCGGTTCTCGTGGTGAAGCCGCAAGGGCTGTTCCCGGCGGGCTCGCGATGAGCGGCGCGTTCACGCTGCGCAACGGGGTGATCGCCGCGCTGTTGCTTGCGCTGGCGCTGCTGCCGCTCTACGTGCAGCTGACCGGCGACCGCTTCATGCTGACCCTGTTCTCGCGCATCGTCATCCTGGCGATCGCGGCGGTCAGCCTCAACCTCATCCTCGGCTACGGCGGCATGATGAGCTTCGGCCACGCCGCCTATCTCGGCATCGGCGGCTACACCGTCGCCATCCTCGCCTTCGAGGGCGTGCCGAGCGCCTTCGTGCAGTGGCCGGCCGCGCTCGCCGCTTCGGCGTTGTTCGCGCTGATCGTCGGCGCGCTGTCGCTGCGCACGCGCGGCGTCTACTTCATCATGATCACGCTCGCCTTCGCGCAGATGGCCTATTATCTCGCCTCCGGCACGGCGCGCTACGGCGGCGACGACGGCCTGTCGCTCGACACGCGCAGCACCTTCGCCGGGCTCATCGATCTGTCCAACAAGACGACGTTCTATTACGTCTGCCTGGTGCTGCTGTTCGGCAGCATTCTGCTGGTCTGGCGGCTGACCAATTCGCGCTTCGGCATGGTGCTGCAGGGCGTGCGTTCCAACGAAGCCCGCATGCGGGCGATCGGCTTTCCGACTTTCCGCTACCAGCTTGCCGGCTTTGTGATCGCCGGGACCATGTGCGGGCTGGCCGGCGCGCTCATCGCCAACCACACCGAGTTCGTCAGCCCGTCGATGATGTTCTGGACGCGCTCGGGCGATCTCATCGTCATGGTCGTGCTCGGCGGCATGGGCACTCTGTTCGGACCGGTGTTCGGCGCGCTGGCGCTGTTGTTCCTGGAGCAGTTCCTGCCGGCGGCGATCAGCACCATCGTGCACCCGTTCAATCCCGCCGGCGCGGCCAAGGCCGGCGAATTCTGGCAGATCGTGCTCGGTCCGCTTTTGCTGGTGGTCGTCCTGTTCGCCCGCGGCGGCATCGATGGCCTGCTGCGTGCGCTGTCCGATCGTGCGCATGGGCAGAGGAAGCGCGGCCATGGCTGACGCGCTGCTCCGGGTCGCGGGTCTCGCCAAGCGTTTCGGCGGCATCGTCGCCACCGACGACGTCGCCCTCGACGTGCCCGAAGGCGAGCTGCACGCCGTCATCGGTCCGAACGGCGCCGGCAAGACCACTCTGATCGCACAGCTCAGCGGTCAGTTGATGGCAGACTCCGGCCGCATTCATTTCGCCGGTGTCGACATCACGCGCACGCCGGCGTGGCGGCGCAGCCATCTCGGACTGGCGCGCTCGTTCCAGATCACCTCTTTGTTCCTCGACCACTCGGTGCTCGACAATGTGGCGCTCGCCGTGCAGGCGCACGCCGGACATTCTTTCCGTTTTTGGCGCAATGCCCGTTTGGAGACGGGGTTGCGCCAACAGGCGCGCGCGGCGCTTGACGAGGTCGGCCTCGCTCATCGCGCCGATGCACGCGCCTCGCTCTTGAGCCACGGCGAGCATCGTCTGCTCGAACTGGCGATGGCGCTGGCGGGACAGCCGCGCATGCTGCTGCTCGACGAGCCGATGGCCGGGCTCGGTCCCGACGAATCGGCGCGCATGGTCGCGATGCTGCGCCGCCTCAAGCAGCGCTACACCATCCTGCTGGTCGAGCACGACATGGAGGCAGTGTTCGCGCTCGCCGACCGTATCAGCGTCCTCGTCTACGGCCGCGTCATCGCCACCGGCGCGCCCGACGTCATCCGCGCCAACAATCAGGTGCGCGAAGCCTATCTCGGCGAGGACGACCATGTCTGAGCCGATCCTCGCCATTGACGGGCTCGAGACCTGTTACGGCCTGAGCCAGGTGCTGTTCGGCATTTCGCTCGCGATCGGTGAGGGCGAGATGGTCACGCTGATGGGCCGCAACGGCATGGGCAAGACCACGACCGTCCGCTCGATCATGGGGCTGACGCCGGCGCGCGCCGGCCGCGTGCGTTTCGCCGGACAGGAGATCCGCGGCTGGCCCGCCTATCGTGTCGCGCAAGCCGGCATCGGCCTGGTGCCGGAAGGGCGGCAGATCTTTCCGAACCTGACCGTGCGCGAGAACCTTGTCGCCACCGCCGCCGGCAACGGCGCATGGACTCTCGACAGCGTTTACGAGCTCTTTCCGCGGCTCTCCGAGCGCGCGGCCAGTATGGGCAATCAGCTCTCCGGCGGCGAGCAGCAGATGCTGGCGATCGGCCGCGCGCTGATGACCAATCCGCGTCTTCTGATCCTCGACGAGGCGACCGAGGGCCTGGCGCCGCTCATCCGCCGCGACATCTGGAATTGCCTGGCCCGGCTGAAGGCGACGGGGCTGTCGATCCTGGTCATCGACAAGAACGTCGGCGCGCTGATGCGCGTCGCCGATCGGCATGTGCTCATCGAGCGCGGCCGTGTCGTGTGGGAGGGCGCCTCCGCAGCGCTCGCCGCTGTACCGGACGTGCAGCACCGGTATCTGGGGGTCTGAACTCGTTTGAACCGAGGCGCCGGCCAAGGGCACAGCGGGCTCCCTCTCCCCATGGGAGAGGTGAAGCGCGTCTGCGGTGCGACCACCTCACGCTATTGTCTCCCCGTCCGGCCGCAATGCAGCACAAATTCTTTTCAACGGACTATTGACCTACTAGGCCGATATGCCTATTATGCGCCCTGTCCTGCTCTTCAAGGGGCGTCACCGGAGACGTGCCGAGGACGGAGCAGCGGTGAGACGGAAGGCCGGAGATGCGGTCTTGTCGTCTCATCGGGTCGGACCGAAAGGTCCGGCTGATGCGGCGCCCGCGGGCGGGGCT
>NZ_DASZBV010000002.1:0-35345 GCF_035943735.1 Pseudolabrys sp.
GGGCGGGGAGCGGTGGCCGGGGTGGGAGCGTCGGAGATGCGGCGCGGTTTCCCCTCCCGGCGGTTCAAGCCGCTCCGTCCCGGCGTGCCGACCGCACGTCGCTGGGCCACAGTGATGGTATTGCCGGCGCCGGTCACAGGATAACCGGCAATGATCGGGGCCCGTAGTGGTGGAAAGGCCTTGGCTGCGAAAGCAGGAGGGCCTGAAAGGAGAGTCCACCAGGGGCGGTGCGGAGCAGACCGATTAAACACCGCGCGCGGGACGCCTTGGGACTTGGCGGACTTGCGGTTATTCGGACTTCAGCATGCCTCGATGCTGCGAGGCGTCGAGGTCCGTGGGTCCGAGCGCCTTGTTTGCGCACACTGCGCAAGCTTGTGTGCGCCCAGGGCCCAAGAGCGTCCCGCGCGCCCTCGGTTCTTCTCGGGAGCGGCGGAAGCGACTACGGACTACGGCTCACCCGGGGCCGACCAAAGAATACGGGCGATGACGCATGTCTGGCGCGATGATGATGACGCGCCGATTGGTGCCAGCAATGGAGTGATGTATGTGTGCGCCGATCGATCGCTTCCGAACGAAATCCGGCAGGCCGCAATGACCCGTCTGACCATCCGCAAGCCGGACGACTGGCACGTCCATTTCCGCGACGGCGATATCCTGAAGTCCGTGGCGCCGTTCACCGCGGCGCATTTCGCGCGCGCCATCGTCATGCCCAATCTGGTGCCGCCGGTGACGACGGCGAAGATGGCGGCCGACTACCGCGCGCGCATCATGGCGGCGGTGAAGGGTCACGCCTTCACGCCACTGATGACCTGCTACCTCACCGACGACACCGACAGGCGCGATCTCATCGCCGGCTTTTCGGACGGCGTCTTCACCGCGGTGAAGCTCTATCCGGCGCACGCCACGACGAATTCCGCCGCCGGCGTCAAGTCGATCGACAAGGTGATGCCGGTGCTCGAGGCGATGGCCGAGGCCGGCATGCGCCTCTGCGTGCACGGCGAGGTGCCGCTGCCGGAGATCGACGTGTTCGACCGGGAGAAGGCCTTCATCGACCGCGTGCTGCTGCCGCTGCTCGCGCGCGTGCCCACGCTCAAGATCATCATGGAGCACGTCACCACCAAAGACGGCGTTGCCGTCGTGCGCGCGCACAAAGACCGGCTCGGCGCGACGCTGACGCCGCAGCATCTCCTCTACAACCGCAACGCTTTGTTCGCCGGCGGCTTGCGTCCGCACATGTATTGCTTGCCGGTGCTCAAGCGCGAGGAGCATCGCCTCGCTTTGCGCCAGGCTGCGACCAGCGGCGAGCCCGGCTTCTTCCTCGGCACCGACTCGGCGCCGCATCTGCGCCATCTGAAGGAGGCCGACTGCGGCTGCGCCGGCGTGTTCGGCGCGCCGGCGGCGCTTGCCGCCTATCTCAAGGTGTTCGAGGAGGAAAAGGCGCTCGACAGGTTCGAGGCCTTTGCCTCGCTCAACGGCCCCGCCTTCTACGGTCTGCCGCCCAATGAGGAGCGGGTGACGCTGGAAAAGCGCCCGAGCCTGGTCTGCGACGAGGTCGAGGTGGGAAAGCTGGGGGAAATCCACCCGCTTTTCGGCGGCGATCAGGTTGACTGGTCGCTCGCGCCGGCGTCATAAGCTACGAAATACCCCGCATTCAAGCCCCAGCGCGCGCCTCAAGCGGCGCCTGGCGCGGGCGCGACCGAAAAGGAGCCGATATGGGCACGTTTTCCGCCACCACGCCCGACAAGAAAGCCATCGCCCGGCAGGCCGCCCGGATGATGCTCGAGATCAAGGCGATCCATTTCAACGCCGAGAAGCCCTATATCTTCACCTCCGGCTGGGCGAGCCCGGTCTACGTCGACTGCCGCAAGATCATCTCCTATCCGCGCTTACGCAACGCGCTGATGGACTTCTCGGCGCAGGTCATCATGAGCGAGATCGGCTTCGAGTCGATCGACTGCGTCGCCGGCGGCGAGACCGCCGGCATTCCCTTCGCCGCCTGGATCGCCGACCGGCTGATGCTGCCGATGCAGTACATCCGCAAGAAGGCGAAAGGCTTCGGCCGCAACGCGCAGATCGAAGGCGAACTCGCGCCCGGCGCGCGCGCGCTGCTGGTCGAGGATCTCGCCACCGACGGCGGCAGCAAGGTCAATTTTTGCAACGCGCTGCGTTCGGCGGGCGCGCAGGTCGATCACTGCTTCGTCGTCTTCTATTACGACATCTTCCCGCAGAGCGCCGGCCACCTGAAGAACCTGAACGTCAAGCTGCACTACCTCACCACCTGGTGGGACGTGCTCGAGGTCGCCGAGGAAGACAAGATCTTCGACGCCAACACGCTGCGGGAAGTCCGTGCCTTCCTCACCGAGCCGTCGAAATGGTCGGCGGCGCACGGCGGCATCTCGGACTTCGCCGCGCGCTGAGAACACCGCAGGCAACCTGATGCCCGCGGCCCGCGTCGGCGCCTCAGGACGACTGGACAGGACGGCTCCCCGACCCTGAGCGCGCGTTCCGTTTGGCGGCGGCGGCGACACGCTCGGCTTTTGCTTCGGCTTCCGACGGCACCAGCGGCGCCTGCGTGCCGGTGAGGTCACCGGCATGCCCGTCGGCGCTGCCGGCGGTACGCTTGGTCTCGTCCCAGCTGCGCTGCGCCTCTTCTTTGGCGTCTTCCCAGGTGCGCCGCGCGGCTTCCTTTGCCTCGTCCCAGCCGGTTTCCGCGATCTCCTTGCCATGCTCCCATTGCTCGCGCGCCGCCTCGACGGCGTCGGCCTTGAGCGCGTCGCTGCGCTCGCCCATCGTGCGATTTTCGATGTCTGTCGACGGCAGCAGCGCGCCGATGACGGCCCCGAGCGCAATGCCGATCCCGGCGACGACCAGCGGTTCCTCACGCGCGAACTTCGAGATGCTGCGCCTCGCGCCGCGGGCCGACGCCATCGAGTGGCTCGCCGCATCGCGGGCGCGGCCGTAAGCCTCGGAGCCCGTCTCGCGTGCGCGACCGATCATATCGCCTGCGCGCTCATAGGCCGAGCCGGCCAGATCCGAAGCCTTGTCGTAGGCGCGCGCGGCGGCGTCGGCACTCTTTTCATAAGCGCCCGAAGCCATCGAGCCGGCTTTCTCATGGCTTTTTTCGCTGCGTTCGGCCGCCGTATCCGCCGCCGTCTGCGCCTTGCTTTTTGAATCCGATGTCATTGTGCCCGTCCTGTCTGCGCTCGCGTTGCTACTGGCAGGCTCGGTCGTATCGACCGAGCCATCTCCTGGTTGTTCGATTGCCCCATTGCGAGGACGCCGCGGCGCCATCATCAGCCACACCAGACCGGCCCCCATCAGCGCGACCGGCACCGGATTCTTCGCCACCTGCCGGCTCAGGTTGCGCACGAAATCGCCGCCGGCGGCGTCGCGTGCATAGTCCACCGCCTGATCGACGATCTGGCCCGGGCTGATGCGCGTGCGGAGCTCGGCGAGCGTCTGCTCGATGCGAACGCGCGTCGCCTCCGCTTCACGCTCAAGCTGCTCGCTGGAAGCCATCACCGGTCCTTTCCTCGCCATTCACCTGACGTTTGGCGAGAGCGGCATCTTCCTGCAGCTGATGGATGGTCTTTCGCGGAACGAGGTTCTTCATCTTGAGCCGGCTCATGCCCACCAACAGGAGGATGGCGCCGACGATCAATGCGCCGCCGCCAATGGCGAGCGCCGACCAGTAGGGCGCGAGCCCGGCGGCTTCCAGCGCGTACACCGCCGCCATGAGGAGGATGACCAAGGCAGGGATGAACACGACCGCCGCGACCACCGCCATGACGATGCCCATGATCGCGCGGTTCACGTTCTCGGAAATCTCGGCGCGAGCGAGCTGGCTCTCCTGCCGCAGCAGCGTGGTGAACTGATTGAGGAGATCGATGACGATCCCCGGGATCGAACGGTCACGCTCCTCGAACGGAATGGTCATGACAACTCCGGTTACTGCGAACTCTTGATGAAGCGCGACAGCACGAAACCGGCGAGGATCGCCCCGGCAAAGGCGGCGATCGGCTGCCGCCGCGCGAACCGGCTGAACGAGGCGAACAGATCCTCGACGCTGTGATCGTGCAGATGCGCGGCCGCGTTCTCGAGGCTTTCGCCCGCCGTGTGTACGTATTCGGCCGCCTGCGGCAGTTCCTTGCCGATCTCGTTGGCGGCGCCGTGCACGGCGCGCCCGAGGCGGCCGATGCGTTGGGCGCCCGTTTCCTTGCCGGCTTCGGCGAGGTCGGCGGCGGTGCCTTTCAGCGCTTCGGTGGCGCGCTCCCTGAGGGCCTCGGCCGTTTCGCCGAGTAGCCCGCCGTCACGGCCGCTCCGCCCGGCTTCGGCGCCGGTCTGCGTCCTGTTTTCCTGCTCCAAGGTGTGCTCCATGGTCGTCTGTTGACTGAACTGACACGTATGGATTGTCGGGAAACGGTGGCGTGTCTTGCGAAGGTAACCGCCGGTGGCCCAATGTGTTCCCATTGTGCCGCTGATTTGAAACCCATCGAACGGGGCCTATAAATTCGGCCGGAGTCGAGCGGCGGCCAGGAAGCGCAGGCGGAAACGATGGCAAGGACTGGTACGGTTCTGGTGACGGGTGCGAGCGGCTTTGTCGGCTCCGCCGTCGCCCGCCGCTTGCGCGAGGCGGGCTTTGCCGTACGCGCGCTGGTCCGGCTCAGGAGCCCGACCACGCATCTCGCCGAACTCGGCCTCGATTTCGTCACCGGCGACCTGCGCGATCCGGCCTCGCTGCGCGATGCGCTGGCCGGCGTGCGCTATCTCTTCCACGTGGCCGCCGACTACCGGATGTGGGCGCGCAACCCGCAGGAGATGATCGATACCAACGTCGCCGGCACCCGCGCCTTGATGCAGGAAGCGATGCGCGCCGGCGTGGAGCGCGTGGTCTACACGAGCAGCGTGGCCACGCTCGCCGCGCGCACCGACGGCGCCTCGGCCGACGAGAGCATGCCGCTCGAGGAACAGCGGGCGATCGGAACCTACAAGCGCAGCAAGGTGGCGGCCGAACGCGCGGTTGAAGAGCTGATCGCGCAGGGTCTGCCGGCGGTGATCGTCAATCCGTCGACGCCGATCGGGCCGCGCGACGTCAAGCCGACGCCGACCGGCCGCATCATCGTCGAGGCGGCGTCCGGCCGCATGCCCGCCTTCGTCGATACCGGGCTCAACATGGTGCATGTCGACGATGTCGCCGAAGGACATCTTGCTGCGTTCGAGCGCGGCCGCGTCGGCGAACGCTACGTGCTCGGCGGGCAGAATGCGTCGCTGGCCGAGATCCTGCGCACGGTGGCCGAGGCGGTCGGACGCCGGCCGCCGACGATCCGCATCCCGCGCCAGGCGCTGATGCCGTTCGCCCACGTGAGCGAGGCGATCGCGCGCCGCACCGGCCGCGAGCCGATGCTGACGCTCGACGGTCTGCGCATGGCCAAGAACAAGATGTTCTTTTCATCCGCCAAGGCGGAGCGGGAACTGAATTATCGGGCGCGGCCCTATCGCGAAGGCATTGCCGACGCGATCGCCTGGTTCAGGCAAGCCGGATATTTGCCGCGCTGAGCGGCAGGCGCTGGGCGTCGGCATAGCCGCCGATGCTGCGATGCGTTGCGCGCAGCGTCCGCACCACATCGACGTCGGTCAAGGCGGCCAGTTCGTCACGATAACGATAGCCTTTGGCGCATCCTTCGAAGCGGTCGCTGATCGCCGGATGCGTGTAAACCTCGACCAGTCCGGGCGGCGCCTTCTCCAGCGCGGTCAGCACGCGCTCGCGCGTCATCCGCCCGGTGTAGCGCAGCCCGAGCACCGCATCGGGAACGACGAGGCCGGCGCGGCGCGCCTGCGCGGCGAGCAGCGTACAGCCCGGCGCCATCACGTGGCCCGGCTCGCGCGGCACCCGCAGCGCCCGCATGCCGAACTGATGGCCGATATTGATGACCTGCGCGGCCACGATCGGATGCATGTGGAAATGCTTGTGCGCGTTGACGTGGTCGAGCGGCAGGCCGGTGCGCGCGAAAGCGGCGAACTGCGCCGCGATCTCGCGCTTGAGCTGCCGGCGCATGTCCGGCTGCCGCGCCAGGTCGAAGGCGACGCGCACCATGTCCTTGCGCAGGTGGCCGTCAGGGCCGACCAGGTCGGGGATTTGCTGCGGCCGCAAGGTCGGCCGGCCTTCGATCAACACCAGATGCAGGCCGACGCGCAGGCTCGGCATCTTGCGCGCGATGGCCAGCGCTTCCTGTGCGCCGGCGCCGGAGACCATCAGGCTCGCCGCCGTCAGGATGCCGTCCTTGTGCGCGCGGACGATCGCTTCATTCACCTCGTGTGAGAGGCCGAAGTCGTCCGCGGTGATCACGAAGAAGTTCAGTGGCTCACCCTCCGGTGCTCACGCAGGAAGGCGAAGAACTCGACCGCCTCGCGCAAGCGCCGCTGCAGCATCTCGCGGCTGAGCAGCATCTCCCCGACGATCGAGGCGATTTTGGGAGCACGGAAATAGAACCGGCGGTAGAACTCCTCGACCGAATGGAAGATTTCGGTGTGGTTGAGATGCGGGTAGCTCAGCGCCGCGATCTGCACGCCGTTGTTGTCGACGAGATCCTGCTCGGTATTGGTCAGCCAGCCGTTCTGGACCGCCTGATTGTAGAGGAAAGTGCCGGGATAGGGCGCTGCGATCGACACCTGCAAGGTGTGCGGATTGATCTCGCGCGCGAAGCGGATCGTCTCCTGAATCGTCTCTTTCGTCTCGCCCGGCAGGCCCATGATGAAGGTGCCGTGGATGGTGATGCCGAGGTCGTGGCAGTCCTTGGTGAAGCGCTTCGCCACCTCGACGCGCATGCCCTTCTTGATGTTGTGCAGGATCTGCTGGTTGCCGGACTCGTAGCCGACGAGCAGTAGCCGCAGGCCGTTGTCGCGCAGCACCTTCAGCGTCTCGTGCGGCACGTTGGCCTTGGCGTTGCACGACCAGGTGATGCCGAGCTTGCCGAGCTCGCGGGCGATCGCTTCCGCCCGCGGCAGGTCGTCGGTGAAGGTGTCGTCGTCGAAGAAGAACTCCTTTACCTGCGGCATTGCCGCCTTGGCCCAGCGGATTTCCTCGACCACGTTCTCGACGCTGCGCGTGCGGTACTTATGGCCGCCAATGGTCTGCGGCCACAGGCAGAAGGTGCAGCGCGATTTGCAGCCGCGGCCGGAATAGAACGAGATGTAGGGGTGCTTGAGATAGCCGATGAAGTAGTTCTCGATCTTGAGGTCGCGCTGGTAGACCGGCGTGACGAAGGGCAGTTCGTCCATGTCGGTCAAGGTCGGACGCGGCGCGGTCTCCTGGATGTCGCCGTTATTGTCGCGATAGCAGAGGCCGCCGATCTCGGCGAAGTCCTTGCCCTGCGCCACGTCGCGGATCGTGAAGTCGTAGTCCTTGGCGGTGACGAAATCGATCGGCTCGGCCTTCTCGATGCTCCGCTTCGGATCGATGGCGACGTTGGCGCCCACCAGGCCGATCTTGAGCTTCGGGTTGACGTCCTTGAGCGCCCGCGCCGTTGCGATGTCGGAGGCGAAGGTCGGCGTCGAGGAATGCATCACGACCAGGTCGTAGTCGTTCGCCTGCGGCACGATCTGATCGAGCGTGATGCCGTGCGGCGGCGCGTCGATCAGCTTCGAATCCGGCACCATGGCGGCGAGCTGCGCCAGCCAGGTCGGGTACCAGTGCGACTTGATCTCGCGCTTGGCCTGGTAGCGGGAACCGGCGCCGCCGTCGAAACCTTCGAACGACGGAGCCTGGAGAAACAAAGTTCGCATCAAAAAGCGTCCTTAGCTCGATGAATCGACGATCAGCGTCTGGTCGGAGAGCCGGTAGCGCTGGCCACGCCAGGTGACGGCGACGACGAAGAAGCTGGCAACATAGGCCCCGAACGAGATGAGGTCACGCACGGGAATAAGCAGGTAATGCTGCGGGCGCACGTCGAAGCGCTGCTCGACGCACCACCACAGACCGACGCGGCAGGCGAGCGCGATGGCGCCGAGCGCCAGCGCCTGTTCTCCGCCGCCGAGGCCGGCGGCGATCAGCGCTAGCGGAAAGGGATGCGTGATGACGCTGCCGGTATGGCCGAGCGGGCTGATGCTCTTGATGGTGCAGTCCTGCCGTACCTTGTGCGCGACCAGTTCGCCCGCGCTCGCCGCCGTGTAGACGTGGCCGACCGCGAATGGGGCCACGGCGACGTCATGACCGGTACTGCGCACGGCGTCGCCGATCGCATAATCGTCCCAGAGCTGGTCGGCGAAGGCGGCGAAGCCGCCGATGCGGCGCAGCATGTCGCGGGTCAGCGCGATGGTGGCGCCGAAACAGGGGCGCGCCAGCCCGAGCGTCAGCCCGCCGACGACGTTCGGCAGGAAATGGATGTTGGCGCTCAGCGCGCCGAGCTTCGACCACAGGCTGCCGCCGTGAATCCCGTAGTAGAGGCAGGTCACGGCACCGACGCCGGGCTTCTGCAGTTCGGCGACGACGCCGGCCAGATAATGCGGGCCGACGACGATGTCGCTGTCGATGAGCACCAGGGTGTCGTGCTTGGCGTGCTTGGCGATATTGCCGAGATTGGCGACTTTCAGGTTCTGCCCGTTCGCATGCCCGTCCACGTGGCAGACGATGGCGCGGTCATCCCGCTCCGCGGCAAGTTGACGCACGACCTCGATGGCCGGGTCGTCGGGATCGAGGGTGCCGCAGAGAATTTCGATCGGACCGGCATAGTCCTGGTCGCGCAGGGCGCGCAGGCGCAGTGTCAGTCCTGGTTCGGCGCCGCACAGGGGCACGATCACGGAGACAGGCACCGCGGCGGCTGGCGGAATGGCCTCGCGCATCCGGAACCGCAGCACCGAAAGGCCAACAAAGACAAAGTAGAGACAACCGAGTACTGCGCCGGCGAGGCATAGATCTGCCACCCAGCGCAGGACATCACTCCCGTTCAACATACCGCCGCGCCCCGCGTGCCCCGTCCTCGTGTTCTAGTAGCATATCGGTGTTCCAAAGAGGAACGCGATAGGTAGACAAGAGTATGATCCCGCCACAGGACAGGTGTGCGCAATGCCACCGGGTTTGTGGCCAGCACCAGTAGAATCAAGAAAATATTCTCACCAAAGCGGTGAATGGCGCCATGCTCTTCGGCGACGCAGCCCGCCTCGAAGCCATAGCGGCTGGAGATGCGTGCGAGTTGGCCGCTCTGCTCGGCGGTTCCCAGACGCATGTCGGCCCGCAGCGCCACGACGTCATCGAGTTCGCGCGTCCAGCGCAGATGCTGCGCCAGTTCACGCAATGACAGGTCGATGCCGCCGGCCACCGCGCGCGCCCAGCGCATGGTCGCGCCATCGCCGCCCATTGACGGGAACTGCTCGTTCCAAAGGTGGATGTTGAGCACGGCATCTCCCGCCGCGATCCGCGTGCCGTCGCGCAGCACCAGACGCGTTTCGGCTTTGGCACGCTGGATGCGAAATACGCAGCGGGGATTGTCGCTATATTCGAGAACACCCTGTCGCTGCCGCAGCCAGCGATCGAGGCCGAATACGGCGTGCTCGAACCAGGCAGAGTGGAACGCAAAATGAGTTGTTTGCTGCGGCAGCAAAGGCCTGACTCCAACAGGGAGTGCTTGTCCCGTTGACTCGGCCGCGCTCCTTGTGGTTCCGCTGTTGCGGCTATTTGACAGTGCCGTGTCGCCGCTGCTCACATTGCGTCAAGCGGCGGGCAGAGAGTTGCAATTGCATGCGGCGCGTTTTGATAATCACGCGCCCGGGAATGCGAAGGATGCGCGCGCGTCATTCGCCGCGTCAGTGCGGTACGGCGTCCGGATCGCGATAGACCTCGGCCAGGATGGCCTTGACCGTCAGAGCGAACGGAACCGCGATCACGACGCCGACGATGCCGTAGAGGATGCCGCCGGCGAGGAAGGCGAACATGACAAGCACCGGCGGCAGGTAGGCGGCCCTGCCCAGCACGATCGGGCCGAAGAACTCGTCGATGGAGACGCGCAGTGCCACCGCGTACATGATGTACTCGACGATATTCCAGGGGCTGGTCGCCTGCTGGATGGCGACGAGACCGGCGATGGTGGCGGAGGCGAACGGGCCAATGACCGGAATGACTTCGAGCAGTCCGCTGATCAGCGCGAGAAAGACGGCGTGGTGGATGTCGAGGATGAGGCCGAGGCCGATATAGGCCGCGGTCGTGGCGTAGGCGACCACGAGCGCCACGCCGACGAAATAGCGCCAGAGCACGTTGTGCAGGTCGTGCCAGACGCGATGTGCAAACGGCCGGTGGTTGGGCGGAACGAGCCAGAACAATTGATCCCCGGTGCGCTTGCCGGCGATCAACAGATATCCGAGCAAGACCCAGCACAGGATGAAGCCGAACATGCCGGCAAATCCGTAACCGAGCAGCGTCAGCATGCGCGTGCTGTCGCTGAACAGCTGACGCAAACCGCCGATGATGTTCTGTGCCATGTCGTGCGCACTGATCGGCGTGCCGAGCAGGTTGATCGTGCCCTCGCCGAGAAACTGCCGCAGCATGCCCTCGAGGCTGCCCTGCAGATTGCCGCCGGCCTGCGTGATCTCCTTGATCAGCGGCGGCACGCCGAGCCAGCCGATCAGCGCGGCGACGCTCATCAACACGATCAGCGCCAGCACGGCGAATATCCAGCGCGGCGCGCGCGTGCGACGCGCCAGCCAGTCGATCGGCGGCGTGCAAACGTAAGCGAGAACGCCGGCGAACACGAACGGGAAGAGAATGTCGCGAATGAGATAGAGGACGACCATCAGGCCGGCGAAAATCGCCAAGGTCAGGGCGGTCGTTCGACGGGATGCAGCGACCGGGGCGGTATCGGCTCTCGCCGCGGGGTGTCGGCTGCTCATCGATAGACGCGGCCTTTCCAGCGCACACGGCCGCTGATGCGCCAGCGCAGACTGTCGAGCGCGATCACGGCGCCGGTGGTGTAACCGAGCGGAAACAACAGGCCATAAGTCCAGGGAATGCCGAAATAGGACGCTCCCGCGAGATGCAGGCCGAATGCGGCGGCCGCGCCGAGCAGCGCAGGGATGGCGGCGATGCAGGCGCTGTGACTGCCGCTCGCGCAGCCATAGACGGTGACGACGGGCAACAGCACTGCGGCCCAGGCCAGCGCCAGCGCCGCGACCACGGTCGCCAGCGTCGCCGCCGGTCCGCCGAGCATGCTGACGAGGTTCTTGGCGATGCCCGGCCAGAGCGTGCGCCAGCCGGTGTACATGCGCGTCGTCAGGAGCGCGGTCCCGTCCTGCATCAGCACGCGATGGCCGCGGCGCTTCATCAGTCGCGCCAGTTCGATGTCCTCGACGATCGAGCGCGAGACCGCCGCGTGTCCGCCGACGTCTTCATAGGCTGTTCGGCGGATCAGCATGAATTGCCCGGTCGCGACCGCGTCGTCGCTGTCCGGCGCCTGCAGCTTGGTCAGATTCTGCGAGAACGACAGCAGATAGAGGCCGCAAGGCAGGATCAGCCGCTCGGCGAAGCTTTGGAGTTCCTGGCGCGGCGCCAGAGTCAGGAGGTCGAGCGCGCCTGCTTGCGCGGCGGCGACGGCGCTCGCGATCAGCTTCGGATGCGCACGCATATCGGCGTCGAGGAAGCAGAGCCAGTCGACCGCGTCGGCAACCGCGCGCGCGCCGGCGCAGCAGGCGTTCACCTTACCGCTCCAGCCCGGCGGCAGCCGTCCGCCGGGAATGAGCACGACACGGCGATCCTTGTGCGCAAGGCGGCGCACGATGGCCGCGGTGTCGTCGGTGGACTCGTCGTCGACCACGACGATAGCGAGGCTCGGATGATCCTGCGCCATCAGCGAGCTGACGCAGGCGCCGATATTGCCGGCTTCGTCGCGCGCCGGGACGATGATGGCGACGCGTGGTGCATCCTGTGGCGGCGAGGAGGGGGCGAGCGGCTTCAAGGCGTGCCGCTGTCGGAATGCGCGCAGGATCAGCCACGCGATCAGCGAGGCCCACAAAAGCGAAACGGTCAGCACGTTGGACCTGCCGCGGCAGAGAGGGGGACGCATTCGGGAACGGGCCATGGCGACGCTGGTTCCGTCTGGCGCAGTGGCGCGGGGCGTGCCGTGCCCTGCACTGCCTTTGCTGCAACGCAAAATAAGATTTTTGAAAAGACCGTAGATTCCACCGTCGCCGGTGTCCTACTACTGGCTGGCACCCGGCAAGTATCCGGATTATCGATGTAAATAGTAGACTTAATGGCGGTGACTATGACTTTCGTAGCAGGCTCGGCGGCTGTGCCGCGGGCATCCGAGGGAGCCCGCTGGGGCAAACTCCTCATCTGCATCATCTGCATGGTGATGATCGCCAACCTTCAGTACGGCTGGACCCTCTTCGTCAACCCCATCAACAAGGCGCATGGCTGGTCGATCGCCTCGATCCAGGTGGCCTTCGCCGTCTTCATTGCGCTCGAGACCTGGCTCACGCCGATCGAGGGCTGGATCGTGGATGTGCTCGGACCGCAGCGCGGGCCCAAGCTGATGGTCGCATTCGGCGGCCTCACGGTCGCCATCGGCTGGGTGATCAACGGCTACGCTGAGACGCTCACGATGCTTTATCTGGGCGCAGTGATCTCCGGCATCGGCGGCGGTGCGGTCTACGCAACCAGCGTCGGTCTGGCGGTGAAGTGGTTTCCTGACCGCCGTGGTCTGGCGGTCGGCCTCACGGCAGCCGGCTACGGCGCCGGCGCCGCGCTGACGGTGATCCCGATCCAGCACGTCATCTCGACTTACAACTATCAGACCGCCTTCATCTGGTTCGGCATCGTGCAGGGCGGCATGGTCTTTCTACTGGCATGGCTGCTGCGCGGACCGGAGCCGGGCGAATTGGCGGCCGCGCCGGCCTCGAAGGTCGCGCAATCGGCCCGCAGCTTTACGCCGAAGGAAGTGCTGATCTCACCGGTGTTTTGGCTGCTCTACATCATGTTCGTGATGGTCTCGGCCAGCGGCCTGATGGCGACCGCGCAGATCGCACCGATCGCCGCTGACTTCAAGGTCGGCAATCAGATCATCTTCTGGGGCGCGACGACGATCACCGCGGCGCTGATCATCGATAACATCGCCAACGGTACCGCGCGGCCATTGTTCGGCTGGATCTCCGACAATATCGGCCGCGAGTTCACGATGGCTATGGCCTTCGGCCTCGGCGGCATCTCGTACTGGCTGCTGGGTTCGCTCGGCACCGCGCCCTGGGCTTTCGTGATCTTCGCTGCGCTGATCTTCCTCACTTGGGGCGAGATTTTCAGCCTCTTCCCGTCGACCTGTACCGATACGTTCGGACCGAGGTTCGCAACGGTGAACCTCAGCCTGCTGTACACGGCGAAGGGCACCTCGGCCTTCCTCGTGCCGGTGGCCAACATGATCAAGACGTCGACAGGCAGCTGGCACATGGTCTTCGTCGTCACCGCCCTGATGAACTTCGTGGTGGTGGCGCTCGCCTTGTTCATCCTCAAGCCGGTGCGGCGGCGAATGATGCAGGCCACCCGGGACCAGTAGGTTCTCGAACCCGCCCTGGCCGCGCCAGGGCGGGTTCTTGGTACGCTCACGCGAGGCGCTCCTAAGGGGCGCGTTGGGTTTGGGAAAGCGGAAGTCGGCGGCCGTGGCGGCGCACACCGCAATGCAGCATTCAGTACGAATTGACGCTGCGGTGCACCAATTCTGCAAGCAATTCGCTGCTTTTAATCGGGGGCGGGTTGCTTGCACTCGGTCTACTGGCATATTGTATACCAGCATGAGCATCCGAAATCGCAATCACCGCGGCAGCAACGGTGCGCCCCGCATTGGCGCGCCGGCCGGGCAGAGTGCGAGTGGCGCGCATCCGGCACTGGAGCCGATCGATGCCGGCTCGAGTTTCAAGCAGAAGGCCTACACCGCGCTGAAGAACGCCATCGTGACGATGGACATCTATCACAGCCGCGACGAGATCCGCCTCGACGAGCGCAAGCTGGCGCAGGATTTCGGCATAAGTCGGACGCCCGTGCGCGAGGCGATGGCGCAGCTCGAGAGCGAGGGCTTCGTCCGCTCGGTGCCGCGGCGCGGCATCTACGTCGTGCGCAAGACCAAGCAGGAGGTGATCGAGATGATCACCGTCTGGGCGGCGCTCGAGAGCATGGCGGCGCGGCTGATCACCAAGGCCGCGAGCGACGACGAGATCGCCGGCCTGCGTAAGATGTTCGCCGCGTTCGTCGACGGCAAGTTGCGCGCGCATCTCGATGAATACTCGGCCGCCAACATCGAATTCCACCAGACGATCATCAGGCTGAGCAAGAACCAGGTGCTGATCGACCTGGCCGCCAACCTGTTCACCCATATGCGCATGATCCGGCGCACGACCATCGGCGAGAAGGACCGCGCCGACCGGTCGATCAAGGATCATATGGCCATCATCGAGGCACTCGAGGCGCGCGCGACCGACCGCGCCGAAGATCTCGTACGCGACCATGCGCTCGGCCTCGCCGAGCACGTGGCGCGCTATGCCGACTATCTTGATTGAAAGTCCCGCGTGAGGACGTAAGGGAGGTTTCCCATGAGTGATGCAGTAGTGAAATCAAAACCGGAAGCCGCGGAAGACGCGCAGAATCTGACGGACGGGTTCAATCTCATCATCGATGCGCTCAAGCTGAACGGCGTCGAGACGATCTACGGTGTGCCGGGAATTCCGATCACCGACTTCGGCCGTATGGCGCAGGCCGCGGGCATTCGCGTGCTGTCGTTCCGCCACGAGCAGAGCGCCGGCTACGCCGCCTCGATCGCCGGCTGGCTGACCAAGAAGCCCGGCATCTGCCTCACGGTTTCGGCGCCCGGCTTCCTCAACGGTCTGACCGCGCTGGCACACGCCACCACCAACTGCTTCCCGATGATCCTGATCTCCGGCTCGTCCGAGCGCGAGATCGTCGACCTGCAGCAGGGCGACTACGAGGAGATGGATCAGCTCGCCATCGCCAAGCCGCTGTGCAAGGCGGCCTACCGCGTCCTGCACGCGCAGGACATCGGCATCGGCATCGCGCGCGCCATCCGCGCCGCGGTGTCCGGCCGCCCGGGAGGCGTCTACCTCGACTTGCCGGCCAAGCTGTTCGGCCAGGTAATGGATGCCGACGCGGGCCAGAAGTCGCTGGTCAAGGTGATCGACGCCGCGCCGGCGCAGATTCCCACCCCTGATGCCATCAAGCGCGCGCTCGACACGCTCAAGTCTGCCAAGCGTCCGCTTATCATTCTCGGCAAGGGCGCGGCCTATGCGCAGGCGGACGACGCGATCCGCGAGCTGGTCGAGAAGAGCGGCGTGCCGTTCCTGCCGATGAGCATGGGCAAGGGGCTGCTGCCGGACACGCATCCGCAATGCGCGGGTGCGGCGCGCTCGACGGTGCTGGCGCAGTCAGACGTGGTGATGCTGATCGGCGCTCGCCTCAACTGGCTCCTGTCGCACGGCAAAGGCAAGGCCTGGGGCACCGAGCCAAAGAAGTTCATCCAGATCGATATCGAGCCGAAGGAAATGGACTCGAACGTCGAGATCGTGGCGCCGATCGTCGGTGACATCAGCTCCTGCGTCGATGCCCTGCTCAAGGGCATGGGGGCGAGTTGGCCGAAAGCGCCCGCCGACTGGATGGCTGCGGTCAGCAAAAAACGCGAAGAGAACGTCGCCAAGATGGCGCCGCGCCTGATGAACAACAACGTGCCGATGGATTACCACGGCGCCCTCGGCGTGCTGCGCACGATCGTCAAGGAGCGCCCGGACGCCATCCTCGTCAACGAGGGCGCCAATACGCTCGATCTGGCGCGCGGCATCATCGACATGTATCGCCCGCGCAAGCGTCTCGACGTCGGCACCTGGGGGATCATGGGCATCGGCATGGGCTACGCCATCGCCGCTGCGATCGAGACCGGCAAGCCCGTGCTGTGCGTCGAAGGCGACTCGGCCTTCGGCTTCTCCGGCATGGAGGTCGAGACGATCTGTCGCTACAACTTGCCGGTCTGCATCGTCATTTTCAACAATGACGGCATTTATCGCGGCACCGACGTCAATCCGCTTGGCACCGACCCTGCGATTTGCACCTTCGTCAGGGGCGCGCGCTACGACAAGATGATTGAGGCTTTTGGCGGCGCCGGCGTCAACGTGACTTCGCCTGACGAGCTCAAGCGCGCGGTCAACGCAGCGATGGATTCGGGGAAGCCGACACTCATCAACGCGGTGATCGACCCCGCGGCCGGCAGCGAGTCGGGCCGCATCGGCAACCTAAACCCGCAGAGCAAGCTGAAGAAGAAGTAGCGAGACGGGCGACGCGCCGCTTCGTGCGTCGCGTCGCGCGGCTATCGCAATTCATTCCATCTGGCCCGTGTCGCGCACGGGATATGTATCGAGATTGGAGGATCAGGACATGGCCAAGAAATCGAAGAAGACTGTGAAGAAATCGAAAGCCGCGGCGAAGAAGCCGGCGCGCAAGGTCGCCAGGGCGGCCGCGAAGCCCGCGAAGAAGGCCGCGCCGAAGAAGGCGAACGGCAACGGCAAGGTGAGTGCGCTGCCGCGGATATCGAACAAGCCGCAGGGCATGGACGGCAAGGCGCTGCAGGGTGTGCGCATCCTCGACTTTACACATGTGCAGTCGGGTCCGACCTGCACGCAGTTGCTCGCCTGGTTCGGCGCCGACGTGATCAAGGTCGAGCGCCCCGGCATTGGCGACATCACGCGCGGTCAGCTGCGCGACGTGCCGAACGCCGACTCGCTCTACTTCACCATGCTCAACCACAACAAGCGCTCGATCACGATCGACTCCAAGCATCCGCAGGGCAAGCGCGTGCTCAACGAGCTGATCAAGACCTGCGACGTGCTGGTCGAGAACTTCGCCCCCGGCGCGCTCGACCGCATGGGACTGACCTGGGAGCACATCAACACGCTCAACCCGCGCATGATCGTCGCGTCGGTGAAGGGTTTCGGCCCCGGCCCGTATGAGGACTGCAAGGTTTACGAGAACGTCGCCCAGTGCACCGGCGGCTCGGCCTCGACCACCGGCTTCCGCGACGGTCCGCCGCTCGTCACCGGCGCCCAGATCGGCGATAGCGGCACCGGCCTGCACCTCGCGCTCGGCATCGTCACCGCGCTCTTCCAGCGCACCCGCACCGGCCGCGGCCAGAAGGTGCTCTGCGCCATGCAGGACGGCGTGCTCAACCTCGCGCGCGTCAAGCTGCGCGACCAGCAGCGCCTCAAGCACGGCCCGCTCACCGAATACAGCCAGTACGGCGAGGGCATTCCGTTCGGTGACGCGACGCCGCGCGCCGGCAACGATTCCGGCGGCGGCCAGCCGGGCCGCATCCTGATGTGCAAGGGCGCTCCGGAGGATCCGAACGCCTACATCTACTTCATCACCCAGGCTCCGGTGTGGGAAGCGATCTGCGACGTCATCGGCGAGCCGACCTGGAAGACCGATCCGGAATACGCCACGCCCAAGGCGCGTCTGCCGAAACTCAATCAGATCTTCGCGCGCATCGAGCAGTGGACCATGACCAAGACCAAGTTCGAGGCCATGGAGGAGCTCAACCAGCACGACATTCCCTGCGGCCCGATCCTGTCGATGAAGGAACTGGCCGAGGACCAATCGCTGCGCAAGACCGGTACCGTGGTCGAGGTCGAACATCCGACCCGCGGCAAGTACCTGTCGGTCGGCAACCCGATCAAACTGTCGGACTCGATCACCGAGGTGAAGCGTTCGCCGCTGCTCGGCGAGCACACCGACGAGATCCTCTCCAACGTGCTCAAGCTCTCGGCCAAGGACATCGCCGAGATCAAGGCCTCCGGTGCGCTCAGCGCGCCGGAGAAGAAGGAAAAGGCGGCGTAAGCACTGACTCGTGTCCCGGATGCGGTGCAGCGCGCAAGCGGTGCACCGCTGATCCGGGACCCCGGTCCGCAAATAGCTGGATCCCGGGTCTGCAGCGCACCACTTCGTGCTGCGCTGCGCCCGGGAAACGAAGCCCGGCATTTAGGGAGAAATCTTTATGCGTATCGTAGTCCACGGCCAGCAGGCCTTCGGCAAGGCCGTGCTGGAAGCGCTGTTGAAGCGCGGCGAGACCGTGATCGGCGTCTTCGTAGCGCCGGAGAAGCCGGGCGCCAAGGCTGATCCGCTCAAGGAAGCGGCCATCGCTGCCGGCCTGCCGGTGCACCAACCCTCGTCCTACAAGGACCCGAAGGTGTGGGACGAGTTCAAGGCGATGAAGCCCGACCTGCAGGTCATGGCCTTCGTCACGTTGTTCGTGCCGGAGGAATTCCTCAACATCCCGACGCACGGCTCGATCCAGTATCACCCGTCGCTACTGCCGGCCTATCGCGGCGCCTCGGCCATCAACTGGCCGATCATCAAGGGCGAGAAGGAGACGGGCCTGTCGATCTTCTGGCCGGACAACGGCCTCGATACCGGCGACGTCCTCATCCAGAAGAAGACGCCGATCTCCGACACCGACACGCTCGGCACCGTCTATTTCGACCGCCTGTTCCCGATGGGCGTCGACGCCATGCTCGAAGCGGTCGACCTGGTGAAGGCCGGCAAGGCGCCGCGCATCAAGCAGGACGAGTCGAAGGCGACCTATGAAGGCCTCTGCCGCGAAGGCAATGCACACATCGACTGGGGCAAGCCGTGGGAGCAGATCGACCGCCTGATCCGCGGCTGCAATCCGGCGCCCGGCGCGTGGACGACGCTCAACGGCGCGAAGCTCAAGATCTTCGACGCCAAGCCGCTGCCGGCGCGCGATCCGAAAGGCATTGCCGGGAAGCTCGGCGAAGTCGCCGTGGTGGAGGATGACGGTTTCACCGTGGTCTGCGCCGATGGCCGCTTCAAGGTCACGCGCGTGCAGCCCGCCGACGGCAAGAAGATCGATGCCGGCGAATGGGCCAAGTCCGCCAATCTGGCCAAGGGGGCGATCCTCACCTGACCGCCTGCGTCATGCCCGGCCTCGGGCATCCACGTCTTTGTCACAACTCAATTTAAACGGATATCCCCATGCCCGCCTCGCAACATCAGAACCCCAAGTCCGATATTGAAATCTCCCAGTCGGCCAAGAAGCGGCCGATCCTCGACGTCGCCAGGGACAAGCTCGGCATCGCGGCGGAAAACCTCGAGCCCTATGGCCACTACAAGGCCAAGGTGTCGATGGAATACATCAAGTCGCTGCAGTCGAAGCCGAACGGCAAGCTGATCCTGGTCACCGCGATCTCGCCGACGCCGGCGGGCGAGGGCAAGACCACCACCACCGTAGGCTTGACCGACGCGCTCAACCACATCGGCAAGAAGGCGATGTGCGCGCTGCGCGAACCGTCGCTCGGTCCGTCGTTCGGCATGAAGGGCGGCGCCGCCGGCGGCGGCTATGCGCAGGTGATTCCGATGGAGGACATCAACCTCCACTTCACCGGCGACTTCCACGCCATTACCTCGGCCCACAACCTGCTGTCGGCGCTGATCGACAACCACATCTACTGGGGCAACGCGCTCGGCATCGACTCGCGCCGGGTCGTGTGGCGACGCGTCATGGACATGAACGACCGCGCCCTGCGCGAGATCGTTTGCTCGCTCGGCGGCGTCGCCAACGGCTATCCGCGCGAAGCCGGCTTCGACATCACCGTCGCCTCCGAAGTCATGGCGATCTTCTGCCTCGCCAAGAACCTCGACGATCTCAAGGAGCGGCTCGGCAACATCATCGTCGCCTATACGCGCGATCGTAAGCCGATCCGCGCGAAGGACCTCAACGCGCACGGCGCCATGACCGCGCTCCTGAAGGAGGCGATCGCGCCGAACCTGGTGCAGACGCTCGAGGGCACGCCGGCCTTCATCCATGGCGGTCCCTTCGCCAACATCGCGCACGGCTGCAACTCGGTGGTCGCCACCACCACCGCGCTCAAGCTCGCCGACTATGTCGTGACGGAAGCCGGCTTCGGCGCCGACCTCGGCATGGAGAAGTTCCTCGACATCAAGTGCCGCAAGGCGGGTCTCAAGCCCGACTGCGTGGTTGTCGTCGCTACCATCCGCGCGCTGAAGATGCACGGCGGCGTCAAGAAGGAAGACCTCAAGAAGGAAGACCTGAAGGCGCTCGAGGCGGGCATGTCCAACCTGCAGCGGCACATCGAGAACGTGAAAAAGTTCGGCCTGCCGGCGGTGGTCTCGATCAACCGCTTCTCGGCCGATACCGAGGCCGAGGTCGCGCTGGTCAAGGAGAAGTGCAAGGCGCTCGGCGTCGAAGCGTTGATGGCCGACCACTGGGCGATGGGCGGCGAGGGCGCCGCCGGCGTCGCCAAGGCCGTGGTCAAGATCTGCGACGAGGGCAAGGCGAACCTGAAGCTCCTCTATCCGGACGACATGCCGCTGTTCGAGAAGGTGCGCACGATCGTCAAGGAGCTCTACCGCGCCGACGACGCCACCGCCGACAAGTCGGTCAAGGATCAGCTCAAGACCTGGGAAGAGATGGGCTTCGGCAAGCTTCCGGTCTGCATCGCCAAGACGCAGTACTCGTTCTCGACCAACCCCGACGCCAAGGGCGCGCCGACCGGCTTCTCGATCCCGGTCCGCGAGGTGCGCCTCTCGGCCGGCGCCGAATTCGTCGTGGCGATCTGCGGTGAGATCATGACCATGCCGGGCCTGCCGAAAACGCCGTCGGCCGACGCCATCGACGTCAAGGATGGCAAGATCGTCGGCCTGTTCTGATCCGGCCCGACCCGCGAGACGCAAAAGGCCCGCCATAAGGCGGGCCTTTTTCATTTGGTAAACGCGGTGTTTCGAAATTGCGGCAGTTTTCGGGTTCCGAGATGAACGAGCCTTTTGCATCTCCATGCTAGCAAGGAGGCCTTGCGTTCAACATGTCAGTACCCGGTCCGAACCCAATGCCCGAATTTGCCCATTCCTGCGATATTTCGTCGCTCGCCGCTCCGTCCTCTCTGCTCGATGAACTGAACGAGGCCATCGCCGCCGGCGATGTGAAGCGTCGTCTGCGGATCCTGTTGCGCATCACCGATCTGTTCGCGGCCGGATCGCGCAGCTATTCGGGCGAGCAGATCGCCGTATTCGACGACGTGCTGCAGGGGCTCGCCATCGATATCGAGGTCGAAGCGCGCGCCGAGCTCGCGCGCCGCCTTGCGCGCACGCAAGACGCGCCGCCCAAGGTCATCCGCTCGCTCGCCTTCGACGATGCCATCGAGGTGGCCGGACCGGTGCTGACGCATTCGTCGCAGCTCTCCGAAGCCGATCTTGTGGAGAATGCGACCACCAAGAGCCAGGCGCATCTGATGGCCATCGCCGAGCGGCTGAAGCTGAGCGAGGCGGTCACGGACGTCCTGGTCGAGCGCGGCGACCGCCGCGTCGTCAACAAGGTCGTGCGCAATCGCGGCGCCCGTTTCTCGCTCGCCGGCTACGGCAAGCTGACCGTGCGTGCCCGTCGCGATTCCAAGCTCACGCTCGCGCTGGGTCGCCGCGACGATCTGCCGCGCGTGTGCTTCCTCAAGCTGCTCGAGGCCGCGTCCGCGTCGGTGCGCGCGCGGCTCGAGGTTGAAAATCCGCACGCCGCCGAGGCCGTGCGCGATACGGTCGACGACGTCGCCACCGTCATGCAGCACGAGGCGCGCGCCGCCTCCGACGCCTACGCCACCGCCGAGCGCGAGGCCCGTACCCGATTCCGCGTCAAGGCGGTGTCGGAAGCGAGCGTGCATGCACCGGCGCGGGCGCAGGAGTTCGAGAAGACCGTGGTGGCGCTGGCGCGGCTCGGCCGCTTTCCGGTGGCGCTTGTCGAACGCGCGCTGATCGACGAGGGCGACGACATGCTGATCCTGTTCGCCAAGGCAGCCGGCTGCTCGTGGACGACGACGCGCGAGATGCTGACGATGTACGCGGCCGACCGCAAGCTCACGCCGGACGACATCACGCGCAGCTTCGAGCGCTTCAGGAAGTTGAGCACGGCGACGGCGCGCAGCATCGTCCGTTTCCAGGAGCGGGTGCAGCAGCAGCAGCGCGCGCAGGCGGATGTGCGGGAGCCGGCATCGGGTTCCGCCGCCGCCTGAGGTGGCGCATTTCCCCACGCCGCAATTTCCGCTAGACCGCACGCCGCTTCATCCCAGAAGGACGCGGCGTCATGGACCTCACGTTCATTCCGGAACGCCGTCGTCGAGATCTTGACGATCGTACGCTGGGTCGACATTGAGACGCCGAGCGCATTATCTCCAAGGCATAGAGCGGGCGAAGCAAGCCTGGTGCGCGCGGAGGGAAGGTAATGGCCACGTTCGTTCTGGTGCACGGCGCCTGGTCCGGCGGCTGGTGCTACGCCAAGGTTGCGGCGCTGTTGCGGGCGCGCGGCCACACGGTGTTCACGCCGACATTGACCGGCCAGGGCGAGCGTGCACACTTGTTGTCGGCGAGCGTCAACCTGACGACGCACGTCGCCGACGTCGCCAACGTGTTTCACTACGAGGGGCTCGGCGACGTTGTTCTGGCCGGTCACTCCTACGGCGGCATGGTGGTCACCGGCGTCGCCGACCGCATCGCCGCGCGCGTGTCGGCGCTGGTCTACCTCGACGCCTTCCTGCCCGAGAACGGCCAGTCGCTGTTCGACATCAACATTCCCGCCAATACGCAACGCTTTGTGGCCAGCGCGGGCAACTGCGGCGGCATAGCAGTGCCGGCGCCTCCGGCGTCGTTCTTCAACGTCAACGCCGCGGACGCCGCGCGCGTCGACATGCTGGCGACACCGTTTCCGCTGGCCGCGATGGCGGAACGTCTCACGCTTACCGGCGCGCATGAGACGGTCCGCAAGCGCGTGTATGTGCACGGCAGGGTGCTGCCGCGCGAGAGCCCGTTCAAGCCGTTCTATGACCGCGTCAGAGACGATCCGGGCTGGACCGCGCATGCGCTCGCCTGCGGTCATCACGTGATGCTTGATATGCCGGAGACGACGGCGGATATCCTGCACGCGGCCGCCTGAGGCGCAGCCCAAAACAAAGCGCCGCCCCCGTCACCGGGAGCGGCGCGTTGCTTCAGCCGTTCGCGATTACTGGAACAGCTTCATCGAGTTGATCAGCGTCTGGATCACGCCCCAAGCGAGCGGGATGCCGACGAAGCCCCAGGCCAGCAGAAGCTGCAGGGTCGTGGTTTCTTCGGTGTCGATGGATGACATGGTTCGTTCCTCCCTTTAGGCGCCGACCGGTTCTTTGCCACGCGTGTCGTCCGCCGCCATGTGCCAGCGGGCGTCGACGGCTTTGACAAGGAAGTTGCAGATGAAGCCGATCACCAGCAACCCGGCCATGATGTACATGGTGTTGTTGTAGGCTTGCGCCTTCGGCACGCCGTGCGTGATGTTGTATTCACGCAGGTAGTTGACGATCACCGGGCCGAAGATGCCCGCCGCCGACCAGGCGGTGAGCAGCAGGCCGTGGATGGCGCCGACGTAGCGCGTGCCATACATGTCACGCAGATACGCGGGCACCGTCGAGAAGCCACCGCCGTACATCGAGATGATGATCAGGAAGCAGACCACGAATCCGGCGACGCTGCCGATCGCGCCGGTGTGCGGCACGGTGCAGTACAGCAGGAAGCCGAGCACCATGAACACGAAGTAGGTGTTGCGGCGGCCGATATAGTCCGACGTGGTGGCCCAGAAGAAGCGGCCGCCCATATTGAACAAGCTCATCAGGCCGACGAAGCCAGCGGCTGCGACAGGCGTGATGTGGCCGGGGAACATTTCCTGGCTCATGGCGGAGGCCTGGCCGAGCACGCCGATGCCGGCGGTCACGTTCAGGCAGAGCACCCACCAGATCAGCCAGAACTGCGGCGTCTTCAGCGCGTCGTAGACGAAGACATCGTTCCTGGTGATCAGTCCCACCGATTGCGTCGGTGCGACATAGCCTGCCGGCTTCCAGCCCGGCGCCGGCACGCGTACGATGATCGAGCCGACGATCATGAAGAAGAAGTACACGATGCCGAGAACGATGAAGGTCTCGGCAACGCCGACATGCGTCGCGGACGAGAACTTCGACATCAGCCACACCGAGAGCGGGGAGGCGATAAAGGCGCCGCCGCCGAAGCCCATGATGGCCATGCCGGTCGCCATGCCGGGGCGATCGGGGAACCATTTGATCAGCGTCGAGACCGGCGAGATGTAGCCGATGCCGAGCGCGATGCCGCCAAGGACGCCGTAACCGAGATAGATCAGCCACAGGTTATGGACGTAGACGCCGATCGCGGACACGAAGAAGCCGCCGGCCCAGCACAGGGCGGCGGTGAACATCGCGCGGCGCGGGCCGCCTTCCTCGACCCAGCGGCCGAACACGGCCGAGGACACGCCAAGAAAGAAGATGGCGAGCGAGAAGATCCAGCCGAGTTCGGTCAGCTTCCAGTCGCCGGGTCCCGACTGCGCGTGGCCGAGGAGCCTCGTCATCGGCAGGTTGAAGACGCTGAAGGCGTAAGCCTGCCCGATGCATAGATGGACGCAGAGCGCCGCTGGCGGCACCATCCATCGGCTGTAACCGGGTTTCGCAATCGTATGACTGCGATCGAGGAATGAGAGCATGTGAGCGGGTCTCCCCTGTTCGAGGGCCGGCCGTTCCGGCGGCCCTTATGTTCTTGGACGGACAGCGGAGTTTGCCTGTTCAGCGCGCCCTACGTCCCCACCATGCAGACTGCGGACGGCGAAATATCGAATCAATAAAGATCATCCTATGCTGCGATAGAAAATTTCGATGCTGCAATTGCGAAAAGCTATGGTCATGTCATATTGCGAAGTGCACAAACTATCTGAAATTATCCAGCATTATCAATTTGATGATCGACCAATCCAAAAAAGAGCGACGATGTGCAACGTCATAGTGTCCGCTGGGCTGCAGTCGTAGCGGCAGCGACATTATCCCTCATCCTTTCGGCTAATCGGCGGGCAGCTGACTAATCAGCGAGCAGTGGCGCGACGCGGCGCGCCTCGGCGACCAGCGCCGCGACCAGCGGCGTCGACGGCTCGCGCAGCGGGAAAACGAGGCCGATGGTCAGGCTCGCCTCGGGACCGACGATCGGGATCGCACGCAAATTATTGGTCTCGGTGAGGCCGAGCGAAGCGGCCAGATGCGCCGGCATCACGCTCGCCCAGCGGCCGGTGCGCACGTGCGAATAGAGCAGGATCATCGAATCCGACTCCAGCGTGATGTTCGGTTCGGCGCCGGTCTCGCGCAGCAGTCGCTCGATGATGCGCCGGTTCTGCATGTCGGGGGTCAGCAGGCAGAGTGGCACCTGCGCCACCTCCGACCAGGAGACCTCCTCGCGCTCGGCGAGCGGCGCGTCCGCGGCGACGAGCAGGCGGTAACGCTCGCGGTAGAACGGGATCGCGTTGACGCGGCCGAGCGGCTCGTTGTCGAGATAAGTCAGGCCGGCATCGGCTTCGAGATTTTCGATCTCGTCGAGGATTTCGATCGAGGTGCGCGAAAACACCGTGAACTGAACGGCCGGATGCTTGGCCCGATAGGGCGTGGTGAGCGTTTCCACCATGGCCAGGGCGGTCGGGATCACGGCGAGGCGCAGCCGGCCGGCAAGGCCGTGTCGCAGCGCATGCACCTCCTGCCGCATGGCCTGGGTGTCGCCGACAATCCGCCGCGCCCATTCGAGCACCCGTTCGCCTTCGGGCGTGAAACCCTGGAACCGGGAGCCCCGATTGACCAGCAGCACGCCGAACGAATCCTCGATCTGCTTCACGCCGGCCGAGAGCGTCGGCTGAGTGACGCCACATGCTTCCGCTGCGCGGCCAAAGTGTTTTTCCCGCGCGAGGGCGAGAAGGAACTCAAGCTTATCGATCACAGCCTAACCATAGGTGTATTCATGCACTAATTACGGGAATGTGAGTAAATCGAAGTATATTCCACATAGAACTCTGATGTGCAGGAAGGTTAATCTGGAATACCATAGCTGACAAGGACGCTTGATAGAAAATAGCTATTGTCTAATTCGCCGCAGCCCCTTGCGTCCGGCGTTCCGAGGCTTTTTCTAGTGTCTGCGGAGGGAGTTATGAGCGTGCCAGTCACCAACGTCCAAGCCCCGGATATCACGCGTAAGGGTCGCCGCCGGCCACCGCGCACGCCCAAAGGTCGCCAGGTCGATCCGGTCGCGCTGGAGGAAGTGCGCGCGCTACTGACCGACCGGTCGCGTCGCCGCGACCTGCTCATCGAGCATCTGCATCTCATCCAGGACCACTATCACCACATCTCCGCCGCGCATCTCGTGGCGCTCGCCGCCGAGATGAAGATGGCGCTCGCCGAGGTCTACGAGGTCGCCACCTTCTATTCCCACTTCGATGTGGTGAAGGAAGGCGAGGACGCGCCGCCGGCGATCACCGTGCGCGTGTGCGACTCGATCTCCTGCGCCATGGCCGGCGCCGAGGCGCTGCTCGAGAAGCTGCCGAAGATCCTCGGCAAGGATGTTCGCGTCGTGCACGCACCGTGCATGGGCGCCTGCGACCATGCACCCGCCGTCGCGGTCGGCCATGTGCAGACGCTTGCTGCCACGCCGGACAAGGTTGTCGCCGCGGTGAAGGCCAATCCGCATGCGCACGTGTGGAAACCGCAAGTCGATTTCGCCGGCTATCAGAAAGCCGGCGGCTATGCGCTGCTGAAGGACTGCCTGGCCGGCAAGCGGACGCCGGAGGAACTGATCAAGATCGTCAGCGATGGCGGTCTGCGCGGCCTCGGCGGCGCCGGCTTCCCCACGGGGCGCAAGTGGTCGCTGGTGCGCGCGGAACCCGCGCCGCGGCTGTTCGCGGTCAACGCCGACGAAGGCGAGCCGGGAACCTTCAAGGATCGCTACTATCTCGAGCGCGACCCGCACCGCTTCCTCGAGGGCGTGCTGATCGCCGCCTGGGTGGTCGAGGCGCATGACACCTATATCTACATCCGAGACGAATACCCCGAACTCCGCCTGATGCTGGAGCAGGAGATCGACAAACTGGCCGGCGCAGGGCTGACGCCGCACACGCGGCTGCATCTGCGCCGCGGCGCCGGCGCCTATATCTGTGGCGAAGAGTCGGCGATGATCGAATCGATCGAGGGCAAGCGCGGTCTGCCGCGCCATCGTCCGCCTTACGTCGCGCAGGTCGGCCTGTTCGGCCGCCCGACGCTCGAGCAGAACGTCGAAACGATGTACTGGATCCGCGACCTCATCGAGAAGGGCGCGGAATGGGCGACCTCGCAAGGCCGTCACGAGCGCAAGGGTTTCCGCAGCTTCTCGGTCTCCGGCCGCGTCAAGAATCCCGGAGTCAAGCTGGCTCCCGCCGGCATCACCATGCGCGAGCTGATCGACGAGTTCTGCGGCGGCATGCAGGACGGTCACACCTTCAAGGCTTATCTCCCGGGCGGTCCATCCGGCGGCATTCTGCCGGCGTCGATGGCCGACATCCCGCTCGATTTCGGAACTCTGGAGAAATACGGCAGCTTTGTCGGGTCACACGCGGTTGTCATTCTGTCCGACAAGGATGACATGAAGGCCGTCGCTCTGAATCTGCTCAAGTTCTTCGAGGACGAGAGCTGCGGTCAGTGCACGCCGTGCCGCGTCGGCACCGAGAAGGCGGTCAAGCTGATGCAGGGCGGCCCGTGGGACGTGGACCTGCTGACGGAGCTGGCGGCGCTGATGCGCGATGCCTCCATCTGCGGTCTCGGCCAGGCGGCGCCGAACCCGCTGATGAGCGTTCTGAAATACTTCCCGGACGACCTGAAGACACCGCTCGGGAAGTGGTGATTATGGTGGTGTGTCCCGGGCGCAGCGCAACACGTGGTGATGCGCTGCAGACCCGGGACCCCGCTTGATAGACGATACCGGGGTTCCGGATCGGCGATGCACCGCTTCGCGCTGCATCGCAGGCGGGACACGAGCGAGGTGATGCGATGAGCAACGACACCAGGAAGCCCGTCGGCTACGGACACGACGACAAAGGCAAAGCGCTCGACGGTGCCGTCGGCGGCGGCAAGCCGGGCGTCGCGCACACCGCGCCGGCCGACAAGTCGGTCGGCGAGGGCGGCAAGTCGACGGCCAAGACCTTCTTCATCGACGATCGCGAGATCGACATCCGCGAGGGTGAATCGATCTTCCGCGCCGCGCGCCGCCTCGACATCAAGCTGCCGCATCTGTGCTACTCGCCGCAGCCAGGCTATCGCGCCGACGGCAATTGCCGCGTCTGCATGGTCGAGATCGAGGGCGAGCGCGTGCTCGCCGCGAGCTGCATCCGCATGCCGGCGGCCGGCATGAAGGTGAAGACGCAGACCGATCGGGCCAAGACCGCGCGCAAGATGGTGGCCGAGCTGCTCGCCACCGACCAGCCGGCGATCGAGGTCGCGCGCGATCCGGAATCCGAATTCTGGAAGACGGCCAAGCGCCAGGGCGTATCCGACGGCCGCTTCCCCAAGCGCGAGCGCGAGGCGGTGCCGGCACGCGACCCGTCGCATCCGGCGATGCGCGTCAATCTCGACGCCTGCATCCAGTGCAATCTCTGCGTCCGCGCCTGCCGCGAAGTGCAGGTGAATGACGTCATCGGCATGGCCGGCCGCGGTTACACCGAGAAGATCGTGTTCGACTTCGACGACCCGATGGGCCAGTCGACCTGCGTCGGCTGCGGCGAATGCGTGCAGGCCTGCCCGACCGGCGCGCTGATGCCGGCGACCTTGCTCAACGACAACCAGGTGCGCGACCAGTTTCCCGACCGCGAGGTGCACTCGGTGTGCCCTTATTGCGGCGTCGGTTGCCAACTGACCTATCACATCAAGAACGACAAGCTCTTGTATGTCAGCGGCCGCAACGGCCCGGCGAACGAGAACCGCCTCTGCGTCAAGGGCCGCTTCGGCTTCGACTACGTGCACAATCCGCAGCGGCTGACCAAGCCGATGATCCGCAAGGAAGGCGTGCCGAAGGTGCCGCACGAGTTCATCGACCCGATGAACCCGTGGACGCACTTCCGCGAAGCGACCTGGGACGAGGCGCTCGACAAAGCCGCGTCCGGTCTCAAGACCATCCGGGACCGCGATGGCTCCAATGCGCTCGCCGGCTTCGGCTCGGCCAAGTGCTCCAACGAAGAAGCCTACCTGTTCCAAAAGCTGGTGCGGACGGGCTTCGGCACCAACAATGTCGACCACTGCACACGCCTCTGCCACGCCTCATCGGTGGCGGCGCTGCTCGAAGGTGTCGGCTCCGGCGCGGTCTCGGCCTCGTTCAACGAGTGCAAGAACTCCGACGTCATCATCGTCATCGGCGCCAACCCGACCGAGAACCATCCGGTCGCGGCGACCTTCTTCAAGCAGGCGGCCAAGCGCGGCTCCAAGCTCGTCGTCATGGATCCGCGGGGGCAGGCGCTCAAGCGCCATGCCTGGCGCATGATGCAGTTCAGGAACGGCGCCGACGTGGCGATGCTCAACGCCATGCTCAACGTCATCGTCGAAGAGAAGCTGTACGACCAGCAGTACATCCAGACCTACGTCGAGGGTTTCCCGCAGTTCGCCGAGAGCATCAAGGAGTTCACGCCGGAGGAGATGGCGCCGATCTGCGGCATCGAGGCCGACACCTTGCGCGAAGTCGCGCGCACCTACGCGCGGGCGCATTCGGCGATCATCTTCTGGGGCATGGGCGTGTCGCAGCACACGCACGGCACCGACAATGCGCGTTGCCTGATCGCGTTGGCGCTGATCACCGGCCAGATCGGCCGGCCCGGCACCGGCCTGCATCCGCTGCGCGGCCAGAACAACGTGCAGGGCGCTTCCGACGCCGGCCTCATCCCGATGTTCTTCCCCGACTACAAATCGGTCGAGGACCCGGAGATTCGCGCCACAGTCGAGAAGGCGTGGGGCACCAAGCTCGATCCGAAAAAGGGCCTGACCGTCGTCGAGATCATGGACGCCGTCCATGCCGACAAGATCAAGGGCATGTACGTCCTCGGCGAAAATCCGGCGATGTCCGACCCCGATCTCAACCACGCGCGGCAGGCGCTCGCGCATCTGGAGCATCTCGTGGTGCAGGACCTCTTCCTCACCGAGACCGCGGTCTACGCCGACGTCATCCTGCCGGCCTCGGCCTGGCCGGAAAAGGACGGCACCGTCACCAACACCAATCGTCAGGTGCAGATGGGCCGCGCCGCGCTGCCACTGCCGGGCGACGCCCGCGTCGACTGGTGGATCACGCAGGAACTCGCGCGCCGCATGGGGCTGAAATGGAATTACCAGCACCCGCGCGACGTCTACACCGAGATGGCCTCGCTGATGCCGTCGCTCGACAACATCGCCTGGGACCGCGTCGAGCGCGAGAGCGCGGTGACTTATCCGTCCGACGCGCCGGATCAACCCGGCCACGACGTCGTGTTCGACAAGGGCTTCCCGCGTCCCGGCGGCTTCGGCAAGCTGGTGGCGGCCAAGCTCCAGCCGCCGAACGAGACGCCGGACCACGACTATCCGTTCATCCTCACCACCGGCCGCATGCTGGAGCACTGGCACACGGGCGCCATGACGCGCCGTGCGACTGTGCTCGATGCCATCGAGCCGTCGCCGACCGCGGCCCTGTCGCGCGGCACGATCGACAAGCTCGGCATCAAGCCGGGCGACATGGTGCGCGTGTCCACGCGGCGCGGCACGGTCGAACTGGACTCGCGGCAGGACGATGCGATTCCGGATGGCGTGGTGTTCATCCCCTTCGCCTTCTTCGAGGCGGCGGCCAACAGGCTTACCAATCCGGCGCTCGATCCCTTCGGGAAGATTCCGGAGTTCAAATTCTGCGCCGCCAAGGTCGAGAAGGCCGAGCCGCGCATGGAGGCGGCGGAGTAGAAGGGCATTACAGCGGTCATCGACATGCCCTCTCCGCTTGTGGGAGAGGGCATTGAGTGACTTGCCGCGCATAATGACGGGTGAGGGGTCCGACCCATCACCCGTTTTGTTTTGACTGTGTTGCTGCGGCTGCCTCTCCCCAAGGGAGAGGGCGCACTCACGAGTGTCCGTCGCTAGGCATGCTCGTCGATCATCTTGTCGTTCGACAAGGCCTGGCGAAACTGGCGGTAGGCGTGCGTGAGGTCGCGCTTCTTGCCCGATTGCTGCGCCACCACCAGCAGCTCGCGCGCGAACGTCCAACGCGAGGCCGATTTCACTTCCGGCAGCAGCTCGCGGTCGATCAGCTTGATCGCCTCTTCGGTGCTGCGCACCACCGACGGCACGCGCCGCGCAGTCGTCTTGATCTCGGCAGGGAAGTCCATCGGCGCCGTCGTCGCTGTGAAACTGGCGGCGTGCCAACGTGGCAGCCTGCAGCTTCGTTCCGCGCGTAACGGGAACCGGAAATGAAAACGGCCGGGCTTTCGGCCCGGCCGCTCATCTCGGACCGAAGCGCCGCTCAGTTCACGCTGACGCCGCTCGCCTTGATCGGCACCGCCCACTTCGCGATCTCGCTCTTCACGAACGAGGCGAGGTAGGCCGGCGTGGCGCGGTCGTCGGAGACGACCTGCGCGCCGAAGCTCTGCAACCGATCCTTCACCGCCGGATCGTGCATCGCCTGGACCATCGCCGCGTTCAGCTTCTTCACGATCGCCCCTGGCGCACCCTTCGGCAGGAAGATCGCGTTCCAGGTGTAGGCCTGCACGTCGAGACCCTGCTCGGCGCTGGTCGGGATGTCCTTCTCGACCGGCGAGCGCGTCTTGGTCAGGATAGCGATCGGCTTGACGTTGTGGCCGTCGATCTGCGGCTTCGCCGTCGAGATGATCTCGCACAGATAGTCGATGCGGCCGGCGATCAGGTCCTGCATGGCCGGGCCGGTGCCCTTGTAGGGGACGTGCGTGATCTTCGGCGTACCCATCGCCGTGTTGAGCACGACGCAGCCGAGATGCGTCGCCGAGCCGGCGCCGGCCGAGCCGAACTGCATCTTCGCCTCGTTGGCTTTGGCGTAGGCGACGAACTCCTTGAGGTTGTTCGCCGGCAGGTCCTTGCGGGCGATGAGCACGATCGGAACTTCGGCGATAAGGCCGACCGGCGTGAAGTCGGTCTCCGCGTTATACAGCGGGTGCTTGTACAGCGTCTGGCCCTGCGCATGCGTGCCCACCGTGCCGAGCACGAAGCTGTAGCCGTCGGGCTTGGCCTCGGCGACGCGCTTCGAGCCGGTCTGGCCGCCGGCGCCGCCGACGTTCTCGACGATGACGTTCTGCTTCAGGATTTCGCCCATCTTGGCGGCAATCACGCGGCCGAGCAGGTCGGTCGGCCCGCCCGCGGCAAACGGGATCACCATCGTCATCGGACGGGTCGGGAAATCCTGCGCCCCAGCCATACCCGGGACAGCGAGCAGGGCCGCGAGCGCGACGCCCAGAATTGTTCTTTTCATTGCAAATTCCTCCTTTTGCACCGGCGACTTTGACCACAGTCGGGAGGCATGCACAAGCGGTGGTCGGGCCCGGTTGCCCGCCGCGCTCCACTGGAGTAGGCACGGCGCAAAAGCAAGCAAAGGACGTCGGGAATGCCGGTCGCAGGACAACGAACGCAGCGCGTGGCCATCGCGGGGCTTGGGCCCATTGGGCTGAAGGTGATGCAGGCCCTGGACCGCGGCATCGACGGGCTTACGCTCACCGCCGTCGCGGTGGGAAATCCGGACAGACCGCGTCCCGAACTCGACCGGCTCTCGCGCAGGCCGCAAGTCTTGCCGGTCGCCGAGTTGGAAAGCGTCGCTGACATCGTCGTCGAATGCGCGCCGGCGGCGATTCTGCGCTCGATCGTCGAACCGTTCGTCGCGCGCGGCAAGATGGCGGTCGTGCTCAGCGCCGGCGCACTGCTGACCAACTGGGACCTCGTCGAGATCGCAAAGAAGAACGGCGGCCAGATCGCAGTGCCGACCGGCGCGCTGATCGGACTCGACGCGGTGACGGCTGCGGCGGAAGGCGTCATCGCTTCGGTGCGCATGGTCACGCGCAAGCCGGTGAAGGGTCTGCTCGGCGCGCCCTACGTCGTCGCCAACAAGATCGATCTCGAGGCGCTGACCGAAGCAACGAAGATCTTCGAAGGCACCGCGCGCGATGGAGCGAAGGGATTTCCGGCGAACGTCAACGTGGCGGCGGCGCTGGCGCTCGCCGGCATCGGCCCGGACAGGACCACGTTGGAGATCTGGGCGGACCCCAAGCTCGACCGCAACACGCATCGCATCGAGGTCGAGGCCGACTCGGCGAGCTTCTCGATGGCCATTGCAAATGTGCCGAGCGAAAATCCGAAGACCGGCCGCATCACCGCGCTGTCGGTGATCGCGCTCCTGCGCAAGCTCAACGCGCCGCTGCGCATGGGAACGTGACGGCGCTAGTGCAGCCGTTTCACGCCGTCGTCGACGACGGTGAGGTCGATGCTGCCGATCAACGTCATGCGCGCGGCTTCGGCCTGCTTGAGCGCGGCGGCGGTCTCGTTCCAGGTCGTGGCGTTGGAGCCGAGCAGCACGACGCCGCCGATCGCGGCGGCGATGGCGCCAAAGAACAGCGATGGCGTGAAGGTCACGAGGGCGAGCAGCGTCAGCGCCAGCCAGGCGCCGCCGACGAGGATCGCGATCTTGGCGGCGAGCGACACCTTGCGGCAGCGCTCGATCGAGACCGCCAGCGCCTCGACGCGCTCTTCCAGGCGCGCAATCTCGTCGCGGACGTCGCTCATGCTGACACCGGGATCAGCCGGCCGGCTTGTCCTTGAAATAGGGTTCGACCGGGCCGGTCAGCTTGATGGTCAGCGGACGGCCGTGGCGGTCCTTGGCGGTGCCCGCCTGTACGCGGATCCAGCCTTCGCTGACGCAGTACTCTTCGACGTTGTTCTTCTCGGCACCCTTGAAGCGGATGCCGACGTCGCGCTGCAGCGCCTCGGCGTTGAACCAGGGGCTGGACGGATCGACCGAGAGGCGGTCGGGCGGGGTGTCGTTGGTGTCGTCGCTCATGAGGCGCTTCTCTCACGCCGCGCGCGGCCTGCCAAGCGCCTCACCTGCGCTGCGGCGGTTCCACCTTGAGCAGTAGCCCCAGCCCGACGAGCAGGATGGCGTAGATGGCGATGCCGGCGGGGATGGCGAGATAGAGGGCGACGCCGCGCCATTGCACAAGGGCGAACAACACCGCCGCGCCGCTGAGCACGGCGATCATCCGCACGATATGGTAGGCACTCATTTCTGGCCGGACTTTCCGTCCATGCCGCGCACGAGCGCCCACGGGTCATTGCTCTTTGCTGCGGCCGCCGGCGTAGCCTTGATCGTCGCCTTGTACCTCCGCTCTATCTCGGCGGCGTCCTTCTTCTTCTGAAGCTCCGCGGCCGTCGGCTGATGCGGCGCTTGTCGCCGGCCCTGGGCGAAAGCCGGGGCGGTCAAAACGGCGAGGGCAAGCAGGGAAACGGTCAGTCGGCGCATGCAGGGGTCCGATTTAGTGGTGGCGGTTCTCAGCTACCCTAGCATTGCCATACCGGACGCTCAATGCGCTGAAATGCTTGCACAATCGGGGCTTTGGCGCGCACGCCCGCTGGGCTAGGATCGCCGCCGTTTATACGAGGACCTGCCGAGAATGACGCTTGCTCATGAGATGCCGATGCGCGCCGCCATGCTGCCACGCCACGACTGGACGCGGGAGGAAGTGCGGGCGCTGTTCGCGCTGCCGTTTCCCGAGTTGATCTTCCAGGCGGCCATGGTGCACCGCCAGCATTTCGATCCGACCGAGGTGCAGATCTCGACGCTGCTGTCGATCAAGACCGGCGGCTGTCCCGAGGACTGCGCCTATTGTCCGCAGTCGGCCAAGTTCGACACCGGTGTGAAAGCCGAGAAGCTGATGGAGGTCGAGGCCGTGCTCGCCGAGGCGCGCGCGGCGAAGGCCGGCGGCGCGACACGCTTCTGCATGGGCGCGGCGTGGCGGGCGCCTAAAGACCGCGATCTCGACAAAGTCTGCGCCATGGTGAAAGGCGTGAAAGCATTGGGCATGGAGACCTGCGTCACGCTCGGCATGCTCGACGGCGCGCAGGCCGAGCGGCTCAAGCAGTCCGGCCTCGACTACTACAATCACAATCTCGACACCTCGCCCGAATTCTACGGCGAGATCATCACCACGCGCTGCTACCAGGACCGGCTCGACACGCTGGCGCATGTGCGCGACGCCGGCATCAATGTCTGCTGCGGCGGCATCGTCGGCATGGGCGAGGGTCCGGAGGACCGCGTCGGCATGATTGCGACGCTCGCGGCGCTGCCGGTGCACCCGGAGAGCGTACCGATCAACATGCTGGTGCAGGTCGAAGGCACGCCGCTGTCGGGTGCGGCGAAGCTCGACGCCTTCGACTTCGTGCGCACGATCGCGGTGGCGCGCATCACCATGCCGACCTCG
>NZ_DASZBV010000003.1:0-154227 GCF_035943735.1 Pseudolabrys sp.
AAATGGATGCCCCCATGCGTCGCGTGATGGACCTTCCGGCCCACACCCCGGACGGCCTTGTGTGCAAGGCGCAGCTTGTTCGGATGTCTTCGAAACTTTGGGACGTGCCCGCCGAAGACCTCGATTGGGACGACATGAAGATCAGGGCGCTTGTCGATGGCGTGCTGGATTACGCCGCTCGCGTAGCCTGAAACCATCGGCCACGGTCCGCGTTATCTGACGCGCACTACACGTCAACTTCGGTCTCCGAACCTCCTGAGAGCGGCCCCGGCACCCCCACCGGGGCCGTTTTCTATTCTGCAAAAGCTAACCCCGGCCAATGGGGCCGGGGCTTACCACATTTCCACAGGAGCCGGTCGGGCCAAGGAATGGGTAAGGGGGACCGACCCGACCAGCGAGCGCATTCAGCCACGGGGCTCGTCTGAGTCGCAATACGGCCGTCATCACCAGGCGCCGAACTGAAAACGGAAGACCAGCACGGCCGCAATCAACGCGGCGGGGACCGCTAAGACTGTCAGCACCTGCGCGATTGGTTCGAGTACGCGATACATGGGACACCGGAGCGGCGACCCCGCGAGCCGGGTTTTTTCGGGGGGGTAAGGGTGGGCTCGCGAGATCGCCGCCGGGTCAATGCTGGCGGTAGAATACGGTTCCTAATTTTTCGTGAATTTTGAGGGACCACCGCGCTCAGCGGTTCAGGACGTGCCACCTGGCCTTTAGCCGGGCCTTTGCTTCGTCGAGGTGGGACGCATAGCCGGTGTTTGCCGCCGAACTAGGGAACATGGTCAGCCCCCAGAACCACGCGTTGCCCTGTCGGTTCGGTGCCTTGTAGATGCGGCCAATGACCTCTTTACCGTCGAGGATCACGGACCAATCATCGGTGCCAGCGCCGGGAATGTTCGTGCGGCGGAGGGTGAGGTGCCCAGGCATTTTCGCTTCCCCTGATATTCCCATGGAGCATATCTGGGAAGCCTAGGCCGGATGATCCGCCGCTAAGTCATTGAAAAGATGGCGACCCCGGCTGGATTCGAACCAGCGACCCTCAGCTTAGAAGGCTGATGCTCTATCCGGCTGAGCTACGGGGTCGTTCGCAAGTCTGGTTTACCTGCGCCGCGTGACGATTGAAAGCGGCGGCTCCGGGCTGCTCTGTTTGGAAATATAGCTTTTATTTATCAATGGCTTGCCGGAATTTGCTGACGCAGATCAATTGACGTTTGAACCGGCGCCCCTAACCTTCGCACTCAACGGATAAAGGCGTGCCGCCGCCGGTAGGCCGTCGGTGTCGTCGCACCGCCATGCGCTCGACACGGTCCGCGCCTGACATGATAGTTGCGAATCCGCGTCGTCCTCGGAGGTTCTCGGAATGCTCACGCTGGTCCGCGCCGGTCTCGCCGCCGCGCTCATCGCCTTCGCGATCCTGCCGGCCACGGCGCAGGATGCCAAGGTCAAGGACTTTCAGCTCAGCCGACTGGACGAGGCGGCGGTCAAGCTCGAGGCGCAGATCAAGAGCGACGCCGGCAAGGTGACGAAGCCGGCTGCGCAGTTGCGCAAAGACGCCGACGCCGCTTTTCAGAAGAACGATTTCCGCGCCGGCATGGTCGTGCTCGGCCAGCTCGTTGCCGTCGCGCCCGACGACGGCGCCAACTGGTTGCGGCTGGCGCGCAGCATCCGCCAGATCAAGCCGCGCGACGACAAGGAGAAGGCGTTCCTGCTCGATCGCGCCGCGACCTCGGCCTACATTGGTTATCTGCGCGGCAAGGACCGCACCGTCGAGGCCGATAGCCTGACCGTGCTCGGCGACACGCTCGCCGACCAGCGCCAGTGGCGCCCGGCGCTCGACGCCATGCGCATCGCACTCGAGGCGCGCGAGAGCGCCGACCTGCGCGGCCGCTACGAGCGACTGCGCCTCGAGCACGGCTTTCGCATGCTCGACTACTCCGTCGATTCCGATGCGGTGTCGCCGCGCGCCTGCTTCCAGTTCTCGGAGTTGCTGCCGGCCAAGGGCACCGATTTCTCGCCCTTTGTCGCGGTGCTCGGGCAGGACCGCCCGGCGCTCTCCGTCAACGAGAAGCAACTCTGCGTCGAGGGCCTGAAGCACGGCGAGCGCTATCAGATCACTTTGCGCGCCGGGCTGCCGTCGACTGTCCACGAGACGCTGTCGAAGTCGACCGAGTTCACAATCTTCGTGCGAGACCGCAAGCCGTTCGTGCGCTTCTCCGGCAAGGCCTACGTTTTGCCGCGCACCGGCCAGCGCGGCATTCCGGTGCTGAGCGTCAACACCTCGGCGGTGACCGTCGCGGTCTACCGCATCGGTGACCGCAATCTCATCGACACCGTGCTCGGCTACGACTTCCAGCGCAATCTCTCCCGCTATCAGGCCGAGCAGATCGCCTCCGAACGCGGCAGCAAGGTGTGGAGCGGCGAGCTCAAGGTAGAGCCCAAGCTCAACACGGAAGTGACGACGGCCTTCCCGGTCGGCGAGGCGCTCAAGGACATCGGCCCCGGTGTCTACGCGATGATCGCGACGCCGAAGGATGCGCTCACCGACAACGACTATGACGCGCAGGCGACGCAGTGGTTCATCGTCTCCGATCTCGGGCTCACCGCCTACACCGCGCATGACGGCGTCGACGTGTTCGTGCATTCGCTCGCTTCCGCGGAACCGAAAGACAAGACTGAGGTGCGGCTCATCGCGCGCAACAACGAGGTGCTGGCCGTCCGCCAGACCGACCAGTTCGGGCACGCGCATTTCGAGGCGGGGCTGACGCGCGGCGAGGGCGGCCAGTCGCCGGCGGCCGTCGTGGCGAGCGAGAAGGCCGACTACGCCTTCCTGAGTCTCAAGGCGCCGGCATTCGATCTGTCCGATCGCGGCGTCGCCGGTCGGCCGGTGCCGGTCGGCCTCGACGCCTTCGTCTACACCGAGCGCGGCGTCTACCGCACCGGCGAGACCGTGCACATCACGACGCTGTTGCGCGACGCGCGTGGGGCAGCGGCGCTCAATGTGCCGCTGACGCTCGTCGTCGAGCGCCCGGACGGCGTCGATTATCGCCGCGCGCTGGTCTCAGATCAGGGCCTCGGCGGCCGCGCGCTCGATGTCCCGCTGGTGTCCTCGGCGATGACCGGCACCTGGCGCGTGCGCGCCTACACCGATCCAAAGCGGCCGGCGATCGGCGAGACGACCTTCATGGTCGAAGATTATGTGCCCGACCGCGTCGAGTTCGATCTGACCTCGAAGGCGACCGGCATTTCGGCGCAGCAGCCGGCCGAGGTCAGCGTTGACGGACACTTCCTCTACGGCGCGCCGGCCTCGCAGCTCGATCTGTCCGGCGACGTCACCATCGCGGTGGCCAGCGCGCGCGCCGGCTTCCCCGGCTACGCCTTCGGCGCAGCCGACGATGACGTGCAGCCGGTGCGGCAGGAGCTCAGCGATCTTGCCGCGACCGACGAGACCGGCAAGGCGACGTTCGAAGTCGCGCTCGACAACGTGCCGGACACCTCGCGTCCGCTCGAGGCGAAGATCGCCATCACCATGTCGGAATCGGGCGGCCGCGGCGTCGAACGCAAACTGACGCTGCCGGTGAGGCCGGCCGCGGCGATGATCGGGGTCAAGCCCGCGTTCTCCGGCCGCTCGCTGGAAGACGGCGCCAATGCCGACTTCGACGTCGTCATGGTGGCGCCCGACGGCAAGACCTTGGCGCAGAAGGGCCTGCACTACGCGCTGCTGAAGATCGAGACGAGCTATCAGTGGTACCGGCAAAATGGGCAGTGGGAGTTCGAGCCGATCCGCCGCACCGAGAAGGTCGCCGACGGCACGCTCGACGTTGCCGCCGACAAGCCGGCGCGCCTGTCGTTGCCGGTGAAGTGGGGCCGCTATCGCCTGGAGGTGTCGAATGGCGACGCGATGATGACCTCGCTCGGCTTCGATGCCGGCTTCTACGCCGAGTCGAGCGCTGACACGCCCGACCTGCTCGAGCTTGCGCTCGACAGACCGGGCTATGCCGGCGGCGACACCATGAACGTCGCGGTCACCGCGCGTACCGCGGGACGGCTGACGCTCAACGTCTTCACCGATCGTCTCGTCGCCAGCCAGTCGCAGGACGTGCCTGCCGGCACGGCGAATTTGAAGATGGTGGTCGGCCGCGACTGGGGTACCGGCGCCTATATGGTTGCCACCTTGCGCCGGCCGCTCGACGCGCCGGCGCAGCGCATGCCCGGCCGCGCCATCGGCGTGCAGTGGTTCTCGATCGACAAGGCCGCACATCTCCTGAAGGTCGCTCTCAAGCCGGCCGCCACCATGCGGCCGAATGCGACCATGACGGTGCCGATCGAGATCGGCGGGCTTGCGCCGAGCGAGGAGGCGCGGGTCGTCGTCGCCGCGGTCGACGTCGGCATCCTCAACCTCACCAATTACAAGCCGCCGGCGCCGGACGATTATTATCTCGGCCAGCGGCGGCTCACCGCCGAGATCCGCGACCTCTACGGGCAACTGATCGACGGCATGCAGGGCGCGCGCGGCGCGATCCGCTCCGGCGGCGACATGGGCGCGGCCGCATTGTCCGGCTCGCCGCCGACGCAGGCGCCGTTGGCACTTTATTCGGGCATCGTCACCGTGGGCCCCGACGGCAAGGCGCAGGCCACCTTCGACATCCCGGCCTTCGCCGGCACCGTGCGGGTGATGGCGGTGGCCTGGAGCAAGGACAAGGTCGGAAAGGCCTCGACCGATGTCGTCGTGCGCGATCCCGTGGTGCTCACGGCGACACTGCCGCGCTTCCTGCGCACAGGAGATAGCGGCGCGGTGCAGCTCGAGCTCGACAATGTCGAGGGCGCCGCCGGTGACTACAGCATCAATGTCGCCGCCGACGGCCCGGTCGCGTTCACCGATGGCAAGCCGCACGTGCTCATGCTGGCGCAGAAGCAGAGGAGCCGCGTCTCCCTGCCGGTGTCGGCCTCGGGCGCCGGCGGCGGGCACGTCGACGTGACGGTGAGCGGCCCCAATGGCTTCACGCTGGCGCGCTCGTACGATCTCGACGTCAGGCCGGCCAACCAGATACTCACCCGCCGCACCGTGGCGGCGCTGGCCAAGGGCGGCACGCTCACGCTCGACAAGAGCCTGTTCGCCGACTTCGTGCCGGGCACGGGCCGCGCGGCGCTTTCGGTCGCGCTCTCGACCTCGCTCGACGCCGCGAGCCTGTTCAACGCGCTCGACCGCTATCCCTTCGGCTGCTCGGAGCAGATCGCCAGCAAGGCGATGGCCATGCTCTATCTCAACGAGCTCGCCGGCGAGGCGCGGCTGGCGCCTGACGGCGAGATCGAGACGCGGCTGAAGGACGCGATCCCGCGCCTGCTGGCGCGGCAGGGCTCGAACGGCTCGTTCGGACTCTGGTCGGCTGGCGGCGAGGACGTATGGCTTGATGCTTATGTCACCGACTTCCTGACGCGGGCGCGCGAGAAGGGCTTCGACGTGCCGCAGACCGCGTATACGCTGGCGGTCGATCGGCTGCGCAATTACGTCGCCACCGCGCCGGAGCCGTCGAAGAACGGCGGCCGCGAGCTCGCCTACGCGCTCTATGTGCTCGCGCGCAACGGCGCCGCGCCGATCGGCGACCTGCGCTATTACGCCGACACCAAGCTCTCCGACTTCGCCACGCCCATCGCCAAGGCGCAGATCGCGGCGGCGCTCGCCATGCTCGGCGACCGCAACCGCGCCGACCGTGCCTACACGGCGGCGCTCGACGCCATCGCGCCGAAGCCGACACCGGCGCTCGACTTCGGCCGCACCGATTTCGGTTCGCAACTGCGCGATGCGGCGGCGCTGGTGACGCTCGCGTCCGAGGGCAGGGCGCCGCAGGCGACGATCGATAACGCCGTGCTGCGCATCGATGCCTCGCGGCAGGCGTTCAGCGCCACCTCGACGCAGGAGGATGCGTGGCTGGTGCTCGCGGCCCGTTCGCTCGCAAAGCAACTGGCGACGATCTCGCTCGATATCGACGGGCAGAAGCGGCAGGGCGCGTATTACCGCAGTTTCGGCCCGGCCGCACTCGACAGGAGCTTCGCCATTGCCAACGCGGGCGAGGGGACGGTGCAGACCGTCGTCTCGGTCAGCGGCGCGCCGGTCAAGCCCGAGCCCGTGGCCGAGCACGGCTTCAAGATCGAGCGCAAGTTCTACACGCTCGCCGGTGAGCCCGCCGATCCGGGCAAGGCGAAACAAAATGACCGCTTCGTCGTCGTCCTGACGATGACGGAAATGCAGCCGCAGTTCGGCCGCATCATCGTTGCCGATTATCTGCCGGCCGGCTTCGAGATCGACAATCCGCATCTCGTGTCATCCGGCGACACGGGCACGCTCGGCTGGATCACGAATGCAGCGGAACCGGTGCATTCCGAGTTCCGCGACGACCGTTTCACTGCGGCATTCGACCGCGCGCACGACTCCTCCCCCGTGTTTACGGTGGCCTATGTCGTACGGGCCGTGTCGCCTGGTCATTACGTGCTGCCGCAGGCGACGGTCGAGGACATGTATCGTCCGGATCGCTTCGCCCGCACCGGTACCGGAACCATCGAGGTGACGTCCGCGAAATGAAGCGCTGGCACGCCATCCTGTCGGCCTTGGGCGGCGTCGTGGCCGTGTGCTCGATTGCCTGCGGTGCGTGGGTTTATTCGCTCGGGCCGGTGCCGCTCGGACAGGACATGGATTACTCGCGCCTCGTGCTCGACAGGCACGGCAAGCTCCTGCGCGCCTATGCCGACAAGGAAGGGCGCTGGCGCTTGCCGGCGACGCCCTCAGACGTCGATCCGACTTACCTCAGGATGCTGTTCGCCTACGAGGACAAGCGCTTCTACGATCACGATGGCGTCGACGTGCTGGCGCTTGCCCGCGCCGCTTATCAGCTGGTGAGTGAGCAGCACATCGTCTCCGGCGGCAGCACCCTCACCATGCAGGTGGCGCGGCTTCTGGAGCCGCGACGGCACCGAAGCTTCTACGCGAAGCTGCGGCAGATCACCCGGGCGCTGCAGATAGAAGAAAAACTCAATAAAAATCAGATCTTATCCCTGTATCTTACACTTGCACCTTACGGTGGGAATCTGGAGGGTATCCGTGCGGCATCATTGGCTTATTTCGGCAAAGAGCCGAAGAAGCTGACGCTGGCCCAGGCGGCCCTTCTGGTGGCCCTGCCGCAGGCGCCGGAGGCGCGCCGGCCCGACCGCTATCCGGGGGAGGCGCTGGCGGCCCGCAACCTGGTTCTCGACCGGGTCGCCGATGCCGGCGCCATTCCGCAGGACGAAGTGAAGCTCGCCAAGCGGCAGCCGGTGCCGCAAGGGCGTAGGGAGCTGCCGGCGTTGGCGCCGAACGTGGCCGACGAGGTCGTCTCAAGCGACCCGAATGTGCGCGCGCACCGCCTGACGCTCGATGCCGACCTGCAGAAGACGCTGGAAGAATTGGCGCGCGACCGGGCACACGCGCTCGGGCCGCGCATCTCCGTCGGCATCGTCGCCGTCGACAACAGCACGAACGAAGTGCGTGCGCGCGTCGCTTCCGCCGACTATTTCGACGCCTCGCGCTCCGGCCAGGTGGACATGACGCAGGCGCTGCGCTCGCCGGGTTCGACGCTCAAGCCGTTCATCTACGGCCTCGGCTTCGAGGACGGCCTGATCCATCCGGAAACTTTGATCGACGACCGGCCGGTGCGGTACGGCAATTACACGCCGGAGAACTTCGACCTGACGTTCCAGGGCACCGTGACGGTGCGCCGCGCGCTGCAATTCTCGCTCAACGTTCCCGCCATCGCCGTGCTCGACAAGGTCGGTGTCAACCGCCTGGCGGCGCGCCTCAATGAAGCCGGTGCCGCACTGGTCCTGCCGCAAGGCGAGGCGCCAGGGCTGGCGATGGGGCTCGGCGGCGTCGGCATCAGGCTTGCCGACCTGACGATGCTCTATGCCGGGCTGGCCAGGCTCGGCGAGGCCGCGCCGCTGATCGAGCGGCAGGGGCAGACGACCGCGGGCGCCGGACACCGGCTGCTCGATCCGGTCGCCGCCTGGTATGTCGGCAACATCCTCGTCGGCGCGCCGCCCCCGGATAATGCTCCGGGCGGGCGCGTCGCCTTCAAGACCGGCACGTCGTACGGCTACCGCGACGCCTGGGCGGTAGGCTTCGACGGCCGTATGACCATCGGCGTCTGGGTCGGGCGGCCCGATGGCGCGCCGGTGCCGGGGTTGGTCGGCCGCGCCAGCGCCGCGCCGATCCTGTTCGACGCTTTCGCCCGCACCGGGCTCCTGCCGGCGGGGCTGCCGCACGCACCGAAGGGCGTGCTGTTCAGCACCAGTGCACGGCTGCCGCCACCGCTGCGCCGCTTTGTCCCGGCCGCCATGGCGGCGATGAAGGGCGATCCGCCGCGCATCATGTTTCCGCCGAACGGCGCCCGGCTCGAGCTCGGCGGCAATCCGGCGGAAGGCCTGCCGCTGAAATTCACCGGGGGGCGGGGGCCGCTCACCATCATGGTCAACGGCATGCCGCTGCACCCGGGCCCCGGACGGCACACCCTGTTCTTCCATCCCGACGGACCGGGCTTCGTCCGGCTTACCGTCATGGACGGGCGAGGCGCCGCGGACACAGTCACCGTCCGATTGCAGTAGGTGCGGTGACAGCCCGTCCCTTTTGGGCTTATGTCCCGCCCGGCGATATCAGCGGTAGTCCTTCCCGACCCATGAGCACGACCACGAGAGACGCAGGTGTCCCGGCTTCGCCGGGCCGTGGGCTGGCGGCGGCGCTGGACTGGGCGACCGCCTCGCATCTGCGCGCCGTGGCGCTGCTCATCGGCTTCGCCGTGCTCGCCTTCCTGCCAGGCTTCTTCCAGATCCCGCCGGTCGACCGCGACGAGGCCCGCTTCGCTCAGGCCACCAAGCAGATGCTGGAGAGCGGGCAGTACGTCGACATCCATTTTCAGGACGAGGTCCGCTACAAAAAGCCGGTCGGCATCTATTGGCTGCAGGCCGCCGGCGTGAAGGCCGGAGAGGCGCTCGGCGTCTCGGAGGCGCGCACCACGATCTGGCTCTACCGGCTGCCGTCGCTGTTCGGCGCCACCGGAGCCGTGCTTCTGACGTACTGGACCGCGCTCGCCTTCGTTACCAGACGCTCGGCGCTGCTCGCCTCGCTGATGATGGCGAGTTCGGTCTTGCTCGGCGTCGAGGCGCGGCTCGCCAAGACCGACGCCATGCTGCTGTTCACCTGCGTCGCCGTCATGGGTGCGATGGCGCGGCTCTATCTCGGCGCGCGACGGCATCCGGAGGAGGACACCGGCTGGGCCATGCCGGCGCTCTTGTGGACGGCGGCGGCGGCAAGCGTGCTGATCAAGGGGCCGCTGATCCTGATGTTCATCGGCCTCACGGCGCTGACGCTCTCGCTCGCCGACCGCTCCGGCAAATGGGTTTGGCGGCTCAAGCCGGTGGTCGGTTTCGCCTGGCTGCTGCTGCTGGTGCTGCCATGGTTCGTCGCCATCGTGATGAAGTCGGGCGACAGCTTCTTCGTGCAGGCGCTCGGCCACGACATGCTCGACAAGGTGACGAGCGGGCAGGAGGCGCATGGCGCGCCGCCGGGCACCTATCTGCTGCTGTTCTTCATCACTTTCTGGCCGGGCTGCGTGTTGGCGGCGCCGGCGGTGCCGGCAATCTGGAAAGCGCGCCGTGAACCGGGGGCGCGCTTTCTGCTCGCCTGGCTGCTGCCATCCTGGATCGTGTTCGAGATCGTCATCACCAAGCTGCCGCATTACGTGCTGCCGCTCTATCCGGCGGTCGCCATCCTGATCGCCGGCATTCTTGAGGCGGGCGCGCTCGCCAAATACCGCTGGATGATCCGCGGCACGGTTGGCTGGTTCCTGTTTCCGGCGATCATCTCGGTGGCCGCGGTGGTCGCCTTCGTCATCTTCAATCGCGAGCTCGGGCTGCTCGCCTGGCCGACCGCGACGGTGGCGATCATCCTCGCACTGTTCGCCTGGTGGCTTTACGAGGCCGACGGGGCGGAGCGGGCGCTGTTGCGCGCGATGATGGCATCGGTGTTCGTCGCCATCACCATCTACGCCATTGCCTTCCCGTCGATCCCGTCGCTGTTCCCGAGCCAGTTGATCGCCGACCAGGTCGATGCGACCGGCTGCAGCAATCCGCACGTCGCCGCGACCTACTCCTATCAGGAGCCGAGCCTCGTCTTCCTGCTCGGCACGCATACGCGCTTCACCGACGGCGCGGGCGCAGCCGATTTCCTGCGCGCGGGCGCCTGCCACTTCGCGCTCATCGATCCGCGCAATGAACGCGGCTTCGTGCAGCGCGCCAACGCGCTCGGCGTGCGTTACGCGCTGATGCAGCGGGTCGAAGGCTACAACATCAGCATCGGCAAGCGGGTGGTGCTGACGCTATTCCGGTCGGCGGCGCCATGAGCGCGGAGGACGTCGCCGTGCCGATGGCCGTGTGGCGGCGGTGTCTCGCCAATGTCGGCAGGGCGCTCGCGGTGCTCGTGCGGCCGGTGCGCATCGATCCGAAGACGCCATGGCTGTTGCCGCGACGCGAGCTGGCCATCGCCACGGTCGCCGCGCTCGTCATCTTCGTGCTCGGCATGGTCTTCATCGACGGGCCGGCCGCCCGCGCCGTGCAGCAACTGCCGCACTGGCTGCATTCCTTCTTCGACGCGATCACCGATTACGGCAAATCCGGCTGGTTCCTGTGGCCGCTCGGCATCCTGTTCCTCGTGCTGGCCGCGTTGCCGCCGATCGCCTCGCCGGTGCAGCAGCGCGTGCTCGCGGCGATCATGGTCCGCGTCGGCTTCCTGTTCACGGCGATCGCCATACCCGGCCTGTTCGACACCATCATCAAGCGCCTGATCGGCCGCGCCCGACCCTTCGTTGGCGGGCACCTCGATCCGACACTGTTCCACCTGCTCGTCTGGCGGCCGGACTATGCCAGTCTGCCGTCCGGCCATGCGACCAACGTGTTCGCCGTGCTGGTCGCTTTTGCCTCGCTGTGGCCGCGCACGCGCACCTATTTCCTGATCTATGCCCTGCTCATCGTCTTCAGCCGGGTGGTGGTGACGGCGCATTACCCGACCGACGTCCTGACCGGCGCCCTGGTCGGCACGGTCGGCGCCCTGATGGTGCGCCGCTGGTTCGCCATGCGCCGGCTCGGCTTTTCCTACGGCCCGGACGGCGTGCCGCACCTCTATCCCGGCCCGTCGCGGCGACGGATCAAAGCAGTTGCCCGGGCTGTCCTGGCTGACTAAGAAGCACCGCGACGGCCGGGGGGCCGACGGAACCAGCGACCATGACGACGAATGAACCGGCGGTCTCCGTCGTTGTGCCGGTCCGCAACGAGGCGGGCAACGTGGCGCCGCTCGTTGGCGAGATCGCGCGCGCGCTCGAAGGGCACTGGACCTTCGAGGTTGTCTACGTCAACGACGGCTCGACGGATGGCACCGAGGCCGAGCTGAAGCGGCTGATGGCGCAGTATCCGTGGCTGCGCCGGGTGCGCCATGCGCAGTCCTGCGGCCAATCGGCGGCCGTGCGCACCGGCGTCGCCGCGGCGCGCGGCGCGCTGGTAGCCACCATCGACGGCGACGGGCAGAACGATCCCGCTTTCATCCCGGCGATGCTGCGCGCGCTCGAGGCGGACGCCCCGCGCGTGGCGCTGATCGCCGGCCAGCGCGTCGGCCGCAAGGCGAGCGGGTTCAAGAAGCTGCAATCGCGCATCGCCAATGCGGTGCGCGGGACGGTGCTGCGTGACGGCACCCGCGACACCGGGTGCGGGTTGAAGGCGTTCCGCCGCGATGTGTTCCTGCGGTTGCCGTATTTCGATGGTTTGCATCGCTTTCTGCCGGCGCTGGTCAAACGCGAGGGGTTTGCCATCGGTTATGTCGATGTCGTCGACCGGCCGCGCGGCGCCGGCGTGTCGAATTACGGGATGTGGGACCGGCTGTGGGTCGGCATTCTCGACCTCGCCGGTGTGTGGTGGCTGATCCGGCGCAGGAAACGCGTGCCGGAGATCGTTGATGATTAGCGCGCGGCCGCGGAACGTCCGCAGCGCAGCACTCAGAGGAAGAATCCATGCTGGTCGATATCGCGCAGGCCGTCGGCGGCTATCTACACGACGTGTTCCTCGGCAACGCCGATTGGGGCATCCTCGTCGGCTACGTGGCGCAGGGCATGTTCGCCATGCGCTTCGTGGTGCAATGGATCGCCTCCGAGCGCGCGGGCAGAAGCGTGGTGCCGACCGCGTTCTGGGTGTTCTCGATCGGCGGCGGCTTCATGCTGCTCGGCTACGCCATCTACCGCAAGGATCCCGTCTTCATCGTCGGCCAAGCCTTCGGCGTGTTCGTCTATCTGCGCAATCTACAATTCGTGCTGCGCAACGGCGGGCAGGGCGCGCCGGCGTGAACGCGGCCGGCGCTCCGCCGCGGCTCAGTTCGGCGAGAAGCCGACGGTCTTGGTGATCTCGCCCCATTTGGCGACCTCCGCATCCAGGCTCGCCTTGAACGCCTGCTGCGACTGAGGCTGCGCGACGAAGCCGAGGCCCCCGAGCTTCTTGCTGACGTCGGGTTCGCGCAGCGCGGCATTGATCTCGGCGTTCAACTTGTCGGCGACCGGCGCCGGCAAACCCGGCGGACCGAAGATCGCGATCCAGGAGGCCGCGGCGATATCGCCGAAGCCCGCTTCCTTGAGCGTGGGCACGTTCGGCAAGGATGTCAGGCGCTCGTGCGAGGCGATGGCGAGCAGATGCAAATCGCCGCTCTTCATCAGCGATAGTGCCGAGGGGATCGTCGCGGTCGCGAGGTCGACCGTGTTGCTGATGACGGCATTCACCGCTTCGACGCCGCCTGCATAGGGGACGTGCGTCGCCTCGAGGCCGGGCGTTTTCCGGTAGATGTATTCCGACGTCAGATGTTCGGCAGTGCCGACGCCGGCCGATGAATAGGTGAACCGCCCCTTCTTCACGTCCCGCACATAGGTCATCAGGTCCGGCGCCGTCACGCCCTTCTTGGCGACGAAGATCATCGGCGCGACGGCGACCACGGCCACCGGCGTGAGCTGCGTCCGCGGATCGATGGCGTTCTTCATCGCCAGCGCGTTGATGGCGACCGCAGACGTCGTCGCCAGCAGCGTGTAGCCGTCCGACGGGGCTCCAGCCACGACCTTCGCGCCGAGTTCGCCACCGGCGCCGCTACGATTCTCGATCACGAAGGTTTGGCCGAGTTTGGCGCTGAGCTTCTGGCCGATAACGCGTGCGATCACGTCGGCAATGCCGCCGGGCGCGAATGCAACGATGACACGGACCTGACGCGTCGGGTAAATCGCCTGAGCATGCGCCGGCTGGGCAAGTCCGCCAAGCAATGTGGCGAGCGCCAGGAACGCCGCCGGGGCCGAGAGGCGCCATGACCGCATGGCGCCGAGATGGGAAGGCCTTGCGACTCTCAACCGGGACGGCGTTTGTTCCGACATGCAGATCTCTCCCTCGCAAGAACAATCGGCGGGGGAGCGACATTCACCACGCGGTCGCACGACGGCACGGAAACAACATCGCCCCAGCGAGGCGAATTAGGAAGGTGGCGTATCAGCAAGTCAAGACCGCCGGCGACATGCCTGTGCCAATTTCACCATGCGTCGACGCATTGCTTGTTCGCGCGTGCCTGAGAAACGGACAATGCCTGCCGTAATGCACGGCAGCGCGCTCATTCAGCTCGCAGCCTTCATCGCCGCGAAGCCGCGCTCGAGATCGGCGATGAGATCGCCGGGATCTTCGAGCCCGATGTGCAGGCGGAGCGTCGGGCCACCGGGCGCCCATAGGGTTGCGGTCCGGTATTCGGCACAGTCGAACAGGATGCAGAGGCTTTCGAATCCGCCCCAGGAGAAGCCCATGCCGAACAGCGCCAGCTCGTTCATGAAGGCGTAGACGGCCTTGTCGTGGCAGGGCTCGAGCACGATGCTGAACAAGCCGCAGGCGCCGGTGAAATCGCGCTTCCAGATGGCGTGGCCCGGATCGCTCGGCAGACCGGGATGCAACACGCGCCTGACTTCCGGGCGGCTCTCCAGCCAGCGGGCGATGGCGAGCCCGGATTCGTTATGGCGCGCGAGCCGCACGCCCATGGTGCGCAGCCCGCGCAGCGCCAGATAGATGTCGTCCGGCCCGACGCAGAGCCCGAGCGCGTGGTAGGTCTCCTTCAGCGGGCCGTGCGTCTTTGCGTTGGCGGCGACACAGCCGAACATGATGTCGGAGTGGCCGCCGATATATTTGGTGCCAGCCTGGATCGACAGATCGACGCCGTGCTCGAAAGCGTCGAAATAGAGCGGCGTCGCCCAGGTGTTGTCCATCAGCACGACGGCGCCCCTGTCATGCGCGACCTTGGCGATCGCCGGGATGTCCTGCATCTCGAAGCTCTGCGAGCCCGGCGCCTCGGTGAACACCGCGCGTGTGTTCGGCTGGAACAGTGCAGCGATGCCGTCGCCGATCAGCGGATCGTAATAGGTCGTCTCCACACCCATGCGCTTGAACACGCCCTCGCAGAAATTGCGCGTCGGGCGGTAGACGCTGTCGGTGACGAGGATGTGATCGCCGGCGCCGGCGACCGACATCAGCGCGGTGGTGATGGCGGCGAGACCGGAGGGCAGCAGCGCCACGCCGGCGCAGGCCTCGCCCTCCATCTCGCGCAGCGCGTTCTCCAGGGCCTCGGTGGTCGGCGTGCCGCGCCGCCCGTACTGATACCGCGAGCGGTGCGCGACCTGGTCCTCGGCGGTGGGGTAAAGGACGGTGGAGGCGTGATAGACCGGCGGGTTGACGAAGCCGTAGTAGCTCTGCGGGTCGCGGCCGGCATTGACCAGGCGCGTGGCCGGCTTGACCGGTGTCTTCGGCGGTTTCGTCATGTCGCTGGTCCGTCGAAAGGGCAGGCAATGGCAGAGGTTGGAACGCGGCATATACGCGGGCTTTGGCCGCGAGCGTCAACCCCTTGACCTTGCGTTCCGTTCGTTCTGGAATGCGAACCGGCAACAATCACGCTGGGTGAGGCTGGTTTTCGCGCTCCGCCGCGACCTGCAAACGCAGGCGGCGAGCACATCGGGGTGCGGCCGCGCTGCGGCCGGATCTCCTCGGACCGGCCGCAGACAACGGCGAGTGCCGCGTAGAAGGGGAACTCCGATGAAGCGACTGGCAGCATTGATCGCGCTTGCCTTGATGATGGTGGCGCACGGCGCCACCGCGCAGACGCTCAAGACGGTGAAGGAGCGCGGCGTCCTCAACTGCGGCGCCAACGGCATGCTGGGCGGCTTCGGCATGCCCGATGCACAAGGGCAATGGACCGGTCTCGACGTCGACGTCTGCCGCGCGATCGCCGCCGCGGTGCTCGGTGACGCCACCAAGGTGAAGTTCTTCCCGCTGACCGCCAAGGACCGTTTTACCGCGCTGCAGTCCGGCGAGGTCGACGTCCTCGTGCGCAACACGACCTGGACGTCATCGCGCGACACCACCCTCGGCCTCAACTTCACCGGCATCGATTATTACGACGGCCAAGGCTTCATGGTGCGCAAGAACCTGAAGGTGAACTCGGCGCTGGAACTGAGCGGCGCGTCGGTGTGCGTGCAGCAGGGCACGACGACCGAGCTCAACCTCGCCGACTATTTCCGCGCCCACAACATGCAGCTCAAGTCGGTGACCTTCGCCACCTCCGATGAGGCGATCAAGGCCTACGACTCCGGACGCTGCGACGCCTTCACGACCGACGCCTCCGGCCTCTACGCCGAGCGCCTGCGCCTCGCCAATCCCGGCGACCACATGATCCTGCCCGAGATCATCTCCAAGGAGCCGCTCGGACCAGCGGTGCGGCACGGCGACGATCAGTGGTTCGACGTGGTCAAATGGGCGCTGTTCGCGATGATCGACGGCGAGGAGCTCGGGCTGACGCAGAAGAACATCGACCAGCAGGCGAACGCCACCAATCCCGATATCAAGCGCTTCGTCGGCACCGAGGGCAATTACGGCGAGCAACTCGGCCTGTCGAAGGACTGGGCGGTGAAAATCATCAAGCAGGTCGGCAATTACGGCGAGTCGTTCGAGCGCAATGTGGGGCAGGGCTCGCCGCTCAAGATCGACCGTGGCTTGAACCGCCTGTGGACCAAAGGCGGCCTGCAATACGCGCCGCCGATCCGCTAAAGCGGCATGTCTTGCGACGACGGCGGTGTGAGGGGACAGTCGCCGACGGCCGCGGATGAACACGACGGGCGCAGCGAGCGCGCCCGATGAGGGGCCGATGGCGAGCGAGCAAGTGACGGGAGCGCGCCCGCCGCGCGTTCCCCTCTACAACGACCCGAGGGTCCGCAGCCTCGTCTATCAGATCGTGCTCGCCGCCGGGGTCGCGCTGCTCGTCTATGGCGCCGTCACCAACGCCGCCGATCACCTGCAGAAGGCGCACATCGCTTCCGGCTTCGGCTTCTGGAACCAGACCGCCGGCTTCGATATCAGCCAGACGCTCATCGCCTACACCTCGTCGGGATCGACCTACGGCCGGGCCTTCTGGGTTGGGTTGCTCAACACGCTGCTGGTCGCCGGTCTCGGCATCGTGCTTGCCACCATCCTCGGCTTCGTCATCGGCATTGCGCGGCTGTCGACCAACTGGATCGTCGCCCGCGCCGCGAGCGGCTATGTCGAGACCATCCGCAACATCCCGCTGCTGCTGCAACTCCTGTTCTGGTACAACGCCGTCTTGAAGGCGCTGCCGAACATCCGCGACAGCCTTGTTTTCGGCGGCGGCGTCTATCTCAACAATCGCGGGCTGATGGTGCCCAAGCCGCAGGCTTTGGCCGGCTTCGGCTGGGTCGAGCTCGCCTTCGCCATCGGCATCGTCGCCACGGTCGCGCTGCACCTCTGGGCGCGGCGGCGGCAGATGCGCACTGGCCGGCAGCTGCCGGTCTTTTGGCTTGGCCTCGTGCTGATCGTTGGCCTGCCGCTCGCCGCCTTTTTCGCGGCCGGCGGACCGCTCCACTTCGATATGCCGCAGGCTGGCCGCTTCAACATCACCGGAGGCGTCGACCTGCAGCCGGAGTTCGTGGCGCTGCTGCTCGGCCTCACCACCTATACCGCCGCCTTCATTGCCGAGGTCGTCCGCGCCGGTATCCTCGCGGTCGCGCGCGGGCAGGCGGAGGCGGCCTATTCGCTCGGCCTTACCCCCGGCCCCACATTGCGCTTGGTCGTCATCCCGCAGGCCATGCGCGTGATCGTGCCGCCGCTGACCAACCAGTATCTCAACCTGATCAAGAACTCGTCGCTGGCGGTGGCCATCGGCTATCCCGACCTGGTGCAGATATTCACCGGCACGGTGCTCAACCAGACCGGCCAGGCGGTCGAGGTGGTGGCCATCACCATGCTGGTCTACCTCACCATCAGCCTGGTCACGTCGTTCGCCATGAACCTCTACAACCGGCGCGTCGCGCTGGTGGAGCGGTGAGGGCGCCACCATGACCATGGCCGCAGGCGATCTCGCCGTCACCGAACTCCGCTTCGTGCGGTCGCAGTTCCTTGGGCCGCAGCCGCCGCCGGCGCGCATGACCGGCGCGGTCGCCTGGGTGCGCGCCAACCTCCTGTCGACGCCGTCCAACATCGCGCTGACCGTCGTCGTGCTGGCGCTGGTCGTCTGGATTCTCTACGGCGTGATCGGCTTCCTCTTCGTCGATGCCGTGTGGACCGGCAGCGACCGTACCGCGTGCCTGATGTCGACCGTGCATCATGAGGTCGGCGCATGCTGGCCTTTCGTCAAGGACCGGCTCGCTTATTTCACCTACGGGTCCTATCCGATCCCGCAGCGTTGGCGCGTCGACCTGTTTTTCGCGCTGCTCGCGGTCGGCGTCGTGTGGCTTTTGTGGCTGCGGGCGCCGCGCCGCGATCTCGGCATCCTCTATTTCTTCATCGTGCTGCCGATCGTGTCCTTCATCCTGCTGCACGGCTTTGCCGCGATCGACTTGCCGGTGGTCGACACGGTGCTGTGGGGTGGCGTGCTGGTGACCATCGTGCTTGCCACAGTCGGGATCGTAGTGTCGCTGCCGATCGGCGTCGTGCTGGCGCTCGGCCGCCGCTCGCGCATGCCGATGGTGCGGCTGTTCTCGACCGTCTTCATCGAGTTCGTGCGCGGCGTGCCGCTGATCACGGTGTTGTTCATGGCGAGCGTGATGCTGCCGCTGTTCGTGCCGCAGCAGTACGAGCCGGACAAGCTTGTGCGGGCGATGATCGGCATCGCGCTGTTCGCCTCCGCCTATATGGCGGAGGTCGTGCGCGCCGGCCTGCAGGCGATCTCCAAGGGCCAGTACGAGGGCGCCATGGCGGTCGGCCTGAGCTATCCCTTGATGATGCGCTTCATCATCCTGCCGCAGGCGCTGCGCATCACCATCCCGAACATCGTCAACACCTATATCGGCCTGTTCAAGGATACTTCGCTCGTCACCATCATCGGCATCTTCGATCTGCTCAACACCGTCGAGGTGTCGCGCGTCGATCCGAAATGGGCGACGCCGGTGACCTCGACCACCGGCTATGCGGTCGCCGCGATTTTCTATCTCGTCTTCTGCTACGGCATGTCCCGCTACGCGCGGGCCACGGAAGCGCGCCTGAGCAAGGGCGAAAAACGGTAAGGGGCCGCCATGAGCACGCTTGAGCGCAATGCGGTCGGCAAGCCGGCGCGGCTCTCCAATCCGGTCGCCGTCGACATCGTCAAGCTGAACAAATGGTTCGGCACCTTCCACGTCCTGCGCGACATCGACCTGCGCGTCATGGGTGGCGAGCGCATCGTCATCTGCGGACCGTCGGGCTCGGGCAAATCGACGATGATCCGCTGCATCAACCGACTGGAGGAGCACCAGAGCGGCCGCATCGTTGTCGACGGCGTCGAGATCACCCACGACCTGAAGAAGGTCGACGAGGTGCGCCGCGAGGTCGGCATGGTGTTCCAGCACTTCAACCTGTTCCCGCATCTGACCGTGCTGGAGAACTGCACGCTGGCGCCGATCTGGGTGCGCAAGATGCCGAAGCAGCAGGCCGAGGAGGTCGCGCTGCATTATCTCAGGCGCGTGAAGATCCCCGAGCAGGCCAACAAGTATCCCGGCCAGCTCTCGGGTGGCCAGCAGCAGCGCGTGGCGATCGCGCGGGCTCTGTGCATGAGCCCGAAGATCATGCTGTTCGACGAGCCCACCTCGGCGCTCGATCCGGAGATGGTCAAGGAGGTGCTCGATACCATGGTGTCGCTCGCCGAGGACGGCATGACCATGCTGTGCGTGACGCACGAGATGGGCTTCGCCCGCGAGGTGGCGAACCGCATCGTGTTCATGGACGAAGGACAGATCGTCGAGACCAACGAGCCGGAGGAATTCTTCAATCATCCGCAGCACGCGCGGACGAAGCTGTTCCTCAGTCAGATTCTTCGCTGACGCGCTCTCTCAATCCTTCTCCACCGGAAAGTCCGGCCGGCCGCCCCATTCGGTCCACGAACCGTCGTAGATGCGTGGCAGCGGCTTGCCGAGCGCGTCGAAGCCGAGCGCGAGGATCACCGCGGATACGCCGGAGCCGCAGCTCGAAATGGTCGGCTGATCGAGGTCGACGCCGGCCTTGGCGAAGGCCGCGGCGATCTTGTCGGTCGAAACGAGACGGCCGTTCTCGATCAGCGCCGACGACGGAATGTTCTTGGCACCCGGCATGTGGCCGCCGCGCAGGCCCGGTCGCGGCTCCGGGTCGCGGCCGGCGAAACGCCCGGCCGGGCGGGCGTCGACGATCTGCGTCTTGCCGTCGTTGATCGCCATCATCACGTCGGTGTCCATCGCCACTGCGCTGGTCTGCATCGTGGCGTTGAATTTGCGCGGTGCGCGCTTGACCGCGCCGCCCTCGGTCTTGCGTCCTTCCGCCGTCCAGGCGGGGAGGCCGCCGTCGAGGATGAAGACGTTCTTCACCCCGAAGATGCCGAACATCCACCACACGCGTGGCGCACCGCCCAGTCCGTGCCCGTCATAGACGACGACGGTGTCGGTGTCGGCGATGCCGAGTGCGCCGACCATCTCGGCGAACTGCGTCGGTCCGGGCAGCATGTGCGGCAGGTCGGTGGAATGGTCGGCGATAGCGTCGATATCGAAGAACACGGCGCCGGGAATGTGGCCACTGAGATATTCGGCTTTGGCGTCGCGCTTCATCGCCGGGAGGTAGAACGAGCCGTCGACGACGACGACATTGTCCTTGCCGAGTTCGCCCGCGAGCCATTCGGTCGAGCGCAACCAGCGGCTGGGGAGGGAATTGGTCATTGTCTGCCTTCCGATCTGTTCACGTCATGCTAACGCAATGCGGACGCGGCGGTTCTGTTTGCCTTTTTTCTCGACGCCGGTGACCTGTACCGCGCCGATCTCGCCGGTGCGCCGCACATGCGTGCCGCCGCAGGGTTGCAGGTCGAGGCATGCGATCTCGATCAGCCGGACGCGGCCGGTGCCCATTGGCGGCTTCACTGACATGGTTTTGACCAGGCCGGGATTGGCCTCGAGCTCGGCGTCGCTGATCCAGCGGCTCGAGACGGCGGCGTCGGCGGTGATCATGCCGGCGAGCCTGGTCGCGATCGCGTCCTTATCGAGGCCCGCTTCCGGAATGTCGAAATCCAGCCGGCCGTCGGCGTCGCCGACCGAGCCGCCGGTGACGGCATAAGGCAGCACCGCCGACAGCAGGTGCAGCGCGGTGTGCATGCGCATGCGGCCGTAACGCTTGTCCCAATCGATCGCGGCCGTGACCGCATCGCCGACCGCGAGCGCCGGCGCGTCGGGGGCGGGCACATGCGCGATCTCGGTTTTGCCGCGGTCGGTGTAGACGGCATTTGCGATGGTCACGCGGCGCCCGTCGGATGTCGTCAGCGTGCCGGTGTCGCCCGGCTGCCCGCCGGAATTCGCGTAGAAGACCGTGCGGTCGAGCACGATGCCGCCTTGATCGGTAATCGCCACGACGCGCGCCTCGCAGCTCTTGAGATAGGAATCGTCGCGAAAGAGGCAGTCGGTCGGCATCGTCACTTGCCCACGAACGGCGGCTTGATGTCGATTCTGCGTTCGAGCCAATCCGGCACCGGCAGCTTTTTCGAGCGCAGGAAGTCGGGATTGAACAGCTTCGACTGGTAGCGCGTGCCGTAATCGGCGAGCACCGTCACGATGGTGTGGCCGGGGCCGAGATCCTTCGCCAATCTGATGGCGCCGGCGATGTTGACGCCGGACGAGCCGCCGACACAAAGACCTTCGTGCTCGAGCAAATCGAACACGAGCGGCACCGCCTCCTCGTCGGGAATGAGATAGGCTTTGTCGACCATCATCTCCTTGACGATCGCCGTGACGCGGCCGAGGCCGATGCCTTCGGTGATCGAGCCGCCTTCGGTTGATTTCGCCTCGCCATCGTTGAAGTAGTGATACATCGCAGCGCCGCGCGGATCCGCGACACCGATGGTCACGTTCTTGTTCTTCTCTTTCAGATAGCGCGACACGCCGGCCAGCGTGCCGCCGGAGCCGACCGAACAGATGAAGCCATCGACCTCGCCGCCGGTCTCGTCCCAGATCTCGGGGCCGGTGGAAACGTAATGCGCCTTGCTGTTGTCGAGGTTGTTCCACTGGTCGGCGAAGATGACGCCGTTCTTCTCGGTTTTTTTCAATTGTTCGGCGAGGCGGCGGCCGACGTGCTGATAATTGTCGGGGTTGGAGTAGGGCAGCGCCGGCACCTCGACGAGCTCCGCGCCGAACAGGCGTAGCGCGTCCTTCTTCTCCTGGCTCTGCGTCTCGGGAATGACGATGATGGTGCGGTAGCCGCGCGCATTGGCGACCAGAGCAAGGCCGATGCCGGTGTTGCCGGCGGTCGCCTCGACCACCACGCCGCCGGGCCCGAGCTCGCCGCGGGCTTCGGCTTCGAGGATCATCTGGCGGCCGGCGCGATCCTTGACGGAGCCGCCCGGATTCATGAATTCGGCCTTGCCCAGGATGGTGCAGCCGGTCTCGGCCGAGGCCCGCTCGAGCTTGATCAGCGGCGTATGGCCAATGGCCTCGATGATCCCATTACGGACGCGCATACCCGAATTCCGGCTTCGAAAGTGACCTTCGGAACCTAGTGGACGCCCTGTGGGGTCACAAGGGCCGCCGATCGCTCGCATAAGCGGCCTGCTGGAAACTGTCCCGAAACCATACCGCGGCGAAAGCCCGGCGGTATCAGGTGCTTGTTCACCACTTCTTACCGGCGCCGGGGCAAAAGTCCGGGCGGCGCAAAAGAAGGTCGCGCGATGTCGCGGGGTGGACAGTCTTGATGCGGCTCGACGTCAATACGCTGTTTATGGTCACGATCTACGTCGAGACCATTCTCGGCCTGCTGCTGCTGTTCGCCTGGGCTCAGAACATGGCGATCCGCGGCGTGTGCTGGTGGGGCTTCGCCCATCTGGTGCGCGCCGCATCGATCGTGCTGTTCGGCATGTACGGCTCGGTGCCGGACCTGATCAGCATCGATCTCGCCAACGCGCTTCTATTCACCGCCTTTGCCATCACCTGGACCGGCGCCCGCGTCTTCGACGGCCGACCGGTCGAACCGGTCTATCTCGTCACCGGCGCCGTGCTGTGGCTGCTCATCTGCCGGCTGCCGATGCTCTCCAATGCGATCGATACGCGCTCCTTCGTCGCCTCGAGCATCATCACCGCCTACACCTGGCTCACGGCCTACGAGTTCTGGCGCGGCCGCAAGGAGCAACTCGTCTCACGCTGGCCGGCGATCTTCATGCTGTTCGCGCATGGTTCGCTGTTCTTGCTGCACACGCCGCTCGTGACGTTCTTGCCGTGGAGCCCCGCCACCGCCGACATGTTCGGCAGTGTCTGGCTCACCGTGCTCAGCTTCGAGGCGCTGCTGTTCACGATCTCCGTGGCGTTCATCCTGCTGGCCATGGCCAAGGAACGCACCGAGTTGCGCCATCGCACGGCGGCGATGGTCGACCCGCTGACCGGCATCGCCAACCGCCGCGCGTTTCTGGCCGACGCAGCGGTGCTCGCCAAGCGTCACAACGGGCATCCGCGTCCCGCGACGATGCTGCTGATCGACCTCGATCATTTCAAATCGATCAACGATCGCTTCGGCCACGCCGTCGGCGATCGCGTGCTGGAGATCTTCACCACCTGCGCCCGACGTGCGCTGCGCGGCTCCGACCTGATCGGCCGCTTGGGCGGCGAGGAATTCGCCGCACTGATCTACGACATGGACCGCGTGTCCACCCTCGGCATCGCCGAACGCATCCGCGACAACTTCTCGCAAGCGACCGACGACGTCGAAGGCCATGAAGTGCTGGCCACGGTCAGCATCGGCGTCGCACATTGCGACAGCGCGGTGCTCGAAATCTCGGAGTTGCTGGCGCAGGCCGATCGCGCGCTGTATTTCGCCAAGGAGCGCGGCCGGAACCGCGTCGAGGTGGCTTCGCTGGAGATGCTGGTCGCCGCGCGCGACCCAGGCTCCGCGCTCAGGCCGCCAAGGAAGAAGAGCGCGGCCTGACCGCCGCCGTCCGCCGCGGCGGTCGGCTCGGTCCCTTCATCGTTCATACGGCCGCAAGGCGACGGCGACATGTCGCCCGCGACGGTGCTGCCGTATTTGACCTATTCATGAATTGGATGCATGTCCGCCTGGGACCCGTGCGGAGGGCAGGGCGGTGCGGATCGACTTTCTCGGGCTGGAAGCCTTCGTCAGTATTGCGGAACGCGGCTCGTTCCAGCGCGCGGCGGCGCATCTGAACCTGTCGCAGACCGCGGTCAGCCACCGGATGCGCAAGCTCGAGGAGGAGCTCGGCCTCAAGCTGCTCGCGCGCACGACGCGGGAAGTGACCCTGACGCGCGCCGGCATCGACTTCCTGCCGAAAGCGCGCAAGGCGCTCAGTGAGCTCGAGCAGTCCTTCGACGATCTCCGACAGCAGGGCGCCAAGCGGCGCGAGCGACTGGACGTCGCCTGTCTCCCGGTCTTCGCCGTCAACTACATGCCGCCGATCCTGCGCCGTTTCCATGAGGTGATGCCGGATGTGCAGGTGCGCATCTTCGAGACTCCGTCCGCCGCCATCGCCGAACTGGTGGAGTCGGGCGAAGTGGAATTTGGCTTCACCGGGCTCCTGACAAATCGCTGGGATCTGGACATCGAGACGTTCTCCGCTTCGCCGCTGGCGCTGGCCTGCCCCTCGGGACATCCGCTGGCGAAGAAACGGGCGCTTGGCTGGGGTGAAATGAGCGGGCTGCCGCTGATCCGGGTGAGTTCGCGGACGGCGATCCGCGTCATCATCGACGACGCCATCAGCGCAGCGAAGGCAAACATCCCCTGGCAATACGAGGTTCAGCACGTCGAGACGGCGGTCAATCTGGTGGAGGCCGGGCTCGGCTTCACGGTCGTGCCGATGATCGACGTCGCGCTGCACCGTGGCGGCGGCGTGGTCGCCGTACCGCTGCGCGCGCCCAAGCTTTCCTGCACCTATGGTCTCGTCTGGCGGCGCGGCATGCCGCTGTCGCCGCCGGCGGCAACGCTGCGCGACCTGCTGGCGCGGGAGATGACGTCGGCCCGGACCATTCATGCACTGAATGGATAAATGGACACATTCTATTCATTTGATTAGACTGCGGTACACCGGCATGGTTGCCCTCATGGCGTCGGCACGCGGCGTCCGGTGGGACGGATCACCCCGAGCCACCGGGCCTGCGGATCGACGCCGCATGCGCTAACTTGCCGCGGCCGGCTTCTCGCAATCGTCGCTTCAACGCGCGGACGAACAGCCGGCGGGCCATTGAAAAGCGCTTGCAGACTGGGCAAAACGTGCGGAATGCCGCCGCGTCCGCAAAGGACGAGGGCGGATCGTTCACGGCCTGATAGATAGTTGGAATACCAACGAAACGGAATGAAAGGGAGGGAGGAGATGCAATTGGGCAGTCGTCTCGGGCTCACGGCTCTGGCGCTCGCGCTCGGGCTGGGTGGGGCCGCCAATGCCGGCACCGTCAAGATAGGCGTGGTGTTGCCGTTCTCCGGCGCCAATGCCGATCTCGGCCATCAGATGGACAAGGCCTTCGACCTGTACGTCAAGTTGCACACGAAGGACATCGCGCCGAACAAGGTCGAACTCGTCAAGCGCGACGAGGGTCCGCCGACCGGTGCGCAGGCCAAAACCGTCGGCACCGAGCTCATCACCAATGACAAGGTGCAGATCCTCACCGGCTTCTCGTTCTCGCCGTCGGCGATCGCGCTCGCGCCGGTCGTCACGCAGGCGAAGATGCCGATGTTGATCTCCAACGCCGGCACGGCGTGGATCACCAACCTGTCGCCCTATATCGCCCGCCTGTCGTTCAGCATGTGGTCGCCGGCCTATCCGATGGGCGCTTACGCCTATAACAAGATCGGCTGCAAGACGACCGCGGTCGCCTACACCGACTTCCCGCCGGGCAAGGATTCCACGGAAGCCTTCGAGACCGGCTACAAGAAGGTCGGCGGCAAGGTCACTCTGTCGATCCCGATGGGCTCGCCGGTGCAGGTGCCCGACTTCACGCCGTTCTTCCAGCGTATCAAGGACGCGCATCCCGACTGCATGTACGTCTTCATCCCGTCCGGCGCGCACGCGACCGGCGTCATGAAGGCCTATGGCGAGCTCGGCATGCGCAAGGCCGGCATCAAGCTGATCGGCCCGATGGACCTGATCCCCGACAACAAGCTGCAGGACATGGGCGACGCCGCCATCGGCACCATCGTGATGGGCCACTACGCGGTCGACCTCGACAATCAGCAGAACAAGGAGTTCAACGAGGAGTGGCACAAGGCCTACGGTCCCGACTCGTACCCCGACTTCATGTCGGCGGCCGCCTGGGACACCATGCACGCCATCTTCGACACCGTGAAGAAGCTCAACGGCGACTTCAGCAACGGCGAGAAGGTGATCGGCGCGCTCAAGGGCTGGTCCACCGTCGGCCCGCGCGGCAAGGTCTCGATCGATCCGCAGACGCGCGACGTCATCGAGGACGAGCACGCGATGGAGGTCTATCGCAAGCCTGACGGCAAGCTGGGCGAGCGCATCCTCGAGACCGTCCCGCAGGTGAAGGACGAGTGCAAGGCGCTCAAGATCGGCCGCTGCGCCTCCTGAGCGTCTGGATTTCCGACAAACAAACGCCGCCGCGCACAGGCGCGGCGGCGTTCTCTTAAGACCGGGAGACGGTCGTGTCGCACGCGGCCAATATCGTCATCAGTATCCTGTTCGACGGGCTGGCTTACGCCATGTTCCTGTTCATCACGTCCGTGGGCCTGTCGGTCACCATGGGCCTGATGAACTTCGTGAACCTGGCGCACGGCGCCTTCGCCATGGTCGGCGGCTATATCGTTGTCTCGCTGACGCGCAGCCTCGGCATCGATTTCGTGCCGGCGCTCGTCATTGCCGCGGTGCTGGTCGGCTTCATCAGCGTCCCATTCGAGCGCTTGCTCTATCGCCGCCTCTACAAGGCCACCGATCTCGAGCAGGTGCTGCTGACGATCGGCCTTGCCTTCATGGCGATCGCGACGTTCACCTATTTCTACGGCCCCATTCCAAAGTCGGTGCCGTTGCCGCACTGGCTCGAAGGCGACATCAATCTCGGCTTCCGCGCGTTTCCGAGCTACCGCGCCTTCCTCATCATCGTCGGCGCCGTTCTCGTCACGGTTCTCTGGTATGCGTTCGAGCGCACCAATATCGGCGCCCGCATCCGCGCCGCCGTCGACAACCGGCGCATGGCTGAATCGGTCGGCATCAACGTCGACCGCCTGTTCACGCTCACCTTCGCCGTCGGCTCCGGCCTTGCCGCGCTCGGCGGCGGCTTCGCCATCCAACTGTTCGGGCTGACGCCGTATTTCGCGGTGCTCTATCTCGTCCTCTTCCTCATCGTCGTGGCGACCGGCGGCCTCGGCAGCCTCAAGGGCACGCTGCTCGCGGCACTCGTCATCGGCATCATCGACACCGGCGGCAAATACATGTTTCCGCAGGCCGGCAATTTCTTCGTTTATCTCATCACCGTGGTCGTCCTCCTGATCAAGTCGGCAGGGTTCTATGGCCGCGAGTGAACCCACGAGCGGCGCGGTGACTGCAAAGGCCGCGCGCGACCGCGCGGCCGAATTCCTGCTGCGCCGGCACTATCTCCGTTGGCCCGAGGCGCTGCCCTGGCTGATCGCGGTCGGCTGCTTCTTCGTCTTCCCCGACCGCATGACGTTCGGCAGCCAACTGCTGATCATGATCATGTTCGCGTTGTCGCTGGACCTGATCCTCGGCTATGCGGGCATCGTCACGCTCGGCCACGCGGCGTTCTTTGGGCTGGGCGCCTATACCGTGGCGCTCGCCTCGATCAAGCTCGGCTGGACCGAACCGATCAGCGGCGTCTTCTTCGGCGGCGCCGTGGCCGGCCTCGTCGGCATCGTCGTCGGCTGGTTCATCCTGCGCTATCGCGGATTGACGCTGCTGATGCTGACCATCGCCTTCGCCGCGATGCTGCAGGAGGGCGGCAACATCCGCTCCGACTTCACCGGCGGCTATGACGGCCTGCCGGGGCTCACGTTCGATCCGCTGCTCGGCCATTTCCAGTACGACCTCTACGGCCACACCAATTACTGGTACGCGCTCGCGGCGCTCGCGGTCGTGTTCTTCGTCGTGCGCCGCATCGTCTACTCGCCGTTCGGGCAGGCGCTGACCGGCATCCGCGAGAACGTGCGCCGCATGCATTCGATCGGCTCGCCGGTGCATCGCCGCCTCGTCACCGTCTACGCGATCTCGGCGGCGATTGCGGGCATGGCCGGCGCGCTGTTCACCCAGACCAATGCCTACGTGACGCTGACCGTGTTCGACTTCGACGCGTCGGCCAAGGTCATGGTCATGCTCATCCTCGGCGGCACGGGACGACTCTACGGCGCCTTCCTCGGCGCCGCGGTCTACATGATCTTCGAGGACAAACTCTCGAAGATGAGCCCGACCTTCTGGCAGTTCGGCATCGGCCTGCTGCTCGTGCTGGCGGTGATGTTCGCGCGACGCGGCCTGCTGGGAGTCGGCGACACCATTCGGCGCAAGCTCGCCGGAAGGAGGGCGCCGTGACCGCCGCGCTCGAGGTCAAGGGTCTCAACCGCAGCTTCGGCGCGCTGCGCGTCACGCGCGACGTCGACCTGTCGCTGGAGAAGGGCGCGCGCCATGCCCTCATCGGCCCGAACGGCGCCGGCAAGACGACGCTCGTCAATCTGATCACCGGTGTGCTCAAGCCGTCATCGGGCAGCGTGCTGCTCAACGGCGACGACATCACCGGCTGGTCGCAGGCCGAGCGCGCGCGCCGCGGGCTGGCGCGCACGTTCCAGATCAACCAGCTCTTCCGCGGCCTCACCGTGCTCGAAAACCTCTGCATGACGATCGGCGAGCGCGACGGCAACTGCAACAATATGTGGCGCTCCGCTGGTGCGAAACGCGCTGTGATTGATGAAGCGCTCGATCGGCTCGAAGCGCTGCGGCTGGTCGACGACGCGTTGAAGCTCGTGCGCGAACTGCCCTACGGCCGGCAGCGGCTGGTCGAGATCGCCATGGCGCTGGCGCAGAAGCCGCGCGTGCTGTTGCTCGACGAGCCGGCTGCCGGCGTGCCGTCGTCGGAGACGCATCTCATCCTCGACGTCGTCGCCGCGCTCGACCCGGACATCGCCGTGCTCATCATCGAGCACGACATGGACGTCGTGTTCCGGTTCGCGCGCGAAATCAGCGTGCTGGTGCAGGGCGCCGTCTTCACCAAGGGCACGCCCGACGAGATCCGCCGCAACGAGAAGGTGCGCGAAGTCTATCTTGGCCAGGAGCATCACCATGGCTGAGCCGGCGCTCGCGCTCGACAATGTCCGGGCCGGCTACGGCGAGACCGTGGTGCTGGAGGACGTGAAGTTTGCGCTCGCGCCGGGCGAGACCGTGTCGATCATCGGCCGCAACGGCGTCGGCAAGTCGACGCTGCTCGCCACCGTCATGGGCCACACGACGCTGCATGGCGGCCACGTGCAACTGCACGGTCACGACATCTCCAGGACCGCCACCTACAAGCGCGTGCACGCGGGTCTCGGCTACGTGCCGCAGGAGCGCGAGATCTTTCCGTCGCTGACCTTGCGCGAGAACCTCGAAGTCGCGGCGCGCCCGGGCCACTGGACCTACCAGACCGTTTGCGAACTGTTCCCGCGGCTCGCCGAGCGGGCGGGCAACATGGGCAACCAGCTCTCCGGCGGCGAGCAGCAGATGCTGGCCATCGGCCGTGCACTGATCGGCAATCCGACCGTGCTGCTGATGGACGAGCCGTCCGAAGGCCTGGCGCCGGTCATCGTCGAGGAACTGGCGCGCGCGATCAAACGGCTCGCTGCCGCCGGCAAGCTGGCGATGATCGTGGTCGAGCAGAACTCGCGGCTGGCGCTGTCGATCGCGCCGCGCGTGGTGGTGATGGACCGTGGCCGCATCGTCTATGACGGCGCCAGCGAGGCTTTGCGCAACGATCCGGCCAAGCTCGAAGGCTTCATCGGCGTCATGAAGGCGTAGGGCGCTTTCTTCTTCACCTCCCCCTGGAGGGGGGAGGTCGACGCGCGAAGCGCGTCGGGAGGGGGTGGCTGTGATTTGATAGATCACCCCACCCCGCTCGCTTCGCTCGCGACCCTCCCCCTCCAGGGGAGGGTACGCCGCCCACCATCGCCCACCGATTGCCTTCCGCCCTGCGCTCGTCTAGCAAACGGGCCATGAAACATTCGACCGATCGCATCCTCACCACCCACGTCGGCAGCCTGATACGGCCGGCGGATTTGCAGGACTTCCTGCGCGCCAAGCAGGGCGGCAAGCCCTATGACGAGCAGGGGTTTCAGGCTTGCCTGACGCGCTCGGTCGCCGAAGTGGTGCAGCGGCAGGCGCAGGCCGGCATCGACGTCGTCAGCGACGGCGAGTTCGGCAAGTCGATTTCCTGGGCGCAATACGCGCTGACGCGCTTGTCCGGCTTTACGCGGCGGCCGATCAAGGAAGACAAGGCCAATCCGTTCAAGCGCGGCGCCGACCGCACCAAGTTCGCGGATTTCTACGCCGAGCTCGACGCCAAGGAAGTGGTGTCGACGACCATGGAGGCGATCTGCACCGGCCCGATCGCCTATGTCGGCAATGACGAGCTTACGCGCGACATCGCCAACTTCAAGGCGGCGCTCGGCAAGGTGAAGGTCGAGGAAGCCTTCATGCCGGTGGCGGCGCCGGCGAGCGTCATTCCCGACCGCAAGAATGAATATTACAAAAACGACGAGGAGCTGCAGGTCGCCATCGCCGCGGCCATGCGCGCCGAATACAAGACCATCGTCGACGCCGGCTTCATCGTGCAACTCGACGACGCCCGCAGCGCCGTCACCTACGACCGCATGGTGCCGCCGGGGAGCTTCGCCGACTACAAGAAGTGGCTGGCGCAGCAGATCGACATCCTCAACCACGCCATCGAAGGCCTGCCGCAGGACCGCGTCCGCTATCACATCTGCTGGGGCTCGTGGCCGGGCCCGCATACCAGCGACGTGCCGTTGAAGGACATCGTCGACGTCGTTCTGAAGGCCAAGGTCGGCGCCTTCGTCATCGAAGGGGCCAATCCGCGCCATGAGCACGAATGGCAGGTGTGGAAGAACGCCAAGCTCGGAGCAGGGCAGATGCTCATCCCCGGCGTCATCAGCCACGCCACCAACGTCGTCGAGCATCCCGAGCTCGTCGCCGAGCGCATCGTGCGGCTGGCCAAGATCGTCGGCCGCGAGAACGTCATCGCCGGCACCGACTGCGGTTTCGCGCAGGGCCCGTTCTATCGCCGCGTCCATCCGCAGATCATGTGGGCGAAGCTCGAGGCGCTGGCCGAAGGTGCGCGCATTGCGTCGAAGGAGCTGTGGTCGAAGGCGGCGGCGTGAGTAAGGTGCCCCGGACGCGGCGCGCGTTAGGCGAGCATTCGCTCGCTTTCACTCTCCCCCTCCAGGGGAGGGTGACGCGAAATTGCGGCACCGTCCGACGACCACCACTGATTCAATTTACAAACAGCCAACGCTCCGCCGCCCGTATTGTTTGATCGGCGCCGGGTCCGCCGCAGTCCGAATTCCAAATCCCGGCTCCCACGAGGGGAGCGGAGCGCCGGCAGACGCGGGGGTTTGCGAGACCCCCGGTGAGCGGCCGGCGAGACCGCCCGATGAGACGCTTGCGAGGCGTCTCCTCGCTCCTTGAAGGAACGAGGCGCCTCCCGGCGCTCCACTGCGGCGTCTTGCGACCGGCGGGCCGCGCTTTCGAGAACGTGGACCAGCCACGCCTGTCAGCCAGCTCCTGGCGGCAGGTCGTAATGCCTGCGAGCGGAGCCCCGCCATCGCCCGAGCGCCAGAGGCTACGTTTGCCTCCGGCCCGCGGCGCCGCATCGATCGATGGCGGGATTTCCCCGGTCATCGACCCGGCGGGGTCCAGCCGTATCTCCGGCCTTGTCCCCGCCGCTGCTCCGTCTTCACGGCGTCCCATGACGACGCCCCTCAAAAGAGCAGGACGGATCAATCATAGGCATATCGGCCTAGTAGGTCAATAGTCCGTCGAAAAGAAGTTATGCGGCTTTTGGCTGCTCAGCCTCTGCCGGCCTCATGGCGAGGAGCCGCGCGCAGCGCGGCGTCTCGAACACCGCAAATCGGCTTTCTCCGACCTGCGCAGCGTCCTGCCCCCGCTGACGCGGGACCTGCATCTGCGCTAGGCTCTCGCGCGTTGACAGGCGCGGCGATGCACGATCCCGCCGTCATTGAGGGAGCCAGCCCATGAACATCAGCGCCAAACCGGCCAGCGGCCTCGCCATTCCGTTCGATCACACCCGCCTCGATCGGCTGATGGATGAGGCCGGCATCGACGTCGTCGTCGCCACCTCCAAGCACAATGTGCAGTATCTGCTCGGCGGCCACCGCGCCAACTTCTTCGATTACATGGATGCGACCGGCGTCACGCGCTATCTGCCGGTGCTGGTCTACCCGAAGGGCGCGCCGGAGAAGGCGGCCTATATCGGTCACCGCCTGGAGAAGTTCCAGCGCGAGGTGACCCCGATGTGGACGCCGGAGACGCAGACCAATACGGCCGGATCGACCGACGCCATGCAGAAGGCGGTCGAGCACATGCGCAAGGCCGGGATCGCGACGAAGCGGATCGCCGTGGAATTCGGCTTCCTGCCTTATGACGCTTCGAAGGTGCTGCGCGGCGCGTTCCCCGATGCCGACTGGGTCGACGCGCTCTACGTGCTCGAACGGCAGCGCGCCAAGAAGTCGCCGGACGAACTCAAGCTTCTGAAAATCGCGTCCGAAGCCGTCATCGACTCGATGAAGGCGGTGATTGGTTCGCACGGTCCCGGCACCACCAAGGCCGAGGTGGTCGAGGCCCTGCGCCGCGAGGAGACCAACCGCGGGCTCACCTTCGAATATTGCCTGATCACCTGCGGCACCAGCATGAACCGCGCGCCGTCGCCGCAACGCTGGGAGCAGGGCGACATCATGTCGATTGACTCCGGCGGCAATTATCACGGCTATATCGGCGACGTCTGCCGCATGGCGATCCAGGGCGAGCCGGATGACGAATTGCAGGACCTGCTCGGCGAGATCGAGAGCATCCAGCGCGCGGTGATGAAGCCGATGCGCGCCGGCGTCATGGGCAAGGAGATCTACGGTGCGGCCGAGCCGCTGGTCGCGCGCTCGCGCCATCACAACCACATCGAATTCCTCGCGCACGGCATGGGCATGGTCAGCCACGAGGCGCCGCGCCTCACCGATCACGGACCGGTGCCGTATCCGGCCGACGATGCGGAACGCCCGCTCGAGGTCGGCATGGTCGTGTCGGTCGAGACGACGCTGATGCATCCGGCGCGCGGCTTCATCAAGCTCGAGGATACCGTCGTCGTCACCGATGATGGACACGAGGTCTACGGCGACGGCGCGCGCGGCTGGAATAAAGCCGGCGGCTGACGCCGGGCCCCGCAGCGAATTCCGCTCAGAGGAACGAACGCGTCGGCGCGTGTCGTTGTGCGGTTGCGCGTGTCCGCATCGCGGACCCCCTTGCGAGCGTCGGCGAGCCGGGTGGCGGCATTTTCAATTTCGAGGTGACCCCACCCCGATCGCGCTACGCGCGATCGACCCTCCCCGTTCAGGGGAGGGACGAGACCGATTACGCCGCGACCTGCAGCACGACCTTGCCCTGGATGTGGTCGTTCTCCATGTGCTTGTGCGCGCGCGCGACGTCTTCGAGCGGGTAGGTGGCGGTGATGACGACATCGACCTTGCCGGCGTCGATCAGCCGCGCGATCGTCTCGAGCTCTGCGGCGTCGGGCTTGGCCATGTAATGCGCGCCGCGTGCGTGATGGCGCTTGAGCTCGGCCTCGTCCGGCTTCTGCAAAGTCGAGATCAGCCGGCCGCCGTCCTTGAGCACGGCGAAGGAGCGCTGCTGCGTGTCGCCGGCGATGAGGTCGTAGACCAGATCGATGTCCTTCACGATCTCCTCGAACTTGTCTTTCTTGTAATCGATCGCCTGGTCGGCGCCGAGCTCGCGCGCGAACTCCATGTCCGCACCGGAGACGGTGGTCGCGACCCACGCGCCCTTGGCCTTGGCGAACTGGATGGCGAAATGGCCGACGCCGCCGGCGCCACCGTGGATGAGCACGCGTTCGCCGGCCTCGAGCCCGCCCTGGTCGAACAGGCCCTGCCAGGCGGTGAGCGCGGCGAGCGGCACCGCCGCCGCCTGCTGGAAGTCCAGCCGTTCCGGCTTGCGTGCGGCTTCATCTTCGGTGACCAGCGCGTATTCGGCGTAGCCGCCGATGTCGCGGCCGAGCATGGCGTAGATGGCGTCGCCGCGGCGGAACTTGCGCACCTTGGCGCCGACGCTCTCGATCACGCCCGCAATGTCGCGGCCGAGCACCTTCGGCAGTTGGTCCTGTTTCACCGCCGGATATTTGCCCGAGCGGATCTTGTAATCGACCGGATTGACGCTCGCCGCGATGACGCGGACGACCATCTCGTCGTCTTTCGGCTCGGGAACCGGGATGTCGTCCATTTTGAGGACGTCGGCGTCACCGAACTTGTGGATGCGGATCGCGTGCATGGGCTGTCCCTCCCGGTTGCTCTGCAGGAGAAACGGCGCGGCGCGGCGGGCGTTCCGGCGTGGCCGACTAGCCGGTCGCGAGGCGGTCGGCTTCCTGCGCCAGCGTCTTGAGGGCGGGGGCGATCGTCACCGGATAGTCGTGGCCCGGTTCGAGGCGGGCGAGCGGGGCCGGGAGACGCGCAAGCTCGCGCGCGGCGCGGGCGCGGATAGCGGCGAGGCTTTCGGCCGGCGCCAGCCGCTTGCCGCCGCGCATCACCGGGACGATCAGCGGCTCGCCCGCATGTGTGTCCGTCTCGACGGAGAGCACGTCGCCGCGCATACGTCCGTCGGCATCGTAGGCGCGCCACACCTGCTTGCGGCCGGGCCACGTCGCCTTGCCTTCCGACCGCTTGCGCCGCGGCCGGCCGCCGAACTCCTGCAGCTTGTAGGCGCAGTCGAGCGACGGCGCGTCGATCGAGGCGTCGAGATTGACGCCGATGCCGAAGCCGTCGATCGGCGCCTTTTCGCGCGCCATCGCCTGCAGCACGTCCTCGTTGATGCCGCCGCTGACCAGGATGATGACGTCCGTGAGGCCACCGGCGTCGAGGATGCCGCGCACCTTGCGCGCCGAGGCGGTGAGATCGCCTGAATCGATGCGGATGCCGCGGATGGTGATGCCGTCGCGCTTGAGGCGCGGCGCGAGCGCGACGACTTTGCGCGCGCCGGCCTCGGTGTCGTAGGTGTCGATGAGCAGGATGACGCCGTCGGGGCGCGAGCGCGCGTAGTGCTCGAAGGCTTCACTCTCGTCGTCGTGCACCTGCACGAACGAGTGCGCCATGGTGCCGACGATCGGGATGCCGTAGCGCGGGCCGGCTTCGACATTGGCGGCACCGGCGAAGCCGGCGATGTAGCTCGCGCGCGCCGAAAACAGTCCGGCCTCGGCGCCGTGCGCGGTGCGCAGGCCGAAGTCGGACAGGATCTTGCCGGGCGCCGCCAGCACCATCCGCGCCGCCTTCGACGCCACCATGGTCTGGAAGTGCAGGATGTTGATCAGCCGCGACTCGACGATCTGCGCCTGCGGCAGCGGCGCGGTGATGCGGATCAGCGGTTCGTTGGGGAAGCAGACCCTGCCTTCCGGCATCGCGTGCACGTCGCCGGTGAAACGGAATGCGGCGAGATAGTCGATCAGGTTCGAGCGGAAGCGGCCGCTGCTTTTGAGCCAGTCGATGTCCGCCGCCGAAAAGCTCAGCGTCTCGAGATAATCGAGCGCGTCGCCGAGCCCGGCCGCGAGCAGGAAGCCGCGCCGCGCCGGCAGACGGCGCACGAAGAACTCGAACACCGCTTCGCCGTCCTCGCCGCGGTCGAGATAGGCCTGCACCATGTTGAGTTCGTAGAGGTCGGTGGCGAGGGCGCTGACGTGGGGCATGACTTGGGTCCGGGTCGAATTGGCGGCGCCACTCTAGTGGGAACAGCCGCGCGGAGCGACCCTCGACGCCGGGAAGCTGCGGAACAGACGTTCCGCTCCCGGCGTTTGAGGCGCACGCAGTTCAGACCCGACAGGAGAGTCCGATGAAAAAACTCACGTTGCTTGTGATTGCCGCCGCGACCGTCGGCGCCGTTATGGCAGCGGGCCCCGCGGCGCAGGCCAAAGGTTGCATCAAGGGTGCGATCGTCGGCGGGGTAGCCGGCCACTATGCCGGGCATCACGGCCTGCTCGGCGCCGCCGCCGGCTGCGCCGTCGGCCATCACGAGGCCAAGAAACACGCGCGCGAGAAGGCGATGCAGCAGCAGAATATGGGGCAGGCGCCGTCGAGGTGAGGGAAAGGCGGGCAGGTGGCTCCCGAGGCTGGGATCGAACCAGCGACCATTCGATTAACAGTCAATGTAACACGAATTGATGCGGACTCCTGCGAACAGCCATTGCGCCTGAAAGTCCAGTGATTTAGGCTTTAAACTGTTCGCGGTGGTTCGCGGCGGGACGCCCCCAACCGGGTCAATCTGTGCCCCCGATGTGCCCCCGAGCAGGGGACACAATGGCCACCAACGAAGCCTTCACGGATCAGGCGCTCAAGGCGCTCAAGGCCCCCAAAAGGGGCCGGATCGAGCTTTCCGACGGGCGCAGCCAGGGGCTGACGTTCCGGCTCACCGACAAAGGGGTCCGGTCGTTCTCATTCCGCTTCCGGTGTCCCATCACGGGGCGGGTGCAGCGTTTCACGATCGGCGATTATCCGGATGTCACGCTGGCCAAGGCGAGAGTCAGGGCGGACGAGCTCAGGGTCGCCGTCGCGAATGGCCAAAACCCCGTCGATGACCGCAAGCGGGATCGGGAGACACGGGCCACCCGCGCCTTTGAGGCGGTAGCCAAGCGCTACCTCGCGGAATGGGCCGAGCGCAACAAGGCGCCGTCCTCTGTCGCTCAGGACCGTCGTGCGCTCGTCAAACACGTCTTGCCGAAGTGGCGGCACAAGAACATCACCACGTTGCGCCGTGGAAACATTACAGAGCTCCTGCAGGGCATCGTGGACGCCGGCACGCCCGTCCAGGCCAATAGGGTTCAGGCGCTCATTTCCAAGGTCTTCTCCTTCGCGGTCGATCAGGGTCTGGTCGATGCCAACCCATGTGCCCGACTTCCTAGGCAGGGCGGCAGGGAAACGCCGGCGAAGCGGTATCTCCACGATGCGGAGATTCCCGAATTTTGGAAGCGCTGCGCCACCGCGGCCATGCGGCCGGAGACCGGATTAGCCCTCCGCCTGATCTTGCTGACGGGTGTGCGAGCTGCCGAAGCGGCTGGCATGCAGCGGAGCGAGTTGCGCAATCTGGATGATCCGGCCGCGGCCATCTGGGAAATTCCGGGAGAGCGGACGAAAAACGGCCTAACGCATGTCGTTCCGCTGTCTGAGCCTGCCCGGCAGTGCATTCTAGAGGCCCTTCGGTCGGCCAAGGAAGGCCAGCCGTACGTCTTTCCGTCGCCGGTCAGGGCGGGGGAGTCGATTCAGGCGCACTCACTCACGGTGGCTATGCAGCGCATGGCCGAGCATATCGAAGGGGGTGCCGCGGCGACGTGGAAGGCGGATCCGCCAAGTCCGCATGACCTGCGCCGGACCTTCCGCACCAAGCTATCGGCCCTTGGGATACCCAAGGACATTCGTGATCGCCTTATGAACCACGCGCCGCGGGATGTCGGCGAGCGGCACTACGATCAATACGATTTCCTCAAGGAGAAGCGGGACGGGCTCACGCGGTGGGCCGAGGCGTTGTCCGAATTGGCGGCATCGAAAGAGACGACATGAGTCGCCAAGACGAACTAGCTGAACAGTTTTGCGATGTGCCGACGAATAATGAGAGCGGCGCATTCATTTGCTATGCCGACGTGTTGCAGTGGGTTTCGGAGTATTTGAGCGTTGGAGGCGGGTGGCCGCGGGAAGCGGCGCAGACCGTCGAACGCGCCGACGCGCAGCTGACAGCCGAGAAGGAGGCCGATCGGTGGCACGCGTGGGAAGTAGAGGCTCGACACCAAATATCGCGCCTGTGCCAGATTGAGAAACTGCATGCGTTTGGCCTGACGCCAACGGGGCGGGTCGAAAAACTGCCGGGCGAGGCTTGGGCAAACCTCTACATCAACGAGCTGGACGGGCAGCCGCTGGACGATCAAGAACGATACGGTAGCCGACCGTATGGCGAAGCGTGGTGGAGAGACACGGAGGACGCGGACAGGCTCACTGACCGCGCGTGGACAGGGGTCCGCTTCCGCAAGACGGATATCTTGAAGTTTTGGCCGCACCTCAAGAAAGCGACGCGGGGTCGGCCGCTGACTTATAACTGGGAGGGTGTGAAAAGGGGGTTGGTCAGTTATCGGCAGAAAAATGGCGACGTGCAAAGCCGTAACGAGCTACTCCACTTGTGCTCGGAATATGCGACTGAACTAAACCGGGAGCGCAGAACCCCCGACGATGCGACCATCCGCGATGCTATCAGGGTCCACAAGCTTGATCGGGCTGCCGGCCTAATGCCGGGAAAATAGCGCGCTGAATTTCCCCGCATTACTGATTTTCCCCGTACCGACGCGCACCTAGGGTCGTCGTCGTTCGCTGGTGAGCGAACGACAGACGCCGCCGTTCGGCGACCCAGGGGAACACTATGCGCAGCAACTCAGCGACAAACCACGACGACCTCACCGAGGTGGAAGCCTACACGGTCAGAGGGTTTGAGCGTGCCTTCAGGATTGGGCACACAAAGACCTACGAAGAGATCCGAGCCGGCCGCCTTGAGGCCCGCAAGTGCGGTCGCCGAACGATCATTACGCGCGACGCCGCCCGCCGCTGGCTTGCCGGTCTGCCGCAGGTCAAAGCGACCGAGCAGCCGTCTCCCGCCGCGTAACCCACCCACATCTTCCCGTTTTCGCGGCGGCCGTCTCGCAAAGAGAAAGGCCCCGCCGGACTGCAATCCGAAACGGGGCCAAAGGAATTTGCGATGCGCTCAATACCCGACGCGCCCGGCTGGCGCAAGTCACATCACGAAGACGGATTCGGCGTCGTCTACGCCGACGAACTGGAAGGCGAAGCGCCGTTGACCTTCTTGGTCACGTGCGTCTGCGGATCTGGCGGATTTTCCGAGGGCCCGATCCGCGGAATTGCCCGCGCAGTCTTTCTCGGACTCGCAATAGCTCGCGAGCACGAGTGCCGCTTCGTCGGCATTAATTTTCTGCGTCGCGAGGGCAGGCCATGAGCGCCCTCGTCATTAAGTTTCCCGGCCAGCGACGAGTGCGCCCTGTCGGCCCGTTCCAGCGCGTTGCCATCGTGTGTCCGTGCTCGGATGAAGACGGCGGCTGGCGGTTTTGCGAGTTCTCCGACGGGAGTGGCGCCTTTGAAACAGGACTCACGAAGAAAGTTGCCCTCGAAAAAGCGCTGGAATACGTGCGCGAGTGCAATTCTGGATTGATCGTCGAAAACAAGGATCACTTCGCGGAGCTGGGCCAATGATCGCTCTGGATGCTCGCGCCGTTGCGCATGCCCTCGGCGGCTCAGTGATGAGCCGCAACAGCGTCGCCGCCCCCGGGCCAGGCCACTCACGCGCCGATCGAAGCTTGTCGATCAAATTGGCGCCTGGCGCGCCGGACGGATTTGTTGTCTATAGCCATGCAGGCGACGATCCGATCCACTGCCGTGACTATGTGCGGGAGCGGCTCGGTTTGCCATCGTGGCGGCCCTGCAGGCCAAATGAGAAGCGCTCGCCCGCACCGGCGCCGATCGCCGCGCCGGCTCGAGACGAAGGCAAGTCGGAAAATCGCGCCATCGCTCTGTGGATATGGCAGGAGAGCCAAAATCCCCGCGGCACGATCGCCGAAGCCTACCTCAAAAGTCGCGCGCTCCAGTTGACGGACGATATTGCGGGCGATGTCGTTCGCTTTCATCCGCGGGTTTGGCACAAAACGTCCCAGATGCCGCTAGCGGCTATGGTCGCCCTATTTAGAGACATCCGCAGTAGCGAACCGAAAGCAATCCATCGCACGTATCTCCGTGCGGACGGCACCAAGATCGAGCGCAAGATGCTCGGCGCCGCAGGCGGATGCGCGATCAAAATCGATCCGGATGCCATGGTGACGACAGGCCTCACTATTGGCGAGGGCCTCGAAACCTGTCTTGCGGCCCGCATGGGAGGATTTCGACCTGCCTGGGCGCTGGGATCGGCCGGCGCAATCGGCAGCTTCCCGGTCCTGTCGGGTATCGAGGGCCTCACGCTACTTGGCGAGACGGATAAAACCGGCGCGAACGAACGGGCGGTCCGAGAATGCGCTGGGCGCTGGATGACGGCCGGTGCAGAGGTGCGCGTCGTGAAGCCGAAGCGCGGTGGTGATTTGAACGACGTGCTGCGCGAGGTGGCCGCATGACCGCTATGTCCCCCGACCTATCCGCTGCCATCTCGACCGAAATTGCGGCAATGATGCGTGAGCGCCTGTCCGTGACTGTGCTGCATCCTGACGATGTTGCGCCGTCGACGACCGATTCGACCGGAATCTTGCAGATTGGCGAGTGGATCGCATCCCTTGGCGCCTCGCCGGATCCGCTCATCGAAGACGGCCAGAACGGGGAGATCATCGGCCGCGCCCAGTGCGGGCTCCTCTATGGGCCGTCTGGCACGGCCAAGACGGCCATCCTGAACGAGATGCTGCTCGCCGTTGCCTCCGGCCGTGGCTTTGGGCATCGGCCGCTAGTCGACGCGACCGTCTTCAAATCAGGCAAGGGACGCGTTCTGATCGGTGTCTACGAGGACCCGATGGATTATAGCCGCCGAATGAGGGGCATCGCTGCGACACGTGGAATCGACTTGTCCACCCTCGATTGGGCCGTCGTCCCCTCCGATTTGGACGTGACAACGGATAGGGGTCGCGAAGATCTGCTGCGCCGCATTCGGGCGGATGCGGCAGCACATGGTCCGCCATGCCTGTTCGCCATTGACACGGCACCTGCCGCTGTCGGCGGCGCCAGCCTTAATGACGACGACCTAGCGGGATTGCTGTTCAAGCTCGGCCACGCCCTCGTTCGCGAGTACGCCTGCACGACCGTGTTCGTGTGCCATCCGGGAAAGGACCAGACACGCGGCCCTGCAGGTTCGTACCGGCTCACGGGCAACAGCGACTTCATCCTGAACACAATGGCGACCAAGACGGGCTTCCGCCTCACGAAGCGGAAGGACCGCGGTGGCCAGTCGGATCGGGCCCTGTTCGACTACACGCTGATTTTTCCGGAGGTCGAGCGCACGGCAAGTGGCCGCCCAAGAACGGCGGCCGTCCTTGGGGAGGTCATTCCCTGTGAACGCGAGAGCGCGCCGCAACATACTGAGCCCACGACGAGGCGGAAGCTTTCGGATCGGCAGAAGAATGCACTCGCGGCCCTCGAAGAAGCGCTCGCGACCGACGGCGCACGACCGGATACGACCCTCGGCTTGTCGGGCGACGTTCGTGTCGTGCCAGTCGAGGCCTGGCGCCAAGAGATGATGGTTCGAGGCATCATTGATCCCGAAAGCCAAAACCCGCGCATGGACTTCAAGCGACTGAAGGATGGCCTGATCGCGCGCTCTCTCGTGGGCGAGCGGGCTGGGGTTGTCTGGTCATGCCAGCTGTAACCTTTCGGGGTGTAGCGTTTTCCCCGTATTACATACGGGGGAAAACAAAGTGCTACGCGCTACACCCCCAAAAATGGGGCGTAGCAGATGCTACGCGTAGCAAGTGCTACGGTAAAAATGCTACGGGCTATGTTCTTGTTATATTTGCGTTCTCTGTAATTTGGCTGGATTGCAGGCGCGGGCACGAGGCGCAAACTGCTACGCAAATTGCTACGGCTATGCGTAGCAAGTCGGTGTCCGGAGCGGCGAGGCAAAGTGCTACGCCCTTTTCGAGGATCTTCCCGTCGCCCGCATTCCCTCTCACGCCGCTCGGCAACCATCCGTCCCGTGGCCGGTGGTGCGCTCACCTGGTGCCGGGCGGCGTGAGGCTGAGGCGGAGGCCCAGTCGTGATCGACGCTGATCAGTCATCCAAGCTCGACGCCATGGCCGAGCGCCAGGCCACTTGGCGGAAGGAACTGTGCCTCCTCATCCGCATGGGCGAGGCAACAGGGACCGAGGTCGGGCCGGTGCTGGCCGAAGCGCTGGCGCACGACCTCCGGATAATGGCGTCGGTCAACAGAGATCTGGCGACGAATTGCGCCATGGTCGTGATCCAAGAATTGCTATCCGCGGTCAATCCGGTCCAGCCACCTCCGAACGTAACTCAGTCTTGGCATTAGGCCGCGTAACCCGCCCGGCGGTCGCGTAACCCGCAGATTTGTAAGTTAGCGTGCTATTTGATATGGAAGCGGCATGGCAGCACCTGTCGGAAACAAATTCGCGGTCGGGAATCCGGGTGGAGGACGCCCGCCGGTTTTCAAGCCGGAGTTCTGCGCGATCGCGCGGAAGATGTGCGAACTCGGCGCCACCGATGAGGATTTGGCGGAAGCCTTCGGCGTCTCGGACCGGACCATCCAAAAGTGGATGGTCACCCACGAAGAGTTTTGTTCAGCGGTGAAGGTCGGGAAGTCAGCTGTTGACGATCTCGTTGAGCGCCGTTTCTACAATCGAGCGGTTGGCTACAGCTACGACACCGTGAAAGTGTTTCAACACCAGGGCGAGCCGGTCATCGTGCCGTATCGCGAGCATGTGCCGCCCGATACTGCGGCTGCGATTTTTTGGCTCAAGAACAGGCGCCGCGACAAATGGCGCGACCGCCATGACGTGGATCACGGGGTGCAGTCCGAAAACCCGCTCGCGACATTCTTGGACAGCCTGGCGGGGCGGGGAAAGACATTGCAGCCAGTCGAGAATCCCGAACCCACCGGGCAGCAGGATCAAGAGGCGAACAACGATGACGAGCCCGGACCCAGATTTTGAAGCCAAGGTCGCGGTGTGCAAGCGCGTGTACGAGCTCGAGCGCGAGCTCCTGGCGTCGAACGACGACGCGCGCATCGCGGAGATCATCCCGGAGCTTCGGCGGCTGGCGCCCAGGCCTGAGCCTTCTCCGAGGCTTGCTTCCCCCCGAGCCTCAAGGCCGTCCCGCAAGGGGCGGCCTTTTTTTTTGTTTTCAGCCGCGAGCACGCTCCACCCGAGGAATATGGAATCGACTGAGCCGCAGAGGATGGCGCTGGTTCGCTTTTCGGCTGCCCAGCGGCGAGACACCGGTCAGCCTCGGAAAAACTCACGGGCGACCCCCGTAGAGGGAAATTGGCCAGCGCAGGAAGCCAAGCCGGTGCGTGGTGACGCCGCAAGCACTCGGTATTGTGTCCCTCGCTAGCCGCCGTACGATAGCGGCGGAAGCTGAGGGGAAATCGATGACCATTATAGTTCGGATTGGCGCGATCAGTCTGGTCGCGTTGGGGCTCGCTGCTTGTGTCACCACTCAGGAGATGCCGCTGGCCGAAAACGTCGTGCGGATCGACACACAGGCCAAGGGGCTGCTGTTCACCGGCCAGGCAGTCCCTATGACAATGCGGGCCGCTGCAAAGGCGACCTTGGATCGCGGCTATTCCCACTTCAGATTCGCGGACGCCTCGCTTCAGCAGGGCTCCGTCGTGGCCGGCACGGTGTCGACGGGGAACGTCAGTTACAGCGGGTCCTACGGTCAGGGATTCTACAACGGGCAGGGCTTTGGCTACGGAAGACGAACGTCATTCACGCGCCCACAGCGGGCGCCGCCGCGACTGTGATCATGTTTCACGCGAATGAGCCCGGGGCCAAGGGAGCATTCGACGCCGCACAGGTGTTGCGCCAGTACTCTGAGTAAAGGTCAGGGGAGTACGGCCTGAATAGGGCCCTCGACCGATTGCTCGCCCGCATCGCGGAGTTCTCGCCATTCAGCGAGGCGGCGGCAGTCGCCACACGGCGCGTGAACCATCCGCCGGTTCCGCGTTATCAGGGCGCACTACTACTTCGGTCCTTGAACCTCCTTAGCGGCCCCGGCGGTCCATCGCCGGGGTCAGTTTTTATATTGTCGGCTATCAACCAGGTGCTATGGTCGGCTCAACCTGGGAGGGTGGCATGAAAATCGTAGTTTTGGCAGTTGTCGCGCTACTTGCTGCGGCCGGCTCGGCGTCGGCCCAATACACCGGCTACCACGGCTATGCCGGCTACGGCATCGGCTCAAACCCGTCCAGCGTCTATCACCAAGGTTACACGACGCAGAGAGGGACCTACGTGCAGCCGCACTATCAGAGCGCGCCCAATACGACGCAGATGGATAATTGGAACACCAGAGGCAACGTGAATCCGTACACCGGACGGATTGGCACGAGATCGCCTCGGTACTGAAGCCTGCCGTCTTTCTGTCACGCCTCCGGTTGCTGGCTCCTTTAGCCCCAAAAGCGGCCAGCCGGGGCGTGGGTGGCTCGCGAACGATGCGCAAGTCTGCTCTCAGGCAGCCTCCAAGGTCGCTTCCTCTAAATCCGCGCGCTGCTTAAGCCGATTGCGAATGTTCTTATCGCCAGCTTCGATCGCGACGTTTGCCTCTTTGACCACGCTAGCGATGACTGCTTCATCGCGGCCAATAGATTTGTTTTTGAACATCCAGTGAGAAACCTCGGTCCAATCCCACAGAGGAGAATCGGAAGTAACGCGCACGACGGGGGCCGGGAAATTCTTAGATCGCAGACCCTTCGCATAGTTTGATACGGCCGCGCGGGTAAGACCTGTTCGCGATGCGATGTCAGAAAGGTTTACGAGCGGGTCAGGCTCGACCCGCTCAATAGTGGCACCAGTGGCGCAAACGTTCTCAATTGCTGAGGCAATCGCCTCATCAATCGAATCTGCTTGGCGCGCGAAGTCGATGATGGTGTGGCCCTTCTGGAAGGCAACAAGCGCATCGTCGCAGCCGTTGTTGTAGAAGATGCTCTCAAAATCATCCGCATTCGGATCAAGACCGGACGCGATGATGGCAAACTCAAACGTTTTCATCGTTGGCCTCCTCTTTGTGCGGGCATCGATCAATAGCACGTCGAATTTGTTTAGCGTGCGTCTCCGGGTTTATGGGTGTGCCGTTTATTCCGAATTGGCAACCGTCTCGGTCCGCGTGCTTGCAGAACATTCGGCCCCAGTGACCCATGGGATAGCGGATGCGCCAGCCAAGTTCTTCGGCATATTCAATGGCGGCTTCGATCTCCTTGTTCGGGTGATCCGGCCTAGCCATCGTTACAAACCGAATGTAACCCATCGTGTACATATGTCAACAGTCTTCGAGGAGACAACTGTTGCCCCACCGGATGGTTCCGGACGGCTGTCACTTCTCTAAGTATCCGTTTTTTCTAAGAAAATCGGTCAGAAGCTTCTCGACAAGGGAGGCTACAGAGCGGCTGTCAGCCGCTGCGGCCTTCTCGGCCGCGGCCTTCACGTTGTCCGGAACACGGACGGAAATTGCGGAGGTCTTGGCCATGAGTGCGAATGTGTGCGATTGACATTCAATTGCGATGGTGCATTATGCACCCACTTGCACACATCAGCAAGCGGCCCCGCCCGGTGCGTCAACACCAAAACGGGGCCTAACCGGCAACACGGAGAGCGCACCATGCCACAGGCTGATTCTGCCAATACCACATCGCGCCGTTCATTTCTGCTCTCCACAGGCTCAGCCGCTGTCTTAGCGGTCATACCGGCCGCGGCGCTAGCTTCCAGTCCCGACCAGCCGATCTTCGATCTCGAACCCGCGTTCAGGGACGCGAAGTCGCGCTTTGAGACTGCCTTCAACGCCTACAACAGTCGTGAGGAAGCGTATTTCGACTGGAAGCGCGACAACGAACCGTCCGGCGATCATCAGGAATGGCAAGAGCGCGCCGATGCGGTGATGCAGGCGCTCGGCCTGCCCGAGGCCGAGGAGCGACACACCCAAGCCACAAGCGATCTCACCGAAATTCTTAATCAGGTCGCGGCGACGCCGGCTACCACGCTTGAAGGGCTGATCGCAAAAGCCCGCATGGCCGACGGCGATTACGAAGTCATTGAAAGCATCCACGCCGATCTCTTGGCGATGGATGAGCGGGGTGCGGTGTAGCGTTGGGCAGCGCGAGCGACATCGGCATGGCCGAATTTCAACAGGAGCTATCAATGACAAAATCTCTGACCATGAAACCCAAAGACGATCTGAGCGCGCCTATCCCGAATGCCTACGCGGTCTATGTTGCCGGCGCGTCCATGGAGCCGCGCTATTTCCCCGAAGAGATCGTCTATGTTCACCCGAGGCTGCCCGTGCGGGCTGGCGATTTCGTGGTGGCGCAGATCGCGACTGGCGTCGACGGCGATCCGCCGGAGGCCTACGTCAAGCAACTCGTCTCCATGGACGGCAAGAAGCTGCGCCTCAAGCAGTTCAACCCGAAAAAGACGTTCTCTTTCCCGGCCAACAAGGTCGTGTCGGTTCACAAGATCATCATGGGGGGAATTGGATGAGACGAAGGAGCGGTGCCCGCTCCGTGTTAGTTGGCAGCAGACCTGCAGTCCGAGACGCGGAAGCTGTGGGAAAAATGGAATGAGGCCGCGAAGCGATTTGTGTCGGAAAACCGGGACAAGTGACCATCCTCGGGTTTGCCAGCGCATATCGGCCAAAGCCTGCGCAAAGGAAAAGCCCGAGTGGGTCGTCGCCAAGGCGGGTACTTCGGTAAAGAGCAGGTCGATCTTAGCGTCCGTGTCGAGTGGAGCCGGGCAGCGCCAGCTTTCAGTCAGCCGCAGCTTAAGGCGATCTCTGCGTGCATGCTTCCGATGCTGCCAAAAAAGCCGCCCCCGCGAAGGGGCGGCTCCGATTGTGGGTGGGGAAGCAGTCCGCTCGCCTGAGCACGCGAAGCCAAGGGGCGGCGGAGGTTAAGTCCGTACTTCCGATCCTCACGATCCTCTCATGCGGTGAGCAGGGTCGGATCTGCAGCCGGTGCCACGACAGGATCAGCGGGCAACTGAAGAACAGTCGCAATTTGTCCCTCGGTGAGACATGTCAGCGGCACCACTTCCCCGTTGGGGAATTCCAGCGCATCATGGTGGATGTGTGGGCAATCCACGTTGATTTGACGGAATAGCGCCGTTTGCGATGCGATCTCATGTTTTTTTGGAAAGAACGTCCCGATCTTTCCGTGGCTGACGTTTCGCTGGAATGAGAGCTCCGTGCCGGGTCGCAGGCAGACGGCCACGCTTGAGTCTTCCGCGGCAGCGAAGCCGCGCGTTCCAGCGCCGAAGTCCCGGGTCGTGAGCTGATCGCCCACCTTGGCCGGGCGGGTCTGAACGCTGTGAAGGCTGTAGTCACACATAGTCTTACTCCCTCTGTAGAGAGATAAGCGTGCTGATGATGGCGGACGCTAAGGATCAGCAAGAGTGAATGGGTGGAGACATGGTGACCTCCGCAAACTGTACTCAACTTCGCATCTGGGCTCAAAAGTAAGGCTTACTTGCGGCGACAGTTGCTATGCAGGTTTTGCGCCGGGTGCGAGGCCCGCCTACATGAAGCGGATAATCAGCGGCTACTACGCCGGGCGGACGGCGAAGGTGTTGGAGCGCGTGCGCGACGTTCTGGACCGGATGACCGGCTCCCAGCACTGAAGGAGTGCGCTGTCTGCGCTCGCGCCGGGAGAAATAATGGCGGCTGAGCGTTAGCCAGCATGATCATGATCAGCCACCTGCGCGACGCCTTGTGCGTCCTCCGGAACCAACGTCGGGATTGGAACCGGCCCCCGAAACCACGGTTATCGGGAAAACGAAGGAACCGGCCTATGAACGAGAACGCATCGAAGGAAGAACGCATCCGTCATGAGGCGTACCGAATTTGGTTGGCCGAGGGCAGGCCAACCGGTCGCGACAAAGAGCATTGGGAAGAGGCAGAACGCAATATAGGCCGCATCGACAGGCTCGCCAGTGAGGACGAGCATGCCGATGTTCCCGAGTCCGGTGCGCCCCTTGGGCCTGGGCAGGCGTGAGGTCGCGATTGTTACATGCCAGACCCTGACGAGCTGGAGCGACTGATACGGGAGCGCGCCTATCGCATCTGGCTGGAGGAAGGACGCCCAGAGGGTAAGTGGATCGAGCATTGGAGGCGCGCTCAGCACGAGGTCGAGGAAGAGCTCTCGATGACGAAAGGGACCGGGAGTTCAAACAAGAGTAGCGGCGTCCACCGACTCCCGTGGGTTTGCCGAAGATCGGAAGAAAAATGCCGCGCTATTTCCTCACCATCACCATGCCCAATCGCATTGTCGAGGACGACGCGGGCGCCGTGTACGCGAGTCCTACACAAGCATGCGAGGCCGCTAATAGGATGGCGCGGGACCTTTCAGAGGATCCCGATTTCGCGAGTTGCACCATACAGGTGCTTGACGAGGCTCGTGCATCTGTCGGGATGGTAAAGATCCCGAGCTAGGTTGCGCGTTGTCGGTTATCCCCCTTGGTACAACCCCTTCGAAAAGAGCTGCATAATACAGCTATGCAGTGGGATGCTGAATGCATTGTCGTCGTCTCTCCGGAGGTTACCGCAGTGCATTCCACTGCCGCAGGAGCGCTCGCCTTATAAGCGGGCGCTTTTGCGTTATGCTTCAATTCTGTGCTCCCGCACCTCCGCTCGACTGGAAAACCCAAAGCGCGACTTCGGAACAGCGCGCCGCCGCAAAGTCAAAAGCTCATTGAGGTGCTGTTGCGAAAGCAGGGAAAAGCAGTTGACCACTCTGCCCCTGCCATCTGAACAGCATCGCACTGAGATCGAGGGACACAGATACATTGCTTCACCGAGGCTTCATTTCCCTGAAATCAAAAGGGAAAAGTGGGGCTCGTGGCTTCACGGAACCTGTGTTGTAGCGCTGATGCAACATCGCGCGCGCTACCGTGTGTGGACATCGCGGGTTCCGCGCATTTTTGGATGACACAATAGGGTCAGTGCTCCTTCATAACCACGGGAGGCGACCCATGCCCATGCGATACGTCTGGGTGAACGAGCGCGTTGCGCCCATGAAGGCGTTCTGCGCGTACGACCACGTCGAGCTCTGCCACGGCTACATCCGGGAGATAGCGACCGGGCTGGTCTATCACGACCGCTGCTGTCTTGAGCTCCATACGCTCGAATGCGAGGAGGTGGTGAGCCATGCGAAAGCTTCTTAAGGGGCTCATAACCTTTTGGACTCAGAATCCCGACGCTCTGGTTCGGGACACCCGAGCAGACATTCGCCAGCGCGAAGACGTAGAGGCCGCGCGCAAGCGCCGCCCTAAGGGGAGACGCGTCTAAACATTCAGTTGCGCCAGATCGCAAACAAGGTAACGGCGACAAGCGCCCAACCGTCCGATCGCATTCCCCCCGCACGGACGGAAGACTGGCCCCGCGCGAATGCGGGGCTTTCTTTATGTGCGATCCTACGGTTTGTCGATATTCTGGGGCTTGCGCGCCGGGCGCTCGCACTCAACTGCAGCCTTCACATCATCTGCGTGCTGCCTCGCCTATGCTGAACATGACGTCGGTGTCGCTACTCGATCTGGCCTTACCGTCGTCGAATTCGACGGAGTAACCGATCTGATGTTGGCGGTCCCCGCGGTAAAGCTGCTTCCCACTCTGAGCGGCTTGCAAGGGGACACTATCTATGTCGTCGGCCTTAGGGGTCCCGCGCCTAACCGCTCGCCGCGGTCGGCTTAATAGCCGCGCCGGCGCCTGTACATTTGCCGGCGGTGTAGCGAGATCATGGACCTCACCGCGTAGCCGAACAGGCCGCCAAAGGCGAACCCGAACACGCCGCCTATAATCTGAGGATCGCCTGCGAATTGGTGCAACATAAGTCCCTCCGATATGCCCAAGCCCTGCGATCAACCTTTTCCCTCTCAGCCAGTTCCAATGGCGAAGTCGTCTACTTCGGCGACAAGAAAACGGCCCCGACGCATTGGAACGCCGGAGCCGCGGAGGTAGAGGTTTAGATAGAAGGCGTGCGTCGTGATAATTCAGGCCGCGGAAATTGGTTTCGAAAGGTCGCCTCATTCGCGAGTGGAATTTTTGGAACCTAGCGCGCGCCCGGAAGCCAATCGCGGCGGGAACTGAGCGAGCTTGTAGGAGCCGCGACTGCGGGGAGGGGTAGTGGACCGCGACTGAGAAAATGGCAGTTGTGTCTAGGAACCGACGAGCTTTAGCCGAATTTATACAACGGCGATCCCGCGAGCACCTCGAATCCCCCCGCATTAACCCCAGCTCGCGCGGGTCGCCTCCATCATGCGATTTCCCTTCCGTCCTGGTGACGTCCAGAAGGCCGCTCAAATGTCCTCCGCCTATGCTGCAAGACCCTGCGCGCGCGTTGATGCCTTTAACCCCAAAACAAGTGCTCGCGGAATGAACAAAAACATTTTGGCGGCCCTCGTGGGGTTGCCCCTTTTTTTGACCCATGCGTCCTCAGCCCAGACCGAGGACCAATGTAGGCAAGTCCGCGCCGCCGTTGCGCAGTACGGGTACGAGGCGGCAAAGGCCCATGCTAACGCCATGATGACCCCCGAGGAGGTGCGAGCTGCGAGCGCCTGTCTGAACCACAAGTCGACAACGACCAAAGATCATCGAGTGGCGCGAAAGCGTCATGTCGCTCGCTGACAAGGGTGTCGCCACTGCGGCGCCGCGGTGCGGCTTAGCTCGCCGTCGCACTCGCTATGGGCTGAAGATGTTCGGACTGGCACCTCCAAGTGTCGAACGACAGGCGAGGCGGCTGCTCGGCTGGAGCCGGAGCGGCTCCGAGGCCCCGGCATGTTCCGCCGCGGCGTGGCCAAATAAAGCCGTGACCTTTGGTGAGCCAAGCGAATGCGAAGCGTCTGGCCCGGGCGGCGTTTGCAGGCAAAGCCGGACGCGTTTCGATGCGAAATTCTTGGCCCGCGTCTTGCTGATGCCAGCGGCGTGGCCCCGCTCAGTCAGAAAGCCGTCCCAAAATGACGCAGCATTGCACCGACTCCGGAAGCGCGTTCCTAAATGAAGCACGTGCTCAGGCCTTCGAGCTTATTCGCGCCCTAAGCTCCCGCGATGGCCGGAGCCGCAAGCTTTGCCTGTGGCTTCGCAAATCGCCGAAGTGGGGGGCCTTTCTGATGGCCCTCATCGCAACCAATACGCTTGTGGCGGTAGTTGCGTGGTTCGTCGTCGCGGCAATTCGGGGATAGATTACTCGTTGTCCGTCGGTTCTCGGCTCATCCTAACCAGGCATCCCATGAGAAATGCGAATTGGTTGACGGTTACACACGCGACTATGGCTGCTATCCCACTGACTATCCAAAACCCGTGAGCCTGCAGAATCCATGCAGCCGTTAGCGCGAGTATTAGTCCTGAGGCCGCGAAAGAGAGCCAATGGAAGCAGAAATAGCCAAGCAAAAAACCCGCCGCGGCACTTACCGCGAACAGCACCACAATACCAATCACCACGTCCCTCTTACCGCAAGATCGATCGCCGTTGATCAATATAACGGGATCGGCCTCAGCGGATTCACGAAAGATGTCTGTAAGGCTAACCGAGACAGTTTGCTCTAAATGGGACTGCTTGCGATGAGCGGTGCTGACGAACCGGATGCCGTCGGGGTCGTGCTTGAGCACCTTGCGAGCGTGAGTTTGCCTGTTCCCGGTGTGTCTTGCGTAGATCAGCGCCATTGAGCCCGGCGGCAAACTGGCCGTGTTCTTACGCTGAAGCATGGAAGCTCTGGATTAAATTGAGACGAGTAAGTACGCCTAACGGCCGTCGTCGAGTGCACGGGGGCTGGGTCGCCCATCACCCAAACGATGATCGTCGCCGCCGCGTGTGTCGCTCTGATCGATGCACCTTCTCGGTTCAGACGGCGCTAGACAGTCACGGCAACATCGGATAGTGTGTGTTTCGAATTCCGCGCAAGATGTGCCGAAAGTGGGCCGCCTTGCGCTTTTTTTATGCGACGGCCCTCCGCAATGGAGGCCAAATGTACGCTCGCAAGAAATCGTCCGAACCCATTCCGCGCGTCTGTCTGTCGCTGGAGAGCACCTGCGTCGCCCTCGGTGAGGTCGGCCGCGACACGGTTCGGCAGCTCATCAAAACCGGCGAACTCGCTTCCATCCGGATCGGGCGCCGGCACGTCGTGCCCATCAGATCCATCGATCAACTTGTCGCGCGCCAGCTGGAAGCGGCCGGCGGATCGAATTCCATTGTAAATCACAAGCTCGATAAAATTGGCGAGGCGGCATAGTCATGGCCGGAATCGGATATGGCATTGGCGCCGGGCTCACCGGCTTTGCGAACGGTTGGAAAACCGGTATCGGCATCCGTAACGCAAATCAGAATTATCAGATCAACCAGCTCAAGTTGCAGGGTGATCAGGCCGCGTTCGCGCGCAATCAAAAACTGCTGCGAGAAGAGCAGATCGCCTCGGATCAGACGCGGCAGGCTATCGCTAGCGGAGAGGTGAACCTGAAGGACGCCGGGACATATTGGGCAACAAAATTCGCTCCGCAAATTGCAATGGGTCACATTGCAAATGGCGATTTCGATGGCGCAAAGAAGCTGCTGGATTTTGCGAATGATCAGCAGCACCAAGACATCATGAACAAGCAGGCCACTCTGGCCGGCGCGATCCATTATTCGAAGGCTAGCGGCAATTATGCTCCGGTCGATAAGGCCATGGGCAATCTCTACAACTCGCTGCCGGCACAATTGACGGGGGGCGTGCAGTATCAGGGATCGAAGGTCAACGACGACGGCTCGATCAATGTGACGTTCGCGGACCCGAAAAGCGGCAAGCAGTTCCAGCAGAACTATCGCGATCTCGACACGCTGCAAACGGCAGTCGAGCCGTATCTTAATCCGCAAGTGTACTATTCGCATTTGCAAAACCATGGCCTGCTCGATGCGCTGGACGGCAAGGGTGGCCAAGCCGCTCCGGCCGCTGCCGCTCAGCCGGCAGGGGCGGATTTGCTCTCGCCGCAGCCGACGGCCGATGCGTCGCCGAACCTCGGCGGGGCCGATACGGCCAAGGCCGCCAAGGGTGCGGCTGCAGTCGATCCCGGTGCGGCGGCCAGTGGTGCGCCTCCGGCGGCCCAGACTGCGAGCGCCAATCCGACCGGGGGCGATGCCACTCCGGATGCGTCTCCGGTTGGGGATGAGGGCGCGGCTACGCCGCAGGCCAGTGCACCACAAGCCCCGCCGCTGCCGCAGATCAAGCAGCCGATCGCCGCGCCTCCGGTGCAAGCGCCGCAGATGAGCGGCGCTGCGCCGGTTGTGCCTGCGGCTCAGTTTTCTCCCATACCGATGCCGGTGCAGGCCGTTGATCCCGCTGCGGCGGCGCAGGCCGCGCAGCAGGCCGCGCCTGTACAGGTTGCGTCGGCGGACGGTGCTGCGCCTGTTCCGGCCGATGCTTCGGCGGCTCCCGCCACGTTTGAACAGCGGTTTGCCGCGGTCGATCCGACGCAAGCCGCGCCGAATGCCGCGCCGCCAGTTCCGCAGAATGTCCCGGTCGGCGCCGGCCCCGTTGCCGCTCAGCCGATGCCGCCCGTTCCGCCGCAGCAGGCTTCGCTTCCTGCTGGACCGCAGGTCGCTCCGGACGCAGGCCACCCGCAGCCGAACGTCACTACGTTGCCGGTCAAGCCCGTCGATCCGTCGCAGTCGGCTGCGTTCGCTGGCGCACAGGCTCCGGCGGCTCAGGGGCAGCCGCAGCCGAATGGCGTTTTCTCCATGATCCCGCCAGACGTTCGCGCTCAGCTTGTATCTGATCTTAATAGTTCCAACCCGGCTCTCGTGCAAAAAGCGCGTGACCAAGTGTACTCGATTATCAGTGAATACTCGAAGCCGCAGTCGGTCGCGCCTGGCAATTCGATTCTGGCATTTGGCAAGCCGGTCTACACCAACAATCTTGGCCGCGTATCGCCGGAAGCCGTTTATCAAAACGCAGTGCAATACGTTACGACCGGCGACCAAAGTGGTCTGAAAAATACCCCGCGCGGAGCTATGGGGAATATTTATCTCGCCGATCTCCGCAATGCGATTGTTAAAGTGCAGCAGCAGATGGGCATTTCGCCAGCCGAACAGGCTGCTCGTCTTGGCACATTCGACTCTTACATTGCATCACAGAAGGCAACTGGTACGCGCGCCGGCAATGTAGAAATGGCCGCAATCGAGGCCTCTAATCTCGGCAAGCTTGTCGTGGCCTCGTCGGCTAATGTTCCGCGCACAAGATTCCCGGCGTGGAATGCGCAACTCAACAAGTTCAATGAAAACATCGGCGATCCTAACATCGTTAGACTTGCAGGCACACTCAACTCATACGTCAACGCATATTCCAGAGCAGTTGGTGGCGGCAATCAGACTGTTTCTGATAAGGAACATGCTCGTGACATTCTTTATGCGGCGATGTCGCATGGCCAAATTCAGGCCGGCGTCGATCAGCTTCAAAGGGAACTCGATCAAATCCAGAAGTCGCCGGGTCAAGCAAGTCAGACGCTCAAGAACGAATTCACACAGCGTTCGCTTGGGGTCAACGTCCCCGCACCTGCGCAGCGGCAAGTCGGACAGGTCTATCAGACGCCTAATGGCCGCGCCCGATGGATGGGCAACGGCTGGCAGAGGGTGCAGTGATGGATTTGCTTTCCGACGAGGATATGGGGATTGTGACAGCCCCTGCATCACAGTCCAGCGGGACCACGTCTGCCGCCGCCGCGCCCTCACAGCAGGACGCCACGCTTTTGTCTGATGAGGATATGGGAATTCCCGGCCCGCTCACCCGCGCCGTCGCCGCGGTGCCGGCCGAAGCCAAGGATCAGCCGAAAGACGATCAGCCGAAGAAGGCGAGCGGCATTGCTCGCAACATCACCGCCGGGCTGAACGAAGGCATCTACAGCGTCCTAGGCGCGCCGGTCGATCTCGCCCGCGGTGCGATAAATCTTGGCGTCCGCGGTATCAACTATGCCGCCGGCACAAGCATTCCGACGATTCCGAGCGACAGCTTCGGCGGCTCGCAGTCAATCGCGACCGGCCTCGGCCACGTCGATCCGGCGCTCAACCCGGCGAACACCGTTGCCGCCTCACCGGAGGAGCGCATCGCGCGCGCCGCCGGGCAGGGCGCGTCCATGATGATCGCCCCGGAAGCGGCCGTCACCGGCCTCGGCCGGGCTGGCGTGTTGGCTCCGGAGTTGGTCGGCAAGGTTGCCCCCTATGTCGGGCAGTCGGCTGGTGCCGGCGATCTCGCCGCCAACGCAACCGTTGGCGCGGCCTCCGGCGTCGGGCAGGGCGTGGCGCAGGAAGTCGCCCCGAACAGCCCCACGGCGGCCATTGTCGGCGGATTGGGCGGTGGTGCCATCGGGCTCGGTGCGGCTGCCGTTCCGGCCGTGGTGCGTGCCGGCGCGGGTGCCGCGCGCGATTTCGTCAAGCCACTCACAGCCTCCGGTCAGGAGCAGATCGCGGCCGATCGGTTCAAAGCGGCGGCAAGCGACCCGGCGGCCGTCCAGGCCGCGCTGCAAAATCCCACGCCGGAGCTCGTGCCAGGCTCCAAGCCAACGACGTTCCAGTTGACCGGCGACATGGGCCTAGGCGCAGCCGAGCGCAGCGCAGCGGCTCAGGCGCCGGACCAGTTCGCGCAGCGCGCCGCCGAGCAGAACCAGGCGCGGGTTACGGCGGCGCAGGGCGTCCAGCAGGCTGGCGCGCCGGAACAGGTCGCGGCGTCCGTGCGGGCCTATCGGGATGCGCTCGATCAGCAGACGCAGGCTGCTGTAGACACCGCCAGCAAGCAACAGGCAGACGCGGCCGGGCAGGCCGGAGCGGCCCTTAAGGATCAGGCGACGGGCATCGGTGCGGCCTCGCAAGGGCGGCTGGATGCCGCCACACAGGCGGCTCAGGGCGCGACGGCGCAGATCGGTCTAGGGCAGACACCCGAGGCGGCTGGCGGGGCTATTAGGGCCGGATTGGAGGCCGCTAGGGCCGATGCCAAGGCGCGCGAGCGGGCGCTCTGGCAGGCCGTCGATCCGGACGGCACTCTGGCGCTTTCGCCCGAAAACACGGTGTCCGCGGCCCGGCAGTTGCAGGCCGAGCATCCGGCCTCCGCGGCACCGATCGCCGGGGAGGAGGCGGCCATCCATCAGGTGATAGGCCAGTATGGCGGCGCGGTTCCGCTGTCGGAGATGACGGCGCTGCGGTCGCGCATTGGCACTGAATTGCGCAATGAGCGGCTTGCGAACGGCGATAGTCCGGCGTATCGTAGGCTTTCGATCCTTAACAACGCAATCTCCGACGATCTGGATCATGCGGTCGCCGGGCGCGTTGCTGAAGATCAGCAGGCGGTCGCCGCCGGGACGATGAACCCGGACGATGCGCTTGCCGCTAAGTTGGCGCGGGACGCGAATGATTGGTACGCAAAGCAGGCCCAGACCGGGGCTGTCGGTGCAGCGGGTGCTGGATCAAATGCCGGAGGCGGATCGGCTACCGTTTCTGGCACACGCGGAGCAACTGGCAAAGCAGCGGTCGGACTTGGAAATGTTGCGGGCAATCCGCGACTATCGCCAACTAATGTTGTCCCCAACCTCGACCAAGCCGCAGCCGACCGGCTGAGCGCCGCGCGCCAGTCGACGGCACAGCGCGCCGCGACCTTCGATAACAAGGCGCTTGGGCCGATGCGTGCGCGACCGAGCACGAATGCGCCTTACAATATGTCTGACGCCGCGGTGGCCGGTAAGGTGTTCGCGCCCGGCAAGGGCGGCTTCCAATCCGTCCAGACCTACCGCAACGCCGTCGGCGATCCCGAGGCGCTACAAGCCTTGCGCGACTATGCCGTCGATCGGCTTCGCAATCAGGCGCTCCGCTCCGACGGCACGCTCGATCCGGCCAAGGTGGCCACGTTCCGCAAGCAGTACAGCGACGCGCTGCGGGCCTTCCCTGACCTCGATCGCCAGTTCGCCGATGCGGCGACCGCCTCGCAGACCATGGCCGATGTGGCGCGCGAGCACGCATCGACCAGCAACTTCCTCGCCAAATTGCAGGACTTCGCGCTGCGCCCGGATGGGTCAATCGATCCGGCGCGGGTGGACAAGTTCGCGCGCGACAATACCGACTTCATTGCGCAAAATCCCAAGCTCGCCAAGTCGCTCGGCGACGTGCAATCCGCGACCGAGGCCATGGCCAACGCCGCGACACAGCGCAAGGCGGCTTTGGATGACGCGCAGAAAGGCGTGCTCGGCCAGTTGATGGGCGTCACCTCGCCGGAAAGCGTGACTAGCACTGTCGGTGGCATCTTCTCCCGCAAAGACGCCATCGAGCAGTTCACGAATCTGCGCGCCAAGATCGGCAACAATCCCGATGCGCAGGATGGCTTGAAGAAGTCGATTGCCGATTACATCACGCAAAAGTTCATCGGCAACACCGAGGCCGGAACGTCCGGCGTTGGCGCAATGCGGTCCGACCAGTTCCAGACCTTTATGAAGCAGCACGGCGCGACGCTGAAAGCGGCCGGCTTCTCCGACGAGCAGATCAATACGATGAAGGCCATTGCGGCCGATCTGCAACGGTCGAATAGGTCGAATTCATCCGTCAAATTGCCGGGCTCGAATACGGCGCAGGATTCGCGCAGCATCCTTCAGCGCATTGTTGCAGCATCTGGGTCTAAGGTTGGCGGAGCTGTGGAGGGTGGGGCCATTGGCCATGCAATAGGCTCAATCTTCGGCCCGATCGGTCAGGCACTCGGTGCGGGAGTTGGTGCGGTCGGCGGCGTTGCAATCAGCTCGTTGCGCCAAGCCGGGCTCGATAGCGTCGATGCCATTGTGCGCGACGCCTTGCTCAATCCGGAGCGCGCCAAGGTGCTTCTGTCAAAGGCGAGTACGCCGAAGCAGGAAACCAACATCATGGGGAAACTGGCCAATATGTACGGCCGCTCTGCCGTGGCTACCGGCGTTCGCTACTACGACCAGCACAGCAAGCAGTTCGTGCCACAAGAGCATGTGGACGCGATCAAGGCGGCTCACGCGGCGGTGCCTGCGGCTGCCGTTGACTATCTCCGGCAGAATAAAAACTACCCGGATATCGTGCGGCAGTTTCAAGAGAAGTATAAAATTAACCCACGCGCGTTCGGTGTGCGCTGATGGATACGAGCAAATTCCGGAGATCGACCAACGTCGAGGACGATCGTTCGCTCGGGAACGATCCGCTCGAAACGCTCCGGCCCAGTCCGATATCCATTTCACCAGGGATCGGGCCTTCTCCGGGGCCTTTTGCGGGGCCGACTGTTGCGGCCAGTTTTGGGCTCAGCTTGCCATCCGCTGCCGATGTATACGGTGGCTCACCCACAACAGGCGTGCATGAGGCAAGATTCCAGGAGCAGCTTGCGAAGCAATACCAGGCCTCGCAGCCTCCCCAATGGCTGGATAGAAGCCCTCAGTTGAATCAAACCACCCTCTATTTCAACGATGCGGGATCGTATTACAACCAAATTATTCCGCAGGTTAAGTCGTCTTCAAGTGGCGGAACCGTCTTCGATCAATTCGATCCGTAGGGTCGCGCTCGCAGCCAAAGCGCGGCGATGGCGCCGGGGGTTGGTGTTAGGCCCTGAGGCAGATCGCGGTGTTGAGCTCGCCAAGGATGACTGATGCGCGCATTCAAGATCACAATCGGGAGCACTTCGGCGACCTTCCGGCCGGGCAAAGAGTTTTCCGACGGTGATGAACGCGCGCACTGGACGCTGGACGGGTTAGAAAAGCTGATCCAACTCGGCATTTGGGAACGACAGTTGGATCGTCGCGGCAATGTCCTAAAAAAGCCGCCCACGGTCGAAGAAGTCGGGCGGCTTCCGACAGCGCAGCCGCTGGCGTAGCGGGGCCTTTCAAGCCATTTCAAATCCGTTTAGGCGGGCAAGATGATCAGGCAGCAGGTCCTTCCTCTGATAAGCCGCCTCAAGGACTTCAGCCAGCTTAACTTTTAAGTCATTCGCTTTGAATGGCTTGAGGATAAAACCGTTGGCGAGGAACGGTGCGCCGTTCTTGAATAGGTCCAGCACTGATGCCGGATTGCTGGTCGTAAGAATGACAGGAACATCACGCAAAAATTTGTCGCATCGCATCATCTTAACGAATTGAATTCCGTTGATGGGCTGCATTTCGACGTCGCAAATAACGAAGCCGTAGTCCCGCCTCTTAATCTCATTCATCGCCTCAATGGCAGTGTGCCGCGTTTGCACATCTGCGAAGTCAAGCGACAACAAAATCTGTTTCATGATCGCGCACATGCTCTTGCTGTCGTCAACGATCAGCACAGGCTTCCACCTCGTCAGCATCCGGACCTCCATTTCCATTTCAAATCAATGATGTACGACCACCCGAGAACGCGACATGAATATCTATATGGAGATTTTATTTTGGATTTAGACTTTCGAGTAAACGGCTTTTAAACGCTGCCGGCTACTGGATACCTATTTCCATATTGACGTACCGGTCAGCAATCGCCGGCATCGATTTTGGAACTCTTTGAATGCCGGGCGGCTATCGGTACGAAGGAGAAGGTTTCTACGTTCTTCGGAGCGTCCACCGCGATCCGAAGCTGAGCGGCGATACGGTCTGTCGAGGGGGGCGCGGCCCGTCGCTGCTCTTCGACAATCCGGTCTGCGCCTCTTCGCTGAACCGGAGGCTCGATCGTCGCGAGTTCGACGACGCCGTGATCGGCCGCATCGAATGGGTAGCGAACCGATGTGACCACCGACGGGCTGCGCGACGGGGGCGCCCTTTGATCCAACTCAAAGCGGGCGCGTTGCGGTGTCGGAGGATGCCACGATGCGCCCCTTTTTGTTCCGCTGCCCGGTTACGGACCTTCAGGTTCAAGGCTGGGCTGCTGACGACGTGACGGACGAAGACGACGCCTTCGTGACGGTCGCATGCACGGCGTGCTTACAGGCGCACTTCGTCAACGTGAGCACGGGGAAGGTGCTGGGCGATGAAAAGGACAAGTAATCGGGCCGTCGCGACGGGGAAGGAGATTGCGAACGCCGTTCGGTCGCGGACGTCGCGTTTAGCCTGAACGGCGAAGGTCACGGCAGCGGCGGCCTTTTGTCACGCGAACCGAAACGGCCTCGCCGATTTACTTGGCCATGTGGTGGGGGTTCGAATACATCGCGATCGGCGCCTTCGTGGCGTTTGCACTAGCGGCGGGATGGCAATTGATGCGCTAGAACAGGCCCGAAAACCGCCGACACCTGATTTAGTGAGCGAGGCCGCCAACTGACGCGGCCTCGCTCCTTCGGAGCCTCGCGCGGCACCTCGTTGTGACTGATGGCGCCGCAGCCTTTACAATGGAAGACGTTAACTTGGCCTCCGCTGCTCAGCTGGGCAACGCGAGAACGCGATCAACTTACGAGCGCCGACTGTGCCACATCGGGCATAGGACTCTCGTGCCTGGTGAGGTTCTTCCGACATTTCCAGGCAACCGCAGTAAGTGGGAGGCGCTAATGACGCGGTCTATGTATTTTGACAATGCGGCAAGTCGTACCAGTGTTTCAACGGCGGCGTGCTCTTCGATTGCAGATCAAAGTGTCAAACATTTTGACAGGCTCCTGTCGCCGCCTTAGCCGTTATAGTCTATCCCTATACACTACCGTACATTTCAGGGTTGGCCCGCGTTTTGCTTTCGTTGCGAGTGGGATAGTTCAAGCGGGAGGACCGGCATGCTGCGTACTTTAGCCCTGACATCATTTTTGATTTTAGCTCTTGCCCAGTTAACCGGTTCTGCCCAAGCGACACCGGTCGATAATGTCTTCGTGTTTGGTGACAGTACGGTTGATACCGGCTGGTTCCGATACAAGCCGTTGCCGGCCAATCCGACATTGAATGCACTTGCGGCAGCTTCCCTCGCCGATGGCGGACGAATTCCCGATACACCGTACGGCGTCGGCGCGGCTCAAGTTCTTGCAACTCATTTTGGGTTGTCTGCCAATCCAGCAGATGCGCCCGGCGGGGGCACAAACTACGCCGCCAGTGGCGCCCAGAACAATGCGAGCTTCATCAATCCAAACGCACCGTCGACCGTGAGCCAGATGGGGAGCTACCTAACCGCGCATGGTGGCGTCGCAGATCCCAATGCGATCTATCTCATAAGCTCGGGCGGCAACGACATCAAATATGCCCAAACGCTGAGTGGAGCGGCGCGACTAAATTGGGTCACCAATGCAGCGAGCGCGCTAGCAGGCGCCATCACGAACCTTCAAAGTCTAGGCGCAAGCACAATCATCGTATCAAACGGATATAACGTGGGAACTGGGACGCCGGGCCTGTTGCGCACCACTTACGTCAGCGATCTGTTTGCAGATCTCAACGCGGATGGAGTGCTTTATAAACTGGCCGATGTACAGGGGCTGGAAAACCAGGTCTTCGCCGACCCCGGCGCCTATGGTTTCACTTCGATCTCGAATGCTGATGCTCCTGGCGGAACGGCGCTCATAAATCCCGATCCAGCTCTGATCACGAACTCTTGGGCCCTGTACGGCACGACTGCACTGCTGCGGGCACCCGATGCAGCTCAGACTTCGTTTTGGGCCGATGACGAGCATTTCGCAGCGGCGGCACAACAGTTGGAGGGCCAGCTCTTCATTAACGTGGTCCCCGAACCGGCGACTCTTCCACTCTTCGCTTCCGCTATAGCGGCCCTTGGACTTCTAAGCTGGCGTAGAAAACGGAAAGTCGCCGAAAGCACCTTTTGAAGCTTCTATAGGCGCGCCCGCCGAACGTCCTTCAATCCGCGTCCTCGGCGGCGGCCGGTGTGGTCACCGGGACCGCACGTTAAAGCCGGTGCAGGTGATATCTAGGCGCTGCCACGCTACACGTGCGACCGACTATTCTAAAGCCCCGCCTTCGCCGCCGCGTTCTCTTTGAAGAGGCTGCCGGCGCGGATGTATTTCATCGTTGTGTCGAAGCGCACATGCCGTGCCGCAGGTAGTCCCGCAATCACCGTAATTTACGCCCGATATTCAACGGCGCAGCAGCCGCATGAATATTAAACCGCGAGCGCCTGTCCCGCGGGTTGCGTTTGGAAGCGGGAAATGCGATTGCCTCGGCGTCAATTCACAACTTCGGATTATCAGTATGGCTAAGAAGCGAAAGAAGCGTTCCTACAAGGCTTGGACGAAGGATGATTTGAAGGCGTTGCGCCAGCACTCCCGCGCCAAGACGCCAGTTGCCCAGCTTTCGAAGCTCCTAAAGCGCACTGAAGCGACTATCCGCATGAAGGCCTATGCGCTTGGTTTCTCTGTTGGGCATCGCCGGCGAATGGCCTAATAAGGCGGTATTGTGCTCTGCCTCGCAGTGGCGCAGAATATTCGTCCGCGCTGACAGCACGGCCGCTGCGGATGTACCGGCGGCGAAACCCGTCGCCTGCCCATGGCGGCGGGTTTTCTATTAGAATTGAAGCTTAGGGTGATCCAGACACTACGTGTTCGTAGCTGTAGGATCAGCGTCGCAATCAAAATCCCCGCCACTAACGCCGCAATAGGTAGAAAGGCGCTAGAAGAACCGAGACAGAAACGCAGCAGTGGCGCACACCCCGAAGATGGATGCGAGCACGGCGTACACCATGCCACGGTTATGCTCTGCCGGCTTTTGGCGCTCCTCAGCGTGGAGAAGGTATTCGCGATATTTCTCACGAACCGGGTGAGACGACATTTCCGCCTCCCATGCTGCGTAAGGACCGCAGAAGTTCAGTGACAGAAGAAGAGTACACGGCTTTCGCCGATACCGCCATCGGGCTCTTCCTCTCGAAGGTGCATAAATCATTAGGTCCCGCCGTGGCGCTTAATCGAAATAAATTAAAAGTAGCGGGAATGCATCGGCATGTTTTCTACCGGACAGTTCTTTCATCCTCCCAGTCGAGGCCAGTCATTTGCCGGCAGCTATTGCTCCGAACGGCAGGCAGTCGGGGCCTTAGAACCCTCGCCCAGTGACTCTCAGAACGTCGCCTATGAGTCCGTCCATGCACTGGCGTAGAATTCCAAGCGCCCACCACTGCGGGGCGACGTCGGCTGCTCACCAATCCGAACAGGCGAGGATTTGCAGCCTTCGGGTGATGATCTGCTGTCTGCTGAGACAGATGAGTCCATCGACAGCAACTCCGATTTCCGCTGCGGCCATAGCGAACGACTACGGCATCGAACAAGGAAGCCTCCAACTTAGAGGGGCTTAGTGACCCGCCGGGTTAAATAACTTTGAAACCTAGACCAAATTTGCCCCCGGGAGCGGTGGCCGAACCATTTGCGATGATGCGCGTTACAAGCACTAAATCGGAAGATCGCTTGAATATCCTTGGAGCGATCTCGGCGGTCCATCGCTGGGGTTGCTTTCCTTCCGTCAAGATGGCGCGGGCATCATGAAAGATGATGGACGATCAGCGACATCCGGTGACATTCGGCATAAACGCGTGCCCCTCCGTGTCCGCAATGTTGGCGAGAACTGTTACCGCGTAACCGATGCCTCTGGACGGGGCCTGCAATATCGAAAGCGCGCGGACTTCAGCGCGGTCGCGTTGAAGGCTATACAAGCCGCCAATGGCAAAGAGGTTATTCTCGAAGGCTGGCTCAGCCATCATTCGGGGCGATGGTCGATCAGTGGCGTGCTGGCGGAAGCCGGCTAATCACCAGATCCCGAATGGAAAGTGGATCACCTCGAACGCGAGTAGCAATGCCGCGGGAATGGCCAGCGCGGAAAGCACCTGAGCCAGCGGTTCAAGAACTTTGTACATGGCGACACCCGAGGGGCGACCCGCGCGAGTCGGGGGTAAGCCGGGGGGATTCGGGTGCTCGCGGGGGTCGCTGGCGAATCAATTCGGCTGAAGGTCGCTGGTTCCTGGAAGACCGCTGCCATTTTTCAGACGCCTCGGTCGTCCGCTGGCAATCGCGGCGGCTCCTACAAGCTCGCTCAGTTTCCGCCGCGATTGGCCTTCTGGCGCGCGGGAGTTTCCAAAACTCATTCGAACGGCTCGGATGCAACCGGGCACAAGTCGTAGGTGTTGCGGTAACGGCGCAGTCACCCATTAATCAAGATGCCCGCAACTATGCACCCGTTGCGCCGTTTCACATTGGCGGGCGTGCATGCGGGACCAAGATGAACTCCACGGATGGTTCAGCAGCTCGCGTCGACAATGGTCGCTCGACCTAGACAACCGGAGAAACGAATGAAGACATACGCAACCTTCCTCCTGGGCACAGTCGCCGGATTGTGCCTGATGGGGGCGGCACAGGCGGCGCCGGCCCAGAGTCCTGTCCCTGCAGCAAGCTCCTATTCCGATCTGCTTGAGCCGGTTCAGGATGCTCAGGCAATCTTGATGGCGGACGACGTTGCACAAGCTCAGCGGCCCCAGCCGCTGCTGCAATTGGTGCAGTATCACCACCACCACCACCACCACCACCACCATCACCACGGCTTCTTCCCTGGCTTCGGTGTCAGGATCGGACCGCCTGCGGTGTATGGCAGTGATTGCTATTGGCGTCGTCAGGTTTGGTATGATCGATTTGGCGATCGACACGTCCGCCGCGTGCGGATCTGCGGCTGAGGACTGTGCAACAGGGCCGCTCTGAGCAGAGTGGCCCTGTTCATAGCGGGGCTGGAATGGCGGCTACCCGCGCGAGCTTGCGGCTAGCGTTAAGCCGGGGCGAACCAGGAGCGCTCGCGGGGTCGCCGCCGAATCAATTCTGTAATGGCCGCACCGTTCCCGGCGGCAGCGCAATCCTCGATCGTCTGCACCAGTTGCGGTCCTTTTGCTCGCTGCTTCATTTTGGCCGATGCCGCGAACCGAGCGGCGTCACATTTCGGTTGCCGAGTACTTTGCTCGTCCGAGGATTCACCAGATGCATGCTTACAGGCCGCGCACTCCACGGCCTCGAAATGGTCGAACGACAACGTCTCGTCGGACGCCCAAGACTGGACCTTCGGGCCCGTGGTGGGGCAAACAAACACGAACGATCCCATGTGGAACTGTCTCACATGGGTGTGGACATAGATTGATTTGTAACAAACCGGCCAATGAAGGGCCGCGCTGCGTCCTCACACAGCGCAGCCCCGACCAGCAGACGCCGGGGGTTTGGGGGCCTGAAAGCGCTGCTAGTCTGTGATTGCAACTTCTGAAGAGGTACCAGGTTGCGGGTGGACTTGAAACAAGCACAGAACAGCGCGAAACGCGGGGCGGCCTTCTAACTGGCGCGGTGATCCGGTCTCTGGCACGCGCCAAGTTCCAAAACTCGGCTCCGAAAAAGGTGATTTTTGCCTTTCGAACCGTTTGCTTAGGTCCGCGTTATCGGGACGCACGTCTTACATCTAACCTTCACCTCCGCGGCTTCGGCGTTCCAATGCGCCGAGGCCGTTTTCTTTCGAGAGGGGTAACGCCACAACCGACCCCGACTTTTGAGCAACTAAACTCAATCGCCACGTGCGCCAAAGGGCGGAAGATCGACCAACCTCGCGATCAGTCGGAGAAGCGCTTTTTGCTCTGGACCATCCCCACGGCTCAGAAATTCGCCTAGCTCGATGTGGGACAATCGACCACCCGACGGCGCATTAGGCTGGTGGATGATAAATACATTTCCGCTTTGCGGTTCTCGCCCTAGGTACCAGCTATCCCCGTTTGGACTTCGGTAAAGCTCACGCCGTTCGGTCATGCTCGCTCCTGACCTTCGCCCTCACACTTCCCTGCAGGGAACGGTTCTTCGATCACGCCTCGCGCCAGTGATCTGGCTTGTTCTTGTCCGTCAGGTGCCGCACGCGGGCCACCAGAGGCTTATGGCCCGTCTTTTTAGCCCAAGCGATCGCCTCCGCCTGGGTCGAGAACGGTCCGCCCATGATGGCAGTCGCGGTTTCAACGACGTATCCAGAAATCGGTGCGTGCTCATCCCGACTCTTCGGCCTCGGCTCAACGAAGATGTTAGACATGTGCCTCTCCTTGGAACCAACTTGGGAAACAAGATGCCGCGTTGTTTGTTCGCCAAATAGAAACGACCCATCTGATGGAACGGCTAAAACGGTCGGGCCCCGCGTCGCTCGCCGACCGAGGCGCGGCCCGCCCACCGGCAGCAAATCAAGCGGGGCCTGAACCACAATGGCGTGAGGGGCGCAGGGTTCTATACGTCGCGCGCTAGCGCCTCCCATCTCGCCCGGAATCTGGCCTTTGCCTCGTCGAGACTGGGCCCATATCCGCTGTTGGCTGCCGAGCTTGGAAACCTGTTCAAGCCCCAGAACTAAGGATCGCCGGCCCGGTTCGGCGCCATGTAGATGCGGCCAATGATCTCCTTGGTCGAGGATCACGGACCAATCATCCGCGCCGGCATCGGGCAATTGTGTTCGGCGAAGGGCGAGGCGGGGTTTTTGGTCGGTCATTGGCTCAGGCACGGGGTTGAGAGCACGGAGCCCCGGGACGGCCGCAACCTTCGCGAAACAAGCCGTCAACTTGGGCGGCTTTTTGTCACGCGAACCACTAAGGACCTGTTGTCTTTTCCGGCGCATGTGGTCGGACGCGGAATATGTTGCGCTCGCGATATTCGCCGTCTTTGCACTAGCTGCGGGGTGGCGGTTGATGCGCTGAAGACGAGCTCCGTACTGAGTGCGTTGCTGCCGCCCTCGCTCCAGGTCCTCGTGACGGTCTCCCGCCGCAATGGAGACCGAGCACATGGGCGTTATCCGACCGAAAGCGAAACCCGATCAAACGACCGAGGCGCGACTGAGCGAGGCCCGCGCCGAATTGGCGCGGATCGAAGCAGCCATCGTCGGCGCCGATCGTGAGATCGACCTTCAACTCCTCGACGGCGACCATGACGCAATTCGCCAAGCCGAGGCAGCCGCGGGCTCCAAAAGGACAGGGAGCGCGCCGCTCGCCGACGTGTATCTGCGCAGTTTTTCACCTTCAGGCTACGCCCGCGCTTGCACATTCCAGCCTCGTGACCCGGCACACGCGGGTATTCACCCAAAATGAGTTGCGAAGATTCCTCCGGAGCGACACTTTGGCTCTGATTGCAATCTGTGCCCCCGGTGTGTCCCCAAAGAAAAATGTGAGGCGCTCGTGCGGTAGCGCCAAAGGACAATATGTCTGACGGATCAAAGGTTTAGTGGTGGCTCCCGAGGCTGGGATCGAACCAGCGACCATTCGATTAACAGTCGAATGCTCTACCGCTGAGCTACTCGGGAACAGGGCTCGCGCCTGTTGCGGGGGGCCTCATAACAAAGCCCGCCCGCTTTGCAAAGCCCGATGACGGCGGGTGGTCAACGAAAATCCAAGGCGTCCGGCGGGTTCGCCATGGTCTCGGCAACGGGGGTGCGGGCGCCGGGAGGGGGAAGTGGAGGCCTCGCCCGGAATCGAACCGGGGTGCAAGGATTTGCAGTCCTCTGCGTAACCACTCCGCCACGAGGCCTTTTGCCGGGCGCCCGAGCCTTGAGTCGCAGGCGCCCCGCGCGCCTGCCTATATAGGAGACGCGCGGCCTTCACAACGTGTTGGTCGCTTGCCTTTTGCGGTCGCTTGCCGCAGATATGCCGCGCATTCCCATACGTTGAGCCGCCGAGAACCGCGATGACCGATTTTGCCGCCGCTCGCCGCAACATGGTGGATGGCACGATCCGCACCGCCGACGTCACCGACCTGCGGCTGCTGCGGGCGTTCCAGGAGACCCCGCGCGAGCGCTTCGTCCCCGCGAAGTCGGCCGAACTCGCCTATGTCGATTTCGACCTGCCGGTGGCGGCGCACCGCTTCCTCATGCAGCCGCGCCTGCTGTCGAAGATGCTGCAGGTGGCCGACATCAAGGCGACCGACCGCGTGCTCGTCGTCGGCTGCGCCACGGGCTACGGCGCGGCCATCCTGTCGCGGATCGCCGCGCAGGTGGTGGCGCTGGAAGAGGACGCCGAGCTTGCGCGGGCGGCGCGCGAGGCTCTCGCGGATCGGACGAACGTCGAGGTCGTGAGCGGATCGCTGGCGGCAGGCTGCACGGCGTCGGCTCCCTTCGACGTCATCGTGGTCGAAGGCGCGACCGAGATCGTCCCGGAGACGCTGCTGCGGCAACTGAGCGATGGCGGTCGTCTGCTCTGCGTCCTCGGCGGCGATGCCGCGGCCAAGGCCATGCTGTATCTGCGCAGCGGCGGCGACGTCGGCGGCCGTGCGGTATTCGATGCCGCCGCTCCCGTCCTGCCCGGTTTCACGCGGCCGCTCGCCTTCGCTTTCTGAGAACTCCCGCACATACAGAGTTCATTACGTGGCCAAAATGCCGCGTAGTCACAGTTATCTAGGGCCGCCGGGCGGGCAGGGGGTTTCCAGCCCGCGCGGGTCCGATTAATGTTCCTTGCGTCGCAACCTTCGATGCGCAGTCGGTGGCTTATTCGGAGTCGTCTGGATCAGGTATGTTGCGTTTCGGTGCGAAAAATCTTCTGGCGGTGATCTCGGCGGCCCTTTTGGGGGCCGTTTCGTCGTTGGCGATGGGCGCAGCCCGCGCCGACACGCTCGACGGCGCCTTGGCGCTCGCCTACCGGAACAATCCCAGCCTGAACGCCCAGCGCGCCGGCACCCGCGCGACCGACGAGAACGTGCCGCAGGCGCTCGCCGGCTACCGCCCGAAGGTCAACATCACCGCGACCGGCGGCGAGCAGTCGCTGTCGACCACCAGCAAGTCAGCGTCGTCCTCGGCGCCGGGGACGTCGGTCTGGTCAACCTCGAGCGGCTACAATTCGCCGTTGTCGGTCGGCCTGACCATGACGCAGACGCTGTTCAACGGCTTTCAGACGGCCAACAAGACGCGCCAGGCCGAGGCGCAGGTTCTCTCCGCGCGCGCGACTTTGGCCACCACCGTGCAGAACGTGCTGCTCAACGCGGTCACGGCCTACATGAACCTGTTGCGCGATTCCGCAATTCTCGATTTGCAGAAGCGCAACGTCGAAGTGCTGCAGGAACAGCTGCGGCAGACGCGCGACCGCTTCAATGTCGGCGAGGTGACGCGCACCGACGTGGCGCAGTCCGAATCGAGCCTTGCGGCCGGCCGCTCGCAGGTTCTGACGGCGGAGGCCAATTTCGAAGCATCGCAGGCGACCTACCGCCAGGTGATCGGCATCAATCCGGGCAAGCTCGCGCCGGGCACGCCGGTCGATCGCTTCTCGCCGAAGACGCTGCCGGGCGCGGTGGCGGTCGGCATCGGCACAAATCCTTCGGTGGCGGCCGCGCAGTACAACGTTGACGTCGCGCTGCGCCAGGTGAAGGTCGCGGAAGGCGCGCTGCTGCCGAACCTGTCGGTGCAGGGCAGCGTGCAGAAGAGCTGGCTCGGCGTCGGCGTGCTCTCCACCATGGAGAGCTACAACGCCTCGGTGCTCGGCACGCTGACGGTTCCGGTCTACCAGGGCGGCGCCGAATACTCGCTCATCCGGCAGGCCAAGGAGACGCTCGGGCAGCAGCGGCTGAACCTCGACGTCAGCCGCGACACGGTGCGGCAGAACGTGGTGCAGGCCTGGGGCCAGCTCCAGGCCGCCAAGGCCAATATCGAGGCGACGCAGGCGCAGGTGCAGGCGGCGGAGATTGCGCTCAACGGTATCCGCGAGGAGGCCCGTGTCGGGCAGCGCACGACCTTCGACGTGTTGACCGCGCAGCAGACCCTGGTGAATGCGCGCGTGGCGGTCGTGACCGCGCAGCACGACCGCGTCGTCGCGTCCTATACCTTGCTGGCTGCAGTCGGCCGCCTGAGCCCCGATGTGCTCGGTCTGCACGTGCCGGTCTACCGGCCGCAGGTCCATTACGAGCAGGTGCGCGACGCCTGGGCGGGCACGCGCAATCCCGACGGCCGCTGACCGCCCGGCCGCTGCCGGCCGCGCGCAACGGCCACAACCATGTCCACAACTTCATCGTTGAAGCGGAAACGCCATCTGCCCTCGACGCAGTGCTCTGGCGTATAACTAGATTCCGACCGCGATTCGATTCGGACGCATGCTGCGGCCGTCCGTATTTGCGGTCGACGTGCAGCGCTTGCGGGCGGGACCAACGCAATGAGTCAATCGGCGAAGGCGCAAGAGCCCTCGATGGAGGAAATTCTCGCCTCCATCCGTCGCATCATTGCCGACGACGAGACGGGCAAGGCTGTGAAGCCGGCGGAAGCGCCACCGGCGCCCAAGCCGGCACCGACGCCGGTGGCGTCGGCCGCCACGCGTCCGGTGCCGCCGCCAGCGCCGCCGCGTCCGTCGCCGCCGCCGGCCCCGGCGAACAAGCAGGACGACATCGACGCGATGCTCGGCCTCGACCAGCCCAAGCCGGCGCCGAAGCCGCCCGCGCCCAAGCCCGCGCCGGCGCCGTCCGATGTCCTCGATTTGACGGAAGCGATGACGGCAGCGCCCGCGTTCCGCACCATCGACGGCGCCTCCGACGTCGTCTTCACCGAGCGCACGCCGGACCTGCCGGAGCCGGTCAGACAACCGCCGCCGGCTGCGCCGCCGGCCTCGGCGATGGACCGCGGGTTGATCTCGGGCGCCACGCGCGCCGCCGTCGACAGTGCCTTCAATTCGCTGGCCAACACCGTGCTCGGCAACAACGCCCGCACGCTTGAGGACCTGGTCAAGGAAATGCTGCGGCCGATGCTCAAGAACTGGCTGGACGACAACCTGCCGGGCATGGTCGAGCGCATCGTGCGCGCCGAGATCGAACGCGTCTCGCGCGGTCGTTGATCAGCGCTTGACGTGGCGGCGCAGCCGCCAGTTGATCCAGATCGCCAGCAGCGGCCACAGCGCCGCCGCGCCGACGAACACCGGCGCCGCGCCGGCTCGGTCGATGACCGGCGCCGCCAGCGCCACGCCGATGCTCTGCCCCAGATAGAGCGCCGAGGAAAAGCCGGCCACCGCGTTGCCGCGCGCTTCCGGCAGCATCTGCGTCGCGTGCGTCTGCAGCGTGTTGTGCACCATGTAGTAACCGAAGCCGAGCACGGCGCAGGCGAACGGCGCGAGCTCCCACACCGGCGCGATGGCGAGCATGAGGAAGCCGAGCATCACCACGGCGCCGCCGGCAAGGACGAGGCCTCGGTCACCGAGGCGCACCAGCCGCTGCACGCTGATCACGTAGAGCACGCAGCCGAGCCCGAACCCCGCGACCGCCAGCCCGATCAGCGTGAAGCTGAGATCGAAATGGAGGTGCAGGAAGGCCGCGACGTAGGTGAATCCGCCGAAGAAGATCGCGCCTTCGAAGAACACCGCAAGGATGACGAAGCGCGGCCACGAGCCGAAGAGGAGCTTGCGATAGTCGGACAGGAAGCTGCCCGTCGCTCCGTGGGTCCGGCGCATGGGCACGGTCCACGGATTGCTGCGCAACTGCGTCAGCAGCGAGCCGCCGGCAAATGCGAAGACGCCGGCGAGCACGTAGAAGGTCGTCCGCCAGCCGAAATGATCGCCGATGATGCCGCCGGCCACCTGACCGGCGATCATGCCGATCATCTGCCCGGCGAGGAACCGCGCCAGCACGGTCTGACGCCGTTCGTACGGGACCGTGTCGCCGACGAAGGCGATCCCGAGGGGGACGATGCTGGCGGCGCCGGGCGCGCAGATGAGACGCGCCAGCGTGAGTTGCGTGATCGACTGCGACAGCGCACAGAGGAGGACCAGCACCGCCGATGCAAGGCAGACCACGGTCACCCACTGGCATTTGCCGAAACGGTCGCCGAACATGCCGGTGAAGGCCTGCGACAGCCCGTAGGGAATCGCATAGGCGGTGACGATGGCCGACGCGCTGCCGATGCTGACGCCGAAGCCGACCGCCAGTTGCGGCAGCAAAGGATCGGAAATACGCAGCGAAAAGCCGCTGGCGAACGCGGCAAGCGACATCAGCAGGATGACGCGGCGGAGCTGCTTTTCGGTTCCGGACTCGGGCGGTGACACGTTGACTCTCGATGGCGCGGCGGGCTTTCTAGCCCGTCCCGTTTGGCAGACAAGACCACAATGATCGACAAGACCTACCAGCCCTCGGACGTCGAGGGCCGCATTTACCGGGCATGGGAAGAGGCGGGCGCCTTTCGTGCCGGCCGGCCCGAGCGCGCCCAGGCCGAGACGTACTCTATCGTCATCCCGCCGCCGAACGTCACCGGCTCGCTGCATATGGGCCATGCGCTCAACAACACGTTGCAGGACGTGCTCGCCCGCTTCGAGCGCATGCGCGGTAAGGACGTGCTGTGGCAGCCGGGAACGGACCATGCCGGCATCGCCACGCAGATGGTGGTCGAGCGGCAGTTGATGGAACGGCAGGAGCCGGGCCGCCGCGAGATGGGCCGCGAGAAATTCCTCGAGCGCGTCTGGGCGTGGAAGGCGGAGTCGGGCGGCACGATCGTCAAGCAGCTCAAGCGCCTCGGCGCCTCGTGCGACTGGTCGCGCGAACGCTTCACCATGGACGAGGGCCTGTCGAAGGCCGTGCTGAAGGTCTTCGTCGCGCTCTATCGCGAAGGGCTCATCTACAAGGACAAGCGGCTGGTCAACTGGGACCCGAAGCTGTTGACCGCCATCTCCGATCTCGAGGTGATGCCGGTCGAGACCAAGGGCCATCTCTGGCACCTGCGCTATCCGATCGAGGGCAAGACCTTCAATCCGGAAGACCCGTCGAGCTTCATCGTCGTGGCGACGACACGTCCCGAGACGATGCTCGGCGACACTGCAGTGGCGGTGCATCCCGACGACGAGCGCTACAAGGGCGTCGTCGGCAAGAACGTGATCCTGCCGCTGGTCGGCCGCAAGATTCCGATCATTGCCGACGAATACTCCGATCCGGAGAAGGGCTCGGGCGCGGTGAAGATCACGCCGGCGCACGACTTCAACGATTTCGAGGTCGGCAAAAGGCACGCGCTGCCGCAGATAAACATCCTAACGCGGGAGGCTCGCCTCACTTTTCAGGGTAATTTGGAATTTTTGACTGGGATTTCAAATTCATCTGAAACTGCAGAAACTCTAGCGGCGCTCGATCGCAGGCACGTCGAGGAAGCACGAAAAATTATTGTGTCGCTGCTTGAAAGCAAAGGTTACGTCGAAAAAATTGAGCCACATACACATGCTGTACCACGTGGGGATCGGTCAAACGTTATCATTGAACCGTTTCTGACAAATCAATGGTACGTCAACGCGCACGAACTGGCGAAGCCGGCGCTCGCCGCGGTGCGCGAAGGCAAGACCAATTTCGTGCCGAAGAACTGGGAGGCGACCTACTTCAACTGGATGGAGAACATCCAGCCGTGGTGCATTTCGCGCCAGCTTTGGTGGGGCCATCAAATTCCAGCATGGTATGGTCGCAAGGAAGGTCCTCGAGTCGAAGGCGAGATCAAAAGCTGGCTCTCTATTGAGGATCATCCAGAGATCTTCGTTGCTGCCACCGAGGATGAGGCGATAGCGGCGGCAAAGGCTCACTTTAACTGTGATGTTAGAATAGTTCCGCGGCCGGTCGATGATCTCGATCCCTTATTCCAACAGCTTATCGATGATGAGTTGGCTGGTAAGCCGCGATGGGAGCCGATCTGGCGCGACGAGGACGTGCTCGACACCTGGTTCTCCTCGGCGCTGTGGCCGTTCTCGACGCTCGGCTGGCCAGAGGAGACGAAAGAGCTCAAGCGCTTCTATCCGACCTCGGCGCTGGTCACCGGCTTCGACATCATCTTCTTCTGGGTCGCGCGCATGATGATGATGGGCCTGCATTTCATGCAAAAGGAGCGCCCCGGCGCTCCCTTGGAACAAGCGGTGCCGTTCAAGGACGTCTACATCCATCGCCTGGTGCGCGACGAGCGCGGGCAGAAGATGTCGAAGTCGAAAGGCAATGTCGTCGACCCGCTCGGCATCATCGACGAATACGGCGCCGACGCGCTGCGCTTCACCTTGATGCGCGCGGTGGCGCCGAGCCACGACATCCGCCTCGGGCCGCAGGACGTCGAGAACAACCGCAACTTCGCGACCAAGCTGTGGAATGCGGCGCGCTTCGTCGAATTCAACGGCGCCAGGCGCGTCGCGGGCTTCGATCCGAAATCGGCGAAGGAAGTGCTCAACCGCTGGATCGCGCACGAGACACAGAAGGCGGCGGCAGAAATCACCGCGGCGATCGAGACCTATGCCTTCAGCGAGGCCGCCGGCGCCGCCTATCGCTTCGTCTGGAACGTCTATTGCGATTGGTATGTCGAGCTGTCGAAGCCGCTGCTCACCGGCGCCGACGGTCCGGCCAAGGACGAAACGCGCGCCATGGCGGCGTGGGTGCTCGACCAGATCCTCGCGCTGCTGCATCCGTTCATGCCCTTCATCACCGAAGAGCTGTGGGCAGTCACCGCAGAAGAGGGGCCGAAACGCGACGCGCTGCTGGCGCTCAGCAACTGGCCGAAGCTCGAGGGCCTCACCGACGACAAGGCCGAGGCCGAGATTGGCTGGGTCATCGATCTCATCACCGCGATCCGCTCGATCCGCGCCGAGATGAATCTCAACGTCGTCATCCCGGTTGTGCTCGCCGGCGCGTCGGCGGCGACGCAGGCGCTCGCGCAGCGCTGGTCGGACGTCATCAAGCGGCTGGCGCGCGTGTCGGAGATCTCTGCCGGGGCGAGCGCGCCGGCCGGCTCGGTACAGCTCGTCGTGCGCGGCGAGGTGGCGGCGCTGCCGCTCAAGGGCGTCATCGATCTCGGCGCCGAGCGCGCGCGGCTCGCCAAGGAAATGCAGAAGGCCGAGGCCGACATCGCGCGCTGCGACGGCAAGCTCAACAATCCGAAGTTCATGGAGCGCGCGGCGGAAGAGGTGGTCGAGGAAGAGAAGGAGAAGCGCGCCGAGGCCGTCACCCGCAAGGCCAGGATCGCCGAGGCGCTGGAGCGGCTCAAGGGCGCGGAGTAGGGCGGCATCGCCGCCCGCCTGTCACACCGGTAAGGTCCGCTTCGTCATCTGCTCGGCAGCAGATGGTACTGGAGCGGAGGAGGTTCGAGATGCGCGTGTTTCTGGCCGGGGCAGGCGGGGCGATCGGGCGGCGGCTGACGCCGCTGCTGGTCAAAGCGGGCCATCAGGTGACGGGGACAACGCGCTCGGCCGACAAGGCCGGCGCGCTCCGCGCCATGGGCGCCGAGCCGGTGGTGGTCGATGTGTTCGATGCCGAGGCCTTGAAGCGCGCCGTCGCCGCGACGAAACCCGACGCGGTTATCCACCAGCTCACCGATCTCGCCTTCGCTCCGGGAACACCGCAATACGCCGAGGCGCTCAGACGCAACGCCCGCATCCGCATCGAGGGCACGCCCAACCTCGCCGCCGCGGCCCGCGCCGCCGGCGTTCGCCGTCTGATCGCCCAGAGCATCGCCTTCATCTACGCGGAGAGACCCGGCGCCCGGGTCGAAACCGATCCGATGGCGCCGGCCGAGGGCGTGATGGCCGGTACGATCCCGGCGGTACAGGCGCTCGAGGATGCCGTGCTGGCGCTGCCGGAGGGCATCGTCCTGCGCTACGCCTATTTCTACGGGCCGGGCACCTGGTCGCCGGATGGGCCGGGGCGGCGTCCTTGCGTGCATGTCGACGCGGCGGCGCTCGCCGCGGCCAACGCGCTCAGCCGCGGTGAGCCGGGCGTCTACAATGTCGGCGAGGACGATCCGACCCTGTCGAGCGAAAAAGCCAGGCGGCTCCTCGGCTTCGATCCGGATTTTCGCCTCACGCTTTGAACGGCTTGCTGAGGTAGGGCGAGCCCTTGAGCCCGTAGCGCCAGGGCCGCGCGACCGCCTTGGTGATGCCGATGCGCGGGCCGGTGACGATCTCGGGCGCGGCCGCCCGCGCCCGGAGCTCGAACGGCGGCCGGTCGAGCGCTAGGCCGTTGTGCCGGATCGAAACAGCGAGCGCCTCGCACAATTTGCCCGGTCCCGAACAGAGCGCGCGCGGCTCCTTGAGGCCGCGCCGTCGCTGCATTGCAGCAATGCCGGCGACCGGCTCGATCGCGCGCACCAGCACGGCGCTGGCCGAGCCGGCCTCCTCGCAGACGAAATTCAGACACCAGTGGATGCCGTAGGACCGGTAGACGTAGACAAAGCCGGGCGGGCCGAACATCACGGCGTTGCGCGCCGTCATGCCGATGTAGCTGTGCGCTGCGGGATCGGTGTGGTGATAGGCCTCGACCTCGACGATCACGCCGCCGATTCCGTCGATGAGCAGCGTCGCGCCGATCAGTTCGGGTGCGACAACATGCACGGAACGGTCGAAAAACGAGCGGCGGAGACGGGGCGGGCGGGCCATGCCTTCTCCTTGCCCGGCTTCCGGGGCAATTTCTGTGTCCCCGACGCAACAGTCTGGCGACATTCAAATCTCTGCCACAGCCTAGCTCTGGCCACGCCGCGATTTGGCCATAGGCTGCCGCGACATCAATGGCCCGTACGGCATTGCAAGGCGTTGGTGGATTTTAAGCTTTTCGCTGCCAGACAGGCTTGAAGAAAACTGGAGCCGGCCTCAACCGGCGGACGTTGTAAGGGGCGGGGGCCCGAGTGATTATGGACGCTAAAACCAATCTGAAATCGAAGCTGCCGAGCCGTCACGCCACGGAAGGGCCCGAGCGGGCTCCCCACCGTGCCTTCTATTACGCGATGGGCCTGACCGCGGAGCAGATCCACGCGCCGTTCGTCGGCGTCGCCACCTGCTGGAATGAAGCCGCGCCCTGCAACATCGCCCTGATGCGCCAGGCGCAGGCGGTCAAGAAGGGCGTCGCCAGTTGCGGCGCCACCCCGCGCGAGTTCTGCACGATCACCGTCACCGACGGCATCGCCATGGGCCATGCCGGGATGAGGGCGTCGCTGCCGTCGCGCGAAGTCATCGCCGACTCGGTCGAACTGACCATGCGCGGGCATGCCTACGACGCCCTGATCGGCATCGCGGGCTGCGACAAGTCGCAGCCCGGCATGATGATGTCGATGTGCCGCCTCAACGTGCCGTCGATCTACATCTACGGCGGCTCGATCCTGCCCGGCAAATTCAAGGGCCGGGAAGTCACCGTACAGGACGTGTACGAGGCGGTCGGCCGCCACTCGGTCGGCGAAATGTCGGACGAGGACCTTCTGACGCTCGAGCAGAACGCCTGCCCGTCGGCCGGCGCCTGCGGCGCGCAGTTCACCGCGAACACGATGGCGACCATCTCCGAAGCCATCGGTCTGGCGCTGCCCTATTCGTCCGGCGCGCCGGCTCCCTACGAGATGCGCGACAAGTTCTGCATGCTCGCCGGCGAGATGATCATGGACCTGATCGTCAAGAACATCCGTCCGCGCGACATCGTCACCCGCAAGGCGCTGGAAAACGCGGCGGCCGTCGTCGCCGCCACCGGCGGCTCGACCAACGCGGCGCTGCATCTGCCGGCGATCGCGCACGAATGCGGCATCGAGTTCAATTTGTTCGACGTCGCCGAGGTCTTCAAAAAGACACCATATATCGCGGATTTGAAACCGGGCGGCCGTTATGTCGCCAAGGACATGTTCGAGGCTGGTGGCGTGCCGCTCCTCATGAAAACCCTGCTCGACCACGGCTTCCTGCACGGCGACTGTCTCACCGTCACCGGCCGGACGATCGCCGAGAACCTCAAGAACGTGAAGTGGAATCCGGACCAGGACGTCGTGCGTCCGGCCGACAAGCCGCTGCTCGCGACCGGCGGCGTCGTGGGCCTCAAGGGCAATCTCGCGCCCGAGGGCGGCATCGTGAAGGTCGCCGGCATGAAGACGCTGAAGTTCTCGGGTCCGGCGCGCTGCTTCGACGGCGAGGAAGCCTGCTTCGAGGCGGTCAAGAACCGCACCTACAAGGAAGGCGACGTGCTCGTCATCCGCTACGAGGGTCCGCGCGGCGGTCCGGGCATGCGCGAGATGCTGTCGACCACGGCGGCGCTCTATGGCCAGGGCATGGGCGAGAAGGTCGCGCTCATCACCGACGGCCGCTTCTCCGGCGCGACGCGCGGCTTCTGTGTTGGCCATGTCGGTCCGGAAGCGGCGATCGGCGGCCCGATCGGGCTCTTGAAGGACGGCGACATCATCGAGCTCGACGCCGTTGCCGGCACGCTCAACGTCAAGCTCTCCGACGAGGAACTGGCCAAGCGCAAGGCCGCCTGGAAGCCGCGCGGCAACGACGCGGCCGCCTCCGGCTATCTCTGGAAGTACTCCCAACAGGTCGGTCCGGCCGTCAACGGTGCGGTCACGCACCCGGGCGGCGCCGCCGAGAAGGAGTGCTATGCGGACAGCTAAGTCCCTTCTCAGCACGTTGGTGATCGGCGCCGGCCTCCTGGCCGCGCCGGCCGGCGCTTTCGACGGGACCACGCAGCCCAAGGATGCGTTGGCCTCGGCGGCGCCGGTGTCGGCAATGGATGCGTTCCGTTCCGGCGCCAAGTGGCTGAAGCAGGGCGACACCGCCAAGGCAATCCACTCGCTCGAATACGCGGCCGAGCAGGGGCATCCGCTGGCGCAGTGGAAGCTCGGCCGCATGTATGCCGACGGCGACGGCGTCGCGCAGAACGACCTCAAGGCGTTCCAGTATTTCCGCCGCATCGCCGACGATCACGCCGACGACAATCCCGACCTGCCGCAGTCGCGCTTTGTCGCCAACGCCTTCGTCGCGCTCGGGCACTATTATCTGACCGGCATTCCCAACAGCGACATCAAGCGCGATCCGGATCGGGCGCGCGAGGTGTTCGCCTATGCGGCGTCGTATTTCCGCGACCCGGATGCGCAGTACTATCTGGCGCGCCTCTATCTTGACGGCACCGGCGCGCCGCACGATCCGCGCCAGGCGATCCGCTGGTTCGGGCTGTCGGCGCACAAGGGCAAATGCGAGGCGCAGGCGATGCTGGGCGCCATGCTGTTCGCCGGCGATCATGTGCCGCGGCAGGCGGCGCGCGGCCTGATGTGGCTGGCGCTTGCCAAGGAATGCGCGCCACACGAGCAGGCCTGGGTCAGCAACCTCTACGACAGCGCCATGCGGCAGGCGAGCGAGGACGAGCGCGCCATGGGTGCCGTCTATCTCGAGCGCTGGCTCGCCCACCGGCGCGACTAGGCCGCCCTCGCCAGCACCCGCTGCCATCGTGCCCGCGTTCGCCGCGGGCATTTTCATATTGGGCGGCCGGTCAGCGCGGTTCGAGGTCGAGGTCGACCCAAACCGGCACGTGGTCGGACGGCTTTTCCCAGCCGCGCACGTGCTTGTCGATACCGGCGGTGACGAAGCGGTCGGTCGCCTGCGGCGACATCAGCACGTGGTCGATGCGGATGCCGTCGTTCTTCTGGAAGGCGCCGGCCTGATAGTCCCAGAACGAGTAGAGGTCGGTGGCGTCGCTTGTGGCGCGGACGGCGTCCGTCAGGCCCAGACCGATCAGCGAACGGAAGCGCTGCCGCGTCTGCGGCAGGAACAGCGCGTCATTGACCCAGGCCTCCGGCCGCCTGGCATCGACGGGGGCGGGGATGACGTTGTAGTCGCCGCACAGAAGCAGCGGCTCTTCCAGCTTCAGGCGTTCGTGCGTGAAGCGAAGAAGCCGATCCATCCAATTGAGCTTATAGGTGTATTTTTCAGTGCTGACCGGGTTGCCGTTGGGCAGATAGAGGCTGACCACACGCAGCACGCCGGTACGGGTCGAGACCAGCGCCTCGAGGAAACGGGCCTGGACGTCGCCGTCGTCGCCGATCAGCCCGGGTGCCACCTCGTCGAACGGACACTTTGAGAGCAAAGCGACGCCGTTGAAGGTCTTCTGCCCGTGGACCGCGACGTTGTAGCCGAGCGCCTCCAGCGGCTCGCGCGGGAAGGCCTCGTCGGTGCACTTGATCTCCTGCAGGCAGACCATGTCCGGCTGCCGCTCCTTCAGCCAGGCCTGGAGGTGGTCGAGGCGCTGGCGGACGGAATTGACGTTCCAGGTGGCAATGCGCATGGGCTATTCCGAAGATATGCGGGACGGTGCGGTATTTACCGTCTCCGGGCGCAGGGACCTGCGTCGTTCACCGTTTATATGCTAGGATCGCTGCGCGCGCGGTCCCAAACCGGTCGAATTACGGCGAATTCCGCGGAAAAGGGAGAGTCCGGGCAGGGCCCGATACAGGTCCGGACAAAAACACAGCTAATGAACAGACGAAAGTGGCTCTTTGGGGTAGCGGTGCTGGCCCTGATCGGCGTCGCCGTGCTTATCCGTGGATTCTGGACCGCCGACGGCGTCGCCGCCCGCTCCGCGCGCGGGCAGGCGCCCGGCCGGGTGGTGGCGGTCGAAGTCGCCAAGGCGGAGCGCAAGCAGGTGCCGGTGCAACTCCAGGCGCTGGGCACGGTAACCCCGATCGCCAGCGTGGCGCTCAAGGCGCGGGTCGACACCAACATCACCGAAGTGCACTTCGCCGACGGCGCGCATGTGAGCAAGGGCGAGGTCCTGTTCACCCTCGACGGCCGCGCCATCCAGGCGCAGATCGCCGCCACCGAAGGGCAGATCGCGCGCGACAAGGCGCAACTCGAAGGCGCCGAGCGTGACGTGCGGCGCTACACCGACCTCGTCGGCAAGGGTGCGACGCCGGTCACCAACCTCGACAACGCCAAGACGCAGTCCGACGTCTACAAGGCCGCCATCCAGGCGGACCAGGGCGTGCTGCAGAACCTCAAGGTGCAGTTGAGCTATTGCACCGTCACCGCGCCGATCTCCGGGCGCATCAGCGCCGCCGCGGTCAAGATCGGCAATTTCGTACGTCAGGCCGACACCGCGCCGATGGCGACCATCAACCAGATGGCGCCGGTCTATGTCAGCTTCACCGTGCCGCAGAAAAATCTGCCCGACATCCGTCAGGCGATTGCCAACAAGACGGCGACCGTCGAGGCGACCGTTCCCGGCGCCGGCATCGGCAAACAGGCCTCAGGCGCGGTCAGCATGATCGAGAACACGGTCGACACTGCGACCGGCATGGCGATGATCCGCGCCACGATGCCGAACACCGACGAGTTGTTGTGGCCGGGCACCCTGGTCAATGTCGAGATGACCCTGCGCGAGGAAGAGGCGGTGACGGTGCCGTCGACCGCGGTGCAGGTGAGCCAGACCGGCAATTTCGTCTTCGTGGTCAAGGACGGCGCCGCCCACGTGCAGCGTGTCACCGTGGAACGTCAGGTCGGCGGCCAGACCGTCGTCACCCAGGGCCTCAACGGTGGCGAGACGGTGGTCACCGAAGGCCAGTTGCTGCTGTCGGAGGGCGCGCGCGTCAATCCGCGGCCGCCGCGCTCCGACAATAGCTCCGGTCAGGCCGCCGGGACCTGACCCTATGAATCTCTCCGAGCTCTGCATCCGCCGTCCCGTCCTCACGACGCTGCTGACGGCGTCGCTGATTGTGTTCGGAATTTTCGGCTACCGGCTGTTGCCGGTGGCGGCGCTGCCGGCGGTGGACTTCCCGACCATCCAGATTACCGCGACGCTGCCGGGCGCGTCGCCTGAGACGATGGCGGCGTCGGTCGCCTCGCCGATCGAGCGGCAGCTTTCGACCATCGCCGGCATCTCGTCGATGACATCGTCGTCCTCGCTCGGCACGACACAGATCACCATCCAGTTCGACCTCGGCCGCAACATCGACGGCGCGTCGCTCGACGTGCAGACGGCGCTGGCGACGGCGCAGCGCAGGTTGCCCGTCGAAATGACGACGCCGCCGTTCTTCCGCAAGGTGAACCCGGGCGACTTCCCGGTGCTCTACGTATCGATGCGCTCCGACACGATGCCGCTGTCGGCGATCGACGATTATGCCGAGACGGTACTGGCGCCGCAGATTTCGCAGATGCCGGGCATCGCCCAGGTGCTGGTCTACGGCGCGCAGAAATTCGCCGTGCGGGTCCAGATCGATCCGCGCGCCGCGGCCGCGCGCAACATCTCCCTCGACGACGTGAAGAACGTCGTCGCTGCTGCAAATTCCTCAGCGCCGGTCGGTACGCTGCAGGGCCAGAAGCAGTCGGTGACGCTGACCGCCACCAGCGCCATGCGGCATGCGGCCGATTACCGCGACGTTGTCGTCGCCTATCGCAACGGCGCGCCGGTCAAGCTCGATCAGATCGGCCGCGTCATCGATAGCGTTGAAAACGACAAGGTCGCCTCCTGGTTCAACGATGCCCGCGCCATCGTGCTGGCCATCCAGCGCCAGCCCGACGCCAATACAGTCGCCGTGGTCGACGAGGTGCGCAATTCGCTGCCGGCGATGCGCGCGCAGGTGCCTCCGGCGATCGAAATGCATCCGCTGTTCGACCGGTCGACCTCTATCCGCGACGCCGTCTCCGACGTGCAGTGGACTTTGGCGATCGCCGTCTCTCTCGTGATCATGGTCATCTTCCTGTTCCTGCGGAAGGTTTCGGCGACGATCATCCCGGCGCTCGCCGTGCCCGTGTCGCTCGTCGGCACTTTCGCGGCGATGTACATGTTTGGATTTTCCATCAACAACATGACGCTCCTGGCGCTGACTTTGTCGGTCGGATTCGTGGTCGACGACGCCATCGTCATGCTGGAGAACATCGTTCGTCACATCGAAGGCGGCATGCGCCCATACGAGGCGGCGCTGAAGGGTTCGCGCGAGATCGGCTTCACAATCCTGTCGATCACCTTCTCGCTGATCGCCGTCTTCATCCCCGTGCTGTTGATGGGCGGCATGGTCGGCCGCGTGTTCCGGGAATTCGCGGTCTCGGTCTCGGTCGCGATTGTCGTCTCCGGCTTCGTGTCGCTGACACTCACCCCGATGCTGTGCGCGCGCGTGCTCAAGGGTCATCATCCCGGCGAGGAGGAAAAACAGAACGTCGTCCTGCGCACGTTTGAATGGCTGTTCGAGCGCATGCTCGCGGCATACACGTATTCGCTCGACCGCGTGCTGAAGGTGAAATTCATCATGCTGATGGTGACGCTCGCCACCTTCGTCGCCACGATCTGGCTGTACATCATCGTGCCGAAGGGCTTCTTCCCGACCGAAGACACCGGTTATGTCATCGGCATCACCGAGGCCAATACTGACGTGGCCTTCCCGGCCATGACCAATCTGCAGCGGCAGGTGGCCGATATCGTGCGCAAGGATCCGGCGGTCGCCTACGTCAATTCGACGGTCGGTTCCGGCGGCCCGAACCCGTTGCTCAATAGCGGCCGCATGCTTGTGGCGCTCAAGGCGCGCGAGGAGCGGGACAGTCTGCCGGCGATTCTGGCGCGGCTGCGGCAGAAGGCCAACGTCGTTCCGGGCATCGAGATCTTCTTCCAGCCGATCCAGAACATCAATCTCGGCGGCAAGCTGGCGAAGAGCCAGTACCAGTACACGTTGCGATCCAACGACACCGACGCACTCTACAAGACCGCGCCCGAGATGCGCGACAAAATAGCAAAGATCGCAGGCCTGCTCGACGTCACCACCGACCTCTATATCAAGAACCCGCAGGTCACGATCGAGGTCGACCGCGAGAAGTCGGCGGTCTACGGCGTCACGGTCGATCAGGTGCGCCAGCAACTCTACAACGCGTTCGGCTCGCGGCAGGTGGCAACGATCTACACGCCGGCCAACGACTACCAGGTCATCCTCGAGACGCTGCCGGAGTACCAGCAGAACCCGAACGACCTCAACACGATCTACCTGAAGACCTCGAGCGGCACGGTGGTGCCGCTTTCGGCGGTCGCGAAATTCGTGCGCACGGTCGGTCCGCTGCAGGTCAACCATCAGGGCCAACAGCCCTCGGTCACGATCTCGTTCAACCTGCGGCCCGGCTTTTCCCTCGGCCAGGCGGTCGATGCGATCCAGAAGCTCGAACGTGACGAGCGGCTGCCGGCCTCGATCACCACCGGCTTCCAGGGCACGGCGCAGGTCTTCCAGGACTCGTTGCGCGGGCAGGGCATTCTGATTCTGGCGGCGATTTTCGCCGCTTACGTCGTGCTCGGCATCCTCTACGAGAGCTTCATCCACCCGATCACGATCATCTCCGGCCTGCCGTCGGCCGGCATCGGCGCCATCCTGACGCTGATGTTGTTCCACCTCGATCTGTCGGTCATCGCCATGATCGGCATCGTCATGCTGGTCGGCATCGTGAAGAAGAACGCGATCATGATGATCGACTTCGCCATCGAGCGCCGGCGCGTCGGTCTGTCGGCGGAGGTGGCGATCCGCGAGGCGGCGGTGCTGCGCTTCCGGCCGATCATGATGACGACCTTCGCCGCCATCTTCGGCACGCTGCCGATCGCGCTCGGCACCGGCGCCGGCGCCGAACTGCGCCAGCCGCTCGGCGTCGCGGTGGTCGGCGGTCTGTGCATGTCGCAGCTTTTGACACTGTACATCACGCCGGTGATCTATCTCTATCTCGACCGCGTCGACCGCATGATCAAGCGCAAGCTCGAGCCGCAGCTCGAGGAGGTGGAGACCTATCCGGACAAGCCCGCGGTGGCGGCGGAGTAGGCGTCACGTCTCGAGCGGCGTCATCGACAGCGCCGCCAGCCGGCCGGGATCGGCGATCGCCTCGAGGCCGGCAATGCGGTCGCCGGCAAAGGTCACGCGCATCGCGATACGCAGTTGACCGCCGAACGCGACGGCGATTCCGACCACACCATCGATGAGCGCCGGCTTCGCCGCCTGCGCGCGGCCCTTGAACAGAGCCGCGACATGGTCCGCGCCACGCACTTCACCGACATTGCCCATGCGCTCGGCGGCGGCATCGGGGCTGAACACCACCTCGGGATCCAGCACGCGCAGGAGGCCGGCGAGATCGCCGTCCCTCGCGGCGGTGAGAAAGGCCTCGACGATGCCGCGCCGGCGCGCCGCGTCGGCTTCCTGATCCGGCTGCGCGCCTTTGACGCGCCGCCGCGCCCGGCTCGCCAGTTGCCGTGCCGCGGCCGGCGTGCGGCCGACAATCGCAGCGATGTCCTCGAAGGGCAGGTCGAACATGTCATGGAGGACAAAGGCGACGCGCTCGGCCGGCTTGAGTGAGTCGAGCACGACCAGCAGCGCGACGCCGATCGTGTCCGCGAGCATCGCCTCCTGATCGGTCGCCTCGGCCGCCGGCTCCGGCGTGCCGGGCGCCAGCGGTTCCTCGCGGCGCGATTTGCGCGCGCGCAGCATGTCAAGGCAGATGCGGGCAACGACGGTGGTCAGCCAGCCGCCGAGATTGCCGATCGTGGCGGAGTCGCTGCGCGCGAGCCGCAGCCAGGCTTCCTGCACGGCATCCTCGGCCTCCGCGCGCGAACCGAGCATGCGATAGGCGACGGCGCCTAGGTGGGCCCGGTGGCTCTCGAATTGGCGCGCCAGAAAATCCTTGTCCTGCATCGGTCACATCTCCGCATTCGGCCTCGTCATAGGGGATGACGGATGACACCCCGCCGGTGTGACAGAAGCCGGGCGGGCGAGGCCATCCGCAAGTTCCAACAGAGGAGACTGGCCTATGTTACCCGCACGTATGAAAAATCCGGCCGACATACTGCCCGAGGCGGTACGGCCGCTGCAGACCTTGTATGGCATTGTGCAGGCGAGCGGCGTGCCGCCGAAGACGCTCGGCCTCGTGCACCTGCGCGCCAGCCAGATCAACGGCTGCGCCTTCTGCGTCGACAGCGGCGTTACGCACGCCAAGCAGGCCGGCGAGAGCGACGAGCGGCTGCATGCGGTCGCCGCCTGGCGCGAGTCGCCGCATTTCGATGACGCCGAATGCGCGGCGCTCGCGCTCGCCGAAGCGGCGACGCGGATGGCCGACAATCCGGAGTCCGTTTCGGACGAGATCTGGGACGCGGCGGCGAAGCACTATGACGAGAGGAAGCTCGGCGGCCTGGTGATGTGGATCGGGCTGACCAACCTCTTCAATCGCGTCAACGTCACGACGCGTCAGGCGGCCGGCAGCAAGACGTGGTGAGGTGTCGTCGCCATGCGCGGGCCTGAGCCCGCGCGTGGCGCCTACAGCGCGAAGCTGGTGCCGCAGCCGCAGGAGGCTTTCGCCTGCGGGTTCTTCACCTTGAACGAGGCGCCGATCAGGTCCTCGACGAAGTCGATCTCGGAGCCGGCCATGAAGCCGACAGACACCGGATCGATCAGCACCACGGCGCCGTCGCGGGCGATGACGAGGTCGTCGTCCGCCTTCGCGCGCTCCATGTCGAACTTGTACTGGAAGCCGGAGCAGCCGCCGCCCTCGACCGAGACGCGCAGCATGGTGCCGGCGGGTTCGTTCCCGAGGATCTCGCCGATGCGCCGTAGCGCCCGGTCGCTGACTGTGACGTTCTCGGTCATTTCCGCAGGCATCCTATTGGCATTCACCCACGCAATTAGTTAAGTGCGCCGGCCGGCAAAATCAACGTAACCGGCCGGGCAGGGCTCAGGATGGCCATTTCCACCCCCATCGCGCGGGCGCCGTTCGCCGCCGATCCGCTGGCGAGCCGCGGCCGCCGGTTCGCGGAGCCGGAAAGCCGCTCGCGCAACGACTTCCGCCGCGATTGCGACCGCATCATCCATTCCGCCGCCTTCCGCCGCCTTGCGCACAAGACGCAGGTCTTCGTCTATCACGAAGGCGACCATTACCGCACCCGGCTGACCCATACTCTGGAAGTGGTCCAGATTGCGCGGTCGCTGGCCCGCGCGCTCGGCCTCGACGAGGACCTCGCCGAATGCCTGGCGCTGGCGCACGACCTCGGTCATTCGCCTTTCGGCCACGCCGGCGAGCGCGCGCTCGACGCCTGCGTGCACGACTACGGCGGCTTCGACCACAATGCCCAGGCCTTGCGTCTCGTCACCGATCTCGAGCGCCGCTACGCGCATTTCGACGGGCTCAATCTGACCTGGGAGACACTGGAGGGCCTGGTCAAGCACAACGGCCCGCTCTTGACCCGCGACGGGAGGCCGACGGCGCGTTATGCGGCGCGCGGCGTGCCGGCGCCGATCCTCGCCTACGACAGGGTGCAGCCGCTGGAGCTTGCCTCCTTCGCCAGCGCCGAGGCGCAGGTGGCGGCGATTGCCGACGACGTCGCCTACGACGCGCACGACATCGACGACGGTCTCCGTGCCGATCTGTTCACGCTCGAGGACATCGCCGCGGTGCCGCTCGTCGGCGCCATCGTCGTCGAGATCGACCGTCAGGCGCCGCGCCTCGATCCGGCCCGGCGCGTGCACGAACTCATCCGCCGCCTCATCACGCGCATGATCGAGGAGGTGACGGCGGAGAGCCTGCGCCGCCTCGCGGCGCTGATGCCGCAGTCGGTGGCCGACATCCGCGCCGCCTCCGAGCAGGTGATCGCGTTCTCGCCGGCGATGCAGGCGGGCGACAAGGCGATCAAGGGCTTCCTCTATCCGCGCATGTACCGGCACGAACGGGTCATGCGTGTGATGGACGACGCCGAGCAGGTGGTGCGCGACCTCTACGGACATTTTGCCGCAAACCCGGCCGACCTGCCGGCCGAATGGGGCGAAGGACTAAACGACGCGGCGACGCGCGCGCGCCGGATTGCCGACTATATTGCCGGGATGACCGATCGCTACGCGCTGATCGAGCACGCGCGGCTGTTTCCAGCGACGCCCGAATTGCGCTGATCTTTCGGAACGGCAGAGTCTCTCCCGCGTTATTCCGCCCATGCAATATTTGATCTACCTCCTCGTCGCGACGCCGCTGCTGCTCGGCTGGCTGTTCTGGGAAGCGGACCGCCCGCCGCTGCCGCCGATGTTCCAGTCCGGCATCGACGCCTTGCAGACGCGCACCGACCCGGCGACCGTGCCGCCTGCCAGTCCCAAGCGCATCGCCCGCAATACCGCCGCACCGCGGAACGAGTGAGCCGGCGCCGGGCTTGTGCCCTGAGCCATGCGCGCCTTCGCGATCACGCTCATCGTAATTCTCGCTGCCGGCGGGGTGAGCCATGCCGCCGAGGGGCCGGTGCGGACCTCGCTGTGTCTGATGCTGCAGTCGGCGGCGACCGCCAACCGACTGCCGCTGCCGTTTCTCGCCCGCGTCATCTGGCGTGAGAGCCGCTTCGATCCGGACGCGGTCGGGCCAAAGACGCGCAGCGGCGCGCACGCACAGGGCATCGCCCAGTTCATGCCCGGCACCGCGGCGGAGCAGGATCTCGCCGATCCGTTCGATCCGGTGCAGGCCTTGCCGAAGGCCGCCGCTTATCTGGCGTCGTTGCGCGACCGCTTCGGTAATCTCGGGCTGGCGGCGGCGGCGTACAATGCCGGGCCGGCGCGCGTGCAGGGCTGGCTCGATGGCACCCGCACCATTCCGGGCGAGACGCGCGCCTATGTCGCCGCCATCACCGGCCGCACCGTCGACGACTGGAAGCAGGCCGGCGGGGTCGACATGCTCGCCGCGAAAGAGGATTGCCCGACGCTGGTCGCTTCGTTGCAGAAGGGGCCGAGCCGCTTCTTCTATGAGCTCGAACAGCGCGTGGCGTCCGCGATGGGCAAGCCGTGGGGCGTCGAATTGGCGGCCGGCTTCTCGCGCGCGCGCGTGCTGGACGTCTACGCGCGGCTGATGCACCGGCTGTCGCGACTGATCGGCGCGCACGATCCGATCATCGCGGCGCACGTGCTGCGCAGCCGTGGCACGCGGCCGCTCTATCAGGCGCGTATCGGCGCCGAGACACGGCTGGCGGCCAACGACCTCTGCGGCACGATCCGCCGCGCCGGCGCGGCCTGTGTCGTGCTGCGCAACGGCCATTGACGCCCTTTGTCGCAAATCCGACCGTGGAACTTTCGGCACAGCGGGACGTATGCCAGCGCGGTGCGGCTTTTCATAAGCGGCTTCCGGGCGGCGGGGCGCTCGCGTAATCTCGGCGCGAGGCGAGCAAAGGGGTTGGGATGCAAAACGCGGCGATCGCGGGTGCGATCGAACTGGTGGCCGCCGGGCGGGTGGACGAGTTGACGGCGCTGTATCGGTTGACCGATCGCCTCTATCGCGCCCGATCTGCCGAGGATGTGTACGACGCGGCGCTCGACGCCATCGTCGGCACGCTCGGCTGCGAGCGCGCATCAATTCTCCTGTTCGACGATCAGGGCGTCATGAGCTTCGTCGCCTGGCGCGGCCTGTCGGAGCATTATCGGACGGCCTTGCGCGGGCACTCGCCATGGAAGCCGGGCGACCACGATCCCAACCCGATCTTCGTCTCCGACATCGAGGACACCGACGAGAGCGATGCGGTCAAGGCGATGATCGCCTCCGAAGGCATCCGCGCGCTCGGCTTCATTCCGCTGGTGGCGGACGGCGTCGTCGTCGGCAAGTTCATGAGCTACTATCCGCAGCGGCGCGACTTCGCCGCGCACGAGACAGAGCTTGCGGTCACCATCGCGCGCCAGGTCGGCTTCAGCCTCGAGCGCATGCGCGCCGATGCGGCGCGCCGCGCCGCCGAGGCGGAGTTGCGCGAGTCGGAAGCGCGCTTCCGCCTGATGTCGGAGCACGCCCCGGTGATGATCTGGATGAGCGACCCGCAAGGCGGCTGTCTGCATCTCAACCGCATGCTGCGCGAGTTCTGGGGCGTCGCCGAGGACAAGATCGCCGGGTTCAATTGGCGGGAGACGATGCATCCGGACGATGCCGACGAGATCGTGCGGCAGATTGGCGGTGCGCTTGTCGCGCGCAAAAGCGCGACGATCCTCGGCCGCTACACCAGCACCGACGGCGAATACCACGTCCTGGAGACGCATGCGCGGCCGCGCCATTCGGCGGACGGCGAATTTCTCGGCATGATCGGCGTCAACATCGACGTGAGCGAGCAGCGGCGGGCGTTGGCGCAGCGCGAACTGCTGCTTGCCGAGCTCAATCACCGGGTGAAGAACACGTTAGCCGTCGTGCAAAGCCTTGCACACCAGACCTTCCGCAACGTCGATGCGGATGAGGCCAAGGCGGCCTTCGAAGGCCGCCTGTTCGCGCTCGCCGCCGCGCACAATCTCTTGACCCAGTCCAACTGGGAAAGCGCGGCGGTCAACGACATCGCCCGCGACAGCCTGCAGCCGGACGACGCCAATGCCGGCCGCGTGCACCTTGCCGGCCCGCGCGTGCTGCTGACGCCGCGCGCGGCGCTCGCCGTGGCGATGGCGCTGCACGAGTTGGGCACCAATGCCGTCAAGTACGGTGCGCTGTCGAACGAGGGAGGCCGCGTGTCGCTGGCCTGGTCGGTGCAGGCCGGCGATCCGCCGCTCCTGCGCCTCGAATGGCGGGAGGAGGGCGGTCCGCCGGTCGAGCCGCCGCAGCGGCGCGGCTTCGGCTCGATCCTGCTCGAGCGGAGCCTGGCGCACGACCTCGACGGCAAGGTGACGACCGACTTCCACCGCGAGGGGCTCGTTTGCGTGATCGAGGCGCCCCTCACGCAACGGTCGCCCGGCATCGTCTCGCCTGGCAAGGTGTGAGCCGGCCGGCGTTTTGACTTGGCGGGGAAAATCCACTACCCGCAGCCCGTCATGACCGCTGCAAGTGCCCCCCAACATCTCTTCTCCGACATGCTCTCGCGCGTGCGCGCCGCGGCCGCGCCGCTCGCGCCCGGCGCCGACCTTGCGCGCGTCGTCGTCGAGCCGCCGAAAGACCCGACGCACGGCGACATGGCTACCAACGCCGCGATGGTGCTGGCCAAGGAGGCGGGCAAGAAGCCGCGCGACCTCGCCGAGGCGATCGCCGCCGTGCTGCGCAACGACGACAAAATCGTGAAGGTCGACGTCGCCGGCCCGGGCTTCATCAATCTGACGCTGAAGACCGCGGTGTGGGGCGAGGAGCTGTGCACCGTACTGGCCGCAGGCGGCAAATACGGCCGCAGCCAATTGGGCGGGCGTGAGAAGGTGAACGTCGAGTACGTCTCGGCCAATCCGACCGGACCGATGCATGTCGGCCATTGCCGCGGCGCCGTGTTTGGCGACGCGCTCGCCAACCTGCTCGCCTTCGCCGGCTATGACGTCACGCGTGAGTACTACATCAACGATGCCGGTGCGCAGGTCGACGTGCTCGCGCGCTCGGCCTATCTGCGTTACCGCGAGGCGCTCGGCGAGGAGATCGGCGACGTACCCGAAGGCCTTTATCCCGGCGATTACCTCAAGCCGGTGGGCGCGCAGCTTGCGGCCGATCACGGGCCAAAGCTGACGACCATGCCCGAGGCGCAATGGCTGCCGGTCGTGCGCGCAACGGCCATCGCCATGATGATGGAGATGATCCGCGGCGATCTCGCCGCGCTCAACATCCGCTTCGACGTCTATTTCTCCGAGCGCTCGCTGATCGAGGGCAGCGATCAGGTCGGCGCCACGATCGAAGCCTTGCGCGGCAAGGACGAGGTCTACGAGGGCCGGCTGCCGCCGCCGAAGGGCGGCAATCTTGAGGACTGGGAGGACCGCGAGCAGACATTGTTCCGCTCGTCCGCCTTCGGCGACGATGTCGACCGGCCGCTGAAGAAATCGGACGGCAGCTACACTTATTTTGCTTCCGACATCGCCTATCACAAATCGAAGGTCGCGCGCGGCTTCCTCAACCTTATCGACGTTTGGGGCGCCGATCACGGCGGCTACATCAAGCGCATGCAGGCGGCGGTGAAGGCGGTGAGCGCCGGCAAGGCGACGCTTGACGTCAAGCTGGTGCAGCTCGTGCGCCTGCTGCGCAACGGCGAACCGGTGAAGATGTCGAAGCGGGCCGGCGAGTTCGTCACCCTGCGCGAGGTGGTGGACGAGGTCGGCCGCGACGCCGTGCGCTTCGACATGCTCTATCGCAAGAACGACGCGGCGCTCGATTTCGATCTCGCCAAGGTGATCGAAGCCTCGCGCGACAATCCCGTTTTCTATGTGCAGTACGGCCACGCGCGCGGCGCCTCGATCTTCCGCAATGCGCGCGAGGAGGTGCCGGAGCTGCCGGCGGGCGACGCCGAGCGCCGCGCTTGGCTCGCCAAGGCGCCGGTGGAGCGACTTGACGACGCGGGCGAGCTGTCAATTCTGCGCCGGATTGCGCTCTATCCGCGCCTGATCGAGGCCGCGGCTGCGGCGCACGAGCCGCACCGGGTGGCCTTTTACCTTTATGAATTGGCCAGCGAGTTCCACGCGCAATGGACGCGGGGAAAGGACTTGCCTCATTTACGCTTCATTATCCAGAATGATCCACAAACGACCGCGGCGCGGCTCGCTCTGGTGCAGGGGATCGTCACCGTCCTTTCTTCCGGGCTCGCGCTATTGGGGGTCGGGGCGCCCGACGAAATGCGTTAGGCCCCGCCCGCCGGACCGCCCCGCGCGGGGCGCCAGTCGCCGCCCCGCTTGTGAGCGGCGCGATCACGAACCGGGAACCGAATGGCCGACGAGCACAGCCCGCGATCATACCGATCAAATGAAACCATCGCCCGTAGTGGACAGGCGAGGGGATCGTCGCAACCCGCCAGCGATCCGCTCGCCGAACTGGCGCGGCTGATCGGACAAGAGGATCCCTTCGGCGACTTCGGCCGTGAGCCGTCGCGCCGCGCTGCGCAGCCCGCGCCCGAGCCGGCGATGGACTGGAATGCGCCGCCGGCCGAAGCCTATGCACAGCCGCAGCCGAGCTATCACGCCAATGCCGGCGCACTGCCGCCGCAAGCCGGCCCGGCTGCCTATCAAAGCGAGCCGGAGATTCCCGCCTATTTGATGCAGCGCGGCGCCGCGCAGAGCTACGCGCAGCAGCCGGCCTATGACCAGGAATCCTACGCGCAGCAGGCCTATCCGGGTGCTCCGCAGATCGGAGCGCAGGACCAGGATTTGTACGACGACCTGCCGCCGCAGCGGCGGCGTCTGGGCGTGCTCGCCATCGCCGGCGTGCTCGCTTTGGCGGTCGTCGGCGCCGCGGGCGCGTTCGGTTATCGCGCCGTGTTCGGCAGCGGCACACACATGCCGCCGCCGGTGATCAAGGCCGACACCGCGCCAAGCAAGATCGTGCCGGAGAAGTCCGCCAAGGACGCGAGCAAGGTCATGACCGAGCGCGTCAACGGCGCCGGCGAAAAGGTCGTTTCGCGCGAGGAGAGGCCGGTCGACATCCAGGACAAGATCGCCACGCCGGTGTTCCCGCCGCCGGGCGCGGCCGGGACGCAGTCCGCCTCGGCGATGCCGGCGCAGGGCAGCGGCGTGATCGATACCGAGCCGCACAAGGTCCACACCATCGTCATCCGTCCGGACCAGCCGATGGTCGCGGACGCGGCCCCGGCTCCCTCCATGCCGCAGGCGGCGCCGTCGCCGGTGTCAATGCCTGAGCCGCAGCCGACGAGGCCCGCACCGCCGCTGATGCCCGCCCGCGCCGCCGCGCCTGCGCCGCGCGAAACCACGGTGCGGCAGGAGGCGCCACGGCCGCAGCCTCAGGCCGCCAATGCGCCGCTGTCCCTCAATCCTAATGCAGCGCCGGCGCCGGCCCCTCGGGCGCCGACCCGCGTCGCCAACGCCGCGCCGGTGTCGCTGGCGGCCGCACCGTCGGCAAATCCGGCAAGCGCGGCGCGCGGCGGCTACGCCGTGCAGGTCACCTCGCAGCGGAGCGAGGCCGAGGCGCAGACGGCCTACCGCGCTTTGCAGGGCAAATACAGCAGCGTGCTCAGTGGCCGCAGCATGTTCGTGCACAAGGTTGAGCTCGGCGCCAAGGGCACCTACTACCGCGCCATGGTCGGTCCCTTCACGGCGCAGGCGGACGCGATCAAGCTCTGCTCCAGCCTGAAATCCGCCGGCGGAAGCTGCCTCGTCCAGAGGAATTAGCGCCCCGCGCCTTGACCCTGCCGTTCGGCGCGGGCTAATCCGCGCCGATGGCGGTGCGCGCATTCATTACCGGGCTGGCCGGACGCGAAATCTCGGCCAACGAGCGCGCCTTCCTGCGGGAGGCCGAGCCGTGGGGCCTCATCATCTTCAAGCGGAACATCGATACGCCGGAACAAGTTGCTGCGCTGGTTCGCTCTTTCCGCGATATCGTCAGCCGCGAGGCGCCGGTCCTGGTCGATCAGGAGGGTGGCCGCGTGCAGCGGCTGGGCCCGCCGCACTGGCCGGCCTATCCGCCCGGGGCGGTCTACAGCGCGCTCTATGACCGCGACCCGGCCTCGGGCCTGACCGCGGCCCGCCTTGGCGCCCATTTGATCGCCTCGGACCTGCGGGCGGTCGGCGTCGACACCGACTGCCTGCCGCTGGCCGATGTGCCGGTGCCGGGGAGCGACAATGTCATCGGAGACCGGGCCTACGGTCATGAACCGGGCAAGGTCGCGGCGATCGCCGGCGCGGTGGCGGCGGGGCTGCTCGCGGGCGGCGTCCTGCCGGTGCTCAAGCACCTCCCGGGCCATGGCCGCGCCACCGCCGACAGCCATCTCAAACTTCCCGTGGTCGATACCAACCGCCAAACGCTCGAAAAGACCGACTTCGCCGCCTTCCGGCCCCTGGCCGGACTGCCGCTCGGCATGACCGCACATGTTGTGTTTAGCGCCATCGACCCGGTCCAACCGGCGACAACTTCGGTCACAATAGTCGATCAGGTGATTCGCGGCTTCATTGGCTTCCGGGGCCTCTTGATGAGCGACGACGTTTCCATGGGCGCATTGTCGGGCACGATCGCGGAGCGCAGCCGCGCCGCGCTCGCCGCCGGTTGCGACGTGGTGCTCCACTGCAACGGCAAGCTCGACGAGATGATGCAGGTCGCCTCCGCGTCGCCGGCGCTTGCCGGCGAGGCGGCAAAACGCGCCGATGCGGCGCTGGCGCAGCGCGCTGCACCTGAAGAGTTCGACGTCGCCGAGGCGCGGCGCATGTTCAACGCGCTCGTCGGCTCGGCCGCGACGCAAGCGATGGCGAGATCATGAGCGAAGCGTTCGACAACTCACTCGAAGCCGATCGCGCCTCGACCGAGCCGGCGATGATCGTCGACGTCGAGGGGTTCGAAGGGCCGCTCGATCTGCTGCTGATGCTGGCGCGGCAGCAGAAGGTCGATCTCGCCAAAATCTCGATCCTCGCGCTGGCCGACCAGTATCTCGGCTTCATCGAGGAAGCGCGCAAGCTGCGCCTCGAACTTGCGGCCGACTATCTGGTGATGGCGGCGTGGCTCGCTTATCTCAAATCGCGTCTGCTGCTGCCGGAAGCGGCGCCGGCGGAAGGGCCGTCGGCCGAGGACATGGCGCTGGCGCTCGCCAACCGCCTGCGCCGCCTCGAGGCGATCCGCGAAGCGGCCGGCAAGCTGATGGACCGGCCGCAGTTCGGCCGCGACATCTTCGGGCGCGGCGATCCGGAGCCGATCGCCGAGATCAAGCGGCCGGAATGGACCGCCACGCTCTACGATCTGCTCACCGCCTATTCGCAGCAGCGCCAGCGCACGGCGCTGTCGCGCGTGCGCTTCAAGAAGCGCACCGTCTGGTCGCTCGCCGAGGCGCGCGCCACGCTGGAACGGCTGATCGGGGAATCCGCGGACTGGTCGCGCATCGACCAGTTTCTCATCCAGTACGTCGTCGAGCCGTCGCAGGCGACGACGGTGTTTGCCTCGTCCTTCGCGTCCGCGCTCGAGCTGGTGCGCGAGGGCGTGGCCGAGCTCCATCAGAAAGATTCGTTTGCGCCGCTCTACATGCGCAAGCGTGTCAACGCGACTGCCGGCGCCCCGCATGACGATGCGCGACAGCGCGGATAAAAAACGGACAAGGAGACCAAGTCGATGCCGAGCGTGGCCCCCAAGCTTGAGATCGTCAGCAGTGACGAGCCGGCGCCGATGAACGACGACCAGAGCACGGAGCCGTCCGCGCGTCCGGACGAATTGCGTCTTCTCGAAGCGATGCTGTTCGCCGCCTCCGAACCGCTCGACGAGGCGACTTTGGCGCGTCCGCTGCCGGACGGCGTCGACATCAAGCAGGCGCTGGCGCTGCTGCGCGCCGAATACGCTTCGCGCGGCGTCAACCTGATGCGCGTCGGCAAGAAGTGGACCTTCCGCACCGCTCCCGATCTCGCCTGGCTCTTGACCAAGGAGACGACCGAAACGCGCAAGCTCTCGCGCGCCGCGATCGAGACGCTCGCCATCATCGCCTATCACCAGCCGGTGACGCGCGCCGAGATCGAGGACATCCGCGGCGTGCAGACGGCGGCCGGCACGCTCGACGTGCTCCTGAAGACGGGATGGATCCGCCCGCGCGGCCGCCGCAAGGCGCCGGGCCGGCCGATCACCTACGGCACCACCGAAGCGTTCCTGTCGAACTTCGGGCTCGAGGAAGTCGGCGACCTGCCGGGGCTGGAGGAGCTGAAGGGCGCAGGCCTCATCGAAGGCAGCCTGCCGACCGGCTTCGGCGTACCGGTGCCGTCCGACGACAGCACGCTGCGGGACGACGAAGATCCGCTCGATCCGGGCGATCTCGATCTGGCGCTGGCCCCCGCGGCGGAACCGGCGGATGCTGCCGCTGAGCCGGCGGCGGCCGCATCGGACACGGCCGAAGGCGACAAGGACGCCGGCTAAGCGCTTCAGCGCAAAGGTTAACTTGCCGGCCTCGGGAAAGGGCGCGCGCGGCGATGCCGCGGCCGAGGTCCTTGTTTTTGCCGCTTCCGGAGCCTAGCTTGAATGGGAAACACAGGCGGGAAGAGCGGTTGCTTTAAACCCGTCCCTGGAGAGGATTTGCCCGATGGGTTCGTTGAGCATTTGGCACTGGCTGATCGTCATCGTCGTGGTGATGCTGCTGTTCGGGCGGGGCAAAATCTCCGACCTGATGGGCGACGTCGCCGGCGGCATCAAGGCCTTCAAGAAGGGCATGGCCGAGGACGATTCGGCGCCCGCAAAGACCGAGCCGCCCAAGAGCATCGAGACCTCGGCCGCGCCAAAGGCGCCGACCGAGAACCGCGCCGAGAGCGTCCGCTCCTGATAGGCTGCGCGGCGGGGGAGACGGCGGCCGGCCGCATGTAAGGCGTGCCGGCGCCGGGGAGTTGGTTCACCCATGTTCGATATTGGCGGGGGCGAGCTCGTCGTCATCGGCATCGTCGCGCTGGTCGCGATCGGGCCCAAGGAGCTGCCAGCCGTGCTGCGCACGGTCGGCCGCTACATGGGCAAGATCAAGCGCATGTCCGCCGAATTCCAGGGCCAGTTCCAGGAGGCGCTGCGCGAGGCGGAGCTGAGCGACCTGACGAAGCACGCCGAAGACCTCAAGAGCACGGTCAGCGACTTCACGTCATTCGATCCGATGGCCGACACGACGGTGCATACGCCGCCGGCGGAGGGCGGGACCGCCGAAGCGGTCGCTGCGGCAGCCGCGGCCGACATGGCGACGGCGGGAACGGCCACGGGCGAGATGCACGCGGCCGAGACGCACGCGCCTGAAGTGGCCGCGACCTCGATCGACCTGCCGATGCCGGAGCCGCTGCCGCCGGTCACCAACGCCGATTTCGCGCCGGCCGCGCCGGCTCCCGTTGCCGAGCCGGCCGCAGCCGCGGCCGAGCTGCCCGCCGCCGAGGCGCCGAAGCGCGCCGGGGACGGCGCATGAGCCACGAGGACATCGAGGCCACCAAGGCCCCGTTGATGGAGCATCTGATCGAACTGCGGTCGCGCCTGATCAAGGCGCTGCTCGCTTTCGGCGTGATGTTCGCGATCTGCTTCATTTTCGCGAAAGACATCTACAACGTGCTGGTCTGGCCCTTCGTCTGGGTGGCGGGGCCGGAGAATTCCAAATTCATCTACACGGCGCTGCTTGAATATTTCATCACGCAGATCAAGCTGGCGATGTTCGGTGCCGCCTTCCTGTCGTTCCCGATCGTGGCGGCGCAGATCTACATGTTCGTCGCGCCCGGCCTCTACAAGCACGAGCGCAAGGCGTTCCGGCCTTATCTGATCGCCACGCCGATCTTCTTCACCCTCGGCGCGATGGTCGTCTATTTTCTCGTCCTGCCGATGCTGATCCGCTTCTCTCTGCACATGCAGCAGCCGGGCACGAGCACGGAAGCCTCGATCGCGCTGATGCCGAAGGTCGGCGAGTACCTGTCGCTGATGATGACCCTCGTGCTCGCCTTCGGCGCGGCGTTCCAGTTGCCTGTCATCCTGACACTGCTCGGCCGCATCGGGCTGATCACCTCGGCGCAGCTCAAGGCGAAGCGGCGCTATTTCATGGTCGGCGCCTTCATCCTCGCCGCGGTGCTGACGCCGCCCGACGTCATCAGCCAGATGTCGCTCGCCGTGCCGCTGCTGTTGCTGTTCGAGGGTTCGATCTGGTCGGTGCGCATGGTCGAAAAACGCGCGGCGCGCGAGGCGGCGGAGAAGGCCGCTGCAAAGGCGGCGGCGGACGCCAAGCCGGCGGAGTAGGGCAGAGCGCCGCCGCGGACTCGCTTTCCCTCTCCCCCTGTGGGAGAGGGTGCCCTCGCGAGGCGAAGCCGAGCGAGGGCGGGTGAGGGGGCTTTTCCCTCACTGCGACACCCCCTCACCCGGCTCGCAGCTGCGCTGCTCGCCACCCTCTCCCACGAGGGGAGAGGGTCACGCGCGGCGACGCCTTGCTATATAAGACCGCCGATTCCGACCCCCGAGTGATTGCCCATGTACGACATCAAATCGATCCGCGAGAACCCGCAGGCTTTCGACGCCGGCCTGAAGCGGCGCGGGCTGGCGCCGCTGTCGGCCACACTGCTGGCGCTCGACGAGAAGCGGCGCGCGGCGATCACCGCCTTCGAGCAGGCGCAGGCGCGGCGCAACGCGGCGTCGAAGGAGATCGGCGAGGCGAAGAAGGCGAAGGACGAGGCGCGCGCGTCGGGGCTGATGGCCGAGGTCGGCGAGCTCAAGACCACGCTGCCGGCGCTCGAGCAGGAGCAGAAGACGCTTGCCGAGGCGCTCGACAAGGAACTGGCGCAGATCCCGAACACGCCGCTGCCCGACGTGCCGGACGGCGCCGACGAGCACGGTAATGTCGAGCATCACACGAGCGGCACGAAACGCGACTATACGTTCAAGCCGAAGCAGCACTTCGAACTGGGCGAGGCGCTCGGTCAAATGGACTTCGAGCTCGCGGCCAAGCTCTCGGGTGCACGCTTCGTCGTCTTGCAGAAGGGGCTGGCGCGGCTCGAGCGCGCGCTGGGCCAGTTCTTCCTCGACACGCATACGGGCGAGCACGGCTATACGGAAGTCAGCCCGCCATTGATGGTGCGCGACGACGTCATGTTCGGCACTGCGCAGCTACCAAAATTTTCTCAGGATCAATTTTTGACTCGAGCCCCACTGACTTACGAAGAGACCGAACAGTTCATTGAGCAGCTTGAGCCAGAAGAGAGATTTTGGGTGCCGTCTGCGCCTAAGAAAACAGAATCTGGCACCACGGAAACGAGGTACCATCTGAATTCCGAAGGCCTTGCTCGATACGAAGAATTCAGTCGCCGCTGGCTCATCCCCACCGCCGAAGTGCCGCTCACCAATCTCGTGCGCGAGTCCATCGTCTCCGAGGACGAACTGCCGCTGCGGCTGACCGCCTGCACGCCGTGCTTCCGCGCGGAGGCCGGCGCCGCCGGCAAGGATACGCGCGGCATGATCCGCCAGCACCAGTTCACCAAGGTCGAGCTCGTGTCGATCACCACGCCGGACAAGTCGCGCGAAGAGCACGAGCGCATGCTCGCCTGCGCCGAGGCGGTGCTGAAGAAGCTCGACCTGCACTACCGCGTCGTCACGCTCTGCACCGGCGACATGGGCTTTGCCTCGCAGAAGACCTACGACATCGAGGTCTGGCTGCCGGGGCAGGGCATGTACCGCGAGATTTCGTCGTGCTCGGTGTGCGGCGACTTCCAGGCGCGGCGCATGAACGCGCGCTTCCGGGGCAAGGACGGCAAGCCGGCCTACGTGCATACGCTCAACGGCTCCGGCGTCGCCGTCGGCCGCGCGCTGATCGCGGTGATGGAGAACTATCAGGACGAGAACGGCGCCATCGCGGTGCCGGACGCGCTCAAGCCATACATGGGCGGCGTGAACAAGATCGAGAAGAAGTAGGCCTCGTGTCCCGGATGCGGTGCAGCGCGCAGCGGTGCACCGCTGATCCGGGACCCAGCTTTCTTTTGAACTAACCGGGGTCCCGGGTCTGCAGCGCACCACTTCGTCGTGCGCGGCGCCCGGGGCACGAAGGAGCGAGATGCGCATTTTAGTCACCAACGACGACGGCATTCACGCAGCCGGGCTCGACGCCTGTATCGAGATCGGCGAGGCGCTCGGCGGCGAAATCTGGGTCGTGGCGCCGGAGATCGATCAGTCCGGCGTGTCGCATTCGCTGTCGCTCAACGATCCGTTGCGTCTGCGCGAGGCCGGCGAGCGGCGCTTCGCGGTGAAGGGCACGCCGACCGACTGCGTCATCATGGGCGTGCGGCACATCATGGCGGAGAAGCCGGACCTGGTGCTGTCGGGTGTCAATCGCGGCCGCAACTGCGCCGAGGACGTCACTTATTCGGGCACCATTGCCGGCGCCATGGAAGGCACGGTGCTCGGCGTTCCGTCGTTCGCGCTGTCGCAGGCCTATTCGTTCTCGACCAAGCGCCTGCCGCCGTGGCCGACGGCGATCGCGCACGCGCCCGGCGTCATCCGCCGCATTCTCGAGACCGGCATGCCGAAGGACGTGCTGGTGAATATCAATTTCCCCGATTGCGCGCCGAACGAGGTCGCCGGCATTTCGGTGGCGGTGCAGGGCAAGCGCGACCAGGAACTGTTGCGCATCGACGCGCGCCACGACGGCCGCGGCAATCCCTATTACTGGATCGCCTTCGGCCGCGGCGGCATCGCCGGCGCGGCGCCCGGCAGCGACCTCGCCGCGCTCAATCAGAACCGCATATCGGTGACGCCGCTCAGGCTCGATCTCACCGACGAGCCGTTCATGACCAAGCTGGCGGACGTGTTTGATTGATCTCAGGCGCTCGGCACGAGGCCGTCGAGCGTGCTCTTGAGGCGGTCGGCCTGGAACGGCTTCTGCAGCGCCGGACGGTTGCGATAGGTCTCGGGCAGAGAGCCTTCGCCATAGCCGGTGACGAAGACGAAGGGCAGGCCGCGCTTGGCGAGGATCTCGGCGACCGGGAAAATCTGTTCGCCGTCGACATTGACGTCGAGGATCGCGGCGTGGAAGTCGCCGGTGGCGGCGGCCTCGCGCGCCTCCGCAATGGTGCCGACGGCCGCGACGACCCGGTAGCCCAGGTCGTCGAGCATGTCCTCCAGCAACATCCGGATCAGGTATTCGTCCTCGACCACCAGAACGCGTGGTGACCCCGCCGAGGATTGCGTCATCGCCGTCTCCCCAAAGTCCCACCACAAGTCCGACACCCGCCATCGGGTTCCATGGTAGATGCAGCGGTACCTATAATCCATCCGGCCCAAACATGCTAAAAGTGGGGCGCAAGGGGGCTGATGTCGTGACATCGGGAGCGACTGAGGACGTCGGCCGCATGGAGTTCCTGCTGACGCTGCGGCGCCGGGGCATCGCCGATCAGGCGGTGCTGCGGGCGATGGACGAGGTGCCGCGCGCTGTCTTCGTCGCGGACGAATTCAGCGCCGCCGCGCATGAGGACCGGGCGCTGCCGATCGCCTGCGGCCAGACCATCAGCCAGCCGTATGTTGTCGCCTACATGACGGAAAAGCTCGGCGTCGCGCGGGACAATCGTGTGCTCGAGGTCGGCACCGGCTCCGGCTATCAGGCGGCGGTGCTGTCGCGGCTGGCCGGCGAGGTGGTCAGCATCGAGCGCTATCGCACGCTGGCCGAAGCGGCGCGGGCGCGGCTGGCGAAGCTCGGCTACGACAATGTCGAAATCGTCGTCGGCGACGGCCTGGCCGGCTGGCCGGAGCGGGCGCCCTACGACCGCATCATGGTCACCGCGGCGGCCGAACGGATGCCGGAAACGCTGGTCGACCAGCTGGCGGAAGGCGGTGTGATGCTGCTTCCGCTCGGCCCCCAGGGCGGTACGCAACACATCGTCAAGCTTACCAAGACCTCTACGGGCCTTTCGCGCGAGGACCTGATCCCTGTGCGCTTCGTGCCGCTCCTGCCGGGGCAGGCGCGCGAATTGTGACCGCGGCCCTCCGGATAACGATCCGGTAAACTTAAAGCCTTTTTTACCTGCGGCGTGTTTATTCAAACTCTCCGTTTCATGCGTGTGAGTGAGTAAGCCTATGCCGCGTCTCACCGTGCCGTCCCGGTCTCGTCACTGGCCGCGCTTCGCCATCCTTGCCGTCGTCGGCGTGACCGCCGCCGGTTGTGCCGACTCCGGTCGGTTCACCACCTCTTCCAACCGCACGCCGCCGGCGGACGTCACCGGGTCGATCTCGTCGAGGCCGAGCGGCCACGTGCAGGCGCAGACCCTGCCGCCGCCGACCCCGGTTCGCCCCTACAGCGTGCCGGCGGGCGTCTCCGGCGGGGCGGGCGGGCTTGCCGCCTATCGTCCGGCCCAGCAGCGCGCTCCGGAATACACCGGTTCCGTGCCGGTCGCTCATGAGGCCGCGAAGGCGGCCGGACACTGGACCTGGAACGGCGGCATGCCGGTCGTGGTCGGCCGCGGCGACACTATCGACAGCGTCGCCCGCCGCTATGGCGTGCCGGCCCTGGCGATCCTGCAGACCAACGGCATCCGCGAGGGCGTGGCGATCCATGCCGGCCAGCGGCTGGTCATTCCCCGCTACGTCGTCGGCGCGGGCCCGTCCGAGGCGCCGCGCAATCAGGTCGCGCGGGTCGAGCCGCCGCGCATCGCGGCGCCGCGTATCGAGCCGCAGCGTGTCGCCGAGGCGCCGCGCGCCCAGGCTTCGGGAGACATTCACGTCGTGCAGCCGGGCGAAAGCCTGATCGGCATCGCGCGCCGCCACGGCCTGACGCTCGCCGAGATCGCGCGCGCCAATCACATGCAGGTCACGACCAAGGTCAGTATTGGCGATCGCATCACCATTCCGGTGCGCGGTCAGCCGCGGGTCGCAGAGCGGCAGGTGCCGGTGCAGCAGTCGGCCCCGCGCATGCAGACCGCGCGCGTCGAACGTCCGCGCGGCGCGCCGCCGGTCGAGAATGTCGGCTCGGTGCCGGTCGAGAACGCCCGCGTCGCGACGCCGGAGCCGGCGCCCGCTGCTGCGGCTGAGAACCCGGTGAAGAAGGCGGAGGCGGTTGCGGCGAACAAGATGCCGCAATTCCGCTGGCCGGTGACCGGCCACATCATCGAAGCGTTCGGGTCGCGCCCGAACGGCACGACCAATGACGGCATCAACCTCGCGGTGCCGGAAGGTACGCCGATCAAGGCGGCCGAGGACGGCGTCGTCGCCTATGCCGGCAACGAGCTCAAGGGCTATGGCAATCTCGTGCTCATCCGCCACGCCGACAATTTCGTCTCGGCCTACGCCAACGCCAGCGAGTTGCTGGTCAAGCGCGGCGATACGGTCAAGCGCGGGCAAGTGATCGCGCGCGCCGGCCAGACCGGCAACGTGTCCTCGCCGCAATTGCACTTCGAAATCCGCAAGGGTTCGACCCCGGTCGATCCGCGCAAATATCTCGCCAGCAATTGAGCGACCGAATTTCGGGATGTGTCCCGGGCGCAGCGCAGCACGCAGTGGCGCGCTGCAGACCCGGGACCCCGCTTTTCCTGATTGTGAACCGGGGCCCCGGATCAGCAGCGCAACACTTCGCTTCGCTACGTGCTGCGCCGCATCCGGGGCACGAGGCTAATCCTTCAGCGCCACGCCGAGGCGGCCGGCGAGATCCTGGATGAACTGCCAGGCGACGCGGCCGGAGCGCGAGCCGCGCGTCGTCGACCATTCCAGCGCGTCGCGATGCAGATCGTCGGCCTCGGCCTTGATGCCGTAATGGCTGACGTAGCCGTCGATCATCGCCAGATATTCGTCCTGGCTGCAGCGGTGGAAGCCGAGCCAGAGGCCGAAGCGGTCCGACAGCGACACCTTCTCCTCGACCGCCTCGCCGGGATTGATGCCGGTCGAGCGCTCGTTCTCGATCATGTCGCGCGAGAGCAGGTGGCGCCGGTTCGAGGTGGCGTAGAAGATGACGTTCTCCGGCCGGCCTTCGATGCCGCCTTCGAGCACGGCCTTGAGCGACTTGTAGCTGGTGTCGTCGGCGTCGAAGGAGAGGTCGTCGCAGAAGACGATGAAGCGGTAGCGCGAGGCGCGCGTCACCGCCATCAGTTCGGGCAGGCTCTCGATGTCCTCGCGGTGGATCTCGACGAGCTTCAAGGGCCCGCGCTCGCTCTTGCGCGCGAAGGCGGCGTTGACCGCGGCGTGCGAGGCCTTCACCAGTGACGACTTGCCCATGCCGCGCGCGCCCCAGAGCAGCGCGTTGTTGGCGGGCAGGCCCCGGGCGAACCGCTCGGTGTTCTCGACCAGCATGTCGCGCACGCGGTCGACGCCCTTCAAGAGCGACATCTCGACGCGGTTGACGTGCGGCACCGGCGCGAGCCGGCCGTCCGGGTGCCAGATGAAGGCGTCGGCCGCCTCAAGGTCGGGCGCGGCCTTGGACGGCGGCGCCAGGCGCTCCAGCGCGACGGCGATCCGTTCCAGGACGTCGGGGGCGAGAGGAGCGCGCGGCCGGGCCGCGGATTTCTTCTTGGATTTCGGCTTGGCCATGGGTCGTTTGCTTGGCTTTCGGATGGTGCGGCTGCTCTTAGCGGGGCAAGGGTCCCCCGGCAAGCGCGCGGCCCCGGAAAAGCCCCGAAAGGACGGGTTTTCGGGCGTCCCGCGGCGTTGCAATTGGGGCGGCGGCGGTTATAGTCCGCGCGAATTTACGGTGCCGGCGAGGGGCTTTAGGTCTCCTTGGCTCGAGGCCGCCGGTGACGCAAGAGGACCATTGGATGTTCAGCACGTCTGCGTTTGCGCAAGGGATTTTCGGCGGCGGAGCAGGCGGCGAGGGTGGCATGCTAATGTCGCTGCTGCCGTTCGCGCTTATTTTCGTCATCATGTACTTCCTGATCCTGCGCCCGCAGCAGAAGCGGGTGAAGCAGCACCAGGCGCTCATCAAGGCGGTGCGGCGCGGCGATACCGTCATCACCAATGGCGGCCTGATCGGCAAGGTGACCAAGGTCATCGATGACGACCAGATCGAGGTCGAGATCGGCGACGGCGTGCGCATCCGCCAGGTTAGGTCGATGATTACCGACGTGCGAGCCAAGGGCGAGCCGGTCAAGGACGACGCCGCGAGCTGATCGCGCGAGCCGGTTCCACACTTTCAGTCAGGACGTCATGCTCTATTTCACGCGTTGGAAGGCGGCGGCGATCATCCTCACGGCGCTCGTCGTCTGCCTGTGCGCGGTTCCGAACTTCTTGCCCGCCTCTGTCTTCGACGCGCTGCCGAAATGGGCGCAGCGGCACGTCGTGCTCGGCCTCGACCTGCAGGGCGGCTCGTACCTGCTGCTCGAGATCGACACCAAGTCGGTGCGCAAGGACATGCTCGAGGCGCTGCGCGACGACGTCCGCCGTGTGCTGCGCGACGCGCGCATCGGCTACACCGGGCTCGTCGTGCGCGGCAACAACAGCGTCGAGGTGCGGGTCCGCGAAGGCGCCAATTCCGGCCAGGCGCAGGAGAAGCTCAACACGCTGTCGCAGCCGCTTGGCGGCCTGCTCGGCACCACCGGCGATCGCAACATCAACATCACCGCCGAGCCCAACAATCTCTATCGGCTGACGCTGACCGATCCGGCGATTCTCGAGCGCGTGCGCCAGTCGGTCGACCAGTCGATGCAGATCATCGAGCGCCGCATCAACGAACTCGGCACGGTCGAGCCGCTGATCGCGCGCGAAGGCACCGACCGCATCCTGGTGCAGGTGCCCGGCCTGCAGGATCCGACGCATCTCAAGCAACTGCTCGGCAAGACCGCCAAGCTCGACTTCCGCATGGTCGATAGCAACGTATCGCCGGAGCAGGCGCAGCAGGGCGGTATGCCGTCAGACGACGAGTTGCTGCACGGCACCGGCAAGGATGCCGGCCAGCAATACGTGATCGAGAAGCGGGTGCTGGTCTCAGGTGGCGATCTGACCGATGCGCAGCCGGGCTTCGACCCGCGCACCAACGAGCCGATCGTTTCGTTCCGCTTCAACACCGCCGGCTCGCGCCGCTTCGCCGAGGCGACGCAGCAGAACGTCGGCAAGCCTTTTGCCATCGTGCTCGACAACGAGGTGATCTCGGCGCCGGTGATCCGCGAGCCGATCCTCGGCGGCTCCGGCCAGATCTCCGGTAACTTCACGGTGCAGAGCGCCAACGACCTCGCGATCCTGCTGCGCGCAGGCGCGCTGCCGGCGCCGCTGACCATCATCGAGGAGCGCACCGTCGGCCCCGGCCTCGGCGCCGACTCGATCGCCAGCGGCAAGTTGTCGTCCTATGTCGGCGCGGCCATGGTCGTGCTGTTCATGATGGTCACCTACGGCCTGTTCGGCCTGTTCGCGAACGTCGCGGTGGCGATCAACGTCGCCATGATCTTCGGCGTGCTGTCGCTCCTCGGCGCGACGCTGACGCTGCCCGGCATCGCCGGCATCGTGCTCACCGTCGGCATCGCGGTCGACAGCAACGTGTTGATCTACGAACGCATCCGCGAAGAGGTGAGGGGCGGGCGCACGCCGATCAACGCCATCGACGCCGGCTTCTCGCGCGCGCTGGCGACCATTCTCGACTCCAACATCACGACGTTCATCGCCGCCGCGGTGCTGTTCTACATCGGCACCGGCCCGGTGCGCGGCTTCGCCGTGACGCTCGGGGTCGGCATCATCACCACGGTGTTCACCGCCTTCACCATGACGCGGCTCATCGTCGCGACCTGGGTGCGGTGGCGTCGTCCCCAACGCGTTCCGATCTGAGGGGCGCGCGCGTGATCCTGAAAAGTGGGTACCGGTTTTCGGGTAAGATCATGCGCCAGGAAAATTGATCATGCGCCTGCTTCGCATCGTCCCCGACGACACCAAATTCGACTTCATGCGCTTCCGGCGGATCAGCTTTCCGCTGTCCGCCATCATGTCGATCCTGGCCATCACGCTGTATTTCACGCACGGCCTGAATTTCGGCATCGACTTCAAGGGCGGCCTGCTGCTGGAAGTGCAGACCACGGCTGGCCCCGCCGACCTCGCCAAGATGCGCGCGACGCTCGGCGGCCTCGGCCTCGGCGACGTGCAGTTGCAGCAGTTCGGCGCGCCGAACGACGTCCTCATCCGCATCGGCGAGCAGCCGGGCGGCGACGAGGCGCAGCAGGCTGCCGTCAACAAGGTGCGCGGGTCGCTCGGCAAGGACATCACCTATCGCCGCGTCGAGGTGGTCGGTCCGCGCGTGTCGGGCGAGCTGTTGTCCTACGGCGTCGTTGGACTGATGCTCGCGATCTTCTGCATCCTGATCTATCTCTGGTTCAGGTTCGAATGGCAGTTCGCGCTCGGCGCCATGATCGCCAACGTGCACGATCTGGTGCTGACCATCGGCTTCATGTCGCTGTCGCGCGTCGACTTCGACCTGACCAGCATCGCGGCGCTGCTGACCATCCTCGGCTATTCGCTCAACGATACGGTTGTCATCTACGACCGTATCCGCGAGATGCTGCGGCGCTACAAAAAGCTGTCGATGCCGGACCTGCTCAACGCCTCGGTCAACCAGACGCTGTCGCGGTCGGTGATCACGCACTTGACCGTGTCGCTGGCGCTGCTGGCGCTGCTCCTGTTCGGCGGCCAGGCGATCCACTCGTTCACGGCGACCATGATGTTCGGCGTCGTGCTGGTCGGCACCTACACCTCGGTGTTCATCGCTTCGCCGATCCTCATTTATCTCGGCGTCGGCCGCGGCTCCGATGCGCTGTCGCGCAGGGAGCCGAAAGACGAGAAGCCGTGAGCTCACCCGGTCGTCCCCGCGAAGGCGGGGACCCAGAGAACGAATTGAACGTTAGCGCTTGGGTTTCTGGATTCCCGCTTTCGTGGGAGTGAACGGAGTTTGGGGCACGGAATTCCCTAGCCAGATGGTGGACAGCGAGAGCGACACTGGCCGGCATCTGCCGCAGCCGGCCCCGATCGAGGCCTATGGCAATGGCGGCTTCCGCTTCGGCGGCCTGTCGCATCGCGGCTCGCTGCTGTGTTTCCCCGACGGCATCTGGGCCTGGCCGGTGACAAGCATTGCCGAACTGACACCGGCGGCGCTGGCGCCGGCTTTCGCCCGTGCCGATGCGCTCGACTTCTTCCTCATCGGCGGCGGGCGCGATCCCTTCGTGCTGCCTGAGCTGCTGCGGCAGCGATTCCGCGACGCGTCGCTCTCCGTCGACGCGATGGCGACAGGCGCGGCGGTGCGCACCTGGAACGTGCTGCTCGCCGAGAACCGCCGCGTCGGTGCGGCGCTGATAGCGACCGCATGAACAGCTTCGAGCACTGTGCGGCGCTGGTGCGCGAGCACGACCGCGACCGCTATATCGCGACCTTGTTCGCGCCGGCGCCCAAACGTGACGCGCTGAATGCCCTTTATGCCTTCGCGCTGGAGATCGGCCGCGTGCGCGACCTGGCGCGCGAGCCGATGCCGGGCGAGATCCGCCTGCAATGGTGGCGCGAGGTGCTGGAGGGCAAGCGCGATGGCGAGGCGGCCGCGCATCCGGTCGCCGCGGCGCTTGTCGCAACCGTCGCGCGACACAAGCTCGATGTCGCCCGGCTGACCGCCTTCATCGACGCGCACACCTTCGATCTCTACGACGAGCCGTTCAACACGCTGGATGACCTCGACAATCACGCGGCACTGACCGAGGGCCTGCTCCTGAGCGCGGCGGCGAAGATCCTCGGCCATGAGGACTACGCCATCGAGGCGGTCACGCGTCACGCCGGCATCGCGCTGACGATCGAGCGCCTGCTGCTGGCGCTGCCGACGCATGCGGCGCGCCACCAGCTCTACATTCCGCTGGAGGTGCTCGAGCGGCACGGCGTCGAGCGTGAAACGCTGTTCGCCGGGCAGGACAGCGACAAACTGCGCGCGGCGCTCGCCGAATTGCGGCGCCATGCGCGGCGGCAATTGCAGGCGGCGAGACTGGAGGCGAGCGAGGTGCCGGCCGGCATCATGCCGGCGCTGTTGCCGGTCGCGCTGATCGGGCCGCTGCTCAAGCGCATGGACCGCCGCGGCTACGAGCCGTTCGCGCCGGAGCCGTTGTCGCGCCTCGGGCGGCAATGGCTTATTTGGCGCGCGGCGCGGGATTCGCGCCGCATCTTCGCAATCTGACTACTCCGCCGCCTGCGCCTGCGCGCTGCGCCACGCGTCGAGATCGGCGAGCGCGCGGCGCGTGATCGCGCTCTTCTTCGCCAGCGCCTTGGCGGTACCGCGGCCGAGCGGGCTCTTGCGGTCGAAGTCGGGCGCCTGCGCCAGCGGCGGAAACAGACCGAAATTGATATTCATCGGCTGAAACGACGACGGCCCGTTGTCGATCGTCTCGATATGGCCGCCGGTGATGTGCGCGAGAATGGCGCCGTGCGCGGTGCTCGGCGGCGGCGCGACGATCGGCTCGCCGCGGCGCTCGGCGGCGGCGAAGCGCCCGGCCATGAGACCGACCGCGGCGCTTTCGACATAGCCTTCGCAGCCGGTGATCTGGCCGGCGAAACGCCAGGCCGGGTTCTTCTTCAGCCGCAACGTCTCGTCGAGCAACACCGGCGAGTTGAGGAAGGTGTTGCGATGCAGGCCGCCGAGGCGCGCGAACTCCGCGTTCTGCAGCCCGGGAATGGTGCGGAAGACGCGCACCTGCTCACCGTGCTTCAGCTTGGTCTGGAAGCCGACCATGTTGAAGAGCGTGCCGAGCTTGTTGTCCTGCCGCAGCTGCACCACCGCGTAGGGCTTCACGCCCGGCGCGCGCGGATCGGTCAGCCCGAACGGCTTCATCGGCCCATGCCGCAGCGTCTCGACGCCGCGCTCGGCCATCACCTCGATCGGCAGGCAGCCGTTGAAATAGGGCGTTGCCGCTTCCCAGTCCTTGAACTCGGTCTTGTCGCCGGCAATCAGCGCGGCGACGAAGGCTTCGTATTGCTCGCGCGTCAGCGGACAATTGATGTAGTCGGCGCCGGAGCCGCCGGGCCCGGCCTTGTCGTAGCGCGACTGGAACCAGGCGGTCCCCATGTCGATCGACTCGCGGTGCACGATCGGTGCGATGGCGTCGAAGAAGGCGAGCTGGGTCTCGCCGGTGAGCGCGCGGATCGTCTCGGCCAGCGCCGGCGAGGTGAGCGGGCCGGTCGCAATGACGACGCTGTCCCAGTCGGCCGGCGGCACGGCGATCTCGCCGCGCTCGCGCGCGATCAGAGGATGCGCTTCCAGCGCCGCCGTCACGGCGTGCGAGAAGCCGTCGCGATCGACGGCGAGCGCGCCGCCCGCGGGCACCTGATTGGTATCGCCGCAGCGCATGATCAGCGAGCTGAGCCGGCGCATCTCCTCATGCAGCAGGCCGACCGCGTTGTGCTCGGCGTCGTCGGAGCGGAAGGAGTTGGAGCAGACGAGCTCGGCATAGCCGTCGGTCTTGTGCGCATCGGTTGCGCGCAGCGGCCGCATTTCGTGCAGCACGACCGGCACGCCGGCCTCTCCCAGCTGCCAGGCAGCTTCGGAACCGGCGAGGCCGCCGCCAACGACGTGGACAGGTTTCAGGGTCATGGGCGGCAAACTAGGAGGACAGGGGCAGGCGGGCAACGTCCCCGTAAAAGCAAAACCGCCCGCGCGGATCGCACGGGCGGTTCATCGAAACAGTTGCGGGGAGCGCTTAGCCCTGGTGGGCGGCGTTCCAGGCGACGCGCTGGATGTCCGAGCGGCTGATGCCGATATCGGCGAGTTCGCGGTCGCCAAGGCGGCTGAGTTCCAGAACACTGCGGTTATAGCGCTTCCATTCGCGGATCAGACGGACAAGTGCGGCAAACATGGCAGTTCCTCTTCGGTCTAGTCCCGGCCCGGGGCCGGTCGAATTCGCTGCCCGGAAAATAGGGATTTGCGCTGCCCTGAAAAGCGCCAATGTTGCGCCGCAGCTAAGCGAAAAATGCATGGCTCAAGCCTCTGAAATAAAACAATAAAGGCCTGTTTGACGAAAAACGGCGGGCAAACTGCCCGCCGTTTTTGCTGCGTATGCGAGAGAATTATGCAGCGGACCGGTGAGAATGGCTGCCTTCGGCCATTTCCTCGATGATTTTTGCCGAGAAGGCGTCCAAATCGCCCGGATTTCGCGAGGTAATGACCCCTTGGTCGACGACCACCGGCGAATCCTCCCATGCAGCGCCTGCATTGATCACGTCGGTCTTCATCGAATGGTACGAGGTCATCTTCTTGCCCTTGGCGATGCCGGTCTCCACCAGAAGCCAAGGCGCATGGCAGACGGCCGCCACGACCTTCTTCTGATTGTAGAAGTCCTTGATCAGTTTCAGCGCCTTGGGGTTCGCGCGCAGCAGGTCTGGATTGATCTGGCCGCCGGGGAGCACGATGGCGTCGAAGTCGTCGGCTTTCACCTCATCCAGCGTCTTGTCGACCTTCACCGCTCGGCCCCAGTCTTTCTTGTCCCAGCCTTTGATCTCGCCCTTCTCGGGCGAGGCGATCACGACCGTCGCTCCGGCGGCTTTGAGCTTGTCGCGCGGAACTTCGAGCTCCGACTGCTCGAAGCCTTGCGCTGCGAGGATGAGCACCTTTTTACCCGTGGCTTGTGCCATGGTTCCAACTCCTTGATTTTGATGACCCACCGAAGGTCCCTCGGCATGGCAACGGGATGGCCGACGCCTCTGTTCCTGTCGGCCCGTCACATCGGCTATATTTGATGCCGTCGCCGGGGAGCTGAGTTCAGTGACGTCAGACGTGCAATCCGGGCTCCCTGACCGCCGGATCGTCATCACCGCGCTCGGCATTGCCCAGATCCTCGCCTGGGGCACCTCGTTTTATTTTCCCGCTGTCTTCGCCGAGCCGATCCTCAATGACACCGGCTGGCCGCTCGGCTTCATTGTCGGCGGCACCTCGATCGGCCTGCTTATCGCCGGGCTGATCTCGCCGCAGGTCGGCCGCATCATCGACGTGCATGGCGGCAAGCCGGTGCTGCTGTCGAGTTCGCTGCTCTACGCCGCCGGGCTGATCGGCGTCGGCCTCGCGCCGTCGCTGCCTTTCTACCTTTGCGCCTGGGTGCTGATCGGCCTCGGCATGGGCACCGGACTCTATGATGCGGTTTTCGCCGCCCTCGGCCGCATGTATGGCGCAGCCGCGCGCGGCCCGATCACCAATTTGACGTTGTTCGGCGGCTTCGCGAGTACGATCTGCTGGCCGCTCAGCGCATACATGATCGCGCATATCGGCTGGCGCGACGCATGCTTTGCCTATGCCGGCCTGCACCTCTTGGTCGCGCTGCCGGCGCAGTTTGCGGTTCTGCGCCACGTCGTGAAGCCGGCGCCGAAACCCATCGACGAACCGTCGCTCGATCCGCGCTTCGCTTCACGCATCCCGCGCGAGGGCGCGATCTTTGCGCTGCTCGCGCTGATCCTGTCGTTGAGCGCCGGCGTCGGCGCCATCGTGGTCGTGCACCTGCTCATCTTCCTGCAGGCGCGCGGCGTCGAGGCCACGTCCGCGGTCGCGCTCGGCACCTTGTTCGGGCCGGCGCAGGTCGCGGCGCGGGTGGTCGAACGGCTGTTCGGCGGCCGCTATCACCCGATCTGGACGATGATCGGCTCCTGCATTCTGATGGCGCTCGGTCTGATCTTGCTGGCGGCGCGCGTGCCCGTGCTGCCGCTGATCATTCTCGTCTACGGCGCGGGCTACGGCGTATCGTGGATCGGCCGCGGCACGCTGCCGCTGGCCTTGTTCGGGCCGGAGCGCTTTCCGCGGCTGATGGGGAAGCTGGCGTTCCCGAGCCTGATCGTGCAGGCGCTGGCGCCGTCGGCAGGCGCGTTCCTGATCGAGACGAGCGGCATTCCGACGACGATCGGCGTCTTGACCGCGCTGGCGATCGTCAACGTCGGGCTGATCGGCGGGCTATGGGCGCTCAGCCGGAAACCGCCACGCTGACGGTCGGGACATTCCGGTCCGCGTGGGCCGGCGCCGCGCTGTAGGAGAAGGCGAGACCGAGGAGGGCGAGAGCGAAAATGCTGATGGCGAAGCGGATGAGGATCATGGCACGACACGCTTGTTCAAGGCCGTCGATGTGTGGCCAGAGTAGTTAATGCGCGGTCAATCCAGCATGCCGGGTTCCAAATTTTCTGACCCAGATCAAATCGCGCACTCCGGAAAAGTACGGAGGCGTCCGCGATGATTCTGCCGCTGCAGATGCTCTTTTTCGAGGACCTCTCGGTCGGTCTGTCGGAAACGCTGACCAAGACCGTGGATTCGTCAGACGTGGTCGGCTTCGCCGAGGTCACCGGCGACCGCAATCCCATCCATCTGTCCGAACACTTCGCCGCCAAGACGCCGTTCGGCACGCGCATCGCGCACGGGCTCTATACCGCGAGCCTGATCTCGGCCGTACTCGGCACGCGGCTGCCGGGACCGGGGGCCGTGTACATTTCGCAGACATTGAATTTCCGCGCGCCGGTCAAGATCGGCGACACGGTCGAGGTGAAGGTCACCGTGGCCGAGCTGATCGCGGCAAAGTCGCGCGCGCGGCTGGCCTGCACGTGCACGGTCGGCGGCGAGACGGTGCTGGACGGCGAGGCCTGGGTGAAGGTGCCGTCGCGAAACAGCGGCGGCCGGCCGTTGCCACACATCTGACGCCTTTCGAATTTTTACCCCGCACGACCCAACCACATTCTCCCTGTTGCGTTAGGTCAATGCGAGGCACGGAACTTGCCTCTACGCCAGCCAAAAGTCTGGAGGCACTTCCATGCCAACCCGGTATCCGATGAAGGCGCGTGTCAAGACCAAGGCGGTCGAGGCCGAGCAGGCGGTCGACTGGCTGGCGCTGTGGGCGATGTCGCTTGCGTTCGCCTCTATGGTGCTTGCGGCCATCGCCTATTTCACCATCGGCGACAAGCTCGGCGCTTCGGCCATCCTCGCCGGCGCAGCGCTCATCATCGGCTTGGCGCTGCAGGCCAGCAAACCGCCCGCGCACGAATAGCCGCGTTCCGGTCCGGCGCCTGCTGGCGTGATTGTGATCGCGCGTGACGAATCGTCCCGCCGATTCAATGCTAGCACCGGGCCCTGATCCGAACGGGCGGTGCATGCAAGTCGATAGTTCGTCCTGGCAACTCTGGCGCGACCGGCGCGGCCGCCTGTCGTGGCTGCGCATCGCAGCGTTGACCCTGCTGTTGTTCCCGCTGGCCAAGGCACTCGCCGAGGCGGGCGTGATCGCGCATGGCGCACGGCCGATCAACGATCTCATCCACCGCGCCGGCTTTTGGACCTTGGTGTTCCTCGGCGTGACGCTGGCCGTGACCCCGTTCCGCAGCATGGGCCGTTATGGGCAGCTCGTCGATATACGGCGCATGCTGGGCGTCGGCACCTTCTGCTACGCGGCCGCGCACGTCTCGCTCTACTTCGCCGATCAGGGCTACGACCTCGGCAAGTTCGTGCACGAGCTCACGCACCGCTGGTATCTCATCATCGGCGGCACCGCCTGGCTCGGGCTCGCCGTGCTGGCGATCACCTCGACCGACGGCATGACGCGCCGGCTGGGGCCGCTGCGCTGGCGGCGGCTGCATCAGCTCGTCTACGGCATCGCGCTGCTCGCGCTCATCCATTACTTCCAGCAGACGAAGGCCGACGTCACCGTGCCGGTGTTCGTGGCGAGCCTGTTCGGCTGGCTGTTGCTCTATCGCGGGCTGGCGTGGTGGCAGGACACGCGCGAGTTGACGACGCTCAGCCTGCTCGGGCTGACCATCGTGGTGTCGCTGCTCACCTTCGCTGGCGAGGCGATCGGCATCGGCATCGCCTTCCATGTTTCGCCGATGCGCGTGCTCGACACCGTGTTCGATTTCGACGCCGGCATCCGCCCCGGCTGGCAGGTGCTCGCGGCCGGCCTCGCGGTCGTGCTGCTCGATGTGGTGCGCGCACGCTGGAACAGTCGCGCATCGCGCGCAGGGTCCTTGCGTCAGGTCAAAGCCGAAGGCTGAGCGCCGCGCTACGTCCCGTCCCAACGACGACGGGAGCGTGCATGGCCAAAATCATGATCGTCGTCGGGCATCCGGTGCCCGACACGTTTTGCGAGGCGCTGGGCGAGGCCTATCGCCGCGGCGCAGAGAGCGGCGGACACGAGGTGCATCTGTTCGTGCTGGCGAAAATGAACTTCGACGCCATCCTGCGCGAGGGCTATCGCCGCGAGCAGCCGCTCGAGCCGGATCTCGCGCATGCACGTGATGTGCTGCGCGCCAGCGCGCGGCTGGTGTTCATCTTCCCGCTGTGGCTGGGCGACATGCCGGCCATCCTCAAGGGCTTCCTCGAGCGCGTGCTGCAGGCCGACCTGCTGGCGGTGCGCGGCGGGCAGGGCCACTGGAAGATCCTGAAAGGCAAGTCGGCCCGCATCATCATGACGATGGGCATGCCGGGCTGGTTCTACCGGCTCTGGTTCGGCGCCTATGCGCTCAAATTGCTCAGGCGCAATATCCTACACTTCACCGGCGTCGCGCCGGTACATGCGACCATCCACGGCGGCATCGAGTCGGTGAGCGACGACACCCGGCGGCAGTGGCTGCGGGAGACGGAGGCGCTCGGGCACGCGGCCGAATAGGCGGCGGCCGGCGTTCGTGAATGGCTCGACCAGTTCGGCCTTCACCGTGTGCGCGTCGACGTGGCCGGGCACGCCGAACACGATCGGCTCGCGCTCCTTCGCCGGCACGTAGAGCGTGCCGAACATCCAGTCCCACAGCGCAAGGCAGCTGCCGAAGTTCTTGTTGAAGTGCTTCGGATCGGCCGAATGGTGCACTTGATGGTGCGCCGGCGACACCAGCACGCGGCCGAGCCGGCCGGTGAAGGCGATCCACACATGCGAGTGCTGCAGGTGCACGTAGGCGTGGATGAAAAACACCAGGATGAGGTTGGTGTCGGCGAGCGCGTATTGATAGGCCGCGTCGCCGAACAGGTAATGGCCGAGCCCGCTCGCCACCGCCGTCGAGAAGGCGATGATGTTGGCGAAGACGAAGGTGTAGACCGGGTGGACGCGGAAATTGGTGAGCGGCGTCAGCACCTCCGCGGTGTGGTGCACTTTGTGGAATTCCCACAGCAGCGGCACCTTGTGGCTGAGCCAGTGGTTGAACCAATAGCCGAGCTCGTATGCGAGGAACATCATCAGCGTGATGATCGCGCGGCTTGCCCAGACCGGCAGTGCCGAGGGCGCCGGCATGCCGAACAGCGCGCCGAACGATGAGACAATACCGTTCGACAACGACTGATAGGACAGCACCGCCCAGCCGAACACGACGCCGAAGACGAAGACGTTGAAGAACAGGTAGCCGATGTCGGCCTGGTTGGAGCGGTGCTGCACGATGCGCTTCGGGAACAGCGCGTGCACCAACGTGCGGGCGCGCACACGGCGCCCGCGCTTGAGCCGCTTCACGACATAGAAGGCGGTCGCCAGGAGTAGCGCCGCGCCGAGCGAGGTCAGCGAGAAATGCGAGCCGAGCGAGAACAGCAGGCGCTCGCACTGGCCGAGGAAGAAGTCGATGCCGGCGGAGAAATGCAAGGTCGGGCTCCGGGGGTGGGGCCCACCGAATGTCTTACCGAAAGGTAAAGATAGGGTTGCGGTTCACCCCCTCACGTCCTCGTATTCCGGGTGCCGTCGCATGTAGTCCGTGACGAAGGGGCAGGCGGGGCGCACCTTCAGTCCCTGCGCCCGCGCCAGCTCCAAGACGCCCTTGACCAGCGCCGAGCCGTAGCCGTGGCCCTCCAGTTCCGGCGGCACCTCGGTATGCGGGATGATCAGCACGTCGCCCGCGCGGCGGTAGGTGGCGAAGGCGGTACCGCCTTCCAGCGCCAGTTCGAAACGGCTGCGGGCGGGATTGTCGACGACGCTCATGTCATGATCTCGGCGCGCTCGTGTGCTTAACATGCACCCTAGCTAGCCACGCTTCCGATTTCGACAAGGGACATCTCATGGCCGATCTCACGCTCTATCATGCCTCGCCGTCGCGCTCGTCCGTCGTGTTGTGGATGCTGGAGGAGCTTGGCCAGCCCTACGATATCAAGCTCATCAAACTCAGCGAGGGCGACAACCTCAAGCCGGACTACCTCGCCGTCAACCCGATGGGCAAGGTGCCGGCGCTCGATCACAAGGGCACGGTGATCACCGAGGTGGCGGCGATCTGCACGTATCTCGCCGACGAATTCCCGCAGGCGAAGCTCAACGTGCCGACCGGCACGCCGCGCCGCGGCGTCTATCTGAAATGGCTGTTCTTCGGGCCGAGTTGCCTCGAAGCGGCGATGATCGACCGCGCGGCTCCACGCAAGGAGGAGCCGCGGCGCGCCATGCTCGGCTACGGCTCGTTCGATACGACGATGGACGTCATCGCCAAGGCGGTGGAGAAAGGGCCGTGGCTGATGGGCGAGCAGTTCACCGCCGCCGACGTGGTGGTCGGCGCCAACATCCGCTTCGGCACGCAATTCAAGCTGCTGCCGGAGCGGCCGGAGTTCGCCGCCTACATCGCGCGCATCGCCGCGCGTCCGGCCGCGCAGCGCGCCGAGGCGAACGACAAGACGTTCGCGGGCGGGTGATTTCGCCACCGGGTCCCCGCTTTCGCGGGGACGAACGCAGAGTATGTCGACGCCAAGATTCACGTGGATGCCGCGCGCCGCGCGCGGACGCGACGCATTGCCAATTGCTAATGTGCGGTGAACGCCAGATTCGGCCAGCCGCAGGGACGTGCCCATGAAGCTCCTTCTCACCGTGATCGGCCTCGTGCTGATCGTCGTTGCCGTCGTGTATTTCGTCATGCCGGCGGACCAGTTGCCGTCGTTCATGCCTGGACACGAGGCGGGGGTGGCGCGCGTGCACATGAAGCACGGCCTCGTGTCCGGCGTCGCCGGCGTGGTGCTGCTGGCGGCCGGCTGGTTCATGGGCCGCCGCTAGAACGCCACCGTCGATCCGAGAATCTCAGGTCTGCCGCGTCGGCGCGCGCGACAAAGGCGACTGTCGGGCGATCAGCCGGTCGTGCCAGGCCGACGGCAGGCAGGCGCCGAGGCACCAGGCGAGCGGCGCGGTGACGAACAGGCTCAAGCCGGTCATGACGGCGATCCAGAAGCCGGCCTCGGGCAGCAGCGGCGGGAGCATCGTGGCGGCGTAGACCGCGGCGGTGAACACGACGATGTTGACGCTGGTATAGAACAGCAGCGCGATTTGCAGGCGGACGCCGGTCGTCATCGAGGGCCTTCGTTTCCTTGCCGGCGGAGTTGTCCTCCGCGCTGTGAGCGCGCGCGGCGCTCGTATGCTTTGCTTTGCATATGATGTGCAAAAGCGGCCTGTGCCGCAATGGTTTTGCCGGCCAATCGTCATTGCGCCGCAGCACTCGTTGCTTGTGCAACGGCTTAAGGCGATCGCCTTGGCCCGTTTACGGAACTCACAAATAACGGCCGCGGCGCGGATTGCTGCGCCGAAAATCCATGTATGCTGGCGGTTGAGGGGTGTGGGGGGAGAACCGCTTTGCAACGGACCTTGCTTGTCTGCGCGTTCTTCGCGCTGGCTGCGGCGCAGTCTGCCTCCGCCTATTCGCTGGTCAGCCTCGATCCGCACGAGCGCGAGACGATGCTGTCCACCTGCGGCCATCTCGGCGGCAGCGACCGCGCGCTGTGCCGCAGCGTGGTCGACGACCACCACGTCATCGCCAATTACAAGCGCAGCTGCCTCGAGGCGATGACGCTGCTGATGCAGGGCTCCGCCTGGGCCAAGGTGAAGAGCCTGCCGGCGACGCTCACATGCCGCGAGGGCCTGGCGCGCGCCGGCTATCCGGTGAAGGAAATTCTGCACAAGCTCATGGGCGCGCGGTAGCCGCAGCAAGGGACGCAGCGCCGTCCTGAGCGGGATCACCGGGACAAGCCCGGTGATGACAAAAACCTCCATCTCACCGGCGCCGCAGGCGCTGCCGCATCGCCTTCGCCGACAGAATGCGCGCGAGCACGTCGTGCGGCAGCGCCGGCAGGCAGGCGCCGAGGCAATGCGCCGGCTCGCCGTCGCACGTTTGCGTGCGGCGGCAGCGCGCACGATGGCAGAGCTGCGGCACGCCGAGCATGTTGGCCATCTGCCGCCGCGCGACAGTGAGCGGCAGCGGCGCGCGCTCGGCCGGCTCGGCCTGCAGGCTGTCGAGGATGCGGTCGGCGACAGCGAAGCCTTTCAATTGCAAGTCCCGCAGCCGCGCCTGCAGGTGCGCGTGATGGGCGTTGTCGGCTGCGGGGACGGGGGTGTGCGCGGGCATCGTTGAGCCTCCTTGTGGTTTGCGATTGCGTGGGGGATGCCGGTTCGTTCTCGCGGCGCGGTGCGCCCGAGTTTTGTCAAGTCTTCCCGAGCCCAGGGGGCCCGGGGGAGTCGACCCCCGCAAAAGAAGCGAGGGGGACGGCGCACCGGATGGCGCAACCTGTCCTTGATCGCACGCGTCCCTCGACCGGGCCGCGTGGCGCCCTCCGGCGCGCCGTTCGGCGACTTTTCGGTGTGCGGGCCGCGCTTTCGAGAACGTGGACCAGCCACGCCTGTCAGCCAGCTCCTGGCGCCGGGTCTTAGTGCCCGGGAGCGGAGCCCCGCCACCGCCCGGGTGCCCCGTTTGCGAGACGGGACCCGCGGGCGCCGATCCTCTCCCCACGAAGCCGGCGCAACCGGTTCGCGTCCCCTCGCGGGAGCGGACCGACATAGGATTATATAGGATGGGATGGAAGTCAACAGGCAATTGGAAAAATTCGTATCGATGCGCCAACGCGGGATGCCGGCGTGCAGTCCGACGCAGAGACACGGAATAGTTGTATATTAGATTGAGAGCGTCTATAGGTTGTGTTCCACACCAAATACGGGAGGAGCCACATGGCCAATTCGAACTATCCGAGCTTCAGCAGCGAGGCGATCAACCAAGCGCTCGAGGCGGCGCAAAGGCACAGCCGGGAGCGCATGCCGGCGGCGACAACCGCCGAGATGACGCTCGACGACGGCACGCTGAAGCTGTCGGCCCAATGCATCAGTGTCACCGTCCAGAACGGCCAGGTGTGCCTCAACCTGCCGTTCGGTCTCGGCAGCCACTGCCTGCCGATCCCGTCCATCTTTCCGAACGGGACCGCGGGCCAGGCCTGTCTCGATATCTGCACGAAATGGGGCATTCCCTGCGGCGTCGAAGTGACCGTGTCGATCGCCGGCCACGTCATCGTCAAGAAGGGCTTCGGCTGCAGCTGCTAGATTTGCAGTTCGTTCCGGAAGGCGCCCGGTTCTCAGGCGGCTCGTCGCGACAGCGTCGAGCCGCTTTTGGTTGGGGCGGTCCGATCGGGTCAGGGGCGAAGAGTGGCGGCGTCTACACAGTGTGTTATAGCGGCGGTCAGCCCTTGATGAGCGCGTCGTAATCGGCGTGCGAGCCGATCCAGAACCAGACAAGGTTTCCGTCCGTTTCGACGGCTAAGGCGCGATACCGCATGCCGACGCGCACCGACCAGTAGCGGCCAATCTTCTTGAAATGCAGGGAAGGGTGCTGCGGGTCTTCCTTGAGCAGCGCATAATTTTTGTCCGCAATCGCGCGGACAGGGTCAGGTAGCCGCGCATACGCCTCCCAGAATGCCGGGCTGGCGAAATGCCTCATAGCCTGCGGGTGCGGCCTTGAGCGTGATCGGCGAGGGCCTGTTCGGCGAGGCGATCGAGCCTGCCGCCTTTGGCGTCACGCTCGATCTTCTCATCGAAGCGCGCCGCGTCGAACGCCTCGAACCAGTCGCGGAATTTCGCGAGCTGATCGGGCGGCAGCGTGGCGACGGCCTTTTCGAGGTCTTCGATGGTCATGCGCATTCCCCATGCTCGACCCGCTCGGCGATGACGCGCAGCGCCAGCGCCGTGGCCCTCGCGCGTGCTTCGATATCGGTCGTGCCGTAGATCAGGACGCCGGGCAGGGCGGGCACTTCCGCCAGCCAGCGGCCGTCGTCTTCACGTTCGGTTTCAATGCGGAGCATGAAGTGTAGATAGCATTTGTGCGCTGATTTGTCATGGCCGGGCTACAACACCCCCCGTTCGTCCCCGCGAAAGCGGGGACCCAGCGCTGGATTCCCGCTTGCGCGGGAATGAACGGAGAATGTGCTAAGGTCGCGCCATGAAACGCGCCATCTTCCATCCCGGCCGTTGGCTCAAGCGCGAACTGATGGCGCGCAGGCTGTCCGCCAACCGGCTGTCGCTCGACATCGGCGTGCCGTCCGGCCGCATCACCGACATCTTGAATGGCCGCCGCTCGATCACCGCCGACACCGCGGTACGGCTCGGCCGCTACTTCGGCAACAGCGCGCAGTTCTGGCTCGACTTGCAGAGCCAGTACGACATTGCTGTGGTGGAGCGGGAGAAGGGCGGCGAGATCGCGAATCGGGTGAGGCCTGCGGACGCGGCGTGAGGTTTAGCTAGTAGCCCGCATGGAGCGAAGCGGAAAGCGGGGCGCACCTAACCGTAAACGCTGACCCCGGATTTACCTGTGCTCATCCGGGCTACGCTCACTGCCCTATTGTGTATCTATCGATGGTCTCACCTTGGCGAATCCACCAATAATCATTCTCGTCATTATACCCTGCGTCCGGCTTGTTTTCTTCGATAGTCTTGTCCAGATGTCTTTTAGCCTCGGCGTAGCTGCCGAACCCACCGGCGGCAATCGCAGTGTTCAATAACTTTCCATTCAGGTCGACAGTACGAATGTAGATTTGCAGCATGCGGTTCCCATTTGGGCACTACGTTTGTTTTTCCCAAAATGACTTAGGTGCGTGCTTTAGGTGGTGAGTGTATCGGTTCTTATCTGGGTCCCAATCAAAATAGAGACCAGAGTTTCGTTCTCCGATTGACGACGATTCTACATCAGACACGTCTAGAGAGTATGAAAACAAAAGCTTTGAAGTCTTGCTGCCCAAGAAGTGAGCGTAAACGTCTAATCGGTATGTGCCCGAAATAAAGTTGAATGGGTTGTCGCCTTTTGGAGCCAAGAAATGATGGTAGGCTTCGACTCCTGTATCCCCGACAAAGAGACCGCTGCCTCTTACAAGCTGGTCACGCTCGCCATATACCCAGACATTAAAACTCTGCGTTATGTCTTCGCAGGTGAGCTTTACATAAACGTTTTCGACCACTCGTCCTCGTTTGGAGGTTGCAAATAGTAAGGTTCGCAGAAAGACTTTTGGCCATGCGGCCGTATCGTCGTCGCGGGGCTGGTCGTATCCGAAAAATATCTGTGTTGGCCGCGTCATCTTGACCGTGCCGCGCCGAAAAAGCGTCAGCCAAGCGGTCAAGATCGAGAGCGCTAATGCAAATGCTGAGATTAGCAGCGCTAATATCGACAATATATTAGAGGCGCTGCCATTCATTTTATATTGCCATGGCGCACTTCGTGTCGCGTATCGAACTGCGCTTGTTGATCTGCGTAAAGTGATAATTCGCTAACATTAAAGAGGGTCTTACGGGCTGTCAGAACGCGTTCGTATATTGCTTCGTCGCTTTCAGCGTGAGTAGCCAAAGTGAGTAAGACGTTTCCTGTATTGGTCGCTTTGAAGACGATGCACTCGCCGGTAACCTTCGGATCGATGCCTGATTTGCGCGCGGCATGAAGCCTAAATGCATCGATTGTCGCCGCGTACGCAATCAGAGCGTCTAAATCGACAGGCCGACCTGCTGGACTGGTAGCGATCCTCTCTTGCACCAGCTTTGCCAGTTCTGGCGCATTTCGTCTGACGGAGTTTTCGATGTTTTTCGCAATAAACATCGGCGAAAAGAAATGTTTGTGATGGAGGCCCCGTAATATCTTTCCACGGTAGGGCGTCTCACGCTTGGTAAAGTGCGTGTCAGTTTTTCCGTCGAGTTCGGCGATGGCGTCCAAAATCTGATGAGAATGGAAGTGATGCCATTGACCTGCATACACGTCTCCGATGCGACAGGCATGCAGGGAAAGCTGATGAACAAATAGTTCGGAAACCTTGGATGTTGGCCGGGCTTTGAGATAAAGCCATCCAAGTATCTCCTGCCGGCAATACATATAATTGGTGTTGTTTAAGTGAGAAGTATTTGAGCTTTTATGGTCCTGTGCCACCGGCTTGCACCCCTCACTCCGCCGCCTGCATGCCCTTCTTCTTCCGCCGCCCCGGCGCCTCCCGCTCCAGCACCGGCTTCAAATACTGCCCCGTATAACTCCGCTTCGCCTTGACGATGTCCTCCGGCGTGCCGGCCGCGACGATCTCGCCGCCGCCGTCGCCGCCCTCGGGGCCGAGGTCGATCACCCAGTCCGCCGTCTTGATCACTTCGAGATTGTGCTCGATCACCACCACGGTGTTGCCGGTGTCGGTGAGCTCGTGCAGCACCTCCAGCAGCTTGGCGACGTCGTGGAAGTGCAGGCCCGTCGTCGGCTCGTCGAGGATATAGAGCGTGCGGCCGGTGGCGCGCTTCGACAGCTCCTTGGCCAGCTTGACGCGCTGCGCCTCGCCGCCGGACAGCGTCGTCGCCTGCTGGCCGACATGGATGTAGTCGAGGCCGACGCGGTGCAGCAGCGCCAGCACGTCAAGCACGCGCGGCACCGCCTTGAAGAACTCGAGCGCCTCTTCCACCGTCATGTCGAGCACGTCGGCGATCGACTTGCCCTTGAACAGCACCTCGAGCGTCTCGCGGTTGTAGCGCTTGCCCTTGCAGACGTCGCAGGTGACGTAGACGTCGGGCAGGAAGTGCATCTCGATCTTGATGACGCCGTCGCCCTGGCAGGCCTCGCAGCGGCCGCCTTTGACGTTGAACGAGAAGCGGCCGGGCTCGTAGCCGCGCGCCTTCGACTCGGGCAGCGCCGCGAACCATTCGCGGATCGGCGTGAAGGCGCCGGTATAGGTCGCCGGGTTGGAGCGCGGCGTGCGGCCAATCGGCGACTGGTCGATGTCGATGATCTTGTCGATGTGCTCCAGCCCCTCGATGCGGTCGTGCGGCGCGGGCGCCAGCGAGGCGCCGTTGAGCTTGCGCGCGACGGCGTTGTACAGCGTGTCGATCAGCAGCGTCGACTTGCCGCCGCCGGAGACGCCGGTGACGCAGGTGAACAGGCCGAGCGGGATCTCGGCGGTGACGTTCTTCAAGTTGTTGCCGCGGGCGTTGACGACCTTGAGTTGGCGGCGCGGATCGGGCCGGCGGCGTTCGGGGATCGGCACGCCGAGCTCGCCGGAGAGATATTTGCCGGTCCATGAATTGGGCGCGGCGATGAGGTCGTCGACATTGCCCTCGGCGACCAGATGGCCGCCATGGATGCCGGCGCCGGGGCCGATGTCGAGCACGTGGTCGGCGACGCGGATCGCGTCCTCGTCGTGCTCGACGACGATGACGGTGTTGCCGAGGTCGCGCAGGCGCTTGAGGGTTTCCAGCAGCCGCGCATTGTCGCGCTGGTGCAGGCCGATCGAGGGTTCGTCGAGCACGTAGAGCACGCCGGTCAGGCCGGAGCCGATCTGCGAGGCCAGCCGAATGCGCTGGCTCTCGCCGCCGGACAAAGTGCCGGAGGCGCGCGCGAGCGTCAGGTAATCGAGGCCGACGTCGACCAGGAAGCGCAGCCGCTCGCGGATCTCTTTCAAAATGCGCGCGGCGATCTCCATCTGTTTCGCCGTCAGGTCCTTCGGCAGGTCGGTGGCCCATTCGCCGGCCTTGCGCACCGACATGTCGGAGATGTCGGCGATGGTCTTGCCGGCAATCTTGACGCACAGCGCCTCGGGCTTGAGCCGCGCGCCGTGGCAGGCGGCGCAGGGCACGTCGGTGAAATACTTTTGCAACTCCTCGCGCGCCCAGTCGCTCTCGGTCTCCTTGAAGCGGCGCTCGAGATTGGTGATGACGCCTTCGAACGGCTTCTTGGTGGTGTAGCCGCGCAGGCCGTCGTCATAGGTGAACTTGATGTCCTCTTCGCCCGAGCCGTACAGGATCGCGGTCTGCGTCTTCTTCGGCAGGTCCTTCCATTTGGTGTCGAGCGTGAAGCGGAAGTGCTTGCCGAGCGCTTCCAAAGTCTGCGTGTAATAAGGCGACGACGACTTCGCCCACGGCGCGATGGCGCCCTTGCCGACCTTGGCGTCCTTGTCGGGGATGACCAGCTCGGCGTCGATGTGCTGTTCGAGGCCGAGACCGCCGCATTCCGGGCAGGCGCCGAACGGGTTGTTGAACGAGAACAGGCGCGGCTCGATCTCCGGAATGGTGAAGCCGGAGACCGGGCAGGCGAACTTCTCGGAGAAGATCAGCCGCTCGGCGTTCTCGTTGCGGCCGGCATTGGCCTTGGCGCGCGTCGCCTGCGTGTCGGCGAGTTCGACCACCGCGAGGCCCTCGGCGAGCTTCAAGGCCTGCTCGAGCGAGTCCGCCAGCCGCGTGCCGATGTCGGATCGCACCACGAGGCGGTCGACGACGACGTCGATGTCGTGCGTGAACTTCTTGTCGAGCGGCTTGACCTCGCCGATCTCGTGAAAGGCGCCGTCGATCTTCACGCGCTGGTAGCCCTTGCGCATGAACTCGGCCAGTTCCTTCTTGTACTCGCCCTTGCGGCCGCGCACGACCGGCGCCAGCACATAGAGGCGCGTGCCGTCCGGCAGCGCCAGGACGCGGTCGACCATCTGCGACACGGTCTGGCTTTCGATCGGCAGGCCGGTCGCCGGCGAGTAGGGCACGCCGACGCGCGCCCACAACAAGCGCATGTAGTCGTAGATCTCGGTGACGGTGCCGACGGTCGAGCGCGGGTTCTTCGAGGTGGTCTTCTGCTCGATCGAGATGGCCGGCGACAGGCCGTCGATCTGGTCGACGTCCGGCTTCTGCATCATCTCGAGGAACTGGCGCGCGTAGGCCGACAGCGACTCGACGTAGCGGCGCTGGCCTTCGGCATAGATGGTGTCGAAGGCGAGCGACGACTTGCCCGAGCCGGACAGGCCGGTGAACACGACGAGCTGGTCGCGCGGGATGGTGACGTCGATGTTCTTGAGATTGTGCTCGCGCGCGCCGCGGATGCTGATCGTGTGCTCGCGCGCGGAGCGGGGGCTGTTCTTCGGGTCGGGCATGAAAACCTGCAAACGAAACCACGCCCCCGGGCGATGCGCGGCGGCTGTTTGATGTGTCGGACGTTGATCGGAACGTAGGAAGAACGATGGCCTTTTGCCAGTGCGCCCGGTGGATTGTGCATGCAATCCACCGCTGCAAAGCAAAAGGCCGGCCCGAAGGCCGGCCTTGAGCTAGCGATAGGGCGCCCCGCCGCGGGCGCGGTTCCGGCTTCAGAAGCGGTAGTTCACGCCGAGACGGACCATGTTGGTCTTGTACGTGATCTCGCTGTCCGCGCCGCCGCCGCAGGTCGCGGCGTCGCACGTGACCTTGCCGAGGTCGACGTAGAGATATTCGACCTTCGCCGACCAGTTGTTGAAGAAGGCCCATTCGACGCCGGCGCCCGCCGTCCAGCCGATGTTGGTCTTGTCGACCGATCCGCCGTTCGCCGCGGTGCCCTTGATGTTGCCGAATGCGGCGCCACCGGTGATGTAGGGCAGGAAGCGGTCGAAGGCGTAGCCGACGCGGCCGCGGCCGGTGCCCAGCCAACTGTTCTTGGTCGTGCAGCCCGGGGCGCCGCAGGGGGCGCCGGCAGCGCCGCCGGTCGTCGATCCGTCGACCCAGCTGGCGTCGACGTCGCCTTCCAGGCCGAGGACGAAGTTGCCGGTTTGCCAATTGTAGCCGAGGGTGCCGCCGAGCAGATATTTCTTGGTGTTGAAGCTGATGTTGCCGGCGACCGGGTTGTTCCAGTCGCTATGGCCCCAGGCGTAGCCGCCGTTAAGGCCCAGGTAGAAGCCGGTCCAGCTGAACACGGCCGGCGCGATATAGACGGGCGCCTTGTACGCGGGACGGGGCAGGTCGGCGGCGAGCGTGGGCGAAGCCCAGGCAGCAGCCAGCAAGCCAGCGAGCCCGAACAAAGTGAGACGTTTCATCGATTGCCTCCTGTGGGGTGTTTCGGCCGAAAACAACTCACGCTGGTGGCGGACGCTATATGTTGTGGATGATTCGAACTGTGACATTTACAACACACATTTACTCAATTACCGCACCGAATCAGTTGCCTAGCGGCGCCGAACCGACTAGAACAAAAAAAGAACATCGCTTGTGGCTGCGGCAACAGCGGTTCCACCGACGGTAAGCGCAGCGCTGTGGATTAGGGGCGAACGCGCTTGCCGCTCGCGAAGGCGGGTCTAGGGTGGGCGGTCGTTTCGATCAGCCGCGAAGTACGGTCGTTAGAGCGCCGGCGCAGTCCGGCATGTGGAGGCCGGTGCAGTCCGGCAGTGGAGAGAGTCATGGCAGGCAGCGTCAACAAGGTCATTCTGGTCGGCAATCTCGGGGCCGATCCGGAAGTGCGGCGCACACAGGACGGGCGGCCGATCGTCAATCTGCGGATCGCGACATCCGACACCTGGCGCGACAAGGCGACCGGCGAGCGCAAGGAAAAGACCGAGTGGCATCGCGTCGTCATCTTCAGCGAAGGCCTCGCCAAGGTGGCCGAGCAGTACCTGAAGAAGGGCGCCAAGGTTTACATCGAGGGCGCGTTGCAGACGCGCAAATGGCAGGACAAGGACGGGCAGGACCGCTACTCGACCGAGATCGTGCTGCAGGGCTTCAATTCGACCCTGACCATGCTCGACGGCCGCGGCGGCGCCGGGGCCGGCGCGGGCTCCGACATGGGCGGCGGCGATTTCGGCTCGCCCGGTCCGACCGCGGCGCGGCGTCCGGCCATGGCCGGCGCTGGCGGCGGCGGCAAGCGCGACGACATGGACGACGAGATTCCGTTCTGAACGGACGTCGCACGCGTCATTTCAACCGCGGCGCGGCACGGAGCTGAGCCCAGGTAGGTCGGCAGTCGTCAATCGACAGCCGATTGCCACAACCGCAGCTTGTATGCTTTGATCGCGCTGCCGCTGCGGCCGTGCCGCTACGTCGCGCGTCAGGCTGCGGCGCCATTGGAAGGAGCCAGGTTCACATTCGGCAACATTGCGGGGGAGGGGAAAATGTGGGGCCTTCTTGGCAATCTCGTACGAAGCTTTCTGCTGCTGCGCGACCTGTTCGGCTATCTGATCCCCGGCCTCGTCTTCGTCGCGAGCGTCGTCTACTACATATTTCCTGACCACTTTGCGAACAAGTCGCCGCTGGCGATCGCAAAGCTCGCATCGGACGCCGTCAGGAACTGGCCAATCCTGATCACGCTGATCATCGGCGCTTACGTCGCCGGCCATTGTCTCGTGGCGATCGGCTATACGCTTTATGACATTGTTCGCTTTGTTCGCGGTCGCATGAAGCCGCTGTCGGACGACGAACAGAAAAAGAAAAAAGAAGAAGCCGCCGCTGTTCGTAAGGACCTTCTCTTCTACCGATATGGCTATCCAGACCTGTTCATCGAGCGCGACCGCCGCGCCACGATCAATATCCTGCGCATCGGTCTCGCGGTGGTGTTGGTGATCGACGGGTTCGTGTGGCCATTCCCTTACGGATGGATCACCCTCGGCGTCGGTCTCCTGATGGTGTGGAACGGCTGGACCGGCAGCAAGCACGTGGGCGACGAGACGGTCGACGCGCTCGCGGCCGGCAAGGATCTGATCGCCGCCAGCAAGCCGTTCCTCGCGCGCAGCTGATGTCCCGGCGTCTCAGCCGCGGCTGAACAACGCCGACAGCGCCGTTGCGCAGATGCCCTGCGTGACGAAGTAGTTGGCCTGGTCGAGATGGATCTTGTTCGGCAGCGCGAATAAATGCGCGCCGACCGGGATGAGGGCCAGTGCGGTCAACATCAACGCGAGCAATTGCGCGATCTTCATGTCAGCGCCGTTTCCGAAGTGATGCGAGCACAACGGATGCCGCACGGAGCGGTTCCCGCGGCTCAGGTCGCGAGCGCGGCGCGCACGCCGTCGATGACGTATTGCACGGCGAGCGCCGCGAGCACCACGCCGATCAGTCGCTGCAATACGTTGTTACCGGTGGTGCCGAGAAGCTTCGCGATCGGCGTCGCCGCGACGAAACAGAGGAAGCATGCAGAGCAGACGACGACGATGACGCCGAGCAGCAGCGCGATGCGGATCGGATCGTGAGCGGTGCGCCCGGACAGCAGGACCGATGCGGTGATCGCGCCGGGCCCGGCCATCAGCGGGACCGCGAGCGGGAAGGCGGCGATATTGCGCACGCGCTCTTCGAGCGCGTCCGCGGCCTCCTGCGTCTGCCGGCCGATGCGTACGCCGAACACCATCTCGGAGGCGATCGAAAACAGCAGCAGGCCGCCGGCGATCCGGAATGCGGGCAGGGTGATCGACAAGGTGCGCAGCAGCCAGTCGCCGATCAGCGCGCTGCCGGCGAGGATCGATGCGGCGATCAATGACGCGCGCACCGCGACCGAGAGCCGCGCGGCCGCCGGCATGCCGTGGGTGATGCCGAGAAACGTCGGCACCAGGCCGATCGGATCGACCACGGCGACCAGCGTGACCAGGGCGGAGACGAGAAACTCGTACGGCATCTCGACATGATGCCGCGCGTCAGGCGCGCGGGCTACCTCTATCTCGGCTTCGATTTCGGCCGGACCGCGCTACACTGAGCGCGCTTGCGGAGAGGCGCGCGACGTGACGACGGCGATTTCATGGAGCGGCGGCAAGGACGGCTGGCTGGCGCTGCTGCGCGCCCGGGCGGCCGGCCAGGACGTGCGCTACGCGCTGACCATGTTCGACGACAGCGGCGAGCGCTCGCGCTCGCACGCGGTGCCGCCCGATCTGATGGCGCTGCAAGCGCGTGCGCTCGGGCTGACGCCGGTCGCCGTGCGCGCCTCCTGGGCCGGTTATGAGGATGCGCTCATCGTTGCGCTGCAGGGGCTCGCCGCGCGCGGCGTCGACCGGGTCGTGTTCGGCGACATCGACATCACCGCCCATCGCGCTTTCGAGGAGCGGGTCTGTGCGGCGGCCGGCCTCGAGGCGATGTTGCCGCTGTGGCAGCAGGACCGCCGCGCATTGGTGACGGAGATGTTCGGCCGCCGCTTGAAGGCGATCGTGGTGACGACCGCAGACCGCTTCGTCGATGGCGACTGCTGCGGCCGTCCGTTCGACCCATCCTTCGTGGCGGCGCTGCCGGCCAATGTCGATTGTTGCGGCGAGAACGGCGAATTCCACACCTTCGTCACCGGCGGCGAAGGCTTTGCCGCAGAGCTTCCGGTCATGGCGGGGCCCGCCTATGCGCGCCCCGCCAGCTTTGCCGGCGCGGCGGCCGGCTACCATTTTGCGCGCCTGCGGTGCGTCGAAACCGCGCCCGCCTGAAGGCCAGCCCGCAGCCGTTCAGAGGGCATCGGCGCGGCGCGCGAGGGCCTGGATCGCCGGCCACCACCGCAGCTTAAAAACCTAGTCCAAAGCATTGAAAATACGGAAATAATTACCACATTTCCGGAGGCCGTTCCGGTAGCCAAGCGCGTCTGAATCGGCTAGATAAATCCGTTGATTCCAAGCTTCCAGGAAGCCCCTACTTGCCCGACAACGACACGCCTAAATCGGGGGACGGCAGTCCTTCCGACATCCGCCCCGTCTCCATCACCGATGAGATGAAGCGTTCGTACCTCGATTACGCGATGAGCGTGATCGTGTCGCGTGCGCTGCCCGACGTGCGCGACGGCCTGAAGCCCGTGCACCGGCGCATCCTCTATTCGATGCACGAGCAGGGGCATACGCCCGACAAGAAATACGTCAAATCGGCGCGCGTCGTCGGCGACGTGATGGGTAAATATCACCCGCACGGCGACAGCGCGATCTACGATGCGCTGGTGCGCATGGCGCAGGACTTCTCCATGCGCCTGGAGCTGATCGACGGGCAGGGCAATTTCGGCTCGGTCGACGGCGATCCGGCCGCGGCGATGCGCTACACCGAATGCCGCCTCGACAAGGCGGCGATGGCGCTGCTCGACGATATCGAGCTCGACACCGTTGATTTCCAGCCGAACTACGACGGCAACGAGAAAGAGCCGGCGGTGTTGCCGGCGCGGTTTCCCAATCTGCTGGTCAACGGCGCCGGCGGCATCGCCGTCGGCATGGCCACCAACATCCCGCCGCACAATCTCGGCGAAGTGATCGACGCCTGCTCCGCGCTGATCGACGACCCGGCGCTGTCGATCGACGATCTCATCAACATCATTCCCGGACCGGACTTCCCGACCGGCGGCATCATCCTCGGCAAGGCCGGCATCCGCAGCGCCTATCACACCGGCCGCGGCTCGGTCGTCATGCGCGGCAAGGTCGCCTTCGAGACGATCCGGAAAGAACGCGAAGCGATCATCGTCTCCGAGATCCCATACCAGGTGAACAAGGCGTCGATGGTCGAGCGCATCGCCGACCTGGTACGCGACAAGAAGATCGACGGCATCGCCGACCTGCGCGACGAATCCGACCGCGACGGCTATCGCGTCGTCATCGAACTAAAGCGCGACGCCGAGCGCGAGGTGGTGCTGAACCAGCTCTACCGTTTCACGCCGCTGCAATCCTCGTTTGGCTGCAACATGGTCGCGCTCGACGGCGGCCGGCCGCTGACGATGAACCTGCGCGACATGCTGCAGGCCTTCATCGCCTTCCGTGAAGAGGTGGTGTCCCGGCGCACCAAGTTCCTGCTCAACAAGGCGCGCGACCGCGCCCACGTGCTGGTCGGCCTCGCCATCGCCGTCGCCAATATCGACGAGGTGATCAAGCTCATCCGCGCCTCGCGCGACGCCAGGGAGGCGCGAGAGGCGTTGATGGCGCGCGACTGGCCGGCCAAGGACATGATCAACATGGTGCTGCTGATCGACGATCCGCGGCACACCGTTTCGCCGGAGGGCACGACTCGCCTGTCGGCCGAACAGGCGCAGGCGATCCTCGATCTGCGCCTGCAGCGGCTCACCGCGCTCGGCCGCGACGAGATCAAGGAAGAGCTGGACAAGCTCGCTGCCGAGATCGCCGACTATCTGGCCATCCTGCGCTCGCGCGCCCGCATCCAGGGCATCATCAAGACCGAGCTCGCCGACGTGCGCGCCAAGTTCGCCACGCCGCGCCGCACCGAAATCGCCGGGGAAGAGGCGGAGGTCGAGGACGAGGACCTGATCCAGCGCGAGGACATGGTCGTCACCGTCTCGCATCTCGGCTACATCAAGCGCGTGCCGCTCTCGACCTATCGGGCGCAGCGGCGCGGCGGCAAGGGCCGCGGCGGCATGCAGGTGCGCGAGGAGGATTTCGTCTCGCGCCTGTTCGTCGCCTCGACGCACGCGCCGGTGCTGTTCTTCTCCTCGCGCGGCAAGGTCTACAAGGAAAAGGTCTGGCGGCTGCCGATCGCGGCGCCGCAGGCGCGCGGCAAGGCGCTGATCAACATCCTGCCGCTCGAAGCCGGCGAGACGATCAGCACGATCATGCCGCTGCCGGAGGACGAGAAGTCCTGGGGCGCGCTCGACGTGATGTTCGCCACGACCAAAGGCACGGTCCGCCGCAACAAGCTGTCCGACTTCGTCGACGTGCGCCGCTCCGGCATCATCGCCATGAAGATTGCCGACGGCGAGGCCATCGTCGACGTGCAGATCTGCACCGAGAAGGACGACGTGCTGCTCACCGCCAATGGCGGCCAGTGCATCCGCTTCGCGGTGCCTGAGGTGCGCGTCTTCGCCGGCCGCACCTCGATGGGCGTGCGCGGCCTCACCCTGGCCGAGGACGACAAGGTCATCTCGATGACCATCCTGCGCCATGTCGACGTCACCGCAGAGGAGCGCATGGCCTACCTGAAGCGCGCCAATGCGGTGCGGCGCGGCACGGCGGCCGAGGAAGAGCCGGTCGCCGCGGAGCCCGAGGAGGGCGCCGAGACCACGGCCAACGGCATCGAACTCGGCGAGCAGCGCTATGTCGAACTCTCCGCCGCGGAGCAGTTCGTGCTCACGGTTGCCGATCGCGGCTACGGCAAGCGCACCTCGTCGTTCGAGTACCGCACCACCGGCCGCGGCGGCAAAGGCATCGTCGCGATGTCGCTGACGCCGAAGACCGGGCGCATCGTGGCCTCGTTCCCGATCGAGGAGTCCGACCAGATCATGCTGGTTACCGACCAGGGCAAGCTCATCCGTACGTCGGTGTCGGGCATCCGCATCGCCGGCCGCTCGACGCAAGGCGTGATCGTGCTCGATACGCACGAGGACGAGCGCGTCGTCTCGGTCGAGCGGCTGCTGTCGGAGGACGACGGCGACTGACGCTTAAGGCGCCGTGCCGGCGACGGCCCAGGCGCTGGCGGCGAAGGAGCGCGGACCGTCGGCTTCGCCGCCGCAATAGGCGGCGTTGAGCGCGGTCCTGAAGCGTTCGCGCGGCTCTGGCTTCAGCGAATTGACGTAGGCCGCGAGCGGCCCGTCCTTGCCGGTCACCGGCTTCCAATAGTCGGCGAAGTCCGCGTACTCCATGCGGATGGTCAGGTAATCCTCGCGGATGTCACCGAAGCCCGCTTCGCGCCAGGCCGCGGCCAGTTCGCCGGGCCGCGTCATCGGATGGGTGTAGTAGCGCGAGCGGTTTGTCTCCGCGCCGGGATCGAGCGCCGCCGCCGTGTCGAAGAAGATGCGGTTGCCGACGTAGCCGCCGCGCGCGTCCCACACGGTCGCGGCGACGGTCGCGCCCGGCCGCGCCACGCGGCGCATCTCGGCGATCGCCTTCTTCGGCTCACGCACGTAATGCAGCACCAGAAGCGACAGCACGCGGTCGAACGCATTGTCGGCATAGGGCATGGCGCAGGCGTCGCCGGTCTCGAACGTGACCCGCGCCTGCGTGCTCCGGCGCCTGGCGAAATCGACATAGGCCTGCGAAAAATCGATGCCGGTGATCCGGCTTTCCGGCGCGCGGGCGGCGAGCGTGAAGGCTAGGCTGCCGGTGCCGCAGCCGACGTCGAGCACCTTTTCGTCGTTGGCGTGGCCGGCAAAATCGAGGAACAGCGTGGCCAGCCGGCGGCTCCAGCGGCCCATCGACAGTTCGTAGCCGTCGCCGTCGGCGGCGATGAAGGTGGAGGAAGGCGCGGGGGTCGTGTCCGGCATGACCAAACTGTAGTTCGCTGGGGTGACGAGTCAATTACGCGCGCTGTCGCGGCAATATGCAGGATCGGCGACACTGGACATCGCCGCCGAGAGAGAGATTATTGCTGCGCCGTCAATGCAGCGAGTAGCCCGCGATGAACTGGCATCTGTTCTCCGCCTTCCTGCTGATCACGGTCGTGCTCTTCCTCACGCCGGGGCCGATCGTGACGCTGATCATCGCCACGGCGGCGCGCAGCGGCACGCGCGCGGCGCTGGTCACGGTCGCCGGCGCCTCGACCGGCAACGCGGTGCTGCTGGCGCTGATCGCACTCGGGCTCGGCTGGATCCTGAAGACCTCGGCGCAGGTGTTCGAGGTGATGCGCTGGCTTGGGGCCGCCTACCTGATCTGGCTCGGCATCCAGGCCTGGCGCAGCGCGGGGAGGGCGAGCGCGCTGGCGCCGCCGGCGGCGCACGTTCACGCGCGACGCGGCTTCGTCGTCGCCATGACCAACCCGAAGACCATCGCCTTCTTCACCGCCTTCCTGCCGCAGTTCATCGATCCGACGCTGCCGGTCGCGCACCAACTCGTGGTGATGTGCATCTGCTCGGTGACGCTCGGCAGCATTCTCGATTGCGGCTGGGCGGTCGCCGCCGGCTACGGGCGCAGCGTCTTCGTCAAGCCGCAGCACAACCGGCTGCTCGGCCGGCTGTCGGCGCTGGCACTGATCGGCGGCGGCGTGTGGTTGTCGCTGGCGCGGCGGCCGGGCTGACGGCCGCTACTTCTGCGCCAGGTTCAGTTCCTGCACGATCGGCTGCCACTTCGCCGTTTCGGATTTGATGAAGTCGCCGAGTTGCTGCGGCGTGCCGCCGCGCGGCTCGGCGCCCAACTTGGCAAGCGTCGCTTTCATCGGGTCGCTGGTCACCGCCTTGTTGGTGGCGGCATTGACCTTGGCGATGATGTCCGCCGGCGTGCCGCGCGGCGCCAGGATCGCCGTCCACGCGCCGGTGGTGAGCTGCGGGAAGCCCGCCTCCACCATGGTCGGCACGTCAGGCAACGCCGCAGCGCGCTTGGACGAGCCGACGGCGATGGCGCGCACTTTGCCGGCCTTGATCAGCGGCAGCGACGTGCCGATGACATCGAAAGTCAGCTGCGTCTCGCCGGTCATCACCGCGCTCAGCGCCAGGCCGCCGCCTTTGTAGGGCACGTGCACGATGTTGGTGCCGGAGAGCTTCTTGAACAGCTCGGCGGTCAGATGCGGCAGCGTGCCGATGCCGCCGGTCGAGTAGTTGAGCTTGCCCGGGTTTGCCTTGGCGTAGGCGACGAGGTCGGCGACCGACTTGATCGGCAGCTTGGGATTGACCACCAGCACCTGCGGCGTCTCGGCGATGAGCGCGATCGGCGCGAAATTGGCGGCGCTGTAGCCGGCGTCCTTGTGGATCATCGGGCTCATAATGAGGCCGCTGGCCGCCGTAATGTGCAGCGTGTAGCCGTCGGGTGCGGCCTCGGCCGCGATCTTCGAGCCGATGATGTTGCCGGCGCCGGGCTTGTTCTCGATGTAGACGTTCTGCCCGAGGATCGGGGACAGGCTGTTGGTCAGCAGCCGCGCCATCGTGTCGACCGGGCCGCCGGGGGGCGTCGGTACGATCACGCGGACGGGGCGGGTCGGATAATCGGCAGCCTGCGCGGAGACCGTCAGCGCAAAAGCGGCCACGGCCGCGGCGATGAAGCGACGCATTGTCATCCTCCCCGAAGAGCGGGATCTGACTGTCCCGTCGAGTCGGATGTTATCGCGCGCGGGCAGCGCGCGTAAATGCATGTGTCGGCTTTATCGGAGGCGGTCGGTGGTGACGAGACGGATGTGCGGGTTGCCGAAGCGTGTACCGACGCAGTCGAGGTACGGCCACGGCCGGTCGGCGCAGGCCTTGATCGCTGTCGCCTGCGGCGCCGCGAGCGGGCCGGCCGATACGCCGCCACTCGCGCCAAGCGATGCGAAGGTCGCCACGGCGGCGATGGCCGCGGCGGACAGGACCATCAGGACCGGCTTGACGACAGGCTTGAGCATGACGACCTCCCCCAATCTCTCTTCTTTGGTCGCGTCGACCGGGACGGCGGTTCAACGTGCGCAGGCGGGGAAAGTTCTCCTGCTGACGCGACCGTGATAGGCGCTTGACCAGAGGCCCCGCCTTGCGGCGGCGGTATCGGCGGGCTAGACCCAAGCTATGCCGCGGATCGCTCTCTACGCGGGGTCGTTCGACCCCGTCACCAATGGACATGTCGATGTCGTGCGCCAGGCGCTGCGTCTGGCCGACCGGCTGGTGCTGGCGATCGGCGTGCACCCGGGCAAGGCGCCGCTGTTCGCCGCCGACGAGCGGCTGAAGATGCTGGACGAGACCTTCGCGCCGCTCGCGCGCGAGATCGGCTGCGAGATCTCATGCGTCACCTTCGCCGATCTGGTCATCCAGTGCGCCAAGCGCGAGAAGGCGACGATGCTGATCCGCGGCCTGCGCGACGGCACCGACCTCGATTACGAAATGCAGATGGCGGGCATGAACGGCGCCATGGCGCCGGAGGTGCAGACCGTGTTCCTGCCGGCCTCGCCGATGGTGCGCCCGATCACCGCCACATTGGTCCGCCAGATCGCCGGCATGGGCGGCGACGTCTCCGCTTTCGTGCCGGCCGCGGTCGCGGCGCGGCTGAAGACCAAGTTCGCCGGCCGCGCCGGCGCCTGACCATCACTCGACCGTTCCGGGAGCCCTCATGACCACGCGCCGCTTTGTCCTGTCGCTCGCCGCGAGCCTGCTTGCCGCCGGCCTCGTCTCGCCGGCGCTGGCGCAATCGTCGAAGCTGATGAACCCGGCCGCGCTGACCGAGCAGGCGCCGGCCACCTACAAGGTGAAGTTCGACACCAGCAAGGGCGCGTTTGTCATCCAGGTGACGCGCGCCTGGGCCCCGGTCGGCGCCGACCGCTTCTACAATCTCGTCAAGAACGGCTTTTTCGACAACGGCCGCTTCTTCCGCGACATCGCCGGCTTCATGGTGCAGTTCGGCCTCAACGGCGATCCAGCGGTGAACGCCAAGTGGCGCGTCGCCCGGATCCCCGACGACAAGGTTGCGCAGAGCAATACGCGCGGCATGATCACCTTCGCGACCTCCGGGCCGAACGCGCGCACGACGCAGGTGTTCATCAACTTCGGCGACAACAGCAATCTGAACAGCATGGGCTTCGCTCCGTTCGGCCGCGTCGTCTCGGGCATGGATGTCGTCGACAAGCTCTATTCCGGCTATGGCGAGGGCGCGCCCAACGGCGCCGGTCCCGACCAGGGCCGCATCCAGCTCGAGGGCAATGCCTATCTGACCAAGAGCTTCCCCAAGCTCGATTACGTGAAGAAGGCGACGATCGAGAAATGACAATCGTGTCGTCACCGGGCATAGCCGTTCGAAAGAACGGCGTCTCTTCGAGACGCCTATGTTCCGGTGGCCCCGATCAGGCGGGCACCGTGCCTCCCTGGGCGAGATGGCCGGGTCAGGCCCGGCCATGACAACAGATAGGTTTTAAATTCAAAGGAGATTTCAAATGGCCAAGCCGGAAGACACACTGACGCTCGAGACCACGCAGGGGCCGGTGGTGATCGAGATGCGTCCGGAGCTCGCGCCCGGCCACGTCGCCCGCATCAAGGAACTGGTGAAGGACGGCTTCTATGACGGCATCGTCTTCCATCGCGTCATCGACGGCTTCATGGCGCAGACCGGCTGCCCGCAGGGCACCGGCACCGGCGGCTCCGGCAAGAAGCTGAAGGCCGAGTTCAACGCCGAGCCGCACGTGCGCGGCACCGTGTCGATGGCGCGCGCCGCCAACCCGGATTCCGGCGACAGCCAGTTCTTCATCTGCTTTGACGACGCCCGCTTCCTCGACAAGCAGTACACGGTCTGGGGCAAGGTGAGTTCCGGCATGGAGAACGTCGACAAGATCAAGCGCGGCGAGCCGGTGCAGAACCCGGACAAGATCGTCAAGGCGACGATGGGGGCGTAAGTTTCGCTCTCCCCGCTGCCCGGGGAGAGGGTGGCGAGCATTGAGCGCCGCGACATGCGAGCCGGGTGAGGGGGCCTCTCCGCCAAATGCCGACGTTGACGCCCCCTCACCCGACGTCCTCGCTTGCGCTCGGACGTCGACCTCTCCCCGCAAGCGGGGAGAGGTGAGAGAAAACCATGCGCACCGACCTCTTCGATTTTGACCTGCCGGCGGACCGCATCGCCTTGCGGCCGGTTTCGCCGCGCGACGCCGCGCGGCTGCTGGTGGTCAAGCCCGGCGCGCAGAACGGGGATGTGCTGGCGGACAAGGCGATCCGTGATCTGCCGGACCTGCTCGTGCCCGGCGACTGCCTGGTGGTCAACGACTCCAAGGTGATCGCGGCGCGGCTGAAGGGGCGGCGGATCGGGCGGGGCGAGAGCGAGCCGTCGATCGAGGCGACGCTGATCAAGCGGGTCGACGGCTCGACCTGGAAAGCCTTCATTCTCGGCGCCAAGAAGGTGCAGGTCGGCGACATGCTGCGCTTCGGCGACGAGGGCAAGGTCTGCTTCCTCGGCCAGCTCGACGCTCAAGTTTCACATAAAGATGAAGGCGGCGAGGTAACGCTCTCGTTTTCCTTCCACGGGGCCGTGCTCGACGACGCCATTGCCGAGCGCGGCGAGGCGCCGCTGCCGCCCTATATCGCCTCGAAACGCGCGCCCGACGAGCAGGACAAGGCCGACTACCAGACCGTCTTCGCCCATGACGAGGGCTCGGTCGCGGCGCCGACCGCCGGCCTGCACTTCACCCCGGAACTCTTGGAGCGGCTCGCGGCCCGCGGCGTCGCCCTGCACAAGGTGACGCTGCACGTCGGCCCCGGCACTTTCCTGCCGGTGAAGGCCGACGATACGTCCGGCCACAAGATGCATTCCGAGTTCGCCATCCTAACGGCGGAGACCGCCGCGGCGCTTAACGCCGCGCGCGCCAAAGGCGGCCGTATCGTCGCCGTCGGCTCGACAGCGCTGCGCACGCTGGAGAGCGCGGCGGGTGAGGACGGCGCGCTCAAGCCGTTTGCGGGCGAGACCGACATCTTCATTACGCCCGGCTACCGCTTCAAGGCCATCGACCTGATGCTGACCAATTTCCATCTGCCGCGCTCGACCTTGTTCATGCTGGTCGCGGCCTTTTCCGGCCTCGAGACGATGCAGCGGGCGTACAAGCACGCGATCGAGGCGGGGTATCGGTTCTATTCGTACGGCGATGCGTGTTTGCTGCATCCGCAGCTTCGCGCCCCGGACGCGGTGCAGCACGCGCCGAAGGCGACGTGATGCACCGCAGATCCTGGGCCCAGCTTGCTTTAGAAGAAGCCGGGGTCCCGGGTCTGCGTCGCATCACTGCGTGCTGCGCCGCGCCCGGGACACGAGGCCGTGCCTGACGACAAAACGATGACCACCCCCTTCACCTTCACCCTGCACAAGACCGACGGCATGGCGCGGCGCGGCGACTTCGTCACGCCGCACGGGCGTGTGCAGACGCCGGCTTTCATGCCGGTCGGCACGGCCGCGACGGTGAAGGGCCTGCACCCGGAGGACGTGGCGGAAACGGGCGCGGAGATCGTGCTCGGCAACACCTACCATCTGATGCTCCGCCCGGGTCCGGAGCGGGTCGCCGCGCTTGGCGGCCTGCACAGCTTCATGAACTGGCCGCTGCCGATCCTGACCGACAGCGGCGGCTTCCAGGTCATGTCGCTGTCGTCGTTGCGCAAGCTGACCGAGCAGGCCGTGACGTTCCGCTCGCATCTCGACGGCACCATGTTCGAGCTGTCGCCCGAACGCGCGATCGAGATCCAGGCGCTGCTCGGCGCCGACATCTCGATGCAGCTCGACGAATGCCTGAAGCTGCCGGCCAGGCGCGAGGAGATCGAGCGCGCGATGGCCTTGTCGCTGCGCTGGGCCGAGCGCTCGCGCCGCGCTTTCGAAAGCCGCATCCGCGCGGGCTACGCGTTGTTCGGCATTGTGCAGGGTGGCGACGACATTCCGCTCAGGCAAGAGAGTGCGCGCGAGCTCGTGAACATCGGCTTCGAGGGCTACGCCATCGGCGGTCTCGCCGTCGGCGAGCCGCAGGAGGTGATGCTCAAGGTGGTCGAGGAGACGACGCCGCGGCTGCCGGCGGACCGGCCGCGTTACCTGATGGGCGTCGGCACGCCGCACGATCTCATCGAGGCGGTGGCGCGCGGCATCGACATGTTCGACTGCGTCATGCCGACGCGCAACGGCCGCCACGGCATGGCCTTCACGCGGTTCGGCCAGATCAACCTGTCAAACGCGCGCCACGCGGACGATCCGCGCCCGCTCGACGAGGCGAGCCCGCATCCGGCGGCGCGGACCTATTCGCGCGCCTACCTGCATCATCTCGTGAAGGCCAACGAGATCCTCGGCGCGGTGCTCTTGTCGACGATCAACATCGCCTATTACCAGGCGCTGATGGCCGGCATGCGCACGGCGATCGAAGAGGGGCGCTTCGCCGATTTCCGCGCCGCGACGCTGGCGGGCTGGGCGCAAGGCGACATTCCTGCTGTGTAGACGGCGGGGTTGTGCCGTGCGGGCGGCTTGGCTAAGCAGCGGCAAACGAAAGGCCCCGCCGATGAACGTCCGCCCCGAGTTCCTTCAGCATCGCCGCAAACCGACATTCAATCTGCCGGCCGGCGCCACCGACGCACACTGCCACGTGTTCGGCCCGGGCGCGGTGTTCCCGTACGCCCCGAACCGCAAGTACACGCCGGACGATGCTCCAAAAGAAATGCTGCGCGCGCTGCACGACCATCTCGGTGTCTCGCGCGCCGTGATCGTGCAGGCGAGCTGCCACGGCATCGACAACCGCGCGATGATGGACTGCCTCGCCTCCGATCCGAAGCGCTATCGCGGTGTCGCAATCGTCGACGACAGCTTCGGCGACAAGCAGTACGACAAGCTTCACGCGGGCGGCGTGCGCGGCGTGCGCTTCAATTTCGTGCGCCATCTCGGCGGCGCGCCGGACATGGGTGTGTTCAACCGCGTCATGGACCGCATCAAGGGCCGCGGCTGGCACGTCGTGCTGCACCTCGACGCCGGCTCGATCGAGCCGCTGTCGGACCTGATCAAGGCGCTGCCGCTGCCTTTCGTCATCGACCATATGGGCCGCGTGCCGGCCAAGGACGGCGTCGAACAGGCGCCGTTCAAGCGCCTGCTCGAGATCGCCAGGCGTGACAATGCCTGGATCAAGGTGTGCGGTTCCGAGCGCATCGACATGCCGCCCTACGACAAGGCCGTGCCGATTGCGCACGCGGTCATCGAAACCGCGCCCGACCGTGTGCTGTGGGGCACCGACTTCCCGCATCCGAATCCGACACACGCAGCCGACGAGGCCGACCTGGTCGATCTCGTGCCGCAGTTCGCGCCCGACCCCAAGCGCCAGCAGGCGCTGCTGGTCGACAATCCGGCGCGGCTCTACGGCTTCGCCTGAGCTCTGGGACTGACAAGCAAGGACATCTGTAATGAGTGACCGTGATTTCGGGGCGGTGCGCATCGCGCGCCGCGCCGCGCTGATGCTTTTTCCCGCCGCACTGCTCGCGCTGTCGCCGCTCGCGGCGGCACAGGCCAAATATCCCGACAAGCCGATCCGGCTGATCCTGCCGTTCGGTCCCGGCGGCGTCGCCGACGTCACCGCCCGCATCGTCGCCGACAAGCTGAGCCAGAAGCTCGGCGAGCAGGTGGTGATCGAGAATATGCCCGGCCCCGGCGGCATCAACGCCGCCCGCACCGTGGTGCGCGCGCCGGCCGACGGCTACACGCTCGGCCTCGTGTCGAACGGCACCGCCATCAGCGTCGACATGTTCGAGCATCTGCCGTTCGACCCGGTGAAGCAGTTCGCCATGGTCTCCGAGATCGGCTCGTTTGATCTCGTCGTCGCCGTCAGCGGGCAGTCGAAATACAAGACGCTGCAGGACCTGATTGCCGCGGCCAAAGCCAATCCGGGCAAGCTCAACCTCGGCACCATCGCCGTCGGCTCGACGCAGAACCTCGGCGCCGAGCTGTTCAAGTCGATGTCGGGTGCGAACATGGTGATCGTGCCGTACAAGAACTCGCCGGACATCGTCGTGGCGCTGCTGCGCGGCGACGTCGATGCGACGCTGGAATTCACCCCGGCGGTGCAGGGGCAGGTGAAGGATGGCAAGCTGCGCATCCTCGCAAGCTCCGGCCTCAAGCGCTCGCCATTCCTCAAGGACGTCCCGACCGTGGCCGAATCCGGCGTGTCCGGCTACGACGTGAGCTCGTGGAACGGCATCTTCGCTCCGACGGGCACGCCGAAGGACGTGATCGACACGCTCAACAAGGCGATCGCCGACGTCGTGGCGATGCCGGATGTGAAGGCGAAGTTCGCCACGCTCGGCGTCGTCGCCGAGGCGAGCACGCCGGATGAGCTGATGGCCCGCATGAAGGCGGACATCACGAAGTGGGACGCCGTCATCAAAAAGGCGGGCATCCCGAAGAAATAAGTGGCGCTTGACGCTGCCTGCGGGACGGGGCCGGTGCGACATCGCCGGCCCCGTTTTCGTGAGGCGCGCGGTTGGCAGGTAGGGCCGCGACCCTCTATGCTCCGCCCGCCATAACAAGCCTGAAGCGAACAAGCCCAAATCGGGATGTAGGGAGGATTCCACCGTGATTTCCAGGATTTCCATGACGTCGAAATGGGTGCGGACGCTCGCTGGCGCAGCCTGCGCGGCACTCCTGTCGCTGACGCTCGCGCCGTCATCGGCGCAGGCCAAATGGCCGGAGAAGCCGGTCAGGATCGTGCTGCCCTTCGGCCCCGGCGGCGTCGCCGACGTCACCGCGCGCATCCTCGCCGACCGGCTGAGCAAGAAATTCGGCCAGCAGGTTGTGATCGAGAACATGCCGGGCCCGGGTGGCATCAACGCCGCGCGCGCGGTCGTGCAGGCGCCGCCGGATGGCTACACGATGGGTCTCGTGACGAACGGCACCGCCATCAGCGTCGCCGCCTTCAATCATCTGCCGTTCGATCCGACCCAGTTCCAGATGGTGTCGACCATCGGCCTGTTCGACCTCGTCTTCGCGGTGAAGGGTGACTCGCCCTACAAGTCGCTGAAGGACTTCATCGACGCGGCCAAGGCCAGCCCCGGCAAGCTCAACATCGCCACGATCAGCGTCGGCGGCACGCAGAACCTCGGCGGCGAGCTGTTCAAGTCGTCGGCAAACCTCAATGTCGTGATCGTGCCGTACAAGAACTCGCCGGACGTTGTCGTCTCGGTGCTGCGCAACGACGCGCAGATCCTGGTCGAATTCCCACCCGCCGTCGCCGGCCAGGTGAAGGACGGCAAGCTGCGCGTCCTGGCGATCTCGTCCGCCAAGCGCTCGCCGCTCGAGCCGAACATCCCGACCGTCGCCGAGTCCGGCGTGCCCGGCTTCGAGGTGACGTCGTGGAACGGCATCTTCGCGCCCAAGGGCACGCCGAAGGCGGTCGTCGACGCGATGAACGCGGCGATCCGCGAGGTCGTGGCGATGCCGGACGTGAAGGCAGCCTATGCCAAGGTCGGCGTCATCGCGCAGGCGAGCACGCCGGACGAGCTGATGGCGCGCCTGAAATCGGACATCACCAAGTGGACGGCGGTGATCGACAAGGCCGGCATCCCGAAGAAGTGACGCGCGCCGCCGTTCGCTCACGCGCGGCGAGGGCGGGCGGCGCCATTGCAATGACTGGCATCGGACTGCGGCCGGCCGGCGGGCGCAGCCCGTTCGCCGTATGAGAGACACGATGCGCCTGGACCGCTGCTTCAATTTCCACGACTTCCGGGCGCTGGCGCGCCAGCGCCTGCCGGGGCCGATCTTTAACTACATCGACGGCGCCGCCGACGACGAGACGACGTACCGGCGCAACACGCAAGCCTTCGAGGACTGCGACCTCGTGCCGAGCGTGCTCGCCGGCGTCGCCGACGTCGACCTGTCGGTCACGGTGATGGGGCAGAGGCTGTCGCTGCCGTTCTATTGCTCGCCGACTGCGCTGCAGCGGCTGTTCCATTATGAGGGCGAGCGTGCAGTGGCGCGCGCGGTCGAGAAGTTCGGCACCATGTTCGGCGTCTCCTCGCTCGGCACGGTCAGCCTCGAGGATCTGGCGAAGAATTTTTCGTTCCCGCAGGCCTACCAGTTCTATTTCCACAAGGACCGCGGCCTGAACCGCGCGATGATGCAGCGTGCCAAAGAGGCCGGCGTGCCGATCATGATGCTGACCGTCGATTCCATTACCGGCGGCAACCGCGAACGCGATCTACGCACCGGCTTCTCCATCCCGCTCAAGCTGACACTCGGCGGCATGGCGCAGTTCGCGATCAAGCCGCGCTGGGCGATCGAGTATTTTACGCATGAGCGCTTCCGCCTGCCGCAACTCGAGGAGCATGTCGACATGGGCGGCGGCGCCATGTCGATCGGCGATTACTTCACCAAGATGCTCGACCCGTCGATGACATGGACCGACGTCGCCGAGATGGTGAAGCAGTGGGGCGGCCAGTTCTGCCTCAAGGGCGTGATGAGCGTCGAGGATGCGCGGCGCGCCATCGACATCGGCTGCACCGGCATCGTCGTCTCCAACCACGGCGGCCGCCAGCTCGACGGCTCGCGCAGCGCGTTCGACCAGTTGGCGGAGATCGTCGATGCGGTCGGCGACCGGATCGACGTGCTGATGGACGGCGGCGTGCAGCGCGGCTCGCACGTGCTCAAGGCACTGTCGCTCGGCGCCAAGGCGGTCGGCGTCGGCCGCTATTACCTGTTTCCGCTCGCAGCAGCCGGTGAGGCGGGGGTCGAGCGCGCGCTGCTGCTCATGCGCACCGAGCTTGAACGCGACATGCGGCTCATGGGCTGCACCAATGTCGGCCAGTTGTCGCGCAAGAACCTGCGCTTCCGCCCGCGCACCGCCTGAATCCCGCTCACAGGTTCTCGTCTGGATGCGGCGAGAGACCGCCTTTGCGGGCGCAGCCATAGTCTTCGCACAGGTAAGCGAGAACCCCCGTGCAGGCTTCGCCGGTGATCGGGCAGCGCATGCGGCCGCCGTCGTCATCACGCGGGCCGGTGTCGACGAAGCAAAGGGCCTGTACGCCCGCTATGGCGGCGGTCATGGCCGGTTCGCGGTGGTCGGGTCGATCACCGCCGTTGCCTCGGTGATCCGTGTCACCGGAAAGCCCGAGAGGCGCGCGTGCTCGTGCACCAGCGCTTCGCTGGGAGAAAGGTAGACGCAGAACGTCTTGTTGGCCGCGACGTAGGAGTGGACCCATTGCACCTGGCCATCGAGCTGGGCGAGCGCGGCGTTCGACGTCAGCGCCGCCTGGCAGAATTGGATGCGGTCGAATTGGCCGATGTTCGGGATGTCGCGTTCGATGACGTAGCGTTTCATGGCGTGCCTCTGTCCGATGCGTTCGGCCGCTCATCTAGAGGGGCGCCGCCGGAAAGGCTTGGGCCTGCGTGCAGCGCGACTAGGCGCTAAGCGCAGCCGGAGCTCTTCGGCGACGCGCGCCGATTGCCGAAATGCAAACGATCGCGCCCAAGGGGCGCGGTCGTGCATCATCGGGTACGCGATCGCCTTAGCCGGCGCTGATGTTCAGCTCCTTGACGAGCCGCTGGTATTTCTCGGAGTCCGAACGCGCCAGCTTGCCGAGCTGCTCGGGGCTGCCGCCGATCGCCTCGAGCGAACCCTTGTCGAAATTCTGCTTCAGGTTCGCGTCGCCGGCGCCTAATGCCACGCCCGCCTTGATGATGTCGCGTCTTCCAAGTCCCGTCACGTTTGGCCCCCAAGCGTTGATTTCGGAGGCAAGCATGGCACCGGAATTTATAAACTCAAGGGGCGGGGCTCACGTCTCCCCGTAAAGCCAGGAAATGCCGTCGTAACTCTGCTGCGGCGTGCGGCCGGACAGCGACAGCTCGCGCAGTTCCGCGGCGACCCCGCGCGCGTGGTAGACCTCGCCGTAGAGGCGGGCCATGATCTGCGTGCGGCCGGTGCGCAGGTAGCGCGCCTGTTGGTAGGCCTTGAACGCGGCCGGCAGGTCGTCGGGCTGCGCCGCCACCTGGTCGGCGAGGACGACGGCGTCCTCCGTCGCCATGCAGGCCCCCTGCGCCAGATATTGCAGCATCGGATGCGCGGCGTCGCCGAGCAGCGTGACGTTGCCGCGGGTCCAGTCCTTGACCGGTTCGCGGTCGCACAGAACCCACATGCGCCAGGTCTCGATACGCTCGAGCATGCGCAGCACCTGCGGCACCTGCATCTTGAAGTGCTGCCACATCACCTCTTTCGAGCCTTCCGCGTTCCAGCCTTCCTCGTAATGGTCGGAGTGGAAGACGGCGACGAGGTTGTAGAGCTCGCCGCGACGCAGCGGATAATGCACGAAGTGCGTGCGCGGCCCGGCCCAGAGGACGACGTCGGGACGCCACAGGTCCTCCGGCACGTCCGCCTTCTGGAGCACGCCGCGATAGGCGATGTGCCCGGACACGCGCGGCTGGCCGTCGCCGACGATGCGCTCGCGGATGTTCGACCACATGCCGTCGCAGGCGATCAACGCGCGGCCGCGCACGCTTTCGCCGTTGTTGAGGGTGACGGTGACGTGATCGCCGTGGTCGGCGAAGTCGTCGACGCGGCGGCTGGTCTCGAGCTGAACGAGGTTGCTGCTCGCGCAGGCTTTCAGGAACGTGGCGTGGATGTCGGCGCGGTGCGTCACCGCATAAGGCTGGCCGAAGCGCGCCTTGAACTCGTCGCCGAGCGGAATGCGGGTGATGAGCTTGCCGGTCAGCGCGTCGCGCATCTCCTGCGCCGGCGGCACGTGCGCGTCGGCGAGCACGGCGTCCTTCAGTCCGACCTTCTCCAGCGCCCGGAAAATATTGGGGCCGAGCTGGATGCCGGCGCCAACCTCCTTGAACTCCGCCGACTGCTCGAACAGCCGCACCGGGAAGCCATGGTGCGCGAGGCAATAGGCGGTGATCAGGCCGCCAATGCCGCCGCCGGAGATGAGGATGGGTTCGGTGCGCGCCATGGGTGTTCGTCCCTTGCCGTTTCTCGGTTGGTTGCAAGGGCAACTATAAAGCCTCGGCGGCACGAGGCAAAGCGGGAGGCCTGGAATCGATAAGGCCCGCCACGTGGGGTGGCGGGCCTCGATCGAACGCGCTGACGGTGTGGCCCCGCCGGGGGGCCGTCAGGTCGGGTTACTTGGTTACCTGGCCGCGGATCTCGCCGCCTTTGTTGGCGGCCGTGTGGACGTTCACGTACCACTGGCCGGCCAGCAACTGCTTCGCCTGAGCATCGGTGAGCGTGGCCGAACCCTCGAACGGGCTCTTGGCGGCGGCGCCGGCGAAGATCGGGATCACGACGCCGGCGTTCTTGCCGGCCGAGGCGGGCCCGTGGAAGTGGGCGGCGGTCGCCGGGCCACTCAGGTCGGAATAGGTGCCCTTGTAGCTGAGCTTCTTGGAGGCGGTGTCATAGGTCGCGGTGACATCGCCCTTGCCCTTGCTCTGGTTCGGCGGCACTTCGTCCTTCGCGTCCATGTGCGCCTTGAAGTTGACGACTTCGGCGAAGGACGGTGTGACAAACGAGAAAGCGGCCGCGCAGGCGATCGCCGCCAGCGCCGGCCGAAGAAACGACGTGTTCATTGGGTGCTCCTCCTGAAAATAAGCGGACATCTCCACCTTACCACCGGCTAACACCGCTGTCCGGACGATATTCCGAAGGGCGCGTCAGCCGAGCTCGATGGTGGTGCAGGAGGTCTCGCCGCAGGATTCGCATTCCCAGTAATGGCGGATCTCGCCGCCCTCGACGAACTCGGAGGACACCGGCGCGACCATCCAGTCGTCGCAATGGGGACAGCGGGCCGGCGCGGCGAACGCGCGGATGGCGGCAAGTCTGGCGGTCTCGAAAGCGAACTGCATCATTCGGCCTCCTCTTGTCGTCGCAGATTCAACGCGTCACTGGCTTCGTTCCTGCGATGGAGCGAATGAGTAACCGGGCAATTTGGCGAGGCCGAGACCGTCCGATGAAACCTTGATGGCTGCTGCATTAAAGTTTGATAACACTACGCCCGAACGCGTGCGGTGCAGCACGCATGGTGCGCACTGCATTCGCCGGGTCATTTCATCGTCTTAGGTAGGTGCTTGCGCCGCGAAATCGCCGCGGCTGGCGATGCAGGCAGCAAGATCGATCAAGGCAGGATCGGGGCAGGGGTGCGTAAGGGCGGGGGCGCGCTCAGCCGCCGAACAGCAAGACGGTGTGAATCGCCGAGACGACGAAGTTGGCCGCGGCGAGAAACGCCATGACCCCATTCACCCAGCGCAGGTCGATATCGATGAGAATGCCTTCGATCTCGGCCTCGTGTTGCGGGCCGGTGAGTAGGCGTGCGCGCGCTTCGACCCAGGCGTAGCGGCCGTCGGCGCGGCGCAGCCGGCGTTCCTGCGTCACGTCCGGCACGTCGCCGTTGACGATGCGGCGGATGTCGGCGGACATTGCCGGCGCGTCGTCGGGATGGAAGAGGTCGAGATAGCGGCACGGCGAGGCCATCAGCTCGGCCGCCCTGTACCCGAAGCGGCTGACGTTCTGCGACAGATAAAGCAAGGGATAAGGCGACTGCGCCGCGATCCGGAACAGGATCACCGGGCTGTTCTCGACGACGCGGCTGGCGTCGGCGAGATGCTGCAGGTCGCGCGCTCGAGCAATCGCGGCGCCGATCATCTCGGCCAAGGTGCGCAGCGTGTCGGCCTCGGCCGCGGTCCATTGGCGCTCGCGGCGGCAATCGTCGAAGCAGATGTGCCCCCACCATTTGGTATCGACGAAGATCGGCACGAGCAGCGCCGATTTGACGCCGGCCGATTGCATCATCGCGCGCAGCGGCTTGCGCACCTGTCTGGCGACGAGACGGATGGGCTCGCCTTTTGTCAGCAGCGGGATCAGCTCCTCCGGATCCCACAGCGGCATCTGTTGCGGGCTTGACGCGCCGGCCTTACGCGGGCGGACGCGCGCGGCGTCCCATTCGTAGCAGAGCTCCGCGGCGACGCCGCCGTTGGCGGCGGGCGAATTCCTGAAGACGACGACGCGGCTCACGTCGGCCGAGCGCCCGATGCGCTCGAGGACTTTCGGGATCGACTCGTCGGGGGCGAGCGCGCGCAACAGCTCGGTGGCGCTGGCGGTGACGGCGCGGCGGATCGGTTCGGCCTGCGCGCGCGTGCGCGCGGCCGCGATGCGAGGCGGCTTGTGCGTGAGACGGGCTTGTGCCGACCGCGGTTTGCGCATGCTCGTGCGCGCCGTCGGGTGAGGCGGGAGTGATGGCTCCCGCCGAAATCTCACCGGAGTGTGGGCGCGGTTGATTTGTGGCGCAATCGCAGAATGGGAGGCTTGATCGAGCGCAATTGTCGCGCGTGACGCTCAAATAAACATGACGGCGAAGGAATAGAGAGAAGTACGGAAGGGTTTATACGCTGTACAAAAGGGCGGATCGCCGGTAGGTGTCGTTATGATACTACTTGCTTTGGCACGGTATTCTCACACCTGTTTTTTTAGTCTGCACATTCACTTGGCCGACACATCAAATTGTCATTTGTCATATTCAAAGCGGCATATTTCATTGGCCGAAACAACGCAGCAAGTAGTAGTATTATCGACGCGCTCGCGTCAAAAGCGTGACATGTGAAGCGTTTGGACAGGACGTGGTGGGCCATCGTCGGGGCAGTCCATGACCATCAAGGACCCGAAGCTCAGCAATCGGCGCAAACCTTTCGACCGGGCGGAAGCACCGAATGTGTCCGCGCCGGCGGCCTCGGGCGGTCACCTTCGCTCGCAGGTGGTCAAGCGCTCGCTCGTCGTCGGCGGCCACAAGACCAGTGTCAGCCTCGAAGAAACCTTCTGGGTCGAGCTGCGCTCAATCGCGCACAATCTCGGCATCCACCTGTCGCAGCTGGTCGGCAGCATCGACGCCGAGCGCCAGCACAGCAACCTGTCATCGGCGATCCGGCTGTTCGTGTTCGAGTTTCGCAGCCACAACGGCAACGGTGAGCCCATGAGTCCGGGGGCGCAGGCCGTGCTCAGCGGCGCCAAGCGGCATATGCCGATTCATTAGGCCGGGCAGCCTGGTCGGCAGATCACCGCTATTCCTTGTAGACGACCGGCTTGCCCCGTTTCGCCGCCAACCCGGTTGAGAAGAAGCGGTCGACCGCCTCGGCGCAGGCCGGGCTGAGCCGGCCGCGGTTCTCCTGCATGCAGCGCGCGACCTTGTCGACGTGCGGGATCGCCGCGCGGCAGAGCTTGAAGGCGAATTGCATGCAGTTCTTGGCGTCGGCCGCCGTATAGGCGTGCGCCGGCAGCGCGGCCGAGATGAGGAACGCGAGGGCGGCGAGGGATGCAAGGCGCATCGGCAGTCCGATCATGCGAGCGTTTCGACCGTGCCGATCATCCACGCGCACGAGCGGATTCGCAAACGGGATAGCGAGGAGCGGGCACTGTTTTTCAACGGAAAGATGAAGCCGAGGATCGTAAAAGTTCCATGATGGCAGAACAATAGGCGCAGCGAACCCGCTGCACCTGATCGTCGCGTCCGGCGAGGACTGCCGCAACCGTCACGACCGGCGAGATGTCGCCGATCGTCGGCCGCGTTCGAAGGACGGCGGCTACTGGCCGAACGGCTTTTCGCGATCGAGGCGCGCCTTTGCTTCATGGGCGATGCTGAGATCGAACAGAGCGGACTCCGGCACCTTCTTCTCCACCAAATGGAAATAGTCGGCCCAGTAGTCTTGCTGGGCCATGACCGATTTGACATTCGGGATGCCGTCTTCGTTGGTGTAGGACCAATGAGGAGCGATGGCCCTGACGAGTTCCGGCTTCTGCAAAGCCGTGCGCTTAGCGAGGATATCGACGATATCGGGGTGCTTGTCGGGCGCCACGACTGCAGCGTCGAACTCCTTGACTCCTTGCAGGTAAGCCATGGCAAATCGCACGAGCACGTCACGATGCTGTTGGACGAACTGCTTGCGGGTAGCATAGACAGCAACCGCGCCGTCCGGGTCGATCTCGTCGTCGACGGCGACCATCGGGCCCCAATTGTTCTTCTGCGCGAAATAGCCGAACTGGTAGGCGAGGTCGGTCGCGTCGACCTGTTTCTGCCCGAGCATCTTCATCAGATCGGGTTGCGGAATGTTGGTGATCCATTGCACGTCCTTGCGCGGATCCAGTCCCGCCTTTTGCAGTCCGCGAGCGAAAAGATACTGGTTGATGCTGCCGGTTGCGCCGAGGCCAATCCGCTTGCCCTTCAGTTTGGCGAAATCGGCCAGTGATTTTACCCCGGCGTTGTGAAGGTCCTGGGTCACGTTGATGGCGGTATAGCCAAATCCACGTTTGTTGTTACCTCGATCGAGGATGAGGACGATCGGTGCACCTTTCGCGATGCTGTTGAACAGGCCTGCATTCGGCGCCATGAACGACACATCGAGTTCGCCCGAGATCAACGATGGCACGGCCATCGCGCCGTCGATGTACATCTTGGGCTGCACCTCAATGCCGAGTTTCTTGAAGTATCCCTTCGCCTCGGCGATGTAATAGCCGCCGCCGGTGATGAATGGTCCCTCGCCGAGGCGGACCAGATCGGCGGCCTGTGCCGCAAGAGATGTGGCTGCCAGCATGGAGGCCGCACACAGCGCGACCAGGCCGTTCCGCAATATCATCACATCACCTCCTAAAACGCCGGTTCATTGCTTGGTATCGGACCATGGCGCGACGAGCCGATCCAGCCACTTTTGAAGATTAGTGATCACTGCGCCGAATACCGCAAGCGCGATCAGGGCCGCGAACACCTTCTCGGTTTCCATCACCTGGCCGGCATGCACCAGCACATAGCCCATGCCGCTGTCGCTGGAGCCGCCAATCATCTCCGCCGCAACGACCATGATGATCGTCACGCCCATTCCGAGATGCAGGCCAGAAAAGATGCCGGGCAGCGAGGCCGGAATGACGACCTTGATCTGCCGCTGGTGCGGCGTGGCGCCGAGATCCTTGGCCGTCTTGATGAGGCCGGGATCGACCTGCCGGATGGCGGCGAAGGTGCTGATGGCGACCGGAAAGAAGGCCGTCACCGCGCTGATGACGATCTTGTAGGTCTCGCCGGTGCCGAGCCAGATAATCAGCAGCGGAATGAGCGAGATCTTCGGCAGCGGATAGAGCGCGGCAATCCACGGATCGATGATGCGCGCCGCCAGCGGCGACATGCCCATCGCCACGCCGACCAATATCCCGCTCACCGCAGCGACGACGAACCCGCCCAGGATGCGCATGAAGGTCACCGAGAGGTGATAGATCAGCGACCCGTCCAGCAGCATGGCCACGAGATAGCGAAGTATGGAACTCGGCGCGGGGAGAAAGATAGGTTGAATGCCGTTCAGCCGGACGAGCAGCTCCCAGGCAACCAGCACGACGACGATAATCAGGTACGGAAGCGTAGCGTACACCAGCGCAGCAGAACGACTTCGCTTCTTGGCTCGAAGCTGCATTGCTAGCTCGCCGCGCGTTCTTGGTCGCGCATAGCCCGCAGGACTTCCTCACGTATGAGATGAAGCGCACGGTCGTAAAGGCGGCCGAATTCCGGTGTGTTCACCATCTCCTGGGTGCGAGGTCGCGGAAGATCGACTGGGATGACGTCTTTGATGCGCCCCGGCCTCGCCGTCATAACCACGATTTCGTCACCGAGGAGGATCGCCTCGTCGATCGCGTGCGTGACGAAAAGGATCGTCTTCTTCGAACGCTCGTAGATCCGGATGAGCTCCTCCTGCATGACGATCTTCGTCTGCGCATCCAGTGCGGCGAAGGGCTCGTCCATGAGCATGATGGGACGCTCCATAATCAGGGCGCGCGCCAGAGCGACACGCTGGCGCATGCCGCCGGACAGTTGCATCGGCCGATGCTGTTCGAACCCCCTGAGCCCGACGGAGGCAATGATCGCCCGGGCTCTCTCGTGACGCTCCTTTCGCGCGACGCCGCGCATTTCAAGCCCGAATGCGACGTTGTCTACGACCGTACGCCAGGGGAAGAGGTTCAGGCTCTGCCAGACCATCACGGATTGCGAGCCCAGCGGCCGGTTGGCGCCGCCGATGCCGTCGGCAATCCTCACGTTTCCGCTGGTCCAGGGTTCGATCCCGCCGATGATCTGGATCATCGTGCTTTTGCCGCAGCCGCTCGGACCGAGGATGCAGCTTACGCGCTCGGCAGGGAAGCGGTGCGTGACGCGGTCGAGAGCAAGGATCGTGTTAGGAGCGTCGCCGAAGGCCTGTACGAGGTTTTCAACGACGATCTCCATGGCCGCACCTTACGCCGGAAATCGTCGGAGTCGAAGAGAGGCCGCGCGCGGTGAGGGGAAGGAGATCATGCGATGACCGCAATCCCCTGGATTTCGATCATGATTGAAGGGTCCGCAAAGCCGGCGACCGTGATCGCCGCGCTGGCGGGGAAATCCTTGCGGAAGATCTCGGTACGAATTTCCGTCATTCGGGTGGTGTGCCGTGTATCGATCAAGAAAACCGTCATGGTCACGAGGTCGGCCAGCGTGGCACCGGCTTCGGCCAATGTTTTCTCGATATTGCGGAAAGTCTGCCGGCACTGGGCCTCGAAATCCCCGGCGAGGATTTGGCCGTCGTCCGCCTTTTGGCCGGTATGTCCTGCGACGTAGATGGTCTTGGCCGGACCGCTGATAATGACGGCCGGCGAAAACGCCCGCTGCTTCTGCCAGGTTCCCCGAACGTAGGTCTTTTCCACGGTCTCGCTCTCCGGCAGGCCGGCAAACCGGTTTCACCGGGCACAGCGGTCTGGTACAAGAAATCATGACATCGAGTATCTTAATGTCAAGACATCCACGCGGGCGGAAGGCGACGGTGCGGCAATCGCCGCGAGAGGCAGAGCCGGTGACGGACTCTATTTCGATTCTGCTCGATGAATGGCGGCGCGCGCGTCCCGACCTCGATCCGGCACCCTTCGCGATCTTTGGGCGGATCTGGCGGTTGAGTGCCAATCTGTCAAACGAGAGTGCCGGTTGGTTGGCGCCGCTCGGGCTCAATTTCGAATCATTCAGCCTGATCGTCACGCTGCGCCGATCGGGACCGCCATACGAACTCAACCCGACTGCGCTCTATCGTGAGTCCCTCATATCCTCCGGAGCGATCACGAACCGGATCGACCGGGTTGAAGCGCTCGGGCTCGTGAAGCGGCTTCCCGATCCGGAGGACCGCCGGGGAACCATCGTGCGGCTCACGCCGAAAGGACGAAAGCTCGCCGATAAAGCAATCGAGGTCCATTTTCGACGATTGGCCGACTGTCTCTCCGCGACGACTGCCGCGGACCGGGCGCGACTCGCGGCACTGCTTGCCAACCTGTTGCGAAGCGTAGAGGGCCGGGAAACGCCGTCGCGGACGCGCCAGAAGCTTTGAGGGCGACGTTGCGGCGGGGGCGTACGACGGATCGTATGGCAGGGTAGAGCGCGAGACGTTGATGATGTGGCTGCTGAAACTGACGAGCAGGGTGTAGCCGTCGGGGGCGGACTTGCCGACGAAATCGGCAGCAATATTGCCGCCGATTTCGTCGCACGAGGCACGGATCAACGCACGGCCACGCCACGACTCCGGCATGATCGCGACGCTCGCCGCGCTGCCGGTGCACCCGGAGAGCGTACCGATCAACATGCTGGTGCAGGTCGAAGGCACGCCGCTGTCGGGTGCGGCGAAGCTCGACGCCTTCGACTTCGTGCGCACGATCGCGGTGGCGCGCATCACCATGCCGACCTCG
>NZ_DASZBV010000004.1:0-4878 GCF_035943735.1 Pseudolabrys sp.
GCCGATCGGCACGTTGAAGAACGCGATCTGGCAGTTCCCTTTCCGCGATCTCGACGAAGTCATCCGCAAAATGAACCGCTACTCCTCGCTCGGCGTGCCGAAGCTCGCGGGCAAGCGTGTGAGCATGGCCAGCGCCTTCGGCCATGGCCTGTGGTCTTTTATCAAACATTACGTGTTCAAACGCGGCTTCATCGACGGCTGGGCGGGCTTCGTCATCGCCTTCGGCAATTTCGAGGGCACGTTCTATCGTTACGCCAAGCGCTACGAGCAGACGCAGCGGTGGCAGCCTCCGGCATCGAAGCCGGTGCGCCGCAACGAAGGGGCATGAGCGGCGTGCCCGCCCCTTATCGGACCTGGCGCCGCCGAGGGTCCCAGTTGTGACCGCCTTCGCCGTCATCCAGCTCAAGCCCGGCATCGGCGACACGCTCTGGCATTTGCCCTTTGTGCGCGCCATCGCCTCTGCCGCACCCGGCGGCCAGGTCACCTTCCTGAGCCCACCGAGCAGTCTCGCGCGCGAGCTTCTCGTGGCCGAGCCGAAGATCACCGAGGTCCTCTACTTCGCGCACGGCGGCAATGAGATCACACGGGGGCTCAATGTCTTGCGGCTGGCGCGCCTCATGCGAAGTCGCAATTTCCAGCGAATCTACATCCTCGACCGCACGACGCGCCCGGCCGTTGCGGCGTGGCTCGCCGGCATTCCGGAACGCATCGGCATCGGGCTCGGCGCGCAGCGCGGCTGGATCACGAACCCCGGCATCGATCGCGCGCATTTCCATGCGCATCCGATTGGGTGGCTCAAGCAATTGATTCTGAGCGAGGGGCTCAATCTGCCATCCACCGAGCCGGACCTGCCGGTCCCCGCCAACGCATTGGTCGACATCGATACCCGCTTCGGCCATCTGCCGCGGCCCTGGCTGGTGCTCGGGCTCGGCGCGTCGCATCCGGAGAAGGACTGGCCGGACGAGCACTGGTGCGCGCTGCTGCAGGGGCTCGCACACGCATGCCGCGCAACCGTGTTCATGATCGGCGGGCCGACCTGGCGGGCGCGCGCCAAGCGCATCATCGACGATTCGGCTGTCGATGCCGTGAACGCCTGTGACCTGCCGATCTTGCAATCGGCGGCACTCTGCCAGAGGGCCGACCTGTTTGTCGGCGCCGATTCCGGCGCTCTCAATCTTGCCGCAGCGGTCGGCACCAAGGCTTATGGGCTGTTCGGCCTGACGCCCGCGCTCGATTACAGCCGCTACATCCACGTCATCCGCGCCGGTGACGACCCTGTGGCACAGACGTCAATGCGTGAGATCGCCCCGAGGCGCGTCATTTCGTTGATTGCGGTAGAGCTTGAAAGCATTCACCCGCGCCAGCCGGCGCCGCACTAGCTAATGTGCACGCCACGTTTATCGCGCTTCGGCGGCATTGTAGCGAGCATTTTTTGTAGCAGTGGATCGATGTCGACGTGAAAATGGCCAGCCTACCGCGCCGATAGCAGGTTGCGCTCTAACCGAGCGAGACACTCCGACAGCGGCCTGGGCGAGTGTAATGTATCTCATCTTTACAAAGAATGGCCCGATTGCTCTAAAGTGGATTCTTTGCAAGCATGATCGTGAGATGCTGCTTTGTGATGGAGGTCTAGTTGCCTTGGTTAGAGCCTTGGCACCTGAAACTGCGCCGGCGGGTCAGGAAGCCCTATAACAAGCTGTTTCACCGCAACTACTTTATCGCCAAATACATGGGGGCACAATTTCTGCTAGCCCCAAGCGGCATCGGATCGCTGGAGATATCAGCTGGCATTTCTGAGAAGCCGGAAATTCTTCATTTTATGAGCCGTTGTCGCGACCTTCGGCCAGATCAGTTCATAGACATCGGATCCAATATCGGCATGTACGCGTGCATTCTACTAAAGAATGGCTGCGTACCATTCGCAACATTGTTTGAACCGGACCGAAAGAACCAATCCCATCTCGGAGCAAACCTCTTAATAAACGGACTCCTTCAATCAGCAGATATTCGACCCGTTGCACTTGGGGACATCAATGGCTCGCTTTGCCTTCTACCGGGGGAGACGGATGGTGGATTTTCACGCATCGTGTCCGAGCCGAAAAACGGGGCCTACGAGGTAGCGGTAAGACTCCTCGATGACGAGCTTGATGCATCAGGCAAAGCTTTGGCGATCAAAATTGACGTCGAGGGATTTGAGCAGCGGGTTTTAAATGGGATGCAGAGGACGCTGCGCCAGAATAGATGTTTGGTTCAAATCGAAGCGTTCGAACCTTCAGGCGTGTTCTCATTCATGGACGCCGCCGGATACCGCCTAACCAAAGACTTCCTGCCTAATTACGTCTTCGAAAACTGACGACCCAACGTCGGCGCGGCCTCCAATCAAGACGCAGTTGTATCCATATCCCGACCGCCCTGAGCCCAGCCTTGCTCGGCGGCTGAAAGATCCCTGGCGCAATTGCGAATTCTGTCCGTATGTGACGTCACCGCCCAACATCGTCCAACCCTTGTAGCCGAGCGCGCAGGTCAGCCATTTGAAGATGCTTTCGGCCTGCTGGCATTCGGTAGCGGCAAATACCGCCGCTTCCGGATTTCCGCAACTCGCGCTTCATCCGCCTGAAGACTTTGGAAGAGCACATCGCGGCCGGACGACTGACGCCGGAATTGCGCTGGTCGCCGCCGCCTTCGACGCTTGACGGAAAGCAAGAAGTCCAGATTTACGGCAATCAGCCCCGCTTACCGTTGCGCGAGCGCTCGACCATCGACGTAGTCGAGTGCCCCGGCACGAGATCGATCAGCACCACCTGCCCGCCGAGCGCCTCGACAATGTCGTGGCCGACCACGGTCTCGCGCGTGTAGTCGCCGCCCTTGACCAGCACGGTCGGTCTCACCCGCGCGATCAGTTCGCGCGGCGTGTCCTCGTCGAACACGACGACGAGATCCACCGCCTCCAACGCCGCCAGCACCTCGGCGCGTGCCTGCACGTTCTGCACCGGCCTGCCCTCGCCCTTGAGCCGCTTGACCGAAGCGTCGCCGTTGAGGCCTACCACCAGCCGGTCGCAAGCGCCGCGCGCGCCGGCCAGCAGCTTCACGTGGCCCGGATGCAGGAGATCGAAACAGCCATTGGTGAAGCCGACCCGAAGTCCCTGTTTCTTCCACTCCGCCATATGCTCGTCGAGCACGGCCCAGTCGAAGACGATCTTCTCTTCCGGCGCCAGAGTGGCGGCGGGCAGGATGCGCGAACGCAGTTCGGCGACGGTGAGCGTGGCGGTACCACGCTTGCCGACGACCACCGCCGCCGCCGCATTGGCCGCACGCATCGCCGATTCGAAATCCGCGTTCATGGCGAGCATCGCCGACAGCACCGCCACCACCGTATCGCCAGCGCCGGACACGTCGCGCACGCGCACCGGATAGGCGGGCACGTGCACGGGCTCGCCCTCGCCGACCAGGGTCATGCCGTCCTCGCTGCGCGTCACCAGCACGGCGCGCGCGTCGAGCGCCTGACGCAGCTCGCCCGCGGCCGCGGCGACCTCCGCATCGGAATTGGCGACGCGATGCGCGGCGTCGGCGAGCTCCTGCCGGTTGGGCGTGATCAGGGTCGCGCCGGCATACATGGTGTAATCGCGCCCTTTCGGGTCGACGATCACCGGCTTGCCGGCGTCCTTGGCGGCGGCAATGACCGCGCGCACGACGCGCGGCGTCAGCGCGCCCTTGGCATAATCGGACAGCACCACCGCACCGACGCGCGGCATTGCCTTGAGTACATGCCCGATCAGCGCATCCTCGCTGGCAGGGCCGACCGGGCCGGCGTTTTCCCAGTCGGCGCGCAGCATGTGCATCGAGTGATGCTCGGAGACGAAGCGCACCTTGCGAGTCGTCTGGCGGCTGCCGTCAATGACCAGGTTATAGGAGATCAGCGGATGCGCGTTCAGCGCCTCGGTCAGCGCCCGGCCCGGCTCGTCGCTGCCGACAACGCCGATGAACACGCAGCGCGTACCGAGCGACACGAGGTTGCGCGCGACGTTGCCGGCGCCGCCGACCATCAGCTCGCTGCGCTTGCAGGCGATGACCGGCGTCGGCGCCTCCGGGGAGATGCGCGACACCTCACCATAGACGAACTCGTCGAGCATCAGGTCGCCGACGCAGAGCACGGTCTGGTCGGAGAGGTCGGCGAGATGCTTGTCGAAATCGAACATGGATTATTCCTGGCGCATGATCTTATCCGAAAACCGGTCCCCACTTTTCGGGATCATGCGCTAGCGAAACCGGTCTGCACAATCGAGATAGCCGGTGACGTAGCGTTCGACCGCGTTGTTCAGCGGCGTGAACTGCCCGTCATAGCCGGCGCGGCGCAGGTTCTCGGTCGAGGCCTGCGTGAAATACTGGTACTGGCCGCGGATCGCCTCCGGCATGTCGACATATTCGATGTTCGGCTTGCGCCCGAGCGCGGCGAACATCGCCGTGATCATGTCGCGAAAGCTCTCCGCCTTGCCGGTGCCGACGTTGAAGATGCCGTTGACGCTACCGCGCTCGAGCAGCCAGCGCAGCACAGCCACCGCATCCTCGACATAGATGAAATCCCGGCGCTGCTCGCCGTCGGCGATGCCCTCGCGGTGCGATTTGAACAGGCGCACCGGCTGCCCTGCCTTGGCGCCGTCGAACACCTTGGCGAGCACGCTCGCCATGTGTCCCTTGTGATATTCGTTCGGCCCGTAGACGTTGAAGAACTTCAGCCCGACCCAGTGCGGCGGCAGGTTCTGCTTCTTCACATGCCGCTCGATCAGCGCCTGATCGAACAGATGCTTGCTCCAGCCGTAGAGATTCATCGGCCGCAGCTTGCGCAAGCTCTCCGGCGCCCAGTCGTCGTCGAAGCCCTGC
>NZ_DASZBV010000005.1:0-240764 GCF_035943735.1 Pseudolabrys sp.
CGCGAACGTCTACCGCGTCAACGGTCTGATCGACGACTGCGGCAAGATCGTCGGCGAGGGCAAAGCCAAAGTCGGCTGGTTCGACACCTCGACGCTGAAGGAGCCGTACCGCATCGAGGGCAAGAAGACGATGGGCCTCGAGCTCGCCGAGCAGCTCGGCTGGGACGTGCCCGACGCAATCTTCTATCCGACCGGCGGCGGCACCGGCCTGATCGGCATGTGGAAGGCGTTCGACGAGTTGGAGAAGATCGGCTTCATCGGTTCGAAGCGCCCGCGCATGATCGCCGTGCAGGCGGCGGGCTGCGCACCGATGGTCAAGGCCTATGAGGAAGGCAAGGAACACGCGCCGCGCTGGGAGAACGCGCACACCATCGCGTCCGGCATCCGCGTGCCGCAGGCGGTCGGCGATTTCCTCATTCTACGCGCCGTGCGCGAGTCGGGCGGTTTCGCCATTGCTGTGGAGGATCCGGCGATCGAAGTGGCCCTCGACGAGATGGCGCGCGAGGAGGGCTTCCTCTTGTGCCCCGAGGGCGCCGCGACCTACGCCGCCTACAAGCAGGCGCTCGCCGACGGCCGCGTGAAGAAAAGCGACCGCGTCGTGCTGTTCAATTGCGCCAGCGGCTTGAAGTATCCGCTGCCGAAGATCGAGAAGAAACTCGATCGCCACAAGCCGATCGATTACGCGGCGCTGTGATTGTTCATGCCCCGGACGCGACGCAGCACGGAGTGATGCGTCGCGGATCCGGGGCCGTTTCAATCTCTGAATTTGCGACGGTCCCGGTTCTCCAGCGCACCACTCCGTGCTGCGCTGCGCCCCGGACACAAGCCCTACAGCCCCGCTTCGAGCTTCGCGAACAGCGGGTTCTCCTTCGAGAATACGTAATCCAAATCTGCCACTGCGACTGCTTCGGCGCCGCGCTCGCGCAGGAACGTGGTGAGCGCGTAGACTTGCGCCGGCGGGCAGTGCAGCGTCAGCATGCCCGACGATGTCGGGCCGCCGAACGGCGTCTCCACCGCGAAGCGCTCGCGCGCGACGGCGACGAGCGCGGCGTCGCAGGCGGCAAAGCGCGCGCGCACCTCCCGGAACGAACGCGCGCGCTGCTGCGCGGTGATGCGGTCGAGGATGACACGCGCGAGCTCGCGCTGCTCGGGCGTCCACGGCGCCGTGCGCGCCGCGACGAGGTTCGCCTGCGAGCGCAGGATGAGGCCGTCGTCGACGATCTTGAGCGCATTGGCGGACAGCGTCGTGCCGGTCGTGGTGATGTCGACGATCATCTCGGCGGTGCCGGCCGCCGGCGCGCCTTCGGTCGCGCCCGAGCTCTCGACGATGCGATAGTCGATGACGCCGTGCCGCGCGAAGAAGTCGCGCGTGAGATTGATGTACTTCGTCGCGACGCGCATGCGGCGGTCGTGGTGATGGCGGAAGGCGGTGGCGACGTCGTCGACGTCGGCCATCGTGCGCACGTCGATCCAGGCCTGCGGCACCGCGACCACGACGTTGGCAAATCCAAAGCCGAGGCCCTCGATCAGCACCACGCGCTGATCGGCATCGGCGATCTGCTCGCGGATCAGATCCTCGCCGGTGACGCCCATGTGCACGGCGCCCTGCGCAAGTTGCGTGGTGATCTCGGAGGCCGAGAGATAAGCGACCTCGACGCCGTCGAGGCCGGCGACGGCGCCGCGATAGTCGCGCGCGCCGCGCGGCTTCACGAGCTGGAGGCCCGAGCGCGCGAAGAAACCTTCGGCGTTTTCCTGCAGCCGCCCCTTGGCGGGGACGGCGAGAACGAGCGGCGCGCTCATCGGGCGCCTCCATAGACGGCGAGGCGTTCGATCCACACCGCGAAGCCGACGGCGGCGATCGGCTCGGCGCTGCCGAGTCGCGCGAGCAGGCCGTCATAGCGGCCGCCGGCGACCAGCGGATCGCCGGTGCGCGTTGGATCGGTCAGTTCGAAGACGAAGCCGGTGTAGTAGTCGAAGCCGCGGCCGAAGGCGGTCGAGAACGACACGCGCTTCAGGTCGACGCCCTGCGCGGCGAGGAAGCCGGCGCGGCTCTCGAACACGTCGAGGTCGGGGCCGAGCGTCTCGGCCATCCCGGCCTCCGCGGCGAGCGCGCGCAGTTCGGCGGCGGCCTCGTCGGGATCGCCCTTGATGGTGAGGAAGCGCTCGATCAGGCCGCGCACGTCCTTGGGCAGGCGCGTCGAGGCGCCGAGCGCCGACTGCTCGAGGAAGCGGTCGGCGATTTCGGCGACCGAGCGGCCGCCGACGGCGTTGATGCCGGCGATCGACAGGAGGTCGGTGACCAGCGCGTGCGCGCCCTTCGGGTCGGAGCCGGCGAGCGCCGCCAGCACGCCCTGGTATTCCGGGCGGCCATTGGCGCCGCCGAGCGTCAGGCGATTGAGGTCCTGCGCCAGGTTGGCCTTGCGGTTGAAATCCTTCACCAGCCGCCGCTTCCAGGCGGCGGGCAGGTCGAGCGCGGCGATCAGCCCGGAGAACAGGGCGACGTCGCCGATCTGGATGTCGGCCTGGGCGAGGCCGTAATGGGCGGTCGCCTCCAGGCCGAGCGCCAGCATCTCCGCATCGGCGGCAGCCTTGTCCGGCCGCCCGAAGCTTTCGATGCCGGCCTGCAGGAATTCCGCCGGGCCGTCGGTGCGGTGGCGGAAGACCGGGCCGAGATAGGAGAATCCGGCGGGTCGTCCGGCCTGGGGGGAGGCGAGGTAGTCGCGCGAGACGGGAATCGTCAGATCGGGCCGCAGGCAGAAGTCCTCGTCGCCGCCCGGGGCGGCGGTCAGGAACATGCGCTTGCGGATGTCCTCGCCGGAGAGGTCGAGGAAGGGCTCGGCCGGCTGCAGGATGGCGGGCGCGACGCGGGCATAGCCGGCGCGCTGGTAGGAGGCGACCAGAGCCTCCGCCCGCGCGTCCGTTGCCGGCACTGTTTCGCTCGCATCCATCGTCCGTCCTGCCTTTTCGCCCCCGGGGGCGGCCTTTAGCACGTGCCCCTTAAGGTTTCGACCGTGTTCGGTTGCGGGCCTTAACACGGGTCGGCCTCAAATCCTTGACAGCGTTAATGGATTTTTCCGGCCGCAACGGACCGGGTCTCGGTTGTGGGGGTAAGACATTTTCAATGCAGGATGTGCGAAATACCAGGCTGGGGAGAGTTTGGGATGACCCACACCGTGACGCTCGAGACGGCGCAGGCCTTCTACAAGGCCTACGCGGCGCGCGACATCGCCGGTATGGCGGAGTTCATCGCCGATGACGTCGAGTGGACCATCAGCGGTCCGGTCGGGGTGCTGCCGTTCTGCGGCACGCGGCAGGGCAAGAAGGCCGTGCTCGACCTCATCGAAAAAGGAGTGCCCTCGGTATTCCGGGTGGTCAGCTTCGTGCTCGACCAACTCCTGGTCGACGGCGACCGCGTCGCCTCGCTCAACCGGCTGTCCGCCCATGCGCCGGACGGGCGGGTGATCAGCTATCGGCTCGCGCACTTCCTGCGCTTCCGCGACGGCAAGATTGTCGAGAACCTGACACTCATCGACTCCTTCGACGCAGTCGAACAGGTCCTCGGCCATCCGCTGGTGCCCGACTCGCCGCCGCTCGCCGACGCGGACGCAGGCGACGTCGTCGCCATCTGATCTTTTTTAATCGAAGTTCGACAGGGCTGCCGCCGCGGTGCCGGCGGGAGTATCGTGCTGCTCCATCTTAACGGGGGCCGTCATGCGCCGTTTATTGCTTCTGCTCGCGTCGTGTCTCGTCGCGGGGCCGTCGTTCGCGCTCGATCTGCCGACGCGCAAGGCCGGGCTGTGGGAGATGACGATGGATTTCCACAACAGCCGCCTGCCGCATCAGACGATGAGACAATGCACCGACGCCGACAGCGATCGGCTGATGAATATGAACTTCGCCGGCTCGAACGAGCAGGCCTGTTCGAAGAAGGACATCGTCAAGAACGGCAACGGCTACGTCGTCGATTCAATTTGCTCGTTCAGCGGCATAACCACGACCTCGCATGCGGTGGTGGCTGGCTCGTTCGACAGCGCCTATTCGGTGGACGTGACGTCGACGCGCAGCGGCGGTCCGGCGATGCCGGGGCTCGCGGCGAACGGCCAATCGCACATGACGATCACCGCCAAATGGCTCGGCCGATGCGCCGCCGGCGAGAAGCCGGGCGATGTGATCATGTCGAACGGTGTGAAGATGAACGTGATCGATTTGCAGAAGGCGAGGGGACCGGCGCCGAGGCAGTAAAGGAAGTCGGCTGCGACTTGCTCTCCACCGTTCATTCCCGCGAAAGCGGGAATCCAGTTCTGACTCACAACTGGGTCCCCGCTTTCGCGGGGACGAACGGGTGTGATTAGCGTTTGTGCTTCTCGAGGATCTTCCGCACCGCCTCGACGAGCTGCGCCTCCGGCACCGAGAACTGCGCCTCGGCCTGCTTCTTCAGATACTCGTCGCGCTCCTTCGACATGGTCGCGATCTCGGCGCCGACAATCAGGTCCTTGATCAGCACCTCGCCCTTGGCCTTCTCGTCGCCGCCCTGGATGACGACGCAGGGCGCATTGCGCTTGTCGGCGTATTTGAGCTGGTTGCCGATGTTCTTCGGATTACCGAGATAGAGTTCGGCGCGGATGTCGGCGGCGCGCAGGGCCGCTACCATGCGCTGGTAATCGGCGACGCGGTCACGATCGAACACGGTGACGACGACCGGGCCGGGATCCGGCTGCGACGAAATCTTGCCGAGCGCGGTCAGTGCCGCCTGCAAGCGCGACACGCCGATGGAAAAGCCGGTGGCCGGCGCCGGCTGGCCGGAGAAGCGCGAGACGAGGCCGTCATAACGGCCGCCGCCGCCGACCGAGCCGAAGCGGATCGGGCGGCCTTTCTCGTCCGCGATCTCGAACGTCAGTTCAACCTCGAAGACGGGGCCGGTATAGTACTCGAGCCCGCGAACGACAGAAGGATCGATACGGATGCGATCTCGCTTATAGCCGGCTGCCTCCACCAGTGCAGCGATGTCGTCGAGTTCTTGAATCCCTGCGAGCGATGTATTGTTCGCGCCGAAATGCGTTTTTAGCCCGTCAATGACGCCCTTGTTGGTTTCAACAAAGAAAGAAGGCTGACCATCTGGAACGGGAGCAAACTCATGAACCTCGCCCAACTTCCTTCTCTGATCAGCTGTTAGATTTGTGGCGTCTTGAAGTTCGGTGACTTCACCGCTCTGAAGAAGGGCAAACAGCAATACCTTGTCGATTTGCTTTTTCTCCAGTCCCGCTCCTTTCGTGAAATCTCCACTTTCATCCTTGCGTCCCGGGCCTAGCAATTGGCGCACGCCCTCCATTCCTAAGCGATCCAATTTGTCGATCGCACGCAGGACAGTGAGCCGCGTCCCAACATGTTGGTCGCCAGCAAGCCCGATGGATTCAAGGATGCCGTCGAGCACCTTGCGGTTGTTCACCTTCACCACATAGGAGCCGCGCGGCACGCCGAGCGCTTCCATCGTGTCGGCGGCGAGCATGCACAGCTCGGCGTCGGCGGCCATCGTCGGCGCGCCGACCGTATCCGCATCGAACTGCATGAACTGGCGGAAGCGGCCCGGGCCTGGCTTCTCGTTGCGGAAGACCCAGCCGAAGCGATAGCTGCGGTAGGGGAGCACGATGTGCTCGGTGCCGAGGCGCTCGGCGACGTAGCGCGCAAGCGGCGCGGTCAGGTCGTACCGCAGCGACAGCCATTGCTCGTCGTCGTCCTGGAAGGAGAAGACGCCTTCGTTCGGCCGGTCCTGGTCAGGCAGGAACTTCCCGAGCGCGTCGGTATATTCGATGGCCGGCGTCTCCACCGGCTCGAAGCCGTAGCGTTCGAAGGCGAGGCGGATGGTCTCGACCATGCGGCGCGTCGCCGCGATCTCGGCCGGGCCGCGGTCGGCGAGGCCGCGCGGCAGGCGGGCCTTCAGCTTCTGTGGCTTTTTCGATTTTTCGTTCATTTCGAGGGCCTACATAGCAGACGGCCCGGATACGGCAATGTGGGAGGCGTGCAAGCGGGCTTGTCCCCGCCGCCCACCGTCTTAAGAGTACGCGGCAAGCGCCCGGCGTCTGGCCGGGGTGCCGTACAGTGAGGCTCCCATGGCCAAAGTCGCCACCGTCCCCAACGACCTCGATCCCTTCTGGATGCCGTTCACCGCCAACCGCGCCTTCAAGCGCCGGCCGCGGTTGATCTCCGGCGCCAAGGACATGCACTACGTCACCGTCGACGGGCGGCGGGTGCTCGACGGCTCGGCCGGGCTGTGGTGCACCAATGCCGGGCACAACCGCGAGCCGATCGTGCATGCGATCCAGCGCCAGGCGGCGGAGCTCGACTACGCGCCGGCGTTCCAGTTCTCGCATCCGAAGGCGTTCGAGCTCGCCGGCCGCATCGCCGCGCTGGCGCCGGCCGACCTCGATCACGTCTTCTTCTGCAACTCCGGTTCGGAGGCGGTCGACACGGCGCTGAAGATCGCGCTCGCCTATCACAATGTGCGCGGGCAGGGCGGCCGCGTGCGCATGATCGGCCGCGAGCGCGGCTATCACGGCGTCGGCTTCGGCGGCATTGCCGTCGGCGGCATCGTCGCGAACCGCAAGCAGTTCGGCGTACTGGTCGCCGGCGTCGACCATTTGCCGCACACTTATAACCGGGAGAAGCAGGCCTTCTCGATCGGCGAGCCGGAGTGGGGCGCGCATCTCGCCGACAATCTGGAAAATCTCGTCGCGCTGCACGACGCCTCGACCATCGCCGCGGTGATCGTCGAACCGGTTGCCTGCTCGACCGGTGTGCTGCCGCCGCCGAAGGGCTATCTCAAGCGTCTGCGCGAGATCTGCGACAAATACGGCATCCTGCTCATCTTCGACGAGGTCATCACCGGCTTCGGCCGCCTCGGCGCGCCGTTCGCCGCCGACCGCTACGGCGTCATTCCCGACATGATCACCTTCGCCAAGGGAGTCACTTCGGGCTCCGTGCCAATGGGCGGCGTCATCGCCCGCAAGCCGATCTACGAGGCGTTCATGGGCGGGCCCGAGCACGTCATCGAGCTGTTCCACGGCTACACTTACTCGGCGCATCCGCTCGCCTGCGCGGCGGGGCTTGCCACACTCGACCTTTATCGCGACGAGGATCTGTTTGCGCGCGCGCGCAAGATCGAGCCGAAATGGGCGCAGGCCTGCATGTCGATGAAGGGCCTGCCGAACGTGGTCGACATCCGCCAGGAGGGCTTGACCATGGGCCTCGATCTCGCGCCGCGCGCGGATGGTCCCGGCAAGCGTGGCCTGGAGGCGCTCGAGCGCGCCTTCCACGAGTTCGACCTGAGCATGCGCGCGGTCGGCGACACCTTGGCGCTGTCGCCGCCGCTGATCGTGTCGGAAGCGCAGATCGACGAGATCTTCGACAAGGTCGGCAGGATCATCAAAGCGGTGGCGTGATCTTGCTTCCCTCTCCCCGCGAATGCGGGGAGAGGGAACAGCGAACCCCTTGCGTTACATCAAGGTTTTCGATCCGCCACGGCTCTAGTCTCCGCCTCCGTTGAGCGCAATGGGAGACCGACACGTGCCGCGGCGGAATTCCTTCATCGTCTTCGGTTTGCTGCTGCTCGCCATCGCCGGCGGCGCATACTGGCGCTTTGGCCGCGGCCCGCTGGTTACCGCTGTGCCAGCGACGCGCGGCACCGCGGCCGAGATCGTCTATGCCACCGGCGGCGTCGAGCCGGTGCTGTGGGCGAAGGTGGCGAGCGTCGTGCGCGACCGCATCGTCGACATCTGCCGCTGCGAGGGCACGCAGGTCAAAAAAGGCGACGTGCTGGCGCGGCTCGACGATCGGGAAATCGCGGCCGGCCTCAAGGAGCTCAAGGCGCGCGAGCAGTTCCTGTTGAACGAGATGTCGCGCGTCAGCCAGCTCATCGCCAAGGGCGCGGCGACCACGCAGGCCTATGAGCGCGCCGGCATGGACCTGCAGACGGTGCAGGGGCTGATCGCGGTGCAGACCGAGAAGATCGCCGACTACGTCATCCCTTCCCCGATGGACGGCATGGTGCTCCGCCGCGACGGCGAGGTCGGCGAGATCGCCGAGGCCGGGCAGATCCTGTTCCGCGTCGGCGTGCCGACGCCGCTGCAGGTCGTCGCCGAAGTCAACGAAGAGGACATTCCGCGCGTCGCGCTCGGACAGGTCGTGCTGTTTCGCACCGATGCCTTTCCCGGCCGGCGCCTCGAAGGCAAGGTCGGCGAGATCACGCCGATGGGCGATATCAACGCCAAGACGTTCCGTGTGAAGATGGCGTTGCCGGATGACACGCCGCTCAAGCCGGGCATGAGCGTCGAGGCCAATATCGTCACGCGCGAAAAGGAGAATGCGCTGCTGGTGCCGGCCGACGCGGTGCAGGGCAACGCCGTCTTCGTCCTGGACGGCGCGCGCCTGCGCAAGCGCGCGGTGACGATCGGCATCCGCGGCACGCGCACTGTGGAAATTCTCGACGGGCTCAAGGACGGCGAGCGTATCGCCTCGCCGGCGACGGCGAACTTCGCCGATGGCGGCCGCGTGCGCGTGGCGCCGGCGCCATGAACCTCATCTTCGACATCGCCTGGACCCATGTGCGCGCCCGCGTGCGGCAGACCGGCTTCGCCGTGTCCGGCGTCGCCATCGGCGTCGGCTTCTCGATCATGATGGCGTCGCTGATGCAGGGCTCGCAGGACGACTTCACGCGCCGCTTGGTCGATACGCTGCCGAACATTACCGTCTCGGATGAACGTCGCGCGCCGCCGCAGCAGCCGGCGGAACGGCTTTATGGCGCGGTCGAGATTCACGGGCTGACGCCGGAGGCGCGGCGGCCCGGTATCAAGAACCCGCTCGCCACCATGGCGGCGCTGGAGGCCTGGACCCCGGGCCGCATCGCGCCCTCGGTCAAGGTGCAGGCGATCATCCGCTACGCCAATCACGACGTGGCGACGAGCGTCACCGGCATCGACCCGCACCGCGAGGCGCAGGTCTCCGACCTGCCGAGGCAGATGCGCGGCGCGACGCTGCTCGCGCTCTATCGCGCCACCAACGCCATCGTCGTCGGCGACCGTTTGGCCGAGAAGATCGGCGCCCGCATCGGCGCCAACATCACGCTGCAGACCAGCGTCGGCGCGCGCCTGTCGGCGCAGGTCGTCGGTTTCTTCCATTCCGGCGTGCGGCAGATCGACGAGAGCACCGCCTATGTGCTGACCAAGACCGGGCAGATCCTGTCGCAGCAGACGGGGCTCATCAACGAATTGCGGGTGCGGCTCAAGGACCCGTTGCAGGCGCGCGAGGTCGCCGCGCGCATCGAGATCGAGACCGGCTACAAGTCGGTGTCGTGGCAGGAGGCGAACGAGGACCTGCTGTCAACCTTCATCATCCGCAATATCATCATGTTCGCGGTGGTCGGCGCCATCCTGCTGGTGGCGAGCTTCGGCACCTACAACATCATCTCCACGATCACGCACGAGAAGGCGCGCGACATCGCCATCATGAAGTCGCTCGGCTTCGGCGAGGGAACGGTGCGCGCCATCTTTGTCGTGGAAGCCGTGATCATCGGGCTCGCCGGTGCGCTGGTCGGCTTTGCCATCGGCTATGCGCTCTGCCTCGGCTTAGGGGCCATCCGCATCAACAACCCGTTCATCGACAGCGACCGGCTGCCGCTCGTCTATGCGCCGCTGCATTATCTGATGGCCGGTGGCGTGGCGCTCGTCTCCTCGGTCGTTGCCGGCTATCAGCCGGCGCGCAAGGCGGCACGGCAGCATCCGGTCGAGATCATCAGGGGCGCGACATGACGACGCCGCTGATCGAGGCGCGGCATGTCACGCGCATCCTGTCCGGCGTGGTGCCGACCACGCTGGTGCGCGACGTCAGCCTGTCGATCGGCGCGCGCGAATTCGTCGCCATCACCGGCCCGTCCGGCTCCGGCAAGTCGTCGCTGCTCTACCTGCTCGGGCTGCTCGACCTGCCGACCGAAGGCGAGGTGTTGATCAATGGCCGCGCCACCGCGCACATGGACGAGAAAGAACGCGCGCTGACACGGCTGTCGTTCCTCGGCTTCGTCTTCCAGTTCCATTTCCTGCTGCCCGAGTTCACCGTCCTCGACAACGTCAGGCTGCCGATGCGCGCGCTCGGGCAACTGTCGTCCGCTGCAATGCGCGAGCGCGCGGCGCATCTGCTCGACGCCCTCGGTCTCGCCGATCACATGCACAAGCGTCCGGACCAGTTGTCCGGCGGGCAGCGCCAGCGTGTGGCGGTGGCGCGCGCGCTGGCCAACGAGCCGCCGGTCATCCTCGCGGACGAGCCGACCGGCTCGCTCGACTCAAAGGCGAGCGGGCAGGTATTCGATCTTCTGCATGAATTGGTGGAAGAGCACGGCAAGACGGTCGTCGCCGTGACCCACGATATGGGACTTGCCGAGCGCATGCAGCGCCACATCGAATTGCTCGACGGCCGCGTCGTCGCCGACGAAGCGCATGCGAATGTCACGCCGCTGACGGAACCTCGGTCGAATAGCGTGCATAACGCGAGCGATTCCCCATCCTGATACTTACAGTCGCGCCGACTCCACGATCGCGCCGAAGGTCGATTAACCGATTTTGCCGCAGATCGTGTTCCGTGCGGAACGTCATGGCTCCGGCAGCCTTCTGTCCCGCGTGAGGACGAAGGGGAATCAGCAATGCGTCTGGAAAGATTGGCCCAGCTCGACGCGACCATCCGCGAGGCGCTGGCGCGCATCGAACGGCAGCGCACGTTTGTCGCCGACTTCCACGAGCGCGGCTATGACATGCGCGCGCCGCTGTCGCTGCTGTCGTGCCTGCTGGTCAATCTGCGCCGCCTCGAGGACGAACGGCGCGCGGTCGCCAGGATGATCGACGACGTGGTGCCGGTCTAGCGGCTATATCTGCCCTACCGGCCGGTGCATAATGCGCTTCCTGCGACGGGGGAGGCGCGCTTGGGCAAGGACCGGCTGGCGGCGTTCAGCGACGGCGTCATCGCCATCATCATCACCATCATGGTGCTGGAACTGAAGCTGCCGGACGACGGCGGCCTCGGCGCGCTCGCCGCCATCGCGCCGAGCTTTCTCGCCTATGTGCTGAGCTTCATCTACCTGGCGATCTACTGGAACAATCACCATCACATGCTGCACACGGTGAGCCGCGTCGACGGCCTCATCCTGTGGGCGAATTCGCATCTGCTGTTCTGGCTGTCGCTCATTCCGGCGGCGACCGGCTGGCTCGGCCGCAATTTCCTCGCGCCGGTGCCGATCGCCGTCTATGGCGTGACGCTGCTGATGCCGGCGATCGCCTATGTCCTGCTGCAGAAGGCCATCATCCACCGCCAGGGCGCGCACTCGGTGCTGGCCAGCGCGATCGGCAACGATCTCAAGGGCAAGATCTCGCCGCTGCTGTACATCAGCGGCATCGCTCTGGCGTTTTTCCAGCCGTGGCTGTCGATTACGCTCTACGTGCTGGTCGCGGCGATCTGGCTGGTGCCGGACCGTCGCATCGAACGGGTGATCGGCGAGAGTTGAGCTTCACTTCTGCGGCGGCACGATCGCCCAGCCGGCCTCGATCGGCTTCGTGCTGTGCCGGTAATGCAGTTCGAGCGGCGGCTGCACCTGCGCGTTCGGCGCCAGCGCGTGCAATTCCGCCGGCACCGCATTGCGGTCGCCGTCGGTCCACACCACCACGGCGCCGCTGCGCTTGAGGTCATTGAGGTCGATCCATGGCGCGCGCGCCGGATTGCCGTCGATCAGCACGCGCGGCTGGTCGGGCGAGTAATGCGCGACGTTGCCGCCGTCCCACATGCTGCCGATGACATATTTGAGCGGCGCGCCGGTCTTGGCGTGCCAGTCGCGCGTGATGTCGCGGCCGAGCGTGCCGCCGGGGAAGAACACGGCGCGGTAGCGATGATCGAAGCGCGGCAGGATGTCGTAATTGGCGACGAAGGCCAGCGCCAAGCACGCGAACACGATCGCCCAGGTGAGCACGATGCGGGAGAGCCGCGGCAGATCGAGCTTGCGTTGCGCGATGAGCACGAGCCAGACGCCGAGGAACAGCCACAGCGGATAGCCCCACATCGCCACGGCGCCGCGGCCGCTGACGATGCCCATCAGCAGCACGGTGACGATGGGGCCGAAGGCGAGCCAGGTGACGATACGCAAATCGAAGGCGTCGGCCGAAGCCATCGCGCGCGGCTCGCTCGCGGCGCGCTTCGGGATGAACAACGGGCCGGCGATGAGCAGCGACGGGATGAGGAAGAACAGCTGGCTGATGCCGAACTCGAACGGATGCCAGAGATGATCGTACCAGCCGCGCGACAGCACGGCGCGGTGTTCGGCATAGGCGAAGGGCAGGAAGTCGGTCCGGAACAGCCAGACGACATGCGGCGCCGTGACGATGAGCGCGACGGCGATCGCCACGTAAGGGCCGGGCGTCGCGAGGCATTTCCGTGCATCGCGATCGACGAGCGCCAAGGCGACCATCGGCGCCACCAGCACCACGACGAAATATTTCGCCCACAGCGACATGCCGACGGCGAGGCCAAGCAGCAGCCAGTCGCTTATGCGCCGGTCGCGCAAACCCCGGTGCAGCGCGAACCCGGCGAGTGCCCAGAACGGCAGTTGGACGACGTCGTGGTTGAACTTGGCCGCGGTGTAGTTGACGTAGTGCAGGCCGTCGAGGATCAGCACCGCGACCAGCGCGCCGACCCCGCCGAGCAGAGGTCTGGCCGCGGCGTAAATGAGGGCGAAGGCGGCGCAGACCGAGAGCTCCGCCAGCAGGTAATAGGCGAAGTCGTGACCGGCCAACCGGTAGGCGATCTCCACCAGCCACCAGGGCAGGGGCGGAAGCTTGTCGTAGCCCAACTGCCATTCGCGCCCGTACATCAGCGCCTCGATCAGGTCGAGGGGCAGGTTGGCGTAGAGCAGGGCGGGCAGGACCGTCCACACCAGCGCATGCAGGGCCAGAAAGGCGGCCAAAGCCTGCCCGGGGGCCTCAGTCACCCAGGCGGCGAGGCGAAAGGCGCGCGACTTCGGTTCCAACGGGCAAGTTCCTGCGAATAAAGGACGATCGGTCCTTACCATAGCAGGACTTCGGTGTTGCGCGGACCTGCCGGCTCATGGACATTGGAACAGGAAGCGCGAATCATTAAGCCGGTTCGCGCCTGCCGCGCGGGGGTCTTCGAAGGGCAATGCGCCGTCTCAGCGCCATCTTCATCGCTGTCTGCATGGTGATCATCGCGGGCTCGCTCGGCGCCGTGCTGTTCCTGGCGTTCAAGCTCGACGCCCGCACATCGGCCATCGTCGCCCTCGGCGCGCTGATGGCCATGGCGCTCTACAATACGATCTCGAACCGGCTGCGCGACCGCGGCGATCTCGGCGATCAGATCGCCGACCCGTCACGCGGTACCGGCGATCTCGCCCGCCAGGTCGCGGAGCTCGGCCGCCGGCTGAACGCGGTCGAGACCAGCGTCAGCAATACGGTGTCGCGCGCGCGCGGCGCCGTCGATCCCCTCGCCGCCGAGATCGGCGAACTCGGCACGCTCGTGCGCCAGGTCGCCGACAGCGTCGCGGCACACGACGCGGTGCTGCGCCAGAGCGTCGCGCCGGCGCGGCTCGCGCCGATGGCATCCGTCGCCACGATGGCGCCGGCCGACGCGCCTTTGGCGCTGAGTGAAAGCGACGCCGTGTCGGCGCCGAATCCGCTGCGCGCGCTCGGCCGCGACGCGGCGGTCGACCTGATCACCGAGGCGATCGATGCGCATCGTGTCGATCTCTATCTGCAGCCGATCGTGACGTTGCCGCAGCGCAAGGTGCGCTATTACGAGGCGATCTCGCGCCTGCGCACGGCCGACGGCGCCATCGTACCCGCCAGCGAATTCGTCGAGGCGGCCGAGGCCGCCGGCCTGATGCCGAAGATCGACAATCTGCTCCTGTTCCGCGCCGTGCAGGTGGTGCGCCGGCTGCAGCTCAAGAGCCGGGACGTCGGCGTCTTCTGCAACGTCAGCCCGTCGACGCTGATCGATCCGGCGCAATTCCGCCAGTTCCTCGACTTCGTCGACGCCAACCGCGCGCTGGCCGACGCACTGATCTTCGAGTTCAAGCAGAACGCCTGGCGCAATTTCGGTCCGATCGAGCAGGAGAGCCTGTCGGCGCTCGCCGAGCGCGGCTTCCGCTTCTCGATGGACCACATCTTGGATTTGCGCATGGAGCCGCGCGAACTCTCCGAGCGTTCGTTCCGCTTCCTCAAGGTGCCGGCGAAGCTCCTGCTCAACAAGGCGGCCGGCGCGCAGAGCGACATTCACCCCGAGGATCTCGCCGACCTGCTGGCGCGCTCGGGCATCGACCTGATCGCCGAGCGCATCGAGAACGAAAGCACGGTGCTCGACCTGCTCGATTACGACGTGCGCTTCGGTCAGGGCTTCCTGTTCTCGGCGCCGCGCCCGGTTCGCCCCGAGGCGCTCAGCGCCGGCGACGTCCGTCCGGAACTGGCCACAGCCACGCCCGCGGCCTGACTTCCACCTCCGTGCATTTGATGGCATACGTCCGGCCATCATGCCGCCGCTGATCCCGCATTTCTCCGCTCTGGCCGCCGATTACGACGTCTTTCTCTGCGACGTCTGGGGCGTCGTGCACAACGGCGTTACCGCATGGCCGGAAGCCTGCGATGCGCTGATGCGCGCCCGCGCCAAAGGGGCGAGCGTTGTCTTCATCACCAATTCGCCGCGGCCGAGCGAGCAGGTCGGCCGTCAACTCGCGCGGCTGCATGTGCCGCGCGAGACCTATGACGCGATGGTCTCGTCCGGCGACGTCACCCGCGCGGTGATCAAGGCGCGGCCGCGTCAGACGCTGTTTCATCTCGGGCCGGAGCGGGACGCCTCCGTGTTCGCCGGTCTCGATGTCCGTTTGCAGCCGCTCGAAACCGCCGACTATGTCGTCTGCACCGGGCTTGTCGACGACGAGAGCGAGACGCCGCAGGACTATCGCGCCACGCTCGAGCGCATGCTCGCGCGCAAGCTGTTCATGGTCTGCGGCAACCCGGACGTGGTGGTCGAGCGCGGCGACAAGCTCGTCTACTGCGCCGGCGCGCTCGCCGACGCCTACCAGACCATGGGCGGCGAGGTGCTCTATGCCGGCAAGCCGTACAAGCCGATCTACGAAATGGCGTTGCGGCTGGCGGCGACGGCGGCGGGGCGCGAGGCCGGCTTTAATCGCGTGCTGGCGATCGGCGATTCGGTGCGCACCGACCTCAAGGGCGCGCGCACCATGGGCATCGATTTCCTGTTCATCACCTCCGGCATCCACGCCGAGGAGGTGGGCGGACGCGAGCGCCCCGACGCCACCGCGCTCGGCAGCGTCTTCGCCGCCGCCGGCGACATGCCGAAGGCGGTCATGCGGCAGTTAATGTGGTGAGGCTCACGCCGCCGGGGCGGAGACGTCCGGGAAGATCGCTTCGATCTTGTTGCGCAGGGTCTGCGCATTGAACGGCTTGACGATATAGTTGGAGACGCCGGCCTTTTTGGCGGCGATGACGTTCTCGGTCTTCGACTCGGCCGTCACCATGATGAAGGGCAGCGCCGCGAGCTCGGGATCGCCGCGCACCTCCTGCAGCAGGTCGTAGCCGCTCATCGGCTCCATGTTCCAGTCGGAGATGACGAGGCCGTATTTCTGCTTGCGAAGCTTGGCGAGCGCGGCCGAGCCGTCGGCCGCGTCGTCGACATTGTCGAAACCGAGCTGCTTGAGCAGGTTGCGAATGATGCGGATCATGGTGCTGTAGTCGTCCACGACCAGCACGGACATCGACAGGTCGACAGCCATACGCCTTCGCCCCTCCAAGAGGCACTCCGCAGATGCCGGACCCTAGCATCGGCGCTTGAACAACTTGTTAAACCGTTTGTTAACCGCGCCTTTACCGTAGAAACCCGCTATGTCAGGCGCTTGACGGGCGCGTGTCGGCGCGATTGAACGTGCACCCCATGACCTCTTCCGGACGTCGATGACCGAATTACGACAGACATTCGCGGTGGCGCGAGGCGACGCTCGCGCCCTCGAGGCCGGCCGCTTGGCCGGCTGTGTCGTGGCCATCGGCAACTTCGACGGTGTGCACCGCGGCCACCGCTCGGTGATCGCGGCGGCGCTCGCGCGCGCCCGCGCCCTTGGCCGGCCGGCGGCGGCGCTGACCTTCGATCCGCATCCGCGCGCCTTTTTCCGGCCCGATCTGCCCCTGTTCCGGCTGTCGAGCGAGCGCGACAAGTTGCGGCTGCTGGCCGCCGAGGGGCTGGACGGTGCCGTGATCCTGCGCTTCGACGCGGCGCTCGCCGCCACCTCGGCGCAGGAGTTCATCGAGCGTATCCTCGTCGGCCGGCTGGGGATCGCCGGGGCGGCGATCGGCTTCGATTTCCACTTCGGCAAGGATCGCCAGGGGTCGCCTGCCTATCTGGCCGGGCAGGGGGAGCGGCTCGGCTTCGCCGTCGATATCGTGCCGCCGCTCGAGGACGAGGGTCGGCCGGTCTCCTCCGGCGCGGTGCGCGAGGCGCTGGTGGCCGGCAAGGTGGTGGAGGCCACGGAACTGCTCGGGGCGCCCTGGTTCATCTCCGGCCCGGTGATCCACGGCGAGAAGCGTGGACGGGATCTCGGGTTTCCCACGGCCAATGTGCGGCCCGATCCGTCCTGCGCGCTCAAGCACGGCATTTACGCCGTGCGGGTAGCGGTCGACGGCCGCCTGATGGACGGCGTCGCCAGCTTCGGGCGTAGACCCATGTTCGACAACGGCGCGCCGCTGCTCGAAGTGTTCCTGTTCGACTTCTCCGGCGATCTCTACGGCAAGACCATGGATGTCGCCTTCATCGGCTGGATCCGCGGCGAGGAGAAGTTCGCGTCGATCGAACTGCTGCAGCGGCAGATGGACGACGACGCGGCGCAGGCCAAGGCCGTACTCGCCCGCGCGCCGGGCGCATTTCCGGCGCTGGGTGCGATTTGAGGCCGGAATCCCGCCTTTCCCGCCTGAAACCGCCCTGCTAAAAGCCCGCTATGTCCAAGCCCGAACGCGATTATTCCGAGACCCTGTTCCTGCCGCAGACGGATTTCCCGATGCGCGCCGGCCTGCCGCAGAAGGAGCCCGAGCTCCTCAAGCGCTGGCAGGACACCGACCTCTACAAGCAGCTTCGCGCGGAGGCCAAGGGCCGCGCCAAGTTCGTGCTGCACGACGGTCCGCCCTACGCCAACGGCAACATCCATATCGGGCACGCGCTCAACAAGATCCTCAAGGACGTGGTGACGCGCAGCCAGCAGATGCTCGGCTACGATTCCAATTACGTGCCGGGCTGGGACTGCCACGGCCTGCCGATCGAGTGGAAGATCGAGGAAGAGAATTACCGCTCCAAGAACAAGGGCAAGCCGAACTTCTCGACGCCGGAAGCCATGGTCACCTTCCGCCAGGAGTGCCGCGCCTATGCGCAGCACTGGCTCAACGTGCAGCGCGAGGAGTTCATCAGGCTCGGCGTCGAGGGCGACTGGCAGCATCCGTACACGACGATGAGCTTTCCGGCCGAGGCGCAGATCGCGCGCGAATTGATGAAGTTCGCGGCCAACGGGACGTTATATCGCGGCTCCAAGCCGGTGATGTGGTCGGTGGTGGAGAAGACCGCGCTCGCCGAGGCCGAGGTCGAGTACGAGGATTACACCTCGGATACGGTGTGGGTGAAGTTTCCGGTCGTGCCGTCGAAGGATGGCGTTTACCCCGGTGTTCACCGAGAGCCTGGAGAGAAGTCCACCGCGAAGGACGTGATAGATTTGCTGATGCGGTCGTCAGTAGTGATCTGGACCACCACTCCTTGGACTCTTCCTGGAAATCGAGCCGTCGCGCTTTCGCCGAAAATCAATTACGCGATTTATGAGGTGACCGCCGCCCCCGAAAACAACTGGGCAAAGACTGGCGATCTGTTTGTGCTTTCGAAATCGCTTGCCGAAAGCGTGATGAAGACGGCGAAAGTAGACGCGTTCGAATTAAAGGTCGACTTGAGGCCCGTGGATTTAGTGTCGGCTATTTGTGCGCATCCGCTGCGGGGTAAGGGGTATGATTTCGACGTGCCCCTGTTGTATGGCGATCATGTTACCGATGATACAGGAACGGGATTTGTTCATACTGCGCCGGGACATGGTCGTGAAGACTTTGAGCTCTGGACGTCGGCACAGACACAGTCCTATCTGTCGACGCGCGGCATCAACCCCGCCATCCCCTACACCGTCGACGAAAACGGCGCGCTGACCGAAGCCGCGCCCGGCTTCGAGGGCAAGCGCGTCATCAACGACAAGGGCGAGAAGGGCGACGCCAACGAGGCGGTGATCAAGGCGCTGATCGCGGCGGGCATGCTCATCGCGCGCAGCCGCCTCAAGCACCAGTATCCGCATTCGTGGCGCTCGAAGAAGCCGATCATCTTCCGCAACACGCCGCAGTGGTTCATCGCCATGGACAAGGGCATCGACAAGCCCGGCGATACGTTGCGCGCGCGCGCCTTGAAGGCGATCTCGGTGACGCGCTGGGTGCCGCCGCAAGGCGAGAACCGCATCACCGGCATGATTTCGCAGCGCCCCGACTGGGTGATCTCGCGCCAGCGCGCCTGGGGCGTGCCGATCGCGGTGTTCATCAAGGAGAACGCGGACGGTTCGGTCGAGATCCTGCAGGACCCGGACGTCGAGGTGCGCATCGTCGAGGCCTTCGAGGCCGAAGGCGCCGACGCCTGGTACAAGGAAGGCGCGCGCGAGCGCTTTCTCGGCAAACTCGCCAACGAAGGCTGGCAGAAGGTCGACGACATCCTCGACGTCTGGTTCGACTCCGGCTCGACGCACGCATTCGTGCTCGAGGACCCGGAGCATTTCCCGTCGCTCGCCGGTATCAAGCGCAAGGTCGACGGCGGCCAGGACACGGTGATGTACCTGGAAGGCTCCGACCAGCATCGCGGCTGGTTTCATTCGTCGCTGCTCGAATCGTGCGGCACGCGCGGCCGCGCGCCGTTCGACGTCGTGCTGACGCACGGCTTCGTGCTCGACGAGAACGGGCGCAAGATGTCGAAGTCGCTCGGCAACGTCACCGCGCCGCAGGACGTGATCAAGCAGTCCGGCGCCGACATCCTGCGCATGTGGGTCTGCGCCTCCGACTACGCCGACGACCTGCGCATCGGGCCGGAGATCCTCAAGACCACGGTCGAGACCTATCGCAAGCTGCGCAATACCGTGCGCTGGATGCTCGGCAACCTCGCGCACTTCAGCGAGGAAGACCGCGTCAAGGTCGAGAAGATGCCGGAGCTCGAGCGGCTGATGCTGCACCGGCTCGCCGAGCTCGACGAGCTGGTGCGCAAGGCCTACGCGGATTTCGACTACAAACGCATCTTCGCCGCGCTGTCCGCTTTCATGACCGCCGACCTGTCGGCGTTCTACTTCGACATCCGCAAGGACACGCTCTACTGCGAGCCGATCTCGTCGCTGAAGCGCAAGGCCTGCCTCACCGTGCTCGATCATCTGTTCCGCTGCACGGTGGTCTGGCTGGCGCCGATGCTCTGCTTCACCGCCGAGGAATCGTGGCTGTCGCGCTACGGCAACGATGCCAAGTCGGTGCATCTGGAGACTTTCCCCGAGGTGCCGGCGGCGTGGCGCGACGACAGACTCGCCGACAAGTGGCGCAAGGTGCGTACCGTGCGCCGCGTCGTCACCGGTGCGCTGGAGATCGAGCGCGCGCAGAAACGCATCGGCTCGTCGCTCGAGGCCCATCCGATCGTGCACGTGTCGAATCCGGAGCTCGCCGAGACGGTGCTCGACGTCGATCTCGCCGAAGTCTGCATCACCTCCGCCCTGACGCTCGTCGAGGACGAAGGCCCGGCCGATGCCTTCCGCATGCCGGACGTGTCGGGCGTCGCCGTGCTGCCGAACCTCGCGGAAGGCACGAAGTGCGCGCGCTCGTGGCGCGTGCTCAACACCATCGGCGCCGACCCCGACTATCCGGACGTCTCTCCGCGCGACGCGCAGGCGCTGCGCGAATGGGACGCGCTGCGCAAGGCAGCGGAATGACGGCACTGGCCCGGTCCGCCGCCGTTCGCCTCGGCGCAGTCACGGCGGTCATCGCCTGCGCCGCCGATCAGGCGAGCAAAGTCTATCTGCTGTTCCTCTACCAGCTGCCGCAGCACGCGCCGCTGCGGCTCGGGCCGTTGTTCGATTTCGTCTTCGTGCGCAACCGCGGCATCAGCTACGGCCTGTTCCAGACGCAGGGCGAGCTCGGGCAGTGGCTTCTGCTCGGCTTCAAGGTCGCGGCCGTCATCGCGCTCGGCGCCTGGCTCCTCAACGCGCGCGACCGGTTCACCGCGCTGTCGCTCGGCCTGATCATCGGCGGCGCCATCGGCAATGCCATCGACCGGGTCGCCTATGGCTGGGTGTTCGACTTCGTCTTCTTCCACATCCACACCGCCGGCTGGCGATTCGACTGGTACGTGTTCAATCTCGCCGACGTGGCCATCGTTGCCGGTGTCATCGGCCTGCTGTATGAAAGCCTCTTCGCCGGTCGCGCCGCAAAAGCGCCCTGATCCGCCGCAATGGTCGCGCATACGCGCCAGGATGTCGCAAACGTGCCAATCCGACAGAGATTGATTGCTGCCGCGGTCCTTGCCGCGGCGCTTGCCGTGCCCGCCTTCGCCGACGAGGCCGGCCCCAAGGTCGCCGATTTCAAGTTGTCCAACGGGCTCGAACTGGTGGTGATACCGGATCACCGCGCGCCCGTCGTCACGCACATGATCTGGTACAAGGTCGGCTCCGCCGACGAGGTCGCCGGGCACTCCGGGCTGGCGCATTTCCTCGAGCACCTGATGTTCAAGGGCACCGCCAAGCATCCGACGGGCGCGTTCTCGCAGGTGGTCGCGCACATGGGCGGACAGGAAAACGCCTTCACCACCGACGACTACACCGGCTACTTCCAGCGCGTGCCGAGCGCCGACCTGAAGACGGTGATGGCCTTCGAGGCGGACCGCATGACCGGCCTGCAACTGACCGACGCGGTGGTGCTGCCCGAGCGCGAGGTCATCCTGGAAGAGCAGAACCAGCGCATCGGCAACAATCCGCGCGCGAAATTGTCCGAGCAGATCGAAGCCGCGCTCTATCTCAACAGTCCGTATGGCCGGCCGGTGATCGGCTGGCGGCACGAGATGGAGCAGCTGACGCGCGACGATGCCATCGGCTTCTACCGGCGCTTCTACGGCCCGAACAATGCCGTCGTGGTCATCGCCGGCGACGTGACGCCGGACGAGGCGCTCGCCTACGCGAAGGACACCTACGGCAAGGTGGCGCCGCGCGCCTCCATCCCGCCGCGCCAGCGGCCGCAAGAGCCGAAGCCGATCGCCGCGCGCCGCCTGACCATGGCCGATCCGCGCGTCGAACTCCCGGTGCTGCAGCGCGATTATCTGGTGCCGTCGTTCCATACCGCCAAGCCCGGCCAGTCGGAGGCGCTGCAGGTGCTGGCGCACATCCTCGGCACGGGCTCCAACAGCCGCCTTTATCAGGCGCTGGTGATGAAGGAGAAGCTCGCGGTCGCTGCCGGCGCCTGGTACGAGGCCTCGGCGCTCGACGACTCCAAGTTCGGCGTCTACGGCTCGCCGCGCGACGGCGTCAGCCTGCCGCAACTCGAGAGCGCGACCGACGCGGTGATCGAGGACGTCATCGCGCACGGCATCACCACCGACGAACTGGAACGCGCCAAGACGCGGCTGATCGCCGACGCGGTCTATGCGCACGACAACCAGGCGAGCATGGCGCGCTGGTACGGCAGCGCCCTGACCACCGGTGCCACCGTCGCCGACGTCGAGAAGTGGCCGGACCGCATCCGCAAGGTTACGGCGGCCGAGGTGCAGGATGCCGCGCGCGCCTGGCTCGAGAAGACGCGCTCGGTCACCGGCTATCTCATCAAGGACACGCACAAGGCGGAGCGCCGCTCATGATCCGTCACCTTGCCGCAGCGGCGCTCGCGCTCTTCATGCTCGCCGCCGTTCCGTCCGCGCATGCGATGACGATCGAGAAGATCGTGAGCCCGTCGGGCATCCCGGCCTGGCTGGTGCGCGAACATTCGACGCCGCTGGTGGCGATGAACTACGCCTTCCACGGCGGCTCGGCGCAGGACCGGGCCGACAAGGCCGGCACCGCCAATCTCGCCGCCGACCTGCTCGACGAAGGCGCCGGCGATCTCGACAGCGCGACCTATCACAAGCGCCTCGAGGATCACGCCATCGACCTCGGCTTCCAGGTCGGCCGCGACTACCTGCACGGCACGCTGCGTACGCTCAACGAGCATCGCGACGAGGCCTTCGACCTGCTCGGCCTGGCGCTGAGCAAGCCGCGTTTCGATGCCGATGCGGTCGAGCGCGTGCGCGGACAGATGATGGCGGTGCTGCGGCGGGAGACCACCAATCCGAACAGCCTCGCCGGCCGCAGCTGGTGGCGCACGGCGTTTCCCAATCATCCTTACGGCCGCGATCCGGAAGGCTCGCTGGAGACGGTGCCGCGCATCACCGCCGCCGACCTGCACGATTACGTCCGTCGCGACTTCGCGCGCGATGCACTGACGATCTCGATCGTCGGCGACGTCGATGCCGCGACGGCGGGCAAGCTCATCGACCGCGCCTTCGCCGCGTTGCCGAAGAAGGGCGACCTGAAGCCGATCGCCACGGCGGTGCCGCAGGGCATCGGCCGCCGCATCGTCGTGCCGGTCGACGTGCCGCAGGCGGTGGTGACCTTCGGCGGCAACGGCCTCGAGCGGCACGATCCGGATTTCATGGCCGGCTACATCGTCAACCACATCCTCGGCGGCGGCAGCTTCTCCTCGCGGCTCTACCGCGAGGTGCGCGAGAAGCGCGGGCTGGCCTACGGCGTCTCGGATAACCTGGTCTGGTTCAGGCGCGCGGCGGTGGTGCTCGGCGGCACCGCGACCCGCGCCGACCGCACCGCCGACGCGCTCTCGATCATCGAGGAAGAGACCAAGCGCATGGGCGACAGCGGCCCGACGCCCGAGGAACTGGCCGCGGCAAAGTCCTACCTCAAGGGCGCCTACGCGCTGTCGCTCGACTCCTCGAACAAGATCGCGGCGCAACTCACCCAGATCCAGCTCGACAATCTTGGCATGGATTACATCCAGCGCCGCGACAAGCTCATCGATGCGGTAACGATCGCCGACGCCAGGCGGGTGGCCAAACGGCTCTACGGCGGTGGCATGCTGGTCACGGTCGCCGGCAAGCCGAAAGGGCTGGCCTCGAGCGGAACCGCGGAGTGACGCGGGCGTTCTCCGGCGGTTGCATACCCTTCACGAGTCCGCGTTAATACGAGCGACGCACCCACCTCCGTCATGCCCGGCCTCGTGCCGGGCATCCACGCCCTCTCTTTAGAAAGGCGTGGATAGCTGGGACGAGCCCGGCCATGACCCCTAATGGCTGGTCTTTATGTCCATCACCCAGAATATCGACGCCGCCCTGGAAAAGAACGTCGGCCCGCACGGTATTGCCGATGCGGCGCTGTCCGGCGCGCTCGCCCGTGCTGAGGGCGCTCTCGACCGCCTGCGCCAGCACTACGCCGAGGGCACACTGCCTTTGCTGCGCCTTCCCGAAAAGCAGGATGACCTCGCGCAGATTCGCGAGGCCGCGGCGCGGCTGAAGGCCGGCGCGAGCGACATCGTCATCCTCGGCACCGGCGGCTCCTCGCTCGGCGGCCAGACCATCGCCCAATTGGCCGGCTTCAACGTGCCCGGCGTCGGCGCGTTGCGCGATCCTCCGCGCATCCATTTCATCGACAACCTCGACGCCTCGTCGTTCGAGACGATGCTGAAGCGGCTGCCGCTGAAGACCAGCCGCTTCGTCGCTATTTCCAAGTCCGGCGGCACCGCCGAGACCCTGATGCAGACCATCGCCGTCATGTCCGCTTTGAAGGCGGCCGATGCCGACCTGCCAAAAGCAATGCTCGGCATCAGCGAGCCGGCGAAAGCCGGCAAGCGCAATGGCCTGCGCGATCTGCTGACGCAGCACGGCGTGTCGCTGCTCGACCACGATCCGAATGTCGGCGGCCGTTATTCGGCGCTGACCAATGTCGGTCTTCTGCCGGCCGCGGCGCTCGGCCTCGACATCGGCGCCATCCGCCAGGGCGCCGGCCGCGCGCTCGCGCCGGTGCTCGCGAAGAAAGCACCGGCCGAGGTGCCGGCGGCGCTCGGCGCCGCGCTCAACGTTGCGCTCGCCGAGACCAGGCAGAAATCCATCAGCGTGCTGATGGCCTATGCCGACAGGCTTGAGCGTTTCACGCATTGGTACGTGCAGCTCTGGGCCGAGAGCCTCGGCAAGGGCGGCAAGGGCACGACTCCGGTCGCGGCGCTCGGTCCGGTCGACCAGCACAGCCAGGTGCAATTGTTCATCGCCGGGCCGCGCGACAAATTGTTCAATGTGCTCACCGTCGGCAGCAAGGGCCGTGGGCCGCGCATGGACGCGGAGCTCTCGAAGATCGCCGGCGAGCCGGGCTTTGCGGGCAAGACGATCGGCGATCTTGCCGCCGCCGAAGGCCGCGCCACCGCCGAGACCTTGGCGAAGAACGGCTGCCCGGTGCGCGCATTCCACGTCGAGACGCTCGACGAGGCCGCGCTCGGCGAATTGATGATGCACTTCATGTTGGAGACCATCATCGCCGCGCATTTGATGGGCATTGACGCCTTCGACCAGCCGGCGGTGGAAGAGGGCAAGGTGCTGGCGAAGAAATATTTGCTGGATTGATTGCTCCGCTCGTCCCCGCGAATGCGGGGACCCAGTTGTGAGTCAGAACTGGATTCCCGCTTTCGCGGGAATGAGCGGCGCTTGGGAAATGCGCCCGAGTGACGCATGATGCACCCATGATCAAGGTCACCGACGCCATCTCCCTCGACGACTCCGAGCTGTCGGAATCGTTCGTGCGCGCCTCGGGTCCCGGTGGACAGAACGTCAACAAGGTGTCGTCGGCGGTGCAGTTGCGCTTCGACGCGCGGCATTCGCCGTCGCTGCCGAACGACGTCGCCATCCGCCTGATGAAGCTCGCCGGCCACCGCCTGACCAAGGACGGGGTCATCGTCATCGTCGCGCAGGAACATCGCGACCAGTCGCGCAACCGCGCCGAGGCCCGCGAGCGCCTGTTCGACCTGATCCGGCAGGCGGCGGTGCGGCCCACGGTGCGGCGGGCGACCAAGGTGCCGAAATCGGCCAAGCGCGAGCGGCTGGAGTCGAAAAAGCGCCGCTCCGGCATCAAGAACCTGCGGCAGAGGAAGCCGGGGCTGGATTGAGCTCAAAGCCTTTCCCGTTACCCTGAGGTGCGTGCCATCAGCGCGTTTACGCGCGTCTTCGGCACGCGATGGCGCGCCTCGAAGGATCTCTGACTCACAAGTCCTTCGAGGCCCGCCTTCGGCAGGCTCGTCAGGATGACGGGATAGGCGGAAAGTACGCCACCTAGGACTGTTGACATTCCTAAATTCAAATGCCTATAGTCCTGTCGTCCTGCTCTTCTAGAGGGGCGTCGTCATGGGACGCCGTGAAGACGGAGCGGCGGTGAGACACGGGCCGGAGATTCGGCCACGCCTCACCGGGTCGATGACCGGGGAAACCCCGCCATCGATCGATGCGGTGCCGCGGGCTTCGGAGAAACGTGCTCCGAAGCGCTCGGGCGATGGCGGGGCTCCGCTCCCGGGCAATAGGACCCGGCGCCAGGAGCTGGCTGACAGGCGTGGCTGGTCCACGTTCTCGAAAGCGCGGCCCGTCCTGATCGCAGAACGCCGCAGTGGAGCGCCGGGAGGCGCCTCGTTCCCGAAAAGGAGCGAGGGGACGCCTTCGCAAAGCGTCCCACCGAGCGGTCTCGCCGGCCGCTCACCGGGGGTCTCGCACACCCCCGCGTCTGCCGGCGCTCCGCTCCCCTCGGGGGAGTGCGATGAAGGAGCGGAACTGCGGCGTACCCGGCGCCGACCAAAAAACACGGGCGATGGCGCATGCCTGCACTGTCCAAAGGAAAGCGGGCATAGCGTTCGGGCGCGCCTCGCGGCGGCCATACCCACCCCGGTAAACTCGTGTGCAGTCGAATCAGGTCGTATTTCGAATGCCCGTCCGCCAGCTCTCCGAGGGAATCGTCAACCGCATCGCCGCCGGCGAGGTGGTCGAGCGGCCGGCGAGCGTCGTCAAGGAGCTGGTCGAGAACGCGCTCGACGCCGGCGCGACGCGAGTCGACGTTCTGACCGACGGCGGCGGCCGCCGCTTGATCCGCATCACCGACGACGGCGAGGGCATGACGCGCGCCGATCTCGACCTCGCGGTCGAGCGGCACGCCACCTCGAAGCTCTCCGGCGAGGACCTGCTCGACATCCGCACGCTCGGCTTCCGCGGCGAGGCGCTGCCGTCGATCGGCGCGGTGGCGCGGCTGACCATCACCACGCGGCACAAATCCGAGCCGCACGCCTGGGCGCTCACCGTCGATGCCGGCGTCAAGTCGGAGCTCCGCCCGGCGGCGCTGACCGCCGGCACCATGGTCGAAGTCCGTGATCTCTTCTATGCGACGCCGGCGCGACTGAAGTTTCTCAAGACCGACCGCAGCGAGGCCGAGGCCGTGCGCGAGGTGGTGCGGCGGCTGGCGATGAGCCGGCCGGACGTCGCCTTCACGCTCGCCGGCGAGGAGCGCGCGCCGGTCACGTGGGGTCCGGCTGCCGACGAATTGACGCGGCTCGGCGACGTGATGGGCGCCGACTTCCGCGCCAATGCGATTGCGGTCGACGCCGAGCGCGAGGGCGTGCATCTGTCCGGCTTCGCCGGGCTGCCGACGCTGTCGCGGGCGAATTCGCTCGGCCAGTTCCTGTTCGTCAACGGCCGCCCGGTGCGCGACAAGGTCCTCGTCGGCGCGGTGCGCGCGGCCTATGCCGACTATCTGCCGCGCGACCGGCATCCGCTGCTCGCGCTGTTCGTGACGCTCGACGCGCACGAGGTCGACGTCAACGTGCATCCGGCGAAAACGGAAGTGCGCTTCCGCGACGGCGCGCTGGTGCGCGGGCTGATCGTGCGCGCGCTCAAGGAGGCGCTGGCGCGCGACGCGCAGCGCGCCGCGACGACCGGCGGCGGCGCGACCATCGCCACATTCCGGCCCGCGGCGGCGCCGCCGCGCGGCGGCTACGACTGGCGGCATTCGCCGGCGCGGCCGGCGGGCTTTGCGACGACGCGCGGCGCAACCGCGCTCGGTTTTGCCGAAGTGGCGCAGGCGGCCTTCGACGTCGGCGCGCCGTCGGCGGCGCTCGCCGAAGCGGAGCCCGCGCCGGAGTTGCTCGATCATCCGCTCGGCGCGGCGCGGGCGCAAATCCACGAGAACTACATCGTGGCGCAGACGCGCGACGGCCTCGTCATCGTCGACCAGCACGCCGCGCACGAGCGCATCGTCTACGAACGACTGAAGGATGCACTCGATGCGTCCGGCGTGGCGCGGCAGATCCTGCTGATCCCCGAGATCGTCGAGCTCGACGAAGGCGCCGCCGCGCGGCTCGTCGCCCGCGCCGACGAACTCGCGCGCTTCGGTCTCGTCGTCGAAAGTTTCGGCCCCGGCGCGGTGGCGGTGCGCGAGACGCCGTCTATGCTTGGACAGGTCAATGTCCGTGGATTGGTTTGTGATCTCGCCGAGCACATGGCCGAGTGGGACGATTCGCTGCCGCTCGAGCGGCGGCTCTTGCATGTCGCTGCGACCATGGCCTGCCACGGCTCGGTGCGCTCGGGGCGTCGCCTGAAGCCCGACGAGATGAACGCGCTGCTGCGCGAAATGGAAGCCGTGCCGAACTCCGGCCAGTGCAATCACGGCCGGCCGACCTATGTCGAGTTGAAGCTCAGCGACATCGAGCGGTTGTTCGGGCGGCGTTGAGGGACGCGAACGTTTTGCAGTTGTCAGAGCGTTCTCAAGAATATCAATTCCGTATCGTCGTACGCCCGCCGCTCGACTTCTTCGAATCCCTCCGGCGGCTTGAACGCGGCTTCCGTCGCCTCCTCGACCACGATCAAGGCCTGAGGCTTGAGCCAGCCGCCGTCGCGCGCCGCGACGAGCGCCTTCTCGGCCAGTCCCTTGCCGTAAGGCGGATCGAGGAAGACGAGCGAGAACGCCTCGATCGGATGCGCCGGCCCAAGCTTGGTCGCGTCGCGGCGGAAGATGCGCGTCGTGCCGCCGAGGCCGAGCGTTTCGCTGTTCTGCCTGAGTAGCGCGCGCGCTTCGACGCCGTCGTCGACGAACAGCACGAAGGCGGCGCCGCGCGATGCCGCCTCGATGCCGAGCGCGCCGGTGCCGGCGAACAGGTCGAGCACGCGTGCGCCCGCGACCGGATCGCCGTAGGCATGGGCGAGGATGTTGAACAGCGACTCGCGCAGCCGGTCGGCGGTCGGACGCAAGCCGGGCCCTTTCGGCCCGGCGATCGGGCGCGAGCGCAGGCGGCCGCCGACGATGCGCATTATTTCGCCCGCGGGCGCGAGGGCCGCGGCCCGCCGGAGCGATCGGGCCGGCGGCGCTTGTTGTGCTTGCTCCGCCCGGTCTCGGGCCGTTCGTCGTCACGCCGCGACGTAGCCGGCCTATCGCCCGGTTTGCCCGGTCGTCCCCGCGAATTCGGGGACCCAGCGCGGCCAGGCCGCGCAGCAGCGCCCTTCTGGATTCCTGCTTTCGCGGGAATGAGCGGCGTGGGGGTCTCCAGCGGCGCCTCGAAATCCGCCTCGGCCTGCGTGATGATTTCCGGGCCCAGCGCCTTCTTCAGCGCCGCGGTCTCGACCTCCTTGACCTCGCACTCGTTGATCGGCGGCAGTTCGAACGGCCCAAAGGCAATGCGGATCAAGCGGCTCACCTTGAGGCCGAGCGACTCCATCACGCGGCGCACCTCGCGGTTCTTGCCCTCGCGGATCGCCACAGCCAGCCAGCAATTCGACTCGAGCTGGCGCTCGAGCGTCGCCTCGATCGGCCCATAGTGGATACCCTCGACCGTGACGCCCTTCTTCAGGCCGTCCAACGTCTCCTGCGAGATACGGCCGAGCGCGCGCACGCGATAGCGGCGCACCCAGCCGGTGGCCGGCAGTTCGAGTGCGCGCGCCAGCCCGCCGTCATTGGTGAGCAGCAGCAGCCCCTCGGTGTTCATGTCGAGGCGGCCGACGCTGATCAGCCGTGGCAGGTGCTTCGGGAGCGCGCCGAAGATGGTCGGCCGGCCTTCCGGGTCGGAATGGGTGGTGACCAGCCCGCGCGGCTTGTTGCAGAGGAACAGCCGCGTGCGCGTCCGGCCAGGCAACGGCTGGCCGTCGACGGCGATGCGGTCGCGCGGACCGACATTGAGGGCGGGGGAGGAGATCGGCTTGCCGTTGACCGTGACGCGGCCGGCGGCGATCCACGCCTCCGCCTCGCGCCGCGACGCGAGCCCCGCGCGGGCGATCACCTTGGCGATGCGGTCGCCGGCGGGCGCAGGTTTATCGGCCATTTTTCTCCACGTCATCGCCGGGCTTGTCCCGGCCATCCACGTCTTGTTCCGTGGACCGTGTATAAGGCGTGGATGCCCGGCACAAGGCCGGGCGTGACGGAGACCTGATGCCGGCCCCTTCTTTCATGCAAACGGCCCTCGACGAGGCGCGCGCGGCGCAGGCCCGCGGCGAGGTGCCGGTCGGTTGTGTCATCGTGCGGGATGGGGAGATCGTCGCGCGCGCCGGCAACCGCACGCTCGCCGACAAGGATCCGACGGCGCACGCCGAACTGCTGGCCATCCGCCAGGCGGCGGCCGCGCTCGGCTCGGAGCGGCTGACCGATTGCGATCTCTACGTGACTCTGGAGCCGTGCACGATGTGCGCATCGGCGATGTCGTTCGCCCGGATCCGCCGGCTTTATTTCGGCGCCGCCGATGAAAAGGGCGGAGCGGTCGAGCACGGCGTGCGCTTCTTTTCGGCGCCGACCTGCCATCACCGGCCGGAGGTCTATGGTGGCATCAACGAAAGCGATGCGTCCGTGCTGCTGAAGGACTTCTTCCGCGAGCGGCGCTAGACGCGCTTGTCGACGTGGCGGCCGAGCGTTTGCGCCGAGCCGCTTTTTGCCGAACCGTTCGCCGCGCTGTTGTCGTTGCTCGCGCTCTGCTGCTGCTGCTGCTCCGTGCTCTGCGGCCGCTGCGCGCCGGTGCCGGTGGTTGGTGTCACGGTCTGGATTCCGATGCTGCTGATGCTCATTGGTCCTCTCCCGATTTCGGGCGGACCATAGGCGGCAGCTCTCAACGGAGTGGAACCCGCATCCCCGGAATCCGGGGTTCGTCGGCAAGGCTTCGTTCACCATCAGGCGCCGGCGGCCTCTGCGAATTTCCATGCCTGCTCGGCGAGGGGGCGGATCATCTCGGCTTTCGCCGGCGCGTGCTCGCTGGTCGCGGTGCCGTCGCGCACGCGGCCGATGATGCCCTGCAGGATGGCGGCAATGCGGAAGAAATTATAGGCCATGTAGGTCGCGAGATGCGGACGCGGATCGAGTCCGGTACGCGCGACGTAATCGTCGACGTAATCCGCCATCGAGGGAATGCCGAGCGCGCCGAGATCGTGGCCGACGAGGCTCGCGGTGCCGGCGGCGCTCTCCGAGGCCGGCATGTGCCAGGCCATCAGATGGTAGGTGAAATCGGCGAGCGGATCGCCGAGCGTCGACAATTCCCAGTCGAGCACGGCGGCGACCTCGGGCGCGTCGCGCGCGATGATAAGATTGTCGAGCCGGAAGTCGCCGTGCACCAGCCGCACCGTCTGCGCCGGCGGGATGTGCCGCGGCAGCCAGGCGATCAGCTGTTCCATCGCCTCGATCTTCTCGGTCTCGGAGGCGCGGTATTGCTTCGACCAGCGCTCGACCTGACGCGCGACGTAGTTCTCGCCCTTGCCGAAATCGGCCAGTCCGATCTCCGCCGGATCGAACGCGTGCAGCCGCGCGATGGTCGCGTTCATGGCGTCGTAGATTGCGGCGCGCTCGGCCGGCTCGGAGCCGGGCATCTGCGGTTCCCAGAACACGCGGCCGTCGACGAAGTCCATCACGTAGAAGGCGGTGCCGGCGACACTCTCGTCGGCGCAATAGACGAACGGCCTGGCGACGGGAAAGCCCTGCGCGGAGAGCGCGCTGATGACGCGGTATTCGCGGTCGACGGCGTGCGCCGAGGGCAGCAGCTTGCCCGGCGGCTTTCGCCGCAGCACGTAGCGGCGCCGCGGCGTCTCCAGCATGTAGGTCGGGTTCGACTGGCCGCCCTTGAATTGCTTGACGGTGAGCGGTCCGGCGAAGCCTTTGACCTGCGCCGTCAGGTAGCGTTCGAGCCGCGCCGCATCGAGCGCCAAGGCCGGCGCCGCGTCCTTGGTGCCCGAAAACGCCTCCTGCCGGTCTATGCTTGTCATGCGGCTCCTTCACCTCTCCCCGCGTGCGGGGAGAGGTCGACCGTCGAGCGCAGCGAAGGCGGGCGGGTGAGGGGGCGTGACCGCGAGTCCGGGCGCTTCGATGCACCCCCTCACCCGGCTCGCATTTCGCTGGTCGCTCAATGCTCGCCACCCTCTCCCCGCGTGCGGGGAGAGGGAAAGGAAGCTGTGCCGGTCGATGCCCAACTACTTCCTCACTCCGAACGCGATCGGCGCGTCGGCGAAGATCTTGTACTGCTGCGCCTTCGGCTTCGCCTTGTCGTCGTCGTTGACGTACTGAATCGAACTCTGGCCCACGAGCGCGCGCGGCAGGATCATGACGCGGATGAAGCGCGACGGTTTGTCGGCCGAGCCTTGCGCGAACACCGGATCGGGCCCGCTCTCGTACCAGGCGCCGCCCGGGCCGTAGCTCGTCGATCGGCCGTGCGTGTCGATGCGGATGCCGCCGTCGACAAGGCAGCGGATGCCCGGGCCCTGGTGGCGATGCAGATAGGCGCAGCCGCCGGGCGGGAAGGCGACGCTGTCGCCGCGCATCAAGAGCTCGCCCCTCGGCAGCGTCTCGAGATAGGCGGACAGCTTCTCGTGCGTGATCATGCCGGGCGCATTCGCCGTGGTGGAGCCCTGGTCGCCGCGTGCCAGTTCCCAGCGCCAGCAGGTGACGCCGGCCTCGCCGGGCTTCACCGTCACGGTGCCCTCGCCCTGCCAGGCGTTGCCGCTCGCCACAGTCTCGCCGGCGATGGTGGCGCTGCCGTGTACCACGAAGATGAAGCGCGGTAGCGGCGGCAATTCGAACACGACGTTCTCGGCGCTCGACAGAACGTCTTCATAGAGACGCAGGACAGGATGCATTCTTCCAATTCTCCGGCAACTGCTTCGTCATGCCCGGCCTTGTGCCGGGCATCCACGCCTTTCTTGCAGCATCAAAGCAAGACGTGGATGGCCGGGACAAGCCCGGCCATGACGGAATCTACTTCTCTCTTTGCACCGCGCGCCAGCCGATGTCGCGGCGGCAAAAGCCCTCCGGCCATTTGATGCGGTCGACGGCGGCATAGGCTCTGCTCTGCGCCTCGCGCACCGTCTTGCCGCGTGCGCTGACATTGAGCACGCGCCCGCCATTGGCGAGGATGCGGCCGCCGTCGGCCCTGGTGCCAGCATGAAAGATCTCGACGTTCTCGACCTGCGCCGCTTCGGCGAGACCCTCGATCACGGTGCCCTTACCGTAGTCGCCGGGATAACCCTTCGCCGCCATCACCACGGTGAGCGCAGCGTCTTCGTACCAGCGCAAGGCGATGTTCTTCAGTTGCCCGTCGCGCGCGGCGATCAGCGCCGGTAGCAGGTCGGACATCAGCCGCAGCATCAAGACCTGCGTCTCTGGGTCGCCGAACCGCACGTTGTATTCGATGAGCTGCGGCCCGCTCTCGGTGATCATCAGCCCGGCGAACAGCACGCCCTTGTACGGCGCGCCCATCGCTTTCATCGCGCGCACGGTCGGCTCGATGATCTCGCGCATCACGCGCGCGTTCATCTCGTCCGTCATGATCGGCGCCGGCGAATAGGCGCCCATGCCGCCGGTGTTCGGGCCCTTGTCGCCATCGAAGGCGCGCTTGTGGTCCTGCGCCGACGCGAGCGGGATGGCGGTGTCGCCGTCGCACAGCGCGAAGAACGACGCCTCCTCGCCGACGAGGCAGTCCTCGACGACGATCTCCCAGGCGCGCTTGCCGCCGCCGCCGTCGAACATCATGTCGATCGCCGCTTCCGCTTCCGCGACGGTCGCGGCGACCACGACGCCCTTGCCGGCGGCGAGGCCGTCATCCTTCACCACGATCGGCGCGCCGCGCTCGCGCACGTAAGCCTTGGCGTCGGCGGCATGCTTGAAGCGCCGGTAGGCGGCGGTCGGGATGTCGTTGGCCTTGCACAGGTCCTTGGTGAAGCCCTTGGAGCCTTCGAGCCGCGCCGCCCATTTGCCCGGGCCGAAGGCCTTGATGCCGGCGGCTTCGAGATCGTCGACGATGCCGGCGCAGAGCGGCGCCTCCGGCCCGACCACGACGAACGCGATCGTCTTCTCCTTGGCGAAGGCGATCACCGCTTTGTGGTCGGCGATGTCGAGCGCGACGCACGCGGCTACCTGCGCGATACCGGCATTGCCCGGCGCGCAGTAGAGCGTCGAGCACAGCGGGCTGGCGGCGATCTTCCAGGCCAACGCGTGCTCGCGGCCGCCGGAACCGAGGATCAGGATGTTCATGCCGGCGCTCGTCTCCCGGGCCTTGCCCGGGCTTGACCGGGGCACCTTATCCATCTGAAACAGGGTTTCCCTTCGCCCCGCAAGAGATTCGGCCCCGATGGCGGAACCCGCGCTGAAAAACGCTGTGGAATGGACCGTTTCCGAGCTGTCGGCGGCGCTCAAGCGCACCGTCGAGGACGCCTACGGCTATGTCCGCGTGCGCGGCGAGGTCTCCGGCTTCCGCGGCGCCTCGCCGTCCGGGCACTGCTATTTCCGCCTCAAGGACGACAAGGCGGTGCTTGAGGGCGTCATCTGGAAGGGCACCTTCGGCCGCATGCGGGTCAAGCCCGAGGAGGGCCTCGACGTCATCGCCACCGGGCGGCTGACCACGTTCCCCGGCTCGTCCAAGTACCAGATCGTCATCGACAGTCTCGAGCCTGCCGGCATCGGCGCGCTGATGAAGCTCCTGGAGGAGCGGAAGAAGAAGCTCGCCGCCGAAGGTCTGTTCGACGAGGCGCGCAAGCAGTTGCTGCCGTTCATCCCCGAGGTGATCGGCGTCGTCACCTCGCCGACCGGCGCCGTCATCCGCGACATCCTGCACCGGCTCGCCGACCGCTTCCCGCGCCGGGTGCTGGTATGGCCGGTGCGGGTGCAGGGCGAGACCAGCGCCGCCGAAGTCGCCAATGGCATCGCAGGCTTCAATGCGCTGCCGGAGCGGGGCCCGCTGCCGCGTCCTGATCTCATCATTGTGGCGCGTGGTGGTGGTTCGCTCGAAGACCTGTGGTCGTTCAACGAGGAGATCGTGGTGCGCGCGGCCGCCGCCAGCATGATCCCGCTCATCTCCGCGGTCGGCCACGAGACCGATTTCACGCTCATCGATTTCGCCGCCGACTGGCGCGCACCGACGCCGACCGCGGCGGCCGAGAAGGCCGTGCCGGTGCGCTCCGAGCTTCTCGTGCGGCTGTCGCAACTCGGTGCGCGCAAACTGTCGTGCTGGCAGCGCGGCATCGAGCAGCGGCGCAAGGAACTGAACCTGCTGACCCGCGCGCTGCCGAAGGACATCCTGGCGCAGCCGCGACAGCAACTCGACAGCCTGGCCGAGCGGCTGCCACGCGCGCTGCGCGCCAATGCGCAGATCCATCATACGCAGTATTCGCGTGTGGCCTCGCGCCTGTCGCCACGGCTCCTGAGCAATCAGATCGAGCGCCGGCGCGAGCGTTACACCAATCTCAAGGGCCGGCTGAGCACCAGCCTGCTTGCCAATGCACAGGCGCACCGGGCGCGTCTGGCGCGGCATCGCGACCGCGTCACGGCCTGCGGCAACGCCGCGCACCGTGCGATGCGCACATACCTCGATCGGGGCACGGCGCGCGTCGAACGCGCCGAGCGGCTGCTGGCGGCCTTCTCCTACCGCGACGTGCTCAAGCGCGGTTTCGCGCTCGTGCGTGACGGTGAGGGCCGGCCGCTGCGCGCGGCCGCCGATGTTCCAACCGGCATGCGGCTGGAGATCGAGTTCGCGGACGGCCGGGTTGGGGCGGTCGCCGACGGCGAGGCGCGTCCAGCTCCGGCTGCCAAGCCGAAACCGCGCAGCAAAGGCGGCGAGGGCGGCCCTGGCGGGCAGGGAAGCCTGTTCGGCTAGGGTTTCGCAGCGCCGCCCGAACGACTATCTTGGCATGACGCAGCATTCCGGAGGCCGCCTTGCTCAATCGCTATGACCGCTCGTCGATGGACGGCGAAGCCGAGGTGAAATACCTCGATGGCGATTTCCGCGTCGTGCGCCCGGGCGCCTATGTGCGCTGCGCCGTCACTGGCGTGCCGATCCCGCTGGAAGAGCTCAAATACTGGAGCGTCGATTTGCAGGAGCCTTATGTGTCGCCGGAGGCCGTGCTGCAGCGGCTGAAAAGCGAGGCGCGCTAGCGGCCGAGGGCCTTTCTAAGCGCCGCCTGCAATTGCGCCATCTCGTCGATCTGCATCGTCACCGGTAGCACATGCGCGCGCTGCGCCAGCGCCGCGAGCGCGGGATCGGCGGTCATGCGCGCGTGGTCCTTCTCGGTGGTGAGCAGGGCCAGCGCGTCGCGGTCGGCGGCCATCAACAGTTCCGCCCCCTCTTCGGCAGTGAAGCAATGATGATCGGGAAAGGTGCGGCGTTGCGCGATCTCGAGGCCGGCCTCTTGCGCCGTCGCGAAGAACTTGTCGGGATCGCCGATACCGGCAAAGGCCAGCACCGGCCGAGCGATGGCGCCAGCGGTCTCGTGATGGGGCGCGAGGCGGCCGTGCCAGACCGGCAGGCCGCGTTGCGCCGCTGCGGCAACCACATCGCTCGCACCGGCGCCGCCGCCGACGACCAGCAACGCGTCGACGCGTGCAAGCTGCGCCGCGAGCGGCGCGCGTAGCGGCCCGGCCGGGAAGACGCGAGCATTGCCGATGCCGCGACGGCCGTCGATCACTGCCAGCCTGAAATTCTTCTCGAGCGATCCGTTCTGCAGGCCGTCGTCCATGAGGATGAGCTGCGCGCCGTGCGCTTTCGCTGCGCTTGCGCCGGCGACGCGGTCGCGCGCCACGATGGTCGGCGCAACGCGCGCAAGCAGCAGCGCTTCGTCGCCAACCACGTCGGCGCGGTCCGCGTCTGCATCGACCAGTTTCGGCCCGTTGGCGCTGCCGCCATAGCCGCGCGTCAGGAAGAACACGCGCTCTCCACCCTCGCGCAGCATACGCGCAATGGCGATGGCGGTCGGCGTCTTGCCGGCGCCGCCGAGCGTGAAATTCCCGATACAGATGACCGGTACGCCGGCGCGGGCGCCGGCGCGTGCCATGCGCGGCGCCGCGACGGCGCCATAGGCTGCCGCCAGCGGCGACAGCAGGGCCGACGCGAGCCCCGCCTTGCGCCACCAGAAGCCCGGTTCACGCATGGTGCGCGTCCTGCCGGTGCTGCAGCGGATCGAGATAGGGCTCGAGCGCCTGCATCGTGCGCTCCAGCGCGCCGCCGAGCGCCTCGACGACCTCGTGGCCGGCGCGCGCCACACGCTCGCGCAGAACCGGCTGCGTCAGCAGCGCGCCGAGCGCCGCGGCGAGCCGGTCGCCGTCGGCGACGAGTTCGGCCCCGTGCGCGGCATCGAGCTCGGCATAAAGCTCCTGGAAATTGGCGACGTGCGGCCCGTGCACAATGGCCGCGCCAAGCTTGGCCGGCTCGATCGGATTCTGTCCGCCGTGCGGGATCAGCGAGCCGCCGATGAACACGACCGGCGTCAGGCGATAGAGCAGGCCGAGCTCGCCCATTGTGTCGGCGACGTAGATTTCGGTTGCGGCATCCGGCAGCGCGTTTTCGGAGCGCACGGCGGCATTGAGCCCGGCCGCGCGCGCCAGCGCTGCGATCTGCGGCCCGCGCTCGGGATGGCGCGGCGCGATCAGCGTCAGCAGGCCGGGCGTGCCGGCGCGCAGGCGCTTGTGCGCGGCGATCACCAGTTCGTCTTCGCCCGGATGCGTCGAGGCTGCGGCCATCACCGGCCGCGCGCCGACGGCATCCTGCAGCGCGGCGAGCGCGGCGGCGTCGGCCGGCGGCGCCGGCACGTCCAATTTGAGATTGCCGCTGACCACGACCTTGCGGCCGCCGAGCCGCGTCAGTCGCTCGGCGTCGGCGCGCGTGCGCGCGAGGCAGAGATCGAAGCCTTGCAGCAGGTGCCCGATGAACTGCGGCAGACGCTGCCAGCGGCGAAACGAGCGTTCTGACAGGCGCGCATTGAGCAGCACCATCGGCACGTCGCGCCGCGCCGTCTCGATCAACAGGTTCGGCCACAGGTCGGATTCGACGAACAGGGCGAGCTGCGGCCGCCAATGGTCGAGGAAGCGCCCGGCGAAGCGCGGCACGTCCAGCGGCACAAATTGATGGATGACGCCGGGCGGCATGCGCTGCGCGGCGATCTCGCTCGAAGTGACGGTGCCGGAGGTTACCAGCATGGTGAGGCCGCGGCCGCTGATGCGTTCGATCAGCGGCAGCACGCTCATCAGTTCGCCGACACTGGCGGCGTGCAGCCAGACCAGCGGCCCGTCGGGACGCGGCAGCGTGCCTTCGCCGCGGCGCTCGCATAGGCGTGCGTCGATCTCCTTGCCGCGTACCAGCCGCTGGCGCAGTAGCAGCGCCGTCAGCGGCGCCGCCGCCGACAGTGCCAGCCGGTAGGCTTGCAGTGCGCGCGGCAGAGGCGCCGTCACGCCGCGGACCTCCCGCGATCGGCGAGGTTGTGGGCGTGCTCGGTCAGGCGGTTGAGTTCCGATTCCACCGCGGCGCGCTTCTCTTCCAGCACCTCGGCGCTCGCGTCCTGCGGCACCCAGATCGGCTCGTTCGCAACCATGGCGATGCGGCTGAACGGCAGGTTGATGGCGGTGCGGTCCCAGTTGTTCAGTACCTTGCGGCGGCTCGAGGCAATGGCGACGGGATAGATCGGCCGCCCCGAATGCTGCGCCAGCTTGACGACGCCCAGCCCGGCGACGCGCGCGATCTTCGGCACGTCGGCGGTCATGGCGACGTTGTAGCCCTCGCCGAGCGCCTGCAGCATCTCGGTGAAGGCGCTGACGCCGCCCTTGCGGTGAAACTCGCCGTTATGCGCGCCGGAGCCGCGGATGGTGCCGATGCCGAGCTTCTCGGCGGCGATGGCGTTCACCTCGCCGTCGCGGTGGCGCGAGATCAGCACCTTGGCGCGATGCGACGTGTCGTCCCGCTTGAGGAACGGCATGAGAAAATGCTGCCCGTGCCACATGGCAATGATCGCCGGCGTGAGGACCCGATCGTAGATGTCCGGCGGATCGAGCAGCTTGCTGCTCGTCCGCCAGACGAAGCGAAGATACCACGCTCCCAGCGTTCCCACCGCATTTTGAAAAGCGGGGGAGGAGACGATCTGCTTGGCCGAGGGCATGTTCAGGGGGGCTCAGTGTCCGGGCTTGCCGGCGTCGGGGTCGAGCAGGCGGTGCAAGTGCACGATGAAGTAGCGCATGTGCGCATTGTCGACGGTCTGCTGCGCCTTCGCCTTCCACATGGAATAAGCGGCGGCGTAGTTCGGGTAGATGCCGACGAGGTCAAGCTTGGAGAGGTCCTTGAATTCGGTGCCCCCGAGTGCGACGAGCTCGCCGCCAAAGACGAGATGGGGCAGTTGTTTGGTCGTTCCGGACATTGTCGTTCCCAGTGATGCCGCCCCGGCGCGCGACGTGCAAAACCAGCCTACGCGAACTCCGGCATGCGGTCGCGGACGAGTTCCAGGAGCGCGCCATGGCGGGCAGGGCCTGCCGCCACCAGTGCACTATGTGCCCCACCGCCGTTGAACAGGAGCGGGCGGCCGGCGAAGTCGGTCAGCAGACCCCCGGCTTCGTGCACCAAAAGGTCGGCCGCCGCAAGGTCCCAATCCTGGCTGCCCCCGGACGAAAACGCCACGTCCAGCGTGCCGGCGCCGACGCGCGTCAGCCGCAGAGCGAGTGAGTGCACCTTCGGTTGCGGCAGGATCGAGGGGTCGAGCCGTTCCAGTCTGTCCAGGTACCGTTTCGGCCCGGCGATCGTGGCCCCGGTGAGGGTGTCGCCGTGCGATGCGCACATGGCCGCGCCGTTGAGCGTCGCTCCCGCTCCGCGCTCCGCCAGGAACATTTGCTCCGTGACCGGCGCGAAGAGGGCGGCGAGCCGCGGGCGGCCGTCCTCGACCAGCGCCACAGAAATGGTCCAGTCCGGCCGGCCGGCGATGAAGGCGCGGGTGCCGTCGATGGGGTCGACGATCCACGCCATCCGCGCCATCCGCGCCATCCGCGCCGCCTGATCGGTCTCGGTCTCCTCGGAGATCCAGCCCGCCTCCGGCACCAGCCGCGTCAGCCGCTCGCGCAGGAGGTCGTTGACGGCGATGTCGGCCTCGCTGACCGGCGACTGCTCGGCGCCCTTGGTCCAGCGCTTGAACGGCCGCGCGGCGGTGAGGCGCGCGAGCGCGCCCGCTTCGTGCATGACCGCTTCCAGTCCGCTCAGGAGATCACTGGCCGGCAACGGTCAGCCCCTCCAGACGCACGGTCGGCGCGTTGACGCCGTAGCGGAATTCGAGGTCATTGGCCGGCGTCAGCGAGCGGAAGATGTCGGTGAGGTGCCCGGCGATGGTCACCTCGCTCACCGCGTAAGTCATCTGGCCGTTCTCGATCCAGAAGCCGGAGGCGCCGCGGCTGTAATCGCCGGTGACCATGTTGACGCCGCTGCCGATCAGATCGGTGATGTAGAAGCCGTCCTTGATGTCGGCGATCAATTCGGCCGGCGTCATCCTGCCCGGTTCGAGATGCAGGTTCGAGGCCGACGGCGACGGCACCGAGGAGACGCCGCGCGACGCATGCCCGGTGGTCTTCATGCCCAATTCGCGCGCGGTGCCGCAATCGAGAATCCACGTCGTCAGCACGCCGTCATCGATCAGCGCCAGCCTCTTGCCGGCGACGCCTTCGCCGTCGAACGGATGCGAGCGCAGGCCGCGCTTGCGCAACGGGTCGTCGATGATGCGGATGCCGTCGGCGAACAGCTTCTTGCCCATGCTGTCCTTGAGGAAGCTCGACTTGCGCGCGATCGACGCGCCGTTCACCGCGCTGGCCAGATGCCCGACCAGCGAGCCGGCGATGCGCGGATCGAACACCACCGGCACCTTGCGCGTCGTCACCTTGCGCGGGTTCAGCCGCGCGATGGCGCGCTCGCCGGCGGTGCGGCCGATCTTGTCCGGGCTGTCGAGGTCGGCGAGGTGGCGCACGCTGGAATAATCGTAGTCGCGCTCCATGCCGGTGCCTTCGCCGGCGATCGCCGTCATCGACACGCCGTGGCTGGAGCCGAGATAGGCGCCGGTGAAGCCGTGGCTGGTGACGAGCACCATGCCGCCGATGCCCGCGGACGCCGACGCGCCGCCGGATTTGCTGACGCCCTTGACCGCCAGCCCCGCGGCCTCCGCGGCGCGGGCGGTGGCCTCCAGTTCGGCGACCGACGGCATCTTGCCGTCCATCAAATCGAGATCGGGGATGCTCTTCGCCAGTTCCGAGACGTCGGCCAAGCCCGCGTATTTGTCCTCCGGCGCGACGCGGGCCATGGCCACCGCGCGCTCGGCCAGCGCCGCAAAGCCGTCGCCCGCCATGTCGTTGGTCGACACCACCGCCTGCTTCCTGCCGATGAGGACGCGCAGGCCGAGATCGTCGCCCTCGGCGCTCTCCGACTCCTCGACGGCGCCGTCGCGCACCTCGACCGAGACCGATACCGCGCGCACCGCCACCGCGTCGGCGGCATCGGCGCCGGCGGCGCGCGCCGCCTTCACCAGGCGCTCGGCGCGCGCGAGGAGGGCGGACTGGTCGAACAGGGAGGTCGGGGTGAGCATGCGGTGATCCCGTATGGAGAGCGGCGAATTCCCCGTTCAGATGGCCCTTTCGCCGCCTCCGCGCAACCGGTTCCGCGACGATTGCACGGAGCGCCGCAACACCTCGTCAATCATGCTTTTTCAGCCGCCATCAATCATGCGCTTTGGAAAGACCCGGGACAGAATCGATTAACCGCGAACCTTAAGCGGTTTCGGACGCCCGTCTGCGATGCTTCTCGTGCGACCGGGCACATAAGCCTGGCGCGGGAGAGTTTGAGGCGTCAGATGCGAGTTGGCGGATGCCCCGCCGGGTCGAGCCGCGCATTGCGGCTCGACCCGCACTGCCTGCCCGTGCGCTATGCGGCGAGCGACGCCGCGGCCGACGGGCTCGTCAGACACATCGAATTGCATCGCGAGCGCGTGGTGCTGCGCCGCTCGGTCGGCGGCATGCGCATGGCGTTCAACATGCCGCTCACCGCCTTCAACGGCGTGGCGCTGCGCATGATGCCGGGCGAGGGCGCCGTGGCCGTCGTGCTGGCGCACGACGATCCCGGCCTGGTGCTGCCGCTGCACATCACCGACGAGGCCGACGAGGCTTTTGCCGAATGGCACGATTGGGCCGAGACACTCGGGCTTCCCCTTTTGGTCGAGGACGTGGTCGGCTTTAAAAAGGCGCTGCCGCCGCTCGGCGAGATCGCGGCGGCCCGGCCCAAGCCGCGCCGGCGGCGCCGATCGGGGCTGAAGGCGCGGCGGCCGGCGATCCTGCTGCGGCGGGCGGTGGGCCGGATTTCAGACGCGAGCCCGGTGCATAAGGGCGAGCGGGAGATTATTGCGAGGAATTAGGGGGTGGCGACGACGCCGGACATTCGCAACGCTAAATTTGAATCTGGGACTTTCGTTAGCTAACGGGCACGTCGATGTGCATGTTTATATCTGGATGCTCGGATCTGATGCCTGTGATCACCTGTTGCGCCAGATTGGCCCTGACCAAAATCTCTATTTGATCGACATTATTGCTATCCTCTTGAGGAAATAGCTTAACGTGTGGCAATGCTTTAAGCGTCATTAAGAGGTCTTCCTTTTCAATTTCGACCTCTCGCGCATTCCTATTCTTCAACGTGATGACAACCGGCACCCATGACCGGTCAGCGTCGCGCATGCCAATAAAATCACTGATGTTTAGAAATTCCGTTAGCCGTGGATTTGACGGAGGAGATCTGGACGACGAACGATCGAGCGACAAGTTACGTACGTGACGCAAGATTTCCTCGATCAGGTCTCGTTCTGATCGAATTTCGGCTCGCTCTGGTTCATGATTTGCAATGATCTCATTGAGTCTCTTATCGAGTTCTGGCCACCACTTCTCAAAGACCCTATCGGCATTTAACTCGGGCAACTTGCTGTCGCCGCCAGCGGCGTTGATAGTCATGAAAAGCCTTCGAAATTCGTCTTTTTCGAATTTTGTGGCTTGAAAGCCGCTCAATGGCCCCTCAATGTCGGTGGGCTCAATGCCGAACAGCAGCGTGCATACGTGTGCCCTATCAATAGATTTTGAAATTGCACCCGCTTCGAAATGAAGCCATTTGCTGCCTAGATTTTCCTTAGTCATAACGAAGAGGCCCACCGAAGATTTGGAAAGTTCTTCAGTTAGCATGGTCTCCCATCGAACGCCTTTCTCTATGTCGTTGGGAGAAAAATAGGGCTTCACAAACTGCAGTGCATCGGGGAGCCAATCGCGAAGTGCCGCGGCTACTTCCCGACTCAGCTGTCCCGACCAACTAATGAAGACGTGGATCATGTTTCAGGCCGGCTCGTCGAATTCATAAAGAACGGTGTATCGAGATTTCCGCGGCTCAGATAACGCCGCATCTTTAGCCGCCGATTGCAGTGCCTCTTTGGCCTTGGTGAATGAACATTGGAGCAGTTCGATGCCGGTCTGGCTAAAACCATCTTTCCAGTACGGTTTCGTCACCGAAAATCGAGATAATTTCGAGCGGGCTTGATGCTCAATGTCTCCAGCATTTCTTACCTCGACGGAGAAGATCACGGTCCAATCATTTGCGCCGCCATAGGATTCAGCGCGCAACTGCCGTTCCCTCTGCGGGATGTTCATGCATGTCCCAATTTTGATGAGCTGAGTTGAAAGCGAGCCTGCAATATAGACGTACTGATCGGCGCTGTGTCGTGCCTGAAATGCTAGCTTCTTCGGGTCGCATTGCACGCAGTGTCCAGCACGAGTTCTGAGGCGGTGGCCGCCCCGTCCGCAAGCCGTCCCGAGGGCGATGGTTTTGCCTTCTTCGCGGATGAGTCGCTTCCAAACGTCGCCGGACATGCCTCGTGCGTCGAAGACGTCGTCGACGCTTAGGCCGTGCCACCGCAGAAACCGTTTCTCTCCGTCGGTAAGTAGCTCATCCATATGGCTTTCCTCCAGCTTCGAAAGCCCGTCACCTGCGACATAATCTTCTTTGCGTGTGCCGACGTAAAGCTACACTCAAGAGACGTAGGCCGCGAGTCGTTATTTTGGGAACGGCCTCCCGACTTTCACTTGCTTCCAGCCTAGGAGGCGCCTGCTAAGGGGCTATCGATGTTTATCGCGGATGTTAGCGACGCAAGGTTGGACGAAATTTGGAAGCAAGGAGAGATTCCCGCGATCCTAAGACGGGGAGGGAAGGGAGAGCGCTTGCGAGCTAGAATTCCTGAAGTCGGTGACGAGGAAGAATGGCTTCAAAACGGACGGCGGCTTTCGCCAGAGTGGATCGAGGAATATCAATGTTGGGAGCTACCGAAGGCATGGTTTAACGATTTTGTGGTCCGTGCGCTGACACGCTACCGAAGGCTCTACATTGTGCAGCCATATCGAGAGCAAGAAAAGTGCTCGCCATCTTGTTTGAATGCCATGGGGCACGAATGTCAATGCTCGTGCATGGGAGCAAATCACGGTTCAGGCAACGACGGTAGTTGGTTTGAAGTCTCTGAGGCGTTTGCTGTTCGTTGGGGCGAGAGATATTTGGCGTGCAGGCTGATAGTTGCAATCTAACGCCGTTTCGTCTGCGACATGTAATCTGCCAGGCTGGATAACGTTAAATGTCAAAATCGACACCACAGCCTGTATCCGAAGTCGCGATTCCATATCGCCCTGAGGCGACATGGCTATGCACGGACGCCATGTACCGCTTCGTAGTTGAATACAAAAAAATACTTGATCTGTTTTGGTGTGTAGTCGATACGGCGCACAGAATAGATCAAATGCAGGCTATAGCCGCCCATGCCCTTGCCGATCCGGCAGATAGGGAAAAAGGGGTCGATGGGTTCAACAAGAGGGTTATGTTTCAGCGCGTGCAAGAGCTTTCTGAGCAGATTTCTCGCAACCTCGTGATTGGAATGGTCAATAATTTCCATTGTTATTTATCGGAATTGCTTCAGGAAGTAATGTTAAAAAGACCAGAGATTTTGCGTTCGAGCGAGCGAGTTACAACAGAAGATGTTTTGCAGTTCGCGCGGGTGCGCGACATCCGCTCTTTTCTCGCAGATCGAAAAGTGTCAGAGCTGTCTTACGGTGGTCTCCGTCAAACGCGTGAGTTTATAAGTGATAGACTGGGTGTAGAGCTATTTTCTGCGGAAGAGCAGGAGCGCTTGCTGACCATCTTTGTCGAGATCAGGAATGTGCACACGCACAATCGTGGGGTCGTAAACAGGCTTTTTTTAAATCGTATTCATCAGGCTAGGCATCCGAAATTCGTTTTTAAGATAGGGCAGTTCCATCAGGTGGGCTTCGATGAATTTGTCTTGCTCTCAAACAATTGCGTTGACGTGTCAAGGCATCTAGACGCTGTAGTCGCGGCAAAATTCAAGCTCAAGAGATCGCGCTATAAGACGCGCGATAAGAGCGTGGCCGGAAACGCGGTCACTAACCCGCTAGCAAATTGATGCTAATCTGCCTCATCATTTCGATGCTCCGGCAGCGTTAGGCCTCGGGGGAATCTGTCGCGAACATTGCGAATTGGTCATGCTCAGTCCATAGCTCAACCATGATGCAACACACCGGCTTCCTCTCCTTCGGCCACTGGACCCCGTCGCCGCAGTCGCAGACGCGCTCACCCAGACCATCGCGCTCGCCGTCGCGGCCGAGGCGCTGGGCAATTTGGGAAATAAGACGTGGATGGCCGGGGCATAAGGGCGTTCACGCCCGTCTTCAACGGGCTATGCCCAGCCAGGACGGAGGGGCTCACTCCGCCTCGAATGTCTCATCAATGTCTTGCCGCCCATCGAGCACGCGCACGATTTGCGGCGTGTCGTTGACGACCCGGTAGAAGACGACGTGGGGCGTGGCGGCGAACGAGCGTAGCTCCGGGCGCACCTCATTGCGCGCGCGTCCGGCCAAAGGGTGGTCTTCGATCAGCGCAATGACATCGGCGATGGCGCGCAGAACCTTTTCCGCGGTGTGCCGGCCGGCGACGCCGACGTAGTAATCCCAGATCCTGTCGCGATCGGCGAGCGCCTCGGGCGACCACAGCGCGGCGCGCCGGGCGGCCGGCATCTAGCCGTTCTTTTGCCGGAGGAAATCGTCGATGGTGGACTCTGCACCCTCGCCCGCATCGAGCGAGCGGAGGCCCTTGTCGATCTCCGCGCGCAAGGCGCGCAGTTTTTCGACATGGGAGAGCAGGGTCCGCCCGATCTTTTCCTGATCCTCGGCCGGCAGGCGCTCCACTTCGGCAATGGCTTGTTGAAGCGTTTTGACCATGCCAGCACTATATCAGGTCACCGGACGCAAGACAGCACCCCCATGAAACACATCGGCTTCCTCTCCTTCGGCCACTGGACCCCGTCGCCGCAGTCGCAGACGCGCTCCGCCGCCGACGCGCTGACGCGGACCATCGAACTCGCCATCGCCGCCGAGGCGCTGGGCGCCGACGGCGCCTATGTCCGCGTGCATCACTTCGCCCGCCAGCTCGCCTCGCCGTTCCCGCTGCTGGCGGCGATCGGCGCGCGCACCAGCCGCATCGAGATCGGCACCGCGGTCATCGACATGCGCTACGAGAACCCGCTCTACATGGCGGAGGACGCCGGCAGCGCCGACCTCATCGCTGGCGGCCGCCTGCAGCTCGGCATCTCGCGCGGCTCGCCGGAGCAGGTGATCGACGGCTTCCGCTATTTCGGCTACGCGCCGCCCGAGGGGCAAACCGACGCCGACATGGCGCGGCGGCACACCGAGGTGTTCCTCGAGGTGCTGAAGGGCGAGGGCTTCGCCAAGCCGAACCCGCGGCCGATGTTTCCGAACCCGACCGGCCTCCTGCGCCTCGAGCCGCACTCCGAGGGCCTGCGCGAGCGCATCTGGTGGGGCGCCGGCACCAACGCCACGGCGGAATGGGCGGCGAAGCTCGGCATGAATTTGCAGTCGTCGACGCTGAAGATCGACGAGAGCGGCAAGCCGTTCCACGTGCAGCAGGCGGAGCAGATCCGGCTGTTCAAGGCGGCGTGGGCGGCGGCGGGGCACAAGCGGAGCCCAAGGGTGTCGGTGTCGCGCTCGATCTTCGCGCTGGTCGACGACCGCGACCGCCTATATTTCGGCCGCGGCGAGAAGGACGGCGACCAGGTCGGCATGCTGAGCGAGACCGAGCGCGCCATCTTCGGCCGCAGCTATGCCGACGAGCCGGACAGATTGATCGAGCAGCTGAAGGGCGACGAGGCGATCGCCGAGGCGGACACGCTGCTGCTGACGGTGCCGAACCAGCTCGGCGTCGACTACAACGCGCATGTCATCGAGGCGATCCTGACCCACGTCGCGCCGGCCTTGGGCTGGCGGTAGCTACACGAGCCGCCGTGCGCAACAGCGTCGCCGTATTTGCCCTCTCCCCTTGTGGGAGAGGGCATCCGCAGCGCTGCAGCGGATAAGAATGGGTGAGGGGGCCTGACCCCCTCACCCGGCAATAGTCGTGGAGAGTCTCTCAATGCCCTCTCCCACAAGGGGGAGAGGGCGCAGCGACGGGCGCTACGCTACTTGCACCTTTGCAGCTTGAGCGCGCCGCCGGGGTGCTGGTTCATCTCGAGATGGTCGCCGTCGCGCGCGTGCAGCGTGTAGTTGGCGTTGGCGTTGGCGATCTGCCCGGTGGTGATGATGTCGGTGACGCGCCAGGTCGCCGCGCCGGCGGCGGTGACGGTGCGGTTGCGATAGGCGGGCACGCCGCCTTTGGAGTCGGTGCGCTGGTTGCCGTTGAAGGCGATGACGCGCTTGCCCGCGCAGTCGACCGGCTTGTCGGTGAAGCCGGAGACGACGCCGAAGCGGCCGTCGACCGGGTAGGTGTCGGCCAGGGCCGCGGCGGGCAGGGCGGCCGTCAGGACGGCGATCAGAATCAGGGTGCGCATGTCCTCAAGTTTATACCCCCGGCGGCCGGCGCAAGGGGCGGCGGCGGCGCGTGCTCCGCGCATGCTTAACGGTCGGCAATTGAGCCTTATTGGTCAGGCCTTGCCGTAGCCGCCCGCCGTCGGCGTCTGGATGATGACCGCCTCGCCGGCGTCGATCACGGTGGCGTCGGCGCCCTTCAGTTTCACCAGTTTGCCGTCCTTGCGCCGAACGCTGTTCTCGCCGATCTCGCCGTCTTCGCCGTTATTGAGCCCCGGCGGCCGCACGCGCCGGTGGCCGGACAAAATCGTGCATTCCATCTGCTCGAGGAAACGGATGGTGCGGCGGATGCCGTCGCCGGCGTGCCACTTCCCCTTGCCGCCGGAGCCTTTGCGGATGTGGAAGTCCTCGAGCACGACGGGATAGCGGAATTCCAGCACCTCCGGGTCGGTCAGCCGCGTATTGGTCATATGGGTATGGACGGCGTCGGTGCCGTTAAAGCCCGGGCCGGCCGGCGAGCCGGAGCAGATCGTCTCGTAGTACTGGTATTTGGCGTTGCCGAAATTGAGATTGTTCATCGTGCCCTGCGCCGCCGCGAGCGCCTTGAGCGCGAGGAACAAGGTGTTGGTGACCGCCTGCGACGTCTCGACGTTGCCGGCGACGACGGCGGCCGGATATTCCGGCGTCAGCATCGTGCGCTTGGGGATGACGATGTTGATCGGTCGCAGGCAGCCGGCGTTCATCGGGATGTCGTCGTCGACCATGACGCGGAAGACGTAGAGCACGGCCGCGCGCGTCACCGGCTCCGGCGCGTTGAAGTTGGTCGGCTGCTGCGCCGAGGTGCCGGTGAAGTCGACGGTCGCCTCGCGCTTCTTCTTGTCGACCGTGATCTTCACCTTGATAAAAGTGCCCTGGTCCATCTCGTAGGAATATTGCGCCTCGTGCAGGCGATCGATGACGCGGCGTACGCTCTCCGCCGCGTTGTCCTGCACGTGCTGCATGTAGGCCTTCACCACCGGCAGCGTGAACAGCGCCACCATCTTGCGCAACTCGGCGACGCCCTTCTCGTTGGCGGCGATCTGCGCCTTGATGTCGTTGACGTTCTGGACCGGATTGCGCGCCGGATATTTGGCCCCAAGCAGCGCGTCCATCAGCGCCGCCTCGCGGAATTTGCCGCGGTCGACCAGCTTGAAGTTGTCGAACAGCACGCCCTCCTGCTCGATGTTGGTCGCGTTCGGCGACATCGAGCCGGGCGAGATGCCGCCGACATCGGCATGATGGCCGCGCGAGGCCACCCAGAAGAGGATTTCGGGCTGGCCCTTCTTCTCCCCTCCACCCACAGAGCGAAGCGACGTGGTGGGGAGGGGTCGGGGGTGGGGGGTGCTTTTCCTGACATTCGATGACCCCCCACCCCGACGCGCTGCTACCGCAGCGCGTCGACCCTCCCCACCGCTTCGCGAGGGGAGGGTGGAAAACACCGGCGTGCAGACGGTGATATCGGGCAGGTGGGTGCCGCCGTTGTAGGGCGCGTTGATCGCGTAGACGTCGCCGGGCGCGATCCTGCCTTTGTTCTCGCGGATGATGGTCTCGACCGCGCGGTCCATCGAACCCAGATGCACCGGCATGTGCGGCGCGTTGGCGACGAGCGTGCCGTCGTGCGCGAAGACGGCGCAGGAGAAATCGAGCCGTTCCTTGATGTTGACCGAATAGGCGGTGTTCTGCAGCGAGACGCCCATCTGCTCGGCGATCGACATAAACAGGTTGTTGAACACCTCGAGCATCACCGGATCGGCGTGCGTGCCGATAGCGAAGCTGCGCTTGAGCTTCCTGGCGCGTGTGAGCACGAGGTGGTTCTTGGCGGTCAGCTCCGCCTGCCAGCCGGGCTCGACGACGATGGTCTGGTGCGGCTCGATGATGATCGCCGCGCCCTTCACCTTGGCGCCGGGCTTGAGCTGCTCGCGCGTGTAGACGTTGGCCTTGTGCCATTCGCCTTGCGAGAAGAAGCGTGTCTTGCGCGCGGGCGAGGGGAGCTTGGCCGCCGACTTGCGCAGCTTCTTCTCGGCGAACCTGGCGCCGCCGCCGATCGCTTCGACCGACACCGCCTCGACGACCATCTGCTTGGCGCGATCGATGAAGCCGAAACGCGCCTTGTGCGCCTTCTCGAAGGCGCGCTGCATGTTTTGCAACGAGGAACTCTTCACCTCCCCCTGGAGGGGGGAGGCAGAAGGCGGCCTCCGGCCGCCGTCTGGATGAAAAGGGCGCCGATGCGAAGCATCGGCTATGGAGCGAAGCGAGCCGGGAGGGGGTGATCTTCGTTTGCTGCGTTTCACCCCACCCCGACGCATCGCGTGAGCGCGCTGCGTCGACCCTCCCCCTCCAGGGGAGGGTAAAGAAGAGAAGGCATCTACGACGAGCGCCGTATCCGTGCCGGCATAGCGGATATGGGCGCGCACGATCAGCTTGATCTTGGCCTTCGGCACGCCCTGGCCGGCGACCTCTTTGACCGCGTCCTTGCCGAGCCGGCCGCCGGTGCGCTCGACGGCCTTGAGCGCCTTGTCGCCGAACGGCAGCTCGATTGCCTGTTCGCGCGTGGCGCGGATATCGGCCAACCCCATGCCGTAGGCCGACAGCAGCGACGAGAACGGGTGGATGAGCACGCGCGTCATGCCGAGCGCGTCGGCGACAAGGCAGGCGTGCTGGCCGCCGGCACCGCCGAAGCAGTTGAGCGCGTAGCGCGTGACGTCGTAGCCGCGCTGCACGGAGATCTTCTTGATGGCGTTGGCCATGTTCTCGACGGCGATCTTGACGAAACCGTCGGCGATTTCCTCCGGCGCCTTGCCGCCGACCTCCTTCGCCATCGCGGCGAAGGCGGTCGTCACCGCCGCCTCGTCGAGCGGCGCATTCTGATGCGGCCCGAAAATCTTCGGGAAGAAGTCGGGCATCAGCTTGCCGAGCATCACATTGGCGTCGGTGACGGCGAGCGGGCCGCCGCGGCGATAGCATTTCGGACCCGGATTGGCGCCGGCGGAGTCGGGCCCGACGCGGAAACGGGCGCCGTCGAAATGCAGGATCGAGCCGCCACCGGCGGCGACGGTGTGAATGAGCATCATCGGCGCGCGCATGCGCACGCCGGCGACCTCGGTCTCGAAGGCGCGCTCGTATTCGCCGTCGAAGTGCGACACGTCGGTCGAGGTGCCGCCCATGTCGAAACCGATCAGCCGGTCGAAGCCGGCCTCGCGGCCGGTCTCGGCCATGCCGACCACGCCGCCGGCGGGACCCGACAGGATCGCGTCCTTGCCCTGGAACAGCTCGGCGGCGGTGAGGCCGCCGGAGGACATCATGAACATGAGGCGGATGTCCCCTCTCCCCGCGTGCGGGGAGAGGGTGGCGAGGTCGGCGGAGCCGACCGAGCCGGGTGAGGGGGCGTCACCGCGAGTCTGAGCGCCTGGAAGCTGCCCCTCACCCCGACCCTCTCCCCGCAAGCGGGGAGAGGGAGCATCACCGCCTTCCATCTCCTTCGCCACCTGCGCCACATATCTGCGCAGGATCGGCGACAGATACGCATCGACCACGGTCGTGTCGCCGCGGCCGACGAGCTTGATCAGCGGCGACACTTCGTGGCTGACCGAGACCTGGCCGAAGCCCATCTCGCGCGCGACCGCCGCCACCTGCTTCTCATGTTCGGGAAACCGATAGGCGTGCATGAACACGATGGCGACGGCGTCGATGCCGTCGGCCTTCGCCGCTTCGAGGTCGCGGCGCACCGCGTCGAGGTCGAGCGCGCGCTCGATGGCGCCGTCGGCGCGGACGCGCTCATCGACCTCGGCGACGCGCTCGTACAGCATGTCGGGCTTGACGATCTGCTTGGCAAAGATCTTCGGCCGCGCCTGATAGCCGATCTTCAGCGCGTCACGGAAACCTTTGGTGATGAGCAGGAGCGTGCGGTCGCCCTTGCGCTCCAGGAGCGCATTGGTGGCGACGGTGGTGCCCATTTTCACGGCGCCGACCTTGCCGGGCGGGATCGGCTCGCCGCTCTTCAGACCGAGCAGATCGCGGATGCCCTGCACCGCTGCGTCGGCATAGGCCTCGGGGTTTTCCGACAGCAGCTTGTGCGCCTGCAACGAGCCGTCCGGCCGCCGTGCAACGATGTCGGTGAAGGTGCCGCCGCGATCGATCCAGAAATCCCAGAGCCGCGAAGAAGATTGCCGTGACGCCATGCCTGCCTCGATCGTGGAGCGCGCACTATGTCCGGCCTGTCGGGCCCAAGACAAGCCTGCTATAGCAAAACAGGAGGATGACGGCTCAGATCATCCCAAGGGGAGGAAACAGAATGCTCAAACGTCGCCAATTCCTGCACCTGGCCGCGGGCGCTGCCGCGTTGCCGCTCATCTCGACCGGAGCGCGTGCCGACTCATACCCGTCGCGGCCGATCCATTTGATCCTCGGCTTCGCGCCGGGTTCGGCCAGCGACACGGACGCGCGCCTGATCGCGCCGGAGTTGGCGCAGCGGCTCGGTCAGCAGGTGGTGGTCGAGAACAAGACCGGCGCCGGCAGCACCATCGCCGGCGAGATCGTCGCCAAGGCCGCGCCGGACGGCCACACGCTGCTGCTGATGACGATCACCAACGCGGTCAACGAGACGTTCTATCCGGACCTCAATTACGACTTCGCGCGCGACATCGTGCCGGTGGTCGGTACGTTCCAGTCGCCGAACGTGCTGGCGGTCAATCCGAACCTGCCGGCGAAGACGCTCGCCGAATTCACCGCATACGCCAAGGCCAATCCGGGCAAGATCAACTTCGCCTCGTTCGGCGTCGGCAGCGCGCCGCACATGAACGGCGAATTGTTCGACCTGATGGCCGGCGTGAAGATGGTGCATGTGCCCTATCGCGGCAGTCCGCTGCCCGACCTGTTGAGCGGTCAGGTGCAGGCGATCTTCAGTCCCATGCCGGTCGTCATCGGCGCCATCCGCGCCGGCAAGCTGCGCGCCCTCGCGGTCACCACGACGAAGCGTTCGCCGGCGCTGCCGGACGTGCCGGCCATCGCCGAGACGCTGCCGGGCTTCAACGCGTCGGTCTGGCACGGCATCGGCGTACCGAAGGGCACACCGCCGGAGATCGTCGCCAGGCTCAACAAAGAGATCAACGCCGTGCTCCTCGAGCCGAAGATCAAGGACATGTTCGCCAAGTACGGCGGCGTGCCGCTGGGCGGTTCGTCTTCGGACTTCGGCAAGTTCGTGTCGCAAGAGATCGCCCAGTGGGCGAAGGTGATCAAGACGGCGAACATCAAGAAGGAGTCGGAGCACTGATGCCGACGGGTTCCGGCGCGGCGGCGCTGAACGTGCTCAGCGGCAACGGCCCGCGCGCCGCCGTGCGCGAACTGTGCCGCCAGTTCGGCGACGCGCACGGCATTGCCGTCGATGTCGCCTTCGACGTCAACCCGGAGGTGATCCGGCGCGGCGAGGCGGGCGAAGCCTTCGACGTCGCGGTCGGCAACCCGCCGACCATCGAGGCGCTGATCAGGTCCGGCAAGGTCGTCGCCGGCAGCCTGACCGATTTCGGCCGCTCCGGGCTCGGCGTGGCGGTGCGCAGCGGCGCGCCGAAGCCGGATCTGTCGAGCGTGCAGGCGTTCAAGCGCGCGCTGCTCGCTTGCAAGGCAGTGGCGTTTCCCGGCGAAGGTGCGAGCGGGCGCTATTTTGTCAGCGTCGTCGAGCGGCTGGGCATCGCGCAGGAGATGCAGGGCAAGCTCAAGCCGATGGCGGCCGAGGACTGCGTCGAGGTTGTGGCGCGCGGTGACGCCGACATGGTGGTGGTCGTCGCCACGCGCATCGTCGACGTGCCGGGCGTCGATTACGTCGGCCCGATTCCGGAGGACTTGCAGACCAAAATCGGCTTTGCCGCCGGATTAAGCGCGGGCGCGCAGGATCCGGAGCCGGCGCGGGCACTCATCCGCTTTCTCGCCGCGCCGGAAGCGAAAGCGACGCTGCGCGCGAAAGGCGTCGAACCGGTCTGAGGCGCAAACGAAAAACGAAAACGCGCGGGCGACCGGCCGGCCGTCCGCGCGTTTTCTTTCGTGTCGATCAGCGCGCTGCCGCCTGGTCGATGAGCGGCGTGATGCGGCGCACCGATACGCGCCGATTGGCGCGCGAGGCGTCCTGCGTCTGCACCTTGAGGTCCTGCTCGCCGTAGCCCTGCGTCACCAGGTTCTCCGGCGGCACGTGGAACTGCTCGGTGAGCGCCACCGCCACCGCTTCGGCACGACGGTCGGACAGCGACAGATTGTCGTCGTCCGAGCCGACCGCGTCGGTGTGGCCCTCGATCAGAAACACTTCGCGCGGGTTGCGCTGGATGGCGCGGTTCAGGCCCTGCGCCACCACGCTCAGGTTGTCGACCTGATCGGGCGTGAGCTGCCACGACCCGGTGTCGAAATTGATATCGAGGTCGAGCCGCGGCATGCGCTGGCGCAATGGCGCGCTGTAGCGGACCTGCGCGATCGTATAGGGATGCGCGATGCGCTCGACCGGCGGTGCGTCGAGCACGTCGTAGATGGTCTGCGGCTGCGCCCGATCGAGCTCGACGATGTAGCGGTCGCGCGGGATATGAATCACCGGCGGCGGCAGCTCGACGAAGATGTCGCGCGTCTCGCTCGGGCGCTCGTCGATGATCACGATCTCGTGGCCGTTCTTCTCGCGGCGCACGCGCCGGAGGAGATGGCCGTCCGCGTCGGTGACGTTGATAATGCTGTCGCCGTCCGGCCGCACGATCACGGTGGTCGTCTCGTTGCCGCGATGTTCGACATTGACGTTGCGGGCGCCGACGGCGAAGCGTTGCGCTTCGTTGTGACGGATGATGACGCGGTTGTTCTCCTTGACGATGGCGCGGTCGCCCTCGGTGATGACCGTGCGATTGCCTTCGTGCGTCTCGTGCCGCTCCTTGTGCACGTCCTGGATCGTCATCGTCGGCTTGCTGTTGTTCTGCCGGATGAAATCGCTGGCCGGGCGCGGCTTCTGCGGCGGCGCGGTCAGCGCCGGCGCGGCCGTCTGCGCGTTGCGGTTCGGCGTCTGCGCCGCCGGCGATTGTGCGGCGGGCGCGGCGGCCGGAGCCTGCGCCGCGGGTGCGGCCGGCGGTTGTGCGCCGCCTTGCGCCGCGGGGCGCGTCTCGTTGCGGTTGTGCTCGTCGCGTCCGTTGCGCGGCGGCTCGTTGTGCTGCGCGGCCGCGGGCGGCTGCGCCGATTTCTGTTCGGCCGCCGCCGGCTTGTTCGGCTGCGCCGGCGCGGTGGCCTTGTTGGGCTGCGACGCCGCGGGCGCGGCCTTGTCGTGGTCGCGGCCGTGGCGGTTTTCGTCATGCCCAGGCGCGGCGTCTTGACGCGGCGGCGCCGACTGCGCCGGCTTCATCGGTTCATGTTGCGGAACTGGGGCGGCGGACTTGGGCGCCTCGTGCGACGCCGGCTTTTCGGCGGCCTTAGGTTCGGGTTTGGCCTCAGGCTTGGGCTGCGCCTGATGCTCCGATGGCTTTTCGGCGGCTTTCGGAGGTGCGGCGTGCTGCGGCGCAGGCTTCTGCGCCGCATTCGGCGGCTGGTGCTGCGCCGGCGCGGGCGGACGATGCTCTTCGCGTCCTTTTTCCGCGCCCTTGTGCTCGTTCTTCTTCTCCTTCCCGTTCTCTTCTTCGTGCGGTGGCGGCGAGGCCTGCGCGACGACGAGACGTCCGCTATCGATTTCTGGTGCGGCTTGCGCCGCGGGTGCGGCGGCCAGCATCAGCACGGCGGTTCCGGCAAGCAAAAGCGTTTTCGTCGAAGTCATCGTCGCAAGGCTCCGGTTGCTATGAGATTGGCGCGGGTCAGGTCTTCGGTGCGCGCGTCACGCCCAACTCGCTGCTCCGTCCGCGGTTCCGCGCGATTCGCGTGCGTGCGACGATTGCGACAGAGCGTGTCGGAATCGTGCAATAAAAGTGGCGGCGTGGATCGCCGGCGGCGCATGCAAGCTTGTGCTGTCGACGCGGCGACGATCATGCGTGCACTCGCGGATTTTGGCGACGTCGCGCGACAGCCTCGTGAAACCTTGTCGCAAACCATTTTTTATGAGATCGCCTGACACGTTGGGGGGTTCAGTCGGAGATCGCGATGGCGACGGTCCTTCGCAACAGCGGCATCCCCTTCATCGACCAAGTGAGCTGGGGATCGCATCTGTGCGCGTTTTACGAAACACCGCACGATCTGCTCGAGACCGTCGCAGGCTATTTCGCGGCCGGCTTCGCCATGAACGAGATGTGCGTCTGGGCGATGCCGGATGAAGTGCACTCAGACCGCGCCGAAAGCCGGCTGCGCGACATGATCCCGCATTTCGACGAGCACGTCGGCCGCGGCCGTCTGCGCTTTGTCACCGCCGCCGATCGCTACATGGTCGAAGGCCGCTTCGACGCCGACGCCTTCGATGCCTTCTGGGTCGCGCTGCTCGATCAGGCGCTCGCGCGCGGTCACGACGGCATGCGCATCAGCGGCGAGGCGCTCTGGCTCGCCAAGCAGCCGCGCGCCGATGCGCCGACCAGCGAGCGCTGCGTCGAGCGTCTGCTTGCGGGCAGGCCGATGATCGTCCTCTCGACCTACCATCTCGCCGCGAGTCGGGCGGCCGATCTGCTCGACGCAGTGCGAGCACACCATCCCGTGGTCGCGCGCCGCGACGGCGATTGGCAGCCGGTAGATGCTTCGAACATGCCGCGCAATGGTCTTGCAGTCAGGGATCTCGGGGCCGCGATCACGCGGATGCAGTCGCAGATCCAGGGGTCCGATCAGTTGACGGACCGGGAGCGCAAGGTGTTCGCGCTGCTCATCAACGGCGCGTCGAGCAAGGAAGTCGCGCGCGATCTCGGCATCAGCCCGCGCACCGTCGATTTCCACCGCGGCAACATCATCGAGAAGCTCGGCGCCCGCAATACCGCCGATGCGATCCGCCGCGTGCTCAGCCGGCGGCGAGGTCTGCACTGAGCGCAGAGCCGGTATCCTCGTAATTTTACTAGTGTATTTCCCCCGCGGAGAGGGGTAGGTCAGTCTCGGGTCCGGTTTTCGCAGGCGCAAAAAAGGGTCTGGCGAGCAACCGGCTTTCTGAAGCAGTATCGGGCAGCGGATGACGTGGCGGCTGAGGCCGTCGCCGGCGGGGGCGCGCGCTGCCGGACAGTAGAAGGGTCATCATGAATTCTGCAATCGTGAAGCGTTCCGTCTCCCTCGGTGGTCACAAGACCAGCATCAGCCTCGAAGACGCCTTCTGGAACTACCTCAAGGAGGTCGCGGAAAGCCGCGGCGTCTCCGTTTCGATCATCGTCGCCGAGATTCAGGCGCAGGACAGGCGCACCAACCTGTCCTCCGCCATTCGTCTCTATGTGCTCGAGCACGCCTGTGAGCGCTGCGCCGTTGCCGAAGGGCGCGACATCCCGCATGTCCGCCCGGAAATCACGGCCAACGCCTGATTGTAACGACCGGCGGTTGTACGACTTCACCGGTCGCTAACCAGCAATTTCAACTCCCCGTCTACCTCTTCCCGCTAGGAAGAGGGGGCGGGGAGGAAAGTCATGGGGCCGGACGTGTTGGCCGCACGCCACAGGCGGCGGCCGGCGGATATCGCGGCATGCGGACGGGCGAGGTAGCTCATGCGGCGCCTCGGTGCTCTCCGCTATCTGTTGATCTGCGCTTCGCTCCTGCTCGGCTGCATCATCGTCTGCACCGGCTTCCTGGTGGCGAGCTTCCGCGAGCGGACGCTCGCTGATACCGAACGCGAGCTCCGCAACACCGCGCTCATCGTCGCCGAGCAACTCGACCGTTCCTTCCAGGCCATCGATCTCGTCCAGCGCAGCGTGCTCGAGGAAGTCGCCGCCGAGCGCATCCAGACCAGCGACGACCTCACGCGCCTCATGTCGGGCGGCGATATCCGCCAGATGCTCAAGGACAAGATCAGCGGTCTGGCGCAGGTCGACGCGCTCGTCATCGTCAATGCCGAGGGCCAGCCGGTCAATTCCTCGCGCGACCGTCCGCTGGTGACGGCCAATCTGCGCGAGCGCGACTATTTTCGCGCATTGCAGTCCGATCCCGGCTTGCACCACTTCGTTGGCGCGCCTGTGCGCAACAACGCGACCGGTGCCTGGACGTTCTTCCTCGCCGAGAAGATCACCAACAGGGAAGGCGACTTCATCGGCATGGCGATCGGCGTCATCAAGCTGTCCTATTTCGAGAAGCTGTTCGGCGCCATCTCGCTCGGCAGCGGCGGCACCGTGTCGCTCTACCGCGCCGACGGCACGCTGCTGGTCCGCTACCCGCATCCGCAAACTGCGCTCGGCGGCGTCTACACCGGCGCTTTGAACGCGCTCGCCGGCAAGAACGAAGCGACCGCGCGCTTCCACGGCAAGATCAATCCGCACGGGCTGATCGTCGCCGCGCACCGGTTCGACGAATTCCCGCTGTACGCCACCGCCGCGCGCGACGTCGACCTCGCGCTCGCCGCCTGGCGCGAGGAGACCAAGGTGCTGCTCGGCGCCGGCGCGCTGGTGGCGCTGACCGTCGGGCTCGTGATGCTGCTTGTCGCCCGCCAGATGCGCCGCGATCACGAATGGTCACGCCGCCGCCTGGCGCTGGAAAAACAGCGGCTCGACACTGCGCTCGACAGCATGCCGCATGGCATGTTCCTGCTCGATGCCGATCACCGGCTTCTGGTGGCCAACCGCAGCTATCATGAAATGTACGGGCTGCCGCCGGACGCGCTCAAAACCGGAATGAGCCTGCGCGAGATTCTGCGGGTGCGGCACCGCACCGGCACCTTCGGCGAGGACCCCGACGAATATTGCGATCGGCGTCTGCGCGAGATCGGCCGCCGCGTCCCTTTCGAGACGATCTATTCGATCCCCGACGGCCGCTCGATCAGGATTATGAATTATCCCGTCGCCGACGGCGGCTGCATCTCGCTGCACGAGGATATCACCGCTCGCCGCCGGCTCGAGCAGGAACGCGACCGCGACCGCGAATTCCTCAACTCCATCGTCGACAGCGTGCCGATGCCGATCGTGGTCAAGGACGTGCGCGACTGGAGCTACGTGCTCGCCAACAAGGCCTCGCTCGACTATGTGGGCGCGCCGCATGGGGACGCCATCGGCCGGACCTGTCACGAGCTCATGCCGCCCGAACAGGCGGAAGTGATTGCGGCGGGCGATCGGGCGGCCGTCGAGAGCGGCGGCTTTTTGTTCAGCGACGAATATGTGCTGGAAACGCCGAAGGGCCCGCGCACTCTTACCTCGAACCGCCTGCTGCTGCGCGGCCCGGAGGGTGAGCCGCGGCATCTGCTCACGGTCGTCCACGACATCACCGAGCACAAGCAGTCGGAGCGGCGCATCGCGCATCTGGCAAACCATGACGCACTCACCGGGCTGCCGAACCGCGCGCTCTTCCGCGAGCAGCTCGAGCAGTCGCTCAAGCGCGTGCGCGGCAACGGCGGGCGGCTGGCGTTACTCTATCTCGATCTCGACCGCTTCAAGGGCATCAACGACACGCTCGGCCATCCGGTCGGCGACGAGCTGTTGAAGGCGGTGGGGCAGCGGCTGCGCGAGGCCATCACGGACGCCGATTTCGTCGCGCGCCTCGGCGGCGACGAGTTCGCCATCATCCGCAACGATTTCACGCAGCCGGAAGACGTGACCTCGTTGGTGATGCGCATTCTGTCGACGATCAACCAGCCCTACGACATCGGCGGCCATCAGCTCGTCGCCGATGCCACCGTCGGCGTCGCGCTGGCGCCGGACGATGCTTGCGATCCGGACGAACTGCTCAAGAATGCCGACCTCGCGATGTACGGCGCCAAGGCCGACGGCCGCGGCACCTATCGCTTCTTCGAATCGTCGATGGATGCGCGCATGAAATCACGCCGCGCGCTCGAATTCGATCTGCGCGAAGCGATCATGTGCGGCGGCTTCGATCTGCATTACCAGCCGCTGGTTGCCTTTGCCGACGGACGCATCACCGGCTGCGAGGCGCTGCTGCGCTGGGAGCATCGCAGCCGCGGCCAGATCCCGCCGTCAGAATTCATCCCGATCGCCGAGGAGACCGGTCTCATCGCGCCGCTCGGCGAGTGGGTGCTGCGCACCGCCTGTGCGGCGGCGGTGGATTGGCCCGAGGACATCGGCGTCGCCGTCAACGTCTCGCCGGTGCAGTTCAACAGCGGCAACCTGGTGCAGACGGTGGTCAACGCGCTCGCCGGCTCCGGGCTGCCGGCGCACCGGCTCGAACTCGAGATCACCGAGGCGGTGCTGATCCGCGATGACGCAGCCGCGCTCGGGGTCCTGCATCAGTTGCGCTCGTTCGGCGTGCGCATCGCGCTCGACGACTTCGGCACCGGCTATTCGTCGCTGAGCTACCTGCAGCGCTTCCCGTTCGACAAGATCAAGATCGACCGCTCCTTCATCAGCGGGCTCGTCGACAGCGACTATTCGCGCAACATCGTGCAGGCGATCGTCGACATCGCCACCACGCGGCAGATCACCACCACGGCGGAAGGCGTCGAGACGCAGGCGCAGGCCGACGCGTTGCGCGCGCTCGGTTGCAGCGAGATGCAAGGATATCTATTCAGCCCGCCGGTGCCGGGGGTCAGGCTCGCGAAGCTGCTGGCGCGGCCGCGGCGGCGAAAGCTCGCGCGGGCGAGTTGAGCCGCCCGTCCTTCGGCGTTTCATCCGCATCGACATCCCGCGGCGTGGACGCACGCAAACTCGCCGCGACGTCGCGGATCCAGCCGCGCTGCTCGTCGCTGAGCGGCGAGCGCTGCGATGCTGGCTGGCGTGTCGGATCGTCCGGAGCGGGGCGTACGGTCATAACTGAATGGGACTCGGCTGCTGTTCGCATTTATCAAGCTGCGCACGAGGTCCGCTATCAACCATGCGTTGCGCCGGCTGCCGACAGTGGTGGGGCGCCCGGCAGGTTTTCCGCCGGACGCCCCGTTGCAGCATCAGCCGGCCTGTAAGCCGGGTTCTGTATGGCCCGCGGGCGAACCCGCGGACGTGACGGCCATTCCTCTGGTACGCCGGTTGCCCGGCGCATCAAGCAACCAACCCGAACGGCTGATCTGGACCGATCCGGCCCCGAAAGGCCGCGCCGTTCCTATTCGGTTTTGCTCCCGGTGGGGTTTGCCGTGCCGCTGCCGTCGCCGGCAGCGCGGTGCGCTCTTACCGCACCGTTTCACCCTTGCCCCGGCAGTTACGCAACGCGCCGTGGCGGTCTCTTCTCTGTGGCACTGTCCCTGGGGCCGGCCGAAACCGGCACCCGCCGGACGTTATCCGGCACCGTTGGTCCATGGAGCCCGGACTTTCCTCTCCGGCCGCCTTTCGGCATTGGCGCGGAGCGGCCGTCCGGCCGACTGACGGGACAAGGAATGGGGGCTGCGAGCGCGACCGTCAAGTCATTGAGCAGCTTGCAGTAAAAAAGAAGCCCGGACCTGCGGGAGGGAGAACAGGTCCGGGCACAGAGTGGGAGGTTGTCGGAAAAGGTCGGATCAGGCCCGCAGGGGCAGGCACCGCCTGGACAGGAAGTGCCGGAGGATCAGTCCGAGGCTCTCGGCGCCGGCCCGGATCGCTTCGGCGCGATCCTCGCGGGCACGTTCGATGGCCGCGTCGATGTCCTCGAGGGTGAAGGAGTCGGCCGCAGTGAAGGCGGTGGTTGGCTGCTGCATCATGGCTTTCGTCTCCTGGAGTACGGCGGCTCGCCGCCTTTGTCCCCATGCACGGAGCGCATAATATTCTATCTCTTACAGAATATAATATGCTATAATATACATGCATTGATGAATTTAAGGAACGAATATGGACGCCACATCCGACTTGCGGGTCTTCGTTCGCGTTCTCGACCGGGGGAGTTTTTCCAGCGCTGCCAAGGATTTAGGATTGACCCCCTCGGCCGTGTCGAAGCTGGTTTCGCGGCTGGAGGACCGCCTTGGCGCCCGGCTGCTGGAACGCAGCACGCGGCGCCTGGTGCTGACCCCGGAGGGCGAGGGCTTTCTTGCCCGCGCTCGCCGCATCGTCGCCGAAATCGAGGAGGCCGAAGCCGAGGTGATGCGCGTCCGCGGCGCCCCGCGCGGCACTCTGCATATCAACGCCGGCACCGCCTTCGGCCTGCACCAGCTTGCCCCGGCGCTCGCCGATTTCCTCGCGCGCTATCCGGAGATCGATCTCAACCTGTCGATTACCGACCGGCTGGTCGACCTGCTGGAAGAGCACGCCGACATCGCCGTGCGTTCGGGCCACATTCCTGAGGGCCCGTTCGTCCAGCGCAAGATCGCGGATCTGCAGCGGGTGATCTGCGCCGCGCCCGCCTATCTCGCGCAGCGCGGCACGCCGAAGATCGCCGCCGACCTGCGTCAGCACGACTGCATCGTGGTCGCGGGCCCCGGCCTCGATCGCTGGCCGTTCCAGACGCGCGCCGGCGTCGATGTCGTCGAGGTGCGTCCGCGCGTTACGACCGACGATGCCGAGGCGGCGCTGCGGCTCGCCATCGAAGGCGCCGGCATCGTGCGCATGTCGGAGGTGATCGTCGGCCGCGCGCTGCGTAACGGCGAGCTCGCGCCGCTTTTGACCGACGTGCACCACGTCGAGCCGTTTCCGCTCTCGGCGATCTATCCGGTCGGGCGCAACAGGCTGCCGCGCGTCGCGGTGTTTCTCGATTTCCTGATGGAGCGGTTCGCCGACGCGCCGTGGCGGCTGCGGGATATGCCCGCCGCCGCCACGCGCTGATTTTATCAATTGCTATTTGCCGGTGTTGATGCCGGTGGTCGATTTCACCGGCGGGCCGCCCGGTTCGTGCGCCATGGATTTGGTGCGGCTCGAGACCACGCCCTTGTGGATCTTGGTGTGCGTCTTGGAATCGCTCCAGGTCCCCTTGTCCTGCGCGCGCGCCTTCGACATGCCGTCCATGGTGTTGGCGTTGCCGTTGAGCTTGCTCGAGCTCGTATCGCGCGTACCGCCGGCTGCGGAGCCGCCGGTGCCGAGCGTCGACGAGGTGCCGTTCTGACCGGTCGAGGTGCCGCCGAGACCCAGGGTCGACGCCGACGTGCCGCCGGCGGCGGCGCTGCCGCCGGTGCCGCCGGTGGCGCTCGAGCTGGTCGGCGTGCTCGAGGCGCCGCCCGAGCCGATGGTGGATGCGCTCTGCGCCAAGGCCAACGAGCCGACGCCCAGTACGAGCGCGCCCGCCAGGAACATTGTTTTCATCGCCCTCATCGTGTCCTCACTTTTCCGGTTGCACATAGACGGTACAGTTGCCGTTCGCCGACGTGACAGTCGTCGTGCGGCCGTTGGCGGTCGTCGATGTGGCGACGCTGGTGCCGACTCCGCTGCCGCTCTGGACCGACACGCCATTGCCGGTCGTCGTCTGACCCGAAACGTGGCCGTTGCCGGCCGTGATCGACGTCGACATGCTGCCATTCGGCGGGCTTTCGCCTGGCTTGAGGTGCACGACCTTGCAATTGTCGGAGTTGGTGACGGTCGTGCTGGCGGCAAAAGCACCGCTCGCTGCGAACGCCGTGACCACAAGAACAGCCAACGCTGTGCGCCGCATGGCTTCGTCTCCTTGATCCCTGAACAGCCGCCGCGCGAGCCCGCTACGGGAGCAGGATCGCGCGGCGTTTCGGTCCGCTCAGCGGACCTGTTTTCGACTACTGACGATCACGGCTGCGCTGATGGCGCTCGGCATTCTCGATGCCTTTGCGGCCATGTTTGTTGGCGTGCTTCTCGCCGTTCTCCAGCCCCGCGGCCGAGCCGCTGGTGCCCATGCTCGAGCTCGCCGAGCCCTTGCCGGCAGTCGAGCCGCCCGCGCCCATCGTCGAGGCCGAGCCGGAGCCCGAGCCACTGCCCGCGGCGGAGCCGCCGGTGCCGAGCGACGTGCTGGACGAGCCCTTGCCGGCGGTCGCACCGCCGACGCCCATCGTCGAGGCCGAACCTGAGCCCGAGCCGCTGCCCGCGGCGGAGCCGCCAGTGCCGAGCGAGGTGCTGCTCGAGCCGTTGCCCGCCGTCGCGCCGCCGACGCCAAGCGTCGAAGCGGACCCCGAGCCAGAGCCGCTGCCGGCCGCCGAGCCGCCAGTGCCGAGGGTGGTGCTCGATGAACCGCTGCCTGCGGTCGAGCCGCCGGCGCCGATGGTCGAACTGGATTGCGCGTAGCCCATCGCAGCAGTGCCGAGGAGAATCGTACTGGCCAGAGCGATCGTGCGAAGTTTCATAAGCAAGCCTCCTTGTAGGCGCGGCGCATCGGCGCCGCGGCGTTTCTGTTGCCGCATCGAGTTTGCAAATTTTGCGCTGCCGGAACTCGTAGACGTTTCCTGTCGCGGCGCCGGGGTCAACGACACGCGGTTTTGTGCGTTCCCTTGCGCATCACCGGATTGATAAAAAAATTCGCAGTTCCGCGATCACTTTGGCTTTCGGTTCTCTATCGGCCGAACAAGATCAATCATCGCGCGCAACGGCGTGCATCGGCGCGCGATGGTTCGGCCGTGGGTTGAGTTTTGTGCTGCGTTGCGGAAGATGGCGATGCGGCGTTGGCGCGTAAGAACGCGCAGAAGACGTGGGACGCCGAAAGCACGACGCCGGCCGCGAGGGCCGGCGTCAGTGGAACGAATTGAAATGCGAAACGACTATTGGCGATATTGCTGAATGCGGGTGGTGCGCAGACCGGCCAGGCCGTGCTGGTCGATCGAATACTGCCAGGAGAGGAATTCCTCGACCGTCAGCGTGTAGCGCGCGCAGGCTTCTTCGAGCGACAGCAAGCCGCCGCGCACTGCCGCAACGACCTCCGCCTTGCGCCGGATGACCCAGCGCTTCGTGGTCGGCGGCGGCAGATCCGCGATGGTCAGCGGACTGCCATCTGGCCCGATGACATACTTGACCCTCGGGCGGTGGGGTTCGGTCATGGCTTACTCACACTCGACTGACTGGCTACTCGGCAAAAATCTACAGGTTGCGGCTTAAAATTTGGCTAAGCGCAACGTTTGCAATTCGTGAACATCGCCCCGGCCCCGGTAATCATTTGGTTACGGATGGCGTAAGGGTCGCGCGACCGAACGGGGCCGGGAAAGTGCCGTCAATGCTGCAATATAGGGTGCAAAATCGCGCTTTTTGAGGGCCGGCAGGTCATCCATCGCGACGACCGTTCTGCGATCCTGAAAGGGCGGCGGTCTTCGTCACCCAATTCTTAAAGAATTGCTTTGATCGTGTTGAGCGGATAGGGCTGACCGTTGATCTCCAGGGTCGGCGGCGACTGCGTAAGATCGACCGACGAGACGGTACCCTGCACCTCGGGGGAGACGGCGACGCTCTGATTGTTGGCGTCGACCGCGGCCGCGGTCAGTTTGTAGGTGCCATCCGGCCACTGCTTGCCATTCGTCCCCAGCCCGTTCCAGGTGAAGATCTGGCCGCCCGGCTGGACGGCGGACTTGCCGGTATAGACGGTCTGGCCGCTGGAGTCGGTGATGGTGATGGTCGCGGTCGCCGGCTTGCTGACGTTCAGACTCCATTTTGCCTGGCTGTTCGTCATCTGCGCCGAGGAGCCGTCCACGACGACCGTCGAGCCGACATAAGCGAGCGCCTGGCTGGCCTGCGCCGAGGTCTGCAGCGAGACGAGGCTTGTCAACTGGTCGTTCGATTTCATCTGCTGTTCGACCTGCGCGAACTCGACCAGCTGCTGCGTGAACTGGTTGGTGTCCATCGGGCTCAGCGGATCCTGGTTCTGCAACTGCGTCGTCAGGAGTTGCAGGAAGGTCGTGAAATTGCTGGCGATCATCGTGTTGTCGACGGCGCCGGTTGTGCCCGACGTGCCGGTCGTGCCTGTCGTCGAGGTCGCCGCCGGATTTGTCGAAGTGACGCTCATGATGATCGATCCTTCAGACCTGATGTTCGTCAGACGCGGATATCGAGTCCGCCGACACGGCTGCTGTAGGCCGTGTAGCCGCGCGGTGTATCCACCGTTACGCTGTCCTGCACGATGATCTGCGGTGCGCTCCGGCCGCTGGCCATGTTCTGCTGGCCGCTCGACGACTGATCGCGCAGCGAGAACTGCATGCCGTTGCCGCTCATCTTCAGCCCGGCGTCCTGCATCGAGCGCTCGAGGCCGGAGGCGTCGCGGCGCAGGAGGTCGAGCGTGTCGGAGCGGTCGGCGATCACATGCGAGGTGATCTGCCCCTGCCGGTCGACCGAGAGCTTCACCTCGATGCGGCCAAGCTCCGGCGGGTCGAGGCGGATCTCGAAGTGGTTTTTGTTGCTGAGCGCCTTGCCGGCGATCTCGACGCCGATGCCGGAGAGCGGCACCGCCACCGGCATCGGCGTGGCTGTCGCCGCCGGGGCGGCAGACGTGCCGGCCGCGGCGCCGGTGGATGTGGTGCCCGATGCGCTTGCGGCGGCGGAGGCGGATGCCTGCGAGGCCGTGGTCGGGTCGCCACCTGTCGCGCCGAACGCATTGGTGCCCGCAGTCACCGCGGACGTGGCGTCGATGTCGTGGCGCGGTGCTTGAGCGGGCTTGCCTGCGGCCGCCACGATCTTTTCGACGGCGGCGGTGGGAAGTGCGGCGGCGTTGGCGTTTGCCGGCGCGGAGGCCGGTGCATTCGGGTCGGGCTGCGCCGACATTTGCTGTGAGGGATCGGGTGTCACGACGGGCGCGCCGTCGCTGTTCGGCGTGTCCGCCTTGGTCGGCGTCGCCTGCGCCTTCGCCGCATCGGTAGCGGCAAGCGCGGGCTTGGCCGTATCCGCATCGGCAGTCGTCGCCGACTCGCTCTTGCCGGAATCCTTGCCAGCGCCGGACTTGGCCGACGCGGCTTTGGCAGTCCCGGAGCTGCCGGTGCCGCCCACGGTCTGCGGTAGCACGGCCGGCTGTCCGCCTTTGGCAACGGCGGCGACGGTCGCTGCTGGCGACGCCGCCGTTTGCTGCGCGGCCTGCACCGCGATCACGACCGGAGTTGGCGTCGCTGCCGCGGGCGGGGTGACGGCGGCTGGCGGCTGGCCGGCGGCAAGCGCCAGTGCGTTCGCAGCCGCATCGGGGCTCTGGGCATCTTTCTTGTCGGCCTTGTCCGGCGAACCGTCCGGCTTGGACGCGCTCGTCGCGCTGCCCGCCGCGGGGTCGGCGCCGGCCGTCACGGCCTTCGCGGCGGCGGCAACGATTGGGACGGCGGCGGTCTGCGCCGTCTCGGCGGCCCCGGGCGCCGGAGCCGCGTCATTGCCGTTGTCGTTCGCGGCATCGTCGGTCTTGCCGTCGGGCTTTGCCGATTGCGCCGCCGCCGGCTGGCCGGAGGCCTGCTGCGGCTGCGCCTGCTGGTCTTGCTGCGGCTGCGGAGCCGGCGCGGGCCCGTCGGTCCCGTCGAGGAGGCTGGCAAAAGGCGAGGAGGAAGCGGGCTCCGCCTGCTGCGCGGAGCGCCGGGCATGGGCCTGGGCGTGCGACGGCGCCTGGGCTTGAGGGGACGCAATTTGGGGCACAGACTTCCTCCGGGATATCCGGTTCCCGCGAAGCAATCGCCGCGCCATCTGGCGTAGCCACTGTTCCCTTGTATTTTCAATGGGTTGTACGTTCGTCGACGGACCGGAGGCGGGCCCCGGCCGGCAGCCGCTGCAGGGCGTCCGGCAGGTTTTGCCGGGCCAGTCCGGGACTGCCGGTTCACCGTGGCGCCCGCATTGCGCCGACCCCGTCGCTACCTATAGTAACGAAGCGCCATGCCAAACTCGCTCGACCTCGATCGCCGTCCGCAGGACACCCGTGTTGTCGTCGCCATGTCCGGCGGCGTCGACTCGTCGGTCACGGCCGCCTTGCTCAAGGCGGAGGGTTACGACGTCGTCGGCGTCACCCTGCAGCTTTACGACCACGGCGCTGCCACGCACCGCAAGGGCGCCTGCTGCGCCGGGCAGGACATCTACGACGCCCGCTCGGTCGCCGAGCGCATAGGCATCCCGCATTACGTTCTCGACTACGAGAGCCGGTTCAAGGAAGCGGTGATCGACCGCTTCGCGCAGAGCTACATCCACGGTGAGACGCCGGTGCCCTGCGTCGAGTGCAACATGTCGATCAAATTCCACGATTTGCTCAACACCGCGCGGGAGCTCGGCGCCGACGTTCTCGCCACCGGACACTACGTCGCCTCGCGGCCCTTGCCGGGCGGCGGGCGCGGTCTCTTCCGCGCGCGCGAAGAGGAGCGGGACCAGAGCTATTTCCTGTTCGGCACCACGCGTGAACAACTCGAGCTGTTGCGCTTTCCGCTGGGCGAGCGCGCCAAGGCGGAAACGCGCGAACTGGCGCGCCAGTTCGGCCTCGCGGTCGCCGATAAGCACGACAGCCAGGACATCTGCTTCGTGCCGACCGGGCATTACGCGGAGATCATCGAGCGGCTGAAGCCGGGCGCCGCCGAAGCGGGCGAGATCGTCGATCGCGACGGTCGGGTGCTGGGCAGCCACTCGGGCATCATTCATTACACCGTCGGGCAGCGGCGCGGGCTTGGCGTCGCCACCGGTTCGCCGCTCTATGTCGTGCGGCTCGACGCCGAGCGCCGGCAGGTTGTGGTCGGTCCGCGCGAGGCGCTGCGCATGAGCCGCATCAGCTTGCGCGACGTGAACTGGATCGGCGACGGCCGCATCGACGAGGTGCTCGCCGACGACCGCCGCGAGGTGTTCGTGAAGGTGCGCTCGACGCGCCCGCCGCAGGCGGCCTGGCTCACTGCGGCCAATGGCGGCTACGAGGTCGAACTGGTGGACGGCGAGCACGGCGTCTCGCCAGGTCAGGCCTGTGTCTTCTACGATGCGCCGGAGGGGCAGGCGCGGGTGCTCGGCGGCGGCTTTATCAAAAGCGCGCTGGCGGCAGCCGATGCGGCGCCGCAGCGCGACGAGGCTTTCGCGGCGATGCGGGGCTGACGGGCGTCCCGCGGGCGAGGGGAACGGGTTTCGGGCGGCTCGCGTATTAAAAGTCGACATGGGCGACATCAACAAGGAAAGCGTGGCGCGCGCTTACGCGCGTTGGGCTCCGGTCTACGACGCCGTCTTCGGCAAGGTGTTCGCGCCGGGCCGCGCGGCGGCGATCGAAGCCGCCGAGAAGCATTGCGGCGCACGCGGCGGACGCATCCTCGAGGTCGGCGTCGGCACCGGCATTTCACTGCCGGCCTATTCGGCCGCCAATCGCATCACCGGTATCGACATATCGAAACCCATGTTGCGGCAGGCGGCCGAGCGGGTCGTTGCGCACGGCTTGAAGAACGTCGAGGCCCTGTCGGTGATGGATGCGGCCAAGCTCGCGCTACCGGACGAGAGCTTCGATGTCGTGGTCGCCCAGTTCGTCATCACCGCTGTGCCGGATCCGGAAGGCACGCTCGACGAATTCGTGCGTGTCGTGAAGCGGGATGGCGAGATCATCCTGGTCAATCACCTCGGCGCCGAAAGTGGGCCGCGCTGGCTGTTCGAGCAATGCTTCGCCCCGATTGCGCGCCAGCTCGGTTGGCGTCCGGAATTCCCGTTCAAGCGCCTGAGCGATTGGGCGGCGCGGCACGGCGGCGTGCGGCTGATCGAGCGCCGACCGGTGCAGCCGCTCGGGCATTTCTCGCTGATCCGCTTCGCCCGCGCCGACTAGCGGCGGAACCGGCCGCTGCATCGCGCCGTTGTTCAAGGCGACAGCGGAGGCGAGCATGACCGTTCGGGCTTTTGGAATAATGCTGTTTTCGGCGGTCTTGATGCCGACAGTGGCACTGCCGCAGGCGCCGCCGGCGAGCAAACCGCCGTCCGCCGGGCCGGCCAGCGCTCAGCAGTCGCGCGATTGCGCCAATCCAACGCCGCCGGCGACCACCGGCCAGCGCGGCGACGCCGACGTGGCGAAGCCCGACGGCAGCAATCTGAGCCAGAAGCTGGCGCAATCGAACGGGGTGCTCTGTCCACCCAAGGAGGTCGACCCCGGGATGCGGGCGCCGACGCCGCCGGCCGGCCGCATGCCGGTCATCAAGCCGCCGGGCACCCCCGGCAGCCCCGACCAGTCGGTGCAGCCGAAATAGACGCGGGGGGAGGGCGCGGCGTTTGCTTGACAGGCTTCGCCGCGGCTCCCTATATCGCGCCAGTCTTTGCGTCCGCCACTCGGAATGGCGGGGTAGCTCAGCTGGTTAGAGCAGCGGAATCATAATCCGGAGGTCGGGGGTTCGAGTCCCTCCCCCGCTACCGAGTTGCAGGCCGTCGTGGGACGCGGTCGGCCGGACGTGACGACATCCCCAATAGAGTGTGGCGGTTCGGGCCTCGCGCGGGCGCTTCCTGTTGCGCCGCGGGTTCCACTCATGACCGCGTTTCCGTAACAATCCTAAGGGCTTGTCCTGACCCGCAGGCCCTTTCCGTCTTGCGCTGCATCAACCATCTCCGGCGTACCGCGCGTACATCGAAAACGGTGAGGGCAAAGGCCAGCAGCGTCATCGCTGCCGGCGGAGACGGACGCATCATGTGGCAGGCTGTTGGCGCCGCGCCGACCGATCGGGATCTGGAGGTCGCCGTCATCGATCGGGATGGCGAGCATTCGGTCGTATTTCCCTGCCGCCGTATCGCGGACGGCTGGATCGTTGCCGCGACGCGCCAGCGCCTCGATATTCGCCCGACGCACTGGCGACCATGGCGGGAGCACAAGCGCTCGTACGCCAGATAATTCCGGCATAGAATTCGTTCGCCGCGTCTCCGCCAGAATTGGCGGCGATCATCGCGGTTCGGCGGGTGCGTCGCCGTTATCCATCATTGTCAGCGACCGGAGAGAGTGCCGTGCCACGTTCCTCCGCGACCGTTACGCGTATCCCAGGACTCCGGGTCAGTCAGGCCAACGATAATACGTCCGCACCCCTGAACTGGCGGCGCGGTCTGTGGCGGCTATGGGTGCTGGCGTCGAGCGCCTGGCTCTTGGGCTGGGGCGTCTATCTTTCGATCTCGGCGCTCAGGAGCGGCTTCGAGACCGGCGATCTGCTCGCCCTTCCGGTGCTGCTGTTGGGGCCGCCGCTCGCGCTGCTCGTGTTCGGCCTCGCCACGTCATGGGCCTTCAAGGGCTTCCTGCCCGACAAGACCACGCCCGACGAACCCTGAAGCGTCGGTAGCGACGCACGTCCGTGCCGGCATGGCGCGGCCGCCGTGCGACATCGCCCGTCATCACACCACGGTCACATCTGCGTCGAAGGGGACGGGGCGTGGTTGCCCTCCCTCCCGGATGGAACAATGATGGCCCTGGTCCGTATATGGGGCTGGGGGTCTTGGCGGCGCTGCCGGCATGACGAACCCGTTGAAAACGAGCGGAGAACGCATGGCACGCAGCGCAACGTCGCCGGTTCAAACGACCGATGCCGCGCCATTTCAGGATAAGCGCGCCTACTGGCGAGCCGCCGTCCTGCGCGTGCGCGGCGAGACCGAGCGGCGCGCGGCGTATCTCTCGGCCGAAGACCAGATCGTGCAGTCCATGGCCGACGCTTCGCCGACCAAATGGCATCGCGCGCACGTCACCTGGTTTTTCGAGACCTTCCTGCTCAAGCCACATCTGCCCGGCTACGCTATCTTCGACGAGCGCTTTCCGTTCCTGTTCAACTCCTATTATGTCGCCGCCGGCCCGCGGCACGCGCGTCCGCAGCGCGGCCTGATCACGCGGCCGAATGGCGATGACGTGACGGCCTATCGTGCGCACGTTGACGAAGCAGTCCTGCGGCTGATCGACACGGTCGAGGACGACGAGACGTCGCGCGTTTTCGCAATTCTCGAGATCGGCCTCCATCACGAGCAGCAGCATCAGGAGCTTCTGCTCACCGACATTCTGCACGCTTTCGCGCAGAATCCGACCGGTCCCGCCTACGATCCGCAGTGGCAGCCGCCGAAGCCGGCGGCCGGCCCGCGCGGCTTCGTCGCGATCCCGAAAGGCATTCACGCCATCGGGCACGCGGACGACAGCTTCTGCTTCGACAACGAGTTGCCGTTCCACGACGAGCTCATCCCCGACATGCGCATCGCGCGCCACCTCGTGACGAATGGCGAATGGCTCGCCTTCATCGAGGCTGGCGGCTACGAGACGCCGTCGCTGTGGCTGTCCGACGGCTGGACCACGGTGCACAACGAAGGTTGGCAGGCGCCCGGTTATTGGCGCCAGAAGGACGCCGTCTGGCATGTGATGACGCTCGGCGGGTTGAAGCCGGTCGATCCGACGGCGCCGGTGCTGCACGTCAGCTATTACGAGGCCGAGGCCTTCGCGCGGTTTGCCGGCAAGCATCTGCCGAGCGAAGCGGAGTGGGAGACGGCGGCGCGCGCCGGCCTGCTCGCCGATGCCTTCGGCACCGCTTGGCAATGGACGCGCAGCGCCTATCTTCCCTATCCCGGCTATCGCGCGGCCGAGGGCGCGCTCGGCGAGTACAACGGCAAGTTCATGGTGAGCCAGATGGTACTGCGCGGCTCTTCGCTGGCGACGCCGGAGGGTCACGAGCGTGTGAGCTACCGCAACTTCTTCTATCCGCCGGCGCGTTGGCAGTTCAGCAGCGTGCGCCTGGCTGAATTTGTCTGACGCATTACATAACGCACCAGAACACCGACGAATTCCCGAACAGTAGAGGCATTCATGGTTGCGCTCGCCCGTTCCCGCCGTTCCTTGCCGAAGCGCGACGACCTGTCGCCATTTGCCGCCGACGTTCTGGAAGGTCTTGGCGAAACGCCGAAGCACATTCCGGCGAAGTATTTCTATGACGAGCGTGGCTCCGAACTGTTCGAACGGATCACCGAGCAGCCGGAGTATTATCCGACCCGTTGCGAAATGCAGGTCCTGCGCGACAAGGCCACCGACATCGCCGCGCTCATTCCGCAGGATGCCGCCGTGGTCGAATTCGGCAGCGGCTCGAACAAGAAGGCGCGCCTCCTGCTCGCCGCAGCGCCGCATCTTGCCGCTTACGTGCCGGTCGATATTTCGGGCGAGATGCTCGAGCGGGAAGCGGCCGAATTGCGCGCCGACTTCCCCAAGCTCGATGTGCTGCCGGTAGTGGCCGACTTCTGCTACCCGTTCGACCTGCCGCAGGCGGCGCGTGCGGCGCCGGTGCGTGTCGGCTTCTTTCCGGGCTCGACCATCGGCAATTTCGAGCCGCACGAGGCGGCGGCGTTCCTGCGCAACGCGGCGAAAATCCTCGGTGCGAACGGCAAGATCATCATCGGCGCCGATCTGGTGAAGCCGGTCGAGGTGCTCAACGCCGCCTATAACGACGCCGCCGGCGTCACCGCCGACTTCAACCTCAACCTGCTGGTGCGCATGAACCGCGAACTGGGTGGCAATTTCCGGCTCGACTGCTTCGAGCACCACGCCTTCTTCAACCGCGAGCGCAGCCGCATCGAGATGCACCTCGCCAGCTTGAAGCGGCAGAAAGTGAAGGTGGCCGGCGAGACCTTCGATTTCCGCGCCGGCGAGACGATCCATACCGAGAATAGTTACAAGTACAGCCTCGACTCGCTGCGCGCACTGGCGCGCGGCGTGGGCTGGCTGCCGGCCGGCGCCTGGACTGACGGGCAGGACTATTTCTCGATCCAGGCCTTCACCTACGTGGAAGAGCCCGGACGCCTGCGTCCGGCGGAGTGACCTTTCCCCGCCCGCCCGCCTGCGCTAAGCCATCGGCCGCCCGGCCGCTGGCGCCGGATGACAGAACAGGCGGGAAACGCAATGAAGATCGTCGGTATCGAGACTAGCAACGGCGCGCGCCTTGGCGTGGTCGATGGGGACAATGTTGTCGACCTGCAGGCGGTGGATGCCTCCATTCCCACCGATCTCGGGGAATGGCTGCGCTCGAGCAATGGCGATCTCAAGCCGCTGGCCGAGCTCGCGAAGAAGGCGCCGTCCTCCGCGCGCCGTCCGCTCGCCAGCATCAAGTTCGGCCTGCCGGTGGCGCGGCCGTCGAAGATCATCTGCCTCGGTCTCAACTATCTCGACCATGTGAAAGAGGGACCGCAGCGCGACAACATCCCGAAATTCCAGTCGATCTTCTTCCGCATGCGGTCCTCGCTGACGGGCCACCTGCAGCCGCTGCTGCGGCCGCAGAAGTCGATCCAGTTCGACTATGAAGGCGAGCTGGTCGTGATCATCGGCAAGCGCGCCAAGCATCTCACCCTGGCGAACGCGACCGACTGCATCGCCGGTTATGCCTGCGGCAACGAAGGCTCGATCCGCGAGTATCAGCGCCATACGACGCAATGGGGCATGGGCAAGAACTTCGACCAGACCGGCGCGATCGGTCCGTGGATGGTCTCGGCCGACGAACTGCCGAAGGGCGGCAAGGGCCTCAAGATCCAGACGCGGTTGAACGGCAACCCGATGCAGTCGTCGAACACCGACCTGTTCATGTTCCCGGTTGCGGAATCGCTCGTCTATCTTTCGGAAGGCATGACGCTGGAGCCGGGTGACATCCTGTTCACCGGCACGCCGTCGGGCGTCGGCCACGCGCGCAAGCCGGAGCCGGTATGGATGAAGGCCGGCGATGTCGCCGAGGTTGAGATCGAGGGCATCGGCACGCTGCGCAATCCGATCGAGGACGAGAAGCTTTGAAGCGCTGCATCCGCTCCGCTTGACAGGGTGGGGCGGGCGCGGTTCCCTGATACCGACCAACAAGCGCGGTCAGCGCGCGCGGCTCAGGGAGGATGCAATGAAGAAGCTCATCGTGACGGCGGCCGTGACGGCCGCCGTCGTCGTCTCGGCACTGGCGCCTGCGAAAGCCGAGTGGCCGAACGATCGGCCGATCCGCGTGCTGGTTGGCTTCGGCGCCGGCGGCGGCACCGATATCGTCTCTCGCATCATCGCGCAGCCGCTGTCGGAGTTGCTGCATCAGACGGTGGTCGTGGAGAACAAGGTCGGCGCCGGCGGCACGATCGCGGCCGAGCAGGTCGCGCGCGCCGACAAGGACGGCTACACGGCGCTGATGACCAGCCCCGCGCATACGGTGTCGGCGGCGATGCTGAAGTCCATCCGCTATGACGCGGTGAAAGACTTCGCGCCGGTGTCGTGGGTCGCCGATTCCTGCTTCGTCATCATCGCGCGCAAGAACTTGCCGGCAAACGACATCAAGGGCCTCGTCGCCCTCGCCAAGGCCTCTCCGGGCAAGCTCAATTACGGCGATGTCGGCGTTGGCTCGACGCAGAATTTCACCGCCGAATTGCTGCGGCAGCGCACGGCAATGGATACCAAGCACATCCCTTATCGCAGCACGGGCGCGGTGATCGCAGCGATGCTGTCGGGCGAGCTCGATTACGGCGTCGAGCTGGCGCATGCTGTGCAGGGCCAGATCAAAGCGGGCCAGGTGAAGGCGCTCGCGGTCGCGAGCCCGAAGCGGTGGCCGACGCTGCCCGACGTGCCGACGGTCGCGGAATCCGGCGTGCCGGGCTATGCCGTCGTCGGCTGGTACGGCTGGCTCTATCCGGCAGGCACGCCGAAGGCGATCGTCGACAAGATGAATGCCGCGCTGGCGCAGGTGCTAAACCGCCCAGAGGTGCGCGAGCAACTCGCCAAGGCGGGCGCGGTGGTGCATCTCTCGACCCCGGCCGAGTTCGCGACGCACATCGCCGCCGAAGTGGACACGTGGAAGAGCGTGCGCGAAAAAGCCGGGATCGAACAGCGCTGACCGGGCGTTTCCCCCGGCAGAAGCGGCAACAAGAGGTAAGGTATGGCGGATCAGGTGAAAATTCTCGTCATTTGCGGCTCGCTGCGTAAGGGGTCGTACAATGCCGCTTTGACGCGTGCGCTGCCGGAGCTCGCGCCTCCCGGGATGACGTTCACAATGGCGCCCGCTCACGACGTCATGCCGATGTACAACGCCGATATCCAGGAGGCATCCGGCTTCCCGCCGGCCGCCGAGGAACTGGCCGCCGCCATCCGCTCGGCCGATGGCGTCATCGTCGTCTCGCCGGAGTACAACTGGACCATCCCCGGCGCGTTGAAGAACGCCATCGACTGGGTCTCGCGCATGAAGGACCAGCCGTTCAAGGACAAGCCGGTGGCGCTCCAGTCCTGCTCGCAAGGCCCGCTCGGCGGCTCGCGCATGCAGTATCACATGCGCATGATGTTCACGTATCTCAACGCCTTCATCTTCGGCACGCCAGAGGTGATCGTGGCGTCGGCGCAGACCAAGTTCGACAAGGACATGAAGCTCGTCGACGAGACGACGCGCAATTTCGTCAAGCAGCAACTCGCCGGCTTTGCGAAGTTCATCGAGCGGGTGAAGGCGTAATTTTCCCTCTCCCCGTTTACGGGGAGAGAGTGGCGAGGGCCAAAGGCCCGAGCCGGGTGAGGGGGCGCATCAATCGCGCTCGGCTATGCGGATAGACCCCCTCACCCGACGCGCCTTCGCTCACGCTCCGGCGCGTCGACCTCTCCCCGCAAGCGGGGAGAGGTGAAGCACTCAGCCCTGCGCCCGCTTCGGAAACACCTGCGGCCGCATCTTGGGATGGCACGGCATGGTGCGCGGCGCGTAGGGCGCCTCGGCGCCGAGCTCTTCCGCCGCGTGCCACATCCAGCGCGGATCCCACATGGCGCCGCGACCGATGCAGATGAAGTCGGCCTTGCCGGAGGCGACGATGTCCTCGGCCTGCTGATAGCCGGTGATGAGGCCGACCGACATGGTCGGCAGCCCGGTCGCCTTGCGCACGGCTTCCGCGAAGGGGGCGTTGTAGGCGGGCGCGAACGGGATCTTCTGCCGCGCGTCGACCTGGCCGGACGAGACGTCCATGTAGTCGCAGCCGAGCGCCTTCAGTTCGTGCGCGAAGGCGATCGTGTCCTCGATGGTGGTGCCGCCATCGACCCAGTCGACCGCCGAGACGCGGATGCCGAGCGGCTTGTCGGACGGCCACGCCTTGCGCATCGCCTCGAACACTTCCAGCGGATAGCGCATGCGCTTCTTGACGCTGCCGCCGTATTCGTCGTCGCGCTGGTTGGCGAGCGGCGACAGGAACTGGTGGATGAGATAGCCGTGGCCGCCGTGCATCTCGATGACGTCGTAGCCGACGCGCTCGGCGCGCTGCACGGTCGCGACGTAATCCTTGGTCAGCTCCTTCATCTCGCCCTGCGTCAGCGCGTGCGGCACATGCCAGCCTTCGCCGAAGGGGATGGCCGACGGGGCGACGGTTTCCCAGGCGCCTTCCTCCTTGGTCAGCGGTTTGGCGCCGAGCGCCGGCGGCTGCGTCGAACCCTTGCGCCCGGCGTGGCCGACCTGCAGGCCCTGCTTGGCGAGGCCATATTGTTTGCAGAAGTCGATGACGCGCTTGAGCGCCTTCTCGTTGTCGTCGGAATAGAGCCCGGCGCATTTGTAGGTTATGCGGCCGACCGGATTGACGTTGGTCATCTCGGTCATCACCAGCGCCGCGGCGCCGAGCGAGAAATTGCCGAGATGCATCAGATGCCAGTCGTTGGCCGAGCCGTCGGTCGAATTGTACTGGCACATCGGCGAAACGACGACGCGATTGGGCAAGGTCATTCCCCGCATCGTGATGGGAGAGAACAGCGCACTAGCCATGATCAGCCTTTCTGGTCTTTTTTTACGGTGAGGAGGTCAGCCGTGGATCGCGAGCGCCAGGCAGCAGAGGGCCCAGAACAGGCAATATTCGATGCCGCCGATCACCCAGGTCCAGCAGCGGGTGAGCTTATATTGTGCCGCGGCGGCGACGGACAGATGAATGAAGGCGATGATCGCGGCATAGCGGGTATAGATGCCGAAGAACAAGGTCACCGTCAGGAAGGCCTCGACCACCGCGGAGAAATACATCCACGCCGCCGGCGGCTTGAAGCCGACATCGACGTAGAATTTCAGCGCCGCGGGAACGGTGAACTTGCCGACCAGATGCGGGACGAAGAAGACCGCGCAGACGATGCGCAGAACGTTGAAGCCGTCCAGTAAATTGAATTTGTCGGCCAGCGACATCCGGTCTCCCCGCTTTTTGCGGCGAAGGCTCGCATGCGGTCGCGTGAACCGCAAGGCGTGGGCTCAGGCGAGCGGCTCGCCCCGAAGCCAGGCCGCGGCCGCGGCATCGAGCGCGGCCAGCGCCGGTCCCTCGAGGCCGGGGAGATCGCCTTTGACCTGATAGCCAGCTTTCGCCTGGAGATAAGCAAGGTGGCGATAACCTTCGGGGAATTGCGCGAGCAGGGCGCCATCGAGCGCGGGCGTCGTGCCGGCCTCAAGCGGATCGAGGCGGTCCTTCTCATAGGTGTGCCGCCGCAGAACGATGCCCCAGCGGTTGTCCCGCTTCTCGAGGAAGTCGTAGATGCGGCCCCAGCAGGTCACGTCGCAGAGCACGCCTTCGACCATGCCGCGCTGCGCGATCTCCACTTTGGAACGGGCGATGGCGCGATCGCCGGAAAAGTCGATGGTCGTGCCGCCGAGCATGTGGTGGATCCGCGCACCACGATCGTAGCCCTGCTGGCTGACGGCGATGAACTCCTCGAACGTGCCCTGAAACCAGGTCGCCCACATCCGCCCATCGGCATGCCAGAGCGTGCGGAAGCGGTCCCATTGCCGCGCGTCACGCCACAGCACCCAGTTGTCGACGATGTCGCGGATGGCGAGGCGGTCGGCGATGTCGTTGGGCATGTCCACTCCGTCATGCCCGGCCTTGTGCCGGGCATCCACGTCTCTATGGTCTGCTGTAACAAGACGTGGATGCCCACGACAAGCGGGCATGACGGGAGGAAATGCATGAGCAGACTCCAAGGCAAGACCGCGATCGTCACCGGCGGCGCCAAGGGCATCGGCGCACACTATTCGCGCGCGCTCGCCGCCGCCGGCGCCCGTGTGATGATCGCCGATATCGAGGACGGCGCGGCGATCGCGGCGGAGATCAACGGCAAGCACAAGGACGCCGCGGTCTCGGAGCGTTTCGACGTCGCCGACGAGGCTTCGGTAAAGGCGCTTGTCGCCGCGACGATGCAGCGCTTCGGCCGCATCGACATCCTGGTCAACAACGCCGCGCTCTACGCCAAGCTCTCGCCGCGCAATTTCAACGAGTGGGACGCCGAGGTATGGGACCGCGTCATGGCGGTCAACGTGCGCGGGCCGTATTTCATGGTGCGCCACGTCTCGCCGCACATGATCGCGCAGAAGAGCGGCAAGATCATCAACATCGCCTCCGGCGCCGCCTACAAGGGCGTGCCGCGCATGCTGCCTTACGTCACGTCGAAAGGCGCGATGCTCGCCTTCACGCGCGCGCTGTCGCGCGAATTGGGCCCGCACGGAATCGCCGTCAATTCGCTGTCGCCCGGCTACATCCTCAGCGACACCGGGCTGGAGAACGCCACCCACGTCGAGGAGGAGCGCATGCCGGTGCGCAACAGCCGCGCCTTCAAGCGCGACGGCTACCCGGAGGACCTGGTCGGCGCGCTGGTCTTCCTGGCCTCGTCGGACAGCGATTTCGTCACCGGCCAGTCGCTGGTGGTGGACGGCGGCTCGGTCAATAACTAGCGACTACAGCGCGGGGCGGTAGATGCACGGGGCGAGCGACGGCGTTACGGTCATCGAGGACGGCGACATCCTTATCGAAAAGGATGTGCCAATCCCGCTTGCCGACGGCCACGTCGTCTATTGCAACGTGTTCCGGCCCAACCGCGACGGCCGCGTGCCGCCGATCGTCGTGTTCACGCCTTACGGTAAGGACTCCGACGTCGCGGTCGATTTCAAGCGCTATTGGGACGTCGTGCTGCGCGACCATCCCGAGGTGGTGCGTGACGGCTCCAGCGGCAAATATCTGACGTGGGAGGTGCCGGACCCCGAACGCTGGGTGCCAGCCGGCTATGCGGTCGTTGTGGTCGACGCGCGCGGCACCGGCAAGTCGCCCGGATTCTACGAGATGATGGCGCCGCTGCAGACGCGCGAATACTACGACGGCATCGAATGGGCCGGCACACAACCGTGGTCGAACGGCAAGGTCGGCCTGCTCGGCGTCTCCTATCTCGCGATCAAGCAGTGGCAGGCGGCCGCGTTGCAGCCGCCGCATCTCGCCGCCATGATCCCGTGGGAGGGCATGTTCGATCACTACCGCGACTTCTATCGTCACGGCGGCATCTACTCGTCATTTTTCCTCAAGCTGCTCTGGGACACGCAGATCGCAACCAACCAGAACGGCAACGCGGCGACGCCGTACCGGGACCGTTTCACCGGCGCGGTGTCGACCGGCGCCGCGATCAATCCGGACATGCTGCCCGGCAATCTGGCCAACGTCTATGAGGCGGGCCTGCACCATCCCTTTGACGACGCTTATTTCAAGGGGCGCACACCCGTTGCAGAGCGAATCACCGTGCCTTTCCTTTCGGCCGGGAATTGGGGCGGGCTCGGCCTGCACCTGCGCGGCAATGTCGAAGCGTTCGAGCGCGCGGCGTCGCGGCAGAAATGGCTCGAGATGCATACCGACACGCATTTCGCGTCGATGTACCTGCCGGACGCTGTGGTGCTGCAACGCAGGTTCTTCGATCATTTCCTCAAAGGCGAAGACAATGGCTGGGACCGGCAGCCGCCGCTAATCCTCACCGTGCGTGATCCGCGTGGCATCTCCCGCCGCAACGAAAATGAATGGCCGCTCGCGCGCACGCAATGGACCCGTTACTATCTCGATGCCGGCGCGGTTACGCTGTCCACGGACAAGCCGGCTTCGGCCGGCAAGGCCGAATACGAAGCGTTCGGCTCGGGCGTGACGCTGCGGAGTGCGCCGTTCGCCGCCGATACGGAATTCACCGGCCCGGTCGCGGCCAAGCTGTTCGTGTCGAGCAGCACAGCAGACATGGACCTGTTCCTCACCTTGCGCGTTTTCGATCCGCACGGCGGCGAGGTCACCTTCGTCGGTGCCAACGATCCGAAGGCGCCGGTGTCGCAGGGCTGGCTGCGCGTGTCGCAGCGCAAGATCGATCCGGCGCGCTCACGGCCGGATAAACCGTATCACCCGCATGACGAACGTCTTCCGGTGGTGCCGGGCGAGACCTACGAGGTCGACGTTGAGATATGGCCGACATCGATCGTTGTGCCGGTCGGCTATACCCTGGCTTTGACCATCGCCGGCAAGGATTTCGAGCGACCGGAGACGCAAGGGCTCATGAAGGGGTCGGGCATCTTCCTGCACGACGATCCGGCCGACCGCCCGGGCGCGCTGTTTGGCGGAAGCTGCGCCATCCATACGGGCGACGACCGCGCGAGCTACCTCCTGATGCCGCTCGTTCCCGCCCGCTGATCGCATCGGCCCGGTCGAATGGGCCCTTCCGCCCGGCCGCCGATCCGCTATACTGGTTACAAATCGAACTATCGGCCAACGGAGGAAATCCCATGGCGACGGCCACGGCCCACGCTGATCCCAAGCACAACATCCAGAACGCCCGGCAGGCCTATTACGACAAGATCTCGGAGTTCCATCTCGCGCCGCTCTGGGAGGTCCTCAAGGGCCTCGTCACGCCCGAGCCGAAGACGCAGATGGTGCCGGCGCTGTGGAAATTCCCGCAGGTCGAGAAACTGATGCTCGAGGCCGGCGAGGTCATCACCGCCGAGGAGGCCGAGCGCCGCGTGCTGGTGCTCGAGAACCCCGGCGATCCCGGCAAATCGCGCATCACCAACTCGCTGTTCGCCGGCATCCAGCTCATCATGCCCGGCGAAATCGCCGACGCGCACCAGCACGTCGCCTCCGCCATCCGCTTCGTGCTCAAGGGCAAGGGCGCCTACACGGCGGTGGAAGGCGAGAAGTCGATGATGGAGCACGGCGACTTCATCATCACCGCCAACTGGGCGCCGCACGACCACGGCAATCCCGGCAAGGAGCCGGTGATGTGGCTCGACGTGCTCGACATGCCGACGGTCAATCACTTCCAGGCGTCGTTCGCGCATCACTTCGACGACAAGATGCAGAACGTCAATCACGAGGACGGTGACTCGTTCGAGCGCTACGCCATGGGCGTGTTGCCGGATGGCGCGCCCGCGTCGTCGATGCGTACGCCGGTGATCAACTACCCGTATTCCAAGATGAAGCCGATCCTCGAACGCCTGAAGAAGACCGGTGACGTCGACAAGCGTCATGGCGCGCGCGTGCGCTACGCCAACCCGATCAACGGCGGCCCGGTGATCCCGACGATGGGCGCGAACCTGTCGCTGCTGCCGAAGGGCTTCAAGGGCGAACCCTACCGCTCGACCGACGGCACCGTTTTCTGCGTCGCCGAGGGCACCGGCACCACCATTATCGACGACAAGCCGTTCGAATGGGGCGTCAACGACGTGTTCGTGGTGCCGCCATGGAAGCGCTATCAGCACAACGTCACCGGCAACGCCGATGCGGTGCTGTTCTCGATCTCCGACCGGCCGGCGCAGGAAGCGCTCGGCATCTGGCGCGAGGGCGCGTAAGGCCGCCCGCCCGCCTCGGATCGCATTCGAAAAGCCGCGCCTTCGGGCGCGGCTTTTTTCATGCCGGCGACTCGTCGATTTCGTGCCCTTGCGCGTTATCTCGGCCGTTGCGACATTGCCCGCGGGGCATGGAGGGCTTGAGATGCAGTTGGAAGAACTCAGCGCCGGACGCGGCGCGCTGAAGGCCGTGCGCACGGGCGAGGGCCCCGACATAGTCGTGCTGCATTCGCTACTTGCCGACCGCCATGCCTTCGATCCGGTGTTGCCGAAGCTGGCCGAAACGCACCGCGTCACTTTGTTCAATCTGCCAGGCTTCCACGGCTCGCAGCCCCCGGTGCTGGCGCTGATGGACGCGTATGTCGCCTGCATCGAGGACGGCTTCGAGGAGTTCAAGATTTCGAGCGATGCCGTGCTGATCGGCAACGGCTTCGGCGGCACGGTGGCGCTGGCCTTCGCCATCGCGCATCCGGAGCGCATCTCTCGCCTCGTGGTCAGCGACGCGGCGGCGGGCTTCCCGCCGGAAGGCCGCCAGCAATTCGCGGTGATGGCGCAGAAGGTGGCCGAGGCCGGGCTCGGCGCGGTCGCCGAGATCGCGGCGAAGCGCGTCTATTCGCCCACTTATCTCGCCGCACATCCGGAGAAGATCGAGGAGCGCAAGCAGGTGCTGCTCGGCATCGAGCCGAAGGCCTTCCAGGCCGCCTGCAAGATTCTGCAGGAGACCGATCTGGTGCCGCTGTTGAGCCACGTGCGCGTGCCGACTTTAGTCGTTTGCGGCGAGCTGGACCAGGCGACGCCGCCGGCGCTCAACAAGGAGATCGCCGAGAAGGTCGCCGGCGCGAAGTACATCGAACTGCCCGGCTGCGGCCATTGCCCGCCGCTGGAGCAGCCGGAGGCTTTTCTGAAAGCGATCGGGGCGTTCGTGGGGCTGTGAGCTTGTGTCCCGGGCGCGGCGCAACATGCAATGTTGCGACGCAGACCCGGGACACGAATGCTTATCCCAAGGCCTGCATCACCGCCTTCGCAATCGCCGCCGTGCCGTCGCCGCCGCCATATTCCATCGGCTTGAGCCCGCCCGCGTAAGCCGTGTCGACTGCACGTTCGATGCGCTGCGCGGCGTCCGCCGCGGCCGGCTGATCGTGCTTGTCCGCCAGCCAATCGAGCATCATCGCCGCCGACAGGATCATCGCCGTCGGGTTGGCCTTGCCCTGGCCCATGATGTCCGGCGCGGTGCCGTGACATGGCTGGAAGACCGCGTGCGTGTCGCCGATGTCGGCCGACGGCGCGATGCCGAGGCCGCCAATGAGGCCGGCGGCGAGATCCGACAGGATGTCGCCAAACATGTTCTCCATCACCATGACGTCGAAGCGCCAGGGCCGCAGCACCATCATCGCGGCGCAGGCGTCGACATAGAGCATCTCGGTCTCGACGCCGGCAAATTTCGCCTTGCGTTCGTTGAAGATGTCGCGCTGCCAGTTGAACGCCTTGAACACGTTCGCCTTGTCGACCAGCGACAGTCTGCCGGGTTTGCCGCGCTTCTTGCGCCGCTCCGCAAGACGCAGCGAGAAATCGAACAGCCGCTCGGTCTTGCTGCGCGTCACCACCAGGGTCTCGCGCGCGTCGTCGTACGTCGTGACGCCCTTGCCCATGGAAGCGAACAGGCCTTCCGTCGACTCGCGGATGAGCACGAAGTCGATGCCGTGCTCGTGCGCGCCGACGATCGGCGAGGGCACGCCGGGGATCAGACGGGCCGGCCGCACGCCGGCATAAAGGTCGAAGATGAAACGCAGTTCGACCTGCGGCATGATCTCCGTGTTGTCGGGGTAGCGCACGCTCGGCAGGCCGCAGGCGCCAAGCAGGATGGCGTCTGCGGTCTCGCACTGCTTGATGGTCTTGTCCGACATCGACCTGCCGGTGGCGCGATATTCGTCGGCGCCGGCGGGCGCTTCCTCGAAGCGGAACGAGAGGCCCGGCGTCGTCGCCTCGACGCGGCGCAGCACCTCGAGTGCCGGCACCATGACTTCGTGACCGATGCCGTCGCCTGGCAGCACGGCGATGTGGAAGGCGGAATTGGCGGACATGACCCGAATTGTGTTTGCGAGCGGGACCTGCACTAAATAGCGGTCACGTCAGTCGTGCAAGGGTTGCAAGCCATGCCTCGTTTCTCTGCCCATCTCGGCTACCTGTTCACGGAGCGCCCGCTGCTGCAGCGCATCGAGGCCGCGGCGGCAGCCGGCTTCAAGGCGATCGAGGGCCGCTTTCCCGACGGCATCGCCGTCGAGGACTTCCGTCGCGCGGTCGAGCGCAGCGGCGTGCAGGTGCTCGGCATCAACACGCCACAGGGGAACGAGAACGAGTTCGGCCTCGGCGCGCTGGCGGGGCGGGAAGAGGAATGGCGGGCGTCTTTCGCGCGCGCGATCGAATTCGTCGGCGGCGTCGGCGGGCTCGCCATCCATTGCCTCGCCGGCATGGTCGCGCCCGCGGCGCGGCGCGAGGCCGAGCGGGTGTTCGTCGAAAACCTCAAGCGCGCCGCCGACGAGGCCGCAGCGAAGAAGATCAAGCTCTACCTCGAGCCGATCAATCTGCGCGACGTGCCGAATTATTTTCTCAACAGCGTCGAGCAGGCGGCCGACATCATCGGCCAGGTCGGCAGCGACAACGTCTTCATCCAGTACGATTTCTATCACGTGCAGATCGTCGGCGGCGATCTCATCGAGCGGTTCAAGAAGTATCAGCCGCTGATCGCGCACGTGCAGTGCTCGCAGGTGCCGGTGCGGCACGAGCCCAACGCGGACGGCGAGATCAACTACCCCTTCGTCTTCGCCGAGCTCGACCGCCTCGGCTATCCGCATTGGGTCGGCGCCGAATACCGCCCCCTCACCAGCACTGAGGCGGGGCTCGGCTGGGGCGTCCGCTACGGCCTGAAAGCGTCCGGTTAAGGAGCAAAGCTATTGAAAACGTGGGCTATCCCGCTTTGCGGCGGCCGATTCGACCTGCTAGATTAACCATTATGTTCGGACGCCGGACCAAGGCCGAGGCGGAACAGCCCGCCAGCACGGACCTCAAGGACGCGGTACGCGAGGCGCGCATCGAGGCGGCCGAGCGGTCGGCCGTCGTCGTCGACCTGCGCGACGCCGAGCTCGCCCGGCTCGAGCTGCTCAACGAGGCGCTCGACCCGGTGTTCAAGGACATTCCCGACGAGGTCGAGCTGTTCGATCGCGGTATCTCCCGCGGCGACGTGCCGCGGCTGTGGGTCGACGTCATCGCCCATGTCGAGATGGGGCGCGACAAGCGGCAGTATCGCTTCGTGCAGGACACCCGCTACGGCCGCGCCGTGCTGGCCGAGAGCTATGAGGTGCCGGACATCAGGCAGGCGGTGACGCGTTATGTCGCCGGCCGGCTGGTCGAGCGCGAGCGGGCGCTCGCCGACGATGCGGGGCGGCCGGTGGCGCAGACCGTGCTGCGCGTCGAGCGCCGCCGCCGGCGCTGGCACGCGGTGCGCGTGTTCCTGCTCGGCCTGATCGTCGGCGTGATAGGCCTTGTCGCGGCGGTGCTGATCACGGCCCCGCCGCAGTAGGCGCGCACTCTCGATTTGGCTGTGTTCTTCCGATCGTCGCCGCGAAAGCGGGGCGCCTTTCAGGACGACGCCGAGAGGCTCACCGGCGTGCTCTCGACGATCCTCCCGCCGTCAGCGAATCCGCGCGACACCATCTCGCAGCGCCACGCGCCCGGCGCGCCGTCGACGCGGTAGAGATTGTAGGCCGCCGCGTCGTGCGACAGGCCTGGCGCCGCCGAAGCCGATGGTACGCCGACCGCCGGCACGCGCGTGCCGGCAGGTCCCTTGAGCCAGTTGAGCATGTGCAGGTGATCGTGGCCGTGCAGCAACAGCTCGGCGCCATGCGCCGCGATCGTCTCGACAAGCGCCCAGGCATCGAGGAGCCGCTTGTGCTCCGCGGCTTTGGTGACCGGCGGATGATGGATGAGGATGACGCGGAACAGGCCTTCGGTCTTGAGTTTGTCGAGCAGCGGCCCCAGCGCCTTGATCTGGGCCTCGCCGAGCCGGCCGGTGGCCATGAACGGCGGCGTCGCTATGGCGGTGGACAGGCCGATCAGCGCGATCGGTCCGCGCCGGCGCACGTAAGGAAAGCCGACGAGGCCATCATCGCCGGTCATCCAGGGCGCCCACTGCGGCGCATAGCGCACAGCGTGCCGCACATAGGCGTCGTGATTGCCGGGCACGAAGCTTACGGATTTGAACGAGTCCAAGTGCTGCAGCCAGTTGCGGCCGCGCACGAACTCCTCCTCAAGCGCGATGTTGGCGATGTCGCCGGTGATGGCGATGTGGTCGGGCGCCTGATCCTTCAGATCTTCGATGAGCGTTTCGAGCACCGCGCGGTCGTGCAGGAACCGCCGCTTGCGCAGCCAGTTGATGTAACCGGTGATGCGCTTGTTCATGAGCTCGCTGAGGCGCGGCCTCGGCAGCGGCGACAGATGCAGGTCGGAGAGATGGGCGAGGGTGAACACTTATTGGTCATGGCCGGGCTTGTCCCGGCCATCCACGTCTTGGGGGGGACATATCATCGAAGACGTGGCCGCCCGGCACAAGCCTGCGACCGGGCCGGCCTTCGGCCGGACCCGGTTGGCCGGGCATGATGCCCGTGGCTGCGCCTGCCTTATCCGCGTTCTCCTCACGAACTTCCGATCAGAATACCGGTCAGAAACACCAGCACGCCGCCGACCACGACCTGGAACGCCGCCTGCAGGAACGGTGTATCCATGAACTTTGTGCGGATCCACGAGATCGCCCACAATTCGCAGATCACGACGATCACCGACACCGCGGTCGCGTAGAAGAAATCGGGGATGAGATAGGGCAGGGTATGGCCGAGGCCGCCGACGGTGGTCATCAGGCCGCACACGGCGCCGCGCAGCCATGGCGTGCCGCGGCCGGTGAGCGAGCCGTCGTCGGACAGCGCCTCGGCGAAGCCCATCGAGATGCCGGCACCGACCGAGGCGGCCAAGCCGACGAGGAAGGTCTCCCAGGTCTGGTGCGTGGCGAAGGCGGCGGCGAACAGCGGCGCCAATGTCGACACCGATCCGTCCATCAGTCCGGCGAGGCCCGGCTGCACGTATTGCAGCATGAACATGCGCTTGGCCGTCGCGTCTTCCTTCTCGCGCGCGCCGGCCGTGAGGATGCTTTCCGAGAGCTTGTGGGCGAGCGACTCGTGCCCGGCTTCCGCCTCGGCGAGGTCGACCAGCAACTGCCGAACCGAGGCGTCGCGCGCGTTCTCGGCGGCGCGGCGGTAGAAGCGCTCCGCCTGGAATTCCATGTCCTCTGCGAACTTGCGCACGTCCTCGAGCCCGAGCGGCCGCATCAGCCACAAGGTCGACTTGGGCGTGATGAAGCCCTTCACGTCCTGGCGGCGGATGAGCGGCAGGTATTCACCGAACTTCTGCCGGTAGAGGTCGAACAGGCGGGTGCGGTGCGTGACCTCCTCGTCAGCCATCTCGTCGAAGACCTTGGCGGAGGATGGGAACTGGTCGCGCAGGCCCTCGGCGAAGCCGCGGTAGATGCGGCTGTCCTCCTCCTCGTTGGTGATGGCCAGCGCCAGCACCTCCTGCTCGGTCAGGTCGGAAAAATTCTTCACAAGGATGCCCCTTCGCACTCGATGGCTTGAACGGCCTTAGACGTATATTAGAACCATTCCAAACCGCAACGGGTCCGCTTGCCCCAGCCCAGCCCCGTCCGGTAACGCCTCGTTGATGGGGCAGGTGCGAGAAGACCCGTCATGACCTTGCAGCGTCTCCGCCGCCGGCTGGAGCCGGTGATCCGGCCGATGATGCATTTCTACTGGCGCTTCGCCCGCGGCGCGACTCTGGGCGCCCGCGGCATGATCATCGACGGCCACGGCCGTATTTTCCTGGTCAGGCACTCCTATGTCGACGGCTGGCACATGCCGGGAGGCGGCGTGGAGACGGGCGAGACCATGCTCACCGCGCTGGCGCGCGAACTCGGTGAGGAAGGCAACATCCAGCTCAAGGGCCAGCCGCAGCTCTTCGCCATCTATTTCAACGGACGCATCTCGCGGCGCGACCACGTCGCGCTGTTCATCGTGCGCGACTTCCTGCAGGACAGCCCGCCGCGGCCGAACCGCGAGATCGTCGAGCACGGCTTCTTCGCCATCGATGCTTTGCCGGAGGAGACCAGCCGCGCCACGCGCGCGCGCATCGACGAGGTGTTCCGCGGCGTTACCGTCAGCGAATTGTGGTGAGCTAACCGAATCGCGCGCGGTCGTGCGGCGCGGCGAAATCGAGCTGCGGCCCGACCGGCACGATGCCGGTCGGATTGACCTGCTTCTGACTCCAGTAATAGTGCCGCTTGATCTGCTCGAGGCTCACGGTCTCGGCGACACCGGGCACCTGGTAGAGATCGCGCACGTAGTTCGACAGGTTCGGGTATTCGGTGATGTGCCGCCAGTTGCACTTGAAGTGCGAGTAATAGACGGCGTCGAAGCGGATCAGCGTGCAGAAGAAGCGCCAGTCGGCCTCGGTGATCTCGCCGCCGGCGAGATAGCGCTGCCGCGACAGGATCTGTTCCATCTCGTCGAGCGTGTCGAACAAATTGCGGAACGCATCTTCGTAGGCGGCCTGCGAAGTGGCGAAGCCGGCGCGATAGACGCCGTTGTTGACGTTCAGATAGATGAGATCGTTGAGGCGGTCGATCTCGGCCCGCAGCGATCTCGGATAGTAGTCGGTGTGCACGTTGGTGAAGGCGTCGAACGCCGAATTCAACATACGGATGATTTCGGGCGACTCGTTGTTGACGATCGTCTTGCGTTGCTTGTCCCACAGCACCGGCACGCTGACGCGGCCAGTGTAGCGCGGCTCGGCAAGCACGTAGATTTCCGAGAGCTTGGCCTTGCCGTTGAGCGCGTCGCCGGTCGAGCCGCTCGCCGTGTCGAAGGTCCAGCCGTCGCGGCCCATGTCGGGCGATACGACTGACATGGAGATCACGCTCTCCAGCGCCTTGAGCTTGCGGAAGATGACGGTGCGGTGCGCCCAGGGGCAGGCCAGCGACACGTAAAGATGATAGCGGCCAGGCTCCGCCGCAAAACCGCCGTCGCCGGTCGGGCCGGGGCTGCCGTCCGGGGTCACCCAGTTGCGGAATTTCGACGCCGGCCGGACGAAGTGCCCGTCCTTGGTGCGCGAAACGTCGTCCTGCCACACGCCGTCGACCAGAAGTCCCATGGGTCTACCTCGCCTTTTCGCCCCTCATTTAGGATGCCGCCGTGGAGAAGGCCACGGGCGAATAGACCTGCACAAGGGCAGGTGCTAATCGGCTCGCATGAGCGAACTGGCGCTGACCATACGGGCGGAGACCCCGGACGACGATGCGGCCATCGAGCGGCTGCACGAGCGCACCTTCGGGCCGGGCCGCTATGCCCGCACCGCCTTCCGCATCCGCGAGGGGCGGGGGCACCTGCTGCCGCTGTCCTTCACCGCCAGCATCGGCACCCTGCTGGTCGGCTCGGTGCGGCTGACGCCGGTGCGGATCGGGGCGGCGCCGGCACTGCTGCTCGGGCCGCTGACGGTCGAGCCGCCCTTCCGCTCGCACGGCATCGGCCGCTCTTTGATGGAGCGCGCGCTCAAGGACGCAAGGGCGCAGAGGCACAAGCTTGTCTTCCTGGTCGGCGACGAACCCTATTACGGCCGCGTCGGCTTCAAGCGAGTGCCGAAGGGGCAGGTTAAGATGCCCGGCCCGGTCGATCCGGCCCGTTTGCTGGTGAATGAGCTTGTCGCCGGCGCCTTCGCGGGAATAACTGGTACGATATTGCCAGACTGGGACGTTACGCCCGCATAAATTCCAAATCGGGATTCTACGGAATTGCCGCCGGCCCGACGCGCGCCGAAGCTGCGCCGACCAAACCCGGAGGCGATCCATGACACGTTTCTCAATTCTCCTTGTTCCGGCGTTGCTGGCGCTCGCCGGCCCCGTCCGCGCGCAGCAGCCGGCGCAGCAGCTCGATCTCGCGACCGTGACCTGCAAGGAATTCACCACCACCGACAAGGAAACCGTCGGGCTGGTCCTGATGTGGCTGCAGGCCTATTACACCGAACAGGACGCCAAGCCGGTCGTCGACTTCGCCAAGATGAAGAGCGACGGCGAGAAGATCGGCGCGTACTGCGACAAGAACCCCGGCCACAGCATCATCACCGCCGCCGACGAAGTGATGGATACCCCTACCGCCCCTCCCGCGCCCAAGTGAGCGCGAGCGAGCCGATCAGCAGCAACAGGCCGATCAGCCCAGCGAACACCGGCAGCACGCCGATGCCGCGCACGACCGACACGTCGCGCATGCGCAGGCCCATCCAGTCCTCGCCCTTGAACACCGATGAGGTGCGCACCGGCAGGATGCGCGGCACCTCGAGCCCGTGACCGTCATCGAGGCGGCGTACGCCGCCGCCGGTGGCGTCGGCGATCGGCTGCATCACGTCGGCGGTCGAGGTGACCTCCTGAAATTCGCGCGGATTGGCCGGCCCGACATTGGTGAGTGCGGTGAGCTTGCCGTCGGTCGCCCGCCACAGGCCCAACTCGTTGGCGGCCACCGTGGTTTCCCACAGGCCCGGCTCGTGCGGCTGCAGATGCAGCGTGCGCGTCGCGCCGGTCGGCGAGGTGAGGGTCACGTCGCCGACGGTGTCAGCCATGGTCTGCCGCTCGATCGTGATGTTGCGGCCGCTGACGTTGAGCCGCAGCGCCTCCTCCTCGAGGTCCGGCTGCTTCATCAGCCAGTGCGACAGACGGCGCAGCAGGTCGATCTGGGGACCGCCGCCTTCGTAGCCGCGCGCCCACAGCCAGATGTGGTCAGACAGCAGCAAGGCGACACGGCCCTTGCCCTCGCGGCCGAGCACGAGCAGCGGCTTGCCGTCGGGCCCCTGCATCACCGACGTGCCGCTCGGACGCTTGACGTCGACGAGGCGGAACCAGCGGCTCCAGTGCGGCGGATTGCTATCGGCGCCCTCCAGTCCGCGCGTCACCGGATGCCGTTGGCCGGCCTTGGTGAGGCTGGCGAAGAAGGGCGTTTCGGTCACGCCGCCGGTCGGCTCCGCCGGCAGGATTTCGTCGAGCGGCGTGCGCCACAGGCTGGTCTGGCTGGCGTAGTCCGGACCCGCCGCGATCAGCACGGCGCCGCCGTCGCGCACGTACTTGGCGATGTTGTCGAAATAGATCATCGGCAGCACGCCCTGGCGGGCGTAGCGGTCGAAGATGATGAGCTGGAATTCCGAGATCTTCTGCTGGAACAATTCGCGCGTCGGGAAGGCGATCAGCGACAATTCGTTGATCGGCGTGCCGTCTTGCTTTTCCGGCGGACGCAGGATCGTGAAGTGCACGAGGTCGACCGAAGCGTCGGACTTCAACAAATTGCGCCAGGTGCGCTCGCCTGCATGTGGCTCGCCGGAGACGAGGAGCACGCGCAATTTGTCGCGCACGCCGTCGATCGAGATGACGGCGCGGTTGTTCACGTGCGTCAGCTCGTTCGGCACCGGCGCCGCCTCGACCTCGACGATGTTCTGTCCCGCATGCGGGATAGGCACGTCGACCTTTTCCTCGCGGCCGACCGGAACGTTGCGCTGCTCGATCACCTCGCCGTCGCGGCGCACCGTGACCTGCGCGGTGCCGACATTGATGTTGTGATCCTCGACGCGGAAGCCGATCGTCTGCTTCTGGTTGACGATGCCGAAGCGCGGGGTTTGCGTGAGGACGACGCGGCGGTCGATCTCGGCCTTGTGCCCGGTGATGAGCGCGTGCACCGGCGCCTGGAAGCCGAGCGCCGAGGCTTCCGCCGGCACGTCGTGCACGCGTCCGTCGGTGATCATGAAGGCGCCGGCGATCCGGTCGGGCGGCACGTCCGCCAGTGTGGAATTAAGCGCCGAGAACAGGCGCGTGCCGTCGTTCTCGCCGTCGGCCTGGCCGGCTTCGGCGACGCGCACTTCGAGGCCGGGAATGTGGTTGAGGCGGTCGACCAGGATCCTGCGCGCCTCTTCGGTCTGCTTGTTGCGATCGCCGAAGTCCTGGCTCGGGCTCTTGTCGATAATCACCGCGGCGACGGAGGGGATCGGGTCGCGATCCTCGCGGGTGAAGGACGGGTTCGCCAGCGCCAGCACCATCAGGCCAAGCGCGATGGCGCGCAGCACCGCACCGCGGCTGCGCGCAAGAAGCAGAAGCGCCGAGATCACGACCGACGCGCCGAAGGCCGCCCACACCACGTAGTCGGGCACCAGCGGAGCGAATGAGACGCCGAGGTTCATTTACTGCCCCAGCCGTTCCAGCAGCGCCGGGACGTGCACCTGGTCGGCCTTGTAGTTGCCGGTGAGCGTGTACATCACGATGTTGACGCCGGCGCGGAAGGCGAATTCGCGCTGGCGCGGCTCGCCAGGCACCAGCGGCAGCATGGCTTGGCCGTCCTGCCGCATTGCCCAGGCGCCGGCCATGTCGTTCGAGGTGATGAGGATCGAGGAGACGCCGTCGCCGGCGCGCGCCGGGCGATCGGCCGCGTCGCCGTTCTCCGGCGGCAGCGCTTCCACCCACAGCTTGCCGTCGGTGAAGCGGCCGGGGAAGCTGCGCAGCAGATAGAACGTCTTCGTCAGCACGTGATCGGGCGGCACCGGCTCGAGCTCTGGAACGTCGAGCGACGACAGGATCGCGCGCAGCGCCACCATGCCCGGCGTCTGCATCGCGCCGTCCGCGCCGGGCGGCGCATCGATGGCGTCGCGCGTGTCGAACAGCACCGTGCCGCCGCGCTTCATGTAGGTGTCGATCTTCTCCAGCGCCGCCTGCGACGGCTTCGGCGCCTTCGGCGATACCGGCCAGTAGATCAGCGGAAAGAAGGCGAGCTCGTCCTTGGCGGGATCGAGGCCGACCGGATCGCCGGGCTCGAGCGCGGTGCGCTGCGCGAGGAAGAGCGTCAGGCCTTCGAGACCCGCTTTGCTCACGGCATCGAAATCGGGGTCGCCGGTGACGATGTAGGCGAGATGCGTCTGGTGCGTCGCCTGTAGCGCGAAGTCTTTCTGCTGTTGGGACAGCGGCGGCGGCCAGTTCGGCGCGGTCGGCGTCTGCGCACGCGCCGCGTCTTGCCACGCGCCGCCGACGAGCATGCCGATGAGCAACAGCGCGGCGGTGACCTGGCGGCGATGGCGCATGGCGGCGATGCCGCCGGACAGGAGGATGACCACCAGCGCATCAAGCAGCAGCAGGCCGAGCGCGGCGAGGAAGACCGGGCCGCGCAGGTCGAGCGGCTCGCCCTGCCGGTACACATCGATGCGGGCATTGAGGGAGCTGACGTCGAGCGGCGCCGGGCGGTCACTGGGCGCGAGCGTGTTCACGGCGATCAACCCTTCCGGCGGCCCGTAGAAGCCGGGCGGGTGCTCGGCCGTGGCGCGGCCCGTGTAATTGCCCGGGATTGGCTTGGCGGTCGGCGGCGGCGTGGTGAACGCGCCGAAGCCGTCGAGCACGCGCGTCGGTGCTACGGCGGCGACGCGGTTTGCGCCGGCGCTGTCCTTCTCAGCCGTGTTGGCGGGTGTCGCGCCGGCGAGCGAGACGATGTGGCGCAGCATGTCGACGAAGGCGCCGGACAGCGGCAGGTTCGACCAGCGCGGATCGGCCGTCACATGGAACAGCACGATCAGTCCCTTGCCGCGGCGCTCGGCGGTGACCAGCGGCGTGCCGTCGCCGAGCGTCGCCCAGGTGCGGCTCGGCAGTTGCGCGTCGGGCTCGGCCAGCACCTGCCGCGTCACGGTGACGTCGTTCGGCACGGTCAGGCCGGCGAACGGGCTTTCGCGCGAATAGGCGGCGAGCGGCTGCGGCTTGTCCCAACTCAATGTGCCGCCGAGGATGCGCCCGCCACGGCGCAGCTTCACCGGCACCAGATTGTCGTCGCTGGCGGCGAGATGCGGTCCGGCGAAGCGCACCAGCACGCCGCCGTCCTCCACCCATTTGCTCAGCGGCTGCGTTTCCTCGGCGACGTTGCCAACATCGGCAAGGATCAGCATCGGCAGATGCTGGCCGAGGAAGCGCTTCACCGCCTCGGCGGGCGCGACGCCTTCGGCGAGGCGCACGTCGGCGAAGGGATTGAGCGCGCGCTGCAAATAGTAACTGGCGCCGAGCAGCGGCTGGTCGCGATCGGCGTCTGAGCCGGACACGATGCCGACCGTGCGCCGGCGCCAGCGCTTGTCGAGCAGTTGCACGGCGCCGGCGGAGCGCTCGCCGACGATCTCGAGGCGTGCGACGTCGTTGCGGATCTCGACCGGCAATTTGATTGCCGCTTCGGTCTCCGTCTCGCCGGGCTTGAACGCGAACGGCGCATCGCCGAGCGGCAGCCCCTTCAGATCGATGGCGTTGACGACGCCGTTTTCGGCCGTGCCGGTCTGCGCGCGCAGCACCTTTACGGTAAGCGCGCCGGCGGCGTTGTCGGCGGCTGCGAGCGCATGCGCCGGCGGCAGCCCGCCCGTGACGATGGTCAAGGGATGATCGCCGATGACGCGCTTGAGGCCCTGCACGAAGGCGGCGCCATTACCGGCATCGACGCCGTCGCTCAGCCAGATGACCTCGACCTTGGGCGCCTTTTGCAGGAACCGTTCGATCACCGACAGTGCGGCGGCGCGGTCGACCGATTGCGGCTGCGGCTTGACTTGCTTCAGGGCCACGCGCGCGGCGCCGGCGATCTGCAGCGACACGCCGCGCGTGGTCTCCGACAATGGCAGCAGCGCCACGCCGCGGTCGTCGGCCTCGGCGCGCGCGATCGTCTCGTCGGCGGCGCGCATGCGCGCGTCCCAGGTACCGGCGGCGGACCAGCCGTCGTCGATCAGCATCAAGAGCGGTGCCGAACGGTCGGTGGCGGCGAGCGGCGGATTCCACAACGGGCCGGCGGCGGCGATGACGACGAGCGCGGCGAGCAGCAGGCGCAGGAGGATGAGCCACCACGGCGTGCGCGACGGCGTCTCTTCCTTCGGTGCGATCTCGAACAGCAGCCGGGTCGGCGGGAAATCGACGCGGCGCGGCCGCGGCGGCACCAGCCGCAGCAGCCACCACAGTGCCGGTAAGGCGAGCAGGCCGAGCAGCACCAGCGGCTGGGCGAAGGCGAGGGGCAAGGAGCCCATTATGCTGCGCTCCCCGCCTGCACCGTGTTCGCACGCGCGCTGCCAGCCGCGGCATGGGCGCCCATGCGCGCATAGAGCGCCAGCAGCAATTCGGTCGCCGGCCGGTCGGTGCGGTGAATGGCGAAGGTCCAGCCGCGCTGGTCGGTTTCGGCGCGGATGGCGTCGCGGTGACGGGCGATCAGGCCCTGGTAGTCGCTGCGCCAGGTTTCCGCGCGGCCGGCGGTGACGCTGCCGGCGCCTTCCGGTTCGACGAATTCGACGCGCCCGGAATAGGGGAAACTCTCTTCTGCCGGATCGACGATCTGCACCACGTGCCCATGCGCGCCGGTGGCGGAGAGCTGGGCGATCGTCGCCCGCACCTCGGCGATCGGGCTCCACAGGTCGGAGAGCATGACGATCTCGGCGAGCGGCGAGGGGGCGAAGGACGCCGGCAGGCTCGGTCGCTCGCCGGTGTCGTGCAGCATTGCTTCCGCCATCTTTTCGATGACGTTGCGGCTGGCGGTCGGCCGCATCAGGCCGGGAATGCCGACGCGCTCGCCGCCCTGCACCAGCACTTCCGCCAGCGCGAAGGCCACGACCAGCCCGCGCGCGAGCTTGCTGTCTTTGGCCAAATGCGAGGTGAACGTCATCGACGGCGAGCGGTCGGGCCAGAGCCAGATCGTGTGCGAGGCTTCCCATTCGCGCTCACGCACGTAGAGATGATCGTCGCGTGCCGAGCGGCGCCAGTCGACGTTCTGTGCCGGTTCGCCGGAGACGAAGCGCCGGTACTGCCAGAAGTTCTCGCCCGAGCCGGCGCGGCGGCGTCCGTGCAGGCCGTGGATCACGGTCGCGGCGACGCGGCGCGCTTCGAGCACCAGGCGCGGCATGGCATCGGCCAGCGCGTGCGCACCGGCGCTCGCCTGGCGGACGGCGCCAGTCTCGATGTCACTGGGCCCGGGCTCGGCCATTCGCTTATCCGAAACGCGCCGTCAGGCGCCGGATCACGCCGACGATGGTCTCGCCTTCGGCGCGGGCGGCGAAGGTCAGGGCCATGCGGTGCTTGAGGATCGGCTCGGCGAGTTCGAGCACGTCGTCGACCGACGGGGCGAAGCGCCCGTCGAGCAACGCACGGGCGCGCACCGCCAGCATCAGTGCCTGGCTGGCGCGCGGCCCGGGACCCCAGGCGATCAGCTTGCCGATGTCGCCGGCGTCAGGGCCGGGACGCGCCGAGCGCACCAGTTTGAGGATGGCCTCGACCACGGATTCGCCGACCGGCAGCCGGCGCACCAGGCGCTGCGCCGACAGCAGATCCTCGGCGGTCATCGACACCTTGGCATGGCTGTCTTCCGCACCGGTCGTGTCGAACAGGATGCGCCGTTCTGCTTCGAGATCGGGATAGTCGACGTCGATCTGCATCAGGAAGCGGTCGAGCTGCGCCTCGGGCAGGGGATAGGTGCCTTCCTGCTCCAGCGGGTTCTGCGTCGCAAGGACGTGGAATGGCTTCGGCAGGTCGTGGCGAACGCCGGCCACCGTGACGTGCTGCTCCTGCATCGCCTGCAGCAGCGCCGATTGCGTGCGCGGCGAGGCGCGGTTGATCTCGTCCGCCATCAGCAACTGCGCGAACACTGGTCCCTGGATGAAGCGGAACGAGCGCCGGCCGCCCTGGCCCTCATCCAGCACTTCGGTGCCGAGGATGTCGGACGGCATCAGGTCGGGCGTGAACTGCACGCGCCGGGCGTCGAGCCCGAGCGCAATGCCCATCGTCTCGACCAGCTTGGTCTTGGCGAGGCCGGGGACCCCGACCAGAAGCCCATGTCCGCCTGACAACACAGTGATAAGCGCGCGCTCGACCACCACGTCCTGGCCGAAGATCACGGCGCCGATCGCCTCTTTCGCCGCACGCACATTGGCGGCCGTCGTCTCCGCCGTGCGCACGATCATGTCTTCCAGCTTTTCGATGCTTTCGCCGCCTGCCACTGCCATGGAATCCGTATCCTTGTCCGGGCATGACGGGCCGTTGGCGGTCCACCGTCCTGAAGCCCATGCGAGGAGCGCCCTTTATCTAAGTGCCAATGCAACAAACACGCCGGGGACGTTTTCGATGCGCTCCGAGGGATCGAATCCGCCTCATTCTCTTCGCCCAAGTGTACGCTATCTTCCGGCTTCCAGACGTTGAATCACGAAAACGCGAACAGCCGCGGCGACCGCATTAAACGTAAGGCAAACAATGGCGAAGGCAGGGCAGGGCGGGTTGGAGGCGATCGCGGCGGCGCTGCCCCGCGACAAGGGCTTGCCGCCGGTCGAGCGGTGGAATCCGCCGTTTTGCGGCGATATCGACATGCGCATCGCCGCGGATGGCGTCTGGTTCTATCAGAAAACGCCCATCGGCCGCCCGGCGCTGGTGAAGCTGTTCGCCTCGGTGCTGAAGAAGGAGGGGGACAAGTATTTTCTCGTCACCCCGGTCGAGAAGGTCGGGTTAAAGGTCGACGACGTACCTTTCCTCGCCGTCGAGATGTCCGCCGGCGGGGACGACCAGGGCCGCCAGATGCTCACTTTCCGTACCAATGTCGACGATTCCGTCACGGCCGGGCCCGGCCACGCTTTGCGCTTCGAACCGGAGGTAACCGGGGGCCTGCGGCCCTATCTGCATGTGCGCCGCGACCTGTGGGCAAAGGTGACGCGGGCCGTATTCTACGACCTCGTGGCGCTGGGCGAGGAGCGCGTCGCCGACGGCCGGCGGATGTTCGGCATCGCCTCGGCCGGCGCGTTCTTCCCGATGGTCGAGGCCGACGCCCTGCGGGAGTTCGCCTGATGCAGAAGCCGGTCATGAAAGCGGCGCCGGCGCTGTCGGCCGCGGACTTCTTCGCCCGCGTGCGCGAGCGGCTGACGCTCGAGACGCCGACCGGGCTCAACGATCCCAACATCGTGCCGAAGCGCGGCGATCACGACGTCGATCCGATCATGGAAAAGATCGCGCTGGTGCGGCCGATCCGCCCGGCGGCAGTGCTCATTCCGGTGGTCGAGCACGCCGAGCCGACCGTGCTGCTGACGCAGCGCGCGCAGCATCTGCCCGATCATCCGGGGCAAGTCTCCTTCCCCGGCGGGAAAATTGACAAGAGCGACAAGGACCCGATGCATTCGGCGTTGCGCGAGGCGGAAGAAGAGATCGGCCTTGATCGTGCTCACATCGAGCCGCTCGGCTATCTCGACGTTTATATGACCACGCTTGGCTATCGCATCGTGCCGGTGATCGCGCGCGTGAAGCCCGGCTTCGAGCTGACCCTGAACACCGGCGAGGTCGACAACGTCTTCGAGGTGCCGCTCACTTACGTGATGGACATGGCCAACATGCAGCGGCATGCGCGCGAATGGCAGGGCATGACACGACACTATTATGCGATCACCTTCGGCGAGCGTTACATCTGGGGCGTGACCGCCGGCATCCTGCGCAATCTCTACGACCGCGTCTATCGCGAGTGAGCCGGACATGATCCGCACCGGCCTCACCGAACTGCTGCTGTTCCTGACGCCGTTCGCGCTCTATGCGGCCTTCCTGTTTGCGACCCGCGCAGGCGTGCTCGATCCGAAATCGTGGCCGCCGCGCCATGTGCTTCTCCTGGTGATCGCCGCGCTGCTGCTGGTGATCGGCAGCTTCCTCTATCTCGCGCAATTCTCCGGTGCGCCGGTCGGGACGAGCTATGCCCCGGCGCATCTGGAGAACGGCCGGCTCGTGCCGGGGGCCTACAAATGAACGGCGGCCGCACCGATCGCAAGCTCGACGCCGCGTGGCTTCGCGAGGGGCCGCTGCCGCGGCTGCTCGCCGTGCTGGACCGCGACGGCGAGGAGGCGCGCGTCATCGGCGGCGCCGTGCGCAATGCCCTGCTCGGCGAGCCGGTGCACGAATACGACGTCGCCACCACGGCCGTGCCAGAGGAGGTGGTGCGCCGCGTCACGGCCGCCGGCTTCAAGGCGGTGCCGACCGGCATCGCGCACGGCACTGTCACCGTCGTCATCGACCGGCATCCGTTTGAGGTGACGACGCTGCGGCTCGATGTCGAGACCTATGGCCGCTACGCCAAGGTCGAGTTCGGCCGCGACTGGGCCGGCGACGCGCACCGGCGCGATTTCACCATTAACGCGCTGTCGGTGACCGCCGACGGCAGCATCCACGACTACACGAACGGTCTCGCCGATCTCGCGGCGCGGCGCGTGCGCTTCATCGGCGAGGCGAAGACGCGCATCGCCGAAGACTATCTGCGCATCCTGCGCTTTTTCCGCTTTCACGCCGCCTACGGGCTTGGCGATCCCGACCGCGATGGCCTTTCCGCCTGCGTCGAAGGCCGTGCCGGGCTCGACCAATTGTCGCGTGAACGCGTGCGCATGGAGATGATGAAACTCCTGCTCGCGGCGCGGGCGACGCCGACGCTCGCGGTGATGGGCGAAGTCGGTCTCCTGCTGCGCGTGCTCGGCGGCGTGCCTTATCTCGCGACCTTTGAGATGATGAGCAAGGTGGAAGCCGCCGCAGGTATCGCGCCGGACGCGGCGCGGCGGCTCGGCGCGCTCGGTGCGGCCACGCCGGAGGACGCCGAGCGGCTGTGGCAGCGGCTGCGGCTCACCAATGCCGAGCATGCGCGGCTTGCGGCCATGGGCGCGCATTGGCGGAACTTATCGCCGGTGCAGGGAGAGCAGGCGGCGCGCGCGGCGTTGTATCGCCTGAAACCCGAGCACTATGTCGATTGCGCGCTGCTCGCCTGGGCGCGCGCGCAGGCATCGGCGCATGACGAAGCCTGGCGCGCACTGGTGACGCTGCCGCAACGCTGGACCGCGCCGGTGTTTCCGCTCAAGGCGGCAGACTTCATGGCGCGCGGCATCGAGAAAGGTCCGGCGCTCGGCGCCGCGATGCGTGCGGCAGAGGAAGTCTGGATCGAGCGCGGATTTTCCAGCGACCAAAGCGCGCTCCGCGCCATTGCCGACGCAGCATTGCGCTCAGCCGGAGGCCGCTCCGCTTAAGTATGGCGCTTCACTTCCGGTTAGTGCCCGGACCAGAATTGGTAGTTGAGGCCTACGCGGAAAATGTCGTCACTGAGGTGGCGCGTTTCTGGGGTGATGCCGGTTATACCGTTCAGGAAATCGTTATTCGCGAGCCAGACATGAAGGTACTCGGCTTTGACCGACCATTGCGGTGCAAACATCCATTCGACGCCACCGCCGACCGTGCCGCCGGACATCGTATGTGCGTCGGAGCCGACCAACGTGCCGGCGCCGTTGAATTCGTCAACATTGACTCGCGCCCAGGCAACGCCACCGGTCGCATACAACAACCAGTTATTATAGAGCGCGTACCCGACGCGCCCCCGCAGCGTGCTTATCCAGCTTTCCTTGATCGTTTCGCTGAATGCCGTGTTGAAGGCGGGTGCTGCCAGGTTCGAGGACCCTTTCTTGTTCGTCCATGAAAAATCGCCCTCGACGCCAAAGACCCAACTGTCCATTTGGTAATTACAGCCGATCGTGCCGCCGGCCAATCCGCCCGAAAGGTTGTGACTGGCGACTTTGGTTCCAAGCGCGCTGTCGGCGCTGGATGATCCCCAGTTTCCGCCTCCTTCAGCACCGACATAGCAGCCGGTCCAGTTGTAGGGTGCCGCAATCGGCGTCCGGTAGGCTGGCGCCTTGACCGGCATGTCCGCGGCAAAGGCTGAAACGCTCAACGCGCTTGTCGCCAATAGCGCAACAACGAAACGACGCATATTGTCCTCCTCGACCGACCGCGCACGACCAACGCGCTCATGTTTCCCTGACGGAGAGTGTGATTCGCCCCAGCTGTCGTCTTGCTGATGCCAGGGATTAGAAGAGGATGCGGCGTCCCACTCAATCCGTGAATCTCCGTAGCGAACGAATTTATATATGCAATTCGCGATGTCGTTGCGGCTCGGCAACGAATCGCGTGACGATTATCAATGTTATATTTCGCCGTTATTCTCGCCGATGGCGCGTCGAGTACCCCGGCCGGCTGTTGCGTATTTAAGTGGTATGGATATGTTTCTCCGTCGTCGGCGGGCTCGGGCGCGGGCTTGAAAAATGACGGCGAAAATCCGATCTTACAATTGACGTTCATCAAGCAGGCTCGCCATGTCGCGCCGTGACACACCGCAGGACCTCGCCCGCCGGATGGCCGACGCCGGCGCGCGGCGGAAAGCGTCGGACGGGTTCCGCCGCGAGACCTTCGCGCTGCCGCGCGAGGAGGCGCGAGCCAAGGCGCGCGCGTTCTTCGCCCGCTATCCCAAGGCAGCCTACATGACCGAGATCGAGAGCTGGCGCGAACTGCCCGACGACGGAATCGAGTTCACCATGCGGCGGCTCCCCACCGCGGATTGACGTTGATAAACGCAAATCCCTCCCTTGTGCCGGATGGCCGGCCGCGCTGAGAGTGCGCCGGCAGCCGGGTTCGTCCGGCCGTTGGGCAGTAGTGCGGTGGACATTCTCTCCGGCTTTCACGACATCTCGCTGGCGCAGCTTCTGCTCGTCGCTGCGGTCGCGTTCGTGGCCTCGCTGCTCGGCGGCGTGACCGGCTACGGCACCGGTGCGCTGATGCCGCTGGTCCTGGTGCCATTGGTCGGCGCCGCGCCGATCGTGCCGATCATCGCCATCTCGTCATTGCTCAGCAATACGAGCCGCATGTCGGCCTTCCTGCGTTACGTCGACTGGCGGCGCAGCTTCATCGTCATTGTCTGCGCGGCGCCAACCTGCGTGCTCGGCGCCTGGGGTTATGCGCATCTCTCCGGCGCGGGCGCGGCGCTCGTCATAGGCAGCATGCTGATCGCCAGCGTGCCGCTGCGGCGGCTGCTGAAGCACCGCGGCGTGACGTTCGGCGACGGCGGCCTCGCGCTCGGCGCGGCCGGTTACGGCGTCATCGTCGGCGGCACCACCGGATCCGGCGTGCTCCTGTTGTCGCTGCTGCTCGCGGCCGGGGTCGGCAGCGTCGGCGTGATCGCCACGGATTCCGCGATCTCCATCGTCATTGGCCTGGTGAAGGTGGCGGTGTTCGGCGTCGCCGGCGTCATCGACGCGCGGGTCATCGCCTTCGCGCTGCTCATCGGTATCGTCGCCTTGCCCGGCGCATTTCTCGCCAAAGCCTTCGTCGAGCGCATGCCGCTGCATGTGCACACGGCGCTGCTCGACGCCGTGGTGCTGGTCGGCGGCTGCTTCCTGATCTATCGCGCCTTCAGCGGCTGAGCGATTATGGCCACTTCACCACCGGCGGCATCGACGACAGGATCGAATCGACATTACCCCCGGTCTTGAGGCCGAAGATCGTGCCGCGATCGTAGAGCAGGTTGAACTCGACATAACGGCCGCGCCGGACGAGTTGCTCCTCGCGCTCGGCCTCGCTCCACCGCGTTGCGAAATTGCGGCGCACCAGTTCCGGATAGATCGACAGGAAAGCGCGGCCGACGTCCTGCGTGAAGGCGAAGGCGGCGTCCCAGTCGTCCTCGAGATAATCGTAGAAGATCCCGCCGATGCCGCGCATTTCATTGCGGTGCTTGAGAAAGAAGTATTCGTCGCACCACGTTTTGTATTTCTCGTAAGGCGCGACCGCCGCATGTGCGTCGCAGGCGCGCTGCATCGCCGCGTGGAAGGAGAGGGTGTCGGGATCGGTCTGTGTGCGCCGCGCATCGAGGACCGGGGTGAGATCGGCACCGCCGCCGAACCAGGCCTTCGAGGTGACGACGAAGCGCGTGTTCATGTGCACGGCCGGCACGTGCGGGTTCTGCGGATGCGCGATCAGCGAGATGCCGGACGCCCAGAAGCGCGGGTCATCGCTCGCGCCCGGGATCTGGTTGCGGAATTCCGGTGCGAATTCGCCGAACACGGTCGAGCAGTGCACGCCGACCTTCTCGAAGAGGCGGCCGCGCATCATGTTCATGACGCCGCCGCCGCCGCCGGCGCCGGTATGGTCGGTGCGCTGCCACGGCGTACGCACGAAGCGCCCGGGCGTGCGGTCGCCGAGGGGCGCGGAGGCGGGCAGGGCATCCTCCAGGGCCTCGAAAGCGAGGCAGATGTCGTCGCGCAGCGCTTCGAACCAGGTGCGGGCGCGCGTCTGGCGCTCTTCCAGCAGGTTCTTATCGGGCAGCGTCATGGGCTTCTGGCTCCGCGCGGGTGCTGCTCTTTTACGGGTTCCGCAGGGCACAAACATCGGCTTCCGCGGTTGAGTCAACGTGTCGAGGAAAATCAACGTCGCGCGGAATGACGGCCTGCTCGCCCAGTTGATGGCGCCGGAGCGGCCGCTCTTGCCGTTCAAGACGGTGGTCATCGTGGCGCATCCCGGCGACGAAACGCTGGCCTGCGGCGCCCTGCTGCCCCGCTTTCCGGACATCTGCATCGTGCACGTCACCGACGGCGCCCCGCATACGGTAACGGCGGCGCGCGAGCATGGCTTTCATCACTGGGCGGACTATGCGCTGGTGCGGCGCAAGGAACTCGAGCGCGCGGCCGCCGTCGGCGGCCTTCGTGCGCCGGTCTTGAAGACGCTCGGGCTCCCCGAGCGCAGCGCCGCCCTGCGCCTCGCCATCCTGACCCGGGCGCTGCTCGGCTTCATCGCCGGAGCGGAGCTCGTCCTCACCCACGCCTTCGAAGGCGCGGATCCGGACCACGATGCCATCGCCTTCGCGGTCGCCGCGGCGCGCAGCCGCATGCGCGGGCGCGCGCCGGTGGTCGTCGACATGCCGCTTTACCGCCGCCAGGATACCGGAGACGGCGCCGTCCGCCTGCGGCTCACCCACGACGAGCGCGTGCGCAAGGCGCGCATGCTCGCCGAATTCGCCTCCCAGCAGGAAATGCTGATGGCCTTTGGCGTGCGCGACGAGTGCTATCGGATCGCCCCCGAGCAGGATTTCACCCATCCGCCGGACGAGGTGCGCTACGACAGCGTCGAGCGCGGCATCACCGGGGGCCAGTTCGCCCAGTTGGCGCGAGCGGCGCGCGGCGAGCTGGGGCTCGACTCGGTGCCCGCCTAAAGGCCGGCAGGGCCAGGGCCCGTCTGCCGCAACACTTCTCCCGCCACCATGGCCGCCGCCATCGCCACGTTGAGCGAGCGCAGGCCCTCGCGAATCGGTATGCGCAGGCGTTCGTCGGCGGCGGTATGCACCGCCTCCGGCACACCCGCGCTCTCGCGGCCGAGGAGAAGGATGTCGCTCGCGCGGTAGCTGTAGTCGAGGTAGGAGCGCTCGGCGCGCGTGGTGAGCAGCAGCAGGCGCGCACCTTCGCCCCGCCGCCACGCCTCGAGGGCGGCGAAGGAGACGTGCCGCACGATTTTCACCCGGTCGAGGTAGTCCATTCCTGCACGCCGGAAGGCGCGGTCCGTCACCGGAAAACCGGCCGGCTCGACGATATGCGCCTCGCAGCCGACGCAGGCGCAGAGCCGGAGGATTGTTCCGGTATTCTGCGGGATGTCAGGCTCGTAGAGGGCGATCCGCATCGGTCTTTCGAGAGGGTGCGACGGACCGGCGCAGGGCCGCGAAGGGCATGTCCGCCAATGACTTGTGCAACTCGGTGCCGCCGCCGCGATAGCGGGCTTGCGCTAGGTCCGCAAGGGTGCCAATAGAACCGCACCGAAGCGCCGTCCCTTTCGTTCGAGAGGGCTGCGGCACGCGGTCCGATCCGCCGCCGAGGGATGCGTCCCGAGGTTTCACGCAGCGGGCGGATGATTTTAGCCAGCCGGGGGAGAGGATTAAGACGTGACGACCGTGTCTTCGGCGGAGCACACGCGCCGCGACTTCCTGTACATCGCGACCGGTGCTGTCGCGACCGTCGGCGCCGCTGCGGTTCTGGTGCCGCTCATCAACCAGATGAATCCCGACGCTTCCACGATTGCCGCCGGCGCGCCGGTCGAGATCGACCTGGGCCCGATTGCCGCGGGGCAAATCGTCAAGGTCTTTTGGCGTTCCAAGCCGATCTTTATCTTCCACCGCACGCCGAACGACATCGAGCTCGCCAAGAAGGTCGACGTCGCCTCGTTGCGCGATCCGGAGCCCGATTCGGAGCGCGTGAAGGCCGGCCACGAGCAGTGGCTGGTCGTCATCGGCATCTGCACGCATCTCGGCTGCATCCCGCTCCCGCACGAGGGCAATTACGACGGATGGTTCTGCCCGTGCCACGGCTCGCAGTACGACAGCGCCGGCCGCATCCGCCAAGGACCCGCGCCGAAGAACCTGTACCTGCCGCCGTACAAATTCGTTTCCAACACCAAGATCCGGATCGGCTGATCCGCGGGATTGTTCAATAAAGGTTCGATCATGAGCGGACACTCGACCTATCAGCCGCAGAACGGGTTCATGAAGTGGCTCGAAATGCGGCTGCCGATCGGCGGCCTCATCCACTCCTCGTTCGTCGCCTACCCGACGCCGCGCAACCTGAACTACTGGTGGACGTTCGGCGGCATCCTGTCGTTCATGCTGGGCGTGCAGATCATCACCGGCGTCGTGCTGGCGATGCACTACACGCCCAACGTCGACCTGGCGTTCAAGTCGGTCGAGATGATCATGCGCGACGTCAACTACGGCTGGCTGCTGCGGTACACGCACGCCACCGGCGCATCGATGTTCTTCCTCGCCGTGTACATCCATATGTTCCGTGGCATCTATTACGGGTCATATAAGGCGCCGCGCGAGGTGCTCTGGATCCTCGGCGTCATCATCTACCTGCTGATGATGGCCACCGGCTTCATGGGCTACGTGCTGGTCTGGGGCCAGATGAGCTTCTGGGCCGCCACTGTCATCACCAACCTGTTCTCGGCGCTGCCCGGCGTCGGCGAGACGATCGTCACCTGGCTGTGGGGCGGCTACGCCGTCGGCAATCCGACGCTCAACCGTTTCTTCTCGCTGCATTACCTCTTGCCGTTCGTGATCGCCGGCGTGGTCGTGCTGCACGTCTGGGCGCTACACGTCGCCGGCCAGAACAACCCGACCGGCATCGAGCCGAAGTCGGACAAGGACACGGTGCCGTTCACGCCCTACGCGACGGTGAAGGACGGCTTCGCTATCGCCGTGTTCTGCATCCTGTTCGCCTGGTTCGTCTTCTATCTCCCGAACTATCTGATCCATCCGGACAACTACATCCCGGCCAACCCGGCCGTGACTCCGTCCGAGATCGTGCCGGAATGGTATTATCTGCCGTTCTACGCGATCCTGCGCTCGATCCCGGACAAGCTGGCCGGCGTCGTCGCGCTGTTCTCGTCGATCCTGATCCTGGCCTTCCTGCCGTGGCTCGACACGTCGCGGGTGCGCTCGGGGCGCTACCGGCCGCTGTTCAAGCAGTTCTTCTGGCTGTGGATCATCGCCTGCATCGGGCTGGGCTGGCTCGGCTCGAAACCGCCGGAAGGCGTCTACGTGGTGCTCTCGCGCCTGTTCACCGCGTACTACTTCGGCTTCTTCATCATCATCCTGCCGCTGCTCGGTATCTTCGAGAAAACCAAGCCACTGCCGAATTCGATCTCGGATTCGGTGCTGAAGGCGAAAGCGTGAGCGGGGCAACGGCCATGACCATGACTCGGAACCTCATCGCCCTCTCGCTTGCCGCCGGCGTCGCCATCGCGGCGCTGCCGGCCGCTGCTCAGGAGGCCGCACCTCCGTCGCCGCCGCGGCTGACCTGGTCGTTCTCCGGCCCGTTCGGCATGTACGATCAGGCGCAACTGCAGCGCGGCTTCAAGATCTACCGCGAGGTCTGTTCGAACTGCCACTCGATGAACTTCGTTGCCTTCCGCAACCTCGCCGAGGCCGGCGGCCCGGGCTTCTCCGAGGCGCAGGCGGCAGCAGTGGCGGCCGAGTACAAGATCAAGGACATCGACGACAAGGGCCAGCCGATCGAGCGCGCCGGCCGTCCGGCCGACTATTTCCCGTCGCCGTTCCCGAACGCCGAGGCGGCTGCCGCCACCTACGGCGTGGCGCCGCCGGACATGTCGACGCTCGCCAAGGCGCGCGGCTACACCCGCGGCTTCCCCTGGTTCATCTTCGACATGTTCAGCCAGTACCAGGAGCTGGGACCGGACTACATCCACGCCATTCTAACCGGCTACGAAGACGCGCCGAAGGGCTTCAAGCTGCCGGATGGTGGCCACTACAACAAGTATTTCCCGGGCCACAACATCGCCATGCCGCCGCCGCTGCAGGACGGCCAGGTGAAGTATGACGACGGCACGCCCGAGACCGTCGACCAGTATGCCAAGGACGCGGCTGCTTTCCTGATGTGGGCGGCCGAGCCGAAGCTCGACCAGCGTCACCGCACTGGCTTCCAGGTGCTGATCTTCCTGATCGTGCTCTCCGGCCTCATGTACTTCACCAAGAAGAAGGTGTGGCACGAGGCCGAGGCGCCGCGTGAAGCCGCGCACGGCCAGGATCCGGCCAAGACGACGCTCTGAGCCGCAGCCGGCAAGTCGAGATGCAAAGGGCCCCGCGAGGGGCCCTTTTTCTTATGGGCCCCTTCGCCCAGTCTTTCATCACCACCTCTGCCACGGTCCTCGCTTCCATTGCTGCCTCGCAGGGCTTCGCCCGCAAATGGCAGGCCAACCGCATGAGCCGCAGCCGGATCGACCAGTTGCGCGTCGAGATGGGCAATCCGGAGGTCGATCTCGCCCGCGTCCGCGGCCTTCTGCTCGAGATCATCCGCCGGCACGACGACGGAGTGCTCGCGACGGAACATGTCGACGTGGTAGCCTTGGCGCCCAAGAAGAAATAGTTCGGCGCTCACGTCCTCATGACCAGCTCCATTCTCGGCATCATCGGCGGCTCCGGCATCTACGACCTGCCGGGGCTTCAGAACGTGCGCGAGGAGCGCATCAAGAGCCCGTGGGGCGAGCCGTCCGCGGCTCTGCGCATCGGCGAGATCGGCGGCCTGCCGGTCGTCTTCCTGTCGCGCCACGACAAGGGCCACCGCCTGTCGCCCTCCGACATCAACTACCGCGCCAATATCGACGTGCTGAAGCGCGCCGGCGTCACCGACCTCATCTCGCTGTCGGCCTGCGGCTCGTTCAGGGAGGACATGCCGCCCGGGACCTTCGTCATGGTCGACCAGTTCGTCGACCGCACGCATCTGCGGCAGACCTCGTTCTTCGGCAAAGGCTGCGTCGCGCATGTGTCGATGGCGCATCCGGTGGCGCCGCGGCTGCATATCCGCCTTGCCGAAGCGGCGCGCGAGGAGGGCATCGCCTTCGCCCGCGCCGGTACTTACGTCTGCATCGAAGGGCCGCAGTTCTCCACTTACGCGGAGAGCATGACCTACAAGACGCTCGGCTATTCGGTCATCGGCATGACCAACCTGCCGGAGGCCAAGCTCGCCCGCGAGGCGGAGATTTGTTACGCCACGGTGGCGATGGTCACCGACTTCGATTGCTGGCATCCCGAGCACGACGCGGTCACCGTGCAGGACATCGTCAAAGTGCTGGTCGATAACGCCGAGCGCGCCAAGGCTCTTGTGACGCGGTTTGCGCGCGACTTCCCGCGCGAGCACGAGGCGTGCCCGATCGGGTCGGATCGCGCGCTCGACACGGCGCTGATCACCGCACCCGAGGCGCGCGATCCGGAACTGCTGAAGAAGCTCGACGCGGTCGCTGGCCGCGTGCTCGGCCTCTGATCCTCACATCGGCGGCGGCAGATCTTTCGTGCCGACAGTGATGCGATGCGCTTCCAGCGAACCGTCGCCATTTTTGGTCGCGCCGACGACAAATATCCGCGCGTCCGGCTTGAGCTCGGCGCGGTTGCCGGGCTCCAGCGAAACGACCTTGGTGCTGGGCGTGATCTCGACAACCTTCGCGCCGCCTTTGTAGTCGACGGTGATGGTATTGCCTTCGACCTTGTTGACCTTGTTGTCGGTGACACGGCCGGGGCGTCGGCCCACCGTTCCGTTGGTCATGCTGCTTTTCGGTTTGAGATCCCAGGCGCGCGTGCCTTCGCCGGCGCCACGCATCGATTTCGGAAAGATGTGAACCTCGATCGCCTGCAACGTGCCGTCGGTCCGCGGCGTCGCCGCAGTGCCGATGTAGCTTCCCGGCTTGATGTCGGAAAGGCTCGCTTTGGCGACCGAGACGATGGCCGCATCGTCGGCCAGGCGGACGGCGGCCGTGCTGCCATCGGTCTCTTTGATGTCGATGGTATTGCCGCTAATGCTGGTGATCGTGCCCCGCAGGTTGATTGGCGTGGCAGCTAAAGCGGGCAAAGGGCTGAGCGCGAACAGTGTGGCGATCGCGGCCAGGAGTCTGGTTCGGTTTCTGTGTTGGGTCATTCAATCACTCGGCTGTCTTGAGCGCCCCCAGTCCATCGCCCGGTCATCTGGGTGCCAGACTGTGGCTTTCCTTCCGCGCCGCTCATCACAGTCGCGTGGGCGCGCGAGACGGCAGCCAGGTGCCAAGGCGTACCTGACCGAAAATGCCTGCGTTTTCCGGTATGCGCAGGCTTGTCCCGGCCAGCCATGTCTTTTACCACTGGCGGCGCCCGAACGCCGGCCGTCCGGTGTCGGTGCGGGCCCCCCGTGCCGAGCAATCAAGCAAGCGTGATCCATGGATAGTCCGACCCTCGACCTGCGCGACGCGATCCGCTCGATCCCCGACTATCCGAAAAAGGGGATCGTATTTCGCGACATCACCACGCTGCTCGGCAATGCGCGCGCCTTCCGTCGCGCGGTCGACGAACTGGTGCAGCCCTGGGCCGGCTCCAAGATCGACAAGGTCGCCGGCATCGAGGCGCGCGGCTTCATCCTCGGCGGCGCGGTGGCGCATCAGGTATCGGCCGGCTTCGTGCCGATCCGCAAGAAGGGCAAGCTGCCCCATAAAAGGGTGAGCATGACTTACGCGCTCGAATACGGCGAGGATGTCATCGAGATGCACGCCGATGCGCTGGTCTCGGGCGAGCGCGTTGTGCTGGTCGACGATCTGATCGCCACCGGCGGCACGGCCGAGGCGGCGGTGAAGCTGCTGCGTCAACTCGGGGCTGAAGTGCTGGCCGCCTGCTTCGTCATCGACCTGCCAGAGCTCGGCGGCGCCGCGAAGCTGCGCGGCCTCGGCGTGCCGGTGCGGACGCTGATCTCGTTCGAGGGGCATTGATGGCGTGTCGTCGCCGGGTCTGTCCCGGCGACCTCGCTTAAGAGCGCAGTGTGCCCGCCTCATCGCGATGGCCGGGACGAGCCCGGCCATACAATCGGCAGTTAGTGCGCCGCCGGTGCGTTCACCGCTTCGGGCCCCACGGACCGCCAACGCCACCGCCAAGCGGCGGCTGACCCGGCAGGAACGGCTTGCCGGCGCTTTGCCCGGGCTCTGCGCCCCAGGGCCCTTGCGGCGCATTGCCCTGCTGCGGTTCGGGGCCCCACGGACCTTCCTGCGGGCCGCTTTCGATCTGGCCTTGCGGCGGCGGCGCGTCGAGCGCCAGCGGTCCCGGATCGTGGCCGCCGGCAAATTTCACCAGCGCCGCGCAGCGAGCATCGATCGACGGATGCGTGTCGAAGACGTTGGCGAAGCCGACGCGCGGATTGTCGATGCACATCTCCATGACCGCGGAATTGGCGCGCGCCAGCTCGCCGCGGCCCTCGATCTTGCGCAACGCGGTGATCATGGCGTCCGGGTTCTTGGTCAGCTCGACCGAGCCGGAATCGGCGAGGTATTCGCGCTGCCGCGACAGCGCGAAACGAATGACGATGGCGAGGACCCACGCGACCACGACCAGCGCGATGGCGATGATGATGGCGACGGCCGCGCCGCCGCCTTTGCGGTCGCCATCGTCGCGCGAGCGGCGGCCGCCGAAACCGCCGTAGAAGCTTGCCTGGAAGAACAAGCGGAAGATCATCTCGCCGAAGAAGGAGATGGCGCCGGCCATCACCACGGCGATCACCAGCATGCGCACGTCGCCGTTGCGGATGTGGGTGAGCTCGTGGCCGAGCACGGCCTCGAGCTCCTGATCGTTGAGCGCGTCGATCAGGCCGCGCGTCACCGTGATCGAGTACTGCTTCGGATTGAGGCCGGTGGCGAAGGCGTTGAGCGCGTCGTCGTCGGCAATGCGCAGGGTCGGCATGGTGATGCCGCGCGAGATGCAGAGGTTCTCGAGCAGGTTATAGAGCCGCGGCTCCTCGGTGCGTGTGACCGGATGCGCGCCGGTCACCATGTCGATCATCGCCTGATGGAATTTGTAGGCGATCAAGATCCAGACGATCGCGCCGATCGTGGCGAAAGGCGCCGCCTTGACGAAGTCGTAGACCGCCGCGCGCATGAGGGTGTCGATCGGCGCGTCGGGGATCGAGAACGCTTCCGCCACCAGCGCGCCGGCATAGACCAGCACGTAGACGAGCAGGAACAGCCCGATCAGCAGCGCGACCGAGCGGCGCTTGTTCGACTGGATGTGCGTGTAGAGACCGTAGGCGGCCATGGTTCAGGCTTTCACGAGCGCCCTCATGGTTCGAGACCATGAGGGCTCATGAGAGGAGAACTCATCCTGAGGAGGCCGCGTAGCGGCCGTCTTGAAGGATGAGGTCGTAGCTCATCAGAACTTTACGCTCGGCGCCTGATCGAGCGCGGCGCGCTGCTCGCCGAGATCGAAGAAGGTCTTGGCATGGAAGCCGAACATGCCGGCGAACAGAGCAGCCGGGAACTGCTGGATGCCGGTGTTGTACTCCTGCACGGCGCTGTTGAAGAACCGGCGCGAGGCGGCGAGCTTGTTCTCGATGTCGGTCAATTCCATCTGCAACTGCTGGAAGTTCTGGTTCGCCTTGAGGTCGGGATAGGCCTCGGCGACGGCGAAGAGCTGCCGCAGGGCGCCAGTCAGCATGTTTTCGGCGGCGACCTTCTGCTCGACGCCCGGCGCGGCGACGGCGGCGTTACGCGCCTGCACCACGGCCTCGAGCGTGCCGCGCTCGTGCGCGGCGTAGCCTTTCACCGTCTCCACCAGGTTCGGAATGAGGTCGTGGCGCTGCTTGAGCTGCACGTCGATGTCGGCGAAGGCCTGATCGGTGCGCTGCCGCATGGCGACGAGGCCGTTGTAGACGCTGATCGCCCAGATGACGATCACGACGATGACGCCGAGAACGATCCAGCCGGTGACGGACATGAGAAGGGCTCCCAACTCGCGGGTTCGAGTGACGGAAAGGAACCTAGCTCAGATGAGTGGTAATGCGCTATCGACAAACGATTGCGTGGCGGCCTCCGCAGAAGTCCTTGAACGCACGCAAGAAAAAAGGCCCCGAGCCGAAGCTCGGGGCCCTTTCGCCAGACGGCTATTCGGGGGGTAAGGGGGGAGCCGCCCGACTAACTGATCGTGCGGATAACCCCACCGGGACCCGTTGGTTCCTGCCGGTTCGCAAAAATCCGGAATTATTTTGGCGACTTTTGTCGTGTCGGGAGGCGGGCTTTGGAACCCGCCTCAGCTCGCTTCGCGGAAGCGCACCGCGGCTTCGAGGTCGACCGAGACGAGCTGCGACACGCCGCGTTCGGCCATGGTCACGCCGTAGAGCCGGTTCATGCGCGCCATGGTGATCGGGTTATGAGTAATGATCACGAAGCGCGTCTCGGTCGACCGGGTCATCTCGTCGAGCAGGTCGCAGAAGCGCTCGACGTTGTGGTCGTCGAGCGGCGCGTCCACCTCGTCCAGCACGCAGATCGGCGCCGGGTTGGTGAGGAACACCGCGAAGATGAGCGCCATGGCGGTCAGGGCCTGCTCGCCGCCCGAGAGCAGCGACAGCGTCGCCGGCTTCTTGCCGGGCGGACGGGCGAGGATCTCGAGACCGGCCTCGAGCGGGTCCTCGCTCTCGATCAGCTGCAACTCGGCGGTACCGCCGCCGAACAGCTGCGTGAACAGATGCTGGAAGTGCTTGTTCACCTGCTGGAAGGATTCGAGCAGCCGCTCGCGCGCCTCGCGGTTGAGGCTCTGGATGCCCTGGCGCAGCTTCGAGATCGCCTGCACGAGATCGTCGCGCTCGGCGGTGAGCGAGGTGTGCTGCGCCTCGACTTCCGTCAGCTCTTCCTCGGCGCGCAGGTTGACGGCGCCCAGACGCTCGCGCTCGCGGCGCAGCCGCTCGAGCGTCGCTTCGGTCTCGGCGAGATCGGGCAGGGCGTCTTCGGGTTTCAGCTCGGCCATCTCCGCGACATTGGCCGGCTCGGTCTCCAGCATGTCGTGGATCTCGCGCGCAATGTCGGTGAGGCGGCGCTTGGCGGCCTCGTGCCGCTCCTCGGCGCGCGCCAGCTCCTCGCGCGCATGGCTCGCCGCTTCCAGCGCGGCGCGGGCATCGCGATCGGCCTCGGCCTGGGCGTTCTCCGCCGCCTGCAGCCGGTCGGCGCAGGCGCGGCGGTCGGCTTCGGCCAACTGCACTTCGCTGATCAGTGCGTCGCGCTTCTCGGCGAACTGCTGCGGCGCGTTCTCCAGCTCGGCGCGGGCGGCCCGCGCCTCGGCGCTGCGGCTCTCGAGCGTCGCAATCTGGGCGGTGGCGCCGTCGCGGCGCTGCATCGAGGCGGTCTTGTCGGCCTCGAGCGCCTTGAGGCGGCGGTCGGCGAGCTCGGCCTCACGCACGATCGCCTGCTGTTCGGCGCGCACGTCGGCGAGAACGGCGCGCCTGCCGGTGATGTCCTCGCGGACGGTGGTGAGTTCGGCTTCGAGATCGGCGGCGGGCGCGAGCGCGGCGAGGGCAGCTTCCGCCTCGGCGCGGGCGCCGGCGGCCTCGTCGCGCGTGGTGGTGAGGCGCGTGCGCGCTTCTTCCAGCGCCGACACGCGCGCGGCATTGCGGTTGGCTTCGCGCTCGGCCGCTTCGTGCTTGTCGCGGGCGGCATTGAGCTCGCGCTGGCGCTCGCGCGCAGCATTGCGTGCCTCGGTCTCGGCCGTCGCGGCGGTGCGCAGCGTACCTTCGGCGGCTTCCTTCTGCTGACGCGCGCCATCGAGCTCAGCGCGGGCCAACTGCAACTCGGATTCGATCTCGGCGAGGCGGGCGCGCTCGGCCAGCCGACGGGCAGCCCCCGACGGCGCATGCGCGGCGGCGGCGAAGCCGTCCCAGCGCCACAGATCGCCTTCGGCGGAGACGAGGCGCTGGCCAGGCTTGAGCAGCGGCACCAGCCGCACCGCCTCGGCGCGGTCGACGACGCCGATCTGGCTCAAACGCCGGGTCAGTTCGGCCGGCGCCTGCACGTGCTTCGACAGCGGTTCGACGCCTTCCGGCAGCGCCGGATCGGTGGGATCGATGGCCGAGCCCATCCAGCGCATCGGCGCCGACGGATCGGCCGGCGCGTCGAGATCGTCGCCCAGCGCGGCGCCGAGCGCCTTCTCGTAGCCCTTGCCGACCGAGATGTGGTCCATCACCGGCGGCCACAGGTTCTTGGTTTCGACCGCCAGCACCTTGGACAAGGTCTTGGCTTCGGTCTCGAGCCGCTGTACGCGGCGCTCGGCCTCGGCGAGCGGGTTGCGCGCGGCCTCCAGTTTCGCCCGCGCGGCGGCGTGCGCGATCTCGGCGTCGACCGCCGCAGTCTCGGCGGCAGCGACCGCCTGCTGCACGGCCTCGACCGCGGCGGCGAGCGCCGCGAGGTCGGGACCGTCGGTGCCTTTAAGGCCTTCGAGTTCGCGCTCGATGCCGGCGATCTCGTTGTCGGCGCGGGCGGCGCGCGCGCTGTGATCGCGCACCGCGCCTTCGAGCTGGTTGCGCTGCGCGGTCAGCGCCGCGAGCTTCGACGTGATCTCGGAGAAGATCTTCTCGGCGGCGGTCAGCGCCTGATCGGCTTCCGCCACCTTGACGTCGACGCCGGAGCGGCGGCCGGCATTGGCGTGTGCTTCCGCGCGGATCGTCTCTTCCTCGGCGACGATGCGGGCGATGGCGGCGTCCGCGTCGGCGGCGAGCTGACGCTCGCGCTCGCTGTCGGCGGCGAACTGGATGAGCCGCTTGTCGAGCTCGGCGATACGGTCCCTGGCGCGCTGCTCCTCGCGATCGAGATCGGCGAGCGCCAGATTGAGACGATGCAGCGCGGCGCCGGCGGCGGCTTCGGCCTCGCGCAGCTCCGGCAGGGACGTGGCGGCAAGCGCCTGCCGCTTCGAGGCTTCGACCTCGGCCTCGGTGCGCGCGGCGACCTCGCGCACGCACAGATCCTTGGCCGTCTCGGCCTCGGTGACCTCGATCGCCGCCGCGGTCCACCGCAGGTGATAGAGTGTGGCCTCTGCCTTGCGCACCTGCGCCGATACGGTGCGATAGCGCACCGCCTGCCGCGCCTGCTTCTTCAAGGCGTCCATCTGCGCGGCGAGCTGGCCGATGACGTCCTCGGCGCGCAGCAGGTTGGCTTCCGCAGCCTTGAGCCGCAACTCGGCCTCGTGGCGGCGGGCGTGCAGGCCGGAAATGCCGGCGGCTTCTTCCAGCACGCGGCGGCGCTGCTCGGGCTTGGCCTGGATGATCTCGCCGATGCGGCCCTGATGCACCAGCGCCGGCGAACGCGCGCCGGTCGAGGCGTCGGCGAACAGGATCTGGACGTCGCGGGCGCGCACGTCGCGGCCGTTGATGCGATAGTTGGAGCCTGACTCGCGCTCGATGCGGCGCGCGATCTCCAGCATATCGGTGTCGTTGAAGGCCGCCGGCGCGCCGCGATCGGCATTGTCGATCGTCATTGCAACTTCGGCGTTGTTGCGCGCCGGGCGCGAGGTGTTGCCGGAGAAGATCACGTCGTCCATCGACGATGCGCGCATGGACTTGTAGGACGACTCGCCCATGACCCAGCGCAGCGCTTCGACGAGATTGGACTTGCCGCAGCCGTTCGGACCCACCACGCCGGTGAGGCCGGGCTCGATCAGGAAATCGGTCGGTTCCACGAACGACTTGAAGCCGAGGAGGCGCAGCCGGGTGAGCTTCATACGTCTACTTCTCTTGAATCGTCTGGCGGGCTCCGGCGGGAAACGGCCGGAGGCGGTGCCGCACGTCGCAGTGAACAGAAGTGCGTGCTTTTCCGGCCTTGGCCGGTTGCACGGCTATCGCTGTACCGCATTGCCCGGGAGAATGAACAGCCCGCAGGCCGTCGGCAACAGCGGCGCACGAATCGCACGTGGTTTTCCAGATATTTCCGGGAGAGAGGCGGCGAAATTGCGGCGGTAGCGGGCGGGGGCGCTTGAAAACGCTGGAAAATGGGCGAAAACGCGTACCGCGGGCGGCTGCCCAGGCTAATTGCAAATCGCGACGGGAATAATGCTTGGGATAGCGCTCCGGCCGGCTTGCGTTGGCCGACACCAGGAGCCTCGGTGCGAGTCGATCACCGTGCCTGTCCGACGCGAAGATCTGCCACAGGCACTGCCGACTCCCTCTCCCCGTTGGGGAGAGGGTTGGGGTGAGGGGGGTCCGACTCTTGTGCTTTGTAACCCCTCACCCGCCGCACTTCGTGCGGCGGCCTCTCCCAATGGGAGAGGCGAAGCGAGTGTGCGGAGACGCCGGAAGCGACTCAGCCCTTCTTCGCGACCAGCGGGTCGATGATCTTGGCCATGTCGTCGATCGTGACGGCGCCGACCGTGCGCTTGCCGTTGATGAAGAAGGTCGGCGTCGAGTCGACCTGGAATTCCTTGATGCCGCGCTGGCGCACGTCCTCGATGCCGGTCAGGAGCTTCTGGTTCGCGAGGCACTCGTCGAATGACTTCTCGGTGAAGCCGGCCTGCTTGGCGATCGCCATCAGCGGCGGGATCGGCTTCTCGACCGCCCATGTCTGCTGCTGCGCGAACATCGTGTCGATCATCGCGTAATACTTCGCCGAGTCGAGTTCGCCGGCGCAGCGCGCCAGCATGAAGGCGGCGGCGGCGAGATTGTCGAGCGGGAATTCGCGGAAGATGTAGCGCACCTTGCCGGTGTCGATGTAGCGCTTCTTCAGTTCCGGGAACGTGGTCTCCTGGAAATGGGCGCAATGCGGGCAGGTCATCGAGGCGTATTCGACGATGGTCACCGGCGCGTCGGCCTTGCCCATGACCATGTCGGGCAGCGCGCCCGGCTTCATCAGGTCCGACATCGGCACCTGCTCCGGCGGCGCCGCGGCGGCGAAGGAGAACGGGATGGCGCTGAGCATCGTCGAGGCCAGCATCACCGCGGCGGTATGCCGGCAGAAGTCGCGTCGGTTGATCTGCAAGGAGAACTCCTGAAATACGGGGCCCGGTTCCGGTCGCCTTTGCCCTAGCTGGACTGGACAATTGTGGCAATGGCGGGCCGCTCCGCCAAGGTGGCCGGCCGCCTCACTTTCGTTTGATGGCGGCGCCGAGCCGGCCGAGCGCCTCGCGCAGCGGCTCGTCCTTGATGTCGGGCAAGGTTTCGGCGACCTGCGCGACGGCCACCGGATCGAGCGTAGGACGCCGGGCAGGCGCAACGCGCCGGCGCAGCGGCGCCTGGCGGAGCGCGATGCGGCCGATCGCCTGCCAGCCGAAGAAGCGGTTCACCCGTTCCAGGATGACGGCCGATTGATGCTGGATTTCCAGCGCCGCCGGACCTTCGACCCGGAGGATGAGGGTGGCGGGGTCCGGCTGCTCCTCGCGTCCGGTCGGGCGCGGCCAGTTGATCTTCAAGGGCTCGCTCGAGGCGGCGATCTCACGCCCGACGATGTCGGCCCAGCGCGACAGGATCTCGGCCGAGGCGAAACCTTGCGTCTTCAGCACGCCCGATAGGGTTGGTGCCAGAAGTTCGGACAGCGGCCGGGGAAAACTGCGGGCGGGCTTGCTCATGCTGGGGCCAATCGTGTCATCGTCGGCGCATGACCGTAGCAGCCCGTTCGTCTGCGCGAAAGAAAGGCCTCGACGCGCCCGATCCCGCGGCGCTGCTCGCCTGGTACGACCGTCACGCGCGCGTGCTGCCGTGGCGGGCGCGGCGTGGCGCGCGCACCGCGCCGTACCGCGTCTGGCTGTCGGAGATCATGCTGCAGCAGACGACCGTGAAGGCGGTTGCACCCTATTACGCGCGGTTCCTCGACAAGTGGCCGACGGTCGAAGCGCTCGCCGCCGCCACGCTCGACGACGTGCTGCGCGCCTGGGCCGGGCTCGGCTATTACGCCCGTGCGCGCAATCTGCACGCCTGCGCGATAGCAGTGGTCGAACGGCACGGCGGCGTGTTCCCTGAAACGCTCGACGATCTGCGGGCGCTGCCCGGTATCGGCGACTACACCGCGGCGGCGGTCGCCGCGATTGCCTTCGACGCGCCGGCGGTGCCGGTCGATGGCAATGTCGAGCGCGTGGTGACGCGGCTCTACGCCGTCGAAGAGGAATTGCCGGCGGCGAAGCCGCGTATCAAGGAACTGGCGGCGTCGCTGCTGCCGCCGCGCCGCGCCGGCGATTTCGCGCAGGCCTTGATGGATCTCGGCGCCACCATCTGTACGCCGAAGAAGCCCGCCTGCGTACTGTGCCCGTGGAGCGAGGCCTGTGTTGCCCGCGCGCGCGGCGGGCAGGAGCTTTACCCGCGCAAGGCGCCGAAGCGGGAAGGGCGGCTGCGCCGCGGCTGCGCCTTCGTTGCGCTGCGCGCCGATGGCTCGGTGCTGCTGCGCACGCGGCCGGACAAGGGCCTGCTGGCAAAGATGACGGAAGTGCCGGGTAGCGCCTGGACGCACGATTTCAATGTTGCGGACGCGGAGGACGCTGCGCCGCTCGCGGCCAAATGGCGCCGCCTGCGCGGCGTGGTGCGCCACGTGTTCACGCATTTCCCGCTGGAGCTGACCGTATTCGTGGCGCAAGTGCCACGCGCGACGAAAGCGCCAAAGGGCGCGCGCTGGGTCAAGCTCGACGCCGCCGGCGACGAGGCGCTGCCGAACGTCATGCGCAAGGTGCTTGCGCATGCGCTCGACAGCGCGCCGTCAGAGTAAGTCTCAGATCGCCGGGATGCCGGCCGCGGCGACGAGCACCGCGTTCTCCGCCTGCTCGATACGGCCGGGCCGCTTCGCCTGGCGCTTCTTCTGCGCGGCCAGCGCCTTTTTGTTGATCTTGCGCACCGCGATGCCGCTGAGCTTCTTGTCGGTCGCCTTCTCCTCCTTGAGGTTCATGGCGAGCAGCTTGGCGACCGAGGTGTGCCCGAGCAGCTTCGCCCAGGCGACCAAAGTGCCGTATCGCGTCATCTCGTAGTGTTCGACCGCCTGCGCCGCCGCGATCAGCGCCGCGTTGAGCACCACCTTGTCGTCGATCTCGCCGGCGATCTCGTTGGCCTCGTCGATGATGCCGTCGATGGCCGGGCACTTCGTGCCCTGCGGCTTCTGCTTCAGCGCCTTGAAGGCGCGGTCGAGGCGTTTGATCTGCCCCTTGGTCTGGCGCAGGTGCATGTTGAAGCTCTTCTTGAGCTCGGCATCGGACGCCTTTGCCACCATGTCCGGCAGCGCCTTCGCGATCTGATGTTCGGCGTAATAGATGTCCTGCAGTGTGTGCAGGAACAGGTCGTCGATGCTCTGGATGTCGGGTGAGAACCAGCCCATGTGTCGCCTCCTGGAAGTTCCGCTGCAGCTTTAAGCCGGAAGCCCGGCACGGGTTCCCAAGGGGCGCGAAGATCGCTAGGGAAATGACGACCCGTTTGTCTTTCGACACAGAGGAAACGCATGAGCATCCAGCGGATCGAGCCCGGCGCCCGCATGAGCAAGGCCGTGGTGCATGGCGACACCGTCTATCTCGCCGGTATCGTCGCCGACGCCGCCAAGGGCAAGAGCGTCACCGAGCAGACCAGGGACATTCTCGGCCAGATCGACGGCCTGCTGGCCAAGGCCGGCAGCGACAAGTCGAAGGTGCTGACGGCCACCATCTACATCACCGACATGGCGAATTTCGCCGAGATGAACGCGGTGTGGGACAAGTGGGTGTCGGCCGGCAATACGCCGGCGCGCGCCACCGTCGAGGCCGGCCTCGCCGCCGCCGACTACAAGGTCGAGATCATGGTGGTGGCGGCCAAGTGACCGCTTGCGGTCATCCCCGCGAAAGCGGGGATGACGATAGCTGTTGACGCGGAGCGGGTATCTCCATGACGTTCGATTTTGCCCCGCTGGTGCCGGCCGGCGCACCGCCGCCGGCGGCGCGCTGGACCGGCTCGGCGAAGTTCAACTTCACCGGCGGCAACAACGATGCCGACGCCGTGCCGCTCGACGGCCTGATGGCGGCGGCACAGGCGGTGCTGGCGCGCGAGGGCCGCTCGCTGTCGCATTACGGCCTGGCGAGCGGGCCGCAGGGCTATCGGCCGCTGCGCGACTTCCTCGCCGCGAAGTTGAAGCGCGACGCCGGCATGGCGTGCACGGCCGACGATATCCTCATCGTCTCCGGCTCGCTGCAGGCGCTCGACCTGGTCAACGGCGCGCTGTTGGGGCGCGGCGACACGGTGATCTGCGAGCGCGACAATTATCAGGGCACGCTGACGCGCTATCAGCGTCTCGGCGTCACCGCCGTCGGCATCCCGCTCGATGAGCACGGGATGCGCATCGACGCGCTGGAAGCGGCGCTTGCCGAATTGAAGCGCCAGGGCGTGCGGCCGAAGTTCATCTACACCATCCCGACGGTGCAGAACCCGACCGGGACGATCCTGCCCAAGGAGCGCCGCGTCGCGCTGCTGAAGCTCGCCGACGAGTACGGCGTGCCGATCGTCGAGGACGACTGCTACGCCGACCTGATCTGGAGCGGCAACCGGCCGCCCGCGCTCTACGCCATGGGCAAATCCGAAAACGTGATCCACATCGGTTCGTTCTCGAAGTCGATCGCGCCGGCGCTGCGCGTCGGCTTCATCGTCGCGCCGTGGAGCATCATGTCGCGCATGCTGGCGCTGAAGACCGACGCCGGCTCCGGCGCGCTCGAACAGATGGTGCTCGCCGAATACTGCCGCGACAATTTCGCGACGCACGTGCCACAGCTGCGCGTCGCGCTGCGCAAGAAGCTCGACACCTTGATGGAGGCGCTGAACGAGCAGTTCGGCACCGCGGCCGAGTTCGCCGAACCGGAAGGCGGCATCTTCCTGTGGGTGAAACTGCCGGACCAGGTCGACACGCTGGCGCTCTATCAGAAGGCGCTCGCCGCCGGCGTCGCCATTAATCCCGGCCCGGAATGGTCGACGGACAGGGTGCATTCGAAGAGCCGCATGCGGCTGTGCTTCGCCAGCCCCTCGCAGGCCGAGATCCGCGAGGGCATCGCCGTGCTCGCCGACATCTGCCGCAAGGAATTCGGCGTGCCGGAGCGCAGCGCCAACGTCGCACGGGCAAAGGGCTGACCCATGACCGCGCAGCCGGGCATTCTCGCGATCTGGAACGACGTCAATCCCGGCCGCGAGGCCGATTTCGATCGCTGGTTTCAGACCGAGCATCTGGTCGAGCGGCTCGGCGTGCCGGGCTTCCTCTACGGCAGGCGCCATGAGGCGATTTCGGGCGCCAATCGTTATTTCAATTTGTATGTCGTCGAAGGCCCCGAGGTGCTGACCTCGAAGGCCTATCTCGAACGCCTCGACAATCCGACGCCGATGACGCGGATGGTCATGTCCGAGGTGTTCATCAACATGAACCGCACCATCTGCCGGCGCGTGGCGCGACGTGGCGACTTCCGCGGCAGCTACGCCGTGACGGTGCGCTTCAACGAAGCGGCGGACGAAGCCGCGTTGGTGGCGTTGATGGACGATCTGGTCAGGGACCCCGCTATCGCGTCTGCTGAATTGTGGGTCGCTGCCGAGGCGGGCGGCCCGGTGTCGATGGAAGAGAAGCTGCGCGGCGGCGACAGGAAGATCAAAGCCTGCCTGATGATCGACACGCTGCGGCAGCAGCCGGCGGAAGCGCTCGGCGCGCGCATGGCGAAGGTCTTCCCGCAGGCCGAGGTCGGCGTCTACCGCGTGCTGTGCCAACTCGGCCGCGGTCTGGGAGACTGAGGTATGGATGAGCTCAAGCCGTTCGCCGAGCGGATCGCCGCGTGTCTGATCGCGCGGAAGGAGACGATCGCCATCGCCGAGTCCTCCACCGGCGGCCTGATCGCGGCGGCGCTGCTGGCGCTGCCTGGCGCGTCCGCGTTCTTCCTCGGCGGCGCCGTCGTCTACACCAAGGCGTCGCGTTCGGCGCTGCTCGGCATCGGCGACGCCGAGATGCAGGGGCTGCGGCCGTCGACGGAAGCCTATTCCTTGCTGATCGCGGGCCGCATCCGTGAGCGGCTTGGCGCCAGCTGGGGCATCGGCGAGACCGGCGCGGCGGGGCCGACCGGCAACCGTTACGGCGATGCGGTGGGCCACACCTGCATCGCGGTGTCAGGTCCCATCCAGCGCGCCATCACGCTCGAGACCGGCAGCGCCGACCGCCGCGCCAACATGGATGCGTTTGCGAAAAGGGCGCTGGAGCTGATCGCCGAGGTGGTGGCCAGATAGAGCTTCAGGCCTCTTGCGACCATTCAAGGAAGCCGTGCTCGTCCCATATGGTCAGTTGCTGCTGCAACTTCGGCAGCTTGGATGGGCGGAATACAACTATTTCAAAACTTCGATCGTCGGTGCCCGGATTGACCAGTCCGTAGGCGGCGATGCCCGACACCATTGACGCGACACTCGTTGAAGGCACGTGATCTTTGAATTGAACGATGAGGCGCAAGGCGGCCTCCTCACGAATTTCTAGCTACTCCGCCGCCTCGCTCATCTCCGAGCGCACCTGGGCGCGGAAGGCGTCGATGGGCGTGAGACCCTTGTCGGTCTCGACGTGCCAGAAGGTCCAGCCGTTGCAGGCGTCCAGGCCTTGAGCCAGCGCGCCAATGCGGTGGATCGAGCCGACCTTCTCGCCGAATGACAGCGCGCCGTCGGCGCGCACCAGCGCCTTGTGGCGCTTCTTGGCATCGGTCAGCCGCGCGCCGGGCGTCACCAGCCCGCGTTCGATCAGCGCCGAGAACGGAACGCGCGGCGCCTCGCGCGCGGTGACGAAGGGCGCGATCGACGGCGCTTCGAGCTGTTGCGTCGCGTCGATGCGCTTCTGCGCCTCTCTGGCGTATTTCGTCTCGCGCTCGAAGCCGATGAAGCGCCGGCCGAGATGCTTGGCGACCGATCCGGTGGTGCCGGTCCCGGAGAAGGGATCGAGCACGAGGTCATCGACGCGCGACGACGACAGGATGACGCGGGCGAGCAGCGCTTCCGGCTTCTGCGTCGGATGCAGCTTCTTGCCGTCGCCGCCCTTGAGCCGCTCGTCGCCGGTGCACAAGGGAAGCGTCCAGTCGGAACGGACCTGGATGTCCTCGTTGCCGGCCTTGAGCAGTTCGTAGTTGAACGTGTAGCCCTTGCCGCCCGGCTCGCGCGACGCCCAGATCAGGGTCTCGTGCGCATTGGTGAAGCGGCGGCCGCGGAAATTCGGCATCGGGTTGGTCTTGCGCCAGATGACGTCGTTGAGGATCCAGAAGCCGAGATCCTGCATCATCGCGCCGACGCGGAAGATGTTGTGATAGCTGCCGATCACCCAGATCGTGCCGGATGGCTTGAGCACACGCCGGGCGGCCAGCAACCAGGCGCGGGTGAAGTCATCGTAATCCTTGAAGCTCGCGAACTTGTCCCAGTCGTCGGTGACGGCGTCGACGTGCGAATCGTCGGGGCGCTTGAGATCGCTGGCGAGCTGGAGATTGTAGGGCGGGTCGGCGAAGACGAGATCGACGCTCGCCGCCGGCAATTTCGACATCTCGGCGACGCAATCGCCGACGACGATGCGATGCGAGGGAGTGCTGGAAACTCCACGGGGCGCCCGTGAGGGCGCCCCGCGACGCGACACAACCATGACTCAGAACTCTGACTCACAGACGACGCGGTCGGCGACGCGGGACCTACAACCGACAGGCCTGCATCATGCGCGCGGACAATGAAAAAACGGTTTATGAAAAGTGCTTTCGAGTGGGCAAATTCTGCCGATTTAACGAGAGGTTAGCGGTGGTAGCATGCGCCCGTTCTGCGTCAAATTGGGACGCTGAAGCGCTGCGTGCTTCCAAGCGCCGAGTGGAATGACCATATTGGCGCCACGGGTGACGGAGGAATTTGCATGCGTTGGGACGATTTCCGCCGCAGCGACAACATCGAGGACGATCGCGGCGGCGGCGGATTCGGGGGCGGCGGCTTCGGCCTGCCGTTCGGCGGCGGCGGGCTTGGCATCGGCACCATCGTGGTGCTCGGCATCATCGGCTATGCGCTCGGCATCGATCCGAGCGTGCTGATCGGCGGCGCCGAGATGATGAATCGCGGCGGCTCTTATCAGCAGCCCTATCAGCAGACGACTCACCGCACTGGTACGCCGACCGACCGCACCGGCAATTTCGTCGCCGCCGTGCTCGGCAACACCGAGGACGTGTGGACCGTCGTGTTCAAGGACAGCGGCAAAACCTACCAGGCGCCGCGGCTGCGTCTCTATACCGGCGGCGAGCAGGGCGGTTGCGGCATGGCGCAATCGGCGATGGGGCCGTTCTATTGCCCGAACGATCGCCGCATCTACCTCGACACGTCGTTCTTCCGCGACATACAGGTGCGTTTCCACGGTTGCTCGGGCAAGGCCTGCGAATTTGCCGAGGCCTACGTGATCGCGCACGAGGTTGGCCATCACGTGCAGAACCTGCTCGGCATCCTGCCCAAGGCGGAAAGCATGCAGCGCGCCGCTGGCAGCAAGGCGGCCTCGAACCGCATCCAGGTGCGCATCGAACTGCAGGCCGACTGCCTCGCCGGCGTCTGGGCCAACCGTTCCAATGCGCGCTGGAAGTCGCTCGATCCCAGCGACATCGCGGCTGCGCTGCAGACGGCGTCCGCCATCGGCGACGACCGGCTGCAGATGCAGGCGAAGGGCTATGCGGTGCGGGATTCGTTCACGCACGGCACCTCGGCGCAGCGTCAGCACTGGTTCTCGACCGGCTTCAAGGAAGGCAAGGTGTCGGCGTGCAATACGTTCGCGGCGGCGGAACTGTAAAAGGATAAAGCCATGCCCGGCATCGATGAGACGAAAAAATTCGTCCCCTTGCGCATCGCGGTGCTCACCGTCTCGGACACGCGCGAATTCGCCGACGACAAATCGGGTTCGACTCTGGTCGAACGTATCGAGAAGGCCGGCCACGTGCTGGCCGACCGCAAGATCGTCAAGGACGAGGTCGAGGCGATCCGCGCGCAGGTGAAGGCGTGGATCGCCGACAAGGGTATCGACGTCGTCATTTCGACCGGAGGCACCGGCTTCACCGGCCGCGACGTCACACCGGAGGCCGTCGAGCCTTTGTTCGAAAAAAGGATGGACGGCTTCGCCACGCTCTTCCTGATGGTCAGCTACCAGAAGATCGGCACCTCGGCGATCCAGACGCGCGCCACCGCCGGCGTCGCCAACGCCACTTACGTCTTTTGCCTGCCGGGCTCGCCCGGCGCCTGCAAGGACGCCTGGGACGAGATCCTGGTGCACCAGCTCGACTATCGCTATCGCCCGTGCAACTTCGTCGAGATCCTGCCGCGGCTCGACGAGCACCTGCGTCGCGCGAAGGCGCAGGGCGCGACGGCGTAATCAGTGAATGGTGAGGCGTCGCGGTGTCCACTCATTCTTCGATCGAGGCACCGAGAGTTGAATTTGCATTTCGTGACCCGAAAGAGCGGATGTCTCCAAATGAACGGTGTTGGTGCGGGTCGGGGAAAAAATGGAAGAAATGTCATAAAGACCGCGAACAACAGGCGCCACTGAACATTTGGAAGCATGTTGCAGAAACGCGTGAGAAATTCCGCGCCGGACGGTGCAGTCATCCAGAGGCCGCGCCGAACAAATGCGAAGGTACGCCGATCAAGTCGCATACGGTGCAACGGGCGGGTGGACTGTCAGCAATCGCGGAAGGTGGTCACGTAATTTCAATTAAGTTGGCTTTCGAAAATATTTTCAAAAATAGCGCGAAATTAATTCCAGAAAAGATCGGTGTGCGCTTTGCGTCAACTTTTTCCGGATTCTGTGGTCGGCATGATTCCGAATTGTTCAGGCCGCTCGAGCATGGATCGGTCGATTTTACGGCAGAAAATTTCTTTTTGCTCTCTCTTAGGTCGATCGCATACGAGCTAATAACGAAAGAATGTGCGCTTGCTGTAATCTCAGCGCAGCGTGAAATGGACCGCGGAACTCCGTTTTCAACTCAAGCTGCGATTCAGAATCAGCTTGCTATCTACGAGCAGGGGACGCTTATCGGACTGAATGACGCTAAGCTTTGGAAGAATCGATACGACGAGATATTTCGGGCGAGGTCGTTTGAAGAATTTCATTACTACGCCGTAGTTTTTGACGGCATAATGCCGATCGTCGGCAGTGGCGCCTTTTATCCAGAGGTCGATTTTGACGGCGAGGAGCTGCAACGGCTTGGCCGGGAGAATCAGGCTTATGAACACATTGCAATTAATCTGACGTCACTTGAAAACAAGACAATTGTGGTCGCCGGTTGGCTGGGAGATGATGGTGGTCCCGCCTCTGTGTTTGCTAAGTCGCTTCGGAAGGCGATTGGTCGGGAGGGAGTCGAGGCCGTCGTTCGCCTATGTTTTGAGCATCTTGAGAATATTTATTTCAAGCCGACTTGGTGGAGTTCTTTAGGATCAAAGCAAGATTGGTTATTGGAGCGCTGCTTTAGCGGTGGGCCGTCCAAGCTGCGCGATAATCGGTGTTTAATTTCTGATGGACACGAGTTTGTATCCCCACTTGTCGTAAGGGGAGAGTATTGGTCGTCTCTCTGAGCGGGGATTACGTAGATACCAGAAGTTTGAATGTGAATCACAAATCCAGATCCCAATATTCCGCCACGACATCCTTGCCCCAGGTGTGGCGTTTCTCGCTCGAGGTCAGCGTGAAGCCAGCCTTCTCGTAGATGCGGCGTGCGGCGGCGAGGATGCTGTGCGTCCACAAGGTGACGCGCTTGTAGCCGGCCTCGCGCGCGAAGGTGACGCACTCCTCGACCAGCCGCGCGCCGAGCCCGAGCCCGCGCGCCTTGGGATCGACCAGCAGCAGGCGCACGCGGGCAACCTCGTCGTTGTCCTTCGCCAGCATGACGCAGCCGACATTTTCGCCGTTCATCTCGGCGATCCAGCAGCGCTCGCGATTTGGATCGTTCTTGTTGGCGAAGTCGGCGACGATACCGGCGCACAGGCCCTCGAATGGCTCGCTCCAGCCGTATTCCTGTGCGTAAAGCTCGGCATGGCGGCTGACGATCCAGCCGAAGTCGCCGAATGTCGGTGAGCGCAAGGTGTAGGTTTTCGGCGCCGGCCCCGCCTTGTCGAGCAGCGACTCGATCTCGCCCATGGCGTTGACCAGTCGCGCGCGCTCGTCCGGCGCGAGCGCGGCCAACATGTCGGCGACCTGCTGCTGCGAGCGGTCTTCAAATGGCGCGAAAGCCTTGTGACCGCGGGCCGTCAGCGCCAGTTCGCTGGCGCGCGCGTCGGTCTTCGAGGTCTTGCGCGAGAGGAAGCCGCGCTTCTCGAAATTGCGCAGCGTGCGACTGAGGTAACCGGCGTCGAGGTCGAGGGCGCGGCCGATGTCACGCGCGGTCGTGGCGCCGTGCGCGATCTCGTAGAGAACGCGCATCTCGCCGAGCGAGTAGGGGCTGTCGAGGTAGTTGCGGCGCAGGACGCCGATCTGGCGGGTGTAGAAGCGATTGAAGCGGCGCACCGCCGCGATCTGCTCTTGTCCGGGCATAGCGTCAGCCTCGGACGGTTAGTTGACAAAGTCAAGTATGTGGCCGGGGCGGCCGCGCCGCCGCGGCGAGCAGGGCGATGCGCCTGCGGCCGAGCCGCGAAAGCAGCGCGGCCTCGCCCTCGGCGGAGGCGGGATGGCCGCCGAGGCGGTCGTAGAAGCGGCGCGCAATCAACAGCCCTTGGTCCGGCCCGATCGGCGTGCCGACCAGCGCCACTTTCAGCGTGCCGAAGAAAGCGATGAGGCCCGGCCGCTCGATCTCGTCCGGCCGGCGCTGGAAGGCAGCGGCGCACTCGCTCGTCTCGCGGCCCGCCATGAACGCTTCGGCCGCCTCGATCCAGCCCGGCTCCGGCACAGTGCCCGGGCGCAGGAACAGGAACCACGGCGTGCGCGCGGCGGCTGCGGCGTCCTTGAGACGCGCGCCGGACGGGGCATCGGAGACGCGGTAGGTGCAGCCCGCCAGATCCGCGACTTCGGCCGTGGCGTCGCACGAGCCCGCATCCGCCACGATGACTTCGGTGATCAGCCCCGCCGTGGCGCCGGAAACGAGCGGCGCCAGCGTCTGCACCAGCGACCGTTCCGATTCGAGGGTGGGGATGATGACGGTGATCATGGAACCCAGGTGGTATTCGGCGGATTTACCTCCATATCAAGTAGCGGTGCGTTCGACAGGCACAAAATCGAGGCAATGCCGCCTTGTCGCTCCGGCTTCCGAAAATGTTCTTGTTTCGTTCACATCGCCTCGATAGGGTGAGGTCATGGCTCGTTCGATGAACACAGCCCCGCGACGCCCGCCGGTTGAGGAGCTGCCCTCCGCACCGGCGGGCGGCAAAGGCGGTCGCTACCAGGAGGTGAGCGATCTGCTCGGCGTCGTCGTCGAGCACGAGCGCCGCCGCGGCCGCGGCGCGCAGTCGAACGCCGTGGGCCGTTACGAGCCGCTGGCACGCATCGCCTTCGACGACGGCTGGCGCAGCCTCGACGAACTGCCGCCGTTCAAGACCACGGTGCAGGCCGATGCCACGCGCAAGATCATCACCCGCAACGATTCCCCCGACATCGGCTTCGACCGCTCGATCAATCCCTATCGCGGCTGCGAGCACGGCTGCGTCTACTGCTTTGCGCGCCCGACGCACGCCTATCTCGGGCTGTCGCCCGGGCTCGACTTCGAATCCAAATTGTTCGTCAAGCCGGACGCGCCGGAGCTGCTGGAGAAAGAGCTCGCCGCGCCGACCTATCAGCCGAAGGTCATCGCCATCGGCACCAACACCGACCCGTACCAGCCGATCGAGCGCAAATACGGAGTGATGCGCCGCATCCTCGAAGTGCTCGAGCGCGCCGGACACCCGGTCGGCATCGTCACCAAGTCGGCGCTGGTCACACGCGACATCGACATCCTGGCGCGCATGGCCGAGCGCAAGCTGGCCAAGGTGGCGCTGTCGGTGACGACGCTCGATCCCGAGCTGGCGCGCACGATGGAGCCACGCGCGGCGACGCCGATGCGGCGGCTGGAAGCGCTGCGCCGCCTGTCGGAGGCGGGGGTGCCGACGACGGTGATGGTGGCGCCGGTCATCCCGGCGCTCAACGACAGCGAGATCGAGCGCATCCTGGAGGCGGCGCAGGTCGCCGGCGTCAGGGAAGCCGGCTACGTGCTGCTGCGCCTGCCGCTCGAAGTGCGGGACCTGTTCCGCGAATGGCTGATGGCGAACTATCCGGACCGCTATCGCCACGTGATGAAGCTCGTGCGCGACACGCGCGACGGCAAGGACTACGACTCGCAGTGGGGCACGCGCATGAAGGGCACCGGGCCTTACGCCTGGATGCTCGGCCGCCGCTTCGAGGTCGCCTGCGAGCGCCTCGGCCTCAACGTCGCGCGCACGACGCTGACGACGCAGCACTTCCGCAAGCCGAAACCGAACGACGCGCAGCTCAGCCTGTTTTGAGCGGCGGCGCATCTGCTCTTCACCTCTCCCACAGGGAGAGGTCGCCGCGCGAATGCGCGGCGGGTGAGGGGTTACAAAATCGAGAGTCAGGAACCCTCTCACCCCAACCCTCTCCGCGCAGGGGGAGAGGCGCGCCGTGCTTGTGGCACGCCGCCCGCATCCCGCGGTATCGCCGCGCTCCGGCATCGCCCCGGTCCCCGGATTTCACAAGCGGATCAATCGAATCGTTGACAGGGACGGGCGCGCGAGGGCTGATCGGGCCCATGCCGCGTCTTGCCAAACCAACCCCGCGCCTGCCGCTGAAGGAGTCGGTGCTGCGCCCGAGCTTCCGGCGCGAGCGGCGGCTGATGGCCAAGGGCGTCTGGCCGATCGCCGGCTGCGACGAGGCCGGGCGCGGTCCGCTCGCCGGCCCGGTGGTCGCCGCCGCGGTCATCCTCGACCCCGAGCGCATCCCGCGCGGCCTCAACGATTCCAAGAAGCTCGACGCCGAGGAGCGCGCGAAGCTCTACCTGAAGATATGCGCCACCGCGCAGGTCTCGGTCGCCTTCGGCTCGACCGAGCGCATCGACCGCGACAACATCCTGCGCGCCTCGCTGTGGGCGCTGGGGCGCGCGGTCAAGGCGCTGCCGATGAAGCCGCAGAAGGTGTTCGTCGACGGCAACATCAAGATCGACTGCGGCTGCGACTGCGAGGCGGTCGTCTCCGGCGACGCGCTGATGTTGTCGATCGCCGCCGCCTCGATCGTCGCCAAGGTGACACGCGACCGGCTGATGCAGCGCATCGGCCTGGCGCATCCCGGCTACGGCTTCGAGCGGCATATGGGCTACAGCGTGCCGGAGCATTTCAGGGCGCTGCAGGCGCTCGGGCCGTGCGTGCACCATCGCCGCTCGTTCGCGCCGGTGGCCGAGAAGCTGTTGAGTGGCGCCGCCGACGAAACGGTCGCCGCGTTGTTGCCTCTTTAGTCCGCGTTCTTTATTCCTGCGCTTATCCCTCCCCCGCTTGCGGGGGAGGGTGGCGAGCGCCAGCGAGCCGGGTGGGGGCGGTCGTCAATTGCAACGTGACCCCACCCCCGGCGCTGGCGCGCCGGACCCTCCCCTTGCAGGGGAGGGATAAAAAGCCAGCGCGCGGGCCGATGCATTACGTTTCCCTGCTCATCGAATTCCTGCGCGGGCGACCGCGGTTCGTGTTCTGGACCGCGGCGCTGACGCAAGCCGTGCTGTGGACGGTGCTGCCGGCGCTGTTCTATGCGGCGCCGCCGGGCGACGTGCCCCTGCTCCTGGCCATCGGTCATGAATACCTGCTCGGCAGCTACCAGGGGCCGCCGCTCGCCTTCTGGCTCGGCGAGACCGCCTTCCGCATCGGCGGCCTGTTCGGCCTCTACGCGCTGGCGCAGGCCTGCATCGTCACCGCCTACTGGGCGGTGTTCATGCTCGGCCGCGCCATCGTCGGCATGCGCCACGCGGTGCTGGCGGTGCTGCTGATGGCCGGCATCTCCGCGTTCACTGTGCCGAGCATCAATTTCGGTCCGGCCATTTTGGCGGCGCCGCTGTGGGCGCTGGCGCTGCTGCATTACTGGCGCGCCGCCGGCGAACAGCGGCGCGGCTACTGGTTCCTGCTGGCGATCGACCTCGGCCTCTTGATGCTGGCGAGCTATGTCGGCGTGATCCTGATCGTGCTCATCGCCGCCTTCACGCTCGGCACGTCGGTGCGCCGCCAGCTCATGCACCTCGAGCCGTGGATCGCGCTGCTCCTGTTCGTCATCGTCGTCTTCCCGCACGCGCTGTGGCTTGTGCAGTCGCACGCGCTGGCGCTCGAGGGACTGCTCGACACCGCCTCGCTCGCCGGCAAGCCGCACCCGGCGCTATGGCTGGCGAGCGCCATCATCGCCACGCATTTCGGCGCCGTGTTGCTGGTGTTCATCGCCAGCGGCTATCCGCGCCGGCGCAAGGAGCGCGCGCCGGAGATCGACCGCACCACGCCGGTGTCGCCGCTTGCGCGCAACTTCATCTACGTGCAGGCGATCCTGCCGTCGCTGATCGCCGTCGGCATCGCGCTCGACAGCGGCCGCCTCGGCCCGCTCGAGCGCGTCACGCCGTTGCTCGTGCTCACGGCGCTGGCGGTGGTGGTGGCCGCCGGCGATCGCCTGCGCATCTATCGCGAAGGGTTGGTCTCGACTGCGTGGCTCGGCCTGCTCGTCGCGCCGCCGCTGCTTTCGGTCCTCAGCATCGCCGCGTTGCCGTGGGTCAGCACGTCCGAGCCCGCCATCGCCCAGCCGGCGAGAGAGGAGGCCCGCTTTTTTGCCGAGAGCTTCCAGCGCCGCACCGGCAAGCCGCTCGCCTACGTCACCGGCGATCCGCGGCTGGCACCGCTGATCGCGATGGCGGCGCCGAGCCGGCCGCACGTCTATTTCGACTGGGCGCCGGCGCTCAGCCCGTGGGCGACGCCGGCTGACCTGCGCCGCGACGGCGGCGTGCTGGTGTGGCCGGCGCCGGGCACCACGCGCAATCCGCCGCCCGAGTTGAAAACGCAGTTTCCCGAGATGGTGCCGGAGGTGCCGCATACCTTCGCGCGGCCGGTGCAGGGCTTCCTGCCGCTGCTGCGCTTCGGCTGGGCGGTCTTGCGGCCGGCGGCGACCCCCTGAGACGCTGCAAATATCGGTGCATCGGCGCGAAATTCGTTTTGCCGAGCCCCATCCCTTCAATGGATAACTGAACGCCGGATAACCGGCGTCGCCGTTGAGGGCGGCGGGGAGAGGATGGGGGAGCGCCGATGGCGGACCAGGCGAATGTGCAGAAGGCATCGGGAAGCGGCTTTTCCGGCTGGGCCGAGCGCTATTTCGGTTTGGCCGAGCAGGGCACCAATGTCCGCACCGAGTTCATCGCCGGCCTGACCACCTTCCTGACGATGGTCTACATCGTCTTCGTCAACCCGGCGATCCTCGGCAAGACCGGCATGGATACCGGCGCGGTGTTCGTCGCCACCTGCGTCGCTGCCGCCGTGTCGACCATGGTGATGGCGCTCTATGCCAATTACCCGATCGCGCTCGCGCCGGGCATGGGCATCAACGCCTTCTTCGCCTTCACCGTCGTCCTCACTTACAAATATACATGGCAGCAGGCGCTGGCCGCCGTGTTCTGCTCCGGCGTCATCTTCTTCCTGATCTCGGTCTTCCGCATTCGCCAATACGTGATCGAGTCGATCCCGCACAATTTGAAGCTCGCGGTCGCCGCCGGCGTCGGCCTGTTCCTCGGCATCATCGCGCTCGAGGAGGCGAAAGTCGTGGTGGCGCAGCCGGCGACACTGGTCACGCTCGGCGATCTACGCCACTGGGAGCCGGTGCTGATGCTGCTCGGCTTTGTGCTCATCGCCGCGCTCAATCATCGCCGCGTCATGGGCGGCACGCTGATCGGCATCATCGTCGTCACTTTGATCGGCCTGCCGCTCGGGCTCACGCACTACACCGGCGTCGTCTCCATGCCGCCGTCGATCGCACCGACCTTGTTCAAGCTCGACTTCTCGCGCGTCGCCGAAGGCACCTTCCTGATCGTCGTCTTCTCGATCCTGTTCATCGACGTGTTCGACAACGCCGGCACCCTGATCGGCGTCACGCACCGCACCGGCCTGATGAAGGACGGCAAGCTGGCGCGCATGAAGGAGGCGCTGATCTCCGACTCTTTCGCGGCGATGTTCGGCTCGCTCATCGGCACCTCGACGACGACGAGCTACATCGAGAGCGCGGCGGGCGTGTCCGCCGGCGGCCGTACGGGATTGACCGCCGTCTTCGTCGCGATCTTCTTCCTGCTGGCGCTGTTCTTCTCACCGCTCGCCGGCATGATCCCGGCCTACGCCACCTCGGCGGCGCTGTTTTACGTGGCCTGCGTCATGGTGCGCGGGCTCGCCGAGATCGACTGGGACGACATCACCGAATACGGACCGGCGGTGGTCGCCGCCGTGACCATGCCGCTGACCTATTCGATCGCTACGGGCATTGGTCTCGGCTTCATTACTTATGCGCTGTTGAAGATCCTGACCGGCAAGATCCGCGAGGCCTCGCCCGCGGTGATCGTGCTGGCGGTGATCTTCGCCGCCAAATTCGCCGTGACCGGATGAACCTGACGTCCTCCTGGCTGCCCTGGGCGCTGCTGTCGGCAGCCTTCGCGGCGCTGACCGCGATTTTCGCCAAGGTCGGCGTGGAGAACATCGGCTCCGATCTCGCCACCTTCATCCGCACCATCGTCGTCGTGGTGACGCTCGGCCTGTTGCTGGCGGCGACGGGGCAGTTCCAGCCGCCGGGATCGATCTCGCCGCGCAGCTATCTGTTCCTGGTGCTGTCCGGACTTGGCACCGGCGCTTCGTGGCTCTGCTATTTCCGTGCGCTCAAGCTCGGCGAGGCCGCGAAAGTGGCGCCGATCGACAAGTTGTCGGTCGTGCTGGTCGCCGTGTTCGGCGTGCTCTTCCTCGGCGAGCGGCTGTCTGCGCCGAACTGGCTCGGCATCGCGCTGATCGCGGCCGGCGCCATCCTTGTCGCGTATCGGTGAGCCGTCAGTTCAGCGGCTTGCTCAGCGTCAGGCCGAGATAGTTCGGCAGGACGGTCGACTGCTGTTTCTGGATATCGCCGAGTTGCGTCGGGTTGACCGCCTCGATGCCGACCTTGTTCGTCGGTTCCTTGCGGCCGGCGTCGAACTTGAGCGTCGATGAGCCGAGATCGACGCGGTTGGGCAGGTTGAAGCCGGACGCCGGATCCGACGGCGGATCGTACCGGAACTTGCTCATGTCGTAAGCCGACGGCGGCAGCGTGAACGTGCCCGGCTTCAGCGCCGGCGCGGAATTATCCGCCGGTTTGGTCGCGTCCTGCGCCCAGACCGGTGCGATCGCGTATGCCAAAAGCACGGCAGCGGAGAGGATCGTTCGCATCACGCAAGACCTAGCAAAGCGCGCGGCAGCGCGCCACACACCGCGACATTCAGCCGCCGAGCGCCTTTTTTATGGCAAGGAAATCGCGCCAGGCGAATCGCTTCTGCAGCGGACTGCGCAACAGAAACGCCGGATGGAACGTCGGCATCGCACGGATTTCGCGCGTCCCGGTCGTATAGTTGAACCAGCGTCCGCGAATCTTGGTGATGCCGCTCTGTCCGAGCAAGGTCTGCGCCGACGGACCGCCGAGACAGACGAGGATGTCGGGATCGGCGAGCTCGATCTGCCGCGTGATGAAGGGCAGGCAGATCTGCGTCTCCTGCGGCGTCGGCGTGCGGTTTCCCGGCGGCCGCCACGGCACGACATTGGCGATGTAGACCGACGAGCGATCGAGCCCGACCGCCGCCAGCATGAGGTCGAGCAGTTTTCCCGAGCGGCCGACGAAGGGCACGCCCTCGATGTCCTCGTCGCGGCCGGGCGCCTCGCCGACCAGCATGACGCGCGCGTCCGGGTTGCCGTCGGAGAAGACGAGCCGGCTGGCGGTCGCCTTCAGCGCGCAGCCATCGAAACGTTCGAGGATGGCGCGCAGTTCGTCGAGCGTCCGGGCGCTGCGCGCCGCCTCGCGGGCCTCCGTCGCCGCCGCGTCCGGCGCGGCCGGGGCGGGGGCCGCGGCCGGAACCAGTGGAACGCGATCCGGTTTGCTCGGGGCCGGCGCGGCCGGAACGGTGCGTGACACCGGCGCCGGCTCGGCGAAACGGTCGACCGGTTCTTCGCCGATGAGCGCGTCGGCCCCGGCTTCCAGATAGAAGTCGAGCAACTGGCGTGCGGATGCGGGGGCGTCGGCCATCGTGCGTCCTTTCTAGCACGTTGTTGCCGCCGCGGCGCAAAAGTGGACAATGACCGCACAAGGAGACACGCGAATGGCCGAACTGCCCGCCCGCGAGGCGATGGATTTCGACGTGGTGATCGTCGGCGCCGGCCCGGCCGGCCTTGCCGCCGCGATCCGCCTCAAGCAGGTCAACGCCGACATCAACGTCGTCGTCGTGGAGAAGGGCTCGGAAGTCGGCGCCCACATCCTCTCGGGTGCGGTGGTCGATCCGGTCGGCCTCGACCTCCTGCTGCCGGACTGGCGCGGCGAGGCCTCACCCTTGCGCACGGCGGTCAGCGACGACCGCTTCTATTACCTCAGCGGCAGCGGCGGTCTGCGGCTGCCCAACGTCCTGATGCCGCCGCTGATGGGCAATCACGGCAACTACATCGTCTCGCTCGGCGAGGTGTGCCGCTGGCTCGGGCAGAAGGCGGAGGCGCTCGGCGTCGAGATCTACCCGGGCTTCGCCGCGGCGGAAGTGCTTTACGACGACAACGGCGCCGTCGCCGGCGTCGCCACCGGCGACATGGGTATCGGCAAGAACAACGAGCCGAAGGATGGTTTCACGCGCGGCATGGAGTTGCGCGCCAAGTACACGTTGTTCGCGGAAGGCGCGCGCGGCAATCTCGGCAAGCAGCTGATCGCAAAGTTCGCGCTCGGCGAGGGGCGCGAGCCGCAGAAGTTCGGCATCGGCTTGAAGGAGCTCTGGCAGGTCAAGCCGGAGAAACACCGCAAGGGCATGGTGCAGCATTCCTTCGGCTGGCCGCTCGATAACGCGACCGGGGGCGGCTCCTTCCTCTATCACTTCGACGACAACCTCGTGTCGGTCGGCTTCGTCGTGCACCTGAACTACACGAACCCGTATCTGTCGCCGTTCGAGGAATTCCAGCGCTTCAAGACGCATCCTCTGGTGCGCGACACCTTCGAGGGTGGCAAGCGGCTTTCTTACGGCGCGCGCGCCTTGACCGAAGGCGGCTATCAGTCGGTGCCGAAGCTGACCTTCCCCGGCGGCGCGCTGATCGGCTGCGACGCCGGCTTCATGAACGTGCCGCGCATCAAGGGCAGCCACAACGCGATGCTGTCCGGCATCATGGCGGCGGAGACGGTGGCCCGCGCGCTCGAAGCGGGGCGCACCAATGACGAGCTCGCCGATTACGACGCCCGCTGGCGCGCCTCGCCGATCGGCAAGGATCTCTGGCGCGTGCGCAACGCCAAGCCGTTGTGGTCGAAGTTCGGCACGACGCTCGGCATCGCGCTCGGCGGTCTCGACATGTGGACGAACACGCTCGGCTTTTCGCTGTTCGGCACCGTCGGTCACGGCAAGCCGGACTACGCGTCGCTGAAGCCGGCGTCGCAATGCACGCCGATCGCCTATCCGAAGCCTGACGGCAATCTCACGTTCGACCGGCTCTCCTCGGTGTTCCTGTCGAACACCAATCACGAGGAAGACCAGCCGCCGCACCTGAAGGTCAAGGACATGGACCTGCAGAAGCGTTCCGAGCACGACGTCTTCGCCGGTCCGTCGGCGCGCTATTGCCCTGCCGGCGTCTACGAATGGGTGGAGGAAGCGGGCAATCCGAAGTTCGTCATCAACGCCCAGAACTGCGTTCACTGCAAAACGTGCGACATCAAGGACCCGAATCAGAACATCACATGGGTGCCGCCCGAGGGCGGCGGCGGTCCGAACTATCCGAACATGTGAGGCGCGCGGCGCGCGGCGGCCACGATCCTGCCACACGGCAGTCTTCAGGCTTCCGCCGCAAACGGTGCGGTGGCCGTTCTTGCGGGGGCACGGCAAAAAGGCCATTCTCGGCTTTAACCTGAGCGGTTCGCGTGCGCCGGCGCAGCAGCCGCATACCTGGAGCGTCGCCAGTGAATTTTTCGAGCCTTGCCCGGGCGGTCGCGGGCACCGCGCTTGCCTGCTTGTTTTTCGTGGCGCCCATCGAGATATCCGCGCAGCCGGGCAACACCAACGGCCCCGACTTCTCCGGCTTCACCGCCGCCGGCAGTTATCTCGCCGCGCGTCATGCCGGCCTGCAGCGCGACGCGCTCGCCGCCGCCGGTTTCTACCGTGACGCGCTCCGCCGCGACCCGCGCAATGGCGAACTGCTCGACCGCACCTTCCTCTCGCTGCTGGTCGGCGGCGACGTCGACGGTGCGGCCAATTATGCCGAGCGCGTGGTGCAGGCCGACAAGACCGACCGCGTCTCGCGGCTGGTGCTCGGCGTCAGCAATCTCAAGCGCAAGCGTTACGTGGCGGCGCGGCGCGATCTCGCGCAATCGGTGCGCGGACCGATCACCGATCTGACCGCCACCCTGCTCACGGCGTGGGGCGAGTTCGGCGCCAAGGACAGCAAGGCCGCCATCGCCGCCATCGACAAGCTGCAGGGCCCGGACTGGTACGCCATCTTCAAGGACCTGCACGCCGGCATGATCCTCGACGCGGCCAACCGCGAGAAGGATGCCGGCAAGCGGCTGGAGGATGCCTATAAGCTCGATTCGTCGGCACTGCGCGTGGTCGAGGCCTGGGGCAGCTGGGTCTCGCGCAACCGCTCGCCGCAGGAAGCGCTGACGGTGTTCGAGACCTTCGACAAGGCGGTGCCGCGGCATCCGCTGGTCGTCGAGGCGATGGCCAAGCTCAAGAAGGGCGAGAAGCTGCCGCTGCTGGTCAACAACGCGCAGTCCGGCGCCGCCGAAGCGCTCTACGGCCTCGGCGCCTCGCTCGGCCGCCGCGGCGGCGAGGATCTCGGCCTCGTCTATCTGCAGCTCGCGCTCTATTTGCAGCCGGATCATCCGCTGGCGCTGCTGTCGCTCGCCGATCTCTACGAGTCGCTGAAGAAGCCCGACCTCGCCATCAAGGCCTACGAGCGCATTCCGGCGTCCTCGCCGCTGCATCGCAACGCCGCCATCCAGATGGCCACCGATCTCGATGCGCTCGACCGTAGCGCCGAGGCGGAGAAGCATCTCGCCGATCTGGTCAAGGAATACCCGGACGATCTCGAGGCGCTGATGGCGCTCGGCAACGTCCAGCGCGGGCACAAGGAGTTCGCCGCCTGCGCCGACACCTACAGTAAGGCCGTCAAGGCGGTCGGCACGCCGGACAAGGCGAATTGGGTGCTGTTCTATTTTCGCGGCATCTGCTTCGAGCGTTCGCACGACTGGCCGAAGGCCGAAGCTGATCTGAAGAAGGCGCTGCAGCTCTTCCCCGATCAGCCGCAGGTGCTCAACTATCTCGGCTATTCCTGGATCGACCAGGGCGTGCATCTCGACGACGGCATGGCCATGATCAAGAAGGCCGTGGCGCAGCGCCCGGACGACGGCTACATCGTCGATTCGCTCGGCTGGGCCTATTACAAGCTCGGCAATTACGAGGACGCGACCAAGCAGCTCGAGCGCGCGATCGAGCTCAAGCCGGAAGACCCGACCATCAACGACCATCTCGGCGACGCCTACTGGCGCATCGGGCGCAAGCTCGAGGCGCAATTCCAGTGGACGCATGCGCGCGACATGAAGCCCGATCCGGAGGACCTGCCGAAGATCGAGGCCAAGCTGAAGAACGGTCTGCCGGACGAGAGCTCCTCGCAGGCCGACAAGACGCCGCCGAAGAAGGACGGCAGCGGCGGTTAGCGTTCTTACCCTCCCCCCGCGAAGTGGTGGGGAGGGTCGGTCGTCTGAGCGAAGCGAGGACGACCGGGGTGGGGGGCTTTTTCAAATCAGCCTTGCCAAGATATCCCCCACCTCCGACCCCTCCCCGCCACTCGCAAAAGCTCGCGGGGGGAGGGGAGATCGAGGGCGCTTCGCCCGGCCATTGATTGCACGAGCCTTTCGCTTGACAGCCGCCACCGACTTCGCCCCCGCCAAGATCAACCTGACTCTGCGCGTGATCGGGCGGCGCGCCGACGGCTATCACGAGCTGGAAAGCCTCGTCGCCTTTGCCGACATCGGCGACAGGCTGAGCTTCCACCCGGCCGACGACACCGCGCTCGGCGTCGGCGGCCGCTTCGGCGCGGTCATCGGCGCGACGGCCGACAATCTCGTGCTCAAGGCCAGGGATGCGCTCGGCGCGCGCGTGCCGAACCTGCGCGGCGGCCATTTCACGCTCGACAAGAGCCTGCCGGTCGCCGCCGGCATCGGCGGCGGCTCGTCCGACGCGGCGGCGGCGCTGCGGCTGCTCGCCCGCGCCAACGGCATCGCGCTCGACGATCCGCGCCTGATGGCGGCGGCGCTTGCGGTCGGCGCCGACGTGCCGGTGTGCGTGGCGGCGCAGGCGCGCGTCATGCGCGGCGTCGGCGAGATCCTCTCGACGCCGCTCGACCTGCCGCCGCTGCCGGCGGTGCTGGTCAATCCGGGCGTCGCGACCGCGACACGCGACGTGTTCCGCGCCTTCGCCGGCATGAGCGGCAGCGCCACGCCGCTCGGCGACGTGCCGCGCGACAATCTCGTCGACTTCCTGCACGCGCACGGCAACGATCTGACGCCGGCGGCGATCGTCTGCGTGCCGTTGATCGGCGAGGTGCTCGATACGCTGGCGGCGCTGCCGGGCATGCGGCTCGCGCGCATGTCGGGCTCCGGCTCGACCTGCTTCGCGCTGTTCGACAGCCGCAAGGCGGCCGCGAGGGCGGCGAAGCACCTCACGGAGGCGCGGCCGGACTGGTGGGTCGCCGCCACCACGCTGCGCTGAATTCATGCCGCGGCCAGGCGCGCCGCCTTGCAAATGGCGCGATTTCGCGCGAATTCTCAGATCGGCGGTCCGCCCGTCGGCCCATTCGGAGAATGCCATGAAGATCGGTTGGCTGGTCCTCGCATCCGCAGCCGTGGCGCTGGTCGCGAGCAATCCGGCACTGGCGCGCAAGCGCCATCATCGCGCGGCCGTGCCGCCGCAGTGCCACGATCAGCCCTATGCCTTCTCCTGGGGCGGCCTGCTGACCAACGGCGCGCCGCGGCCGAACGGCTGCGCGCCCGCCGTCTACCAGTACGGCTACTACATCGGTCAGGATCCCGATCCGAACATCCGCATGCAACTGCTGCGCGATCCGGCAACCGGCTATCCGTCCGGCCAGCTCCAATAAGGAGCGTGCGCGCGGCTCAGAACGCCCGCGCGATCGAGAAGTCGACGGCTTCTTCCAAAGCCTGCTTGACGGCCGAATCCGGCGCCAGCGCCAGCGCGTCCTTGGCGATGGCGCCGTAGTGGCGTGCGCGGCCGAGCGTGTCCTCGATGGCGTGATGCTTGGCCATCAGAGCCATCGCCGTGTCGAGATCGCCGTCGTCGACCTTGCCTTCGCCCAGCGTGCGATTCCAGAAGGCGCGCTCGCTCTCGCTGCCGCGGCGGAACGACAGCACGACCGGCAGCGTGATCTTGCCTTCGCGGAAATCGTCGCCGGTGTTCTTGCCGAGCTTCGCCGACTTGCCGCCGTAGTCGAGCGCATCGTCGACGAGCTGAAAGGCGATGCCGAGATTCATGCCGAACGAGCGGCAGGCGGCCTGCTCGGCCTTTTCCTTGTTGGCGAGCGCCGGACCGACCTCGCAGGCGGCGGCGAACAGTTCCGCCGTCTTGCCGCGGATGACCGCGAGGTATTCGTCCTCGTTGGTCGCGGTGTTCTTCGCCGTGCCGAGCTGCATCACCTCGCCTTCGGCGATCACCGCCGCGGCGGAGGAGAGGATGTCGAGCGCGTGCAGGTTGCCGACCTCGACCATCATCTTGAATGCCTGGCCGAGCAGGAAATCGCCGACCAGCACGCTCGCTTCGTTGCCCCACAGCATGCGGGCGGCGAGCTTGCCGCGGCGCATGTCGCTCTCGTCGACGACGTCGTCGTGCAGCAGCGTTGCTGTGTGCATGAACTCGACCGCGGCGGCGAGCTTGATGTGGCCGTCGCCCGAGTAGCCGGCGAGCTGCGCCATCGCGAGCGTCAGCATCGGCCGCAGCCGTTTGCCGCCCGAGGAGATCAAATGGTTGGCGACCTCCGGGATCATGGCGACCTCGGAGCCGGTGCGGGCAATGATGGCCGTATTGACCCGCTCCATGTCCGCCGCGACGAGATCGACGAGGCGGTTGAGCGTTGCGGAACGAGGATTTTCAAAGGGGACGACGACGGCCAAAATCGGACTCCGGTTCACAAAGGCTCGCGAGCATAGAAACGGCATGGTAAGCCGGCAAGTGCGGTAGTTCCCGTAAATGGCTGCCCCGCGCGGCGGCCCGGGGGTGGGGATGAAGCCCGAAATGGCTGCAATCAGCGCGAGCGATACCTCCCGGCTCGCCGGGTACCGTATTGCCGTTCTGGTGCCGTGCTTCAACGAAGCGATCGCCGTCGCACAGGTCGTGCACGATTTCCGCGCCGCGCTGCCCGAAGCGACCGTTTTCGTCTACGACAACAACTCCACCGACGATACGGTTGCGGTGGCGCGCGCCGCCGGGGCCGAAGTTTTCCGCGAGACCCGGCAGGGCAAAGGCTTCGTCGTGCGCCGCATGTTCGCCGACGTCGAAGCCGACATCTACGTGCTGGTCGATGGCGACGCCACCTATCACGCGGGGAGCGTCCGCAGCATGATCGGTCGGCTCGTCGAATCGCGCTGCGACATGGTCGTCGGCAGCCGCGTCGACCAGGTTCAGGCCGCCTACCGCGCCGGGCACCGCACCGGCAACCGGCTGCTCACCGGCTGCGTCTCCGCCGTGTTCGGCCGCAGCTTCAGCGACATGCTATCCGGCTACCGCGTGTTCTCGCGCCGCTTCGTGAAGTCGTTTCCGCTGCTGTCGGCCGGCTTCGAGATCGAGACCGAGCTGACGATCCATGCGCTCGAGCTGGGTCTTGCGGTCGCGGAGATAGAAACGCCCTATTACGCGCGGCCGGAAGGGTCGGAATCCAAACTCAGCACCTGGGGCGACGGCTTCCGCATCCTGTGGACCATCATCGAGCTCTATCGATCGGAACGGCCGCTGCGCTTCTTCGGCGCCATCGCCATCCTGCTCGCCGTCGCCTCGATTGTCTTCGCGGTGCCGATCTTCATTACCTTCGCCGAGACCGGGCTGGTGCCGCGCCTGCCGACGGCGGTGCTGTCCACCGGGCTGATGGTGATGGCCTTCCTCTCGCTCGCGGCCGGACTGGTGCTCGACACGGTCAGCCGCGGCCGTCGCGAGATGAAGCTGCTCGCTTATCTGTCGCACCGCGCGCCGGGCGAGGAGCGCCGCAGGCAGGATTAGCCGGCGTGCAGCCCGCACAAGCACTCCCGCCCGCCGGTGCGGACAATGGGCTTCACCCGATTGCATGTCGTCGGGCTGCCTGAGATGGTTTAATCGTAAGTCGACAACAGCGGGCTGCCGCGCCCGGCATTCCGCGCCGGCCGGTCATGGGAGGGTTCGTCAATGCGTGAGATCGTGCGCACCAACGACGCCGTGCTGGTGTCGGCGATCGGCGCGCTGTTCGACGCCGCGCGCATCCACCACATGGTGCTCGATCAGAACATGAGCGTGCTCGAAGGCTCGCTCGGCGTGCTGCCCCGGCGCATCCTGGTGAGCGACGAGCAGGAACGCTCGGCCCGCCGCCTGCTCGAGGACGCGGGGCTCGCCCACGAATTGCGTCCGGAAGCCTGAGCGCGTGCAGACCACCGACGATGCCGTGCTCGGCGGCCGGTTGACGCTGCGGCAGCCGCTCAAGGGTCACAGGGTCGGTCACGATGCGATCCTGCTCGCGGCGGCGACCGGCGCGCGTGCCGGTGAGCAGGCGGTCGAGTTGGGCGCCGGCGTCGGCGCCGCGGGCCTGGCGCTGGCGCAGCGCGTGCCGGACCTGCGCGTGACGCTCGCCGAGATCGATGGCGAACTGTGCGCGCTTGCCGCCCACAATGCGGAAGCCAACGGGCTGGCCGCGCGCGTCCGCGCCGTTGCGGTCGATGTCGAGGATCAGGCGGCGCTCGCCGCCGCCGGGTTGCGGCCGGGCGAGGCCGGCCGCGTGCTGATGAACCCGCCGTTCAACGATCCGGCGCGCCACAACGTCTCGCCGGACGCGCGGCGGCAGCGGGCGCATGTGGCGCCGCCGGGCCTGCTGCCGCGCTGGGTCGCCAGCGCGGCGGCGCTGCTGAAGGCGCAGGGCGTACTGACTTTGATCTGGCGCGCCGATGCGCTCGACGACGTGCTGGCGGCGCTGACGCCCGCCTTCGGCGCAGCCGCCGTGCTGCCGGTGCTGCCGCGCGAGGCGGCGGAGCCGATCCGCGTTCTGGTGCGGGCGGTGAAGGGGGTGGCGCCGGGCCGGCGCGATTATGCGCCGCTGGTGCTCAACGCGGCCTCCGGCCGCCCGACGGCGGCGGCCGAAGCCATTCTACGCGGCGGCGATGTGTTGCCGCTGGCGACGATTGCCTAGGTTCTGCGCCAGCCGGGCACAAATTGACGCCAGCGCCGGGCGACACTCGCCCGCCGCACGCGGCCGAAGCCGCCCTGGCTGGCATGCGAAAGCGTGACAATCGTGCCGATCAACACGAACAGGATCGTGAGTTTGGGATCCATGGTTCTCCTCCGGCGCGACTCGCCGTCTTGCCCTACGGCGTGCACTGCAATATCCATTCCAATCGTTAAAACGCGGCAAATTTCAGGATCTTGCGCTCACGACTGTGTGACTATGTTGCGGCGCATAAACGCTGCGTAACCGCGGTAACGCAACGCAGGGGTTTTTTGACTCCACCCATATTCGTTGCGTAACTGCGCCGCTCCACGTCCGGTGTGTCCCATGGCTCTGATCGACATCGTCCATCGCCTGCTGCCGCCGTTCCTGCGGCCGGACATTCCGGTGGTGCCGGTGGTGCGCCTGTCCGGCACGATCGGCATGGCGACGCCGCTGCGGCCGGGGCTGATGCTGTCGACCACGGCGCGCACGCTCGAGCGCGCCTTCGCCGTGCGCGGCGCGCGCGCGGTGGCGCTGCTGATCAATTCGCCGGGCGGCTCGCCGTCGCAGTCGCACCTGATCTTCCGCCGCATCCGCGAACTCGCCGACGAGAAGAAGCTGCCGGTCTACGCCTTCGTCGAGGATGTCGGCGCCTCCGGCGGCTACATGCTCGCCTGCGCCGCCGACGAGATCGTCTGCGATCCCTATTCGATCGTCGGCTCGATCGGCGTGGTCGGGGGCACGTTCGGCTTCGTCGATCTGATGCACAAGCTCGGCATCGAGCGCCGCGTCTACACCGCCGGCGAGCGCAAGGTGATGCTCGATCCGTTCCAGCCTGAGAAGCCGGAGGACGTCGCCCGCATCAAGGCCATCCAGCAGGACATGCACGCGAACTTCATCGCGCTGGTGAAGGCGCGCCGCGGCACGCGGCTGAACGGCGCCGACGAGACCTTGTTCTCCGGCGAGTTCTGGACGGCCGCCAAGGCCATCGACCTCGGGCTGGCCGACCGCATCGGCGAATTGCGCGGCGCGATGCGCGAGCGCTTCGGAGCGAAGGTGAAGCTGCCGCTGATCGAGGTAGAGCGCAGCTTCCTCGGCCGGCGCCTCTCCGGCGTCGGCTTTTCGCGCGCGCTCACCGGCGAGGGCCTCGCCGACGATTTCATCTCGGCGGCGGAAGCCCGCGCGCTGTGGTCGCGCTACGGGTTGTAGGGCGGAGCCGATCGCGTTCGAAACGGAACGAGTCGCAATTTCCGCCTATTCCCTCCCCCCTTGTGGGGGAGGGTTAGGGAGGGGGGTCGGAGTGATGGCTCCGCTCGTCGCAAGTGACGACCCCCACCCCCGACCCCTCCCCACAAGGGGGAGGGGAGCAGGAAACGCCCGCGTCACTGCACCGGCTTGTTGCCGAACAGCTTGGCGACCGCCGCCACCTGCGCTTTCTGCTTGTCGATCGACGCGGCGAATTCCTTGCCGTCGCCGGGCATCATGATCTGCCCGGTGGCGGTCATCTTCGCCACGATCGCGGAATCCTTGGCGACCACGCCCACGTCCCTGGCGATGCGTGCGCGCGCCGCGGCGGGCAGTTCCGGCGAGCCGAAGATGCCGACCAGCCCGTCGAAATCGAGCGAGGGATAGCCGGCCTGTGACGCGGTCGGCGTGTCCGGCAAAGCCGGCGCGCGCGAATGATTGGTCACCGCCAGCACCTTCACCTTGCCGGCCGCGACCTGCGGCCGGACGATGGCGTAGGCGGGCATGTAGACCTGGATGACGCCGGCGGCGAGATCGTTGGCCGCGCCGGCCGGATTCTTGTACGGCACCTTTTCCATCTTCAGGCCGACGGTGTGCAGGAAACCGGCGAAGACGAAGTCGGTGAAGCCGGTCGCGGTCGTCCAGTTGAGCTTGCCCGGCTCTTTCTTCGCCAGCGCCACCAGGTCCTTCAGCGAATTGAGGTTGAGCGCGGCCGGCACCGCCACGGCGACCACGGTGCTGGAGATGCGCGCGACGGGGATCATGTCCTTCGGATTGTAGGGCAGCTTGTCGTGGAAGTAGGGATGGGCGGTGAACGAGCTCACCGGCGACACCAGCAAAGTGTGATCGTCGTGCGCGCCGAGGAAACTGGTGATGGCGACGATGCCGTCGCCGCCGGGGCGGTTCTCGACGATGACCGGCTGGTGCCACATCGCCGAGAGCTTGTCGGCGAACAGGCGGGCGCTGATGTCGACGCCGCTGCCGGGCCCGAGCGTGACGATGAGATGCACCGGTCGCGTCGGCCAGGCGTCGGCGGCGAGGCCGGGCTTTGTCGCCAGACCGGCGATGGCGAGCGTGGCGGCGAGCAGCAGGGCGCGGCGGCCCGGAACGAGTCGTGTCATGAAATCCTCCCCTCCCGGTCCGGCTTTCTCGTTTGATGTCGGTTGCGGGTGCGTGCGTTGGTCGCGGCAGCGTAGCGTATCTGCTATACTGGCTGCCACCATACGCGGCGCCGCACCTGGGTAACGCCGCGAAATCGCCGTCTTCGCCACCCACCTTGGGTTGGTGAATATCTCCCGGAGATACCGATGCCGCACATCCTGTTGTCGCCGCTCGTCAAATGGTCGTTCGCCGCGCTCGGCGGCGCCATGGTGGTGCAGTGGGTGGTGACCGAGGTGAAGCGCGTGAACGAGGAGCTCGACGCCCGCCGCGCCCGCGTGCGGATCCGCGACCAGGAGCGCCGGCCGACCTTGCGCCGCGATCCGGTCAGCGGCGAGTTTCGCCTTTAGGCTCCACTCGCTTGTCATGGCCGGGCTTGTCCCGGCCATCGCGCTTAGGAGGGCACATTGCCCGGCTTATCGGGGTCACCGGGACAAGCCCGGTCGACGGTGCCCTTGCTTGACCCCCCAGACCCCCGCCGATAGGGTCCGCCACCTTTCAAAGCGCCGAAGAAACTTAAAGCGATGGCTGAAGCCGACCTTCTCGCCAAACCCGCGGCGCGTGCGGCCAATCTCGACCCCGCGCGCTCGTTCCAGGGACTGATCCTCACGCTGCAGCAGTACTGGGCGGGGCAGGGCTGCGTCCTGCTGCAGCCCTACGACATGGAAGTCGGCGCCGGCACCTTCCATCCGGCGACCACGCTGCGCGCGCTCGGCCCGAAGCCGTGGAACGCCGCCTACGTGCAGCCGTCGCGCCGGCCGAAGGATGGCCGCTACGGCGAAAACCCGAACCGCCTCCAGCACTATTATCAATTCCAGGTCATCCTGAAGCCGTCGCCCGCCGACATCCAGGACCTGTATCTCAATTCGCTGAAGGCGATCGGCATCGATCCGCGCGTGCACGACATTCGCTTCGTCGAGGACGACTGGGAGAGCCCGACTTTGGGCGCCTGGGGTCTCGGCTGGGAGTGCTGGTGCGACGGCATGGAAGTGTCGCAGTTCACGTACTTCCAGCAGGTCGCCGGCTTCGAGTGCAATCCGGTGGCCGGCGAATTGACCTACGGCCTCGAGCGCCTGGCCATGTACGTGCAGGGCGTCGAGCGCGTCTACGATCTCAACTTCAACGGTCTCGACGGCGACAAGAAGGTGACCTACGGCGACGTCTTCCTGCAGGCCGAGCAGGAATATTCGCGGCACAATTTCGAATTCGCCGACACGGCGATGCTGTTCGAGCAGTTCAAGATGGCCGAGGGCGCCTGCAAGAAGTATCTCGCCGACGGCTGGAACGCCGAACATACGCGGCACGCGATGGCGCTGCCGGCCTACGATCAGTGCATCAAGGCGAGCCACGTGTTCAACCTGCTCGACGCCCGCGGCGTCATCTCGGTCACCGAGCGGCAGAGCTACATTTTGCGTGTGCGCGAGCTGGCGAAAGCCTGCGGCGAAGCCTGGCTCGCCACCGACGGCGGCGGGGCTGGCTAAACGGCCGTAACCTTGTACGCTTCACCCTCGTGAGGGCCTGTTCCCCTCCCCCTTGTGGGGAGGGGTTAGGGGTGGGGGTCGTGCATAAAGTGACTCCATCAGACCGAGACGAGCAGCGAGCGTGGGCGAGCACCGATCGTGCGATGGCGCCGCCGCAACGTGCGTTCGCGCGACGGATGCGCGAAGAACCGACTGAGGCGGAACGGAAACTTTGGTGGCACTTGCGGCACAGACTGCCTCTGGAGAGCTCTCATTTCCGGCGGCAAGTGCAAATCGGGCCCTATATCGCTGACTTCGCATGCCACCAGCTCAAGCTCGTCGTCGAACTCGATGGCGGGCAGCACGGTTTGCGAGTGGCCGAAGACGAAAAGCGGGCTCAACGCTTACAGCGTGATGGTTATCGCGTGCTGCGCTTTTGGAACAACGACGTGCTTTCAAATATCGATGGTGTCATGGGCGCTATTCTGGACGCCATTGCGGCGACCCCCACCCCCGACCCCTCCCCACAAGGGGGAGGGGAGAAGAAAGCGCGCCGACCCTCCCCCTCCAGGGGAGGGTGAAGCGGAGTTGCATTTCAACCTTCCCATCTCGGCGGACGACCAACCCCCATGTTGACCTGGCTGATCATCCTGATCGTCGTTGTCGTCGTGGCCTACGTGGCCGTCGTCTTCAACAGGCTCGTGCGCACGCGCCAGATGGCCGACGAGGCCTGGAGCGGCATCGACGTGCAACTCAAGCGTCGCTCCGATCTCGTCCCCAATCTGGTCGAGGCCGTCAAAGGCTACGCCGCTCACGAGCGCAATGTGCTCGACGAGGTGACGCAATTGCGCGGCGCCGCGCAGGCGGTGCCGATCAATGACGTTGCCGCCCGCGCACAGGCGGAAGGCGCGCTGTCGGCCGGGCTCGGCCGCCTGATCGCCTTGTCGGAGAACTATCCCGACCTGAAAGCCAGCGCCAACTTCCTCGCGCTGCAGCAGCAGCTCAGCGCGCTCGAAGACGACCTGCAGATGGCGCGGCGCTACTACAACGGCGCGGCGCGCAACATGAACGTCATGGTGCAGTCGTTCCCGAGCAATCTGATCGCGGGCATGTTCGGCTTCGCCGCGCGCCCCTTCTTCGAACTGGCGGACGCCGCCGAACGCGCGGTGCCCACCGTCGATCTCACGGCAGCGCGATGAGCCGTATGTTTCGCGTCGCGATGCTGCTCGCCGCGGTCATTGTCGCGGGCCGCGCGAACGCCGCCGAAGTCATCCACTCGTTGGTCTCGGATGTCACGCTCGCCAAAGACGGCGAGCTCACCGTCACCGAGACGCTGCGCGTGCGCGCCGAAGGCGCCGCGATGCGCCACGGCATTTATCGCGACTTCCCGCTGCTGTTCCGTGACGCCGATGGCCACGTGCGCGAAGTCTTCTTCTCGCTCGTCAGCGTCGCGCGCGACGGCAGGGCCGAGCCCTATCACACCGAGCGGCAGCACGGTTTTATCCGCATCTACGCCGGCTCCAAGGACGCGCTGATCGCGCAAGGCGAGCACACTTACGTGTTCGTCTATCGCACCTCGCGGCAGGTGCGATGGTTCGACGGCAAGCCGGAATTGAACTGGAACGTCACCGGCAATTTCTGGCGCTTCCCCGTCGAGCAGGCGAGCTATCGACTTCATCTCGCCGACGGCCTCGCGCCGCTGCGCTGGATCGCCTTTACCGGTCGGATCGGTGTGCGCGGCCGCGACTTTCAGGGCGGCATAGGCGCCGACGGCACGCTCGCCGTGTCGACGACGCGACAGTTGGCGCCGGGGGAGGGGCTCACCGTCGTCGCGGCGCTGCCGGCGGGCGCGGTCGATCCGCCGAGCGCCAATACGCTGCTCTGGTATCGCCTCTACGACAACCGCAACTGGATCGTCGGCGGCATCGGTTTCCTCGTCGTGCTCGGCTACTACGCAATGGCGTGGGGCAGGGTGGGTCGCGATCCGAAGCGCGGCATCGTCATCCCGCTGTTTCATCCGCCGCAAGGCATCTCGCCGGCGCTCGCCAATTACGTCCACAACTGGGGACTGTGGCGCGCGAAATGGCGCGCCTTCACCGCCGCGGCCCTGTCGCTGGCCGTGAAGGGCCTTCTGCGGCTCGATCAGGCCGGCAAGACGCTGACGCTGACGGCGACCGACGGCGATCCGCAGGGCCGCGTGCCGCTGTCGTCGGAAGAGCGCGCCATCCTCGCCAAGGTGAAGACCAGCAGCGGCAGCATCACCATCAGTTCCGCCTTCAGCGCGACGGTCGCCGATCTCGCCAAGAAATTCACGACGGCGGTCGAGACCGAGAACGCCAACCGCTTCTTCCGCCGTAACCTCGGCTACGTCGTGTTCGGCGCCGTGCTGACGGTCGGCGTCGTCGCCTGGGAGATCGCCTTCGGCGGCCTGCGCGACCAGGACATCGTCATCCTCATCGGCCTCGGCGTCGCCGCGTTCTTCATCGGCATGTTCGTCATGCCGATCGTGCAGTCGATCCACGCCGGCACCGGCAAGGTCGCCGCCTTCGTCTGGATCGCCTTCCTGCTGGTCTTCGTCACGTTCTTCGTCAACGTGTTGCACGGGGCTGTCGAAATCCTGAGCAAAGGCTGGCCGGCGCTGCGCGACTTCGTGTCCGACGATCCGTTTCCCTTCGTGCTGGTGTCGAGCTTCGCCGCGGTGAACGGGCTGTTCCTCTATCTGATGAAGGCGCCGACCGCGCTCGGCCGCCCGGTCATGGACCAGCTCGACGGCCTCAAGCTCTACCTCGAGACCGCCGAGAAGGACCGGCTCAACATGCAGGCGCCGGAGATTACCCCCGACCATTTCGAGGCGCTGTTGCCTTATGCCGTCGCGCTCGACGTCGAGAAGCCGTGGGCCGACGCCTTCGCCGCGGCGCTCAAGCGCGCGCATCCGGACGATCCCGATCCGATGCGCAGCTACCAGCCGGGCTGGTCGAGCGGCGGCGCATGGTCGAGCGGCAATTTCGGCGGCGCGGTCGCCGCGACGGTCAACGGCATGTCGAGCGCGCTGGCGAGCGCCGCGACGGTCTCGTCCGGTTCCTCCGGCTTCGGCGGCGGTGGCGGCTCCGGCGGCGGCGGCGGTGGAGGCGGCGGCGGCGGCTGGTAGGCCGATTGCGGCTGGACGCCCTCTGTCCGGCCCTTTATGGCTCTGCCAACCCCGAAACGCGTTGAGGCCCATGCCCGACCTTCTGCTCGAACTGTTCTCCGAAGAGATCCCGGCGCGCATGCAGGCGCGCGCGGCCGACGACCTCAAGAAGATGGTCACCGACCGCCTGGTCGCCGCCGGCCTCGTCTACGAGGGCGCCAGGGCCTTCGTCACGCCGCGCCGCCTGGCGCTGACCGTGCACGGCGTGCCGGCGCAGCAGCCGGACGTGAAGGAGGAGCGCAAGGGTCCGAAGGTCGGCGCGCCCGAGCAGGCGATCGCCGGCTTCCTCCGTGCCGCGGGGCTCGCCTCCATCGATCAGGCGAAAGTCCAGGCCGACAAGAAGGGCGACTTCTACGTCGCCGTCACCGAGAAGAAGGGCAGGCCGGCGATTCAAGTGATCGCCGACATCGTGCCCGAGGTGGTGCGCGGCTTCCCGTGGCCGAAGTCGATGCGCTGGGGTTCGGGCAGGCTCAACTGGGTGCGGCCGCTGCACTCGATCGTCGCGACGTTCGGTCCGGAGACGGAAGAGCCGGAGGTCGTTCGCTTCGAGATCGACGGCATCGCGTCCGGCAACACGACGCGCGGCCACCGCTTCATGGCGCCGGCGCCGTTCACGGTGCGGCGCTTCGATGACTACGTCGCCAAGCTGCACGATGCCAAGGTCGTGCTCGATCCGGCGCGCCGCGCCGACACGATCCTGCACGACGCCAGGAACCTCGCTTTCGCGCAAGGCTTCGAACTGGTCGAGGACGAAGGCCTGCTGGCGGAAGTCTCCGGCCTGGTCGAATGGCCGGTCGTGCTGATGGGCTCGTTCGACAAGGCCTTCCTCGCCATTCCCGACGAGGTCATCCGCGCCACCATCCGCGCCAACCAGAAATGCTTCGTGCTGCGCGATCCGCAGACGGCGAAGCTGGTCAACAAATTCATCCTCGTCGCCAATGAAGAAGCGACCGACGGCGGCAGATCAATCGTCGCCGGCAACGAGCGCGTCATCCGCGCGCGGCTGTCGGACGCCAAGTTCTTCTACGACACCGACCTGAAGACGCGGCTGGAAGAGCGGCTGCCGAAATTTTCGCAGATCGTGTTCCACGAGAAGCTCGGCACGCAGGAAGAGCGCATCGCGCGCATCGTCGCGCTCGCCGGCGAACTCGCGCCTTTGGTCGATGCCGACCGCGCTAAGGCCGAGCGCGCGGCGCAACTCTGCAAGGCGGATTTGCTGACGGAGGTCGTCGGCGAATTCCCCGAATTGCAGGGCCTGATGGGCAAGTATTACGCCGAGGCCCAGAACGAGGACGAGGCGGTCGCACACGCCTGCGAGGACCACTACAAGCCGAAGGGCCCGGACGATCTGGTGCCGGCCGATCCGGTGTCGATTGCGGTGGCGCTCGCCGACAAGATCGATACGCTGGTCGGTTTCTGGGCGATCGACGAGAAGCCGACGGGCTCGAAGGACCCGTATGCGCTGCGGAGAGCGGCGTTGGGGGTTATTCGAATCATTCTTGAAAGTGAGCTGAAGTTCAATTTGGAGCTTGTCCTACGTGATCAATTCGACAAATCGAAGATACGCACTGACTCGGTAATAAAAGCGAGCGAACTAAACGATTTCCTCAATGAGCGCCTAAAGGTTCAGTTGCGTGAAAATGGCGCTCGCCACGATCTTGTCGACGCCGTCATCGCTGCGGGCCATATGGTCTATCACGGCGACAAGGGCGACTTGCAGGATAGCGGCAAGGTCTCGACGCAGTTGTTTCGTGCGTACTCGAATAGTTCGCATCTGCTGATCGTCCGCCGCGTCGAGGCGCTCGGCAAATTCCTCGACACCGATGACGGCAAGAACCTCTTGGCTGGCGTCAAGCGCGCCTCGAACATCCTCGGCATCGAGGAGAAGAAGGACAAGCGCAGCTATAGCGGCGCGCCGGACGCAAGTCTGCTGGTCGAGGCGGAAGAGAAGGCGCTGGCTTCCGCCGTCGCCGCCGCCAAGGCGGAGGCGAGCGCCGCCGTCGCCAAGGAAGATTTCGCCGGCGCGATGACGGCAATCGCCAAGCTGCGGCCGACGGTCGACGCCTTCTTCGACAAGGTGAAGGTCAACGCCGACGACAAGGCCGTGCGCGAGAACCGGCTCAAGCTCCTGAACGAAATCCGCGAGGCGACGCGCGCGGTGGCGGACTTCTCGAAGATCGAGGGTTAGGAACGGCTCAATCCCTCCCCTGAAAGGGGAGGGTGGCTCCGCGCGCAGCGCGGAGCCGGGTGGGGTGTCCGCCAAAATTGAGATTTCCCCCACCCGGCGCGCTGGCGCGCGCCACCCTCCCCCGCAAGCGGGGGAGGGATAAGCAAGCATCGCAGCACAAATTCTTTTAATTAGGACTATTGACCGGTCCTATCCGTTGGCCTATGATCCCATCGTCCGCTTCAGCCGGGGGCGTCGTCGCGAGGCGTCTCGATTGACGGGAGCGGATGCGGTGCCCGCAGGTTCGGCAAAACGCATGTCGGACTTCCGGGCGGCGACGGGGCTCCACTCGCAGGCACTACGACCTGCCGCCAGGAGCTGGCTGACAGGCGTGGCTGGTCCACGTTCTCGAAAGCGTGGCCCGTACGCCGTGACACGACACCGCTGTGGCGCGCCGAGAGGCGCCCGTGCTTCTCGAGAGAGGAGTACGGCACAAGGCAAGAGTGTCGCGCCCATCGGCGCGCCACACCCTCGGCTTTCTTGCCGGGGAAGGACTCCCCGAGCCCCTGCGGGTCGGGGGACCAAGGGGAAGGCCGGCTCACCCGGGGCCGTTCAAACAACACGGGCGATTTCCCATGGCTGTTTGACATTCGAATCGGTGCGGTGGCCTGTTGCTTACCTCTCCCCGCATTGCGGGGAGAGGTCGACGCGTCATAGCGCGTCGCGCTATGGCGCGTCGGGTGAGGGGCTGTGCATTGCCCCTCACCCGGCTCGGACCTGCCGGTCCTCGCCACCCTCTCCCCGCAATGCGGGGAGAGGGAAGACAAAGATGGAACTCATCCGCCGCCGCACCCGTTCTGACCCCGGACCTCCCCGCCAAGGACTTTTCCATGATCAATCTCGCGCATCTGCAGCCGATCGTCGCGCTCATCGCCGGCGTCTTGATCCTGATCATCCCGCGGCTGCTGAATTTCATCGTAGCTGCGTACCTGATCGTCGTCGGCCTGATCGGCCTCGGCATCATCCACTAAGGTTCACCCTCGGAGGGCTTGCGCCGCCCCGCTCCGGGTGCTTCTAGAGCGGAACCCGCCCTTCCAACGCATTTTTGAGCCATGGCCAAACGCAAAAAAACCTCGCGCGCTCAGTCGAAGTCGAAGAAGCCGGCTGCCCGCAAGGTCGCCCGGAAGATCCCGTCGAAGAAGCCTGCGCCCAAGGCGGCCAAGACGTCGGCTCCGAAAAGCTCCACGCGCAAGCGCGTCGCGCTGATCGGCGGCGGTCTGGCCGGCGCCATCGCCGGGACTTTGGCGCGGCAGGCGGTGCGCTCCGCCGCGCGCTCGATCGTGCGCTCGGTCGCGAAGTCGCTGGAGAAGCCGGCAAAGCCGGCCGCCTCGGCGCCGCGGAAGGGCAAGTGGGTCTATTCGTTCGGCGACGGCCGCGCCGAGGGCAAGGCCAATATGCGTGAACTGCTCGGCGGCAAGGGCGCGGGCCTCGCCGAAATGGCCAATCTCGGCCTGCCGGTGCCCCCCGGCTTCACCATCACGACCGAGGTCTGCACCTACTATTACGCCAACGGCAAGCAGTACCCGAAGGATCTCGAGGCGCAGGTCGACAAGGCCCTGGCGCAGGTCGGCAAGATCACCGGCAAGCTGTTCGGCGACAAGTCGAACCCGCTGCTCGTCTCGGTGCGTTCCGGCGCCCGCGCTTCCATGCCCGGCATGATGGACACGGTGCTCAACCTCGGCCTCAACGACGAGACGGTCGAGGCGCTGGCCAAGAAGTCCGGCGACCGCCGCTTCGCCTATGACAGCTACCGCCGCTTCATCACCATGTATTCCGACGTCGTGCTCGGCGTCGGCCACGAGCACTTCGAGGAACTGCTCGACCACCACAAGGAGCGACAGGGCTATTCGCTCGACACCGACCTGACCGCCGACGACTGGGCGGAATTGGTCGTGCGCTACAAGAAGCGCGTGCACGACGAACTCGGTCAGCCGTTCCCGCAGGATCCGCACCAGCAGCTCTGGGGCGCCATCGGCGCGGTGTTCTCCTCGTGGATGAACCAGCGCGCCAACACCTATCGCCGTCTCCACAACATTCCGGAAAGCTGGGGCACCGCCGTCAACGTGCAGGCCATGGTGTTCGGCAACATGGGCGAGACGTCGGCGACCGGCGTCGCCTTCACCCGCAATCCGTCGACCGGCGAGAAGAAGCTCTACGGCGAATTCCTCATCAACGCGCAGGGCGAGGACGTCGTCGCCGGCATCCGCACGCCGCAGGAAATCTCCGAGGCCGCGCGTAAGGAAGCCGGATCCGACAAGCCGTCGCTGGAGAAGACGCTGCCCGATGCCTACGGCGAACTGACCAGGATCTACAACACGCTCGAGCAGCACTACCGCGACATGCAGGACCTCGAGTTCACGATCGAGCAGGGCAAGCTGTGGATGCTGCAGACCCGCAACGGCAAGCGCACGGCGAAGGCCGCGCTGCGCATCGCCGTCGAGCTCGCCCACGAGGGCCTGATCACGAAGGACGAAGCGGTGCTGCGCGTCGAGCCCCTGTCGCTCGACCAGCTTTTGCATCCGACCATCGATCCGCGCGCGCACCGCCGCGTCATCGCCACCGGCCTGCCGGCCTCGCCCGGCGCCGCCTCGGGCGAGATCGTGTTCTCCTCCGACGAAGCCGCGCAGCTGAAGGCCGACGGCAAGAAGGTCATCCTCGTGCGCGTCGAGACCTCGCCTGAGGACATCCACGGCATGCATGCGGCCGAGGGCATCCTCACCACGCGCGGCGGCATGACCTCGCACGCGGCCGTGGTCGCGCGCGGCATGGGCAAGCCCTGCGTCTCCGGCGCCGGCTCGCTGCGCGTCGACTACAATGCGCAGACGATGACCGCCGGCAGCCAGACCTTCAAGAAGGGCGACAACATCACCGTCGACGGCTCGACCGGCCAGGTGCTGGCCGGCAAGGTCGACATGGTCGAGCCGCAGCTCTCCGGCGAGTTCGCCACGCTGATCGGCTGGGCCGACAAGGTGCGCAAGCTCGGCGTGCGCGCCAACGCCGACACGCCGGCCGACGCCAAGGCCGCCGTGCGCTTCGGCGCCGAGGGCATCGGCCTGTGCCGCACCGAGCACATGTTCTTCGACGAGGGCCGCATCCAGGCGGTGCGCGAGATGATCCTCGCCGACGACGAAGCCGCGCGCCGCAAGGCGCTCGCCAAATTGTTGCCGATGCAGCGCAACGACTTCATCGAGCTGTTCGAGATCATGGCCGGACGGCCGGTGACGATCCGCCTGCTCGATCCGCCGCTGCACGAATTCCTGCCGCACGGCGAGGAAGAGATCGCCGAAGTGGCGGCCGCGATGGGCACCGATCCGAAGAAGCTCGCGGGGCGCGCGCAGGAGCTCGCCGAGTTCAATCCGATGCTCGGCTTCCGCGGCTGCCGCATCGCCATCGCCTATCCGGAAATCGCCGAGATGCAGGCGCGCGCCATCTTCGAGGCGGCGGTCGAGGTCGAGCGCCGCACCGGCAAGAAGGTGGCGCCGGAAGTGATGGTGCCGCTGATCGCCACCAAGGCCGAGCTCGACATCATCAAGGCGCGCATCGACGCCATGGCCAAGGCGGTCGAGCAGGAGCAGAACGCCAAGCTCGATTACGACGTCGGCACCATGATCGAATTGCCGCGCGCCTGCCTGAAGGCCGACGAGATCGCCGAGACGGCGGAGTTCTTCTCCTTCGGCACCAACGACCTGACGCAGACGACGCTCGGCATTTCCCGCGACGACGCGGCGAGCTTCCTCGGTATCTACACCGCGCGCGGCATCCTGCCGGCCGACCCGTTCGTGTCGATCGATCAGGAAGGCGTCGGCGAGCTCGTGCGGATCGGCGTCGAGCGCGGCCGCTCGGTGCGGCCGAAGCTCAAGGTCGGCATTTGCGGGGAGCACGGCGGCGACCCGGCCTCGGTCGCCTTCTGCCACGAGGCGAAGCTCGACTACGTCTCGTGCTCACCGTTCCGCGTGCCGATCGCGCGGCTTGCCGCGGCGCAGGCGGCGCTCGGCAAGACCGCGGCGAGCCAGGCTTAGGGGGTTACACGGCCACCTGGCCGAGGAAGTTCTCGACCTCGAGGCGAAGATCGGCGACCGCCGTCTCCACCGTCTGCGAGGCGTCGCGCACGACTTGCGCGGAGCCGCGCGTTTCGGTCGCCGCGTGCGCGACGTCGCCCAGCACGCCGACGACGTCGCTGGTGCCCTTCGCCGCACTGGTGACGTTGTGCGAGATCTCGCCGGTCGCGGCGTTCTGCTCTTCCACCGCCGCCGCGAGCGCCACCGTGTTCTGGTTGATCTGCTGCATGCGCATGGCGATGTGGCGGATCGCGTCCACCGCGGCCGCGGTCGAGTCCTGCACCGCCAGAATGTGGCTGGCGATGTCCTCGGTCGCCTTGCCGGTCTGCACCGCAAGCGACTTCACTTCCGAGGCGACGACGGCGAAGCCCTTGCCGGCCTCGCCCGCACGCGCGGCCTCGATGGTGGCGTTGAGTGCGAGCAGGTTGGTCTGTCCGGCAATGTCGCGGATGAGCTTGACCACGTCGCCGATCTTCTGCGCGCCGGCGGCGAGCGCGGCGATCTCGGTGTCGGTTTGCCGCGCCTCGTCGGTCGCCTGCGCGACGATGGTGCCGGTCTGCGTCAGTTGCCGGCTGATTTCGGCGATCGAATGCGACAGTTCGTCGGCGGCGACGGCCGCTCCGTCGACGTTCGTCGACGCTTCGTTGAAGGCGTCCACGGCGCTTTGGGCGCGCGTCGTCGTCTGCTCGGAGAAGCCGAACAGTGCGCCCGCCGTCGAGCGCATGGCGCTGGCGCTGGCGCCGACGCTGTCGAGCAGACGCTCGGCGATCGGCCGGAACGCCGCGATGGCCGCCTCGATCGCCGAGCGGCGGCTCTCCTGCTCGCGGATGGCCGCGCGTTCTTCCTCGGCCTGCCGCCGCTCGGTGATGTCCTCGTGCGTCGACACCCAGCCACCGCCGGGCCGCGGCTCGTTCCTGGCCAGCACGATGCGGCCGTCGCTCGCCTGCACGTAAATCGGCGTGCTCCCGCCCTGTTTCACGCTGTCGATGATGCGCTGGCAATAAGAGTCGACGTCGTCGACGAACAGACCGGTTTGCTTGCGGTGCTCGATGAGCCGCCGCAGCGTGCAGCCGGGCTTCACCACATCGGGCGAGAGCTTGTACATTTCGAGATAGCGGCGGTTGACCACCACGATGCGCGTCTGCGCATCGAACATGCACAGGCCTTGCGACATGTTGTCGATGGCGTCGAGCAGGCGGCGGTTCTGCGCGCGCCCGGTGCGATTCCGGGTGAGCGCGAGCGAGAGGGCGCAGACACCGAGCGCCGCCGCAAGAAGGACGCCGCCGGGAACTTCACCTGCGAAATCCGTCGCTAACATGTTGCCCCGTCGTCTGAAATTTGCGCGATTTTGACGGCGACGGCTTGCAATAGGGTTAACGCCCGGCAACCGGCGGCGGCGTCACGATCGTGGTTAACCGCTTCGCAAGGTTAATCGGGCCATAACGGTGTCAGTCGAACGCCGCGCGTTGCGGCGTTCTCTGTTGTTGTGGTGTGGCGTGAGCGGACGGCATCGAAACGCGCTGGTGCGCCGACGGCCGAGGTGGATTCGTGTCGGGCTTGTCGCCTGGCTCATGATCCTGGTCCCGACCACCGTCGCCTATTCGGATCTCGGTGCGCTGCTCGTGCACCAGCCCGGCGTCGCGCAGCGCTGGCGCGAACATCTCATCGCCTCGCCCTTCGGTACGATCCACGTCGCAATGTTCAGCATGCCGCGCCCGCTCGGCACGCGCATCCCGCATCCGCCGCTCTATGCGCTCGCCAATTTCGATCCGCTCGATCTGACGGCCGCGATCGGCTCGCAGCAGCTCGGCGACGGCAGCGCGCCGTTGCAGTTCCCCGCGGTCAACCGCCGCGACAAGCGCGACGCGCTGGTGCCGCGCAAACGCAGGCCGCTGCCGCCGCTGCCGCCGGCGCTGGCGATCGCGCCGGTGCCGAACGCGCAGGTCGACGCCGCCTTGCACAAGGACGACGACCGTTTCGATCCGTACTCGCAATCCGATTTTCCGCCGCCGACGCCCGATGCGTCGACGACGTTCGACATCGATCTGCATCGCGATTTGGCGCCGCTGCGTCTGACCCGTCCCGATGCCGACAAGCCGACGGGGCGGGAGTCTTCGCGGGTCTTCTTCGGCGCAGCGCCACTCGCGCCATCGGAACAACTGGCGCCCTGGTCTCCGGGCGCGGCGCCGGTGGTGACGCGCGGCGAGGACGAAGGCGAAAGCGTCGCCGCCAAGGGCATCGTCACCGGCGAGGATGCGCGGCCGAAGTCGCCGGCCGAACGTCTGAAGCTCGCCGGCGGCGCCCGCGCCCGCGCCGAGAAGTGCCTCGCCAATGCCGTCTATTTCGAATCGCGCGACGAGCCGGTGCGAGCGCAGATCGCGGTGGCGCAGGTGGTGCTCAACCGTGTTTTCTCGCCGTTCTATCCGAAGGACGTCTGCGGCGTCGTCTATCAGAACGCCGGCCGCCGTCTCGCCTGTCAGTTCACCTTCGCCTGCGACGGCAAGCCGGATGTCGTCACCGAGCCCGATGCCTGGGAGCGCGCCAAGCGCATCGCGCGCGACACGCTCGACGGCAAATTGTGGATGCCCGACGTGGCGAAATCGACGCATTATCACGACTACTGGGCGCATCCGGACTGGGTCGGCGAGATGCGACGGATGGATCGCCTCGGCGGCCTCATCTTCTACCGGCCGCGCAACTGGGGCGACGGCGCGGATGAGCCGCGCTGGGGCGACCCGAAGACCACGGCGCACGAAGCCGCGATCCTGCAAAAGATGTAGCCGCGACGGCGGTTTGTCGGCACCGACCGCTGCCTGTGGTGGCGTCGATCCATGCGCACGCGCGATGGGTTCGATCACGAATATTCGCTTTGTTGATGGGACGGTGCGGGGCTAATGTCCCGCCCCCGCGCCGACAGTCGGTGCGGCAAGGGGCGAGATCACCATGTCAATGCAATCCGCGGTGCGCGCGGCAGGCTGGCGGACGCCGGCGGTGGTCGTCGTGTGCGGCTGCCTGATCGCGATGATCAGTTTCGGCCCGCGCTCGGCGCTGGGCTTCTTCCTGACGCCGATGTCGCAGGAGCATCACTGGGGCCGCGACGTGTTCTCGATGGCACTGGCCATCCAGAACCTGATGTGGGGCGTCGGACAGCCCTTCGCCGGCGGACTGGCGGACCGCTACGGCGCCAACCGCGTGCTCATCGTCGGCGCGCTGTTGTACGCTGGTGGCCTTGCCTTGATGTCGCACGCGACGACCGGCGGCACACTCGACGTATCCGCCGGCCTGCTCATCGGCTTCGGCCTGTCGGGCTGCTCCTTCACCATCGTGCTCGGTGCCTTCGGCCGCTTGCTGCCGGGCGAATGGCGCTCGCTCGCCTTCGGCCTCGGCACCGCCGCCGGCTCATTTGGTCAGTTCCTTTATTCGCCGATCGCGGTGGCGCTGATCGACAAATTCGGCTGGCAGAGCGCGCTCGTGATCTTCGCTGCGGTGACGCTGATCATCGTGCCGTTCGCCGTCGCGCTGGCGACGCCGCGCGCCGAAGCGCCTGTCGTCGCCGCGCCGAAGCAGTCGTTCCGCGAGGCGATCGGCGAGGCCTTCGCACATCGCAGCTACGTGCTGCTGGTGATCGGTTTCTTCACCTGCGGCTTCCAACTCGCCTTCACGACGGTCCACCTGCCGTCCTATCTCGTCGACCGCGGCCTGTCCGCTGAGGTCGGCGGCTGGACGCTGGCGACGATCGGCTTGTTCAACATCATCGGCTCGATCGCGTCCGGCTATCTCGGCTCGCGCATGCCGAAGCGCTACATCCTGTCGATCATCTATTTCGCGCGCGCGCTGTCGATCCTGGTCTTCATCGTGCTGCCGCCGAGCACGCCGGCGACCTTGATCTATGGCGCGGTTACCGGGCTGTTGTGGCTCTCCACCGTGCCGCCGACGTCCGGGCTGGTGGCGACGATGTTCGGCACGCGCTGGCTGGCGATGCTGTTCGGCTTCGCCTTTTTCAGCCACCAGGTCGGCGGCTTCCTCGGCGTCTGGCTCGGCGGCCTGGTCTACGACTATGTCGGCTCGTACAACCCGGTCTGGTATCTCGCGATCTTTTTCGGGGTGATGTCGGCGATCATCAACCTGCCGATCGTCGAGGAGCCGGTGACGCGCACGGCTGCCGCCACGGCCTGACCGCTTGCGCGGGGCCCCCGCGCGCGTCATGAATCCCGGACAAAGCTCAACCGGGACGAGGCGCGCGTGGGACCGTTCAAGGCGATCGTGATCGAGAAGGCGGAGAGCGGCACGCGCTCTTCGCTCACGGACTTCGACGAAGCCAATCTGATGGACGGCGACGTCACCATCCGGGTCGAATACTCCACCGTGAATTACAAGGACGGCCTGGCCGTCACCGGCAAGGTGCCGGTGGTGCGCCGCTTCCCGATGATCGCCGGCATCGATGGCGCCGGCACGGTCGAGAGCTCGACGCATCCGGCGTGGAAGCCGGGCGACAAGGTCATCCTCAATGGCTGGGGCTGCGGCGAGACGCATCTCGGCAGCTATGCCGGGAAAGCGCGCGTGAAAGGCGACTGGCTGGTGCCGCTGCCGGCGACGATGAGCGCGCGCGAGGCGATGGCCATCGGCACCGCCGGCTACACGGCGATGTTGGCGGTGATGGCGCTCGAGCAGCACGGCCTCACGCCTGAACGCGGGCCGATCGCCGTCACCGGCGCCAATGGCGGCGTCGGCTCGGTGGCGATCGCCATTCTGGCGAAGCGCGGCTTCACCGTGCACGCGGTCACCGGCCGGACGCAGGAGGCCGATTACCTCAAGGGTCTCGGCGCGGCCGAGATCATTCCGCGCCAGGAACTCACCGGACCGGCCAAGCCGCTCGCCAAGGAGCGTTGGGCCGGCGCGGTGGACGCCGTCGGTTCGACCACGCTCGCCAACCTCCTGTCGATGACCCGCTACGGCGGCGCGGTGGCCGCCTGCGGCCTCGCCGGCGGCATGGATTTACCAACTTCGGTCGCGCCCTTCATTTTGCGCGGGGTGTGTCTTTACGGCATCGACTCGGTGATGTGCCCGCTGGAGCGGCGAAAAACAGCGTGGAAAAGGCTGGAAAACGAGTTGGACCGCCAAAAACTGGCCGCGATGACTACCGAAATCGGGCTGTCCGATGTGCCCAAGGCTGCCGCGGCCATCCTCAACGGGGAGGTGCGCGGCAGAATCGTGGTCAAGATCGGGTAAACATGTTCAGGATTTGGCGACGAACCTGCGGCATAATCGGATAGGCTCGTCACAACGGGCCGTCTTGTGTGCCGGTGGCGTCAGTTCGGAGTCGTTGCGATGTTGCGTGGGGTAGCGTTGCTGGTCGGCCTTGTGGCCGCCGTCCCGGCGCTTGCGGGGGAAATGTCGGCCGAAGAGGCGCGCCATTTCGTCATCGGCAAGCTGTTCAACTACACCTGTTTCGAAGGCACGCGCGGGCAGGGGCGCATCCTTTCCGATGGCTCGGTCGTCGGCTCCATTCAGTTCCAGGGCGAGGGCGCCGTCCGCTACGCGCGGCTGCCGGCGGGCACGCTGCGCGTGAAGGGCGAGGCGGTCTGCGCCTCGCTGCACGGCCTGCCGTTCCAGCCCTGCTTCAATCTGGAACGCACGAGCGATAAGAGCTTCCGCGGCTCCATCTCCGGCCTCGGCTTCGCCTCTTGCGAATTCACCAAGCACGAAGCGCACGCGGCGCTGTCGCATGCGGCCGAGCACCATGAGCGCCGTCATTCGGCGCAGCCGCTCGGCCTGCGGCCATCGATCACCGCGGACAACAAGTAGGCTAGTCCTTCGCCGGAAAGATCATGCAGGTCGTGGTCGCGTGGGCGTAGAGCCTGCCGGCCGCGTCCTTGATATCGCCTTCCGAGGTGGCGACGCTGCGGCCGCGATGGATGACACGGCCTTCGGCGCGCACGACTCCGGTCTCGGTCGTCATCGCGCGCACATAGTTGAGCTTCAATTCCAGCGTCGTCCAGACGTCGCCTTTTTTCATCGTCGTGGCGATGGCGCAGGCGAGCGCCGAATCGAGCAGCGTCGCGGCAAAGCCGCCATGGACGGTGCCGATCGGATTGTAATGGCGGAACTCCGGGGTGCCGGCGAACACGGCGCGACCCGGCTCCGCCTCGACGAGATGGAAGCCGAGCGTCTCACCGATCGGCGGCTGCGGCAGCGTGCCGTCGACGATCGCCTGGAGGAAGCCGAGGCCGTCATAGCTCTTGAGAATGCCCGGCGTGACCACGCCGTATTTGTGCTCGCCCACCTGTCGCCCCCGCTGTCTGCCGGCGGCAATCTAGCGCGAGCGCCTAGTGGAGATCGAGCCGGAACGGATGCCCTTCGGTGGCCGGCTCGCCGGGGCCAAGCGCCTCGACCGCGGCGATCATGCGCCCGTTGCGCTTGAGCAGGCGGTCGGCAACGCCGACGATGCGCGTGTTCGGCTGCGCGGTCGGCGAGGCGTTGCGGATCGCGCGCGCGATCTCGTTCTCGTCGCGCTTCGGATTGAGCGCGCAGGCGGCGACGAAGGCAGCGCCGGTCGAGCGGCTGATGCCGGCGAAGCAGTGCACCACCATCGGCGTCTTGCGGTCCCATTGGTTGGCGAATGCGATCAGTCGGCCGACGTGTTCTTCCGCCGGCACGGTGTAGCCCTCGGCGGCATCGACGATGTCGTCGACCGCGAGGATCAGGTGGTTGTCCGGCACGATATGGTCGGGCCATTGCACGCGGTCGCTCAGGCGCAGCAACGTGACGACGTGACGGGCGCGGGTTTCCTCGACGGTGGCGTAGAGTCGGGCGAGTGAGCAGACGTGGATCATGGCCGCGATCTAGTCCCCAGGTGCGTCATATCTGTGACGTGTGTTTCGCCGGCCCGCCGACGCGCAGCAACGTCTCGACCCGTTCGACGAGTCGCGTTTCGGCGGTGTCGGCCGGCCACGGCGTCAGGTAATCGCGGATCAGCGCGGCGGAATATTTTGGCGGCGCGCCGAAGAACTTGCGCGCCTCATCGTCGGCGAAGCCGGCGAGCCGTGTGGCCTCCAGCCAGGCGGCGTTGCGGTCGGCGGCCTTGATCAGCGCGGTCAGGTCCGCCGGCAGCTTCGCCGGCAGGCCGAAGCGCAGGTGAATGGCGGCGAGCAGGCGATGTTCCACCGCCTTGTAGCTGTCGCCGATGACCGCCTTGAACGGCGAGATCATGTCGCCGACGACGTATTCCGGCGCGTCATGCAAAAGCACCGCCAGCCGTCCGCGCGCATCGAGCCGCGGCGCCTTCGCGCGCGCCAGCGCCTCGACCAGCAGCACGTGTTGCGCCACCGAGAAGATGTGCTCGCCGCGCGTCTGCCCGTTCCAGCGCGCCACGCGCGCCAGCCCGTGCGCGATGTCCTCCATCTCGACGTCGAGCGGCGAGGGGTCGAGCAAATCGAGCCTGCGCCCCGACAGCATGCGCTGCCAGGCGCGGGGGGCGGTCTTTGTCGGCTTGGGCTTCGGCGACCGAGTCATCGGCGCTGTCTAGCACGCCGCGCCGCCGGCAATCAGCCCGCCTGCCTCAACCGGCGTGACGGCGACCAAGCGAGGGCATGGCGGCGCCATGCGCCAGCTCGCGGCCGGCAGCCTGCGGCAACTCCAGCACGAAGGTCGCGCCACGGCCGGCAACATAAGACAGGCGTCCGCCATTGCGCTCGGACAGTTCGCGCGCGATGGCGAGGCCGAAGCCCTGTGCGCCCTGCTCGGGCGTGCGGAAGAGCTTGCTCTTCACTGCCGGCGGCAAGCCCGGGCCGTCATCGGCGATGCGCACGGTGACGCCGGCCGCGCTGCGGCTGACGGAGAAGGTCAGCGTCGTCAGGCGGACGCCGGCGCGCGCTGCGGCGACGGCGTTCTGCGCCAGGTTGAACAGGATGCGGAAGACCTCGGTCTGGTCGCCGAGCACGATTACCGGCCCGTCGCCGGCGACGACGAAGTCGAAGCCGTCCGGCGTGGCCGGGGCGAGCACCGCGACAACCTCGTTGATGGTGCGCACGAGATCGAAGCCGCGCCGGCGGCCGAGCGGGCGCGGACCGGCGGCTTCCGCCAACGCGCCTGTGCACAACGTGCCGCCGCGGCTGATGAGGGCGAGCGCGGCGCTCGCGGCCTTGCTGCCGCCCGGCCCGGACAGCTTCTCCAGCCGCTCCAGGTGCAGGCCGATGGTCGCGAGCAGATTGCGCACGTCATGCGCCCGCTGGTGCGGCGGCATCGGGCCGAGCGTCGGGTTGGAGGCGGCGAGCGTGAGCTGGGTCATGGCGGGCAGTCCCGGTGAATGTGCGAACGGCGCCGGCCCGGCGCATGAAGGGGGCCGGGGCGACAGGTTCGGCTGTCCGAACCGCCGGCATTAAGACCGTTAGCCATGCGCTTCCGCCAATACCGCTTGGCTTTCGTTTTGATGCATAGTGGCTATGGACGGGGGGCGGGGGCGCCATGTGGCCGTCCAGCGGGATGGCCTTTCACGATGGAATTGCACCAGGTCCGGTACTTCCTGGCGGTCTGCGAGGCGTTGAATTTCACGCGCGCCGCCGAGGCCTGCCACGTCGCGCAGCCGTCGCTGACGCGCGCGATCAAGCAGCTCGAGGACGAGCTCGGCGGCCGGCTGTTTCACCGCGACCAGAGCGGCACGGTGCTGACCGAGCTCGGCCGCGCCATGCAGCCTTATCTGTCCGAAGTCGCACGCCAGTCGGCACAGGCGAAGGCCGCGGCGCACGCATACGCGTCGCTCAAACGCACGCCGCTCCGGCTCGGAGTCATGTGCACGATCGGCCCGGGCAATCTGGTCGAGCTCATCTCGGGCATCAACGACGATCATCCCGATATCGAACTGCAGATCGCCGACTCCGATGCCGCCACGCTGCACAAGCGGCTGGTCGACGGCGAGATCGAAGCGGCAATCGCCTGCTTTCCGGAGAGTGCGGACGAGCGGCTGCATCTGATGCCGCTGTTCCGCGAACAGTTCATGATCGCGCTGCCGCAGCGGCACCGGCTCGCCAGTCACAACGCCGTACGCGCGGCTGAGCTCAATGGCGAGCGCTATCTCAACCGCGCCAACTGCGAATACGTCAACGTCGCGCGGGAGTTGTTCGCCGAGGCCGGCACCAAGGTCAATCGCGTCTATCGCAGCGAGCGCGACGACTGGATCCTGGCGATGGTGGCGGCGGGGCTCGGCTTCGGCTTCATGCCGCAATATTGCCTGCCCGAGCGCAGTGACATCGTCATCCGTCCGCTGGTCGAGCCCGAGATCTGGCGCGAGATCGCGCTCGTCACCGTGCGCGGGCGGCCGCATTCGCCGGCGCTTGGCGTGCTGGTGCACCAGGCCATGCAGGCGAAATGGATGGGCGCCGAGGCCATCGCCGTGCAGCGCATGCGCGCCGAGGCGGAGTAGGGCGCACTAGCGGCGTTTCGCCGGTTCGTTGTCCGGATGGCGGAAGCAGGTCGTGAGGTGGTCGTTGACCATGCCGACCGCCTGCATGAAGGCGTAGACGATAGTCGGGCCGACGAATTTGAACCCGCGCGACGACAGCTCCTTCGACAGCTTGCGCGAGACCTCGGTTTCGGTCGGGATCTGCGCCGGCGTCTTGAAGTGGTTGATCTTCGGTTTGCCGTCGACGAAGTCCCACAGCAGCGCCGAGAAGCCGGGCCCCTTCTCCTGGATATCGAGCCAGCCGCGCGCCGAAAGCACCGCGCCCTCGATCTTGGCGCGGTTGCGCACGATGCCGGCGTCGCCCATCAGCTTCTCGATCTTGGCCGGCCGGTAGCGCGCGATCTTTTCCGGTTCGAAGTCGTCGAAGGCTTTGCGGAAGTTGTCGCGCTTGCGCAGGATCGTGATCCACGACAGCCCGGCCTGGAAGCCGTCGAGCACGAGCTTCTCGTAGAGCGCGCGGTCGTCGTATTCCGGCACGCCCCACTCCTCGTCGTGATAGGCGACGTAGAGCGGATCCTGTTTCGGCCAATGGCAGCGTTTGCGGCCGTCCTCGTGCAGCACGGCGCTCACGACGCCGTTCCCTGCGGCCAGTCGAAATGCGCCCAGTCGGGCTTCACCGGGCGCACGGTGATGCCGCCGGCGGTGAGCGGCACGCCGGCCGCCTGCGCATCGGCGACACGGTCGAGGCGCAAAAGCGCCAGGCCGCGGCCGTTGGCGGTCGCGCCCAGCACGCCGATCTCCTTCTCGCCGGCCATGACCGGCAGCCCGTTCATCGGCGCGAAGTCGTCATAGACGACCGGCACGACGCGGCTGCGCGCGCTGGCGCGATGCTGCACCCGCGACACCACTTCCTGGCCGACATAGCAGCCTTTGTCGAAATCGACGCCGGCGAGCTGGTCCATGTCGGCTTCGTGCGGGAAGGCGTCGCCATACATGAAATCCGCGCCGCCGCGCGGTACGCCGAGCGCGATGCGATAGGCTTCATAGGCTTCGGGTTCGGTGAGCGTCGCGCCGAGATCGGCGGCGGCCTCGGCCGCGAGATGCGGCGGCAGCATGAGCCGCGTGCCGAGCGCCGGCAACCGCGGGTCGGCGTAGCAGAGGCCGTACTCGGTCTCGCGCGCGCCATCCCATACAGCCATCACGCCGAGCACTTCGGACAGGTCCTCGACGATCACCTTGGCGCGCAATTTGTAGAAGTTGAGCTTCTCGACGAGCATGCGCGCCAGTGCGCGCGGGCAGTCGAGGAAGAAGCCGCCGCCGTCCTCCTCCGCCGCCTCGGCGATGATGAAGTCGGCGATGATCTTGCCCTGCGGCGTCAGCAGCGCGCCGAAACGGGCAGCGGCGGGGGATACCTTGCCCATATCGCAGGTGACGAGCCCGTTGAGGAACTTTCGCGCATCGTCACCGACGACCTTGATCACGCCGCGGTCGGGAAGGAGAGCTGCCTGCATTGCCAATCCTCTGCAACTTCGCCGTTCTTGCCAGAACCAAGAGGGCAACGTAAGCGCCTCCCCGGCAGCTGCCAGCAGGGAACCCGCTGCCGGCGGGCTTGACCAGAGGTAGTATTTCGCTACCTAACATAGTTGTCCCCAGGCTTCTGCTTGGGGCCGATCTTCTCGAATTGAAAACCACTTACGGTCAACTATCGCGCGTGCTCATTTAGACCCAAGCCCGCGTATGCCGGGTACCGGATCGAGGAAATGACCACGGGAGGCGAACTCCTATCGTTGCGCATGCTCCTGGTCGGAGCGCCCGCCGCCGAGCGCGATCTCTGGCTGCGCGGCGCCGGCGGCATTTCCGTGCCCGTCGACCTGTTCGCCCAGGAACCGGCGGAAGCGCGCACGACCCTGGAGCGGCAAGGGGCAGACATCTGCATCGTCGACGCCGCGTTGCCGGAGCAAACGCGCGCGGCGGTGATCGCGGCGGCGCGCTCCACGCGCCCGGCGCCGCTGGTGTTCGTCTGCGGTACCGCGCCGCAGGGCGGCGACCGTGTCGACGGCGTGCTGCGGCGGCCGACCAATCTCGCGGAAGCGAAGAAGTTCGCGGAGCTCTGCGTGCGCACGCGCCTGCCGACGCGCGTGCTGATCGTCGACGACTCCTCCACAATGCGCAGCATCGTGCGCAAGATCCTCGCCGCCAGCCGCTTCTCGCTGGACATCCATGAGGCGCCGGAAGGCATCGCCGCGCTGAAGGAAGTGCGTTCCGGCCGCTTCGGGCTGGTGTTTCTCGACTACCAGATGCCCGGCTTCAATGGCTTCGAGACCTTGTGGGAGATCAAGCGCGAGCACCCGCAGGTGGCCGTGGTGATGATGACCTCGACCGTCGACAACGCCATCGCCGACCGCGCGCATGCGGCCGGCGTGATGGCCTTTCTGAAGAAGCCGTTCTATCTGACGGATGTCGAAGCCGTGCTGGAGCGCTATTTCGGCTTCTACGGCTGACGGCTTACTGCCGCGCCTGCTCGATGGTGAATTCGCCGTTGCGGATGCGGGCGCCGAGCCCGTCGGCGAAGGTGGCCGCCGCTTCCTCGCCGTAAGTGGTCACGAATTCCGCCATCGCCGCGAACAGGCAAGCCTGCGCCAGGCAGTCGCCATCGATACCGTCGATGCGCGCCTCGGCCCAGGCCTCGTGCAGATAGGCCAAGGCGACCCGCTTCTGTTCATGGTCCGGCAGCGGCTCGCGCGCGTGCACGGAACTTCCGGCGGTGGTCATCCGGTCCTGCTTTCTTCTAAAACCGTGCGTCCGTCCCAGACGCCGTCCCCAAATCTCGAAAGGGACGTTATCACGCGGAAACCGCGGCCCCAGGGCACAATAAAGGAAAGGTTAACGCGGCAGCTGAAGCTGTGGATTAATTCGCGTAGCGCGCGGTGATTTCGCGGGCGATCTTGGCGCCTTCGTCGAGATAACGGCGGATCACCAGGTCGGCGGCGGGGGTGCAGGTGCGGTAGGTCTGCTGAAACCCGCGGTAACCGCGGTTGAAGTTGGCGACGATCTTGCGCCGGCGCTCGCCGTCCGGGGCCTCGGCGTCGAGCAGGGCCTGCATCTGGTCGCGCCATTTCTGCCCGTCATTGGCCTTGCACACCGTGCGCAGGTACTGCAGCGCGCCGAGGATCTCGGCCAGCCGCTGCAGGTCGGCATCGTAGGGCGCGGCCGGGGTGACGGCCGGGGCCGGCTCCGGCGCCTGCTGCTTTTGCTGTTTTTGGGCGTGCCCTGGCGCCGTCAGGCAGAGGATGACGGCGGCGAGCGTGAGAAGCTTCTTCAATTCAGGTAGACCCCCGCGTATCGGTGCTGATATGCGCCCGCTCTGCGGCAGCCGCAAGGCGTGGCCGTTCAGGCGTCCCGCAGCCGGTCCATGGCAGCGGCGACGATCTCGGCGAGGCCCTCGGTGGTCTTGAGCGCCTTGAGCTCGTCGAGGGTGACCCAGCGGAAGTCGTCCAGTTCCTCGTTGAGCACCGGCTCGCCCGCAATCCAGCGCGAGGCGAAGCAGAGGATGACGAAATGCCGTTCGACGCGGCCCTCGGCGTCGCGGATGACCGCCTCGCGGTGCCCGGCCAGCGCGACCGGGGCGATTGTCATCGCGGTCTCCTCCATGACCTCGCGCGTAACCGCCTCGGTCAGGGTCTCGCCGGCTTCGACCACGCCGCCCGGCATGGTGTAGACGCCGAGCGCCGGCTTCCGGGCCCGGCGCACGACCAGAACCTTGCGGTCGCGCAGGATCGCGGCGCTGACGGCGAGGAAAGGGCGGGTGGGATAGAGGCGTTCGTCGGCCACGGAGCGGGTCGTCCGGTGAAGGGCTCGCCGCTCTAGCATGAGCGGCGGCGGCCGGGCCAGCTTGCGCTGCCGGGCGCGAAGGCAGATATCTCTCGCCATGTGCGGCCGCTACGCGATCACATCGGCGCCTGAGGCGCTGCGGGCGCTGTTCGGCTATACCGAGCAGCCGAATTTTCCGGCGCGCTACAACATCGCGCCGACGCAGCCGATCGCCATCGTGCGCCTCGTCGAGGGCAAGCGCGAATTTGCGCTGGTGCGCTGGGGCCTGCTGCCGTCCTGGGTGAAGAACCCGAACGAATTCTCGCTGATCATCAATGCGCGCGGCGAATCGGTCTGCGACAAGCCGGCCTTCCGCGCGGCGATGAAGCGGCGGCGCTGCCTCATCCCCGCCGACGGCTTCTACGAATGGCAGGCGAGCGGCAAAGGGCCGAAGCAGCCGTTCTATATTCATGCCAGGTCGGGAAAGCCCATGGCCTTCGCCGGCCTGTGGGAGACCTGGGAAGGGCCGAACGGCGAGGAAGTCGATACCGCGGCGATCGTGACGACGCGCGCCAATCGCACGCTGTCGCCCTTGCACGACCGCATGCCGGTGATCATCGCGCCGGACGCCTTCGACCTCTGGCTCAATTGCGGCGAGGTCGACGCGCGCACCGCCGAGGCGCTGATTCAGCCTGCGCCGGACGACTTGCTCGAGGCCTGGCCGGTGTCGACGGCGGTGAACCGTACCGCCAACGACAATGCGGCGCTCATTTTGCCGCTCGATCTGTCGGCCGCGCCGGCGCCGATGCCGCCGAAGCCGAAGGCGGTTGCGCGGCCGCGCGTCAAGCATGAGGCGAGTGACGACGGGCAGGGCGCGTTGTTTTGAGCTGCGCCGCAAGATCGTTACAGCAGAAGAGGACGTCCATGAGCGCCGTCACCCGCGCTGCCATGTCATTTGCCACGGCCATCATGTTTGTCTGCCCTCAGGCAGCCGGCGTGCGGGCCGCGCCCGCGCCTGCTCAGGTGGCGACCGCAGTCGATACTGCATTTCGTCCATTGCTGGCGAAGTATGACGTGCCTGGGATCGCCGTCGCGGTGACCGTCGATGGACGCGACTATTTCTTTGCCTACGGCGTTGCTGCGAAGGCGACCGGCGCGCCGGTGACGAAGGATACGCTGTTCGAAATCGGTTCGGTCAGCAAGATCTTCACCGCGACGCTTGCCTGCTACGCGCAGGCGCTAGGCACGCTCTCGCTCGACGATCACGCGAGCAAATATATGCCGCAACTGCGTGGCAGCGCGATCGATGCCGCCAGCCTGCTCAATCTCGGGACATTCACGGCCGGCGGTTTGCCGTTGCAGTTCCCCGACAGCGTGCGCGGCGAGGCGTCGATGGTGACCTACTTCAAGCAATGGAAGCCGTCCGCCGCGCCGGGCACGCAGCGCAAGTATTCAAATCCGAGCATCGGGCTGCTGGGTCATGTGACCGCGCTGGCCATGCGGGGGAAGTTCTCCGACCTGATCGAAAGTAAGGTCTTCCCCGCGCTCGGACTTCGCCACAGCTACATCCACGTGCCTGCGGCCGCGATGGATACCTATGCGTGGGGCTACGACAAAGCAGGAAAGGCGATCCGCGTGCACCCGGGCATGTTCGACGCGGAAGCCTATGGCGTGAAATCGTCGGCCGCAGACATGATCCGGCTGGTCGAGGCCAACGTCAGGCCGGAGACGCTTGCGCCGGCGATCCGCCGAGCGGTCGAGGGCACGCAGGTCGGCTATTTCAAATCCGGCGAGCTGGTGCAGGGGCTCGGCTGGGAGCAATACCCCTATCCGGTCACGCGCGAGCGGCTGCTCGCCGGCAATGCCGACACGATGGCCTACGATGCGCACCCGGCGACGCGGCTCGTGCCTGAGCGCGCCCCGTCGGCGCCCACCTTGTTCAACAAGACCGGATCGACCAACGGCTTTGCCGCCTATGTCGTGTTCGTGCCGCAGAAGAGGATCGGGCTGGTGATGCTGGCGAACCGGAATTTTCCGATCGCCGCGCGCGTGAACGCGGCCTACGCTGTGCTTGATGGACTGGCCGCGGCAACACCGTAAACGCGGGCAGGGGCAGAATGCGGGAACCTTTGGACTTTACCTGCATCCAATGGGGGTTGAACCCGGAGGCCGTCGAATGTCGGTGCGTCCCATGATGCCAGTGCAAACCGTTGCCGGCTCTCTCCTCGATGCGCTCGCCGATGCGGAATTGGTCGAGCTTGCGCGCTTGCGCGACGAGCCGGCGATCCGCACCCTGACGGGGCGCTACAACCGGCGCCTGTTTCGCCTGGCGCGCAGTGTATTGCGCAACGACGCCGAGGCCGAGGACGTCGTGCAGGAAGCCTGGGTGCGCGCCTTCACCGCGCTCGACGGCTTTCGCGGTGACGCGGCCTTCTCAACCTGGCTGACGCGCATCGCGCTCAACGAGGCGCTCGGACGGCGTCGCCGTCAGCGTCCGACGATCGATTGGGACAGCTATGACGGGAACCCCAGCGAGGCCGAGATCATCAACTTCCCGGTGTCGGCGATGACGAGCGATCCGGAGCGAACGATGGCGCGAAGCGAAATCCGAGACGTCCTGGAGCGGTCGATCGACGAATTGCCCGACGGCTTCCGGTCGGTGTTCGTGGCGCGCATCGTCGAAGGGATGAGCGTCGAAGAGACCGCCGAGTTGTTTTCGCTCAAGCCGGAGACCGTGAAGACGCGGCTGCACCGCGCCCGAAGCCTGCTGCGCGAAGCGCTCGACCGGCAGCTCGGCCCGGCTTTGACCGAGACCTTCCCGTTCGGCGGCAGCCGCTGCGAGCGCATGACCGAGGCGGTCGTCGCCCGGCTATGCCGCTCCTGACGGGAACCTTTGGCGCGCTGCTGCATCTAATGAGTACCGATGTAGCACAAGGAGGTTTCCATGCGTATTTCCGTTTACGCGGCGCTCGCCGCACTGTGTCTGTCGCCGCTTCCGGCGCTGGCGCAAAGTGCCAAGCCCACCGACGCGCAGATCGCGCACATCGCCTACACCGCGGGCGTGCTCGATATCGACGCCGCCAAGCAGGCGCTGAAGAAATCGAAGAACAAGGAGGTGCGCGCCTTCGCCGAGAACATGGTCAAGGACCACACCGCGGTGAACAAGCAGGCGCTCGCCCTCGTCAAGAAGCTCAAGGTCACGCCGCAGGACAACCCGACCAGCCAGGCGCTCGCCAAGCAGGCGAAGGCCAAGCGCGACGAGCTTGCCAAGCTCAAGGGTGCGGCCTTCGATAAGGCTTACGTCGACAACGAGGTCGCCTATCACAAGACCGTCGACAATGCGCTCGAGACCACGCTCATCCCGTCGGCGAGCAATGCCGAGCTCAAGAGCCTGCTCGAGACCGGCCTCAAGATCTTCCAGGGCCACGAGCAGCACGCCGAGCACGTCGACGCGATGCTCAAGTAAACGGGAGTGAAGCCATGCGACCGGGACGAACTGCTCTTCTTGCCATTGCGCTCTGCGGCTTCGCAGCCGTCCCGGCGCAGGCGGCGACGATCGACGTCGTGATGCAGAATCTGGTGGTCAAGCCGGTGGAGGTGACCGCCAAAGTCGGCGACACGATCCGATGGGACAACAAGGATTTCGTGGCTCATACCGCGACCGCGACCGACAAGTCGTTCGACGTGATGCTGCCGCCGGGCAAGACCGGCAGCACGGTCGTCACGAAGGTCGGCACCTTCGACTATTTCTGCAAGTTTCACCCGAACATGAAGGGGAAGGTGACGGTGACGCCGTAACGCGTCACGGCGTTGGCTCGCGGCCGTCGAGCCATTTGGCGAAGACCGCGCGCGGCTGCTCGAAATAGCCGGCGGCCTTGTAGAAGTCGTACACGGCAGTGTTCTCCGCGCGCACCATCAGCATCACCTTCTCGCAGCCGCGCGCTTGCAGCCATTGCTCGCCGGCCTGCGTCATGGCGCGGCCAAAGCCCTGGCCCCGCCGCGCCGGATCGACGCCGAGATAATAGAACCAGCCACGATGGCCGTCGTCGCCAACCATCACCGTGGCGACGATCGCGCCGTTCTCCCGGCCGACGAGAACGGCCGCACAACCGCTCTGCTTCGCTCGAAGAATGTCGGCGCGGGCGTCGTTCCAGGGCCGCACCAGGCCGCAGCGCGTCCACAATTCGACGAGCGTCTCGGTGTCGGCGTCGTTCGCCTCGGCGATCGACAGCATATCGGCCTAGAGCACCTTGCCGGGATTGAGGATGCCGTTCGGATCGAGCAGGTGCTTGATCTTGTGCATGAGATCGATCGCCACCGGGTCCTTGTAGTCGGCCAGGATGTCGCGCTTCATCACGCCGACGCCATGCTCGGCCGAGATCGAGCCGTTGTATTTCTTCACCACCGCGAACACGACCTTGTTCACGTCGCCCCAGCGCGACAGGAACTGCGCCTTGTCGGCGCCTTCCGGCTGGTTGATGTTGTAGTGGATGTTGCCGTCGCCGACATGGCCGAACGGCATCGGCCGCGCGCCGGGGATGAGCTTGATCACCGCGGCGTTGGCTTCCTCGATAAAGGCCGGGATCGCGGCGATCGGCACCGAGATGTCGTGCTTGATCGAGCCGCCGAGGTGGCGCTGCACCTCGCCGAACATCTCGCGAATGCGCCAGAACGCCTTCGCCTGGTCGAGGCTCTCGGCGATGGTCGCGTCGGTGACGAGGCCGCGCTCCATGCCTTCGGTGAGGATCTCCTCCATCTGCTCGCGCAGGCCTGCGCGTGCCTGCGACGACAGTTCGACAAGCACGTACCAGGGCGAAGGCGTGGCCAGCGGATTGCGGCTCACGGAGTCGAACTTCACGACCGCGTCGATGCCCTCGCGCAGCATCATCTCGAAGGAGGTGACGTTGCCGCCCGAGCGGCCCATGGCGACGCCGAGCAGGTCGACCGCGGCCTGCGGCGAGGTCACTGAAGCAAACGCCGTCTCCACCGAGCGCGGGCGCGGCACCAGCTTCAAGACCGCGGCGGTGATGACGCCGAGCGTGCCTTCGGCGCCGATGAACAGATTGCGCAGGTCGTAGCCGGTGTTGTCCTTCTTCAGTTTGTTGAGGACGTTGAGCACGCGGCCGTCGGCGAGCACGACCTCCAGGCCCATCGCGTGCTGGCGCGTGATGCCGTGCGCGACCGCGGCGACGCCGCCGGCATTGGTCGAGAGATTGCCGCCGATGGTGCAGGTGCCTTCCGACGGCAGCAACTGCGGATAGAGCCGGTCGGCCGCGGCCGCCGCCTCGCGCGCGCGCTGCAGCGTGACGCCGGCTTCCACGGTCATCGTGTTTGAGACCGCATCGACCTCGCGGATCCTGTCGAGGCGGGTCAGCGACAGCACGACCTCGTTGTGATGCGGCACCTGGCCGCCGACCAGGCCGGTGTTGCCGCCCTGCGGCACGATCGCGGTTTTCGTCTCGTTGGCGAGCTTGACGATCGCGGCCACCTCCGCGACCGAACCGGGGCGCAGGATGACCGGCGTCTGTCCGTGAAAGAGGTCGCGCATCTCGACCAGATACGGCTCCTGCATCTGCGGATCGGTGATGGCGTACTTCTCGCCGACGATGGCGACGAAGCGCTTGAGCAGGTCGGGTGCGAGCGTGCGCTTGGGCTCATTCTTGACGAGGATGTTCATTGGCGAACCTCTAGGGTTTTGGTGCGGCAGCGCGCGCGAGCCGGTCGTTGATCGCTTCGCCGAGGCCTTCGTGCGGAATGGTCATTACCGCGATGTGGCGCGTACCGGAAGCATCCAGCGCGCGCAGATGCGAGAACAAATTGGCGGCGGCTTCGACCAGATCGCCGCGCGGCGACAGGTTGAGCGTCAGGCCTCGATGCGCCGGTGCTTGGCCGAAGGCGAGCAGCGCCTCGTCCGCGCGTGCGTCCTGCGCGTCCAGGCGGACGTCGGCGCGCGGCGCGTAGTGCGAACTCAGCATGCCGGGCGCGAGCGGTGCATCGTCCTCCGGCACAGCGGCGAGCGCCAGCGGCCGGCCGAGCACGCGCTCAATGGCCTCGCGCGGCAGCCCGCCGGGCCGCAGCAGCGTCGGCGCGCCGAGGCACGAGACGATGGTCGACTCGACGCCGACCGTGCACGGGCCGCCGTCGATGACCAGATCGATGCGGCCGCGCAAGTCGCCGAGCACGTGCGCGGCGCTGGTCGGCGAGACGTGGCCGGAGCGGTTGGCCGACGGCGCCACCACCGGACGCCCGAAGGCCGCGAGCAGCGCCCGCGCGGTTCGGTGCGCAGGGACGCGGATGGCGACGCTGTCGAGCCCGGCCAGCGCCAGGTCGGAGACGCCGCAGTCCTTCTGCTTCGGCAGCACCAGAGTGAGCGGCCCCGGCCAGAAGGCGGCCGCCAGTCGCTCGGCATCCGGGTTGAAGATACCGACCTGCAGCGCCGCCGCAGAATCCACCACATGCGCGATCAGCGGGTTGAAGGCCGGGCGGCCCTTTGCGGCATAGAGGCGGGCCACCGCCTCGCCATTACCGGCGTCGGCCCCGAGCCCGTAGACGGTCTCGGTCGGAAAGGCGGCGAGCCCGCCGGCCGTGAGGCAGCGGGCGGCGGCGGCGATGCCGGCGGCATCGGCGGTAAGGAGCTGTGTTGCCAATTCGACGGTCACGGTTTTCCGGTGGTCGCGCTTGCGTTTAAGGGCGCGGCGGTTATAAGACCGCGGCCAGTCGGAGTGTAGCGCAGTCTGGTAGCGCACCACGTTCGGGACGTGGGGGTCGCAGGTTCAAATCCTGCCACTCCGACCATTTCCTCCAGACATCCTCGATAGTTAGGCCCAATCCGGTGCGGCGCACCTCCGTGCGGACGAGCCATGCACGCAGCGCGGGCAGGGAGCCCGTTACCCTTGTGCGCGGGCGCGGGCCGCGCGTAACGTCGGGGGCTCAAAAAACGACAGGCCGGCTTTAGTCCGGTACTTGCGACTAGGTCCAGTCCGCGGGGCCGCTACGTGCGCCTATCGTTAGCGTGAGGATCGCGGGTTCTGTCGTTGTTCCGAGCCGTCGACCCAACGCGGTCCTTGGCTCAATCGTAGCGGGCGGTCCAGTTTGCTAGCCTCTCCCGCTTCATCAGAGCGAATTCTTCTCTTCGACCTTTTTGGCCTTTCGGAAGCTCTCGCGAAGAGGCTTATATTCGTAGATCACGATATAAAAGTCGGTCATAAGATTTGCTCTGATGCCCAATTGAACGTACACGCTGGCCGTTTCAAAATCTGAAAACCAAGAATTCTGGCCTGCCTCGATACCGCTTACGAAGTACTTATCTTGCGAGTACAAAGAGCCCCCGAGCTTTTCGACGGAATGGGGCCTGCCGTATTTTTCCGTTAGTAGAGATTTTAATTCGTCATATCTTCGACGGACATGATATCCGGTCGGATCGCCGTCGGCGCCTTTTCCCTTAATGAACAAACGCCAAAGATGCCCGTCTTGATCGAATGACAAGGATGGCTCCCTCTTGGTCCGCTAACGCCGCGGGTAGTCCGCTCGCTGCGAACGAGCTTCCATATTGGCGATCCGGTATGGCGACCAGTTTAGCCCCTGCTGCCTTGACTTCTTCAGTAGTCTCTCCCCACTTCAATCCCAGTGGCGCATTCGGTTGCTCGGCGTTCGCGAAAGCTGCCGCAAAGAGATAAATCGAAACTGAAATTATCAGCCTCGCAATGCTCATAATGCGTCCTTGTCTTTCACTATCGTGCCTTGCGGCGGCTCTGCGCTGGTTCGGGGCTTGGATGCGGCGAATACGGGGAGGCCGTAATGCAAGGAATAATATTTCATCCGCAGTTGATTGAGGGTCAATTCCTCGGTCGCAACATTTAATTGCGACATTACAAGCAACAAGCCGCCACTATATAAAGAGCGTTTTGCTTGTGCTTCCGAAAGTTTCTTTTCCTCATTCTTGATGTCGGCTAGGGCTGCGGTCTGCGCTGCTTGTGAAGCCGCAGGTCGTTCCTCGCCAGAAACAACATACTTTAGGTCTATGAAACGCAGGAGAGAATAGCGCTTTTGCTCAAGCATGGCCTGCGTATTCTGCAATGTTTGTAGGCGAGCGTCAGCCAACACCTTCAGCAATCCACCAAGCCGTACTGTATCGCCCTGAGCATCAACGATCTGCTTTCTGACCGCTGTGAGATCGTGGTCCAATTGGTCAGCAGTGGGCGGCGTGATTGTAACGAGCACAACAACCGAAGCAGCTAGGACAGCGACCAAACCAACCAAAGCGATCACTCCGACTTTGTGTGCCGTCATTTGTAATTTCCTCAGCCATTCAATGCTATCGTCTCTACTCTTGCTTGCAGACGGTCAAAATACCAGACGGATTCCGACGGCTTTCAGCAATCGATTGATCTTTCTAATGAATCATCTGAACGGAGACTTCGACCACTCCGCAATCATCCAATCCATTGAGGGTGAGAGGCCACCCCACTCCGACCATTTCCTCCAGACATCCTCGATAGTTAGGCCCAATCCGGTGCGGCGTACCTCCGTGCGGACGAGCCATGCACGCAGCGCGGGCAGGGAGCCCGTTACCCTTGTGCGCGGGCGCGGGCCGCGCGTAACGTCGGGGGCTCAAAAAACGACAGGCCGGCGCAGGCCGGCCCCCTGGGGGAACGTCCATGCACTTGAAAACCAGCATCGTCCTGCGGCTCGTCGCTGCCTTGCTCTGCGTGTCGTCGCTGGCGGCGGCGACCGCCCGCGCCGCCGATTATCCGACCCGGCCGGTGCACATCATCGTCGGCTATCCGGCCGGCGGCTCGACCGACATCGTCGCGCGCATCATCGGCGCCTGGCTCAGCCAGCGGCTCGGGCAGCAGTTCATCGTCGAGAACAAGCCCGGCGCCGGCAACAATATCGGCACCGAGCAGGTCACCAAGGCGGCGCCCGACGGCTACACGATGCTGCTGATCAATCCGGCCAACGCCATCAACACCTCGCTCTACAAGCACCTCAATTTCGTCTTCCTGCGCGACATCGATCCGGTGGCCAACGTCATCCAGGTGCCGAACGTGATGGAGGTGAATCCGAAGGTGCCGGCGAAGACGGTGGCCGAGTTCATCGCCTACGTGAAAGCCAACCCCGACAAGATCAACATTGCTTCATCCGGCAACGGCACCTCGATCCATCTGTCCGGCGAACTGTTCAAGATGATGACGGGGCTCAAGATGACGCACGTGCCCTACAAGGGCTCGGCCCCGATGCTCACCGATCTGCTCGCCGGCCAGGTGCAGGTGACGTTCGACAATCTGCCGTCATCGATCGGCCACATCAAGGCCGGCAAATTGCGTGCGCTTGCCGTGACCACCGCGAAGCGCTCGCCGGAACTGCCGGACGTGCCGACCGTCGCCGAGACCGTGCCGGGCTACGAGGCGAGCGCCTTCTTCGGCTTCGGCGTGCCGCACGGAACGCCGAAACCGATCGTCGACAAGCTCAACGCCGAGATAAATGCCGCGCTCAAGGATCCGGCCATGCTCAAGAAGCTCGCCGACCTCGGCGGCATCCCGGCGCCGGGCACTGCGGACGACTTCAAGACCTTCCTCGCCAACGAGACCGCGAAGTGGGAGAAGGTCGTCCACGCCGCCAATCTGTCGATCAATTGAGTGCATTTTGATATCTGCATCCCGGGCGGCGACGCCCGGGATGATTTTGTGAAGGCCTTGCCATGACACCGAAGAAACGCCCTGAAGACCTGCGCAGTCACCGCTGGCTCGGCGTCGAGGACATGCGCTCGTTCGGCCACCGCTCGCGCCTGCGCGGCGTCGGCTATGACGCGACCGATTGGACGGGCAAGCCGGTGATCGGCATCATCAACACCTGGAGCGATATCAACCCCTGCCACGCGCATCTGCGCTCGCGCGCGGAGAACGTGAAGCGCGGCGTGCTGCAGGCGGGCGGCTTCCCCATCGAACTGCCGGCGCTGTCGCTGGCCGAAACCTTCGTCAAGCCGACCACCATGCTCTATCGCAACATGCTGGCGATGGAGACGGAGGAATTGCTGCGCAGCCATCCGATCGACGGCGCCGTGCTGATGGGCGGCTGCGACAAGACCACGCCCGGCCTCGTCATGGGCGCGATCAGCATGGGCATTCCGGCGATCTACGTGCCGGCCGGGCCGATGCTGCGCGGGAACTGGCGCGGCGAATATCTCGGTTCCGGCTCCGACGTGTGGAAGTACTGGACCGAGAAGCGCGCCGGCAACATCTCCGACGAGGAGTGGAATGAGATCGAAGGCGGCATCGCCCGCTCGTTCGGCACCTGCATGGTGATGGGCACGGCGGCGACCATGATGGCGATCGCCGAGGCGCTCGGCCTGTCATTGCCCGGCGCGTCGTCGATCCCGGCCGCGGACTCGAACCACCCGCGCATGTGCACGGTGGCCGGCCGGCGCATCGTCGACATGGTGTGGGAGGACCTGACGCCGTCGCAGATCCTGACGCCGGCCGCCTTCGACAACGCCATCAAGGTGCACATGGCGATGGGCGGCTCGACCAACGCCATCATCCATGTCGTGGCCATGGCGCGGCGCGCCGGCATCGACGTCGACATGGACACGTTCGACCGGCTGTCGCGGCAGATCCCGGTGCTCGCCAACGTGCGGCCGTCGGGCAAATATCTGATGGAGGACTTCTTCTACGCTGGCGGGCTGCGCGCGCTGATGCAGAACCTGCGCGAAAAGCTCGACCTCTCCTGCCTCACCGTCACCGGCAAGACGATGGCTGAGAACATCGAAGGTGCGATGGTCTACAAGCCGGACGTCATCCACTCGCTCAACGATCCGGTCTACGCCGAAGGCGCCACCGCCGTGCTCAAGGGCAATCTTGCGCCGAACGGCTGCGTCATCAAGCCGGCGGCGGCCGATCCGCGTTTCCTCAAGCACCGCGGCAAGGCCATCGCCTTCGAGGACTACAACCACATGATGCGCGAGATAGAGCGCGACGATCTCGACGTCACGCCCGACCATATCCTGGTGTTGAAGAACGCCGGCCCGAAGGGCGGTCCCGGCATGCCGGAGTGGGGCATGCTGCCGATCCCGAAGCGGCTGCTGGGGCAGGGCGTGCGCGACATGATCCGCATCTCCGATGGCCGCATGAGCGGCACGTCCTACGGTGCCTGCATCCTGCACGTCGCGCCGGAAAGCTATATCGGCGGGCCGCTCGCGCTGGTGCAGACCGGCGACGAGATCGAGATCGACGTCGACAAGCGGCTGATCCATCTGCACGTGTCGGACGAGGAACTGGCGCGGCGCAAGGCGGCGTGGCAGAAGCCGGCTCCGCGCTATCCCCGCGGCTACGGTGCGCTTTATTCCGACCACATCGGACAGGCGGATTCCGGCTGCGACTTCGACTTCCTGGCGCCGCTCGGGCCCATTCCGGAGCCGGAAATCCACTGATCGCCGCCGCGCGTCGCCACATTGGAAGAATTAAAAAGACGGAGATTGGAAACGCTCCGATCTAGAATCTTCTAATGTTGGCCCGCATGGATTGACTCTTCCTCGACGATCTTTTGAAAGTGCGACCACGCCGCGCGAGGTCGCGCGGCGTCCGGCCGCCGGGCCTTGAACCCGGCCGACGAGGAAGGTCTGATGTCCATCATGCGTTATGCAGGCGCCGCTATCGGCGCCGCGCTTGCGATCTCGACCGTCGCCGCCCGCGCGCAGGACGCGGCCGATTGGCGCGACATCGAGACGAAATACGTGTTCGGCTTCACCGAAGGTTCGGGCATCGGGCTCGAAGGCGAGAAGGAGTTCTCGGTCGACACCGAAGCGCGCATGGGCAAGCGCGACGGGCGCTACTTCGCCAGCGAGAGCAAGCTCGAATTCGAGTTCACGCCGAACCAGTACGTACAGTTCGAGATGGGGCCGTTCGTCTCGGCGCATGCGATCTCCGGCGTCAGCGGTCTCGACGATCGTCATCAGCTCGGCATCGGCGGTCTGTTCGGCGAGATGCGTTACCTGCTGCTCGACCGCGGGCCATCCTCGCCGCTCGCACTGACATTGTCGGCGGAGCCGGAATGGCGGCGCCTCGACGAGACCAGCGGCGCCAGGGTCAACAATCTCGAGCTCGAGCTGAAGCTCAACGCCGACCTCGAGCTGATCAAGAACCGGCTCTATCTCGGCAGCAATCTCCTGTACGAGCCGGAGGGCACGCACGACCCGGACGGGGTCGGCGCCGGCTGGGCGATGGAGTCCAAGACCGGCATCTCGGGCGCGCTGGCGCTGCGCGTTGCACCGTCGACGCTCATCGGCGCCGAGGTTTGGTATCTGCGTCATTATAATGGCGCCTGGATGAACGACTACACGGGTGACGCCGTTTACGTCGGGCCGACCTTGTTCGTGCAGCTGAACAACAAGATGTTCGTGACGGCCGCCTGGAACGTTCAGGTCGCCGGCAGTGAGACCGATAATCCCGGCGTGTCGCTCAATCTGGCAGAATTTTCACGCCAGCGCGCCAAACTGAAGGTCGCCGTCGAGTTTTAGCGCTCGCCGGCCAAGGAGGATGACATGACGATCCGCGCATTTGCCGCCATCGTGCTGGTGGCCGCCCTCGGCACCGCCGCCCAGGCGCAGGACGCCTCGCTCTCGATCAGCGTCAAGAACCACCGCTTCGAGCCGGCCGAACTCACCGCGCCGGCCAACAAGCCAATCGTGCTCAAGGTCAAGAACCTCGATCCGACGCCGATGGAATTCGAGAGCGTGACCTTGCGGGTCGAGAAGGTCGTCGTCGGCAACGGCGAAGGCATCGTCCGGCTGCGGCCGCTGTCGCCCGGGCGCTACAAGTTCTTCGACGACTTCCACCAGGCGACGAACGGCGTCCTCGTGGTGAAATGACCAGACGACCTCGTCGTCAAGTGATCGGACGACGAAGGGCAGCAGCGCTTTCACCTTTGTATTGCAGCATAGACCTCGCCGAATTGTCGTATCGCTGTATAAGATGTGGTATTTTCCCACTACCAGCGGCTAACCGTTGTCGCGTCCCCTGGATGCATTTGACACAGGTCATAGGCGCGCAGCGCTCCGAATGATGGAGATGGCGGCATGCGTCCGCACGCCACATCCATTGTCGTTGCCCTGCTTGTTGCGCTTGCCTCGTTGGAACAAGCTTCGGCTGCCGACGCCATTCGAGTCGGCGGTACCGGCACCGCGATCGGAGCTCTACAGCAGGTGGCGACCAAATTCGCCGCCGACACCGGCGGCAAGGTTGTCGTCGTACCTGCCCTTGGCAGCTCCGGGTCGTTGCGCGCTTTGATTGACGGAAAGCTCGAGCTTGCGGTCATCGCACGACCGCTGACAAGTGACGAGACCGCCGCCGGCCTGCGGCCGTCGCTCGTGCTGCGGACGCCCTACGTGATGGCGACGCCGCATCGCGGTGCCGGCGATCTCAAGGCCGCCGACATCGCGAAGATTTACGCTGCCAATAATCCAGTTTGGCCGGACGGCACGCCGATCCGCATCATCCTCCGCCCGCGCAGCGACACCGACACCGAACTGCTGGGCGCTTTGTTTCCGGGCATGCGTGATGCGATGGAAGCGGCGCGCCGCCGGAAGGAAGTGCCGATCGCGGCCACCGACCAGGACAACGCCGACGAGGCCGAGCATCTGACCGGCTCGCTGATCGGCGCGACGACCACGCAGATCAAGACCGAGGGCCGCCAGCTCCACGTGCTGTCGATCGACGGCATCGAGCCGACGCTGGCGAATTTCGAAAACGGCTCGTACCCGTACGCCAAGAAGCTGTACGTCATCGTCAAGGGCGACGCCAATCCCGGCGTCGCCGGGTTTGTCGCGTTTCTCCGCAGCCCCACGGGCCTGGCTCTGCTGCGTGACGCGGAGGTGCTGCCGGAGGCCAAATAATGCCTGTGCTTCCGTTGCGAGGTCTCGTCAATGCGCTGGCGCTCGCCGTTGCGATCGTCATCGCAGTCGGTGTGCCGACCGGCAATTTCCTGATCGACTACTCGAACGCCGCGGCGACGCTGGCTTTCAAGGCCCGGCTCAATGCAGGGCGTGTCGCCCAATACATCTACACTCACGACGCCCTCTGGCAGTACCAGCAATTGCGTCTGTCCGAGCTGATCCAGTTGCCCGAGGCTGGCGAACAGCCGATATCGCAGACGATCTTTGACAAGGCCGGCGCATTGGTCACGCGTGAGGGGCCTGCTCCGCCGACGCCAACCATCGAGCGAGGCAGTCCGATCGTGGTGTCGGGTACGTCCGTTGGTACGCTGGTGGTCGCGACGAGCCTTGACGAGACGATCGCGCAAACCCTGTTTGTAGGGCTTCTGAGCGCGGGAGTAGGTGCGTTCGCCTATTTTGCGGTTCGATGGCTGCCGCTGCGCGCGCTCGACCGGGCCCTCGAGGATCTGCGCGTCAGCGAGCGCGCCCTGGCCGCGCAAAACCTGCGGCTCGATGCTGCGTTGACCAATATGGTGCAAGGGCTGTGCATGTACGATGCGGAGGGCCGGCTCGTGATCTCCAATGCGCGCTTTGCCGAGATCTACGGGTTGCCGCCGGCCATGATTGCGCCCGGCTTGACTGCACGCGAGTTGGCGGCGGTTCTGGTCAAGTATGGCAAGGTTTCGGCCGCCGAACCGGAGGCGACCCTTGCGCTGCGCGACAACCTTGGCGGTAAGCGTAAAGTCGGTGCCTTCATCCAGAAACTGACCGACGGGCGCAGCATTTCCGTCTCATACGCTCCCGATCCGCACGACGGCTTCGTCGTGACTTTTGAAGATATTACGGCGCGGTTGGCGGCGGAGGAGCGTGTGCGGCACCTTGCGCATTATGACACGCTGACCGATCTGCCGAATCGCGTCACCTTCTACGAACAGATGGAGTCCATCTTGAGCGGGCTCCGGCGCGGTGAGACGTTCGGAATCCTCAGCCTCGATCTCGACCATTTCAAGACCGTCAACGACACGCTTGGGCATCCGATTGGGGACCTGATGCTGAAAACGGTGGCCGATCGGATGCGCGGGTGTATGCGCGAGCGCGATTTCGTGGCGCGGCTCGGCGGCGATGAATTTGTGGTCGTGCAGGTCCCCGCGGACGGACCGACGAGCCTGCCGCGGCTCGCATCCCGGTTGATCGAATCCGTCGGTGCGCCTTACGAGTTGGAAGGCCACCAGATCGTCATCGGCTTGAGCATCGGAATTGCGTTGTCGCCGGCCGACGGCGTGGAGCCGGACGTTCTGCTCAAGAACGCTGATCTTGCGCTGTACCGCGCCAAGGCCGACGGCGGCGGCACCTACCGTTTCTTCGAGGCCGAAATGGACGCGCGCATGCAGGCACGCCGCGCGCTCGAGATGGATCTGCGCAAGGCCGTCCTGAAAAACGAGTTCGAGCTGAACTATCAGCCGATCATAGACGTGAAATCCGGCGCCATCACGAGTTGCGAGGCGCTGATCCGCTGGCGGCATCCGGAGCGGGGTATGATTCCTCCGATGGAGTTCATCCCGGTCGCTGAAGAAACCGGCATGATCGTGCCGATCGGCGAATGGGTTCTGGCGCAAGCTTGTATCGAAGCGATGCGCTGGCCGAAGCACATCGGCGTCTCCGTCAATCTGTCCCCCGCTCAATTCAAGAGCCGAAACCTGGTGCAGGCGATCAAGAATGCGATCGCGGATTCCGGCCTGCCGGCGCAGCGGCTGGAATTGGAAATCACCGAGCTGGTCCTCTTGCAGGAGACCGAAGGGGCTTTCGCCATTCTGCATCAGCTGCGCGATTTGGGCATCAAGATCGCGATGGACGATTTCGGCACCGGCTATTCGTCGCTCGGCTACTTGCGCAGCTTCCCGTTCAACAAGATCAAGATCGACCAGTCCTTCATCCGCGATCTATCGTCCAAGGAGGACAGCCTCGCCATCGTCCGTGCCGTGGTCGGATTGAGCAGCAGCCTCGGCATCACCACGACGGCGGAAGGCGTCGAGACCAAGGAGCAGCTCGCCCGCTTGACGACCGAGGGCTGCGACGAGGCGCAGGGCTTTCTCTTCAGTGAGCCACGCTCGGCGTCGGAGGTTGAGAAGCTCCTGCACGAACTGCCGGCGAAGGCGGAGAGTGTCGGCTGACCGGTCAGACGACGAAAGGCACCAGCGCCTTCACTCTGCCGCGGTAGCGCTCATACGCATCGCCGAATTTCGCGCGCATGAAGCGCTCCTCGACGCCGATCTTGTACACGATGCCGGCGATGAGCAGCGGCAGCGCGACGAGCGCGCGCCAGCGGTCGATCGCCACAACGGTGCCGGCGAGCGCGAGCAGCAAGCCGGTGTAGATCGGATGCCGCACCAGCGCGTAGGGGCCGCTCTGGATCAATTCGTGGTCCTTCTTCAGCGTCACCCGCCCGCTCCAGTTGCGGCCGAGCCACATGCGCGCCGCCGCGGAAAAGCCGAGCCCGAGCACGACCAGCCCCAGGCCGACCAGGAACCAGCCGAATGTGTGCGCATGGAAGCGCCCTTCCATCCTCGTTCCGAGCATGTGTGGGGAGGCGAGCAGCGCGCCGGCGGCAATAAGCGGCGCAGCGTGCAGGAGCCGCGAGCCTGTACCCTCCTGGCGCGCGTTTTCCTTCGCTTTCCGCGCGGCCAGGACCCAGAACGCCAGCCAGACGAGCCACAGGGCAGGTATGAGGGCCTGGAAAAAGGTTTTCATTGCGCCTTGTCTAGGGACCAAGTATGGCCGAAATCGCAAGGGCCGCCTCACGCCGCGCGCAGGAGCCGCATGAGCGAAGACATCCCGTTCAACAAGACCCTCGATCTCGCCCCCGACACGGTCGACGAGCCGGTGCCCGGCGTCCGCAGGGTAATGGCCAACAATCCAGGGCCATTCACCTTCAAGGGCACGCTGAGCTACATCGTCGGCCACGGTAATGTGGCGATCGTCGATCCCGGTCCCGACGATCCGGCGCATATCGGCGCGCTGCTCGACGCGGTGCGTGGCGAAACTGTGACGCATATCTTCGTCACGCATACGCATCGCGACCATTCGCCGGCCGTGCCGGCGGTGAAGGCCGCGACCGGCGCTACCGTCTATGCCGAGGGGCCGCATCGTGCGGCGCGGCCGCTGCACATCGGCGAACACAATCCGCTCGACTCGAGCGGCGACCGCGACTTCCGTCCCGACGTGCAGCTCAAGGACGGTGAAGTCGTCGAGGGCGACGGCTGGGCGATCGAAGGCGTGACGACACCGGGCCACACCGCCAATCACATGTCCTTTGCGCTGAAGGGCCGCAACATTCTCTTCGCCGGCGATCACGTGATGGGCTGGTCGACCTCGACCGTCGCGCCGCCGGACGGCGCCATGAGCGACTACATGGCCTCGCTCGCCAAGCTCGCGCGCCGCGACGAGGATCTCTATTTCGCCGGGCACGGTCCGGCCATTCCCGACGCCAAGCGCTTCGTCAGCTACTACATGCTCCATCGCAAGGCGCGCGAGGATTCGATCCTGCATCGGCTCGGCAAGGGCGCCACCGACATCCCCACCATCGTGCGCGCGATTTATATCGGCATCGACCCGCGCCTGACCGGCGCCGCCGGCATGTCGGTTCTGGCGCACATGGAGGATCTGGTGGCGCGCGGCGTGGTCGAAACCGACGGCGCGCCGGCGATCGACGGCGTCTACCGCTTGGCCGGCTGACGCCGCGGCGGCGCCTTCGGCGTCGGCGTCTCGTCGCTGGAATCCGGCGCGTTGCTGACCGCGTCGTCGATGTCGGCGAGCAGTGCGGTCACCCGCCGCGCATTGGCGCCGAAATCGTGCAGGCCGTAGCGCGAGGCCGAGCGCACGTCGACGCGCGAGCCGTCGCTCAAAGGCGTGACACGCACCACGACGTCGTCGCGGAAGCCCATGATCGTCGTGCGCGCGACCGCCTCGATGACGCCCTGGCGATGGGTGGGCGAGGGCGTCCGCGCATCGACCACCAGCCACTTGCGCTTGGTGACGACCTTCAGCGCCTGGTCGTAGGCCTGCCGCACCGGCATATCGACCTGCAGCGGCACCACATCGGGATAGGCCTTGCGCTGCAGTTCGGCATAGCGTGGCGGGTAGTCGACACGGCCGGGCGGCCGCAGCCGCGCCAGCACGTCGAAGCGCGGCGGGTTGGAGAAATCGGTGGTGACGTCGTTGATCTCCGGCAGCTTGATGGCGCGGGCGGCGAGGTAGGCGGGGTAGGCGAGCAGGGCGGCGCCGAGCAGCAGCCCGCCGAGCGCGCGGCCGAGCCCCGGAGAACCGTTGCGCCAGATCGCCACGAAGCTCGCCAGCGCCAGCAGGATCGCCGCCGCGGCGAAGGCCAACGCGGCGCCGAAGGTGGCCAGCGCCGGCCCGATGTCGAGCAGGCCGGAGCGCACGATGATCACCGACAGGGCCGCAACGGCCACCGCGAACAGCGCCAGCCGCGCCGACCAGACGGCCAGCGGCGTGATCGGCTCATCGAGAAAGGGACGGCGCACGGTGACTGATCCTCTAATCCTTGCAGATGCGGCGCAGCGCCGACCATTCCTCGGCCGTCAGCATAGCGCGGTTCGCGCCGGCCGGCGAAAGCCGCTCGATCGTCGCAACTCGCGCCTTTGTATCCGGATGATCGCGCAAAATCTTCATGCCCGGCTCGGTTGCGCCGCCGATGCGCGCCAGTATCGCCCCCAGCGCCCGGCCGTCGCCGCCGGCCCTGCGCATCAGGTCGACGCCGTAGACGTCGGCCGCGGCCTCGACCTCGCGCGAATAGGAGGATTGCAGCACCGACTTGGCGGCGATCACCACGGCGCCGCCGCCGACGAAGTCGCCGAGCAGCATGCCGAACAGAAACGACAGGCCGGCGCCCTGCAGCACGGCGCGGGTACCGTCGCGATGGGCGACGTGGCCGACCTCGTGCGCCAGCACGCCGGCGAGTTCATCGGCGCCGGTGGCCGCGTCGATCAGGCCCTCGAACACGTAGATGTGGCCGCCCGGGATGGCGAAGGCGTTCGCCTCCGGCCGGTGCACGATCGTGAAGGTCAGCGGCATGCCGAGCGCGGCCGCGCCCTGCAATTCGCCGGTGAGACGCGCGAATGCGGTGCGCGCGGCGGCTTTGTCGGCGCCGGTGCCGCATTCGAACGCCGCGCCGGCGCGGCGCGTGTCGAGGGTGTTGCGCACCTGCAGGTCGACTGCGGCGCCGAGCTTCTGTTCGAGCGCGACCGGCAACAGCGGCGCCACGCGTCCGGCGATGCGTGGCACGCCGAGCCAGGCGACGGCGACGAGTGCTGCGACCGCGATCACGCTCCAGCCGATGGCTATGGCGCGCTGCCGATGCTGCAGGCCGCCGGTGCGGTCCACATTGGCGGCGCGCGCGTCGATGGCCGCGGCAAAGGCGGGATCGAAGATCTCCAGCCGCTCCAGCCGCGCATTGCCGTGCCGGCCGAGCCGCAACACATTCGCCGGCGCGGACAGGCCCTCGATCTCCGTATAGGGCCATTCGGCGAGCAGGCGGCCGTCAGCATCGTCGATCTGCAGCGCGGCGGACGTGAGCATGACTTGCACGCGCCGGCGCGTGCTAATGCGGCCGTCGAAGAAGATGCCGGCGCCGGAGGTCATGCCTTGCTGCGAGTCGCCGGCCATCAGTATCCACCCACGTTCAGCGCATCAGCCAGACCTTCGCCGAGCGGCGAGCTGGCGCCGCCTGTCGCATCGACGTGTTCGAGCACCGCGAGCCCCGACAATTGCAGCGCCTCTGCGCCGAGCTGCCACAGCGACAACAGCACAGTTGCGCGATAGATCATCGAATAACCGAGCGCGGCGATCACATAGCCGCCGAGCCCGACGAGCGAGGCCGCGATGTCGCCGAGGCCGCTGTCCGGCATCTTGCCGGCGAGCACGCCGATCAGGATGAGAAGCGGGATCGCCGCCGCGGTGAGCGCCAGCGTGAACAGACCGCCCCACCACAGGAAGCGCATATAGGCGCCGTACACATGCCGGATGCGCAGCTTTGAATGCGCTTCGATCTCGCCGAAGCGCAGGCCGGACGTCCACCAGCGCAGCACCACCGTCTGGAACACCGGATAAAGCAGGGCCGCCATCAGCGCCGACAGCGCCGTCATCAGCATGGCGAACACGATCGCTTCGCCGAGCGCCGGATTGCCGCCCTCGACGCGGCCCATGACGTCGTCGCCGCCTTGGCCAACTGCGTCGGCGAGCGCGTTCCAGTCGACCGAGTCCACGAAGACGACGACGGTCAACGCCAGCGGGCCGATGACCAGCAACCACATCGGCAACCCGCGCAGCAGCAGGCCGAAGCCGGAGCCGGTGAAGCGGCCGGGCAGGGTGCCGTACTGCGTATGGCGCATCTTGTAGCGTTCGAGGCTGGCGAGCTGGAACGGATAAGCGAGGCCGCAGGTCAGCGCCGTGAGGATCCACCAGCCGACCGCGCGCAAGGCATAGATCCAGGCCGAGCCGCTCTGCGTGAAGCGCAGGCCGCGGAAAATGGTGCGGGTCAGGCGATAGCGGCGCGCGCGGTAGATCGCGAACTGTCCGAGCACGGCGAGGCCGAGGAAAGCGCCGATACCGGTCAGTTCGCCGAGCAGGCCGATATTGAGCGCGGCAAGGAAGAAGCCGGCATAGACCGGCACCAGGATGGCGATCGCGACCAGAAAGCCGGTCAGCAGTTCGAGCGGCGTGCCGGCGTATTCGAGCGTCTCGCCGTCGATCTCGGTGTTCGCCCAGAGGAAACGGCGCACGTCGGTCATCAGCCAGAAGCGATAGAGGCCGAGCGTCACGATCAGCAGCACGGCGCCGCGCGCGAGCAGCCGTCCATAGGCGCCGCGTCCGCCGAGGAACCGCACCCCGCCCGTCGTGCCGGTCCCGCTCGCCTCGAGGCTCGTCATGCCCGCACAGGGATACTGTCTGACGTCGGCGCGGGCAACGTCCCGGCGGCGGCTGAGGGCGTCGTCGCCCTGCCACACATATTAAATTTCGGTTCCTCGCGGGGCCCGCAGCCCGGCGCCGGCCGCGAAACTTACGGCACTTTGGGGCGTTGAGTGTCGTGCAACGCGCATCGCGCGGCGCGAGGTTATTTCTTGTGCAGGAAAAGGGAGCCCGCCCGTGCGGAAAGTCATTGGATCGGCAGCGTTGATGGCCTGTGTGGCTGCGATCGGCGCGGCCGGCCCGGCGCACGCGCAGAGCCCCACGCAATATTGGCACCAGCAGTGGCAGCAGCAGCAACGCGCCCCGCAGCCGTCCTTCGACGGCGATGACTGGTTCGGCGGGCGCGGGCGCTTCGGCCGCAGTGTCTCCGGCTACGCCGATTGGTCCGACGACGGTGGACACCAGCGTTCGCGGCCGACCGGCCCGATGCCGCAGGTGCACATGAACAATCCCACCTTCTACGAATACCGGCCCGACACGCTGAAGACGGTGACCTTCGACAAGCTCTGCCAGGTCGAGGTGGCGTCGAACGCGCAGCCCGCCCCGATCCCGGCGGCAAATGCGGACGGTGCGGCGGCTCAGCCGGCAGCCGACACGACCGCTGCGCCACCCGCGCCGGCGGCACAGTCGCCGTTCGCGCAGGCCTGCGCCGCCTCGCAGCCCGTCAGCATGCGCGTCCTGCCGCAGGTCGGCGACGCGCTGACCGCCTGGTACTCCGCGCATCCGCAATTCGTCTGGGTCGACGACGGCAAGGTGAGCGCCAAGGCGCTCGCCGCGATGGCCGCCCTCAATGCCAGCGACAAGGTCGGCCTCGCGCCCGCCGATTACCGCGTCGACACGCCCAATCTCGACGGCGCCGCGCGTCAGAGCGCGCTGCTGCGCTTCGAACTGAGCCTGTCGGCCAAGGCACTCACTTACGTGCTCGACGCCACGCGCGGCCGTATCGATCCCGACCGGCTGTCCGGCTACCACGATCTGCCGCGCAAGACCGTCGATCTCGGCAAGGCCATGGACGCGATGGCGCAGCAAGCCGATGTCGCCGCCTGGCTCGACGCGCGCAATCCCGACAATCCGCAATTCCGCGCGCTGGTCGCCGAACTCGCGCGGTTGCGGGCGGCGTCGAAGAAGCCGACGGTGCAGCTCAGCGCCGACATCCGCATCGTGCCCGGCGACGTCGACCTGCATCTCGCCGACGTGCTCACCGCGATCGGCCAGGCGGCGCCGGCAGTGAAGCAGGCCTATCCCAATGTCTTCGCCAACACCGACACCGACCAATACAAGGGGGACGCGGTCGCCGCGGTGAAGGCGTTCCAGAAGGCCAAGGGCCTGGCGCCGGACGGCATGATCGGCCGCAGCACCATCCGTGCGCTCATGGGGCGTAACGACAATGCCGGCAAGATCGCCAAGGTCGAAATGGCGCTCGAGGAGCTGCGCTGGCTGCCGCGCGAATTTGGCAACCGCTATGTCTTTCTCAACCAGCCGGCGTTCGAGGTAAGTTATTTCGACGGCAGCAACAAGCCTTTGACCATGCGGGCCGTCGTCGGCCGGCCCGACGCGCAGACCTACTTCTTCGTCGATCACATCAAGGACGTCGAGTACAACCCGTACTGGAACGTGCCGCGCTCGATCGTGGTCAACGAGATGCTGCCGAAGCTCTATCGCGACGCCTCGTATCTCGATGAGAAGGGTTACGAGGTGCTGAATCAGCGCGGCCGCAAGATCGCGTCGGAATCCGTGAACTGGGCCGCCTTCGCCCGCAACGCGCAGAGCGTCGACGTGCGGCAGCCGCCGGGCCGCCGCAACGCGCTCGGCCTGCTCAAGATCGAGTTCCCGAACAAGCATGCGATCTACATGCACGACACCAACGAGAAGTCGTTCTTCACGCGCGACATGCGCGCGCTGAGCCACGGCTGCGTGCGGCTGCAGCATCCGAAGCAGATGGCGGCGGCGCTGCTGGGCAAGAATGTCGAGTACGTCGAGAAGAAGATTGCGCGCGGCGACAATGCCTTCGAGCACGTCGCCGGCGACATACCGGTTTATCTCGCCTACTTTACAGCCTGGCCGGACCAGAATGGCGCCGTGCATTACTACAACGACATCTATACCCGTGACGCTCACCTCAAGACGGCGCTCGAGAAGACTAAAGCGGCGCGCAAAAACGGCTAGGCCTTCAGCCGCGACAGCGCCAGTCGGTAGAGGAACCAGGACAGCCGCACGGACTCCGGATCGAGCCCGGCGGCGGCGATCGTCGGTCGCCAGTCCACCCGGGCGAGCGCGCGCGTCACCGAAATACGGCCGTCCTTAATCACCATGGGATGAATGCCTGTCAGCCGCCCGGTCGCGCCGATGGCGTAGTAGGGGACAGGGTGGCGCTCGAGATCGCAGATTAGCCAGCCGCGCTGCGCAGTCGCTTCCATCCAGCGCACGAAGGCGCAGATGCGATCGTCGGTGAAATGATGCACCAGCAGGCTGCTGACCACGAAGTCGATGCGGATTCCCGGCCGCAGATTGAATACGTCGGCGGCGAGATACTCGATTCCGTCGTCGGGGGCGGTCGCTTCCTGCGCAATCGCGACGGTGTCGGCTTCGACATCGACGCCGATCAGCCGCAACGGCACGCCGCGGGCGCGCGACCAGCGGCGGATCGCGCGCAACAGATCGCCGTGGCCGCAGCCGACATCCATCAGCGTCAGCGGCTCGGACGCGCCGCGCGCGACAGCTTTCAGCCAGGACAGGATCGGCCGATGGCCGAGCATCATGCCGTTAAACCAGGCGAGGCTTTCGAGATAGGCGGCGCGTTCGCGCCGCTCGGGCGCGGCGGTATCAAGCCATTCCGCCACCTGGCTGCGGCGCGAGAAATCCGGCACCTCACGCGCTCCGGAACGCCATGATCTCGGCCGACAGGCCGGGGCCGAACGACATGGCGCAGCCTTTGGCGCCGCGCGCGCCCGCGCGCAGCAATTCGTCGAGCACGAACATCACCGTCGCGGAGGACATGTTGCCGTAGTCGCGCAGCACCGCGCGCGAAGCAGCCAATGCCTCTTCGTCGAGCCCGAACGCACGCTCGACGGCATCGAGTACGGTACGGCCGCCGGGATGCACCGCCCACAGGTCGATGGCGCGCGCCGGGGCGCCGCCGACGATATCCGCGGCGTGCGCATGCAGGCCGGTCTGGATCGCGTTCGGCACGCCGCCGGACAGAACCATGTCGAAACCGGACTCACGGATCGTCCAGGTGATGAGGTCACGCGTCTCCGGGATCAGCAGCGTGCGGAAGCCGTCGAGCGCGACGCCGTCCGCCTCGCCGGTCACCAAAGCGGCGGCGCAGCCGTCGGCGAAGATGAGGAACGACAGCATCTGCTCGAGATCGCCCGTTTCCTGGAAGTGCAGCGTGCACAGTTCGATGTTGAGGATGAGCACGCGGGCGTCCGGCTCAGAGCGCACGATGTGACGCGCCAGCTTCAGTGCATTGATCGCGGCATAGCAGCCCATGAAGCCGACCATCGTGCGCTCGATGCCGCGCGGCAGGCCGCACTGTTCGATGACGTCCTGGTCGAGACCGGGGGCGGAGAAGCCGGTGCAGCACGTGGTCAGCAGATGCGTGACGCGCCGGCGCTCGCCGTGGTCCAGCAGTCGTTCGACCGCGGTGCGGGCCAGCGCCGGCGCGTATCTCTCGAAGGCGCGCATCCGCGCGGCGGTGTCGGGGAAGCCACCTGGCGCGTAGAAGCCGCCGGCCGAGAGATGGTCGGGAGCGAGGAACGAATAGCGATGCGCGATGCCACAACGCTGGATCATGCGCTCGAACAGCCGCGCCCTGCGCGGTTCGTCGGCGAGCGCGGTGCGCGCGTGGCGCGCGAAATGGTGATGGATATCGTGCGCCGGCACGGCGGTCGCGATGCGATTGAGGTAAGCGGTTGTCAAAGGCGTATCCCGGGTGATGCCCCGAAAGGCAAACCCCGGCTTCGCGCCTAACATCCGCGCCGCACGCGTTTTCGCTTCAAATGGACGTGATGTCGCGGACCTCGGCCCGCCTTATTCGTAACGCAGCGCCTCGATCGGATCGAGGCGCGCCGCCTTGCGCGCCGGGTAGTAGCCGAAAAAGATGCCCACCGCGGCGGAGAACACGAAGCCGCCGATGACGGCCGCGCCAGAAATCGGCGCCGACCAGCCCGAGATGATCGGGATCGCCAGCGAGAAGGCGACGCCCATGACGATGCCGGCGACGCCGCCGGTGACGCTGAGCAGCACCGCCTCGGCGAGAAACTGCAGCAGCACGTGGGTGCGCCGCGCGCCGATCGCCATGCGCAGGCCGATTTCGCGCGTGCGCTCGGTGACCGAGACGAGCAGGATGTTCATGATGCCGATACCGCCGACGACGAGCGAGATCGACGCGACGGCGGCGAGCAGCAGCGCCATGATACGGCTCGAGCTTTCCGCCGTTTCGGCGATCTGACTGAGATTGCGCACCGAGAAGTCGTCGTTAGCGCCGGGCGTGATGCGGTGCCGTCGCTTGAGGACCTCGGTGATCTGGCTGATGGCAGGCTGCACGCTGGCGGCGTCGTCCGCCTGCACGAAGATCTGGTTCACAAAGCCGGCGAGGTGCGGGGTCAGGCCGTAGGGGTTCGGAGCCGTCGGATAGACCCAGTTGAGCTGTGTCTGCGCCTGGGTCGGCGCGGCGACGCCGAGCACCTTGCGCTCCGCCGTGGTGAACGGGACCATGACCAGGTCGTCCTGGTCCTGTCCAAATGGCGTCTGCCCCTTGGAGGCGAGGGTGCCGATGACGCGCATCGGCACGCCCTTGACCTGGATGAGCGCGCCGATCGGATCGACCGACTCGCCGAACAGCTGCTTCGCCACCGTCTGTCCGATGACGACGACGAGCGCCGCGGACGCGTCGTCCTCGTCGGTGATTTCGCGGCCCTCCGCAATGCGCCAGTTGGTCATCGGCGGATAGTTCGTGCTGACGCCCTGGATGCCGGTGGCCCAGTTCTGATTGCCGTACTGGATCTGGCCGGACTGGCGGATCAGGTAGCCAACCTCGTTCGCCGCCATCGCCTCACGGCGGATCGCCTGCGCATCGGTGGTGGTCAGCGTCGAGGCGCTGCCGAAGCCGCCGCGCATGCCGCCGGCGGTGCGCGCGCCCGGCAGCACGACGACAAGGTTGGTACCGAGGCTCTCGATCTGCTTGCGCACGGCGTCGTTCGCGCCTTGGCCGACGGCGACCATGGCGATCAGCGCCGCGACGCCGATGAACACGCCAAGCGTGGTGAGTGCCGAGCGCATCATGTTGCGGCGGATCGCCTGCACCGCGGCGGCGAGGATCATGCGGCCGAAAGCCCACACGGCGCCCGGGCGCTGCGACGCGGCGGTGCGCGCCGGCGCCATCGCCGGCGCGGCGCGCGGCCCGTCGGCCTTCGGCTTCTTGACATCGGCGACGATCTCGCCGTCGCGCATCGTGAGCACGCGGTCGGCATAGACCGCAATGTCGGCCTCGTGCGTCACCACGACGATGGTGACGCCCTGCTTGCGGTTGAGCGTGGTCAGCGTCTCCATGATCTCGTGCGAGGTACGGGTGTCGAGATTGCCGGTCGGCTCGTCGGCGAGCAGCAGCCCGGGCTCGTTGATCAGCGCGCGGGCGATCGCGACACGTTGCTGCTGGCCACCGGAGAGCTGGCCCGGCGTGCTTCGTTCGCGCGTCGCCAGGCCGAGCAGCGACAAGGCCGCGCGCGCCCGCGTCAGTCGCGCCCCGGCGCTCGCCGGTCCCGAGGCGGCGTAGAACAGAGGCAGCGCCACATTCTCCAGCGCACTGGTACGCGCGAGCAGGTTGAAGCTCTGGAACACGAAGCCGAGCCGCTCGCTGCGCAGGCCGGCGCGCTCGGGCTCGGTGAGCTGCGCCACGTCGAGGCCTTCGAACAGATACCGCCCGCCCGACGGCCGGTCGAGGCAGCCGATCACGTTCATCAGCGTCGACTTGCCGGAGCCGGACGCCCCCATGATGGCGACGAATTCGCCCGCTTCGATCGTCAGGTTGACGTCGCGCAGCGCATGCACGTCGACGTCGCCGACGTGATAGGTGCGCGACACGCGCTCGAGGCGGATGATGGGTTCGGCCACCGCGGCCACCGGTCAGAGCCGCGGGCGCGGCAGCGCGGACTTGGCGGCGGCGCGCTGTTCGGAGGTGATGACGAGATCGCCAGCCTTGAGATCGCCGGACACGATCTCGGCGTAGCTGTCGTCGTCTAGTCCGGTGACGACCGGCACGGCGATGGGCGCGCCGTCGCGCAGCACGTAGACGCGCGCCTGCACATCGGCGCCGCGCGTGCGGCGGGCGCCGCCGGCGGGCACGCCGGCGGAGGGCGGCGCGTAACGCAAGGCCTGGCTCGGCACGCGCAGCACGTCGCGGCGCTGGTCGACGACGATGCGCGTCGCCGCCGTCATGCCCGGCTTGAGCGCGAGATCCTTGTTGTCGACGCCCACCACGACGTCATAGGTGACGACGTTCTGAACCGTCTGCGGCGACTGCCGCACCTGCGAGACCTGGCCGCGGAAGCTGCGCTTCGGGAAGGCATCGACGGTGAAGGTGGCGCGGTTGCCCTCCTTGATGCCGCCGATGTCGCTCTCGCTGACATTGGTATCGACCTGCATCTGCGTCAGGTCGGTGGCGATGAGGAACAAGGTCGGGGTCTGGAAGCTCGCCGCTACCGTCTGGCCGACAGTAACGTTGCGCGACACCACGGTGCCGTTCACCGGCGAGACGATATCGGTATAGCTGAGATTGACATCGGCCGCGTCGAGCTGCGCCTGGCGCTGCATGATCGTGGCCTCGTCGACGCCGATCTGGGCGCGGGCCTGATCGAGAGCGTTCCTGGCGACGTCGAGCGTATCCTTGGAGATGGCGTTCGTTTGTGCAAGCCGCGCGTTGCGGCCGTAGTTGATCTCGGCGTAGTCGAAGTTGGCCTGGTCCTTGGTCAGCTGCGCCTTGGACACCGCGAGATTGGCGCGGTTCTGATCGACGACGCTCTGGTACGGGCGCGGATCGATCTTGGCGCAGACCTGACCGGTCTTGACTTCGGTGTTGTAGTCGCAGTGAATTTGCTGGATCACGCCGGAGACGTAGCTGCCGACGATGATGGTGAGCACCGGGTTGACCGTGCCGGTGGCGGTCACCGCGCGGGTGATGTCGCCTCGCGCCGCGGGCACAGTTGTGTAGCGCACCGTCTCGCCGTTGGAGGACAGCCACCAGGCGACGAGACCGACGATCGCCACCGCGGCCAATGCCGCCGCGGCGATGCGGCCGCGCGTCAGACGACGGGCGGATGGTTTCGGCGCGCCGGGCAAAGGGACATGATCGGCCGGGCGTTCGGTGTTGATGTTCTCTGACTTGATGGGCTGGTTCATGGGTCGCCGCTGTTCGCGCGCGCCGGGAACCCCAGCACCGGCCGCAGCCGGCGGCGATACCTAAGTCTCGCCGCTGCCGCGACCGGCCACCCCCGCTGGTGGTGTCGTACGCGTCGCCTGTGTCGCGGTATTTGTCGCGCGACAGGGCCCTGGCGGCATTGACTTATCGCAAGCCGGCGGCTTGCCGGCCGCCGAGCTGGCGGTTCAGCGGCGTTTTTTGCGGCCCTTGGTCCGCGTCGCCGCTTTCTTGCGTGACGCTTTCTTCGCGCTCGGGCGCGCCGCCTTTTTCGCTGCGGAGCGCACCGCTTTTTTCGCCGCCTTGCGGCCGCGCGCCGGCGCCGCCTTCTTCGCCGTCTTCTTGCGCCCGCCGCGCGTCTTCAGCATGCGGTCGATCGGCTTGACCAACCGCGCTCTCACGGCCCCTTCGAACTGCGGCAGCGCCTTGTTGGCGCGGTCCTCGACGCGCGCCGCCGTGTTGGCGACGGTCTCGGCGATCACGCGCCGCGCTTCCGCCGCCGCCGCGTCGAGCGCCGCTTCCGCGACGGTCCGCACGACGCCGACGGCTTCGTTCACGATCGTCTTCTTGGCCATGATGGTTCCGCCCTCCTGAGTTCCGGTTCCCTTTATGACGAAACCGGCTGCCCGCCGGTTCCATCCGCGGAGTACTTTTTTACTTGCGAAGGGGAAGGGTGCGCACGCCGGGAACGGGTTAGACGTCGACGCGTACCGATGCGTTGTTGCCGCAGCCAGAAACCGGCAAAATCAGCTGCGTCCGTCAGTCCTCGTTGCGGCCGGTTGTCACCCGGCGTGCGCGTGTGGTGAAGAACGCCAAAGGCCGCGCCGCGTTCCGCCTTATTTGCTGCTATCTGCCGGCCATAGCCACGCCGCGCCACGCACGCCGCTCGAATCGCCGTGCCGGGCGCGTTCGACGCGGGTCGCGAGCGCATCCGAGAAGGCGTAGCTTGCGATGCGTTCGAGCAGGCCCTCGTAGATCGCGTCGATGTTGGACAGGCCACCGCCGAGCACGATCACGTCCGGGTCGACGATGTTGACGACGGAGGCGAGGCCGCGGGCCAGCCGGTCCTGATAAGTGGCGAGCGTCGCGCGCGCGTCGGCCTCGCGGGTTGCCGCCGCCGCGATATCGTGGGCCGCGAGCGTGCGTTGCGTCAGTGCGGCGTAGGCGCGGGCAAGTCCGGCGCCGCTGAGAAACGTCTCGATGCAGCCCGTCTTGCCGCAATAGCAGGCAGGACCGGGCAGTTCGTCCGGCTGCGGCCAGGGCAGGGGATTGTGACCCCATTCGCCGGCGATGCGGTTGCGGCCGGTCACGACCTTGCCGTCGACAACGAGGCCGCCGCCGACGCCGGTGCCGAGGATCACGGCGAACACGACGGACGCGCCCGCCGCCGCACCGTCGACCGCCTCCGACAGCGCCAGGCAGTTGGCGTCGTTCTCCATGCGCACGGCCCAGCCGAGATGCGCTTCGATGTCGCGGTCGAGCGGCCTGCCGTTGAGCACGACGCTGTTGGCGTTCTTGACGAGGCCGGTCCGCGCCGAGAAAGCGCCCGGCATGGCGATGCCGATCGTGCCGGCGCGGCCGAGCCTGCCTTCGACGCCGCGCACCAGACCGCCGATGGCGCGGATCGTGCCGTCATAGTCGCCGACGGGGGTCGACACGCGCTCGCGCGCGAGCGTTGTGCTGTCATCGTCGAGCGCGATGATCTCGATCTTGGTGCCGCCGAGGTCGATGCCGAGGCGCATGTTGGAGCAAGGACGGTCCGCTTACTTCACCGCCAGTAATTCGACGTCGAACATCAAGGTCGCGTTGGGCGGGATGATGCCGCCGGCGCCGTGCGCGCCATAGCCGAGCGCGGGCGGAATGATCAAGGTGCGCTTGCCGCCGACCTTCATGCTGGCGACGCCCTCGTCCCAGCCCTTGATGACGTGGCCTTCGCCGATCGGAAACTCGAACGGTTCGTGGCGGTCGACGGAACTATCGAATTTCTTGCCCTTCTCGCCGTTGACGTAGAGCCAGCCGGTGTAGTGCACGACGACGGTCTGCCCGCGGTGGGGCGAGGCGCCGGTGCCGACCTTCTCGTCGGTGTATTTCAGGCCTGAGGCTGTGGTCATGACTTTCTTTCCGGCAGTTTGCGCGGCGGCGGGGTGGATGGAGACAACGGGAGCGGCGACCGCGAAGGCGGCGGCGAGGGCCGTGACCGTGATGGCGCGGGCAACAGCACGCATGAGGAACTCCGTGTGGGCGGCGGACGCGGCCCGCGTCATACACCGCCGCGGTGGCGCCTGTCTCGGTCGGGGGCGCTTTTTGCCCGCGGACGGCATTGGACATTGACGGCCAGGCGCTTAATGTCCGGTAGGGTGCCGCAGACCGCTGTTCGCAACTCCGATTTGTCTCGATCATCGGCGGCAGGCCTATAATACGATTGTGAGCAGCTGCCTCGATTCGGGGCTCATCTGCATCCAGATACGGACGGCAGTCGTCCATTCCGCCGCGTTCGGTGTGCGAGCGCGAGTTTCCCGCACTGGGCAGGAGCAGAATGCGGCGGATTGTGGTCACCGGATACGGCATCGTTTCTCCACTTGGGTGTGGGACGAGCGTGGTCTGGCGGCGGCTTCTTGCCGGCCAATCCGGGATACGGCGGCTGTCTGACAATCTCGTCCACGACGTACCCGCAAAGATTGCGGGGGTTGTGCCCACCGTCGACGAGGATGCCGAAGGCGGTTTCGATCTCGATCGCGTCGTCAACCACAAAGATCACAAGCGGATGGACCGCTTCATCCAGTTCGCTTTGGCGGCCGCGGATGAGGCCATCGAGCAATCGGGCTGGGCTCCCGGTTGCGATGCCGAACGCGCTCGCACCGCCACCATCATCGGCTCGGGGATAGGCGGCTTCGCCACGATGAAGCAGGCCGTGCACACCACCGATCAGCGCGGGCCGCGCAAGCTTTCGCCGTTCACGGTACCGTCGTTCCTGGTCAACCTCGCCGCCGGGCAGGTGTCGATCCGCCACGGCTTCCGCGGCGCGATTGGCGCGCCGGTCACGGCCTGCGCTGCCGGCCTGCAGGCGATCGGCGACGGCGCGCGCATGATCCGCGCCGGCGAGGTCGACGTCGCGGTCTGCGGCGGCGCTGAAAGCTGCATCGAACGTGTCAGTCTCGGCAGCTTCGCAGCGGCGCGCGCCCTGTCCACGCATTTCAGCGAAACGCCGGAACGCGCCTCGCGCCCGTTCGACACCGGACGCGACGGCTTTGTCATGAGCGAGGGCGCGGCGGTGATCGTCGTTGAAGCTCTTGACCACGCGCTGGCGCGCGGCGCGACGCCACTCGCCGAGCTGGTCGGCTACGGCACCACGTCCGACGCCTATCATATGGTGGCGGCGCCATCGGACGGCGAGGGTCTCAAGCGCTGCATGCAGCTCGCCGTCGATGCGGCCGGCATCGAACCCGGGGACGTCGGCTACATCAACGCGCACGCCACCTCGACGCCGCTCGGTGATGCCGCCGAACTGACGGCGATCCGCAGCGTGTTCAACGGCGCGCGCGTCCCCGTGTCCTCGACGAAATCTTCGACCGGCCATCTGCTCGGCGCGGCGGCCGCGCTCGGCGCGATTTTCGCGATTCGTGCCCTGCAGTCCGGCGTCCTGCCGCCGACGATCAATCTGGAGCAGGCGGACGAAGAGTTCGACGATCTCGATCTGATCGGCCCCGAACCGCGTACGCGCGCGATCGATTACGCTATGGCCAACGGCTTCGGCTTCGGCGGCGTCAACGCCTCGCTGTTGCTGAAGCGCTGGACGATGTAATTCAGCCGGCGCCGTAACGCTCCGTTGCCGTCACTCCGCCGCCTGCACCGTCGGCAGCCGGTAGTCGTGGAACTGCTCGCGCAGCCGCGTCTTCAGGATCTTGCCCGTGGCCGTATGCGGGATCTCGTCAACGAAGACGACGTCGTCCGGCATCCACCACTTGGCGATCTTGCCCTGCATGAAGCCGAGGATGTCGTCCTTGGTGGCGGTCTCGCCCTTCTTGAGCACGATCACCAGCAGCGGCCGTTCGTCCCATTTCGGATGCGAGACGCCGATCACCGCGGCCTCCGCCACCTTCGGATGGCCGACCGCGAGATTCTCCAGATCGATCGACGAGATCCATTCGCCGCCCGACTTGATCACGTCCTTGGAGCGGTCGGTGACCTGCATGTAGCCGTATTGGTCCATCGTCGCGACGTCGCCGGTGTCGAACCAGCCTTCCTTGTCGAAAGCCTCGCCGCCTTCGCCCTTGAAATAGCTCTTCGCCACCGCCGGCCCGCGCACCTTGAGCCGGCCGAAGGTCTTGCCGTCCCAAGGCAGCTCTTTGTTGTTGTCGTCGGTGATCTTCATCTCGACGCCGAACGGCGGATGCCCCTGCTTCATCTGCACGTCGAGCCGCGCGTCGCCGGTGAGTGCGGCGTATTCCGGCTTGAGCGAGCAGAGCGAGCCGAGCGGGCTCATCTCGGTCATGCCCCAGGCGTGGATGACCTCGACGCCGTAGACATCCTGGAAGGTCTTGGTCATGGCGCGCGGGCAGGCGGAGCCGCCGATCACCACGCGTTTGAGGTAGGGCAGTTTCGCCCCTGTCTTCTCCAGGTCCTGCAGCAGCATCAGCCACACCGTCGGCACTGCGGCGGTGAATGTCACCTTGTAGGTATCGAGCAATTCGTAGATCGAGGCGCCGTCCATCCTGGCGCCGGGCAGCACCAAAGTGGCGCCGACCATCGGCGTCGAGAAGGCGAGCGACCAGCCATTGGCGTGGAACATCGGCACCACCGGCATGCAGACGTCGCGGGCGCCGAGGTTCTTGGAATCCGGCAGCGCCGCCATGAAGGCGTGCAGGATGTTGGAGCGATGCGAGTAGAGCACGCCCTTGGGATGACCGGTGGTGCCGGAGGTGTAGCACATGCCGGCGGCGGTGTTCTCGTCGAACTGCTTCCAGGCGAAGTCGCCGTCGACTTCTCCGATCCAGTCCTCGTAGGCGACCGCGTTCTTCAACGTCGTCTGCGGCATGTGCGCGGCGTCGGTGAGGACGATATAGCGCTCGATGGTCGGTAGTCTGTCGGCGATCTTCTCCAGCAGCGGCACGAAGGTGAGATCGACGAACATCATGCGGTCTTCCGCATGGTTGACGATCCAGATGATCTGGTCGGGGAAGAGGCGCGGATTGACGGTGTGATAGACGGCGCCGATGCCGAGGATGCCGTACCAGGTCTCGAGATGCCGCCAGGTATTCCAGGCGAGCGTGGCGACGCGGTCGCCGAGTTTGATGCCGTCCTTCTCCAGCCTCTGCGCCACCTTGAGCGCGCGTGCGCGGATCTGACGATAATTGGTCTCGACGATCGGCCCTTCGACCGAGCGCGTGATCACCTTGCGCTCGCCGTGGAAGGTCGCGGCGTGGTCGATGATGCGGTGCAGCAGCAGCGGCCAGTCCTGCATCAGCCCGAGCATTGAACGTTCCCTCTCGCGATGACGCGCTTGGCGGCCGTTAACCAGCGGCCGTTGCGCTCTGTTGGGCCGGCCCCTCGCCAGCCGGGTTCAAGGTTATCCGCAAGGCAGGCCAGTGCAACGGTTTTGCCGCCTGCCGCGTTATCCCCGGCTGCCGTCGTCCTGGGCTGGGGGATCGCGCCATGGCATTGCTGACCGCCGCTTTCGTGATTGCCAGTCTCGGCCATGGCTTGCCGGCCGATGCCGTCGGCGTGCCTTTGCCGCGGCCGCGGCCGCCGATTGTGGCGCCGTCGCCCGTCGCGGTCGTCTCCGACCATGGGCCACCGACCGATTGTGACAAGCGGCTCGCGCCGATGGCCGTCTTCAAGCCGAAGCCGACCCTGACCGGGCCGGGCGCCTGCGGCGGGCCCGACCTCATCGAGCTCGACGCGGTGCTGCTGCCGGACGGCGCTCGCGTCGCGGTGACACCCGCCGCCACCCTGCAGTGCGGCATGGCCGAATCCTTCGCATCCTGGATTCGCGACGAGGTCGTAGAACGCCTGGCGCCGCTGAAATCGCCGCTGCGCGCGGTGATCAACGAGGATTCCTACGAATGCCGCGGCCGCAACCGCGTCGTCGGCGCCAAGGTCAGCGAACACGGCAAGGGCAACGCCATCGACGTGCGCGCCTTCGTGCTGGCCGACGGCCGCAAGTTCGTGCTCACCGACGTCAACGCGCCGCAGGACCTGCGCCTGTCGCTGCAGGAGAGCGCGTGCGGCCGCTTCACCACCGTGCTCGGTCCCGGCTCCGACCCCTATCACGAGCAGCACGTCCATCTCGACGTGCTCGAGCGCCACAACGGCTATCGCATCTGCGAGTGGGCCGTGCGGGAACCGGCGCCGGAGGCGCCGGCCGTCGCCAAGGCTCAAATCCCGCCGCCGCTGCCGCCGCCGCGCCCGCCATTACCGGCGATAGCCCGTAAATTATGAGATCGCGTCCACCGTCCGTTCACCGTTCCGGGCTACACAGCGCCGCATGATTGTCAGCGAGCGCCTGACCTTTGCCGGGCCGGAACCGGGCCTGACCCGCCGCCGCGTGCTGCGCGCCGGACTGGGCCTTGCCGGCGCCGGCGCGCTGGTCCTGCCCGGAACCGGGGCCTATGCCGCGCTGGAAGCGGCCCACGACCTCGTCATCACCGACTACCGGCTGACGCCGCCCGGCTGGCGCAAGGGCCAGCGCCTGACCATCACCGTCATCGCCGACATCCACGCCGGCGGCCCCAACATGGGTCTCGCGCGGGTGCAGCAGGTGGTCGACGCCGGCAACGCGCTCGGCTCGGATCTGGTCGTGCTCATGGGCGACTACTTCGCCACGCATCGCTTCATCACCGAGCACGTACCGAACGCCGCCTGGGCGGCGGAACTGGCGCGGCTGAAGGCGCCGCTCGGCGTCTATGCCATCCTCGGCAATCACGACTGGTGGTACGACGTCAAAGGCGTGCGCAAGGCGCTCGCCGCCGAGCGCATTCCGCTCATGGAAAACGATGTCGTGCACCTCGGCGCGCCGGGGCAGCGCTTCTGGCTCGCCGGCCTCGGCGACCAGATCGCGCATTTCATCGGACCGAGCCGCTTCCGCGGCGAGGACGATCTGCCCGGCACGCTCGCTCAGATCCAAACCTCCGACCCCGTGATCCTGCTCGCGCACGAGCCCGATATTTTCGTCGACGTGCCGGAGCGCGTGTCGCTCACCGTCGCCGGTCACACCCACGGCGGGCAGGTGCGCGTACCCTTCGTGCCGCCGGTGTGGACGCCGTCGGCGTTCGGCGCGCGCTTCGCCTATGGCCATATCGTCGAAGCCGGCCGCCATCTCATCGTCTCGGGCGGGCTCGGCTGCTCGAAGGTGCCGCTGCGCCTCGGCGTGCCGCCGGAGATCGTCCGCATCACGCTGGGCTAACGGCGGTCAGGCTTCGATCGGCGCCATCTGCTGAAGATCGAATTTCAGCCAGAGTGTGTCGCCCACCTCGAAGACCTGCGATGGTGTTGCCGCGACCTTCAAACGAACGTCACTACCGACCGGCGAGACGACATAATCCCAATATTCGCCGAGATAGGCGCGTTCGACGAGTTGCGCCTGCACCGCGATGTGCTGGTCCGATGTACCCGCCTCGCGATGCAGCGAGATGCTGTGCGGCCGGACGGAGAACACGACCGCGCCGCTCGTGGCAAGCTCGTGAGCCTGAAACACCCCGCGCGGCAGGTCGAAATGATCGAAGGCAATTCGATCTCCGGCAATCCGCCCTTCGAGAAGGTTGGTTCTGCCGATGAAGCCGGCGACAAACCGCGTCTTCGGCCGGGTGTACAGCGCGTGCGGCGCCTCGATCTGCTCGAGACGGCCCTGATTCATCACCGCAATGCGGTCGGACGTGACCATCGCTTCGCCCTGGTCGTGCGTCACATAAACGGTGGTGAAGTGAAACGCATCGTGCAGCCGCCTGATCTCGAACCGCATCTCCTCCCGCAGATTCGCGTCGAGGTTGGACAACGGTTCGTCGAGGAGCAGCACGCGCGGCTCGATCACCATGGCGCGGGCGAGCGCGACGCGCTGCTGCTGGCCGCCCGACAGCTCCGCCGGGTAGCGGTCGGCGAGGCCGCCGAGACGAACCGTATCGAGCATCGCCTGGACCTTGGTGCGGATCGACGCGCGGTCGAAGTGGCGCAGCTTCAGGCCGAAGGCGACGTTTTCCGCGACCGTCATGTTCGGCCAAATGGCGTAGCTCTGGAAAATCATCGACATCTGCCGTTTCTCGGGCGGCAGCGAGCCCTCGGGCGATGAGATAATCTCGCCGTCCATGGTGATTGTGCCGCCGGTCGGCCGTATGAAGCCTGCGATCATGCGCAATGTCGTCGTCTTGCCGCAGCCCGAGGGGCCCAGCAGCGAGATAAACTCGCCCGGAGCAATGTCCATGCTGAGATGATCGACGGCCGCCACCTTGCCGTAGACGCAGCTCAGCCCGTTCAGGGACAGGCGCGAATGGCCGCTCGTCTCGCGCTCGCTCATGACCGCCTCAACATGAAATCGCGTCCTATGATCTTGTAACCGATCAGTACGATCAGGATCGTCGCGCCGAGCAGGAAGAAGCCGAGCGCGGCCAGGATCTCGAAGCTGCCGTTTTCACTCAGATCGAGCATCATGACCGAGATGACGCGCGTCTGCGCGCCGACGAGGAAGATCGCGGTGCTCAACTCGCGCGTCGCGGGAATGAAGACCAGGAGCCATGTGCCGAGCAGGCTTTTCTTAAGCATCGGCACGATCACGCGCGCGATCGCGCGCAGACGGCTGCCGCCAAGGATGCGGACGGCTTCTTCCATCTCCGGGTTGAGCGAGCGCAGGCTCGCTGCGCAGTTGACATAGGCGATCGGCAGGAACCGCGTGCTGTAGCCGAGGATGAGGATCGCCGCCGTGCCGTAGAGCGCGACCGGCGGTGAAGCGAATGCGGCATAGAACCCGATGCCGAGTACGATGCCGGGAATGACCAGCGGCGCCATGCAAAGCAATGTCAGAATATTGCCGCCCGGCATCAGCTTGCGGCTGACGACATAGGCCGTAAGCAGCGCGAGGGCGACGGCGACACAGCCGGCGCCGGCCGAATAGGTGAAGCTATGGACGATGGTCTGCCGCGCACCCTCTTCGGTCAGAAGGCGATAGAAGTTATCGAGCGTCAGATTGGCGAGCGTGAAGCCGAGGCCCCAAGCCTTGCTGAAGGCCGCCTTGCCCAACGCCGCGTAGGGCAAGATCACCGCGAGCGCGACGACGAACAATGAATAGCCAAGAATGAGCCACCGCCACGGTCCGAGCGGCGTCAGCGTGCGGCTGCCGCCCTTGCCGGTCAGCGCCACGTAGCTCCGGCGGCCGAGGATTGCCCGCTGCAGGGCGAACAGTGCGACCGTGATCACGATCAACGGAATGGCATAGGCCGCCGCCACCTCCGCCCGTACCGGAAATTCGAAATACTGCCAAATCTGCAGGGTCATGATCCGGATGCGGGCCGGCAGGGCGATGATCGCGGGGGTGCCGAACAAGGCCACGGTGTCGAGGAACACGACGATGGCGCCGCCGAGGATCGCGGGCGTCACCAGAGGAAACGTGATGCGAAAGACCGTGTGGAAACTGCCGGCGCCCAGGATGTTAGCCGCCTCTTCCATTTCCGAGGAGACGCGATCGAGCGCATCCGAGGTGAACACGAAGATATAGGGAAAGGCGTACAGCGCCGTGACGAGGGACAGGACGCTGAAGCTATAGACATTGATGAAGCCGCTGTGGCTGCCGGTGATCGCCATCCACGCGCGATTGAGCCAGCCGGCATTGGGGCCGGCGAGCAGGATCCAGCCGATCGCGCCGAGATAGGGCGGCGTTATGAAGGCGCCGAGGATCAAAGCCCGGATCAGGCTCTTGGCCGGCATGTCGGTGCGCGACACGCCCCAGGCGATCGGCACCGCCATCAAGGCCGACATCACGGTCACCTCGAGGGCGTAGAGCAGCGAGTTCCCGAGCGCCTCCAGATTGCGAAGGTGGCCGTAGGCGCTGATGTAATTGTGTAGCGTCCAGGTGCCGGTGTCGGTCGTCTGCAGACTGGAGATCAGCAGCCGCACCATCGGCGTCGCGACGAGAAACAGCAGCGCGGCCGCCGCCAGCAGCCAAATCAGACTGGCCGGCTCGAAACGACGAAGACGCCCGAGCCGGCCGCGGTGCAGGGGCGCTCCCTGCACCGGCCGCATTGGTTCAACAGACATGGGATCTGTTCTCGTACAGCGCTCAGTTGCCGAACGTGTCGCGCCACTTTTCCTTGATCTTCGGCAGTTCCTTCTCGATGTCCGCCAATTTCGGCGACAGCACCTTCATGTCGGACAGTGACTTGGCTCCCGGCGGCGGCGGCACGTCGTCCCGCAGCGGTTGCTCGAAGTTTTTCGCAAGGATCTTCGAATATTCCGGCCCCGCCAGGAATTCCATGAACAGCTTCGCCGCGTTGGGATGGTGCGCGCCCTTGAGGATGGCGGACGGTGAAGGATCGATCAAAGTGCCGGAGGTCGGATAATTCACCGCCAGCGGATTGCCGCGCGCCGCGCTGCGGAAGGCGGACGCCGGGTTGCCCGGAGCGACCTGCCGTTCGCCCGAGTTCAGCGTCGTGATCGGATCGTCGACCGAACGTCCGATCAGTGGATTAAGCTTGTTGAGCTTTTCGAAATAGTCCCAGCCGTAGGCGTTCTGCATCGCGACCGTCCACACGCCGATCAGGCCGCTGTAGTTGGGGCTGCCGAAGCCGATCTGGTTCTTCCATTTCGGGTTGGTCAGATCCGGCCAGTCCTTCGGCGCGTCCGCGGCGCTGACCTTGCTCTTGTTGTAGACGAGCGCGACGATGCCGACCCAGCTCACATGGTAATAGCCGTTCGGATCGAGGCCGCGCAGCACCTTCGACATGCCCTTCTCGTTCTCGGGGACGTACTTGGTCAGCAGGTCCTTCTTCTCGAGATAGGCCACATGGCTTTCATCCGTGGTGGTGAACACGTCCGAGAGCACGTCGCCGGCCTTGATATCCTGCAGCAGGCGCTGGAACGCGACCTGCGACGTCGTCTTGATCGTGTGCACGCTGACGCCGGGAAATTTCTTGCTGAACGCCTGCCCGACCTCATCGCAAATTTGCTGATTGAGGACACCGGAATACCAGGTGAGCTGGCCTTCCTTCTTGGCAGCCTCGTAGAGTTGCTTTTCCTGGCTGCTCTGAGCCATTGCCGCCGGGGTGAGCGCGACAATGCCGGCCACGGCCAGAAGCGGAACCGCACAGCGTAGAATCGTTTTCATCGAATCCTCCCAGGATCACATTGTTGGTTTTTGCGACGCGGCGAAATGCAGTTCGTGCCTCGGCGAGGCTGTAAAGCTCGCGCGTACAATGAGGTCTGTCAACCATGGAGCGACACCGCGACATGGCTGACTTTGCCTCTGAGGATGGGTGCCCTCGGCAGGTGTGCTGCGAAATGGGAGCCGCGCTCGAAGCTGCGCGGCAGTAAAGTACCGTCTATCCTGACGGCATCTTTGGCATAGGCAGGCTGCCCGCTACTCCACGGCTTTTGTCAGCCATCGCACGGAATGGATCACGCACGCGGACAAAATAAAAACGGCGCCCGCAGGCGCCGCTTTCTTGTTCCAGCTTTGGCAGCCGCTCAGTTGAACAGGCTGCCGCTGGAGGCGACGCGCGGGTTGAACGGCGAGTCGCCCTGGTGTGGCGCCAGCACGACCACGACGGTGCCCGGCTTGACCCGGTTGTAGAGGTCGATGACGTCCTCGTTGGTCATGCGGATGCATCCGGACGAGATCGCCTGGCCGATATATTCCGGCTGGTTGGTGCCGTGGATGCGATAGAGCGTGTCTTTGTTGCCCTCGTAGAGGTACATCGCGCGCGCGCCCATCGGGTTCTGCGGGCCGGGGCTGACATAGGCCGGCACGTCCATGCGCTGGCGCTCGCCCGCCGTCGGATTCCACGCCGGCCATTCGGCCTTGCGCTCGACCTTGGCGACGCCCGACCAGGCCATCGCCTCTTCGCCGACGGTCACGCCGTAGCGGATCGCCTTGCCGCCCGGCAGCACGTAGTAGAGGAAGCGCGCATCGGAATCGATGACGATCGTGCCGGGCTCTTCCTTGCGGTGATAGGCGACCATGTGGCGCCGATAGGGCTCCGGAATAACGGCCTTCTCGTACGGGGCCGCGGCCAGCAATTTCTTGTCGCGGGGGGTCAGGTTCGCCTCCGGCGACGGCGAAAGGGTCGACTGCATGCAGCCCCCAAGCATCACACCCAGACCCAACAGAGCGACCAACCCCCTGATCGACATTTTCGTCCTCTTTCGCCTCTTTTTCGGCCGCCCCCGCGTTGCGGCCGTGCATGAATTTCAATGTTGGAATTAACCGGAATCGTTAAGCCAGTGCCATGGATTCCCGTATGCCGGCAGAACTGATTGTGAATGTGTGGCAGGAATGCCGCACCCGTTTATGCGGCGTTCCGTGAGCCTGTTCACAGGTTCCCCGGCGGCTGCCATCCTGCGCCAAAGAAATTAAGAGAAGGTTTACCATAACCAACTGTAAATATGGATGAATTAGGCCTCGTTGGGTACGGCGATCAAAGGTCACGATAGCACACGATTTGCCACCCAAAATCGCCCCAGTCGTTTGCCTAAATCGAGGGCAGAGGGACACCAAGGAAATGGGAGACGGACCCATGGAGAAACAGAAGGACAAGGACCAGCGCCAGAACGACAGGCGCGAACGTCCGACACTGGATTCCTGCTACGGCAAGATCGGCATTTCGGCGGTCGCCGGAGCGCTCAGCCACAAGCAGGACGAGCCGCGGCAGCCTCGCGAACCGCGTTTTCCGAGCTACGACCGCGACTGATCGGGCGCCCCGGCGCCTGGCTGGACCATCGGACAACCGTAGCGCGCGGCTGCCCAAGGCGGACGCGCGTTCGATTTTGACGCTTGCGCCGGCGGCCCGCCCCGGGCGATGACACCAGCGCGCGTGGTCGCGCATGTCCCGGACGGAAGACGCAAAGCCCCATGATCTTCGCCTTCGTCCCCCGCGACGGGACGCTCGAACGCCTGACCATCGAACCCGGCGAACCGCTGCCCGAGCATGCGGTGTGGATCGATCTCATCGCCCCGACCGTGCAGGAAGACCGCATGGTCGAGCAGTACCTCGGCATTTCCGTGCCGACGCGCGAGGAGATGCAGGAGATCGAGGTGTCGAGCCGTCTCTATCTCGAGAACGGCGCCCGCTACATGACGGCGACGTTGATGTGCCAGTCGGAGACGGCGTCGCCGATCACCACCCCGGTCACCTTCATCCTGTCCCATCACCGGCTGGCGACCGTGCGCTACGACGATCCGCGCCCCTTCGCCATTGTCACCAACAAGCTCGGCCGCGCCTGCTCGCCGAAGGTCGCCGGCGACACCGTGATGATGGATCTGCTCGACGCGGTGATCGACCGTTCCGCCGACATCCTCGAGCGAATCGGCGCCGAGATCGACCAGGTGTCGCACACGATCTTCGAGCCGGAGGCGGACGCGACGCCGTCCTACAACGAAGTCCTCAAGGCGCTCGGCCGCAAGGGCGACCTGACCTCGAAAGTGCGCGAGAGCCTCGTTTCGATCGGCCGGCTGCTGCTCTTCCTCGCCAACGAGGCGGAGACGATGAAGTGGGCGAAGGACGCGCGCATGCAGGTGCAGTCGATGCAGCGAGACGTCGTCTCGCTCACCGACCACGCGAGCTACATCTCCAACAAGGTCACCTTCCTGCTCGACGCCATGCTCGGCGTCGTCAACATCCAGCAGAACGCCATCATCAAGATCTTCTCGGTCGCCGCGGTGGTCTTGATGCCGCCGACTTTGGTCGCTTCGATCTACGGCATGAACTTCAAGCACATGCCGGAATTGGACTTCGAGTACGGCTATCCGCTGGCGATCGTCGTGATGATCCTCGCTGCCGTGCTGCCGTACATGTGGTTCAAGTGGAAGAAGTGGCTGTAACGCGCGGCACGGCAGAATGGTCAGCGCCGATCGAGCGCTTCGATGCTGAGGATGGTCGGCAGATGCCGCGCAACCTCCTGCCAGCTGTCGCCGTCGTCGATGCTGGCAAAAACCGAGCCGCTGTTCGTGCCGAAGTAGACTCCCACCGGCTTGCGTTCGTCACGCGCCATGGCCTGGCGCAGCACGGTGAAGTAGCAGGCGGTTTGCGGCAATCCCTCGCGCATCGCCTGCCAGGTCTCGCCGCCATCGCGTGAGCGCCACACCGCCGCGGCGGCATCGGGCGGAAAACGTCCGGCCATGTCGCCATTGAGCGGTATGGTCCAGAGGGTGTCCGGGTCGCGTGGGTGAACGCAGACCGGAAAACCGAATGTCGAGGGCAGGCCGCGCGTGATGTCATCCCAGCTGCGGCCGCCGTCGGCCGAGCGCCAGACGCCGTAATGGTTCTGCTGATAGAGCACGTCGGCGGTGCCCGGCGCCCGCGTCATGTTGTGCACGCAATGGCCGATCTCGCCGTCGCGGGGCCCCGCGGGATGGGTGGGCTCGGCGCTGGGCTGCGTGTTCGACAGCCGGTTGCGACGGTCCCAGCTGCTGCCGCCGTCCTCGGTCGCGAAGACGCCGGCCGCCGAAATGCCGACCCAGATTTTGTCGGCATCGGCCGGGTCGAACAGGATCGTATGCAGGACCAATCCGGCGCCGCCGGGATTCCAGCTGCCGGACGACGGATGGTCGCGCAGCCCTTGAACTTCCTGCCAGGTCTTGCCGCCGTCCTGACTCGACAGCAGCCTTGCCGGCTTGGTGCCGGCATAGAGCGTGCCGTGCGCGTAGCCGAGCGACCAGATCTGTGCGAACTGGTCCGCGAACGGCAGCGGTTGGTAAGTCCAGTTCATCATGGCGGCGAACTGCGGGTCCTTGGCCGCCCAATCGTCGACCGTGCCCTTCGTGAGCTTGGCCAGTTGCCAGGTCGCGCCGTCATCTTCCGAGCGCCAGATGCCGGCGCCTTGCCACTCGCCGCCGCCGCCGGCCCAGAGAACGCCGGTCGCCGGATCGCCGATGATGTGATTGATGGGCCAGCCGTCGCAGAATGGACCCTTGACGGTCCAGCCCTGCCTGTCAGGACCGCCGGCGATCAGGAAGGCACCCTTTGTCGTGCCGACCAGTATCGTGACCGCATCCTGGCTCATCGTCGTTCTCCGCTTCCTGAACCGCAGGCTGCGATATCGAGAGATTGAGGCAGGGCCTAAACGTGCTGCCCGCCGTTGATGTGGATCTCGGCGCCGTTCACGTAGGAACTCGTCTCCGTACACAGCACGTAGACGATCTTGGCCACCTCGTCCGGCGTGCCGAGCCGCTGCATCGGGATCTGCTCGACGATCTTCTCGGTGCCAGGCGACAAAATCGCCGTGTCGATTTCGCCCGGCGCGATGGCGTTGACGCGGATGCCGAGGCGGCCGAAGTCCGACGCCATCTCGCGTGTCAGCGACGCCAGCGCGGCCTTCGAGGTCGCGTAGGCCGCGCCGGCAAAGGGATGCACGCGCGAGCCGGCGATCGAGGTGACGTTCACCACCGCGCCCTTCGCCGCCTTGAGTTCTTCGACGAGCCCGCGCGCCAGCATGATCGGCGCGAAGAAGTTGACGCGGAACACCTGCCGCCACACCTCGGTCGCGGTGTCGAGCGAACCGAGCCTCTTGCCGCCTTCGGCCTTGGGTGAGATTGCCGCGTTGTTGACCAGCGCGTGCAGTTCGTGCGTGTCGAGCCGCCGCTTGATCTCGGCGATCGCCTCATTGGTATTGCCTTCGTCGGCAAGGTCGACCTGGATGTGGTCTTCCGGCCCGGCATCCCAAGGGCAGTTCTCGGGGAAGGGATGCCGCGAGCAGGTGATGACGCGCCAGCCGGCGGCGGAGAAACGCTTCACCGTCGCATGCCCGATGCCGCGGCTTGCTCCGGTGAGCAGCAGCGTGCGGCGCGGTTGGTTCGATTGCGGGTTCGGCATCGGCGTTCTTTAAGCGTCCTCAGCGGGTGGAACGGCAATCGTAGCTCAAGGGTAGAGCCGCGTCTTGCTCCACGGGGCGTCCAGCGCGGTGCGGCGGAAATCGATGCGGTCGTGCAGGCGGAACGGCCGGTCCTGCCAGAACTCCATCGCCAGCGGCACGACGCGGTAGCCGGACCAGTAGGGCGGGCGCGGCACGGTGCCGAGCGCGTATTTCGCCGCGTAGACGGCGATCGCCTTCTCGAAGGCGAGGCGGCTCTCCAGCGGCCGCGACTGCTGGCTCGCCCAGGCGCCGATCTGCGCTTGCTTCGGACGGGTGGCGAAATAGGCGTCGGCGTCGGCCTCGGAGACGCGTTCCACCGGCCCACGCACGCGCACCTGCTTGTTCAGCGACTTCCAATGAAAAACCAGCGCTGCCCTCGGCTGCGCGTCCAACTGCCGCCCTTTTTGGCTGTCCATGTTGGTGAAGAACACGAAGCCGCGTGAATCGACGCCCTTGAGCAGCACCATCCGGGCGTCCGGCATCCCGTCCGCATCGACCGTGGCCAGGGTCATCGCCGTAGGATCGCGCGGCTCCGATGCCGCCGCCTGCTCCAGCCAGGCGGCAAACAGCACGAATGGGTCCTCGGCCGCCGTGAAATCACCAGTCGTTAACCAGCTCGGGTGTTTGATCGGAGACGTGTCGGACATCGTTCGGGGCGTTTCCGGGTGACCGTGCTTATGTTCCATCAGTTCCGCCGGCGACCTTATAGTGGATGCAGCCGCTCGCGCCTACGGCGCGCGGCCCCGCTTGCCGCATTGCTGGTGTTCGCGGTGGCCGGGGGCGGCTGCAGCATGTCCTACCAGCTCGAATCCTATTTCGCCGACAAGACGCCGACGGGCTCGATCACGGTTCCGAAGACGGCCGACGTCCTGCCGCCCGAGCACGATCTCGCCTACGCCAAGGCCGCCGCCACCGAGGTGCTCCGCCGCAACGAGAAGGACGCGAGCCTCGACTGGGAAAATCCCAAGACCGGCGCCCGCGGAACCGTCACCCCGATCGCCTCGGCCTTCAGCGACGAGGGCCAGACCTGCCGCAACTTCCTCGCCAGCTACGTCAACGACACGGTGCAGTCCTGGCTGCAGGGCGAGGCCTGCGAGGAGCAGAAGGGCGCCTGGCGGGTGCGCACGATCAAGCCCTGGAAGAGCTCCTGAAGCCCGCGCTTTGCCGGCCGGCGCGTTGCATCTGCGCCGCCGGAACCCCACATTGAGCCCATGAATCGCCGGCAATGCCGGCGGCCTGGGGCTGAAACCGTTTCACGGAGAGTGGATGAATGCGCGACCCCTATGAGGTCCTGGGGGTTTCCAAAAGTGCGGGCGAGGCGGAGGTCAAGAGCGCCTTCCGCAAGCTCGCCAAGAAGCTGCACCCGGACGCCAACAAACACGATCCCAAGGCCGCGACGCACTTTGCGGAGCTGAACGCGGCGTACGAGATCGTGGGCGACGCCGACAAGCGCAAGGCGTTCGACCGCGGCGAGATCGACGCCGAGGGCAAGCCGCGATTCACCGGATACGAGGGCTTCGGCGGGCATTCCGGCGCGGGCTCGGGCGCGCGCGGGCCGGGCGGCGCGCATTTCGAGAGCTTCTCGTTCGGTCCGGACGGCTTCCAGCGTCCCGGCAGCGGCGGCGGAGCGGGCGGCGGATTCGAGGATCTGCTGCGCGGCATGTTCGGCGGCGGCTCGGCTGGCGCCGGCGCGCGCACGCGCGGTTTCAATCGCACCGCTTTCGAGCCGGAGGATTTCGGCGCGCCGACGACCGGCCAGGATCTGCATGCGACGCTGACCGTCGGCCTTGCCGATGCAGCGAAGGGCACCAAGGCGCGCGTGCATCTGCCGACCGGCAAGGAGATCGAAGTCAAGATTCCCGCCGGCATCGCCGACGGTCAGCAGATCAGGCTGAAAGGGCAGGGATGGCCGAGCAATTCCGGCAAGTTCGGCGATGCGTTGATCACGGTGAACGTGGCGCCGCACCCGCTGTTCAAGCCGGACGGCGCCGACCTGCGCCTCGAACTGCCGATCACGCTTTACGAAGCGGTGCTCGGCGGCAAGGTGCGCGTGCCGACCCTCGACGGCGCCGTCGAACTGGCGATCCCCGCCGGCACCAATTCCGGCCGCACCTTCCGCCTCAAGGGCAAGGGCCTGAAGGCCAAGGGCGCGACCGGCGACCTGCTCGCCACCGTGCGCATCACGCTGCCGTCGGACAAGGACGACGAACTCGCCGCGCTGATGAAGACGTGGCGGGACAGCAAGCCGTACGATCCGCGCAGCGATCTCGAGTCGTAAGCTCGGGACTAGACGTTCTCGCGCTCGCGCCGGCGCGCGATGTGGCGATGGTCGCTGCGCAGACGCTCGATCGTCTCGGCGACCTCACTCCATACCGCGCTGCCCGGCATGTCGCCGGCGTCCTTCAGGTGCGCTGCTGTGTGGCGCGCCCGCACCGCTGCGCCGCTCCTGTGCCGCGCTTCGAAATGACGCGCGAACATGTCGATGGCCTCGGAACCCGTCGGTCTCCACATGGAACTCTCCGCACATTTTCGAGCTTACTGTTTCGACTAAACCCCGGCAGTGTGGTCGCTTCGTTAAATTCGTTTCTGTACGGTCCGTTACCGCACCGCCGATAGTCCATTGCGCTTGTGTCCGCGCAGCGCGCCTTCCGCCAGCGCGTGCCGCAGGAAACTCTGTTCCCTCATATAAGTCAGCCGCGCGATCGCCTTCTTCGGGCTGAGCCAGCGAACCTCGCGGATGTCGGAGGCGGGATCGCGGATGGCGTCGCCGCGCGCCTCCATGCGCCAGAACTGCACGATCTTGGAGCGACCGCTGCTCTCATAGGCGAGCGTGCCGATGAACTCGTGCACCAGCACCTTGTGCCCGGTCTCCTCGCATACCTCGCGCCTGGCGGCGCGGCGCGACTTCTCGTTCCGCTTCAATTTGCCCTTCGGCAGCACCCAGTGCGGCGTCTTGCGCAACTGCACGACGGCGACTTCCAGCTTCCCGTTGTGCCGGAACACCAGTCCCCCCGCCGCCAAGACCGTTCGTCGTGTCATTTCCCGCCCGCCAACAATCGCTTGTCCCGTATCCGTTCCCAACTCACGCCGCCACGCCGCTCAACGGGAGCGGCGGCGCGTTCGATTCCGGGATCGGCGGCGGCGTCGCGGACAGCTTCCAGAACGGCTTCGCCGTCAGGATCGCCTTCCACGCCTTGGCGGCCTTCTTCTCCAGCGTCGGCGTCTCGTGCTCCTGCGAGCCGAGAGCCGGCCGGCGGCGAAGGCGCGGTCGGTGGCGCCCGCCGTCTTCGCGTCCAGCAGCTTGGCGAACAGCGCGCGCCGGATAACGAGGTCGTTGAGCGCGCCGAGCGAGTCCTGCAGCTTCTGGCAGGCGCGCAAGATCTCGCTTTTGCGCTTGTGACCGGATCGCGAGCCGTAGAGGCTCGCGAAGAAATCGACCGTGTAGCGCAGCTTTTTGACGGCGATGCGGACGCGGTGCCGCTCGGCGTCGGTGAGCGCGTCGAGATCGCGGCCGATGCGCCGGCACTGCTTGCGCCGCCTGGCGATCTGCTGCGCGGCGTGCACGGCGACCGGCTGCTGGCGCAACAGCACGCGCCCCGCATCCATGTCTGTCGTCCATGGCCCGGATTCGATCCAGGCGGCGCAGGTGATGACGAATTTGCGGAACTCGCCGGAGTCGATGGCGCGCGCCGCGTCCTCGTAGGCCTTCGTCCGCTTGCGATTGAACGACCGGATCAGTGACGCCGCGCCCTTGTCCTTCGGGTGTTGCGTCCGGAACGGCTTGAGCACGTCGTCGATCAGCACGTCGAGGTCGCGCGCCGGCCCGAGCGCTTGCGCGAAATGCTTCAGCCCGGTCTCGATGCCTTCGACCTCGGCGTCGGCGACCACCCGGGAGAAGGCGGAGATCGCGACGCGGAAGCGGCGCAGCGCCACGCGCGTCTGATGCACGGCCCTGGCGTCGTGCGCCAGCACCAGTGCGTGGTTGGCGATCAGGTGGCGCAGGCAGGAGCGGGTGATGTGCCTGAATGCCTCGGCGGTCGTCATTGCCGGCTCGAGCTCGATCGGCGGCGCCAGGCTGGCGGCCGTCGCCTGCTTCACGAACAGCCGGTAGCCGGTCTCCGACTTGCTTTGTAGCATCAGCTCGACAGGCACGATGGCGTTGATCGTCTTCGCCAGCAGGAACAATTGCTCGAGATCGCCGCGCTTCAACTCCAACTCAATCTCGGACACCGGCGCGGCCGAGCCGGCGGCGACGATCTCGCCGGTGTCGACGGCGAATTCGATCTCGGCGCCGTTCTGCTCGATGCGGAACGCCTTGCGATGGATCTTGGTCTCGAACATCGGCCGCAGCGGATTATGCCCTTGCTCCGCCAGGATCGGGCTCAAAGGCGACGCGTGCAACGTGCCGAGATCGGGCAAGTCGCCGCTGATCTCGTTCTCGAACTCGGTACGCTCGGCGAGCGGCGAGCCGTCGCCGGCGACCGACTTGAGAGTCTGCATGCGGTGCGGGCCGACCTGGCGCACGCGCAGGCTCAGGCCGTGCCGCCGCAGCGAGAGATTGTCGAAGTCGTAATAGGTCGAGACGAGCGTCTGATCGATGATTGGCGCCCGCAGCATCGCTTCGAACTCGGGATGCGAGCGAAGCTGATCGAGGCAATCCGCCGGAGCCGAAAATTTAAGCTCCACCTCTTTGGGGGCAATGGACATGGCACGCGTCCGCGACAAGCCAAAACGCAAGCGGCTAAAATAGCCGGAACCGCGGCGTTTGTGTCGCCGCAGTGACAAGTTATCCCGACAATTCATGCGAGAGAAGCCGTCACAATTGTCATTAAATCGTCATGACGGGCGGCACCTGGAATCGCTTACCGTCGCGATGCAGATCGAACAGACGGCGGCTGGCCGTAATTCTTGATCGCCGTCATATGTTTGAGACGCGACGTCTGTAGTCTGGGAAATTCAATCGCGTTCGGAACCGCACGTGTGCGGCGCGCGTCAGATTCGCTGATCCGTCGGCATCGCAGCCCGGCCGGCGAGCGGAAGGGCGACAACAATGGTGGAAAAACACGTCTGGAAAGCCTTCGACCGCGATCTCGAGGAGATCGGCCGGATGATTCTGGAGATGGGCGGCATCGTCGAGCGCCAGGCCTGGCGCTGCGTCGAGAGTCTTTCCCGCCACGACAGCGAACTGGCCAAGGGCGTGCTCATCGACGACGACCAGGTCGATCAATTGCAGGCGGAGGTCGAGCGCAAATCCATTTCCACCATCGCGCTGCGCCAGCCGGTTGCCGGCGATCTGCGCGAACTGGTCGGCGCCATGCGCATCGCCAACGATCTCGAACGGATCGGCGACCTCGCCAAGAACATCGCCAAGCGCGTGATCGCGATGGACGGCGAGCCGCCGCCGGCGAAATTGATCCGCGGCATCGAGCATCAGAATGAACTCGTGCTCGGCCAGCTCAAGGCCGTGCTCGACGCCTATGCGCGGCGCAGCCTGTCACTGGCGATGGCGGTATGGGCCGCGGACGAGGAGGTCGACGCGATCTGCACGTCGGTGTTCCGCGAGCTGCTCACCTACATGATGGAAGATCCGCGCAACATCTCGTTCTGTATTCATCTCTTGTTCTGCGCGAAGAACATCGAGCGCATGGGTGATCACGCGACCAACATCGCCGAGACGATCCACTATGTCGTCGAGGGTCACCCGGTCGCCGATGCGCGGCCGAAAGGCGACACGGCGACCGGCCTGGCGCAATCGCTGCAGCACCACTGAGCCGCGCCGCAGCGCGCGGCTCACGACTTCTTCCAGCCGTCCTTGTTGACCTGGTCGTAGATCGCCTTGGTGACCTGCTCGAGGCGGGCGCGCTCGGCCGGTCCCGACACCACATAGGCGGCCTTTTCGCTGACCCAGGTGACCGCCGCGAAGCGGTCGCCGGCGGCTTCGCGGAAGCGCAACGCGCTTTCCGGCGTCGTCGTCTTGGCGCAGTAGAGCGTGAAGCGTTCGCCGGTCGGGCCCTCGTACATGTACATCGCCGCGGCCCCGGTCGGCCCCGGCAGCAGGCGGCCGCCGATGAGCTTCAGCCCGAGCGTCTGCAGGTCGGGAATGCGCTGCGCGTAACCGAGCCGCTTCGACAGCCATTGCGTCATGTGATCGCGTTCGTTGCCCGGTACCTCGACCGGATGCCGCACCTCGACGACGTAAAGCTCATGCGCTTCGAGCGCGTCGGCCGTGATCGAGCCGGTGGTCGTCGGCACCGCCGCGGTGGCGCCGCGCGCCATCCAGCCGGCGCCGCCGCCGACGACGAAGGCGGCGATCACCGCCGCTGCGGCCATTGTCCGCCACGGCCGCCGCGCGCGGGTGCCGCTGTCGCGCATCAGTTGGTCGAGATTGAACCGAGTCGGCAACGCTTCGCCGGCGACCGCGCCATAGCGGGCGCGGATCGCTTCGGCCTGTGCCTGCCACGCGGCCACTTCGGCCGCCTGCTCAGGATGCTCCGCAAGCCAGGCGGCGACCGCCTCGCGGCGGTCCGCCGGCAACTGGCCGTCGACGAAGGCGTGCAATTCGTCTTCGTGAACGGGTGAATTGGGATCGATCATGGCTCCACCTTCATTTCACGCGGCGCAGCGTCGGGCGCTCGCCGTCGAGATAGGACTTGATTTGTGCGCGTGCGCGCGCGAGACGCGACATCACCGTACCGATCGGAATCGCCTGCACCTCCGCCACCTCGCGGTAGGAGAGGCCTTCGAGCACCACCAGCAGCAGCGCCTCGCGCTGCTCGTCGACCAAAGTGGCGAGCGCCCGCGCGATGTCGCGGCCGCCGCCTTCCGGCCCGGCGAGGTCCGGCGCGTCGTTGTCGTCGATCGACGACAGGATCGGCCGGCGCGCCAGCGACCGCAGCCGGTTGCGGTTCAGGTTGGTCAGGATCGTGTACATCCAGCTGCGCAACTCGCCGCCGTGGAACAAATGCTCCGACCGCAACGCGCGTAGAAGCGTGTCCTGCACCAGATCGTCGGCGACATCGCCGTCGCGCGTCAGTGCCCGCGCGTAGCGCCGCAGCGCCGGAATGGTCGCTTCAACCTGCTGCCGGAACGTCGCCAAGCCGCCCCCCATAATCCCGATCCTCGACGTCCGAAACCGCGTTCGCCCGCCCGATTAACCCCGCGATTCCGCTTCATATTCCCCGTTTACAATTGAATTCACGCTGGCGGCAGACAAACGGGCAGGTTTGCTTGATGGCATTGCCCCCCTATGCCATAGGGTGACTTGAGGCCCTGCGGGGTCGAAACGGGGACCAAAATGCCGGAAACCTCGGGTCTGATGCGCGGCAAGCGCGGCCTGATCATGGGCGTAGCGAACAACCGCTCCATTGCCTGGGGCATCGCGCGCGCCTGCCGCGAACACGGCGCGGACCTTGCCTTTACCTATCAGGGCGACGCGCTGAAGAAACGCGTCGAGCCGCTGGCCGAGGAGGTGGATGGGCTGGTCGTCGGCCATTGCGACGTCACCGATCCCAAGACCGTCGACAACGTTTTCTCTGCGGTGGAGTCCGCCTGGGGCTCGCTCGACTTCGTGCTGCATGCCATCGCCTTCTCGGACAAGGACCAGCTCGACGGTCGCTACGTCGATACCACGGAAGAGAACTTCAGCAAAACCATGCTGATCAGCTGCTATTCCTTCACGGCCATCGCGCAGCGCGCCGAGAAGCTGATGACGAATGGCGGCTCGCTGCTGACGCTGACCTATTACGGCGCCGAGAAGTGGATGCCGCACTACAACGTCATGGGTCTGGCCAAGGCGGCGCTCGAATGCTCGGTGCGCTACATGGCGGCCGACCTCGGCGTGAAGAACATCCGCGTCAACGCCATCTCCGCCGGTCCGCTGAAGACGCTGGCCGCTTCGGGCATCGGCGACTTCCGCTACATTCTCAAGTGGAACGAGTTCAACACGCCGCTGCGGCGTAACGTGACGCTCGAGGACGTCGGCAAGACCGGCGTCTATTTCCTCTCCGACCTGTCGAGCGGCGTCACCGGCGAGGTGCAGCACGTCGACGCCGGCTATCACATCGTCGGCATGAAGCATCCGGACGCGCCGGACATCGCCGTCGGCAAGGACAACGGCGGCTGACAATACTTACCCCGTTCATTCCCGCGAAAGCGGGAATCCAGCGCAGAGTCCCAACTGGGTCCCCGCTTTCGCGGGGACGAACGGTCTCATAGCGGTCTATTGCAACATGCCGCGCCCGACCGTCTTCTACATCCGTCACGGCGAAACCGACTGGAATGTCGGCGGCCGGCTGCAGGGCCGCCACGATGTGCCGCTCAATGCGCGCGGGCGCGAGCAGGCGCGCCACTGCGGCAGCCTGGTGCGTGACCTGTTCGACCGCGAGGGCCGCGACACGCAGGATGTCGATTTCGTCGCGAGCCCGCTCGGTCGCGCCTCGGAGACGATGCGGCTCGCGCGCGAGGCGATGGGCCTCGATCCGGACGCCTTTCGCATCGACGAGCGCCTGACCGAGATCGCCTTCGGCGACTGGGAGGGCTGCACATTGGCGCAGCTGCGCACGCGCGATCCGCAGCGCCTGGCCGCGCGCGAGCACGACAAATGGCGGTTTCTGCCGCCGAACGGCGAGAGCTACGAGATGGTCTCGGTGCGCATGCGCGCCTGGTACGAGGCCCTCGATCGCGACGTGGTCGCGGTCGCCCATGGCGGCACCGGCCGCGGCCTGATGGCCGTGCTCGGCGTCGCCAAGCCGGCCGCCGCGCCGCTGATGGATGTGATGCAGGGGGTGGTCTACGTGTTCGAGGGCGATAGACTGACGCGATATGCCTGACGATTTTTCGCGTGCGCCCGGCACACCGATGACTCGGGAAGACTGAAACGATGAAACGGCCCGTAGTCGGCGTGATCGGCAGCGCGCATCTCGCCGAAAACCGCTTTCCCGCCCAGCGCGTCGGCGAGCGCAATCTGATGGCGGTGGCCGATGTCGCCGGCGCGCTGCCGCTGATCTTTGCCGGCGATCCCGCCATGACCGATATCGACGCCTTGCTCGACGCGGTGGATGGCGTGCTGCTGACCGGCGCGCGCGCCAATGTGCATCCGACGCATTTCGGCGCCGAAGAGCATCCGAGCTATGAGCCGTACGACCAGCGCCGCGATGCGCTGGCGCTTCGGCTGGTGCAGGTGTGCGTGGAACGCGGCGTGCCGCTGTTCGGCCTCTGCCGCGGCTTCCAGGAAATGAACGTGGCCTTCGGCGGCTCGCTGCACCCGGAGATCAGGGAATTGCCCGGCCGCATGAACCACCGCATGCCGCGTCTGCCGACCGGCGAGATCCATCCCGACCAGGACGTGGTCTACGGTGACCGTCATGACGTGCGGCTGACGCCGGGCGGCGTGTTCGCGACGCTGCTCGGCCGGGAGGTGATCCGCGTGAACTCGCTGCACGGGCAGGGCATCCTCGAGCCGGGCCGGCGCATCGTCGTCGAGGGCGTTGCCGAGGACGGCACCATCGAGGCGATCCGCGTCGCCGATGCGCCGGGCTTTGCCCTCGGCGCGCAGTGGCACGCCGAATACAATCCGGACACTAATCCGATCAACCGCGCGCTGTTTCAGGCTTTTGGCGCGGCCGTCGCCGAGCACAGCCGCCGCCGCTGACGGCGAAAGGCGCGCCGCGCGCCTGATTTGACCGCCGCAAGGGCGCGCGGTAGGACCTTCGCGCACGGCGAAAAAGAACCATGTCCTTCAACACCTTCGGCCGACTTTTCCGGTTCACCAGCTTCGGCGAAAGCCACGGGGCGGCGATCGGCTGCGTGGTCGACGGCTGCCCGCCGCGCATTCCGATCACGGCCGAAGAGATCCAGGTCGAGCTCGACAAGCGCCGGCCCGGCCAGTCGCGCTTCACCACGCAGCGGCAGGAGCCGGACGCGGTGAAGATCCTCTCCGGCGTGTTCATCGACGAGACGACCGGCAAGCCGGTCACGACCGGCACGCCGATCGCGCTGCTGATCGAGAACGTCGACCAGCGCTCGAAGGACTATTCCGACATCAAGGACAAATACCGGCCCGGCCACGCCGGTTACACCTACGATGTCAAATACGGCATCCACGACTATCGCGGCGGCGGCCGCGCCTCGGCGCGCGAGACGGCGATGCGCGTCGCCGCCGGCGCCATCGCGCGCAAGATCGTGCCCGGCATGGTCGTGCGCGCCGCGCTCGTGCAGATGGGCCCGCACAAGATCGACCGGTCGCGCTGGGACTGGAACGAGATCGGCAACAACCCGTTCTTCTGCCCCGATCCCGTGCAGGCGAAATTCTACGAGAGCTATCTCGACGATATCCGCAAGGCGGGTTCGTCGATCGGCGCCGTCATCGAGGTTGTCGCCGAAGGCGTGCCGGCGGGGCTGGGCGCGCCGGTCTACGGCAAGCTCGACGCCGACCTCGCCTCGGCGCTGATGGGCATCAACGCGGTCAAGGGCGTCGAGATCGGCGACGGCTTCGCCACCGCCGAACTGCGCGGCGAGGACAATGCCGACGAGATGCGGATGGGCAACGAGGGCAAGCCGCGCTTCCTGTCGAACCACGCCGGCGGCATTTTGGGCGGCATCTCGACCGGGCAGACGATCGTCGCCCGTTTCGCGGTCAAGCCGACCTCGTCGATCCTGACCCCGCGCAAGACCGTCGATCGTTACGGCAACGACACCGAGATCATGACCAAGGGTCGCCACGACCCCTGCGTCGGCATCCGCGGCGTGCCGGTGGGCGAGGCGATGGTGGCGTGCGTCATCGCCGATCACTATCTGATGCACCGCGCGCAGGTGGGCGGGGGCGTCCCCTGGCCGTTCGAGAAGCGCTGACGCGTGAAGAGGTAACAAGAGTGTCCGACAGTCACGCCAGAGTCGAAGCGGCAATCAAGGCCTTTGCCAAGGGCGATCTCGTCGTCGTCACCGACGACGACGATCGCGAGAACGAGGGCGATCTCTTTGTCGCCGCCTCGCTGTGCACGTCGGAGAAGATGGCGTTCATCATCCGCCACACCTCCGGCATTGTCTGCGCGCCGCTTTCCGTCGATCTGGCGCGCAAGCTGCACCTCGATCCGATGGTGGCCGAGAACGACGCGCCGCTCGGCACCGCCTTCACCGTCACCGTCGACGTCCGCCACGGGCTCACCACCGGCATCTCGGCGGAGGAGCGTACCAACACCGTGCGCGCGCTCGCCAACGACAACAGCGGCGCCAACGACTTCGTCCGCCCCGGCCACGTCTTCCCGCTGGTGGCGCGGCAGGGCGGGGTGCTCATGCGCTCCGGCCACACCGAGGCCTGCGTCGATCTCTGCCGGCTCGCCGGCCTGCCGGCGGTTGGCGTGCTCTCCGAATTGATGAACGACGACGGCTCGGTGATGCGCGGCCCGCAGGTGCAGGCCTTCGCCGACAAGCACAAGCTCATTTACGTCTCGATCGCCGAGCTCATCGCCTACCGGCAGGTGCGCGACAAGCTGGTCGACCGCGTCGGCACATTCGACGTCGCCTCCGAGATCGGCCCGCTCAAGGGCTACGCCTACCTGACGCCGTTCGACCGCGTGCACCACATGGCCTTCGTCTACGGCGACATCGGCGACGGCAGGAACGTGCCGGCGCGGCTGCACCGCGCCGACGTCATCGGCGACGTGTTCGGCGGCGCCCGCACCATCCACGCGGCGCTCAAGCGCTTCAAGGCAGAGGGCCGCGGCGTCATCGTCTACCTGCGCGACGGCACCGCCGGCGTGCCGGTGGCCGAGATCCCGCACGGCGACACCGGCACGGAAGCGGCGCGCTCGCGGCAATGGCGCGAGATCGGGCTCGGCGCGCAGATCCTCAAGGACCTCAACATCTCGTCGATCCGGCTGCTCGCGTCGGCCCAGCGCACCTATGTCGGCCTCGGCGGCTTCGGCATCGAGATCGTCGCCACCGAGCCGGTCGAAGGCTGAAGTTCCCGGCTTCTATGGCCGGTGCACAGCGCCGCGCATGGCGTTGCGGCTGCTGGCGAACGGGCGAATACTCCCCACCCGGGCGGACGATCAAAAGCTGGGGCACTCGACGCGACCGCTCGGCCCCCTTCAATGGGGAGATTGCAATGACAAGCTTGGCCTATGCGGACCGGTCCGCCTGGTATTGGAACCGGTGGTCGCAACTCGTGCTCGGCCTCATCGCCATGATGGCGATATCGAGCCCGCAATATGTGTGGACGCTCTTCACCGGGCCGCTCAACCAGAAGCTCGGCACAACGCTCGCCGAACTGCAGTGGACTTTCTCGCTGCTCATCATCCTGCAGACCTGGTGCTCGCCGCTGCAGGCCTATCTGGTCGACCGCTTCGGGCCGCGCATGCTCATCTCCGTCGGCGCGTTGCTGTCGGGCGGCGGCTGGATGCTGTCCGCCTATGTCGACAATATCTGGGCGCTGTATTTCACTTATGGTGTGATCTGCGGCTTCGGCACCGGCATCATCTATGTCGGAATCATCGGGCTGATGGTGCGCTGGTTTCCCGACCGCCGGGGCCTCGCGACCGGACTCGCGGCCGCCGGCTACGGCTTCGGCGCGATCTTCACGAGCTTCCCGATCGACAGCATGATCAAGAGCTCGGGTTATGCGCACACGCTGGTCGTGTGGGGCATCATCCAGGGCATCATCGGCATCGTCGCTGCACAGGGCCTGCGCATCCCGCCGGAAGGCTGGGTGCCCGAAGGCTACTCGCCGGCGACGTCGTCGACGATGCAAACGAAGCGCAACTACACACCGCAGGAAATGCTGCGGAGCCCGACCTTCTGGCTGCTCTTCGTCATGATGAGCATGATGTCGACGTCCGGTCTCATGGTCGTTTCGAACGTCGGGCCGTTCGCCAAGGAGTTCAAGGTCGCCGACGTGCTCGTGTTCGGCATGGCCGCGCTGCCGCTGTCGCTGACGCTGTCGCGCTTCACCAACGGATTGACGCGGCCGTTCTTCGGCTGGGTGTCCGACTATATCGGCCGCGAGATGACGATGTTCGTCGCCTTCTCGCTCGAATGTGCGGCGATCCTCGTGCTGTTCGCTTTCATCGATCAGCCGGCGCTGTTCGTCGTGCTGACCGGCCTCGTATTCTTCGGCTGGGGCGAGATCTTCTCGCTGTTCCCGTCGACGCTGACGGACACGTTCGGGCCGAAATACGCGGCCACCAACTACGGCTTCCTGTACATCGCGCAGGGCATCGGCTCGATCCTGGGAGGGCCGGCTGCCGCCTACATCAAGCAGACGACCGGAAGCTGGACGTCGGTGTTCATCATCGTCGCCGTCCTCGACCTCGTGACCGCGCTCCTGGCCATTACGGCGCTGCGCGCGATGCGTAGCCGGCAGATCGCCGAAACCTGAGACTGGGCGGACGGGACCCCGTTTGAGGGGTCCCGTGTCCACCGCGTAAAAAGCATGCACGCCGGCATCATGCCGCCGTAGCAACGGTGACCTGCACCGGCGTGCGGCTCTTCTTTCGTTTTGCCGCCTGTGGCAGCCTTGGTCCATGGGACGTCATGGACTGCATCGTCTTGCCGCCGCGGCGCTGTTCGCCGCGGCGTTTGCCATGGTGGCGGACGCGGCGCCGATGCGGCGCGCCGACACCCGGGCCAACGCCATCCCCGTCGACGTCGAGTTGATCATCGCCGTCGACGTTTCCTATTCGATGGATCCCGACGAGCAGGCGCTGCAGCGGCAGGGCTATGTGCGTGCGCTGCGTTCGAAGGAATTCCTCACCGCGCTGCACGAAGGCGTCAACGCCAAGATCGCGCTCACTTACGTCGAATGGGCCGGCTCGTCCGACCAGCGCATTCTCGTGCCGTGGCGGCTGATCGACGGCCCGGAGGCAGCCGATGCCGTCGCCGCCGAGATCGCGCAGGCGCCGTACCGGCGCGCCTCGCGCACGTCGATCTCCGGCGCGCTGCTGTTCACGCGGCCGCTGTTCGACACGAGCGGCTATCGCGGCCTGCGCCGCGTCATCGACGTCTCCGGTGACGGCGCCAACAATGCCGGGGCGCCGGTCGCGCCGACGCGCGACGCCGTGATCGCCGACCGCATCACCATCAACGGCCTGCCGATCATGCTCAAGCGGCCGACGCCGGGCACGATGGATATCGCCAATCTCGACGTCTATTACGAGGACTGCGTCATCGGCGGCCCCGGCGCCTTCGTCGTGCCGATCCACGACCGCGACCAGTTCATCGACGCAACACGCACGAAGCTCATCCTCGAGGTCGCCGGCCGCCAGCCGCCCGCGCGCGTGGTGCCGGCGTCGGCGCAGAAACCGCGCATCTCCTGCCTGATCGGCGAGACGCGCTGGCAGGACCGCTGGGGCGGCTTCAATTTTCGGTGAGTTTTTCCCTCTCCCCGCAAGCGGGGAGAGGTGAGAAGAGCTACCGGCCCAGCACGCCCACGACTTCGACATGCTGCGACCAGCGGAACTGGTCGACCGGCGTGACGCCGGCAAGTTTGTAGCCGCCGTCGATCAGGATCTTCACGTCGCGCGCAAAAGTGGCCGGATCGCACGACACGGCGACCACCGTCTTCACGCCGCTCTTCGCCAGCTCGCGCGCCTGCGCCTCGGCGCCCTGCCGCGGCGGATCGAAGACCACGGCGTCGAACACCTTCAATTCCGAGGCGACGAACGGCCGCCGAAACAGGTCGCGCGGTATCGCCTCGATCTGCTTCAGCCCGCTGGCGTTCGCCGCGGCGCGCTGCAGCGCCTTGATCGCGGACGCTTCGCTGTCGGCGGCGGTGACACGCGCTTTCTCCGCCAGCCGCAGCGCAAAGGTGCCGATGCCGGCAAACAGATCGGCGACGCGCTTGGCCTTGCCGACATGCTCGATGACGAGCCTGGCCAAGGCCGCTTCGCCTTCGGCGGTCGCCTGCAGGAACGAGCCCGGCGGCAGCGGCACCTGCGCCCGCCCGACCGTCAACAGCGGTTGCGCGCGCTGCGTCACCAGTTCGCCGTGCCGCGTCAGCCGTGCGAGCCCGTGTGCGTCGGCGATGCGCGCCAGCGCCGCGATCTGATCGGGCTTGAGCGCGCCGGAGCCGCGCACGTCGACGTCGAGACCGTTGTCGGCGGCGGTGACATGGATGTCGAGCGGCTTCTCCGTCACCTTCAGCGCCTCGGCAATCGCCCAGGCCGCCGTGACCGCGCCGGCCAACTCCGGCGCCAGCACCGGACAGGCATCGATGGCGACGATGTGATGCGCGCGCGGCGCCGCGAAGCCGACCTCGAGCACGTTGTGCGTGCCGCGCCGCGCATGCAGCACCGCGCGGCGGCGGCCTTTGCCGTGCGCGTCGATCAGCGGCGCGACCGGCGCGATCACGCCGTGGTGCTCGAGCATCTCGACGACAAGATTGCGCTTCCACAGAGCGTACTCGGCGAGCGACCAGTGCTGCAGCGCGCAGCCGCCGCAGACGCCGAAATGCTTGCACACCGGGGCCACGCGCTCGTGGCTCGCTTTGTCGATATGGTCGAGCTGCCGACGGTCGGGATGGCCGGGCACGGCTTCCACCGTCACCACCTCGCCCGGCAGCGTGTAGGGCACATAGACCGGCCCGGCCGGAGTCTCGGCGACGCCGTCGCCGCGATGCCCGAGACGGGCGATGGTGAGCTGTTCGGTCACGCCGTTCTAGTACCCTAATTCCCGGTTCCTGGCCGCCCTGTCGGGATGGCCGATACGTGCTATATATGATGTATGACCGTCACGCTCACGCCAGAACAGATGCGCTGGATTGAGGCCGCCGTGGCTGCCGGTCAGTTTCCGTCGGTCGAGGATGCCGTACGGGTGGCCATCGATGATCTCATCGCCGCTTCGGAATTAGGCGATCTGTCCTGGGCGAAGCCCTATCTCGACGAGGCGCAGAAGGATGTTGAAAGCGGTCGCGTCATCGATGGTGACGACTTTCTGGCATGGCTGGACGGCCGCATCGAGACATTGCGCGCCCGATGACGCGCGTCGTCGTCACCGAGACGGCGAAGGCGGATATTTCGACGATCATACGGTCCACCGCGAGCGGACCTCGGCGCTTTCGCTCGCATGATCGTGCTCAAGCCGTATCTGTTGATGTACCGGTATGAGCCCGGCCCGGAAAGCGTCATCGTCATGCGGATGCTTCACGGCCGGCGAGACATTTCCGCCGAGCTGTTTGAAGGTCGCGACTAGATGCTCAATGCATCACGACGTGGCCCGGCGTCTCCGGCATATAGCCGCGCCGGGTCAGGGCATTGAACCGCCACACCAGCAGCGCCGCATAGACGGCGAGCCCGACGGTGAAACCGCTCCAGATGCCGATCGCCTGCAGTCCGGCCGTGAAGGCGAGGGTGTAGGAGGTGGCGAAGCCGATCGCCCAGAAGCTCACGGCGGCAAACAGCAGCGGCACGCGCGTGTCGTTGAGGCCGCGCAGCGCGCCGGCGGCGATGGTCTGCACGCCGTCGGCGACGAAGAAGGTCGAGCCGAAGGCGAGCAAGGTCGCGGCCAGCGCGATGGTGCTGCTCGCCTCGACGTCGTTCGGCGGTCCGAGGAACAGGATGGGGATGACGTGGCGGCAGCCGACGATGACCAGCACCATCGTCGCCATGAAGGCGGCGCCGAGGCCGATTGCGGCGAAGCCGGCGCGCCGCGCCGCGCCGGCGTCGTGGCGTCCCACGGCATGGCCGACACGGACGGTCGCTGCCATCGAAATGCCGAACGGGACCATGAACAGGATCGCGGCCGTCTGCAGCGCGACCTGATGCGCGGCGAGCGCGACCGTGCCGATCCAGCCCATCATGATGGCGGCAATGGCGAACAGCCCGTATTCGAGCAGGAAGGCGCCCGCGATTGGCGCGCCGACGACGATCAGTTCGCCGAGCAGCGGCCAGTCGATGCGCCAGAAGCGGCCGAGCACGCGGAATTTGCGGAATGGCCGCTGCGCGTAGGCGATCCGGAAGCCGGCGATGCACATCGCCAGATTGACGATCGTGGTGCCGACGCCGGCTCCGAGCAGGCCGAGTTGCGGCAGGCCGAAGGCGCCGTGGATCAGCGCATAGGCGAGCAGCGTGTTGGCCGGGATCGCGACCAGCGTGATCCAGAGCGCCGGCTCCGGCCGGTTCACCGCCCCCATAAAGCCGCGCAGCGCGATGAACCACCAGCCGGGCACCAGCGACCAGCCGAGGCCGAGCAGATAGATGCCGGCGAGATGCGCGCTGGTCGCGTCCTCGCCGAGCAGGCGCAGCACGTCTTCGCCGAAATATTGCAGGGCGGTCATCGGCACCCCGAGCATCAGCGCCGCCCACAGACCGACGCGCAAGGATCGCCGCACCATGCGCGGCTCGCGCGCGCCGAAGGCCTGCGCGGAGAGCGGCGCGACGGCGGAGACGATGCCCATGCCGAGCACGAAGGCGGCGAACAGCACGGTCTGCGCCAGCGCGGCGGCGGCGAGCGAAGCCTCGCCGAGATGGCCGATGAGCACCAGATCGCTGGTCATCATCGCGACCTGGCCGAGCTGCGTCAGCGCGATCGGCCAGGCGAGCTTCACCGTGGCGCCGAGCTCGGCGCGCCACAACGCCCGGCTGTCAGTGGTATTGGCGGCAAGATGCGCGTCATGAATTTGCATGGCCGGCGGACAATAGGATGTCGTGTGGCGGGAGGAAGGCGGCTTCGCCTCGCTCCCCGCATTTGGCACGCGGGCGTCGCCGTGCGGCCACATACATCAATCGCAATGATCGCGCGGATCGCGACGCGGAATGCGCTTCAGTGCTTGTCCGCCGCGAGCAGAAATTCGACATTGCCGTCGCCGCCGGCGATGGGCGAGGGGATGAGGCCGCGCATGCGCCAGCCGAGCGTGGCCACAGTGGCGGCAATGTCGTCGCACACCGCCTGGTGCACGGCGGCGTCGCGCACCACGCCCTTCTTCACGCGCTCGCGCCCGGCCTCGAACTGCGGCTTGATCAGCGCCACCAGCACCGCGTCCTGTGCCGCCAGCGCCGTGATCGCCGGCAGCACCAGCTTGAGCGAAATGAAGCTGACGTCGATGGTGATGAGGTTCGGCGGGCCGTCGAAGGTCGATACCGGCAGCGTGCGGATGTCGGTCTCCTCAAGCGACACGATCTCCGGCCGTCCGCGCAGGCTCGCGTGGAGTTGCGCGCGGCCGACGTCGACCGCAGTGACGCGTTTGGCCCCGCGCGCGAGCAGCACCTCGGTGAAGCCCCCGGTCGAGGCGCCGACGTCCAGGCAGGCACGGCCTTGTGGATCGATGCCGAACTGATCGAGCGCCGCGGCGAGCTTTACGCCGCCGCGCGACACGTAAGGATGCGCGGGTGTGGCGGTCAACTCGGCGTCGCGCGCGATGTCTTCCGACGGCTTGCGCACGACGACGCCGTTCGCGCGCACGAGGCCGGCTTCGATCGCCGCCTGCGCCCTGGCGCGGCTGTCGAACAAACCGCGCTCGACCAGCAGACGGTCGGCGCGCAATCGCTCGGAGCGGATATCTTCAGGCGTCGTCATTGTCGATCATGCCGCGGTGATGCAACCGGCAAACGGAACCAGTTCTCATCATTGCTGTTGTTTCATCGCATATCAAATGTTTGTGCGCCATCTCGGAGGCAGGACATGGCACGGAAGTATTCGAAGAAAGCGTCGAGTTACGTGAAGCGCGCGATGCGCAAGCGCAAGAAGGGCACGCTCAAGAGCGGCAGCGGCCGCAAGGTCAAGAGCAAGAAGCAGGCGATCGCCATCGGCCTGTCGGAAGCGCGCAAGAAGGGCGCCAAGGCGCCCAAGCGCAAGAAGGGAAGGAAGAAGAGGGTTTGAGGGCTTGTCCCGGGCGCAGCGCTGCATGAAGCGAAGCGGAATGCTGCGCTGCAGACCCGGGACCGCACAAGAACGGGCGCTCGCCATTACAGCGCTAGCTGGTCGGACAGATCCTTCCAGTCCGGGTTCATCGTTTCGACCAGCGAGATCTTCCAGGCACGATGCCAGCGCTTCATCGCGCGCTCGCGGGCCCGCGCCTCGAGGAGGGATGCGTACTCCTCGAAATAGACGAGATTCGTGACGCCATAGTCTCGAGTAAAGCCAGCGACGTACTTACCCTTATGCTCGGCGACACGGCGGAGCAGGTCACCGGTAACGCCGACATAGAGCACGCCCTTGGGGCGGTTACTGAGGATGTAGACGAAAAAGCGCTCCGCAATCATTGGACATCACCACGGACGTCCGTTGTCGGGCGGTCCCGGTTCTGCAGTGCACCGCTTCGCGCTGCACTGCGCCCGGGACAAGGAAGCCCTACGCCAGCTTCACCGTCTCCTTGGCGGCGTCGCGGCCGAGCGCCTCGAACACCTTGGTGACGATGCCCTTGGCGTCGAGTCCGGCTTGGGCGTACATCGCCGCCGGCGTGTCCTGGTCGATGAAGGTGTCGGGCAGCACCATCGTGCGCACGCGCAGGCCGTTCTCGAGCGCGCCGTGCTCCGCGAGCGTCTGCAGCACGTAGGCGCCGAAGCCGCCGACCGAGCCTTCCTCGATGGTGATCAGCACCTCGTGCTCGCGCGCGAGCTTCATCAGGAGATCGACGTCGAGCGGCTTGGCGAAGCGCGCGTCCGCCACCGTGGTGGAGAGGCCGTGCGCGGCGAGCTCGTCGGCGGCCTTCAAGGCTTCGCCGAGGCGCGCGCCGAACGAGAGCAGGGCCACCTTGTGGCCTTCCCGCAGAACCCGGCCCTTGCCGATCTCGAGCGGCTTGCCTTCCTCCGGCATCTCGACGCCGAGGCCTTCGCCGCGCGGATAGCGCAGCGCCGAGGGGCGGTCGTCGAGCGCGACTTGCGTCGCCACCATGTGCACGAGCTCGGCCTCGTCGGCCGCCGCCATCACCACGAAGTTCGGCAGGCAGCCGAGATAGGCGACGTCGAACGAGCCGGCATGCGTCGGGCCGTCGGCGCCGACCAGCCCGGCGCGGTCGATGGCGAAGCGCACCGGCAGCTTCTGGATGGCGACGTCGTGCACGACCTGGTCGTAGGCGCGCTGCAGGAAGGTCGAATAGATGGCGCAGAACGGCTTGAAGCCCTCGGTCGCAAGCCCGGCGGCGAAGGTCACCGCGTGCTGCTCGGCGATGCCGACGTCGAAAGTACGCTGCGGGAATTCCTTCTCGAACAGGTCGACGCCGGTGCCCGACGGCATGGCCGCGGTGATGGCGACGATCTTGTCGTCCTTCCTGGCTTCCTTGATCAGGCTCTCGCCGAACACCTTGGTGTATTGCGGCGCGCCGCCCTTCGACTTCGCCTGCGCGCCGGTGGCGACGTCGAACTTGACGACGCCGTGATACTTGTCGGCCGAATTCTCGGCCGGCGCATAGCCTTTGCCCTTCTGCGTCACGACGTGAACGAGGATCGGGCCGAAGTCGGCGTCGCGCACATTGCGCAGCACCGGCAGCAGGTGGTCGAGATTGTGCCCGTCGATCGGCCCGACATAGTAGAAGCCGAGCTCCTCGAACAAGGTCCCGCCGGTAACGTAGCCGCGCGCGTGCTCCACAGCCCGCGTGATGGCGCGGTCGATTGCCTTCGGCAGATGCTGGGTGAGCTGCTTGCCGACGTCGCGGAGCTTCAGATAGGTGCGGCCGGAGGCCAGCCGGGCGAGGTAGGCCGACATGGCGCCGACCGGCGGCGCGATCGACATCTCGTTGTCGTTGAGGACGACGATCAGCCGCTCGTTGCGTGCGCCGGCATTGTTCATCGCCTCGTAAGCCATGCCCGCCGACATCGCGCCGTCACCGATGACGGCGATAACGTTGTTCTTGCGCCCCGCCAGGTCGCGCGCCACCGCCATGCCGAGCGCGGCGGAGATCGAGGTCGAGGAATGCGCGGCGCCGAACGGGTCGTATTCGCTCTCGGCGCGCTTGGTGAAGCCGGACAGGCCGCCGCCCTGACGCAGCGTGCGAATGCGGTCGCGCCGGCCGGTGAGGATCTTGTGCGGATAGGCCTGGTGGCCGACGTCCCAGATCAGCTTGTCGTCGGGCGTGTCGAACACGTAGTGCAGCGCCACCGTGAGTTCCACGACGCCGAGGCCGGCGCCGAGATGGCCGCCGGTCTTGGCGACGGCGTCGACGGTCTCGGCACGCAGTTCGTCGGCGAGCTGGCGCAGCTGCTCGGCGGAAAGGTTCTTCAAATCGCTGGGAAAGCGGACGCGATCGAGCAGCGGGGTCTTGGACACGTCTGACAAAACTTCACTCCGGACAAGGGGTCGGGCCGCGCTTGTTAGCCCCCGCGCGGTCGGGTTCCAATCAGGCAAGACTTACACCAAATCCGCGCTTTCGGGCAATTCGGCGGCTTTTTCGCCCCTAATGGGCTGCCGCCGCGCGGGCGGCGAGGTCCTGGGGACCGCAGCAGATCAGGTAGTAATCGTAAGGCGCTTCAGTCAGTTCGTTGGCTAACAAAAACTGGAAATGGGCCTGGAAAAAGCGCCAGCGGCGGCGGCCGAAGTTCCCGGGCCGCCACATGTCGCGGAAACTGATCGATACAACCTTGGGGTTGCGCCGGGCGGGGCCGGGATCGATGCCGTGGCCGGCGACCGGGTCGAACGGCCATAGATTCATAATGTCGTGCCGCGACTGGAAATCGACCCAGCCGATCTGGCTGGAGACCGCCAGCCGGCGCAGGCGGTCGCGGAACCACTGCGCCTTCTTGTAGAACCCGACGACCGGAAGATTGGCGCCGATGGTCAGCAGCCTTACCGGGCGGCCGTGTTCGCCAAGCGCGGGATCGCGCGCCAGCGCCCGGTCGACGACGTCGACGGCGAGGAAGGAGCCGGACGAGTGGCCGACCACGACGACCTCGTCGGCGTCGCTCGCCTTGACCGCATCGACGAGATAGCCGGCGAACAGATCCATGCGCGCCTCCCAGTCAGGGCGCCGGCCGTGCGCGAACTGCCAGGTCGAGACGATGTCGTCGCAGAGATAAAGAAGATAGGTGTGCTTTTCGGTGGCGTTCAGCGCGAAGGCAAAGGCGGCGAAGCCGACGCCCGCGCCGATGAGGTCGCCGAGCCATAGCGGCAGACCCGTCCATGCGATCAGCTTCGCCGCCGCGAGGCCGACCGCGGCGCCGGCGAGCGCCCACAAGGTCGTCAGCACCATCGGGTAAATGATGAACAGACCGAAGCGCCAATGCGCTTGCAGGATGCGCCAGACCATGCCCTGCGCGATCGTGTGCAGCATGGCGAGATACATTGCCGGGACCTTCCACCACGCCGGCCGCGCGAAGTCGCGGCGGATGATGTCCTCCCAGCGCAGGAACATGTAAGTGGTGTCGACGTCCCAGCCGGCGCCGTGCATGTCGGCGTGCCAGGTGGTGACGAAGCGTTCGGGATCGTTCGCCGGCTTGCCGACACTGCCGGTCAGCCCGTACAGCGCCAGGGTCTTGCGGAATTCCTGCCGGAACATCCGGTAGTATTCGGGCAGGCCGCGCGGGTCGTAGCCTTGTACGTAGACGACAAGGCGGCGTCGGACGCTCACGTGTCAGTCCACGTCCAGCGGCTCGGTGCCGGTGGGTTTGCCGCCGGCATCGAGCGTGATCTTTTCGACGCGCGCTTCGGCCTGTTTCAACAGTTCCTCGCAACGCGCCTTCAGCACTTCGCCGCGCTCGTACATCGCCACCGATTCCTCGAGCGGCACCTTGCCGCCCTCGAGCTCCTTGACGATCTTCTCCAGTTCCTCGATCGCCCGCTCGAAGGGCAGGGCTTTGACGTCGGCGTTGTTCTTCTCGGCCATCGGCGTGTCCTGATTCTTGGGCCGCATCCTATGTCGGCACTGGGTGGCGAGGATAGGGCGGTTATCCACCGCGGGAGGCACGCCGCCAGCGCCAGGCGCTGTAGCCGGCGATCATGCCGCGCGGCAGCAGGCGCGGCAGCAAAGTGAGGATGCGGTTCGGCCCGCCCGGGATCACCAGCCGCCGGCCCGCCATCAGGCCCGCATAGCCCTCGCGCGCCACGCGCTCGGCCGAGCGGGCGAGGAAGGCGGGGAAATAGCCGTGCGGAATGCCGGCACGATGGAAGAAGCCGGTCGGCACCGGGCCGGGGCAGAGCGCGGTCACGCGCACGCCTTTGCCCGCGAGCTCCGCGTGCAGCGCCTCGCTGAACGAGACGGCGAAGGCTTTGCTTGCGTGATAGACGGCCATGCCCGGTCCCGGCAGGAAACCGGCGATCGAGGCGACGTTGAGGATGCCGCCTGCGTGGCGGCTAATGTCGGGAAGGAAGCGCAACGTCAGGTCGGTCAAGGCGCGCACGTTGAGATCGACGATGGCGAGTTGTTGGGCGAGATCGAGATCGGCGGCCGCGCCGAGCAGGCCGAAGCCGGCATTGTTGACGAGGATCGCCACCTCGAGGCCGCGTTCGCGCAACGCCTGCTCGAGCTGCGCGATGCCGTCGCCCGCGCCGATGTCGGCGGCGATGACGTGCGGCCGCGGCTGGCCTTTGCCGGCAATGCGGTCGGCGAGCGCGTCGAGCTCGGCCGCGCGCCGGGCCGTCAGCACCAAGGTATGCCCATGCCTGGCGAATTCGCGCGCCAGCGCGGCGCCGATGCCGGAGGAGGCGCCGGTGATCAGGCAGACGGGCGTGGCCGCGGATGACATGGCGCGATGAATGCTCGACAATGCAGGGAAACGCAATGAGGGCAGAATCGGTGGCGGATCTCGACGGAAAAATCGTGTTGGTGACGGGCGCCGCGGGCGCCATCGGGGCGGCCATCGCGGCCGCCATCCGCGCGGCGAAAGGCACGGTCATCGCCACCGACCTGAAGGCCGGATCCGGCATCGATCACGCCCTCGACGTCACCAGCGAGAGCGACTGGCAGCGCGTCGCCGCCGCGGTCGAGAGCCGGCACGGTCGGCTCGACGGTCTGGTCAACGCCGCCGGCATCGCCACCGTCGGCAACATCGAGAAGACCGACTTCGCCACCTTCAAGCGCGTCGTCGCCGTCAATCTCGACGGCACTTTTCTGGGCTGCAAATACGCCTTCCCGCTGCTGCGCCAGAAGGGCGGGTCGATCGTGAACATGTCTTCGGTGCTCGGCCTCGTCGGCGGCCCGAACCTCACCGCCTACAATGCGTCGAAGGGCGGCGTGTCGCTGCTGAGCAAGTCGGTGGCGCTCTACGGCGCGCGCTACAAGCCGCCGGTGCGGTGCAACGCGCTGTGCCCCGCCTTCATCGCCGGGCCGATGGTCGACGAGATCGCCGGCGGCACGAAGAATCCCGATGCGGTGAAGCAGAAGCTCGCGCTCGACATTCCGCTCGGCCGCCTCGGTGAGCCGGAGGAGGTGGCGTCTGCTGCGGTCTATCTGTTGTCGGACGCGGCGTCGTTCATCACCGGCGCGGACGTGCCGGTCGATGGCGGCCTGACGGCGAGATGAGTGGACTGGTGCACCCCGGTTCGTTGTCAGCTAAGTCGAGCCGGGAGAACATGCCAGAAAACAAGCCACACGAATATAACGATCATAACCAAGAACAGAAGCGTGTGGAGTGTTTTTCCTACAGCGAGATTTGTAACGAAATACCAAACCGTTTCCGCGCGTGAGAGTGGGAATTCGTCGGGGTGCTCAAGCATGTATTTTCTGAAGTCGGCTTCGATGTGATTGATGCTGTATTTCTGCAATATAGTGTCGTATCTTGAGCGTATTGATGCCAGCGTCTGTGCATCAATATTCTCTGCCTTATCGCGAAGCTCGCGACGAAGCTCATTCAATTCTAATCCGCATCGATGAAGCTGTTCCGCGCTTACTGCATCGTTGCTGCTGTATTGAAACAAAGAAATAGCTAATATCATGACTGACATTATAAGCGTGATTACGCTTAGGTCGCCTGAGACGGATGACGGAAATTTATAGACAAACGGAAGTACAGTAAGTGCAATTACAAGAACAGACGCCATCGCGACAATTAGCGCCATTCGACGATCGTTGCCGTGGAGCCGTTCCGCTGCGCTGAAGCGGCAGGCCCTTGTGACTTTCAGATCGTGAAGTAGCTCTTCAACGCGTTTTTCCATGATGCCTTCTTGCAGGACTACCCCCGCATCAGTGCGGTGACGTGCGCGGCGACCGAGCGCGACAAGCCCTGCAGATCGTAGCCACCTTCCAGCATGGACACGATGCGGCCGTTGCAGTTCTCGTCGGCGATCTGCATCAGCTTTTGCGTCACCCAGGTGAAGTCGGCCTCCACCAGATTCAAATTCGCCAGCGGATCGCGCGTGTGCGCGTCGAAGCCGGCCGAGATGACGAGCACGTCGGGCTTGAAGTCGCGCAGGCGCGGCAGGATCGCCGTCTCGAACGCCTCGCGGAACTGATCGCCGCCGTCGCCGGCGCGCAGCGGCGCGTTGACGATATTGTTGAACTGGCCGCGCTCGGTGACCGCGCCGGTGCCGGGATAGAGCGGCATCTCATGCGTCGAGCAGTACAGCACGCTGCGGTCGGCCCAGAAGATGTCCTGCGAACCGTTGCCGTGATGCACGTCGAAATCGACCAAAGCCGCGCGCTCGGCGCCGTGCTTTTTCTGCGCATAGCGGGTGACGATGGCCGCGCTGTTGAACAGGCAGAAGCCCATCGGCCGCGCCGTCTCGGCGTGATGGCCGGGCGGGCGAACGGCGACGAAGGCGTTGTGGACGCTTCCGCTCATGACCTCATCGACGGCGCGCACGCCGCCGCCGACGCAGCGCAGGACGGCCTCGTAGCTGCCGGGCGACATCGAGGTGTCGGCGTCGAGCCGCACCATGCCTTCGCTGGGCGAGGCGTCCTTGATCGCCTCGATGTAATCCATTGGATGGCAGAGCGCGATCGTCTCCATCTCGGCCATCGGCGCCTTCTCGCGCGCCAGCGTCTGGAAGCGCTCGTCCTCGAGCGCCTGCTCGATGGCGCGCAGCCGGTCCGGCCGCTCCGGATGGCCGTCGGGCGTGAGGTGATCGAGGCAGGCGGAATGGGTGATGTAGAGGGTGGTCATGCGGTTTATCTAGGCCGCCGGGCAGGGCGAGGCAAACGGCCAAAAAGCTGTTCCGTCGCCCTGAGGAGCCCGCGCCATCGGCGCGGCTACGCGTTACGGCTCAGCCGTCCGGGACGGCAGCTGTAATAATTCGTGATCTAGGACTATTTGACTGTTCCTAGCGGCGAGCATATAGTCCTGCCATCCCGCCCCGTACCGAGGGGTGTCTGATCAGCGTCTCCAGACGCGGGGCGGGGAGCGGTGGCCGGGGTGGGAGCGTCGGAGATGCGGCGCGCTCTTTCCCTCCCGGCGGTTCAAGCCGCTCCGTCCCGGCGTGCCGACCGCACGTCGCTGGGCCACAGTGATGGTATTGCCGGCGCCGGTCACAGGACAACCGGCAATGATCGGGGCCCGTAGTGGTGGAAAGGCCTTGGCTGCGAAA
>NZ_DASZBV010000006.1:0-323509 GCF_035943735.1 Pseudolabrys sp.
GTCGGTGACACCGGTGACGACGTCCGCTTCCGAATAGCTGAACCGAAGCATTCCCAGTTCGATCACTTCGTCTTTGGTGTGGTCGAGCCCGGTGGTCTCCACGTCGAGGACGACGGCGACCTTGTCGGCCGGGTTGAAGGGGGCGGTCGAGATCGAACGCGGCACAAGGCGCCGCAAGATTTTGTAGTCGCCGCTCGCTTCAAGCGTCGCGGCCATCTGTTCGAAGGCGGGCTGGTCTTGCATGCTGCTCACTCTGGTGCGCGTCGTCACGGATTCGGGTGGCGTGGCTTAGCTCGTGGCCGGTTCAACTTCAGTCGCCTCGGCGCCGAGTTCCTGCTCGGTCGCGTCCTGGAGCGGTTCCTGCGAGCCGGCGGTCGAGGGCGGCATGATCGCGCCCTCCTCGGCGACGGACGCGGGACGCGCGAGGGGCGTGGCCTGAAGTACCGCCTCGATCTCCGCGGCGTCGAGATAGCCTCGCTCGAAAAGCGCGTTCGCAAGCGCATCGAGCGAGGCACGGTTGCCATTCAGGAGGTCCTTGGCCCTCGCGTAAGCCCTGTCGAGTGAAGTTTGCACGGCCGCAAGCAGGTCCGGCCGCATCAACAGCAGGCGGTCCGGCTCGCATGGGATGTGTGCGAGACCCGATGCGCCAAGCCCATAAACCGTCTCAAGGCGCACCGCGATCCGGGTGGCGTGCGCAAGGTCACTGGCCGCACCGCCCCCGGCGCCGGCGGTGGTGATGCCACAGGCGATCTCTTCCGCGGCACGGCCCGCGAGCAGGGAGACGAGACATTGCTCGATGTCGTGTCGCGTTTGCGCTCGGATTTCGTCGATGACGCTGTTGGTTTCCCCGTCGCCGCTAGCGCCGATCGACAGCGAGACAGGCTTCGCGAGGCGAAGCGAGATATTGGCTAGGGCATGAGCGGCCTCATGGTAGCTAACTAGGCGACATACCTGCTCGGGCAGAGCGGGGGTGCTCCCGCGAACTGTATCTACCAGCAGGTTGATTGTCAGTGGCTGTCCCGCACGGCGTGCCTTCCCGCGCGCTTCTCGTACCCAGCGCTCGACGTCGGCGCCGGTGTGGCCGCGTGCGGCAAGCGCAGCCGGCAGCAGGTCCGCGCCGGCGAGACCCTGACCGAGATGCGAGCGGAAGATGCCCACCAGGCCCGGAACGTCGGGCAGCGAGATCTCGATATGGCGGTCCAGGCGGCCTGAGCGAACAAGGGCCGGATCAAGCGCAGCCGGATGATTGGCTGCAGCAATGATGATCACGCCTTCACGTCGCTCGGCGCCATCCATCTCGATTAGGAGGCAATCGACCACGGCTGTAAACCACGAATCGTGCTTGTCTCCCGAGCGTCTTGCAGGGAGCGCGTCGATTTCGTCGATGAAAAGGATGCAGGGCGCTTTCGCCCGCGCCTCAGTGAACACCTTGCGGATCGCGGTGACGACATTGCCGAGGTGACCCTCCCTGTAGGCCTGCCAGTCGGCGTAACTCGTTGACACGAACGCGACGCCGCATTCTCGCGCCAAAGCCCGCGCGTACGATGTTTTTCCTGTCCCTGGCGGTCCGCTCAGCAAAATGGCATGGCCACTCACGGCGTGCCATGGCAACGCCCCTGAGCGATATTCGCGAAGATCGGCGGCGAGGCTCAAGCCCCACTCTTTTGCGCGACCGAGGCCGTGCAGCTCGGAAAGAGTAGGGCCTTTGCTAATGTCGCGCTCTGTGTCGCCGAGCAGGCGCGCAAGTCGCGCAAGCGATGCGGCGGGACCGAGATCGGCTCGCACCGCGAGCCTGAGTGCGTTGAGCGTCACTTCCTTCGCGAGGCTTTCGTCTATGCTAGCCGGGTGCCGCCCGGCGATGGAGGCGATAACATCGGCGACCGCGTTGGCATCGAACCGGGGGACGGCGATCCTGATGTTGACGAGGCGCAACAGCTCGGGCGTCAGGTAGCGGCCCGGCGCAGCCGACACCACCACCACCGCGCAGCGGCTCTCCACCGCAGCCACCACGTCCGGGGTGACGTCCTTCTTCTTCGTGTCGCCGTGGTCATCGAACAGCGCCACCGTGCCGGCCGGCAGGACGCGCACGTCCTTCGAGCCGTGCCCTTCGCCTGTGACGGTACGCTCCTTGCCAAAGACATAAAGACGCAGGATGGAAGCGATCGGCCGAACCAGATCGGGGTCGGCGACCTCGATAACGGTGAAGGCGTCCCGGTCCTGCAGTCGCGCAAGCGCGTCGCGGTCCTGGTCAAGAGCACGTCCGAGCAGGACAGCCCCGGCGGCGTCGTCCACCGGGAGCAGAACGTCGTCGTCGGGTGTCGCGGAGACGTCATCCTCTTGTCCATCGTCCAGGCGCAGTTCGCCTTGACCGCGTTCGTCGATCTGGCCGGCCGGTCGCCGTGGCGCGACTTTCGACCTACGAAGGAGGTCGATCAGCGCCTCCGCAATCGGTTGCGCAGACGCGGCGAGCCGGCGGCTTTGAGACAGCAACACAAGCGCACTCATGCCCCGACCTCCACGACGAGACCGGGATTGAAATCGGGGTTCTCGCTGCCGTAGCCGTGCGGGTTGCACAGAATGCGCGTCCTCCCGACCGAGTAATCGAAGCTCGTGTGAACGTGCCCATGCACCCAAAGCTCCGGCGCGGTGGCGACGATCAGGTCTTCGAGATCGCTCACGTAGGCCGCAGAGAGCAGGTCCTTCGCGTACTTCGGATGCAGCGACCGGGGGTACGGCGCGTGATGGGTGATCACGACCGTTGGCGTCTGGTCTTTAGCCTGCAGCACGGTCTGAAGGAACTTCCGCGAGCGGCTGTGCAGTAACAGCGCCTCCGTTGGCCGAAAGCGTGCCCAAGGCTGCTTCGACCAGGTGATGCGCCGGTGATCGTTCAGCCCTTGCGCAGCGGCGCGCATGGCAGCGGGCACGTTAGCCGAGCCGAAAATTCTGTAATCCGTCCACAGCGTGCAGCCGACGAACCGGACATCACCGATCAAGGCGGTGTCGTTTTCGAGAAGGTGGATGCCGTAGGCGGGAGCCTCGGCGCGCGCGACGGCGAGCTCTTCCGGCAGGCAGCGTCCATAGTGCTCATGATTGCCCAAGACCATCACCACCGGCATGCTCATCGGCACGAGCCGGCGGATATGCGCGAACGCTTCCTGCGCGCCCTGGCAGGTGTCGCCGGCGACAACGACGACGTCGACGCCCGCGCCGATCGTGATCGGCTTCGCTGCCGCGACGTCGACGTGCAGATCGGTGAACACCTGGATACGCATGATCAGGCGCTCCGTTGCAAGCGGCAGCGCGCCGGGACGACGTACCGCCTTCGGAGGTGACGCAGGACCGCAGCCCCGGTCTCGGAGCCCTCGGCGGCGGACAGGAGCGCAAGCGAGCCCGCGCAATCGATGAGCCAGGTCGGACTTGTGATGTCGTAGCGAATCGTCATGGCGATCCGCACCACGGCTGAGGGATCGCCGGCGACGGCGTCGGGCCAGGTCGGATGAGCGAGCAGGTGAAGCTGCGAGAGCGCAGTTCTGAGCTCCGCGGTGGCGACTGCATCAAGTCGCGGGCAGCGGTCCGCCCGCCACCATTGCAACGGGGCGCTGCGGCGGCATTGAGTGTGATCGGCGGTGGCGAGCCCCCGGGCTCCGGTGCCATGCATCGTCTTACGCTCGTTCATCGTTTGCTCGTAAAAATGTTGGAGCTCTTTCACTTGAGCTGGGCATGAACGCCTCCTCGAAAGAGGAGGCGCTCGCCCTGCCTCGCCACGCCGGGCGCTGCCATGGCTCACCGGGCCACGCCCCGCGACGGCTAGTCGATCAACTCCGCCTTGTAGCGGCCATACCGCGGCCGCCAGTCGCCAATGCCGACCTGCGCGCCGGCGATTTGGAAGATTTCGAGGACCTCGCTGCGGTCGAGCAGCGTCGGGAGATAGGAGGCGGTCACGTCCGCGCTCCACCCAACGGGGAACATCGGGCGCGTGCGCATCGTCCGGGCGTTGCCGACGGCGACCGACCGACGCAGCCGAAACCTGGAGTCTGCCCAAAGCTCGTCGATTGTCGTCGGTCCAGCGAAGACGACTACCGCAGGCTCAGTGACCATGAACCCGGCGCGGGCCTGGCGCGTCTTGCGCCTCAAGGCAGCGGCCTTCGCAAAGGACGCCTCAAGGGCTTCCGCGGGGAGGCATGGGACGCCGCCGACGGCCCAGAGGCCGCCATACCACTCGAGCCGGGCGACCTCTTCGTGATCGGCTTTGGTCTTGTGCCGCTTGGACGTCACGCGAGCGAGATCGATCGCCGCCGGGTCGAGCGGGTCGGCCAGGCGCGAGCTGTGCATGAGGAGCGGGCGCTCGCCGACGATCCGGAGCCTCATCGTGTCCGCGTTCATGGGCTACTCCTCAGCGCGTGGGATCGTAGAGGGTGCTGACGCCCTCAAGGGCGGGGATGAGGTCGAGGACGCGTGGGGTCGACCGGAGATAGCGCCGCCGACGCATGAACGACGTCACCTCGTAGTGGCATTCGGCACATACGCAGAGCAGATCGCCGGGAAGCTCGCAGCCGAGGCGCTCGTAGGTGCGATGGTGGACCTGGAGTTCGACCTCGGCATCGGATTGATTGCAGATCCTGCAGCGGTAGCCGGCGGCGCAGAGCTCGGCGATGCGAGCCGGGCTGTTCCGCCACCGGCTGCTGGTGATGTAGGCTTGGTAGTCCATGATTCTTGTGCCTCCTCGGCTACAATAAGTAGCCGACAAAGGGCGCTTTGGGAAGGGCCGTCAGCGACAAAATGTTGCCGAAGTCGACACATGGTTAAGAATTCCAGCGACCCTATATGGCCTTGCCCGGCGCTTATTCGCGCTGCCCGCGGTCTGGTTGGAATCGATCAAGCAACCTTAGCGGCGCAGGCGGGTGTCAGCCGTCATGCAGTCATGTCTCTAGAGGGACACGAGGGTGAGGCGATAGACTACCGGCGGCTTGAGGTTTTGCGGAAGGTGCAGGCCGCACTCGAAACGAAGTTTGGAATCGAATTCCTCCACCGTGGCCGCGCCGGCATCGGCGTACGCTTCCGCTCACCGGACGGCTAGTCGAACATAAATAAGACCGAGCTGGTGGCGTGGGCCGGGGACGTTAGCTCCGCACGTCAGGTCAGATCTCGCCAGCATACCGTTCTCGCCGGTGGCGAGATCAACATTACAAGAAGATGTCGGCGATCGACCTCTGAGCAGACATTAGGGCAGGGCATTTCTTGGGTCCGGAATTGACCCAATCAGCCAAACTTCGAGGAAGGAGATATATATCCTTTAGTACAGACGGTGATTTTTACAGTCAGCTTTTCGTCTGACCTAGTGAACATCCGAGCGTACGGCAAGCCGCTGCCGCAATAGCAATCCACACAATGCTCCGAAGTGTCATCGCCCCGACCGTTCTCGTCTCAAAGGTGCCACCTAGCAAGACATGAGTGCCAAAGGCGATAAAAACAAACACTGTCGCGACGGCGATGGCCGCCGACAATGGCGCCGCTCAAGGCTTCCAAGAAAATAACCCGACGGCGGCGGCTCACCGGATGCGAGGCAGCGTCATAAACTGGTGAAACGGTGGCGGGGAGGGTAGCGTCCACTCCAGGGTCGTGGCGCCGGCACCCCACGGATTGTCGTCGGCTACGCGCTTCCGCACGAAGGCCTCGATGACGCCGATGAAGAAGACCAAAAAGCCTACCGCGGAAATATAGGCGCCTATCGAGGCCACTTCGTTCCATCCATGGAACGCCAGCGGATAGTCGACCGTCCGTCGCGGCATGCCGGCCAGCCCCAGAAAATGCATCGGGAAGAACGTGAGGTTCACGCCGATGAACATCAGCCAGAAGTGCAGCTTGGCGATGGTCTCATTGTACATGTAGCCGCTCATCTTGGGGAACCAGTAGTACCAGCCTGCAAAAAGAGCGAAGACCGCGCCGAGGGACAGCACGTAATGGAAATGGGCAATCACGTAATAGGTGTCATGGAGCACGCGGTCGACGCCGGCGTTGGCGAGCACGAGGCCGGTAACGCCGCCGATGGTGAACACGAAAATAAAGCCTGTTGCCCAAAGCATCGGCGCGCGGAATTCGATCGAGCCGCCCCACATCGTGGCGATCCACGAAAAGATCTTCACGCCCGTCGGTACCGCGATCACCATCGAGGCAGCAACAAAGTAAGCCTGTGCGCCAGTCGACAGGCCTACTGTAAACATGTGGTGCGCCCAAACGACGAAGCCGATGCCGGCAATCGCCACCATCGCATAGGCCATCCCGAGATAGCCGAACACGGGCTTCTTCGAGAAGGTCGAAACGATCTGGCTGATCATGCCGAAGCCTGGAAGAATCATGATGTAGACTTCGGGGTGGCCGAAGAACCAGAACAGGTGCTGGAACAGCAGCGGGTCGCCGCCATGGTCACCGGAGAAGAAAGTGGTGCCAAAGTTACGGTCGGTGAGCAGCATGGTGAGAGCACCAGCGAGAACCGGCAGTGCAAGCAGCAGCAGAAATGCGGTGACAAGTACGGACCAGACGAATAGCGGCATCTTGTGCAGGGTCATACCCGGCGCGCGCATGTTGAAGATCGTCGTGATAAAGTTGATCGCTCCCAGGATCGATGAGGCGCCGGCCAAATGGATTGACAGGATCACGAAATCGACCGCCGGTCCTGGATGGCCCGAGGTCGACAGGGGCGGGTAGAGTGTCCAGCCGGTGCCGGGACCGAGAGACCCCGGCTCGCCGCCAACGAACATTGACGTGATCAACAAGGCGAACGATGCGGGCAGTAGCCAAAACGAAACGTTGTTCATGCGCGGGAATGCCATGTCCGGCGCGCCGATCATTAGGGGTACGAACCAGTTCCCGAATCCCCCCATCATTGACGGCATGATCGCAAAGAAGATCATGATCAGTCCGTGCGCCGTCACGAACGCGTTGTATTCGTGTGGTGAGGGAAAGAACTGTATTCCGGGATTCTGCAGCTCCAACCGCATAGCAATTGAGAGCGTTGCGCCGACTATCCCCGCGGCCAGGGCAAAGACAAGGTACATTGTCCCGATGTCTTTGTGGTTGGTGGAGTACACGAATCGCCGCCACCCGTGCGGATGATCGGATTCTGAAGTGGCGGTCACCCCTTGAGAGGTAATTTGAGAGGCAATCATTTTGAGCCTGCGTCGCAGCGCACGGGACGACGTCTGAGCTTCCACGGCCTAGACGTTCTGATCACGGTTACAGATCAAAGACGATCGGTCTATTTTGGTGAGCGCATGGCAATCGGGGAAAACAATGTGCGGCATTTTGATGCGGATCCGGAGGCCCGGGACGGATCTGACCGAGCGAGCGTCGACCGGGTTTCGCTGGTAATGACATCCTGCCGCGTCCACCGCAGACCGGCTGCTGACGCGCGGGGACATCGTCGAGAGGATGCTGGCCGAGGAGCCTCGCCGCTCGGCACCTAAGCGATGGTCCAAAGGCGCGCGTTCGTCCCTAAATGAGTGGACGGTTGTCGATTCGTGCCAGGCTCTGTTCTGCCGAGCCGCATCATTGGTTCTGGCGAATATTCGTCAGAATGCAGAATAGCCGCTGCATTCCGTGTCGACTGCGACGCAAGCGCAGGCGTTGCCCGACGAGGGCCACCACAAACACACGCAAGTCACCGACCCGGCAGGGCGGTCCCGCTTGCGCCTGCGGAGAAGCGTGTCTGCGGCCGGTAACTCCCCGGCACGGTGCGGAAGGCGATATTGAGGCGGTTGGCACCGTTGATTGCAACGAGTGCAAGCGTCAAATTGACCAGGTCCGTCTCGTTGAATTCTGACATGACGGCGTCATAGACGTCATCCGGCACGTCCTGGTCACGCAGTCGCGTCACCGCTTCGGCCCACTCCAACGCCGCGCGCTCGCGCTGGCTGTAAAAGGGCGATTCGCGCCAGGCATTAAGTAGATATAGCCGCTGCTCGCTTTCACCTGCTGCGCGTAGTTCCTTTGTGTGCATGTCGATGCAGTGAGCGCAACCATTGATCTGCGAGACCCGAAGCTTTACCAACTCGAGCAGGTTGTGCTCGAGCCCGCATTGCTGCACGAACTTGTGTAAAGCCGACATCGCTTTGTTGGCCTCGGGAGAAGCGCTCCGGAAATCAAGCCGAGCTTTCATGATCGTCTCCGCTTCTCGGATTGGTCAATCGCGCTGCGCGAAGAGTGCTTGCACCTCAGAACGGTTCACAGCGTGGGTCAGCAGGTCGAAGCGCCCGCGATCGTGCAGTTCCTGAGCGATGGTCTTTATCAGTGACGCGGCCGCGAGCATTGCGCTGGACGCTATGCTGACCCGGGCCACGCCGATCCGTTCGAGATCTGCCGCTTGGCACGTTCCTGCCCGCGCCACGATGTTGACGGGGGCATCCAGCGCCTTCACCAGACGGGCTATTGTTTCCATATCGGTCAAACCGAAGGGATAAATGCAGTCGGCGCCGGCTGCGAGGTAGGCCTTGCCCCGCCGCACGGCTTCCTCGAACCGCTTCGCAGGCTCGCCGACATTCTTGATATACAGGTCAACGCGAGCATTGATGACCGCCGGTATTCCGCCTGCATCTGCCGCCTCGCGTGCGGCTCGGATGCGGGCGGCCGCATCGTCGACCGGCCGCACCGGTTCGTCCGAACGCGAGGTGCCGTCCTCGATGTTGAAGCCTACAACGCCGGCAGCGAGGATCTCAGTCACGTTTGCGGCCACCTGGGCGGGCGTCGCGCCGTAGCCGGCTTCTATATCGGCGGTCACCGGGACCCGGACGGTGCGGACAATTCTATGTGTGGCCGCGACCAGCTCTGACCAGGGCGCGTGCTCGCCGTCGGCAAAGCCGAGGGCCCAAGCGACGCCACCGCTCGTGGTCGCGATCGCCTCGAAGCCGGCGGCCTCGAACTGTCGCGCACTCAAGCTGTCCCAAGCATTTGGGAGCAGCAGCAGCCGCGGGCCGTGATGCGCGCGCCGAAACGCGTCCGCCGCCTTGGCTTGATTGGCTTTGTTCATGATTGAGCGGGCCCTGTATTGTCGCGACGGCCTACAGTGCGCGATGAGGCGCTTGTATCACAGTTGAAAGTCTTCGTCTTCTTTCGCGCTGCAGAAGAAAGCCGCACATCTCAAATGGCCGATTCCGTCATTGAAAGTGAAGGCATTGAGACTCGGCCTCAAGCTGGGACATGCCGGCACTTAACCTCTGTTCGGATGGCCGCTTACGATCCACTTAATCGCTTGTGATCTCAACGCGAGTGAACGTGAGTCGCGGCATGAGTTGGCGTACGGTGAGTCTGCTGATGGCAATCTCATGCAAGACCGAGATAGGCCTCGCGTACTGCGGGATCGTCAATCAGATCTTTGCCGATTCCGCTACGAACAATCGAGCCGGTATCCAGAACGTAACCTCGATCAGCAACAGACAACGCAAGATGAATGTCCTGCTCGACCAGTAAAACAGTAACACCATCTTTGCGGATCGCCTGGAGCACATCCATTAATTGGTCGACCACAACCGGGGCAAGACCAAGGCTCATCTCGTCGATCATCAGCAGTTGTGGCCGTGCCATCAGACCGCGGGCCATCGCACACATCTGCTGCTCGCCGCCGGACATTGAGCCAGCAAGTTGCGCGCGTCGTTCACCCAAACGGGGAAACAGCCCGTACATCCGTTCGAGATCGCTGATGACAGCGGGTTTATCATCCCGGCGATAGGCGCCCATCAATAGATTATCCGCAACCGTCATGCGATCGAACAATTGACGGCCTTCCGGCACTTGAACCAGGCCGGTGCCGAAAGCTTCGTCTGGCGTCATAGGCATCAGATCGTATTCGTTGAATTCGATAGAGCCGACGCAGGGAATGACGCGCGACAAAGCGCGCAGCAAAGTGGTTTTGCCGGCGCCATTCGAGCCAACAAGAGCAACTATTTCGGTGCGCCGCACTTCCAGGGAAATGTTTCGCAGAGCAGGCATGCCGCCATAGCCGGCGCTCAGCCCGCCGACGACCAATAGCCGATCGTTTGAAGCAGCTCCGGCCGTCACGAACGCCTCCTGCCGAGGTAGGCCTCTATGACCTCGCTGTTGGATAGCACCGCGTCGGTCGGGCCGTCTGCGATTTTGTCGCCGTGATGCAAAACAACCAGTCTGTCGGAGAGACTCTTGATGGCCTTGATTACGTGCTCAATGACGAGAATGCTGATGCCGCTTTTGCGGATCTTTCTCAAGACCTCGATGACTTCATCGATCTCGACCAGATTCAATCCGGCCATAACCTCGTCGCACAGCAGCACCTTGGGCTGCATGGCGAGCGCCTTGGCAAGTTCGAGTCTTTTGCGATTAGGCCCGCCGAGCTCCTCGGCGCGCTGCGCCGCGAACTTTCCAAGCCCGACGAAATCGAGCTGGGCGAGAGCTTTTTCTCGAGCCTTGGCCAACTCGCTCTCGCCCGCGCCATGACCAAACAGAGCGCCAACGGCGACGTTATCGAGGACCGATAGGCCGGGGAACGGTCGCATAATCTGAAATGTACGGCCGATGCCAAGACGGGCGCGGCGGAACGCGGGAAGCCTGGCGATACTGCTGCCTTCAAAAAAAATATCACCTTCACTCGGCGACAGCGTCCCGCTGATCAAGCTCACCAATGTCGTCTTACCAGCCCCATTTGGACCGATCACACCGAGGATTTCGCCCTTGCCGAGGGTAAAGCTGACGTCATTGACGGCGACCAGTCCTGCAAAGCGGCGGGTGACATGGCTGACCTTAAGGATCGCGCTCATATCCGATGCGCTCTCAGGTTTTCGATGAAGTAGTGCCAGCCGGAAGTGCGAAACCTCCGTATCACGTCGGCGATGCCGCGGGGCATCAGCACAACGGCCGCGACGACAACGACACCAAAGAACAAGCCGGCGACGTTGGTGGCTTCGCTGGACAGGACTTCTGATACCGCCGAAAGCGCGAAAGCGCCAACGACTGGCCCGAATACGGTGCCTGGACCGCCGAATACGGCCATGATGATCATCTTGACGTTAAGGCTGATGTCAAACGCACTCTCTGGATCAAGAAAAGTGATCCAGTAGGCATGAATGCCGCCAGCAAGCGCCGTAAATACCCCGGACAATGCGAAAGCCAGCACCTTATACAGGGTGGTGTTGACGCCCATTACCGCCGCACCTTCTTCATTCTCGCGGATGGCGATGAGTCCGAAGCCGAAGCGACTGCGGGTTAGCCAAAATATCGTCAAAGTTGCAATTACTAGCAAGCCGAGGGAAAGCTCGTAGAAGAGACGATCATTGTTGAGCGGCGGCAGCACGAGACCAATGTTCTGACCGGCAAGGCTGACATTGGATACAATGGCGCTCATCACCTGTGCGAGCGCCAGCGTGGCAATGGCGAAATAGTGCCCCCTGAGACGGAGGACTGGAATGCCGAGACAGAAGGCGAAAACAACTGCGAGCACGACACCGAAAATCATTCCGACCGGGAATGGCAGGCCCCACTGCACCATTGCGATCCCGACGCCGTAACTGCCAAGACCGTAAAATGCGGAGTTGCCGAACGAAGCATAGCCGGCGTAACCGCCAATGATGTTCCAGCCCTGCGCGAGCACAGCAAGCAGAAGCGTATTGATGCCAAATTGAATCACTACGTCGGAGCCATACAGCGGCAAGGCCGCCAGCGCGGCCACGGCTACGATGGCAAGGCCGATCCGAAAGGCGCTCATGCTGTCTTTCCGAGTAAGCCGGTCGGTCGAACAATCAGGACGAGAACCAAGACGCCGAAGCTTGCCACGTCGTCATATGTCGCGCCGATGTAGAGGACCGTCAGTGACTCGATAATCCCGAGCACGAGGCCGCCGACCAGCACGCCAAGAGGATTATCTAGCCCGCCAATGATCGCGATTGCGAAGCATTTCGCCGTCAGCGTTGCACCGATATAAGGATTGATCTGGGATACGGTGCCGTAGAGGCTGCCAGCCGCGCCCGCGAGTCCGATTCCGATTCCGAAGGTAACGGCATAGAGGTGTCGCGGCGCAACACCATACAGCCGGGCTGCCACGAGATTCTGTGCTGTGGCCCGGATGGCGCGACCAAGTGTGGTACGCAACAGGAACAGCCACATGCCGACCGTCAAGGCAGCCGCAACACCGAATGCCATCAACCTCGCCAACGGCACCACCAGCGGTCCCAGTGCGATGCTGTTGCCAGCGTAAGGCGGATTGATGGTGCGGAAATCGGCCGAGAAGGCAAGCTGAGCCAGGTAGGTCAGCACGACCTCAAGGCCGAAGGTGATGAGCAAGGTGTTGAACATCGGTGCACGAACGATGAGGTTCAGAAGGCCCCGCTGCAACGCATAGCCAACACAGAACATCACGATCGCCGTTAGCGGCAGACCGAGGAACGGGTCGATGCCAAGATACGTGTAGAGATGCCAGGCCAAGTATGCGCCCAGCATGATGAAGGCGCCGTGGGCGAGGTTCACGATGTTGAGGACGCCCCAGACAAGGGCGAGCCCCAATGCCATGACGGCATAGAGCCCGCCCAGCAACACGCCGTTGATCAAGACTTGCGCCAGCAGATCCACGCGTTACTCCGCCCGTTGGCCGGCGCCTTGGTACTCAGCGGGCATTCCATGCCGGCATTGGATAATTAGGCTTCACGATGAAACCCTTGCCACCATAGACCGCCACCAGCTTATCGCCCTGGACCTGGATCACAACCTGCGGCAGGTCGATCTGGCCATTGGCGGCGAATGCGATCGTGCCGTAGAGGCTCGGGAAATTGAGCTTGGCAAGGGCGTCGCGAACCTTCTGAGGCTCGACGGAGCCGGCGTTCTCGATGGCCTGAGCCACGGCCTCGACATCGGCCACGCCAGACGCCGCATGATAATCCGGATCGTACCCGTACTTGGCCTTATATGCTGTCGCGAACTGCGCGGCATCGCCGAACCATCGGTCCTTCAGGTTGGCGTTTGGCAGCCACGCGGTCATGCCGAAGGCATAGTCGGCGTCCTTGCCGAGCGCCTTACGAAAATCCTCGCTCGGCACCCCTACCGTGAACGAATACATCTTCGGTGCAACTGCGAGGCTCTTGGCCTGGCGAACAAAATTCAAGATTTCGGTCTCATGTCCGGCGACCAGCACGACGTCGGCATTTACGCTCTTGATTTGCGACAGCAGCGAATTGAAATCGCTCGCATTCGAGCTGTAGCGCGCGTCGATTGCGATCTTTAGTCCGGCCTTCTGGAGCAGAGGACGCGTACCTTGCGCCACAGACACGTCGAATGCGTCATCGGCATAAAGCAGCGCCACGGACTTCGGTGCTGGCTCCAACTGTTTGAGCATATCGATGGTGGACGCGAAATAATTGCTGGCTGGGGCAAGCGTGCCAAAGATATACTTGAACTTGCGGGAGAATATCTGATCGGAAGCGCCGCCGCCTTGCACCATCGGAATCCGGTACTTCTCAGATACGGCAGAATCGGCGAGTGCAAAATTGCTGGCGAAGGGACCAAGCAGCAGGTTCACTTTGTCCTGTGAGACGAGCTGCGTGTACTGACGCACGCTCAGATTGACATCGGATTGATTGTCATAAAGCTTGAGAGCGAGTTTACGTTTCGTGTTGCCGACCTTGACGCCGCCGGCGGCATTAATTTTGTCGATGGCAAAGTCGTAGGCATCTTTATAGTACCGGCCGGTATTGGCGACCGGGCCGGTAAGCTGAACCGACGCACCGAGGACAATATCCTGGGCAAATGTCGGTGTGGCTGACAGCGCCAGAGCAAGGGCAAAAAGCGCGCCCGACGCGCGTAGGGCAGTACGTGCCATAACAACCTCCCTTGAGAACCGTGGGTCGCCTTTATATTTTACTGTCGCTTCAATCCACGCTTTGTCAATGTTATGGTAGGCTATCGCCGTGATGGCAGCTGCGTGTGTTCCGCATATCCCGAGATGGCACCACCAGCCACTTGGTCCGGGCGGTTGGTCTCAGGAAGCCGCCACCGGCAGACGACGTTCGTTTGCGGTCTGAGTGTGCAAAGACGCGGTTCATTTGCGTTCTTCTCATTTGATTTGGCGTCGGAGAAATGCTCGTAAAGCGTTCTTCGTTCGGATCGTGCGCAACTGAAGACTGGTAAAGGACGTCGAGGCCACTATCGACACTGCACGCGCCTTTCTTTGCGCCGATGCGGTTGGAGGCAATGGGGAGTAGGGGGCAGCCCCCCGCAAATTTACGGACATAAGCGCGCAATCATAATTTGTGGTCATAGCGCGACCGTTCTTGGTGCTTGATCCGCAAAAAGGGGCTAAATCGCAGTGCGCCCCTACCATTTGTGTTCACCATCTATACTCAAGAAGTGGTATTTTGATTTTGTTCAAATTCATGTTTTGTTCATAGTGGCGTTAGCGGCCGTGACCAGTCGGCCCCGACTCTATCACTCTTTGGCCTGGTCAATTTCTATCCAAAATTTCTCGGATATTGACGTAATAGGCCATTACTATGACGCGTTCGTTCATTCGGTCTTGTTCGGCGTCACATGAACCGGCCTGGGTCTCCCCGGCTCTAGTGGTATTGTGATCAGCCGCCGGTAAACTCTGGGGTGGACCGCACGAATGTAGCCGACGACGTGCTCGTTGCTTTGCAGCTTTCGGATACAGGCCCGAGTTAAGGCGTGGTGATATGCTTGCTCGGCAAATACGGGCAGCATTGAGCGTGCTCTGTCCTCGATTGGCCGGAACAGCTTTAAGACCCGCGTTGCCTCATTGCGAGTGAGAACGCCGAATTTCGGTGCATTGATGCTGAACTCATCTGGCCTCGAAGCGGCGATCAGCAACTTCGAAAAGGTAGGAGAGAAATCGGCGAAGGCGGTTCGTATCTGCTGAACTTGGCGCAAGCGCTCGGGGCGCAAGTGGCGTAATGAACCACGAATGCCGAAGGCATTAGATGGTAGCTGCCACGCGTCTGCCAAGCTGTCGCGCTTTGAATGATCATTGCATGCGCACCCTCCATGCGCAAGCGCCGGCAGAGGTTCGAGCCTTTCATCTCTAAGTAGGCTACAAAAGCCATTGTCGTTTAGCAGGCCGGCCAAATCGCGGCGAAAGGCATGCTCGGCTTTAATGAAGCTCGCGCACGTTGCAACGAACGATGCCACCCGCTCGCTACGACGTTCGAAACTGCGGAGCAGCGCCGCCGATCCAAGCGGCCGCTTCGTGGCTTTGAAATGCAACGCCTGTAATGAGGTGAAGACCAAAGAGGGTAACGCGTGGGCTAGGGCAAAAGTGGTCGAACTAGAGGATTCTCGGCAGAGCAAATTAGACAGGGACTTCAGCGTATCGGTTCTGAATGCTTCGAATTCAATGGGATTTACATCGAATAGGAATGGCCGCGGATTTTCTAACAAGAAGCCTGGAACAAGGTAGTAGGCCAAAATCCGCTGGCGCTTTTCATCGTAGGGCGCGAGGATCGTGATGTCAGAAGCGTGGCGCACACCGTAGGGAAGCTTCCAGCGCGACCTTCCACGAGAGTTCTTGTAACGGCCGTGCGCCAAGTGAATCGAAACCGTTACTGTGCCATCAACCAGAACGCCGTTCTGACGTCGACAGCGTCCGGCGTGCTCAGCGACGCCGCCATCTGCTCTCACGTCAGCAACAATCGCTTCGGCCACTGTCCGTTCGACCGAGGCATAGACTGGCCGCCGACCGCTGCGGCGGTAGCCAACCATTTCGAAAGCCTCCAATAGGCTGCCGAACACGCGCCGAAAAGTGGTATGCCCCGGGCACATCGGAGAGTGATTAAGCTGCCAGGATGACAACTTGCCGTGTTTGCACCAAACAGCGGTGAGGTGATCAAGGAGTTCGAACCTATTGAAGCGATGTAAATTGTTTGAGAGCCGCGCTTTGGCCGCGGCAAACACCGGTTCTTCTATGATCGCCTCGAAGGCTCCTCTTGCCCTGATCCATTGCTCCTGCGGAATGGTCACGCGCTTGGACTTGAGCCGAATCGAGCTCTGATTGAAGACGCTATTACCGATGTACTTTTCGTTGACGAGTAACGTGTGGACGGCAGTTTTCTGCCAACGCTTGCCGTCGATATTCGGAATGCCGCGGGCGTTCAAGCCGCGCACGATGCTCGCGATAGGGGCTTCCTGACGGACGTACTGATCAAATATCCACTGCACGGTCTCGACCTCTTTCGGTGGCCCCGGCACCAGGACCGTACGGTCGGTGTGCAGGAACTTCCTTTCTCCTTCTTGAAGTAATGATTTCGTCAACCCATGCTCATCGACCAGCATTCTCCGAAGGCCGTACGCTGCGCGACCTCCGGCGTGGAAGCCCCGCATGGTCATGCGGCATTTGCCCGCGAACACGCGGCTCGAGAGTTCGCGACTATACTCGGCCGCCATGGCCCTCTTAATGGCCTTGATGATCGTGGCCCCGAGGCTGCCGTCGTTTTCAAATTCCTCGGCGCAATACCGGATGGATATTCCGGCCTCACGGCAGGTGAATTCGTAATGTGCGCTCTCGTCAGCATCCTGAAACCGGCCCCAACGACTGACGTCATAGACTAGTATCATATCGAAGCCAGGATGAGCCGAGCGGACGTCCTTTAAGAGTTGCTGAAGGCCATGGCGGCTCTTGATTGTGAGACCACTCTTGCCTGCGTCGAGGTAGGTCCTGACGATTTCGATATCGTGACGGGCTGCATAGACCGCGATTGCAGCTATCTGATTTTCGGTCGAGTATTTTTGCATGTCCGTGGACATGCGAACATACTGAACCGCCCTCGGACATGCGGTACGCCCTGCCATACCTATGTTCATGACGAGCTCCGAGCGGGGCGCACCTCACGGGCGGGCCTCCTATGGACGCCCGGTCCTATGCATTGGTGGCCTCGGATCGGAGAACCGCGATGAGCAAGCTTCCAGTTCCTTGATTTTGGCATTCCGCGACACTGCGCCGCGGGGGCTGATTTAGACTCAAAGTCAGGTTCTGGCCCGAGCCGCACCAAGCAGTCGGGCGGTGCGAAGTTCGCTTTCCGGAGCACGGCAGACGCGCACGTCCGGAACGCCAACAGCCGGATCCGACCCGAGCCGGACTATGCCGCCGAAGTGCGTGAGGTCCGCTTCTTAACGTAGATCGGGCCTGAGCGGGGCCGGCGGCGCGCGCTTCCATTCCGCGCGTGGCAAGAGCCGCATCTGACGCAGGCTATTTATGAGCTGGTAGAGCCGGCTTGAGGGGAGCGGCGGGAGCCATGCCTTTTGAAACGCTTAATTTCCCGGAATAGGCCGAAGCAAGTTCTGTTCGCCGATTCGACCTATTCCATCCCAAGAAGATGATAAATCTGCCGGCTATAGTCACCGAACATTTCGGTCGTCTTCACATCGAGCCGGCGCGGTTCCGGCAGCTTGATCGGGATGTTCGCCGCCATCCTCGCCGGTCCAGCCGTAAACACGATCACTCGCGTGCCTAGGAACACGGCCTCTGAGATGCCATGGGTCACGAAGAGGATAGTCTTGCCACTCTGTTTCCAGATTCTGAGCAGCTCAAGATTCATCTTTTCGCGGGTAAGCGCGTCGAGGGCGCCAAACGGCTCATCCATCAGTATAAGCTTCGGGTCGTGAACGAGCGCACGAGCGATCGCGGCGCGTTGCTGCATGCCGCCTGAAAGCTCGTATGGATACTTATCTTCGGAGCCCGAGAGGCCGACCATCGCCAGCAGGTCACGCGCGCGCTCGCGGCTCTCACGCATGGGCAGGCCGAGGATTTCTGCGGGCAATAGCACGTTTTCGAGCACGCGCCGCCATTTGAGTAACAGGGCCTGCTGAAACACCATTCCAATGTCACGGGACGGATCGAACGAATGAGAGGCGGAGCCGATCCGGACCTCTCCGGCGTCGTAGTCCTGCAATCCTGCAAGGACCTTCAGCAGAGTTGTCTTCCCGCACCCCGATGGCCCCACCAGCGAGACTAATTCTCCAGGGGCCACCTCGAAGCTCGCGTCGGATATCGCAAGAAATTCCTGCTCCCGCTTGCGGTAGACCTTGCGCAGCCCGCTGACGCGGATAAATGGTTCAGGCACGGCGGTGTTCCTAGTTCACCCGAGCGTCACGAACGACCGTCAACCGCTCAAGTGCCAGCACGGCGCCGTAAAGAACGATCCCTAGCGCGGTAATCAAAATGACGGCCATGAACATGGCGGCGGTATCGAGCGTGACTTGTACTTGCAACATCAGGTAGCCGAGCCCCCGCGCGGAACCCAGGAACTCGCCGACGACGGCGCCCGCCACCGCGAGGATGGCTCCGACCTTCATGCCAGAAAAGATGTAAGGCAGTGCACTCGGGAGTTGGATCTTCGTAAATATCTGCCATTTCGAGCTGTGCAGCGATCTCACCAGCTCCAGCAACTCCGGCTCCACCTCACGAAACCCCCGCGCGGTGTTGAGAAGAATGGGAAAGAAGCTGATGGCGAAGGCCATGATCATATTCGGCATGATGCCGTACGAGAACCAGACGATGAAGAGCGGCCCGAGTGCGACCTTCGGGATCATGTTAAACGTGACAAGGATGGGCAATGCCGCCTGCTCGGCGGTCCGCGACCACGAGAACGAGATCGCGATAGCCACCCCAATAACGACAGCGAGAAAGTAACCGCCGAAAATCTCGCTAGCGGTGACGAGGGTGTTGCTGATCCAGTGGTAATTCGGCCCGCCGAGCGACGCTGCGGTCGCGATCGGCGACGGCACGATGAACTTTGGCACATGACCGTAAGCGACGGCCAGATACCAGACAAGTATCAGCGCCAGATGCGACAACACCGGCAAGCCGTAACGCCGCACGGTGTCGGGCGGCAGCAAAGCCCTTCGCGGCGTAGTTCGGTCTCCGTTCATGACAACCAGCGCTCCCGGTTTTCTGCGACGAAGCTGTCATCTCCGAGTTCGGGATAGAGCCGCATAACCCGCTCGATCGCTTCCGCTTGGCCGGAGCTCAGGCCCTCCTTCGGGTCGAGGCACCAAATTCCTTCCAGAAGACCCTGGCGGCGCAAGACCTCATGACATCCGGCGATGCAGCCGCGAAAGTCATGCTCGACATCGAAGAAGGCCGCGTTGCAGTCGGTCACCTTGGCCGCGACCTCAAGGAGGTCGTCGTCGATCAGCTCCGCTTCGACCGCGCGCTTGATGCGAGCAAAGAGCGTGACGGCGCCTCGCGTCCATACGCTCCAGTGTCCGAGAAGGCCGCCGACGATCCTCACGGTGACATGCTTGTCGTCGCGGCGCAGGACATACGGACACAGCAGATCAATTACGATGGCGTCGTCGTTGCCGGTGTAAAGTGCAATGCGGTCTTCAGCGCGGGCAGCGACTACGCCTTCGATTACGTCCAGCGTGCGGTACCGGTTGAACGGAGCCACCTTGATCCCGATCACCTGCTCGATTTCCGCGAAGCGCCGCCAGAAATTCCGCGATAGCAAAATGCCGCCGACCGCGGGTTGCAGATAAAAACCGACCAGTGGCACTACCTCGGCGACTGCCCGACAATGGGCGATCAGTTCATCTTCGCTCGCACCCTTCATGGCGGCGAGACTGAGAAGTCCGGCATGGTAGCCTAGGCCGACCGCGGTTTCCGCCTCGCGCCGCGCCTGCACTGTCTGGCCGGCGAGACCGGCGATGAGAACCAAGGGACGGTTCGCCCACTCCGCCGCCGCCTCGGCGGCAAGCTTCAGCACGGGTTCGTAGAGCCCGCGGTCCCGGATCGCAAATTGAGTCGAGTGCACGCCGACCGCCATCCCGCCTGCGCCCGCATCGACATAATACCGGGTGAGCGCGCGCTGTCGGCGCACATCCAGTTGCCAATGCGAGTCGAGCGCGAGGAGATGCGCGGGAATGACGGTGCCGCGGCGAAATGTCTCAAGTACCTCGCGGGGCCAATTCGTCCAGTTGAGTGCCATTGTGGTTGCCTTGCCTAACTTGCACGGATGCCAGCCCGGAACGCGGCTCCGTTGTAGAGATCTGTTTCATGGTCTGAGGTAGCCCAGGATAACATCCACCGTGTGGCGAAGGTGCGCTTGTCGCGCTGAAGGCGCGTCGAAGTCGCGGCCGAAAATCACCGACAAGGTGTGAAGGTTCGAGAAATAGAAGAACCCCAGTGCTGCAATCGTGATGTAGAGCTCAGCCGCGTCGACGCTGCTGCGGAAGACGCCGATCTGGCGGCCTCGATCCAAAAGATCTTCAATCACGCCCAGCAAGGAGGTATGAGCCTCTCGAATTTTCTTTGAGCGCCGGAGATACCGCGCACGCTGCAGGTTTTCGCCAACGAGCAGCGAGATGAACTCCGGATGTGCGGAATCATATTGGATCGTGAACTCGATCAGCCGTCGCATTCCGTCGATGGGGGACAGATGGACCACATCGAGCGCCCTTTCCTCGCTGCGGATGTGCAAATAGGCCTGCTCGAGCACCGCAAGCCAGAGTGCCTCCTTGTTACCGAAGTAGTGGTACAGCATGCGCTTGCTGACGCCGGCGCGGTGCGCAATCTCGTCGACGCGCGCGCCTGCCAGGCCTTTGCCGGAAAATTCGAGAGTTGCGGCGTTCAAGATGCGACGCTGCGTCACCGCAGGCTGGCGCCGCTGCGGCGAACCCGGTGCGGCGCGACGCGAGCGCGAGTTGACAAGCCTGGAGGAGGTTCGTAGCGTCATGTGTAACCAACCAGTTACTAGAAACCGGGCTCATCCGCAATGTGGACGAAAGCCCTGCACATCGGACCGTCCTGGGAGGTCGTTCATGAAATTTCGTATGTCAGTTTTGGCTCTGGCGGTGCTCGCCTCCGCAGGCGTTGCACACGCGAACGAGCAAGTCAGCTTTCTGCTGAACTGGGTCGCCGGCGGTGATCACGCCCCGTACTACTATGCGCAGAAAATGGGCTGGTACAAAGATGCAGGCATTGACCTGACACTTCTGCAAGGCAAGGGCTCGGTCGTCGCGGCGCAAGCCGCCGCGGCCGGCGTCGATACGTTCGGCCTGGCGGACATGGCCACGATCATGGTCGCGATTGGCAAAGGCGGTGATGCGGTTGCCGTGATGGACGTCTATGCGAACTACCCAGGCGGGTTCTATTGGCTGAAGAGTTCCGGCATCAAATCGGTCAAGGATCTCGCCGGCAAGAAGATCGGCAATCCTCCCGGCGATGCCGCGCGAGCACTGTGGCCCGCGCTTGCCAAGGCGAATGGCATTGATCCGAACTCGGTGACTTGGGTCAATCTGAGTCCGAACGCGAAGCTGGCGGCGCTCAAGGCCGGTACGGTAGATGCGGTGACCGAATTCTATAACCTCCACCATGTCTACAAGAATACGCTCGGCGCGAATATGGGTTACCTGGCGTGGAAGGATGCTGGCGTCAATCCGTACGGCAATGCGATCGCGGTCAACGGGGCTTATCTCAAGGCGCACCGCGCTACGGTGGCTGCTTTTGTGAAAGTGACCCAGAAGGCGTTCGCCGCTTGCGTGACCAAGCCAGATCCGTGCATTCAGGCGCTCGTCGAAGCCAATTCCGGTCTGCAAGCCAAAGATCAGCTCGTCAACTGGCAAGAGGTCGAGCAACTGATGAGCGACAAGACTTCGCAGACGCAGGGACTTGGCTGGTTCGATCCGAACCGCATGCAGGACACGTACAACCTCGTGAAGCAGTACGTCGGCCTCGACAAGCCGTTCGACGTCAGCAAGTACTACACGAACGAGTTTCTCGATAAGTCGATCAAGATGAAGGTCGTGCCTATGACGCCGTGAGGCGGTTTAACCGAGTTCAGGCCCGGCGATTGCAAACAGCCGGGCCGTGTCATCGAAAGCGTGCGAGCGGCCGTAGACCATGCGGGTCAGCGGCCGTTCGATTTTAAAGCCCAGTGTGCTGAGCCATTCGCCGAGCCGACTGTGCCGGTCGGGCAGGTCGATTGCGAGCGGGGCAGAGATGGTATGCAGCGCGTGGCTCAGAAGCGCGCCGGCTACGCTCTCATCACCGGCAGCCAACGGGCCGAGCTGGTTCATCGTGCGGCCGTCCCGGCCCAGCAAAAAGCCGACGACGCGCCCATGACGCTCCGCAACCAGGGCAGCCGCTGGAAGCCGGGCGGCGAGGCGGCGCAAAAGCCGGCTTCTGTCGGCACCGAACACATCGGTGTCGAGCGCGATGATCGCAGACCAATCCTCTTCGGCGATCGGACGGATAGTCGCACCCTCCTGCGCACCGCGTTGGCTCGACGACCGCACCTGTTGGGCCACCGCACGGCGCATGGCCCAACAGTCGTTAAAACCGAGACCGAGATAGACCATCCGGCCGGCGGGCGTGGCATCGAGCACGGGGACGAGCTTTTTCGCGATCAAGTCGTCCATGCAGCGCCGCAGGAGCCAGCGAGCGAGCCCCCGACGCCGCTCGGACGCCGTCACCAGCACCATGCTGATCCAGCCGAAACCGCCGCCGTGGGGCAGTGTCGCGGCGGTCGCTATCAAAGCGCCACTGCTGCGCGTCAGTCCGACGACGTGGCCGAGTTCCAGAAATAATCGCCAATCAGCGGCGGTCTGATTCCAGCCTGCCTCCTGCGACAGCGCCATCGCCGCGGCCAAGTCGGATTCGCTCAACTCCCGGGCGGCGACGCCGGATGGCAAAACTTGGTCAGAAACTGCCATCGCGGCTATCGTAATGTGTTTCCTTGCCCAGGCTGCGCATCCCGCGGCTGACCCAGTCGGCCACCCAATCGACCATGCGCGGAAGCGGAACGGCTGGATAGCCGAACAGCCGATGCGCGTGCGACGAGTTGATCAACCATCCCATCGTGGCCTCGGTACCGACGAAGCGCGGGGTCTTTCCAAGGCGCTGACCGAAAGCATCGGCCAAGGCCCGGATGCTGATGGTCTCCGGGCCGCTTACATTGAGCGGTTCGGTCGGGCTAGTGCAGTGCGCCAGCGACTGGAGGACTATGCTGTTGGCGTCGCCCTGCCAGATGACATTGGCGTGGCCGGCCGTGACGTCGATCTCCTGACCGGTCATCACCTTTTGAGCGACATCGTGCAAAACGCCGTAGCGCATGTCGATCGCGTAGTTTAGGCGGATCAGCCGCCCCGGCGTGCCGTGCAGACGCGAAAAATATTCGAACATCCGCTCGCGACCGACGCAGGAATTGGCATATGTGCCGCGCGGGTCCGGCGGCGTCGCTTCGGTCGCGCCGCCGTGCAGGATATTCACAAACGGATACACATTGCCGGTCGAGAAGGCGACAATGCGGGACTCCTTGAACGCTTCGGCCACTAGCGACGGCACCATGACGTTCATCGCCCAGGTCAGATCCTCGCGGCCCGTCGTGCCGAATTTGCGGCCCGCCATGAAAATGAGGTTCGACGATTTCGGCAGCTTCGCAATGGCGTCGCGATCGAGCAGGTCGGCGGCGATGCATTCGACGCCCAGCGACTCCAGCTTTTCTCTCAGCCCGGACTCGCTGAACCGGGCGACACCGTAGATGCGCCGGTCAGGCGCCGCGCGGCGGGCCATCTGCGCGAGTGTCGGCCCCATCTTGCCGCCGACGCCGAGGATCATGAGGTCGCCGGCCACGCCTTGCAGCGAGGCTTCCAGCGACGCCGACGGCCTCGTCATGAATTCTTCGAGTTCGTCCTCATCGGCGAAGCGTTCTGGCCAGGCGGTAGGTGGATTGGTCATCGTGTCCGCGGTGTGTGGGTTTTGGCGTCTCCGGTCATCGGAAAGCCGGCCGGCTTGGCGTCGAGCCGCCATAAGTAACCATCCGGATACTTAAGGACGACGCATGCTATCGCCGTGCTCTGACGCGATCAAGACAGTTGTCGGACGCTTCGTTGCCGGCCAGCGGCAAAGACCCGCGCCCGTCGTGACATGACGCCCCTCGCGTCAATGGCATTGCGCTCGTCCGGTCGCTGGGTTCTAACAAGGCAATTGACTTGGAATTCCGTCCTTCCGGGCCGACATCATCTCCCCTGCATGAGCAAAAGTGTGGCGAAGAAACGAGCGAACAAGCGGGCGTCGGGCTGGCTGCAGGATCCCGCTGGCATGCGAAGCCGCATCCTGGCCGCGGCGACGAGGGAGTTTGCCAGACACGGTTTTGGCGGGGCGCGCATCGACCGGATCGCAGACCTCGCCGGCGCAAACAAGCGGATGGTCTACTACCACATCGGCGACAAGGAAGCGCTCTATCTGGCCGTGCTGGAAGCGGCATATGCGCAAATTCGCCAGGCCGAGCGCGAACTGAACCTGGAGGCGCTTGGTCCGAAGGAGGCGATCCTCAAGCTGCTCACCTTCACGTGGGAATACTACCTCCGTCATCCTGAGTTCCTTTCGCTACTGAATGAGGAGAACCAGATGGGAGCGAACTTTCTGCGCAAGTCGAAACGGATTCGGGAAATGCGCTCCCCCTTCGTCTCGCTTCTTTCCCACATCCTGAAGCGTGGCGCTGCCAGCGGCGAGCTGCGGGAAGGGATTGATCCGATCGAGCTCTATATCTCGATCGCCGGGCTCTGCTATTTCTATCAATCCAACAGCGCGACCCTGAGTATCGTCTTCGGCCGGGACCTGCTGTCGCGCCGCGCCAAAGCGCGCCGCCTGGCCCATATGACCGTTTTTCTTTTGGCCGCGCTGCGGCCCGCCTGAACGTCTCGCTGCCTTGACCGCAAATACGCGTCCGACTAAATTAACTGTCTGGTTAAAAGCTCGTATTCGGGAGGTTGCCGTTGGCGACGCGTAGACTCGGTATTATCATGAACGGCGTCACGGGCCGGATGGGTACCAACCAACATCTGGTTCGTTCCGTGCTCGCGATCAGGACCGAAGGTGGCGTCAGGCTCGCGAGCGGCGACAGGGTCATGCCGGACCCGATCCTGATCGGCCGTAACCCCGACAAGGTGGCGGCGCTCGCCAAGCAATACGGTGTGGAACGTTGGTCGACCGATCTCGACAAAGCGCTCGCGAACAAGGAAGACGAGCTCTTCTTCGACGCCGCGACAACCCAGATGCGGCCGAAGCTGCTGGAGCAGGCCATCGCCGCTGGCAAGCACGTCTATTGCGAAAAGCCGATCGCCACGACACTTCAGGAGGCGCTGGTCGCCTGCCGTCGTGCCGAGGAGGCCGGCATCAAGAATGGTGTCGTCCAGGACAAGATATTTTTGCCGGGCCTGCTCAAGCTGAAGATGTTGCGCGATTCGGGGTTCTTCGGCCGCATGCTCTCCGTGCGCGGCGAGTTCGGATACTGGGTCTTCGAGGGTGACTGGCAGGCCGCGCAGCGCCCCTCATGGAACTATAAATTGGACGAAGGTGGCGGCATCATTCTCGACATGCTTTGCCACTGGCGCTACGTGCTCGACAACACCTTCGCCGAGGTGAAGTCGATTTCGTGCCTCGGCACGACCCACATTCCCCAGCGATGGGACGAAGGCGGCCGGGCCTATAAGGCGGATGCCGACGACGCCGCCTATGCCACGATCCAGCTCGAAGGTGGCGTGATCGCCACGATCAACTCTTCCTGGTGCGTGCGGCCGTACCGCGACGATCTCGTCACCTTTCAGGTGGATGGCACGCACGGTTCGGCCATTGCCGGTCTCCACGACTGCATGATGCAGGCGCGACAGGCGACGCCGCGGCCGGTGTGGAATCCGGACCAGAAGCAGACTCTCGACCTCTACGCGTCCTGGCAGCCGGTGCCGAACTTCGCCAACTTCGACAACGGCTTCAAGGTGCAATGGGAGATGTTCATCCGCCACCTCGTCGAGGATGCTCCGTACAAATACACGTTGCGCGAGGGCGCGAAGGGCCTCCAGCTCGTCGAAGCGGCGATGCAGAGCTGGAAAGACCGGCGATGGGTCGACATCCCGGCGCTTTCTTTCTGAATGGCGGAGGAGGTTTCCGCATGAACCGCATCGACAGGCCCTTGCAGGCAATTGCAATCGATCTCCCGCGGGCGGACCGAACGATCGAACGCTTTCGGCTTTCGGCCCCGTCTGATTTCCCATCGCGGGCCGCCGGCGAGCTCAACCGCACTGCATTCGCCGCCGCGCACGTGGTGGCCGACCCACTGGCGGATAACGATCCCTGGCTCGATTGCGCGATTGACTGGGACCGTACGATCGCCTTTCGCGAGCATCTGTGGGGCCTCGGGCTTGGCGTCGCCGAGGCGATGGACACCGCGCAACGCGGAATGGGCGTCGACTGGCCGACTTCGTTCGAACTCATCAGCCGGTCCGTGGCCGCCGCGCGTGCCTGCAACGGGCTCGTCTTCTCCGGTTGTGGCACCGATCAGCTCGCTCCGGCGGATGCCAGGAGCATCGATGACGTTATCCGCGCCTACGAAGAGCAGATCGAGGCGATCGAGGGAATCGGCGGTCGCATCGTGCTGATGGCCTCGCGCGCCTTGGCCAGGGTCGCGCGTTCGCCTGACGACTACGCTGCGGTTTATGGACGGATTCTCGAAAGCGTTCGCGAGCCGGTCATCATCCACTGGCTCGGGGACATGTTCGATCCGGCGCTGGCCGGTTACTGGGGCTCGTCTAATCTGACCGAGGCCATGGACACGGCGACCGCGATCATCAATGCGCACGCGTCCAAGGTCGACGGGGTGAAGGTCTCACTGCTCGACAAAGACAGGGAGGTCGCCATGCGCCGACGGCTGAAGCCCGGCGTTCTGATGTATACCGGCGACGACTTCAATTACGCGGAACTCATAGCTGGCGATGCGCAGGGCTATTCGCATGCATTGCTCGGTATCTTCGACGTCATCGCGCCTGCCGCCTCGGCGGCCTTGGTCCGCCTTGCTGCCAACGACCGCGCGAGCTTCGAGCAGATTCTCGCGTCGACGGTCCCGCTCTCGCGCGACATCTTCAAAAGCCCGACGCGGTTCTACAAGACCGGCGTCGTCTTCATGGCCTATCTGAACGGTCATCAGGATCATTTCACTGTCGTCGGCGGGCAGGAAAGCGCGCGGTCGACGCTGCATCTGGCCGAAATCTTTCGGCTCGCCGATGCGGCCGGCCTGCTGCGTGACCCTGACATGGCGGCCGCGCGGATGCGCCATGTCATGGCGAGCCGAGGCGTGGGCGGTTGATGCGCGACCTCTCCAAGGACCACCGCTGGTTTTCTCTGAACACGGCCACGGTGCGTCGACAGGGCTCATTGATCGAGATCGTGGATGCCTGTGCCCGGCATGGCGTGCGCGCCATCGATCCCTGGCGCGACCAGGTCGCCGCGGTCGGGCTCAAGGCCGCAGTGAAAGCGGTGCGCGACGCGGGGCTGGAATTGTCCGGCTATTGCCGCGGCGGGATGTTCCCGTGCGATGCCGGACACCGCACGGACGCGCGCGACGACAATCGGAGGGCGGTCGACGAGGCGGTGGCCTTGGGCGCCTCCTGTCTCATTCTGGTCGTTGGGGGCCTGCCGCAATATTCGCGTCCAGGAAGTGCGGCATCGAAGGACCTGTCTGCGGCCCAGGAACAGGTCGCCGATGCGATCGCCGAACTGCTCGATTATGCCCGCGGCGCGCGCATGCCACTCGCCATCGAGCCTCTGCATCCGATGTACGCGGCCGACCGCGCCTGCGTAAATACGATGCGACACGCTCTCGACCTGTGCGACCGCATCGATCCGGCGCGCAGCGGCATGCTCGGCATCGCACTCGATCTGTACCATACCTGGTGGGATCACGAGCTCTATCGCCAGATCGGCCGCTGCGGTCGCGAGCGCATGCTTGCGTTCCACGTCTGCGATTGGCTCGTGCCGACGACGGACATGTTGAACGACCGTGGCATGATGGGCGACGGCGTCGTCGATATCCCGCGCGCCCGGGCTGCGGTCGAGGAACTGGGCTACTCGGGCTATGTCGAGGTCGAGCTGTTCTCGCAGCGTTGGTGGTCGCTGCCCATGGACGAGGTCATCTCTACCTGTATCGAACGCGTGAAGACGGTTGTGTGATAAGGCGGCATGCCACACGGTTCTGAATAAGCTTGAGCGAAGCGCCCGGCGTGCTGCCGCGCTGGCGCCTAAGGCCTTCGGAGCGCAACTCTGGCCGGGACTCGACGTGCGGCCTGTCGACCTGACAATCGAGAAGACGCGCTAAAGCGCCTTTATCCAGGGGTCGTCCGTTCTCGAACAGGAGTTACGTGCCCGGGGCATCACCACCGTCTGGGTCGGTGGGACGACGACCAACACCTGTTGCGAGTGTACGGCCCGCGACGCGATGCTGCTGGACTTCCGGACCACAATGGTCAGTGACGCGAATGCCGATCACACCGAAGACCAGCACAACGCGACTCTGGTGGCTTTCTGCAGCAAATTCAGCGACGTGGCCTCGACCGGCGATCTGATCGCGCGGCTGACGGCCGTCCACGTTCGCGCTTGAGCGGACTTTGTCCGGCCACAGGATTTTCGAACCGACGCAATCGGTAGTCGCGGTGCGCCCGGCACCGCAACTCGAACGTTATAATCGCGCCAAGCGGTCGGACAGGGGCGGCGGCGCCCAGTCTGCTCTGAGGCCGAGGTCCGCGAGAACGACCTGCGCGGCGTTGTATCCCGGCAGACCGGTGACGTTCCCGCCAGGATGGCTACTCGATCCGCAGAGATAAAGTCCACGGAAGGGACCGCGATAGTCGCCCGCACCTGGAAATGGCCGGTCGTAGCCGATCTGTCCGTTGGCGAAGGCACCGACCAGCAGGTCGCCTTCGCGCATGTTCGGCAAGCAGCGCTCGACATCCAGCGCTGAGCGCGTGAACGAGCCGAGCACCGCATCCGCCATGTTCGGCGCGAACTCGCGCCAGACCGCAAGCATGCGTTGGCCGTGAGCATCACGTTCGCGGTCCCAATTCTGCGCGTCGCCGTGCAGACGATAGGGGAGCTTCTCCCACATGAAGGCCGTGTGCTTGCCGGCCGGCGCCTGCGAGGGATCGAACAAGGTCGGGCAGGCGCCCCACATCACTGTCGGCGGGATCGTGCCGGCCTCGTGGTGACGAACAATGTCTGAGAACTGATCGACGTGATCAAGCCCCATAATGACCATGAAGGCCCGTGTAAGCTCCGGATGCGCCTGGGAGGCTCGGTACGCGGGCGCCTCGGACAGATTGACGTTCAATGCGAACAGCGGCGCAATGAGATTGTAGGCGAAGGCGGCCGCCTTTTCAGCGTAGCTCTTCGACAGAAGCCTCTGGTCCAGCAGATCGAGAAAGGTCTGGTGCGGATTGAGCGAGGACGCGACGAAGTTGGCCCGGATGAATTCGCCAGTCGCCGTCTCAACGCCCGTGACCTTGTCGTTCTCAACAACTATCCGTTTGGGCTCGGTCAGCAGACGGATCTCGCCGCCTGTCTCGCGCACGGCCCGCTCCAATGCGCGGCCGAGCGCAGCCGTGCCGCCGCGGCTCATCTGTGCCTTCGCAGGGCTCGCGAGCAGTGCCGCGATGTGGTGACCGAAGCCACGAAGGCGAAGATCGACCTCGCGAAGCCCGTTGAAGAACAGGAGGCCGGCCTGGATCACCGGATTTTTGAATTCGCGCTGCACAAATTCGAGGGGCGAAAGCGCGCTTGCCTCCAGCAATTTGCGCCCCATCGCGCTGCGCTCAATCAGCGCCCGTCGCTCGTGCGCCGGCAGGGGAGGGGACCGGCTTTCCCACATGAGAATGTTCTCGACGATCGGGATGAAGTCGTCATGCCACCGGCGTAAGGTGGCAGCATCATCTGCATCGAAGACCTTGAAGGACTCCGCCGTACGCTCGAAGTCCGTCCACCATTCGAGCGCTCGCCCGTCGCGGGTGAGCATGGCGACGTTGAGCTCAGGCTCTATGTACTCGGCACCGCGCGCGGCAAGGTCAAGGTCGTGATACCAGGGCATCCCGGTCACTGCGCGCTGAAAGAAGGCATGTGTGTTGTGCAGGAAGCCAGGGAAGCGCGGGTCCTCCATCGTGCTGAGGCCGCCGCCGGCGATCTGGCGCCGTTCCAGAGCCACGGTCTTCAGCCCCGCCATGCCGAGATAGGCTTGCAGGATGAGTCCGTTGTGGCCGGCGCCCAAGAGCACCCCGTCATAACTGGGCATTGCGCCGCTCCTTCCCTGGAGAATCTCTGCACAATCGGTGCTCCAGTGGCAAGCCGAGCCGATAGCTGCGATTCTGCCGGAGTGACCGGTCGAATCGGTCAACTTCCTGCGCTCAAATTGAGCCGGTCAAATCTGACTTCGGGTTTTCGGATTAGAGCGGACGCGTTCATGCGAATTCCCGACGGCCGATGGCCTGACCCGGACTAAGCTGCTGGCGGGCGTGAGGTCCGGTTCCTCGCGTAGATCGGGGCTGCTCAATCAGCTCGGCCAGAGCCGGACCTGTCCCAAGACCGACCAAGGCGCCGAAGCGCGCGAGGTCCCCATCTCACCATAGATCGGACATCCCCAGCTTGGTTCGTGACGGCCGGACGTGACCACCGCGGCACACCGAGGCGCTGGGAACGCGCCGCGTTTAGATCAATCGGCCGTGAAACCGGGCGGCGAACTCTGCAGCGTCTGCCTGTCGGGCAAAGCACCAGTGCGAATGCCAAATCGATCCGTCGTGGCGATTGCGCCCGTTGACGATCGCAATCCCGCGCTGCCGATGCCAGTCATTCATAGCATCCATTCGCTTGCCCAACCCACCTGGTAGGACATCGATTTCAACCGCGTGCGGAAAGTCGCGCTCGATGCTCAGGTCGCTGCGACGGCCTCTGTGACGGCTCATTCTGGGGGGCGACGGCTGGCGGGAATAATGGGGGGAACCGCCGCGCACCCTATTGCTCGGATTGCCACGGCAAATACGTAAATTTACGGGGGGGCGGTGGTGCCCCGAGGCATTGCGAGGAATTTTGCTGCAAGGCCAGACGCCGGGGCCCCTTTTGCCCGAGCCTGACCAGGCCGCCGGAGCGCGTCTGGTCAGCTTCCGAGCGGTGATCGGACCTGCGCAGCGTCGTGGGCGACAGCCGCTCATGGCCCGAAGCTGACTAGGGCGTCGAAAGTCGCGAAGCCTGCTTGCGACAGCCGCTCGGCGAGTGGCGGGACGTGAACCTCCGTCATTGCTAAGATGCTGCCGCTAAGCGCTATTACATTTTGCTCAATCGGACTGCAGCTTGAGCGCTGAGGGAAGCTCGGGTATCTGCAGCCGCTAAGGCTGCTTCTGGCTCTTATCCCGTGGCCGAAGTTGTAGCTGCCGAGGTGTAATGGTCCCGCATTGAGGGCATCGATAGGTGACCTCGCCGAGCCCCTTGTATTTGCCTGGCTCTGATCTAATTGCGGTCATTTCGACCTTGCATCCCGGGCACATGACCTTCGGGAATTCTTGCTTCATTGTCCGGCCGAAACGTTCACGGCTCCTCTGCTGGAAATTGAGCAGAGGAATTGGAGAGAGAATATACAGCAATCGGCCATGTCAGCCAGCGCATTGGTTGGAGCCGCTGCCCGCCGGCACGCAGCGAGGCCGATGCGCACGCCGGCGTCCGCCACGAGCAGCAAGACGTCATTTCGACCCGGAAGTCGTTCCGGCCGAGCCTTGGGAGCCGGCACTGCCGGTCGTGCCACTTCCCGACTTGCTCGAATTCGGCACTTCGGTGAGCATCATCATCGAGTTCGGACCGATGACCATGTTGACCGGGTCCCCGTTCTTGTCCTTTGCGCTGACGAGGAATGATCCAGGGACGATCTGAACGTTGGTAAAGCCGTCCTGCTGCAGCTTAGAGCGTATTTCGCTGGGTAGGTTCTGGGGCGACTGCGTGGAAGCGGAATTCGTCGGCGTGCTAGCCCCGTTGGTTGAAAGATTTGCGGCGATGGCTGGCGACGCAACCGCGCACACCAGGGCCGTTGTGATGATCAATTTCCGCATCGTGCTTGCTCCTTCGTCGTCGCTCCAGAATGTGAACATTGGCCACGTTGGGATCGTTCCGTCGCTGCCGCCTTGAGCGAACGGCTATATCGCAAATCTAAATTGCGGCATGTAGCCGCAGGGACGACGAATAATATCGAAGCTGGCGCGCGAAGGAGAAATTTGAAAGCCTGGCCCTTCCGGCAACATGCGAGGTGGAGGGCGCCGCGTCCGCAGGTTACGAGATGGCGTCTTCTATCGAGTGCTGAATCTGCGTGCGGGGATTGCGCCGCGGAGATCCTGTTGATCACAGGAGTGAATTGTCCCGGAGAGAGTCTCACGTGGTCCTAATTCGCGTCCGCAATGAGCCCTGGCCGGGTATAATCCAGAACGGCCCAATGATGCTCGACAGATCTGGAGCTAAAAGTTGAAAGGGCGACGGGCGCGGTGCTCTCAACCCGCTTGATACTGACTACAGGAATTTTTCGCCGGTGGCCATGAGCAAAGAAAGCGACAGCGGCGGGGTCGAGCGATTGGCCTGAAAAGCTCAGTACGGCGGCAGAACGTGAGTGCACTTGGCGGCGCTGATGATAAGCAGGGTACCAGTTAGGGTGATCGTGAGAACTGCCATTTTCCAGATCACGGAGCCTCAGGGCGCGCCGGCGAGCAGTTCGTCGCCTACGATCTCGATGACCTGCGCGGGCGCGGCGGCCTCGAGCCCCGGCAGGCCGAGGTCGTCGCCGAGCATAGCCATCGCCCGCGACAGGCTGCGGCGCGCCAGCCAAGTGTCGCGCGCGATCGAGAGCAGCACTGGCACATCATGCGGCCGCCGCATCAGCGCGCGCATGACGCCGAGCGGATTAGCGCGCCCGTCGGGATGGAGGCCGCACAGCGCTGCTTCCGGCACACGGCGATGCGCCGGATCGGCAACGATCCGCAGGCAGGCGAAGGGCAGACCGCGGTCCCGCGCTATCAGCGCGGTTATATGTGACTCTGTGTCGACCGCGAGGGCGCCGGTCGTTTCGAACAGTTCGCGCTTATCCTCGGGGTCGATGATCACGCGGTCGGCGCCGAGAATGCGGGCACGACGCGACCGGCTGCTGGCTTGCATGAGCCGCTGCGACCAACGGGCATCGGTCGGTACCGGACCCTTCGGGGTCGCGATTTCGGAGGCGACGAGATGCGTGCCAGTCCGCAGCCTGTGGTCGAGCCCCCCTGCAATACCGAAGCTGATGGCCCCGCGGCAGCGCGGGTCGTGGAGCGCCCGCTCCATTGCGGCTTCCGCTTCGCTGCCGCGCCGGCAGCAGACAGTGGCTCCCTTGCTGGCCCGGGCAATACGGGCCTCGAAAGCAAGCCCCACCACGACAAGTATAAATGGGCGAGTTGAAGGCATTCATAAGTCGCGGTGCGCTGCCGATGCTTCAGCTTGACACCCATCGCTAGCGGCCACTTGCTTAGGCAGCCGACTGACAGATCCCGAAGGGGGCGACTTGTAGAACCTGTGCAAGGGAGATGCCTGCGAAGCAGAACCTCTGCGTTGATGAGCCGGTGCTTGCGCTTGATCCGAAGCCGCAGCCTCTCCCCGGTTTAAAATTCGGCCAAGAGTACGAACGTGCATACGAAGACGTCTGGCGGTCTCCGCCTTATTGCATCCGCACGCTTCATAAAAATCCAAGATGTGATGCAATTGAACTAAATCCGGGTGCATTGCCGTCAGCGCGTGAGAGTTATAAATGTTTCGGCCAAGGATATGGTTCAGAAGATGCTCAGAACATCCCGGCCTCGGGATTACGTCTGAGGCGCCTGCTTTCGTTACTGCGACCGCCATGGCTATCGTTGCATAACTGCTTAGTATGATGCATTTTATTTCGGCGTGCTTCGCCTTTATCGACGCAATTGCTGAAACAGCATCCTTATCTTCCGGCCCGACATCCAACAGCGCTGCGATTACCGACTCTGCGATCTCGTAATTGATTGCCTGTGCCAATGACCCAAGGCGAGTAAGGAACAGGCCCGATCGCACAAAGTCTGGCTCGAGTGTATGAAAGAGGCGATTATCTTTCGTGATCAGTAACACTTCAGGAGCGGCGGGGGCTGTGCTCATCGCCCGATTACTTTCGGCACTGAGTGGACCGATATTGCAAGCAGGCGGAGTAGCCGGTCACTGATTTCATCTGGTCAACGAATGTTCGAAATACTACAGAGGACGGGTGCGGCCAGCCGGAGCCCCCAACACGGAGGCGACAATGTGCCGGAGCTTCGCGCTGGCTGCGAGAGAAAAACATTGAAGGACGAGAAAGGTTCGAAAACTTACGAAATATCGTATTGAGATATATCGTCGCGGTGCTGCTGAGCGAGCGACCTGAGGCGACCGACTGTCCTCACGCTGCACATGCCATTATCGGTATTGCCCTTGCTCAAGTACATGTGGCGATCGGCGATATTGCCATTGACGATGATGGGAAAGCCATCCTCCACCTTCATATCGTATAGCCCGATCGGACGTTTCGACCGGCGGAAAGCATTTCGTGCGAAAGTCCAGTGTGATTTTTCGATTCGCGGGAACGCCAAGATTATGACGGCGTCACTTCTATGGGGCCCTTAGGGAATGACCGCCGTTGTACTCGCAACATTCGGCTTATAGTCGGCTAATCGAACCCGCGGTGTACCGTCTGGTTCGCGGGGCTAGTCTACGGCAGCGCGTTTCGGAGTTTACCAACGACCCGAACTGTCTGGTCCGAGTTCAGCCCGCGCAACTCGATTCCGAGTTCGTACTGGCAGACGGAACTTGCCTACCGCCCGGTGAACCGTTGCGCGCCGATATTCGGCTCGAGCCGGCCGCTGCCGAGCGCGATAACGGGCACCTCGTCGCCCATGTCGACTCGCACGTAGCCGGTCCCGACCTCAAGAATAGGAACCTCGCCAATGTCGGCAACCACTCCAGGCACGAAATTCTGGTGCTGATCGACAGCCCCACCGTCGGGCTGGGCTATCTTACCGGCATGGTAGCCGAATTACAGCGCGCAGGCTTCGGGGCTGTCACCTGCCTTTTCTGCCGCATTGCCGAGAGCAATCTATGGTCGCGGCTCCGGGCGACGAGCGTCAACATGCACTTCCTGCCCAGCGTGACTGGCGGCCTGACGCTCGGGCTCGTGCGTCCGGGCTCCCGCTCGACCATCGCGCTCATCCTAGGGCGGATCGGCGACTTTGACGCCTTCGCCGACCAACTCTGGGACAACTGCTCGATCGGCGATGCGATCCGCGGCGCCAGCTACATGGTTGCGGTGGCGCCTTTCGCGGTCGGCCATGTGCAGACAGAGACCACCGCGCGGCAGCTTGCCAAGAAGCATGAGCGGTTGGCCCGCACAATCAAGTCGGTCGATCCGCTCGGCCACGCGCGCAACGTCACCACCAACCCCGCTGCAAGACGCTCATCGTCGGTTGCTCAAGCTGGCGCTGCGCGCACTCGCGCAGGGCAGCGGCAGCGCTCCGCTCCCCGCACACGTCAGCTTTGCTTAAGTGCGCGCCGATGCTGCTGGAGACGTGGCAAGATAATGGCGTGGAGCATACCATCGGGTCAGAAATGACCGCAGTTGCAACCGGTTCACTCAGCTACGAACGCGCTCAACATGGGCGCGCAGGCATATGCTGTATTCATGGCTAGGCGAAGCAACCGCCGACAGTTTCAGGTTGCGCTGACATGGGGCGCCGCGGCGCTGCTCGTTTGGGTTTTGTGGGATGCACGGCTCGCCTTATTGCTCGCCTTCGGCGCATTCCTGACCGCGATCCTGCTCGGCTCGCTCGGTCGCATCCTCGCGCGATGGACGCGCTGTTCGGAAAAAATCGGGCTCGGCCTGGCCACGCTGCTGGTCATTGTCGTATTTGTCGGGACGGCATGCCTATTCGGGTCGCAACTCGCCTCCCAGCTCAGCGGAGTGATGAAACAGGTCGAAGCAGGCCAGCGATCGCTGCAAAACATGCTGGCGCAACACGGCGGCAGCGATCTCGGCACCACGATGGCCGAGAAGGGCTCATCGCTCATCACCTCGTTCGTCACCGATTTTGCCTCCCTCGGCTTGCACTTCCTCGAGGCTTTGATCGTCCTCGTCATCACCGCGATCTACCTTGCCGCGCAACCGAAGCTCTACAGTGGCGGCATTATCGCGATGTTCAGTACGGAATCGCGACCGCGCGTGCGGGAGATGATCGACCTCGTCGAAACGGCGTTGCGCCGCTGGCTGCTCGGCCAACTTGTGCTGATGCTCATCGTTGGCGCCCTAACGGCCGTCGGGTTGCTCATCATTGGCCTTCCCGACCCGGCCGCGCTTGCGCTCATCTCCGGGATCGCCGAGATCGTTCCGTATGTCGGGCCATTCGTCAGCGCTTTTCCGGCCCTGCTCGTCGCGCTGACGCTTGGCTGGTGGCCGATCCTGTGGACGGCTGGGCTTTATCTCCTCGTGCATTTAATCGAAGGCTATATCGCCGCACCGCTGCTTGAGCGACACTTCATCACCATTCCGCCGGCGCTAATCCTGATCGGCATCGTCGCTGTCGATCTCGTGTTCGGCGCCCCCGGGATCGTGCTCGCGGCTCCGATCACGGTGGTGGTCTATATCCTGATCAAGGCGAGCTACGTCGAGGACCCGCTGGAACTAGAGACCAAAAGCGGGCCCGCTTGATATTTAAGAAAGGGACCGGCTCTGCTCGCAGCCACCGCCCAGAACCTCAGGAAGCTGGCAGAGCTGATCCCGCTACCGAGCCTCAATCCGGTCTGAGATCAAGGAAGGACGATTGCCACGCGCCGCACGGCGATCCGTCGCAGTTCTCCTTCGTTGCACGGCCGACATCATCGGCCCGTAAGCTGCCTTGGAGAGCTGATTCGCTGCGCCTTCCAATGGCGCGGCCCGGGCCGATCGGGCCGGCAGTTCTCCTGACGGGAGAGAGGTCCTTCGGACCCACTTCGCAAGCGGGGATTCGATGGCCCGCCATCACGAGAAAGCGGCATCAGAGAAGACGCTCTGCACTGCTCCGTGGCTCCAGTAATTGGCTGGCTACTTTGCCCCGTTGTCGTAGCGCTCCCTGCGCTTCTCCGTCTTGGGCGTCGTGCCTTGATCGTTGGTCTGCCCGACCGAGCCTTTCTGCTCAGTCGCATTCGGAGGCGCACCGTTTTTCGTCCCTTGGCCGCTCGTTCCGTTTGGTGAACTCGCTTTCCGGCCAGCCGTGTCACTGGATTTACCCGTGCCATTCGTATTGCCGCTCGCGGAGCCAGTGCTCTCGCGAGCTGGCGTTCCGTTGCGTTTTGCTTGCGAGCCAGCGCCGTTAGACGCGTTCTCGGGCTGCGAGCCGGCGTTTTCGTTGCCGCCTTGCTTCGAACTGGTCTTGATCTTTCCGGAGAGCCCAAGGGACTGGACCGTGCGCTCATCAATCCGGCCGGTTGGGTCCACGCCTTCCTTGCGCTGGAAGCTGATCAGCGCATCACGGGTACGGGAGCCCCATTCGCCATCCGCGTGGCCGTGCAGGTAGCCCTTCTCGATAAGGACCGTCTGCACTTCTCTGATCTCGGCCGGGCTCAGATCGACGACCGTTGTGGCCTCGCTGCTTGCCCGTTCGGACCCGGCGGGGATAACCGCGACGATTCGCCGTGAGTGGTCCACGATGACGATCTCATCGCGCACGACAAAGTAGTCGTCATCCCGCCATTGCGGATAGACCTCGACGAGTGTCTCTGGCACCCGGACATAATGCACGTGCGCGGGGATAACCGTGCCGATGCTGACCGAGAAGTCGGGATTGCCGATCCGCGGCGCATCGTTCCGCGAGACGATCGACTGGCTTAACCGAGTGACCTTCGTGCGCTGATCGGACGACAGGTTTGCGCCCTGCACCTCGACCTTCTTCGACTCGGCGTTGGAAGGTTGTGCCGAGTTCGATGCCGTACCGTTGTTTTGCGGAGCAACAGCGTTCTTCTGCGCGTTCGGGCTGCTGGATTTCTCCTCGCCCGTCTGCTTGTCAGTCGTGCCTATGGCTGGTGCCTGAGCCGCTCTGTTAGCTGGGGTCTGGGCCGCTTTGCTGTCCGGCTGAGCCTGCTTCGATTGTGAGGACTTCGATGCTTTCTCCGGCCTCTTCTGGCTGTCTGATGTGGCTCTGCTGGGCTTCTCGCTCAAGCCGGTGTTCTTGCTCGGAGAGGACGATTCTTCATGCGTCGCTTGGCCGGTCGTACTCGGTTTGGCCTGGCTTTCGGGTGCTTTCGCACTTTGATTAGCAGCTTGTCCTGCCTTGTTCTCGGATGCCTGCGAAGAACCCGCTCGTTTATCCTTCTGCGCTTCTCTTGGACGGGACTGAAGGTCCCTGGATTCATGCTGACCTGCTTTTTGCGGCTGGCTCATCTCCTGGCCTGTTTTGGCTTTCTGATCATGGCTCGACTTCGCCATCGCGGCGGGCGCCCCGCAGATCAAGACGACGGCCGCGGCACTCGATAAGAGCGTACGCTTCAACATGCTTCTCTCCCGGTTGTGACCGCCCGAATGGCCCCTGTCCTGCCGAGATATGCCGTGGAGGCTTCAGACGTTCCGGGTCTGCGAAACTTTGGAGTTCACGATCCGGGTCGATCTGGTACGGGCGGCCGGAGCGAGCTCAGTTCCCATTGCTGCCGGCGAGTGCGGCGCCATCCGGTATAGGCCAAACAGCCGCTCATGGCCTGAGGCGGACCAAGCTCTTAGGCGATTTGAGGTCTGCTTGCGGGAGCAGGGCAGACCTAGGCCCAACCGGGGACAAACGACCGCTCACTCTTGCTGATCTCTGAGCCAAAGTCCAAATTGCGCCAGCATTTCTGACGACTTCTTCTTTCCGCCGATCGGCGCAGCAAGAACGATCCCGACAATGGCGTGTGCAGTGTGAGGACAGTCGGTCGCCTCAGGTCGCTCGCTCACCAGCACCGCGACAATATATCTCAATACGATATTTTGTGATCTTTCGAACTGTTTTCATCACTCAATGTTTCTCTTTCGCAGCCAGCGCGAAGCTCCGGCACATTGTTGCCCCCCGTGTTGGGGCTCCGGCTGGCCGCGCCCGATTTAAACTGGGCAGAGGCTGCGGCTTCCGGTCAAGCGCAAGCACAGGCTTATCAGCGCGAGGATTCTGCTTCTCAGACGTCTCACTTTGGTCGGGTGGTGAACCCCCTAGCAGAGGTCAGCGACGAGGTGCGTCAGATCACCGTCTTGAACGAGACGCATGAAGCATAGGCGACATCGTGAACCCGGCGGCCCAAGGGCCCCTCCAATGACGGGGGCTGAGGTGGAGGCAGGGCGACAGCGGAACACTGAAACAGAGTTGTGCATACCCTGGACGAAATGCGCAAACGCGCACTCGATTTGAGGGATGAGATTGATGCCCTCAGGGCCGAAGCGCGTCGTAACATAACGGAGCCGGCTGAGCTGCGGCGTATCGAGCACGCGCTACGGATCAAGATGACCGAAATCCAAGCCCTTAAGCTCGAGCTTGCCGCGTCGCATCCGCTCGCAGCGGACATGCTAATTCCGGGCCGGTACTCACGCTCCAGCAACAACTGAGCTTCGCAGGTCACTTCCCAAAGCTCGCGTGGGAGTGCTCCTAAAAGACGACACTATTGGGGAGCGTGGCGCGCCATCCAATGCGGACGTGCGTTGGAGACTGTATTTCGCTCCAGCCGGCCGAGCATCGACGGCGCCAATCGCTCAGCACGACATGCAGACAAGGCGGCACTCGATTGAGGCGGCGCAAACGTGAGACGGCGCCCGGGCTCGGGTCGGCCGAGGCCCGCGCTAAGCGCCTGAGGTGTGACCGTGAGGTCAGCGTCAATCCCCTTCAGAGAGGCCGCCGCTACGAAATTTACAGCGGTGTCTAGGAACCAGCGTGCGTGAAGCCTCCGCCATCGTCAGGCAGAGCGACCGCGTTCGCTCGTCAGGCGCATTTCGCGCGAGCCTGAGACAAGCCGCTGCCCATTCTCGGTGTTCGTCCGGCGTCGCCACGGCTCGCCCGAACAACACGCAACTACCAAAAATGCCTTCGTCCGAGCCTAGGTTCCAATCTTCACGGTTATTCACATCAGAGGTGGTGGCTGCAACGAGTTCCGACACGCCGGGGTTTAACCGCGAGACGAAGGAGGACGACATGCAGGAGGTCCAACAGTACCGGCAATATGTCAGAGAGTGCGTGCGCCTGGCGGCGACCGCGTCAGCAAAAGACAAGCTCATACTGCTGAAGATCGCGGAAGCGTGGGAGCAACAGGCAAAAATTGCTGAAGCTGCAAGCAAGAAGAAGCCGGGCGGCAAATCGGATGGAGCCACGCCTACGCCCTGAGGTCGCGGCGTTTCAGATTATCGCACCGCGTGGGCCACCGCGCAGGAAGCGGAGCGCAGGCGTTTGGTTAGTCTCTAGGAGTCGCGCCGGGGCGTTAGTCTTTTGCTCTAGCCTTGCCGCGTGGTTCTAGGCTGCTGGTTCAGGCTGTAGCTCGAAGGCGAATGAGATTAGGCAACAAGCCAAAGACGTTTCGTCGAACGCAGTGGCCCGGTGCCGGCGTGGAGGAGTGGCCCGTGATCTCGATGGCAAAGAAGTCATCGGCCGCATCTCGAAATCACGGAACCGACAGGGCAAAGCCTAGTTCAGGGGACTAAAGCAGTTCCCAAGTTCGGCGGCAAACAGCGGCAATGCTTCCCACCTAGACGAGGCCAAGGCGAGGCTTATGGCAAGATAAAAGTCAAGACACGTTAAGACGACGGGCGGACTTCGGGCGAGGCACCTGCAAACGGCGTGCCTCCGCCGGTCGACCATATCATAGGATTGGCACCAGTCTCTAAAGAAGAAGGCCGCACTCCGTGGAAAGTGCGGCCTTCGCAATCCAGCATCAGGAGGGGTGCTGGCTCTTCACTCGAATAAGCACTCCACGGGAAAGCCGTTCCGGGCCAATCATTCGGACAGACCTGCGACAGGGCGTCGCGTGTTTCCGCGGCTATGAGCGGAACAAGGCTTCAGTCGGAACGTTCGTTTTCCGGCAAACAAAGGAGGCCAGCATGAAATTCAAACTGTTCCTTGCCGGAGCTATGATCATCGGTTTCGCCGGATCTGCAATGGCAGACGAGTACTATGTGGTCGAGAACCCGACTAGCCACCACTGTACTGTGACCACGAGCAAACCCGCCGGCAAAGAGGTCGTCACTCAAATTGGTCCATTGGCCTTTACGACGCGAGAAGAAGCCGAAAATCGGATCAAGACCACGAAGGTCTGCACTGATACTGTCGGCGATGGCGATCACGATAGCAGCACGACGGTCATCAAGAAGTAGTTGTGGCCGTTTATGTTGCGGGCAGTCGGCGTGGTTTGCGCATGAAGCCTCGACCGCTGCACGTGCTACGGCCGTAGCCGAATTGCTTCCAAGCGCAACCTGAGCGCACCTAGATCTGAGTCGTCTTTCTTGTCTCTTATTCGAGCGGCTCCGAAGGTTTATCGTCGGAGCCGCTCTGCTTTCCGCGGTTGCCGCAACTCACGTTGCGTCGGGCGGCGGACAGAGGGTTGGGATAGCCTCCGGCGAATATTGATAGTCGCGCGTCCAGGGACGCGGTGCGGGGTGGCCGCCAATCGGCTTGTGCGCGACGATTTGTGCGATCGACAGCCACCCACGATCAAACGCTTGCGCCATGCCCGCGAGATAGATGCGCCAGATGCGATAGCGCTCGACGCCACCGGCAGCGATCACCGCGTCTCGGCTGGCCTCCAGCCGATTACTCCACAGCGTCAGGGTGCGAGCGTAATGCGGGCGCAGATCCTCGACATCGGAGGTCTCCAACCCGTGTCGTGCAATTTCGGTCAGTAGCCGCGGCAGGTTGGCCAACTCGCCGCCGGGAAAGACGTAGCGGTCGATGAACTCGCCGCCGGCGGCCCTTGCGGCCGGCCATCCGCGTCGGTTGTGATGATGCCGTGATTAAGGAGCGTACCGCCTGGCTTGAGCAGCCGCCTGATACTTTGGAAATAGGTGGGCCAATTGCGCCTGCCGACATGTTCGTACATGCCGACCGAGACGATCTTCTCGAAGCAGTCCTCGCCGGGTACATCGCGATAGTCAGAAAGCCGGATTTCGACACGGTCGGAAAGGCCGGCCGCGGCAATACGGTCGCGGGCGCCGGCGCATTGCGTCTCGCTGTTGGTGATGCCGAGTGCGGAAATGTCGTAGTGGCTGGCGGCGAAATGCAGGAGTCCGCCCCAGCCGCATCCGACGTCGAGCAGACGATCCCCGGGAGCCAGACGCAGCTTGTTGCAGATGTGCGCAAGCTTCTGTTGTTGCGCCACTTCGATGTCCTCGGCGCCGGTGCAAAAATAGGCGCAGGAATAGATCATCGCGGCGTCGAGGAAGGCGCGATAGAAATCGTCGGAGACGTCGTAGTGGTAGGCGATGGCGCGTGCGTCATGCGCCTTCGTGTGACGAAACGAAAGAAGCCCCGTGCCGCGCACGAGCGGCGCGAGCCACGGCGCCTTGCCGACTCGTTCGGCGAGATCAATGCCGGTGCGCAAAATGTCGGTCGCGGCCCCCTCAACAAGAATGTCGCCGGCGACGTAGGCGTCGCCGAGCCGGTCCAAGCGGCCGAGCAGGAGGTCGCGCGCCATTCGTGGCGCGCGCAAGGTGAGGGTCACCGTCGGCGAAGTGGAGAAATCGAACACCTCACCGTCCCAGAATGCCAGCCTTAGTGGCGGTGGCCGGTCGGCAAAACGCTTTTGAAGAAATGACAGTAGCCGCCGGCGCAGCGACATAATCTGCTCGCGAGACAAAGGGGCCCCGCAGAGCTAACGCGGCGCGCGCGTTTTGGTCCCACGTCAGCGCCGAACGGCGCCCCGACTGCGACAAAGCTGGGTCAGGATAGCCTTGTCCGTCAGCGCGAACGGAACCTCAATGACAACGCCGGAATGTCGTAGAGGATGTCGCCGGCGAGCTAGACGTACAGACGCTGATCTGCACGCGGTGACGAGACACCCGCTCACGATACGAGTCTGCCCACCGACCGGGCGATCCCGCAAACCTATTCGCCTCTTAGCCCCAGACTTCTTTTAGCGCACCTGCCGCCAAAGTGTGAGGATCCCGCTCGCCAGTTTTGACAATCGGAATAATTTGACGAGCGATGACTTCGTGGACACGCCAGAGTGGCGAGCGGGGTCGGACAGAGCGTGGCAGCCAACTTATATGCGAAAGACAGGCTCTCGATCGCATCGGGATCAAATGCTGCACCCGCGAATATCTGTGGCATTCGCGCACCCCTCTTAGCGCCAAATCATTGCTGGTCTCTGTTGCCATTGAAGCATCGAAGTTCAGCGGCGTCTACCTGAACCTTGACGTAAATTAGAATACTGAGGCGCGCAATAGGAGGCGAATTAGCAACTAGCGCAGAGTGCGAAATCATACCGACACCCCGTTGGATGTCCATGCTAGCAGTTCACACAGACCGTAGCCTTGCCGCTTTGAATTAGGAATAAGATATGTGCGATCGTTGGCGTCGGCTTCACTTCTCTCGCTCGCCTGAAGCGGAACATACATCCTCAGAAGCCAGATCATTCAATAATTGCGCGCAGTACCGCCGGTTAGCATCAAAGCGTGCGCACAATTAGACTACTACGCAGGCGACGTTTTGTTTGAGGCCGGAGGTCCTTAGCGTCGCTGGTCTTTCCGGTCTCCGGTAATCTTATTTCGATGGCGCGGCCCTCGCTGATGGCAGCAACATCGAAGTGGGTCTCTATGGCCGCCACCGCGTAGTGGGCGGGCCAGCGGCCTTTGGCGCAAAAGCTCACCTGAGCAACTGCACTGTTCAAATATCGGGAGAAGGCTGGCCTGCGCTCTCACAAATGGTGGCTGAAACGGCAGGCAAGCATAAGTTGTTGCGAAAACTAATATGTCGGCATGAACATTACATGCTTTTTCAGGCCCAACAGAGAGCCGCTTGTAACGCCAAGCACTCAATCCGGCAGCGCCTAGCGACGCGCCTAATGCGTCTCAACGACTTCTGCGAAGGACAACATCTGCATGTCAACGTGGCTATCGAGCCACGGCAAATGAGCCTGACCACCTTGATTTGGGAGCAGAAAGTGGTGCCGCTGCGCTTGCGGCTCGGGCGCGGTTCGCCCGCTGGCCCCCTCCCTCATCTGAGGGTGGGCCAGCAGGCACACGCTAAAACTGTCAGACAAACTATTTTGCCTTGAACTTTCTTCCTGCTGTCTAATTGTAAATGTGGCTTGATCGCGCAAGTGCGTTTCGGGACCAGCCTCTATGCGAGCGAAACAGCAGAGCCGATGGCAGCGCGTGGAAGACCTAGTAATGCTCGGCATTGCCATAGTACTTATAACGGTGGTTGCCTTGCTCGCTATCCTGCGTTGGCCGCACTTCGCTCCGCGTTTGGAGAAGCTGACGCGGGACAGTGTCATTGATAGCGCCGCTGTTGCGTTGGTGGAGTTGAAAAATCGGGTTCATCAGCGCCACCAGCTAACAGCCGCGAAATAGTTCGGTTCCACGGTTGTCAGTCTTGCCCGTTTCGGCCGAAGCTCGCGCCTGCCCCCGATTCCCGTGTAACCCCTTTGGCTGCCCGCTTGTCACGCCATTTTAGGATGGAGGTACGTACTGGTCGTACGTCCGGCTTTTCACCGGGACATGCGACAGCCTGGACGACGATCTGGCCGCCGGTCGAGCCGACACAGGTCACTCCCTGGTTCCGAAGCTGTATGAGATGCGTAATGAGGAAAAGGGTTTAACTGCTGCGGGGAATCGGAGCGGAACCGTGACTTTCCGGGTGGCGTTGTCGGTAGTTCCCGCCGGGCCTCCGGGTCGAAGCGGAAACTCGGAGACTGGTTTGGAAACGGTGCTGAATACATATCGCACGCGCCAGTGCTCGTCCGCCGATTTGGCGGGGAAACCGTTTATTGGCGGAGGGCGCTCAGGAACTCTATGGCTTTGACGAAGCGGTGTGATCACACGAACTGCTCAATACCGTCTTTCCGGGCAACTGGAGCGAAATCAGTAGGACTCTCCACGAATACGGCGTGTGGCAGGGGTTACTGGGCCAGCCCGACGCGGTCGCCGACCTTGAGCTTCGCATTGCCGGCGCCGACCTCGACCACTTCGCCCAAGGTCTCGTGCCCGCGTACGTCACCCGACTCCATGCGTGGGATGATGCCGTTAAAGATATGCAGGTCGGAGCCGCAAATGGCGCAGGAGGTGACTCTGATGATGGCGTCGCGCGGGTGTTCGATCTTCGGATCGGGAGCTGTTTCGCAACGGATGTCATGCTTGCCGTGCCAGGCGAGTGCTTTCACTTGGGTTCTGTCGTCGATCGCCTCTCTGGCAAAGTCAGCGACCCCGAGATCGTTCCGGAGAGACAACAAGGCAGGGTGCACCGTCGCGGTGGGTCGGTGAAGGCACATTGGAGCCGGGTGCGTTCTGATAAGCGCGTTCAGGCCGGCTGTTCGGTTGCGGTGTCATTCGAGCAGAACGCGGTGGGGATGGGTGTACAGTTCCCAATCGGAATGCCGCGCCACCCCGATGAGGGTAATATTGGCGGCCTCTGCCGTACGAACCGCAAGCGCAGTTGGCGCTGAAACCGCGATGAGAAGCGGGGCGCCAATGGCAGCCGCCTTCTGTACCATTTCGACCGATACGCGACTGGTGATTACGAGCGCGCCTTGGCTTGCGTCAGCGCGACTGCGCGCGATGGCACCACCGAGCTTGTCGAGCGCATTATGGCGGCCGACGTCCTCCCGAGTGATGGCGGTTCCGCTACCGTGCCTGTAGAAGGCCGCTGCGTGGGTGGCGTGGGTCTGTCGGTGCAGCGTTTGCCCCTCGGCGAGCATCGTTATCGCTGCGGCGACGTCGGCTGCTTGCCAATGACGACCTTTGCCGACAACGCGTGAGGGTCTGATTGCTTCGGCGAGGCTTTCGATACCGCAGAGCCCACAGCCAGTTGGACCCGTGAGACGCCGTCGGCGCGTGCGATAGGCATTCGCGCTGGGGCCGGCGAGCCACATTCGCAGCTCTATGCCGGCCTCGCTGTGCAGCATCGTGAGTTCGCCGATCTCGGAGGGGCTTTCGATCAGTCCTTCCGTCAGGCTGAAGCCGAGCGCGAAGTCTTCGAGATCTGCTGGGGTTGCCATCATGACGGCCTCAGTCGAGCCGTCGTAGACGAGGGCCACCGGAGTTTCCTCGGCAAGCTCCCGCGTCCGCCGTTTCGCCGCGGAGGCGCGGTATTCTACGCAAGGGGCGAGCAAGGTGGCAGTCGGAACGCCGACGGGTTGCATGAGAGGCCATTGAATCGTCGCCGTCTATTCGACGCGCGAGCGCCGGAGCAAGTTCCCATTATTGGTCTCCAGCCATCCGAAACCTTATTCGCCACAAGACGTCGTTATCGGAGGGCGACGCCAAAAAAAAGCGACGAGGTCGAGACCATGGCGCCGAAAGCCAAAAGGCCGCCGCGCAAAGCGGAACAGGAAAGCCAACCGAGCGCCGCCGGCGGCTGGGGCTCCGTGGAAGCGCTGGCGGGCATTCTGACGCAGGAGGAGATCCCGCTTCTCGGACCCGAAATTCTGATGAAGCAGAACAAGCCGGACGGCTTTATGTGTGTCAGTTGCTCATGGGCGAAACCGGCCGAGCCTCACACATTCGAATTCTGCGAAAACGGCGCCAAGGCAACGGCGTGGGAAATCACCAACAAGCGCACTACACCCGAATTCTTTGCCAAACATACCGTCGCGGAACTGCGTGAGTGGTCCGATCACATGCTCGAAGAGCATGGTCGGCTGACGCACCCGCTGCGCTATGACGCAGGAACCGACAAATATCTGCCGGTGAGCTGGGATAGTGCGTTTACCGAAATCGGCGCGCAGCTCAAGAAGCTTGCCCCGAAATCGGTCATCATGTACACGTCGGGACGCGCTTCACTCGAAGCGAGCTACATGTATCAGTTGTTCGGTCGGATGTACGGCACGAACAATTTCCCCGATTCCTCAAACATGTGTCACGAGTCGACGTCCGTCGGACTGCCGCCAGTGATCGGCGTTCCCGTCGGCACCGTGCTTTTGCCCGACTTCGATAAAACGGACTGCATTTTCTTCTTCGGCCACAACACCACAACAAACGCTCCTCGGATGCTTCACCCGTTGCAGAGAGCGGCGAAGCGTGGCGTTCCCATCGTGACCTTCAATCCGCTTCGAGAACGCGGTCTGGAACGCTTCGTCAATCCACAAAGCCCGATGCAGATGGTGGCAGGCGGCACACGGATCAGCTCGCAATATTGCCAGGTTCGCTGCGGCGGCGACATCGCGGCCATTATTGGCATCTGCAAAGCGGTCGTTGAGGCCGACGATGCGGCAAGGTCAGCGGGCGGTGCGCGCAAAATCGACGTCGAGTTTATAACGCGCCATACGCATGGATTCGAGGAGTTTGCAGAATTCTGTCGCTCCCAAGATTGGGAGACACTTGAGCAAGCATCCGGTGTGACCGAGGCCGAATTACGGGATGCAGCGACTACCTACATGAATGCCGATGCTGTAATCGCTAACTACGGTATGGGTATTACCCAGCACGAGTTCGGGGTCGAGACGGTTAAGATGATCGTGAACTTCCTGCTGCTACGCGGTAATATCGGCAAGGAGGGGGCCGGCATCTCTCCCGTCCGCGGCCATTCCAATGTGCAGGGTCAGCGCACTGTCGGCATATCGGAGAAGACCAAGCTGGTGCCGCTCGACAAACTCAAGGAACTTTACGCATTCGAGCCGCCGCACGAGGACGGTCTGACGACGGTTGATGCCTGCAAGGGTATCCTCGACGGCAGCGTCAAAGGTTTTGTCAGCCTTGGTGGCAACTTCGCACGCGCCATCCCCGAGCGATCGTTGATGGAGCCCGCATGGATGAAAATGCGGCTTTCGGTGCAGATCGCCACCAAATTGAATCGGACGCACTTGCTTCCCGGCGAGGTCACATTCCTCCTGCCTTGTCTCGGTCGCATCGAGATCGACAACCAGGCGACGGGCCCCCAGGCGGTGTCCATGGAGGACTCGACAGCATGCATCCACGGCTCGCGGGGCATGCGCGAGCCGGTGAGCGAACACGTCCTCTCCGAGCCCGCGATTATTGCCGGTCTCGCCAAGGCTACGCTGTCGACGAACCCGAACGTGGATTGGGAAAAGTGGGTCGGCGACTACTCACTCGTCCGCGACGCGATCGAGGCGACCTATCCGGATCAGTTCAAGGATTTCAACAATCGCCTGTTCACACCAGGAGGGTTTCCACGCCCGCTCGGGGCGCGCGAACGCAAGTGGAAAACTCCGAACGGCAAGGCGAACTTCACGGTTCCCGAGAGTCTCAATAATCGCGTCGAGCAGGGGCCGGATATCTATCAACTGATGACTACTCGTGCCGACGGTCAATTCAACACCACCGTCTATACGGAGGACGATCGATTCCGTGGCGTCAAAGGTAGCCGCAACGTGGTTCTGATGAACAGAGCCGATATTTCTAAGCTCGGACTTCGCGTCGGCGACCGCGTCATGCTTTCGACCGCTGCCAATGACGGAATCGAACGCAAGTACGGCGATCTGCAAGTCATGGAGTATGACATCCCGGAAAAGTGCGTCCTCGGCTATTATCCAGAATGCAATGTCCTTATTCCGCTTTGGCACTATGCGAAAGAAAGCAAGGTCCCTGCCGCAAAGTCCGTTCCCGTCCGCATCGCGCTCCAGCATCGCAGCGACGGCTAGGAGACGGAAGGCGCAGCGATTCGAGAGGTCGGTCAGCTCTGCCGAGTTTCGCGCGGATGGTCCGCAAGAGCGGTCCTATTCGCCGGGTAGTGAGACTGCTCGATCTTTAGTCGATCGCATCAGTGGTAATTCTCGATTCGATATCATGTCACCTCCTGATGCTGTGGACGGCTCCTCCACCGGCACTTCGGTGGCATCAAAGTGGATGTTTTTAAACGCTCACCCTCCGGAGTAGCTGATGCAGACGATCACGACAATTGGTCTCGATATCGCTAAATAAGTCTTTCAGCTCCACGGCAGGGACCGTGATCATCCGGCGCCAGTTGAAGCGGCGCTATGTGCTTGGATTCTTTGCGAAACTGCCTCCCTGCTTAGTTGGAATAGAGAGGCCTGCGCGACCTCGCATCATTGATCGCGGGAGCTGCAGGCGCTAGGCCATACGGAGCGGTTGATCCCGCCAGCCTACGTGAGACCGAATGTCAAACGGCAGAAGAATAATTGCACCAATGCGAAGCGATCTGCGAAGCGGTCGTGCGGCCGAACATGCGGGTTGCGCCGAAGAAGACGATCGAGCAGCAGAGTGAGCTTGTCCTTCATCGGACGCGCAGCTCGCTTATCCGTCAGCGGACTTCAGTGATCAACGCCCTGCTCGGCGTAGTCGCCAGCAAAGATGATACTCGACTTGCAAGGACCGTTCGCGCACCAATAGTAGCACTTGATCAACTGCGCGCATTGAAAGCGCATATTCTGGAGTTCGACGGAAAGATCTTACAGTGGCATCGCCCGAATGAGCCCCAGTAGGCGCCTCAATGAGATCCCGGGAATGGGTCCCGCGCTGGCCACAGCACTGGCGGCCAGTATCGCTGATCCGAGGTCCTTCCGTTCAGGGCGTGACTTCTCGGCCTTGATCGGCTTGGTGCCGACGCAGCATTCGAGTGGCACAATCCGAGGCTGGGCGGGGTCACCAAACAAGGTGATCGTTACTTGCAAACCCTGTCCACCATCGGAGCCTTGCCGTCATCCGATACGCCAAGATCCACGGCACTCAACGTCGACCTTGGCTCGCGGCGTTGTTGACGCGCCGGCCGAAGAAGGTCGCGGCTATCGTGCTGGCGAACAAGATCGCGAGGATGGCTTGGGCGCTGATGGTCAAAGGTGAGCGGCACAGTGAGCCGGCTGCTCTAGCAGTCTGAACGCGATCGCGCCGGGTCGTTCGGCGTGATGTGAAGGCTGGGGAGGGCTAACAGCACGTAATGCAGAGCCGCTCGATCCGGCGATCAGGACAACCCACTCGGGCCGCACCATTGCCGACTCGAAGCCGTCCACACGCGGCCGCGAGGCGGACCAAGACGCCGATGCCGTGAGGTCCGCTCCTTCGCGAAGATCAGACCTGCTCACCCTGGTTGGCGACAGCCGGTATAAGCCCATCTCGCGGCCGCCGAATTTAGCTCTGGGAGCGAGCGGCTTGTGCCGACCGGCTGGGCGTCTTCCAGAGCGCCGGCCCGGAGAAGTTTTTTGAACGGCAACCCTTGAAATCCCGCAAGGTGAACCCAAATCGTCGCCCGCCGGGTGCCCACCGGGCCCGGCGCGGGCGCCGGCAGGGTCCGGCGCGCTGCTCATTCCCATGTTGCTCAATGGAGAATATGGCCATGAGAACCCTCAATCTCGATCCCTTCTGGCGCACCAGCGTCGGCTTCGATCGTCTGTTTGACCTGGTCGATCAAAGTCTCCGGCTGGAGCCGGAGGGCAACTATCCACCCTGCAATATCACCCGGACCGGCGAGAACGCCTACTCCATCTCGCTCGCGGTCGCCGGCTTCAAGCCCGAGCAGATCACGGTCACCCTCGATCGCGACACGCTCATCGTGACCGGCCGCATGGAGAAGGATGTCGCCGGCGGCGAGTACCTTTATCGCGGCATCGCCGCGCGGCCATTCGAGCGGCGATTTAACCTGGCCGAATACGTCGAGGTGAAACGGGCTTCGCTGAATGACGGTCTGCTGCAGATCGAGCTGGTCCGTGAATTGCCGGAGGCCCTCAAGCCGCGGCGGATCGCAATCACCAGCGCGGCCGCGCCGCAGGATAACGTCCGCACCATCGAGCACCAGGACGCCTGAGCGTGGCTGCGATGGCCGAACGGGGCGGGTCCGGCCGATGCCCGGGCACGCTCCCACGCTGTGGAGAGATGACTATGGCAGAAAACAAATCCGACACGACTTTCGACATCAACAGTCTGCTGCATCCGGCGGCCGCCTATGGCCACCCAAGCGAGGTCCTACGGGACGGCGATCTGACGCTGAACGAGAAGCGGGCGGTTCTCGCGTCTTGGGCCTCAGACGCCTGTGCGGTCGAGGCTGCGCCCGGGCTGCGGCAGCACGGCAACGGACAACTCGTCTCCTTCGACGATATCATGGAGGCGCTGAAGGTCCTCGACGGGGAGGCGCATGCTCGCACGGACTATGGCAAGCTTGTGAATCGGGTTCGCCGTATCCGCGATCTTTACGGTCGTGGAGAGAGCGGCAGCGGCGGCATTTTCGTCTCCTAGGAAACGCGGTGGGTCACGGCCGCACGCCGCCGATGCGGAACGGCCGTGAGCCATCAACTCCATATGACAGGCTGCATCAGTTTGAGGAACGTCCGGAGGACTTGCCCTCCGCTTCGGCGCAAGGCGAACTTGCGCATGCAAGAGCCGGCAGCCGCAATTGGAGCACTGGAGACCCGTACGTCCTCAACGCCAACACCCGGATCTGACCCAGGTGGGGCTAGGCCGCTTACATCTTTGTCCGGTGGTTCCAGCAGCGGCTCCGAGCGTTATTACGTGCCCAGGGCGTCCTCAGCGGAGGATCTAAACGCTAGCTGAGCTGTGACGTCCAGTTATGGATATTTGCGCGCGGATGGACCTGCTCCGTCGAGGCTGCCCTTACGACTCAGTTAGCCTTGGCTGCTGCCTGCCTTGGCTTTCCGACTATGTCCGCATACTTATCGATGCGGCTTGGGCGGCCAATGAGGTAGCCCTGCATTTCACTGCATCCCTCCGCGGCGAGGAACCGAAATTGCTCCGCAGTTTCAACCCCCTCCGCCGTTATTGGCAGCGAAAGACTGCGTCCGAGTCCGATTATGGCTTTGATGATAGCGGCTGATTGGGCTCCATCCGATAACCGGCTGACGAATGTCCGATCAATCTTCATGCGATCGAAGGGAAATGACTGCAGATAGGAAAGGGAAGAGTATCCCGTCCCGAAGTCATCCATCGCAATCCGTACTCCCAGTGCCTTCAAGCGCCGCAAAACTGAGATTGCTCTTTGAAAGTCTCCAATCAAAACGCTTTCAGTGATCTCCAATTCCAGCCGGTCGGCACTCAGTCCAGTGTCCAGCAGTGCCAGATGGACGGCAGCCACAATGTCGCCGTGCTGGAATTGGACGGGAGAGAGATTGATCGATAGCCGGAGCGGATTCTTCCACGACGCGGCCTCTCGGCAGGCTTCTCGCAACACCCACTCACCAAGCGATAAAATCAACCCGCTATCTTCCGCGAGCGTGATAAACACCTTGGGAGAAATCGCACCTCGTGAGTGGTGGTGCCAACGCGCCAAAGCCTCAAAGCCGACTATTTCGTGGTTCGGTCTGGCTTGTGGCTGATAAAAAAGCTCCAGTTCGTTTCGCTCGATCGCGGACTTAAGCTCGAGCTGCAGCACCCGATCTTCGCGAAGTCTCGCGTCCATTTCCGGCGCAAAGAAACGTACGGAATCGCGGCCCTCTCGTTTGGCGCGATAAAGCGCGGCATCAGCATTGGCCAGGAGCGCGGCCGCATCACAGCCGTCATTCGGGTAGATCGCCGCGCCAATACTGATCGCGATCCGGATTGGTCTTCCGGCAACCTCGACGGGTTCGGCGAAGGCCCTCTGCAGTTTAAATGCAACATACTGCGCCTTGTCCGCATTCTGGTCCTTGTCCAAAACGATGCTGAATTCATCGCCGCCCAAACGGGCAATGAATGCTCCTTCAGCGGCATTCTGGAACCGCGCGGCCACCTTGCAGAGAAGTTCGTCCCCAGCCGCGTGGCCGAATACGTCGTTTATCTCCTTGAATCGATCGAGGTCGATAGAAAGGACCGCGACTCCCTCGCCCATTCTGGAGGCATTGTCGAGTGATTGGGCCAGGAATTCGTTGAAACAAGCCCGGTTTCGCAAACCGGTGAGCGTATCGTGTTGTGCGAGGTATTCGATACGCTCCTGCGCCCTGTGTCGTTCGGTCGCGTCTTCATGGGTCGCGGTCCAGCCGCCGCCTGGAATAGGTGTGCTGACGGCGTGAATGCAGCGGCCGTCCGGAAGCTCGATCGTGCGGGCGATTGTCTTCCCATCTGTCATCGCACGTATAATTTCATCACAGTACGTGCCGATATCACCGTTGAACACGCCCCGCTCTTTGCGGTGGCGGACGAGGTCACGGAAAGCGCAGCCGGGCGTTACGACGGTTGGTGAAAGCCGATACATTTCGATGTAGCGGGAGTTGCAGAGGACGAGAGTACCGCTAGCGTCGAACATCAGCAGGCCTTGAGACATATTGCTGATTGCTGCCTCGGTAAGCATTTTCTGCCTAACGAGGTCAGCTTCGGCGCGCTTAAGCTCGGTAACGTCGATGATGGCGCAGATCCTGGCTTGTCGACCCTCAAATTCGAGATCCGTCGAATAGACCGAGACGAGCATCTCAGACCCATCGGCCCTCAGATGCCGCCATATCCGTCGTCCGCCGCTCATTTCGCCTGAGTGCAGGAAATCCGTGAATTGGTCGCGCTCGTCCGCCGGGCGAAGTTCAATGGACGTTAATTGCAGAAAGCGCTCCCGGCTGTAGCCGTAGTGCCGGACGGCTGCCTCATTAACAGCAAGGAATTGGGCCGTATTGACCTCGATGACCCACATGGGCAGCGGGTTGCTTTCGAATAGGAGCTTAAGTGACCGCTCTCGCGCTTTGAGGTCAGTAATGTCGACGCGGATGCCGACGCTTCCTCCGTTGCTCGTTCGGCGCTCATGGACCCGGACCCAGGCGCCGCCAGCCAACTGCTGCTCATGCGTAGCTGCGGACTGAAAATGGCGGGCCAGTCGTTCTGAAAGCCACTGATCCTCGCGTCCGACTGCATCGGGATATTGCTCGCGCTGAAGGCCGGCTCTCAACACATCTTCGAAGCGCGCGCCAGCAGCGATCGTATCGCGGCTGATGCCATACATTTCGCGATATTTGGAATTCCAGAGAACAAACCGATCGTCTTTGTCCAGAACTGCGATCCCTTCAGGAATCATTTCGATCGCATCTATCAGAAGCGAGTGTGCGGCCTGGGCTTTCTCCCGAGCTTCCTCGGCATCTACATTGGCAGTGGCAAGAGCATGTGCCCAGTTTTGTTGGTCAGTAACGTCCTCGTGCGTAGCGACCCACCCACCGACAGCGCGCGGAATGTGGCGGATACATATGGTTTGGCCGTTTCGGAGGGGGACCATCGTCTCCGAGTAGCGGTTCGCCTGTGCGATTTTAAGCCGTGATCGAAGATACTCATCAGTGCTGATCGATGGCGCCGCTCTGCCAGCTTTAATTTGGAGGACGATGAGCTCACTCAGAGCAATGCCAGGCTTAATCTGCCTAGGCGAAAGACCGTAGATTTCAATATATCTGTCATTGCAATAAAGTAGCCGCTCCCTGCGGTCGAAGGCCGCCAGGCCGTGCGAGATGCTGTTCAAGGCGTCTCGCAAGAGCGGCACGTCCGTGCAGCTTTCGAACGGGTGTTGAATGGTTCGATTCGCCCTCGACATATGCGATCCCAGCGGCCGTTTCTATTTAGGAACGGCGCACGCGCGATCGTATGGGATCAGGAATTGATTTGGTCTTAAGTGACGCAGTTTTACGAATTATTAGCCGTCTTTCCAGCGGAAACCCTACCGGTTCGACGCGCAGCGGAACCGGAGTTCTGGACCAACGGGCGCGATCGGGAACTGGCGCCCGGCCAAGGCCCTAAGAAGCCCGCTTTCAGAGCGCCGTTGTCGGTAGCCTCGGTGGCCGGATCGATGTGGAAAGTTCGGATCTTGGTTTGGAAACGTTTGCTGAATACCGATTTGGTGGCGAAATTGTCTAACAAGCGCCGACCCCCTTCGCGGGGAGGGCGCTTCGCTCGGCCACTGCCGGTCTCTACGACCGGGAACGGCGCTTGGGCCGTTCAAAGCGGCCGGCCGCTCAACGACCTCCCGTTAGTTACATAAGGATAAGCGTCTCGACGAGTAGGCGTTCTACCTTTCGGGGCGATAAGGACGATCTCGTCTTCGGTACGGCGCGGGATTCTTGAGATTGGAGCTATACGTCGTGCTGTGCGACAGCCTCGCATCCGTCGTGGAACTTTATAGTTGTTGGCAAGTTGATGCGGCAGAGGTACATCAAAATGACTTATCCCATGCTCGACCATCTTCGTATTTTATACGAAGTGCTTACCGGAGGCTTCGTTGCGTTCGGCCTCGGTGCTTTGATCGTTTGTTTCAAATTTCTTGTTGTGGCAGCGGCACCGGTTATCGTGCCCCGTTCTGCATGAGCAGCTGTCGCGTCTCTGCGACGGTTACCAGCCCCATTTGGCCTGTACCCGGTTTGGATGACACCGACCTAAGCGACCCCGGCCCTGCGCGCGAATTCCATAGGGCTTAGATAGCTCGATCGCCGAGTGTCGGCGTCTTGCATTGTAGAAGCGCTCGATGTCACGTGGTGTTTGGCTAGGGCGTTTGAGCCACGCATAGAACCCGCCGCGCGAGACACCGAGCGCCCCGCACATCCAATCCGTCGGTTCGTCGACCCGGAACAATCCGTCGTTCGATGTTTTCAAGTGTGAGCACGATTCGATAAGGGACGCGCGGCAACGGCCGCGTGTCGGGATCGGCAGGAGACGCGGGGGCGCGAGTAACGGAATTGGTCATTACTTATCTTTAATTATTCGAGCGAACCTGGGCTGCTAGGTAGTCTTTTGCAGTGTTCGTGCTCTACATTTCATTCGCGTAGCTGCTTGAGGCCTGTATGGCCGCACACCAGACCCGCACATTCTATCAGACATAAAGCAAGATCGACATGACAGATCGTATTATTGTGCCGCCGGGAGCTCCGGGCATTTCTTCCCGTTGGACGTCGAGCGCCAAGAGTGCCGTGGGGACCGCGGCCGACGCAAAAAGCCGCGTCTGGTTCACCATCAGTCATGGCATCCTCAATGAAATCTATGCCCCTCGGCTGGACACAGCGTGCATCCGCGATTTCGGCTTCATCGTCACTTCGGACGGCTATTTTTCCGAGGAGAAGCGGGACACCATTCAAACCGGTGAAATGCTTGAGGATGGCGTTCCCGCCTATCGGTTGATCCATACCGCTCGCGACGGACGGTACCGTATCACCAAGACCATTTTTTCCGATCCCGACCGCGAGGTGGTTCTCCAGGACATCGTCTTTGAAGCGCTGATCGGCAAAACATCTGACTACGCTCTGCATGCGCTTGTCGCGCCGCATCTGGTGAATGCCGGTTCTGGCAATACAGCGTGGTATGGTGATTTCAAAGGCCACGGGATGCTTTTCGCAGAAGGGCGCGGAACCTTCTTGGCGGTGGCATCGTCGGTGCCTTGGCTGGCGCGCTCCGCCGGTTTTGTCGGAGTCTCGGACGGTTGGCAGACGCTGCGCCGGGGCGAAGGTTTGCGGTCCGAATATCAGCGCGGCGAAAACGGCAATGTCGCCATATCTGGCACCCTGGACCTCACCGCGGGCAATGGCCGTGCATTGCTTGCGATCGGCTTTGGGGCACAAGCCGAAGAGGCCGCGTTCCGCTCTTTGATCAGCATTCAGCGCGGTGCGCCCGCTGCGCTGGAGGCTTTCCGAACCGGTTGGCGGCAGTGGCAGAGCAAGCTCATACCGCTCGACCAGCCGCGCGATGCAAAAGGGCTCAATCGGTACCGCGTCAGCACATTGGTTTTAGCCTCCCACCGGGACGCAGCATCGGGCGCGATCATTGCGAGCCTGTCGGTCCCTTGGGGTTCGTCCAAAGGGGACGACGACCTTGGCGGCTATCATCTGGTCTGGCCGCGGGATCTTGTGGAAGTCGCAGGCGGGCTCCTCGCTGCCGGTGCGACTGAAGCGGCGGAAGCCGTTCTCGGTTACCTGATGGCCGTGCAGGAAGCCGATGGACACTGGGCGCAAAATTCATGGCTGGACGGCCGGCCTTATTGGGGAGGCATCCAGATGGACGAGACCGGCTTCCCTATCCTGCTTTACGACATGTTGCTGCGCGCCGGCGCCATCGATGCGTCCGCGACCGCTCGTTACAGCAAGATGATTGAAGCCGCCGCCGGCTATATCGTTCGTCACGGCCCCGCAACCAATCAGGATCGCTGGGAGGAAGACGGCGGATATTCACCTTTTACACTCGCTGTCGAAGTTACCGCCTTGCTGGTGGCGGCTGACGCGATCGAGGCCGCCGGCGATCCCTCTGCGGCGCAATATCTGCGCGAGGTGGCGGACGGGTGGAACGAGCAAATCGAGACGTGGACCTACGCCACGGATACCGAGTTGTCGCGCAGGCTGGGCATCGAAGGATATTACATCCGCATCGGTGACTCGACTGGCAACGGTGCCGACCCTCTCCGGGGCCGGGTCGCGATCCGTAATCGCGCTGATACCAATGCGTCTCTGGAAGCGGATAGCCTCATCAGTCCGGATGCACTGGCGCTGGTTCGCTTCGGGCTGCGCGCAGCAGACGACCCGCGCATCCGGAATACCGTGACCGCCATCGACGCGGTCCTAAAGCGCGAACTTCCCGCCGGGCCGTATTGGTATCGCTATAACGATGACGGCTACGGCGAACATGAGGACGGTTCGCCGTTTGATGGAACTGGCACTGGGCGCCTCTGGCCTTTGCTGACGGGAGAGCGCGCACATTACGAATTGGCCCTCGGCCGTATCGACGAGGCGCGACGGCTTCTCGCTGCCTTGGAGGCGTCCAGCAGCGATGGCGGGTTGATACCGGAGCAAATATGGGACGCCAAAGATATACCAGAGCGGGAACTGTTTCTCGGTCGCCCCGCCGGCAGCGCCATGCCGCTCGCATGGGCGCATGCCGAGCACATAAAGTTGCTAAGGTCGATCAGAGATGGCGCAGTCTTCGATATGCCATTGCAGGCCGCGCGGCGATATATTCAGAATAACCAAAAGCTCTTTGCGCAGTCGTGGCGAATGACCTCGAAAATCGAGAGTTTGGTCGAAGGGCGTATTTTGCGCGTCGAATTGCTAGAGTCTGGCACCGTCCGGTGGTCCTCGGATGGCTGGCGGACTTTCGACGAAGTGAGCGCAAAAGCAACCGGATTCGGAACATACATTTGCGATCTGCCGACGCGGGCCTTGCGCGCAGAGAAAGACGTAGTTTTCACGATTTATTGGAGCGGCCGCAAAAGCTGGGAAGGGACGAATTTTGTTGTTCGTGTTGCAAGCGCAATGGCCTGATGCCGACCGTGGCCAGAAAGGCTGGTACTGGGGCCGGTGCAGCTATGCTGGCGAGCGGCATGGGCCGAGCCCAGCCCGCACCCAAAGCCGACCACCGCCCGAATCGCTCCGACCAATCTCGAACTGGCGCCGGGGCCGAAAGTCAGGAAGGAGCCGGGCCCCGTGTTGCGGCTGCGGGAGGGGCGCCCGTACGACACTGAGATGTCCGGACTGATGAAGGACACGCTAAGCATACGGGGACATTCGTTCGCCGAGGTGAATTTCATCGCCAGCGTTCCCGGGCCGACTTCTTCCACTGCCATCATCAGGATCATGTGGATGAGGGCTTTGCAGGACTGATTACGTACGAATAGCCCGCGCCACCGTGCATAACCTTGGCCCGATCTAGAGGCACAAAGGCGAATTAGTCTATTCGGCTGCGATTGCAGACGGGGGAAGTGGCCCGCTCGTCGAGAGCGCCAACAGCTTCTTCAAGCTGCAGTGGACCCGCGGCGATCCCCTGACTGCCGGTTTGGATGAATAGCGAACAGGTCTGCTACCGCGGTCACTGCGGACCTATGAAGCGTACGTGCGAATGTCTGGGTTTGACCCGAGGCGGACCAAGGCGCCGAAGTACGAGAGGTCCCCTCGCGAGAGTTGGGCGCACGCCGCTCGGTGTCACCTATGCTTGCCTCCGCGATCGCCTCTGTCATTGCGCACGCATGCTGTACATCCCCGATGCACCTTTCTGTAGTGCCGGCATGGTCACGAGCCTTATAAAGAACCGGGACAGGTTAGCGCATGCGAGGCCCGCCCACCGTCGCAGTAGCGACTAGCGCGGGTCGGCGATGAACGCGCGCAAGGCACAGCCGAGCGCGTCCTCGGCCGTGTTGATATGCGCCATGGTCGTGGTGTGGTTGTGCCCGGCTAGCCACATCAGCGGCGGCGTGCGCCGCTTCGCATCCGCGAGCCGGTAGACCAATTCGGCACAGTGCAGGTCGATGAGCGGGTTCTCGAACTCGCCCCACGCGACGAAGGTCGAGACGCTGCCTGCGCCGACGTGGCTCACCGGCGACAGATTGTCGAGGACGTCGGCGTCGTCACTGCCGTAATAGGCGACGACCTTTTTTGCGTTCGGATTTTCGGGCCTCGCCTCGGCGCGCACGCGGCCGCTCAGCACGATGTGCCCGGCAACGCCCGGACCATCCGAAGGATGCCGCCTCTTGTCGTAGACATAGCTACCGGTATGCGCGGCGCCGGCGGAGTGCCCCATCAGGAACAGTCTGTTCCGGTCGATGCTGAACTCGCGCGCATGCGCGCGCGTCCAGGCCACCACGGCAGCAATGTCCTCGCTCGCACCGGGATACTGCACTGCGTCGGCGAGTCTATAACTGATATTGATGCCGACGATCCCGTGGCGCGCGAAATAGCGCGGCACATTGGCGTAAATCTCCTCGGTGCGGTTGCGGTGGCCGTCGAGGAAGGCGCCGCCGTGCACGAACAGCAGCGCAGCGCGTGCCGTGGTGCCGTCGTTCGGGAGATAGATATCGAATCGCTGCCGTTCGTGGTTGCCATAGGCGATGTCGCGGCGCACGGTGAGATGGTCCTCTGGACGAGAGCGATGGAGGGCGCTGAATTTCTCGATGGTGGGTTTGACGTGCGCCGCCGGCGACCAGTGCGGGCCGACGTCCGCCATGTAAGCGCGTAGCGCGGCGGGAATCTCCGGTTGTCCTATGTCGGCCATGCGCGGCTGCCTAGACGACCAGCCGATGCACGTGCTGCTCGATGAGCCGCACCAGACTGAGCGCCGTCAGCTCGGACGACTTCGGATTGGTCGCGAGCGGCCGGTTCTCCAGCGTGATCGTCATGCGGCCGAAGGCGCCACGCGCGGCGATGTGATGGCCGTTCAGGCTCACGGTAGGATCGGCGACCAGCTCGACGCGCGTCCTGTCGAGGCCGAGGCCGGCGAGCGAGGTGACGACGGTCGCGTTGGCGTTCTGCGGATAGGAGGCGGCCGCCTCGCGCGCCGTGCCGGAGAAGAACACCTTGCGCTCGCCGAGCGCATCGAGATCGAGCAGCTTCTCGGCCGGCGTGTTCTTCCAGGCTCGCGGCGGCTTGACGATCTGGTGGACGACCTCGTCGAGGCCGAGCACGGCGGCGCCGGCGAGCGCGTCGATGCCGCCGATGGCGCCGGAGGGCACGTGGATGCGGCTGCCCGTCTTCTCGGCGAGATCGACGAGCCGCATTAGCAGGCCATCGTCGCAGAAGGCGCTGGTCGACGCGATGATCAGTTCCGGCGCGGCGGCGAGCGCCGCCGGCGCCCATTGCTCGATGGCGGCCCGGCCCGCAGCTTCGACGACAAGATCCGGGTTCGCCGCGGTCAGATCATCGGGCGAGCCGATGAAGCGAACGCCGGCCGGCAAGGCCGCGCGGCCCTCCGGCGTGTCGATGGTGGCGATGCCGGCGATGTCGATCGCGGTCCTGCGCTGGGCGAGCAGCGCGCCCACGCGTGAATTGATCGCGCCCCAGCCGATGAAGACGACACGGGTGCGCTTGTCCATGTGAGCTTGCATCCTACCTGCCGCCGCTTAAGCCCACGCCACTATAATCCGTCGTGCTGACCGGAAGCGCGGGCAACCAAGCCACTCCTGACGCTACGCGGCGTCAAGGGCGAATTCCGACGAACTTGATCTGCGAGAACTCTTCGATCGCATAGCGTGCGCCTTCGCGGCCGACGCCGCTCTGCTTCACGCCGCCGAACGGATAGACGTCGAGACGGAACCGGCTGGCCTCGTTAATCCACAACGCGCCGACATCGAAGTCGTCCGCGAACGAAAAGGCCGACTTGATATCGCGCGTGAAGACGGAGCCTTGAAGCCCGAACGGGGAGTCGTTGGCGAGGCGGAGCGCGTCCTCGATAGTGGCGAAGGGAACGACCAAGGCGATGGGTCCGAAGATCTCCTCGCGCCAGAGCCGGGCGGTCTGCGGCACCTTGCAGAGAATGCCCGGCGTCACCAGCGCGTCGTCGCGGCGCGGTTCGAGCGCGTAGACCGCGCCGTGCGCGATCGCGTCACCGCATACTTCCATAACGCGTTGCGCGGCGGCCCTGTTGACCATCGGCCCAAGGTCGGTCTGCGGATCGTCGGGGTGGCCGGCCTTCATGGCTTTGGCGGCGTCGACGAAGCGGGCGAGGAAGGCGTCGGCTATGCTCTCGTGCACCAGCACGCGCTGCGCCGAAATGCACTGCTGGCCGCTGGCTTCGAAGGCGGCCGCGGCGATGCGTTTCGCGGCATCGACGATGTCGGCATCGGCGAGGACGATATTGGCCGCGTTGGAGCCGAGTTCGGCGACGAACTTTTTGGCTCCGGCCAGGCGGGCCAGTGCCTCGCCGCCGGCGGTGCCACCGGTGAAGGAAACGGCCCGCACTAAGGGATGCGCGCACAGGGCGCCGGCCGTGGCCTTGTCGCCCGTGAGCACGGTGAACAGTCCCTTGGGCCAACCAGCCTGTTCGAACAATTGCGCCAGCATGAGCGCGGTGCGCGTGCCGGCTGGCGCCGGCTTGGCGATGATCGCGTTGCCCGCAGCGATGGCCGGCGCGACCTTTTGCACCAGCAGGTTCACCGGCGCATTGAACGGCGTGACGCCAGCGACAACTCCGTAGGGGATGTGACGAGTGAAGCCGAACAGGCCGGTGCCGGCGGCGGCGCTGTCGAGCGGTAGCACCTCTCCATTGAGCTGGGGCAGGGCGGCGGCGCAGACCTCGAAGAACTCGGCGCCGCGCCGCACCTCGAAGCGGCAGCTGCGAATGGGCTTGCCGACGTCCTCGGAAATCACCGCGGCGATCTCCTCGGCCGAACCGAGCAGCGCTGCGGCCGCGGCCTTCAGCCAGGCCACGCGCTGATGCACCGGCGCCTTCCGGTTGGCCGCGAAGGCCGCCGACGCCACCCGCACGGCGGCTTTGACGCCATCCGGTCCCGCCTCGACGATCCGGCCGATGACCTTGCCGTCGAGGGGACGCACGAAATCGAAGCCCCCGGTACCGGTGAGGGGCTCGCCGCCGACGAAGGAGGTGATGTCCGGAACAGTGCTCATGAATCCCTCCGTGCGGCCGCGGCGGCGCAGGACGCCGGGCTTCCAACGATGCATCGGGCGCAGACCGCTCGAAGCACTTGTCTCGTATCGCGCAATCGGCGCGTCAGGCCGACTTCAGGTGGGCGTCACGCCGCTTGTAGAGTTCGTCGTCGGCGTAACCCATCGTCTCGGGCTGTCCGCGACCGAGCATCACCTGGAAGTAGACCGGCTCGAGGCTGTCGTTCTGATAGCCGTGGATGACGCCGGCCGGGCAGGAGACGCATTCCCACGGGCCGAGCCGCTTGGTGACGCGGTGTCCTTTCCCGTCCTCGACGAAGACGTCGAGATGGCCCTGGAGCACGAAGAATACTTCCTCGACTTCATGGGTGTGCGCGGCGTTGCCCTGGCCCGGCGGCACGAACATGATCGAAAGCGTGAAGTTCTTTGCCGGGATGACGCTCGGGTCGCCGTGCTTGCCGGAGCCGCCGGCGCCAATGAAGCGATGCTGCGCCCGCTTGTAGCCTTCGATCTTCGCGTCCTCGAAGGCGGCCCAATCGGCCTTACGATCGGCGAAGCGCGCGGTGTAGCGCGACATGACGTCTTCCATCGAAACGCCTACGAGCTCTGGTGGAAGCGGATGTCTGGCAATGCCCATCGAAGGACTCCTCGTGTTGGTGTGGCCGTGAGCATATCCGTCTTGACTATCTAGTCAAGAAGCCGGCGTGTCGAAGGACGCGTGAATTGTGCGCAGAAGTGCCGGCGCTGCCCGCGGTCAGGCGTCGCCATGCGCGTCGATAGCCGATGCAGTAGGCAACTTCGGCACGCCCAGCGGACAGATGCGGGTCAGGCGATCTTGCGCGAGGGCAGGGTCTGCACTGAGGTCAAGCAGTGCAGCATCACCACCTCGACGACATGGTTCAGCCAGCGCGCATGCGCGGCGTCCGACTCCATGTCGCGGCCAAGAGCGACCTCGAGCGTGTATTGATTGGACAGGTAATGGTAGCAAAGCGATGAAAACGTCAGATAGACGGTGACCGGGTCCAGGCCGGTGCGGAACACGCCGTCCTTGCTGCCGCGATCAAGAATGAATGCGATGGTTTCGAGCAACGGCTCGTATAGCTCGCGTACGCGGTGCGACTTCTTCAGATATTTGCCGCGGTGCTTGTTCTCCTCGTTCATCAGGCGGATGACCGAGGGATCGCTCTGCATGGCCATGAAGGTATGGCGAATGAGTTGCTCCAGCGCGACCACGGGGTCGCTGGTGCGCAGGGCCAGGTCCTTCTGCTGGTTGCGCATTGTTTCGTACATGCGCTCGAGTACGGCGACAAACAGCCGTTCCTTCGATTGGAAATAATAATACAGCATGTTCTTGCTGAGCCGGCAGCGCGCCGCGATCCGGTCGACGCGGCCGCCTTCGAAGCCGAGCCGGGCGAATTCTTCGGTCGCTCGGATGAGAATCTGTTCGCGGGTGCGAGCGGGATCGTTGTGCCGAGGTGCCACGCCGGTATCCCCCAATGATTGTCAGTTGGCACGGGAATGCTGCTCTTCCATATCAATCTTGGTGTGCTCGGTGCAAATGTTTCGTCCGCCGGCGCCCGCGGCGGCGCATTTGCGCCGGCGGCCTTTACCAAGACTGGCGAAATATGTTGAATGTCTGTTCAACAGCGGAGGCCGCGGCAAGGCCGGGCGGCACGGGGAGAGAGCGATGATTCCTGCGAATTTGACCGGCTTTGATGACGGCCAGGCCTTCGACGTCGTCGTCGTCGGCTCCGGCGTGGCTGGCATGACCGCCGCTTTGGTCGCCGCGATATCGGGGCTGAGTGTGGTGCTGATCGAGCGCACCGATCGCGTCGGCGGCACCAGTGCGTATTCCGCGGGCAGCGCTTGGATTCCGAATACGCATCATGCCGCGGAGGTCGGCGCGGACGATTCGATCGAGAAAGCCGCGCTCTATCTGCGGCATTCGGTGGGTAACGAGTCACCGGAATGGATGCGCATGGCGTTCCTGCAGCACGGCCCGAAGGCGGTCGCCCTGCTCGAGCAGAACTCGCAGGTGCGCTTCCGCGCCCGCACCTTGCATCCCGACTACAACAGCAGCCTGCCCGGGTCGACGCTGAAGGGGCGGGTGCTCGAGGCGGTGCCGTATGACGGGCGTGCGCTAAAAGGCTTGCTCGGCATCGTGCGCGAGCCCATTCCCGAGTTCACGATCCTCGGCGGCATGATGGTGAACCAGGAGGACGTGCTGAGCTTTCTGGCGATGACGCGCTCGGTGAAAGCGCTGCGGCATTCGGCCGGCATCCTCGCGCGCCATGCCATGGACCGGCTGACGCACAAGCGCGGCACGCGGCTGATGATGGGCAATGCGCTGATCGCACGGCTGCTGATCTCGCTCAGCGAGCGCAACGTGCCGATTCTGCTGAACGCGTCGGTCGAGGAGATCGCCTGCGGCGCCGACGGCGTCGACGCGGTGACGGTCGCGCAGAACGGCTCGAGGCGCCGCCTCACGGTCAATGGCGGCCTGATCGCCGCGACCGGCGGGTTCAACCGCCACCCGGTGCGGCGGCAGGAAATGCTGCGCAAACCGGTCCCGGACTATTGCCCCGGCGCGCCCGGCCACACCGGTCAGCTGCACGATCTGCTGCTCGAGACCGGCGCCTATTACGGCGAGGACGGCCGCGACTCCGCGTTCTGGACGCCGGTTTCGGTACGGCAGCGGCCGGACGGGACGACCGCGGTGTTCCCGCATTTCATCTTCGATCGCGGCCGGCCCGGCATCATCACCGTCAATCAGGCCGGCAACCGCTTCCTCAACGAGGCGCTGTCGTATCATCCGTTCGGGCAGGGGCTGTTCGAGGGCAATGCCAATTCGCCGAGCATTCCCGCCTATTTGATCGCCGACGAGACGGCGCTGCGCAAATACGGTCTGGGCATGGTGCGGCCGGGACGCAGCGGGCGCGGGCCGTACCTGAAGGACGGCTATCTCACGCAGGCGCAGACGCTCGAAGAGCTGGCGCGCAAGCTCGGCATCGATGCCGCCAATCTTCGCGCCACGGTGACGCGCTTCAAAGGCCTCGCGCGGAATGGGGTCGACGAGGATTTCGGCCGCGGCACGACGGACTACCAGCGCATCACCGCCGGCGATCCAGCGCACACGCCTAATCCCTGCCTAGGGCCGATCGAAACGGCGCCATTCTACGCCGTGCGGCTCTATCCGGGCGACATGGGCGCGAGCACGGGTTTTGTGACCGACGAGAACGCCGCGGCGCTGCGCCGCGACGGGAGTGCCATAGGCAAATTGTACGCCTGCGGCAACGACATGCACTCGGTGATGGGCGGCAACTATCCGGGGCCGGGCATCACCATCGGCCCGGCAATTTCCTTCGGTTACGCCGCCGCGCGCGATATCGCCGCACGCCTGGCGCGCCGCTCCTGAACGCCTTCCAGCCGCGCCGTTGCTGGCACGCTTGTTGCCTCGTTGAGACGCATACGCTCTGCAGTTGACTGACTAGACAGTTAGCTTCTATGTTTCGTGCAGAGCATGAAAATGCCGTGGCCGTCAGCCAAGCGACGCGCCGTACACAAGGGGAGATCATCAATGTCGACCGACAATCGCGATACCAAGCAGGCCATCGGGCTCACCCGCCGCGCGGTCGCGGGCGGTCTTCTGGCGGCGCCATTCCTCGTTGGTGGGGGCCGCGCCTTTGCCGCCGACGCGCTGTCTGTGCGGGTCGACTTCGCGCCCTGGGGGGTGCACTCGGCGCTGCATCTCTCGAACGTGAAGGGCTGGTTCAAGAAGGATGGCCTCAATATCGACCTGCAGGACGGTACTGGCACCCTGAACACCATCAATCTAGTTGCCGCCGGCAGGGTCGACGTCGGCCTCGTGCAGCTCGGCCCGATGGCGATCGCCCGGGCGCAGGGCCTGCCCGTGACCTCCTTTGCCGGGTATCTGCGTAAAGGCGACCTCGCCGTTCTCGTCGACAAGAAGAAGGGTCTGAAGTCGGCCAAGGAACTCGCGGGCAAGAAGCTCGTCTGCTTCGCTAACAGCCCCTGGGCGCCGTTCATCGACAGCTACATCAAGCGCATTGGTCTGGAGCGCGGCGAGGGGCCGGGAAAGGTCAACGTCGTGATGGTGTCGCCGGCGGCCATGGTCTCGACCTACGCCGCGGGCGGCGCCGATGGCTTCATGTCGCTGAAGGAATTCGGCGAGCCCTACGTCGCGGAAGCGCGCCCGGCCCGCTCGTTCCTGGCCGCCGATGTGGGCATCATGTTTCCGAGCTATGGCCTCATCGCGACGGACGCGACACTGGCCAAGCGCAAGGACGAACTGGCCAGGCTTGCCAACAACCAGAGCCGCGCCTGGAACTACATCTTCGCCGCGCCGGCGCATGTCGATGAGGCCGTGCAGGCGATCATCACCGACCGGCCGAACAAGCAGCTCAATCCGGCCATCCTCAAAGGCCAGACGGTGCTGTGCAAAGAGTTCCTCAACACACCGCACACAGTAAGCAAGCCGCTCGGCTGGCAGTCGGTCGACGATTGGAAGCAGGCAGTCGCCTCGATGTCCGAGGTGGGCCTCATGAAGACTGACGCCAAGATCGCCGAATTTTACACCAATGATCTGATCAAGTCGTGACAGTCGGCCTCGTCCCGAAGCACTCGGCACCCGCGGCCCATGCGGGCCGCAGCTTGCCGTACATCTCGATCGCTAATGTCGATAAAGTCTACGCGGTCGATGGCAATCCAATCACCGCGCTACGCGACGTCAATCTCGATATCGCTGCCGGCGAATTCATTAGCGTGGTCGGGCCGTCTGGCTGCGGCAAGAGCACGCTCCTGAAATGCGTCGCCGGCTTGCAGCCCATCAGCTCAGGCAACATTGAGGTGCAGCAGCAGCCCGTCGTCGCGCCGCCGGACAACATGGCGGTCGTGTTTCAGCGCGACGTGCTGCTGGACTGGCGGACGATCCTCGACAATGTGCTGATCGTCGTCGAGTTTCGCGGACTGCGCCGCCGGGACTACGAGGAACGGGCGCTCCAACTCCTGAAGAACTACGGCCTCGACGGCTACGCAAACCGTTATCCATGGGAGCTGTCGGGTGGCATGCGCCAGCGCGTGGCCATCTGCCGCGCCTTGATCGTCGACCCTGAATTGCTGCTGATGGACGAACCGTTCGGCGCGCTCGACGCCATGACTCGTGACGATCTCAACGCCGAGCTGGAACGACTTTGGTACCAGACCCGCAAGACCGTGATGTTCATCACCCACGGCATCGACGAGGCCGTCTACCTGGCCGATCGCGTCGTGGTGATGGCGCGCAACCCCGGCCGCATCGCCGAGATCGTGCCGATCGACATTCCACGTCCCCGCCCGCTGAGCATCCGTCAAACCGAGGATTTCGGAAAGTATGTCCATCACATCCGCCATCTCTTCGCGTCCATGGGGCTCGTCAAGGCCGAGTGATGTCATGAACCTGTGGCGCCGGTCGGAATATGCGCGCACAGTCGTCATCGTTCTGGCGGCGCTGGTTCTGCTTTGGGAAGGCTCGGTGCGGCTGTTCGGCATCCGCTCGTTCCTTTTGCCGGCGCCTTCGATCGTCGTCGCCGACATAGTGCAGCACCCGTTGTTCTTCAGCGAGCAGTCGGTCTACACGCTCTACGTGACGCTGGTCGGCTTCGCCATCGCGCTGATCGGCGGCATTCTTTCCGCAATGGCCATCGTATCCTCACGCTGGCTCGACCGCACTTTCTACACGCTGCTGGTTGCGACCAACGCGGTGCCGAAGGTGGCGCTCGCGCCACTATTCGTGATCTGGCTCGGCACCGGTGGCGCGCCGAAGATCGCCATCGCCGCGATCATCGCCGTGTTCCCGATCGTCATCAACGCCACGGCCGGCCTGCGCGCCGTCGACGACGAAATGATCGACCTCGCGCGTTCGGCCAAGGCAAAGCGGCGCGACATTATGATGAAGGTGCGCTTCCCGAACGCCCTGCCGAGCATGTTCGCCGGCGCGAAGATCGGTATCTCGTTCGCGCTGATCGGCGCCATCGTCGGGGAGTTTGTCGCTGGCGAGCGGGGCCTAGGCAACGTCATCCTGACGAGTCAGGCAACCTTCAACAGCGCCCGCGCCTTTGCCGCCATCCTGCTGCTCGGCATCCTCGGCACGATCGTGTTCTTCGTCGTTGAACTATTTGAGCGGTGGACGCTGCCGTGGCACATATCCCAGCGTAGTGATAGGGGGCGGTAAGCCGCGGCTGCTGATGCGGGCGAGTGCATCGACGCGCCGGCCCAGGCAGATTCAGTTACATTGGTCCGACACAATTCCCATCAGGTGCCGCAGTCTTGGATAAGCTCGCATGAAACCCGCCCTCTTCGATTACTACGCGCCGGCAACCGTGGAGGAAGCGACAAGCCTGCTCGCGCGCCACGGCGGGGATGCCCGTGTGCTCGCCGGCGGACAGACCTTGCTGCCAATGATGAACTTCCGTCTGGCGACGCCGGAGATCGTCGTCGACCTCAATCGCGTGGCCGAGCTGTCCTACATCAAGTCCGAAGGCGGCATGGTGCGTTTCGGCGCGATGACCCGTCAGCGCGCCATCGAGTTTTCGCCGATCGTCGCGCGCGACGTGCCGTTGTTGCTCGAGGCCATCCGGATGGTCGGCCATCTGCCGACGCGGTCGAGAGGCACGATCGGCGGCTCGATCGCCAATGCGGACTCCGCAGCCGAGATTCCGATGGTGCTGCAGGCGCTGGGCGGCGAAGTGAGCCTGAGGAGCGCCAGAGGTAAGCGTACGGTCGCGGCCGCCGATTTGATACAGGACGCGATGACGACGGTCATAGATGCCGATGAGATCATCACCGAAATTCGTATGCCGTTAATGCCGCGCGACGCGCGCTTCGCGGTCGAGGAATTCTCGCGGCGGCGTGGCGACTTCGCGATCGCCGCTGTGGCGGCAATGGTCGTGCTGGACGGCGGCGTGTGCCAAATAGCCCGGATCGCCACCGCCGGCGTGTCCGCGTGCTCGCGCCGTCTCACCAAAGCCGAAGCGACGCTGGAAGGCCGGGCCGCGGACCGCGCCGCGGTAGACGCGGCAGCGCACGCGGCAGCCGCGGCGATCGAGCCGCTGGAGGACCGCAACGCGAGCGCGGACTACCGCCGGCACCTGACGCGCGTGCTGACGGCGCGGGCGCTCGGACGAGCCATTGGCATGACTGCGGCCAGCCCGGCGCAACATGCGGAGGCAACGCGATGACGAAACCGGTCGATGTTCGCCTGACGGTGAACGGCCGCGCCTACGAAGGGCGCTGCGAGCCGCGCACGTTGCTCGCGGATTTCCTGCGTGATCATCTCGATCTCACCGGCACGCATGTCGGCTGCGAGCACGGGGTGTGCGGCGCCTGCACGATCCTATTCAACGGCGAAGCGTCGCGCTCCTGCATCATGCTCGCCGTGCAGGCCGACGGCGCCGAGATCGTGACGGTCGAGGGGATCGCCAAGGACGGCACGTTCCACCCGCTGCAGAAGGCCTTCCACGAGAACCACGCGCTGCAGTGCGGGTTCTGCACCCCGGGCATGCTCGCGGTGGCGATCGACTTCCTCAATACGAACGCGTCGCCTACCGAAGCCGAGGTGCGGGAGGCCCTGTCCGCGGTGCTCTGCCGCTGCACCGGCTACCAGAACATCGTGAAAGCGGTGCTCGCCGCCGCGGCGGAGATGCGGGCGCAGAAAGCGGCGGGAGCGGTGGCCAATGTCTGAGGCAAAGGGCGGGTTCGTCGGCAAATCCATGCTGCGACGCGAGGACCAGCGGCTGTTGACCGGCCGGGGCGAGTACGTTGCGGATCTCAAACTGCCCGGCATGCTGCATGCCGCATTCGTCCGCAGCCAGGTGGCGCATGCGCGCATCCGCTCAGTCGATCTGTCGCGCGCACGCACCGCGCCCGGCGTGGTCTATGCGATCGCCGGTCCCGATCTGATGGAGCTGTTGCCGCCAGTGCCCGACACGCAGCTCGCGCTACCGCGCAAATGGACGACTCGCGTGCAACACACCTTCCTCAATCCACAGCAGTCGCTGCTCGCATTCGACAAGGTGCGCCACGTCGGTGAGGCAATCGCCATTGTCGTCGCCGAAACGCGCTACCAGGCGGAAGATGCGGCGGAGTTGGTCGAGGTCGATCTTGAGCCGCTGCCCGTGGTCGTCGATCCGGAGGCAGGCCTTGGCGAAGGCGCCGCCGTCCTTCACGAGCAGTACGGGACCAATTTGATCGGCGACTTCGCGGTCGAGAAGGGCGATACCGAGGCGGCGCTTGCCGCGGCGCCGCACCGTCTGAAGCGCCGCTTCTACCATCACCGTTATGCCGCCATTCCGATGGAATGCCGTGGAGTGGTCGGCAGCTACGACGCGCGCACGGACAGTGTGAATATCTGGTCTTCCTGCCAGGTCGTGCATTGGCTGCGGCGCGAAGCGTCGACGGTGCTGAACATGCCGGAAGCGCGCATCCGATGCGTGGCGCTGGACGTCGGCGGCGGCTTCGGTGTGAAGGGGCACGTCTACCCCGAGGATCTCCTGATCCCGTTTGTGGCGCGTGAAATCGGTCGTCCGGTCAAATGGATCGAGGACCGTCACGAGCACTTCGTCAGCGCCTGTCACTCGCGTGACCAGATTCACGATGTCGAGGTCGGCTTCGGCGATGACGGCCGGCTGCTCGCCTTCCGCGACAGCTTCTACGTCGATTGCGGCGCGTGGAATCCGATCGGCTCGGGCATCGCTTACAACACCGCCGTGCACCTGCCGGGTCCGTACAAGTTCGACAACTTCTCGGTCCGCTCTCGCATCGTCGTGACAAACAAAGTGCCGAATGCGCCCTACCGCGGCGCCGGACGCCCGGAAGCGAGCTTCGCGATGGAGCGTGCGATGGATCTCATCGCCGCCGAGCTCAAGCTCGAGCCGGCCGAGGTGCGGCGGTGCAACCTTATTCCGGCGTCGGAGATGCCATATCATCTCGGCATTCCGTATCGCGACGGTGAGTCGATCGTCTACGACAGCGGCGATTATCCGGAATCCCTCAGGCTGGCGCTCGAGGCGATCGGCGGGGTCGAGCCTTTCCGCGAGCAGCAACGCGCCGCGCGCGCCGGGGGCCGCTATCTCGGTCTCGGCCTCGGTTGCTACGTCGAAGGTACCGGGGTCGGTCCCTTCGAGAGCGCGACCGTCCGGATCGATCCGACCGGCAAGCTCTATGTCGCCGGCGGCGCTTGTCCGCAGGGGCAGGGGATGGAGACGATCTTCGCCCAGATTGTCGCCGACGAATGGAAAGTCGAGCCGAAGGACGTCGTCATTGCCCTCGCCGACACATCGGCGATCTCGATCGGGTTTGGCACGATCGCCAGCCGCAGCACGGTGACGCTCTCCGGCGCTATCCACCGAGCCAGCGAGCCATTGCGCGAGAAGGTGTTCGCGATCGCAGCTAACATGCTCGAATGCTCGGCCGGCGATCTCGAGCTGCGTAGCGGCGGCGTCGGCATCCTCGGTGTCCCGGGCAACGAGGTCAGCCTTGCGAAGATCGCCAAGGCGGCGCGCCCGGGCTGGGATCACGGACGTCCTGACGGCATGCCGGCGGGCCTCGAGGAGACCGCATATTTCGAGCCGCAGACCGTCACCTGGGCCTATGCCACGCACGCAGCCATTCTTGAGGTCGATCCGCAAATCGGGCGCATCGACATCAAGAAATACGTGATCGTCCACGACTGCGGCACGGTGGTTAACCCGATGCTGGTCGACGGTCAGATTCACGGCGGCGCGATCCAGGGGCTGGGCGGCGCCATGCTCGAGGAACTGACATACGATTCCGATGGACAGTTGCTGGTGGGTTCGTTCATGGACTACCTGGTGCCGGGCGCGAGCGACGCGCCGCATCTCGACCTCATCCACATGCATTCGCCGTCGCCGCTCAATCCACTTGGCGTAAAGGGCGTCGGCGAGGGCAGTGCGATCGCTCCGCCTGTCGTCATCGCCAACGCCGTGGCCGATGCGCTGTCGCATCTGAAGGTGGAATTCAACGCCACGCCGATCAAGCCCGAGCAGATCGTTCGAGCAGTCTTGAATGGGCCGTCCCAACCGTAGCCTGTCGCACACGGTCGCGCACGACGATACCCTCCGCGAAGCACACCAGCGGAGCTGCCCTGCGGATTCGTAGGCATACGGGTCGCGACGGGCTGATATGAGACGCGCATGAGCGTCCAACATGTGCCTTGCCTGTCTGGCGAGCCGTCCACGTCCCGCGTCGAGAGCCGACCCCTTCACGGCGGCGTGGTGATCACGTTCGTCGCTTTCGCGCTGGCTGATGATGTCGATCGACTCGACGATCGTCGCGAGGGCGCTGCAGCCATTGCGGCGCGGCCTACACACTTCGATCGGGTGGGCCGGGTGGACGATTACCCCCTATTTGCTTGGGTGATGGGCGCTGGCTATAGCATCGCCGATATTTCGCTACTCGGCTGGGTGCGCAATCTGATCGGTTTTTACGAAACGCGCGAACTTGTCGGTTTCGTTCGCTTTCTTCATGTGCAGGCTTGGCTCGACCGGGGCCTCGCGCGTCCGGCGGTGCAGCGCGGGCTGCAAGTGACGGCGGCCTAGAGGTGCCTAGTAGTTTTGCGACATTCACAGTCACGCGTGTCATTTCAATGTTCGCGCGCACGCTTCGGATCAGCGCGCGGATGATAGTGCATCAGGATCGTCGCGAGCCGTGTTCAGCACTTGCTCACGTCCGCATATGGCCCGAGCCGGACTAAGCCGCCCGCGCGCGTAAATCCGCTTCCTAGCGCCGATCGGACCTGCTCGCGCGATTGGCGGCACGTTGACATCAGGAGTGCCTCGCAAATGCGGGCTATCGCTTGCGAGTACCGTTCTGCTGCGGCCGCCAGCGCAGCAGTCTACCTTCTATGCGGTCCAGAATTGTACCAAGGAGAAGGACAACTAGCATTAGAATAATAATTCCGGCCATTGTGCCTGCTGAATCCAGCGTGCTGGTAGTGTCCATGATGAGATAGCCGACACCGCCGGTCGAGGCGATGAATTCCGCCACGACTGCACCGACGAGGGCCTGCGGTATGCTGATGCGCAAGCCGGCAAGTATCCAGGGGCTCGCATCGGGCAAGGTCACATTCCAGAAAAGCTGCCACCGGTTGGCGTCCATTACCAGAGCGACATTTCTCAATTCTGGATTTGCGCTGCGTATGCCTTCATATGTGTTGAAGAAGACCAGCAGCAGCGTGACCAAAGCGGCCATCATGACCTTCGAAGTCAATGCAATTCCGAACCAGAGAACGAAAAGCGGCGCCAGCGCGATGCGCGGTATCCCGTAAATTGCCAGAATGAATGGCCGGAGCACGAGAGCCGCACGCTCGCTCTGAGCCAGCACGAAGGCCAACATCAGGCCGCCTGCTGCGCCGACCAGATATCCATAAACCGTCTCTTTTGCCGTGATCAGAAGATCGGAGCCAAGCGTACCGTTCAATATCGCATTGCGCAGCCAGATGACGATGGTTGAAGGCCGCGAGACCCAGAATGAGCTGAAAACCGGCCCGGACAATCCCTGCCATGTTCCGAGAATGATAATGACGACCAACAAGCGCCAGAATATGAGCCTCGCGCCCTTCACGACGTCGTCACCCGCATTTCTTCGGCAAGGTGCGCCCACACCTTGTCGTAAAGGGAACGGAAAATCTGGTTTGTATGAATAGTGTAGATGTCCCGCGGTCTCGGCAACGTCACGGGGAAGACCTCGCGAACGCGCCCTGGTCGCGCGCTCATGACAACCACCCGGTCGCCAAGCGCGATGGCCTCGGTAAGATCGTGCGTAATAAAAATTACGGTCGTGCCCGGACGGCTTTGCCAAAGCCTGAGCAGCAGGTCCTGAAGCTGCAGCCGGTTCTGCACATCCAGCGGACCGAACGGCTCGTCCAAGAGGATGACCTTCGGATTATAGGCGATGGTCCGAACGATGTTCACCCGTTGCCGCATCCCGCCGGACAACTCGTGGCGATAGTGGCCTGCGAAGCCCTGCAGCCCGACTTGGTCCAGAAGTTCCAGGGCGCGCCGCCGGCGGTCTTTCCGTGTACCGATGTGCCGCATTTCAAGGCCGAAGGTTACGTTTCGCAGCACCGTGCGCCACGGGAACAGATTGTCAGCCTGGGTGACATAGCCGATGTCGTGGTTGATGCCGCGATAGGGCTCGCCCGCGTACCAGAGCTCGCCCTGTGTGGGCTCGATCAAACCGACGATGAGATTGAGAAGAGTTGACTTTCCGCAGCCGGACGGGCCCACCACCGTAACGAACTCACCGGCCCCGATAGTAAGGTTCACGTCCTTCAGGGCCACCATTTCGCCGCGGGGGCCCCTGAAGGTTCGTGAAACACCGCGTACTTCAACGGCGGCGCGATCGGCCATAATCTACTTTAGAAACTGAGAGTCGAAGGTCTTGAAGAGCGCCTGGGCCGAGGCCCCGCGTCCATCGAACGCGACCGTGTTCTGCGCCATCTGGAGCGTTACCTTACCGGTCGGGTTCATCAGCTTCTTGGCCGCGGCGATCGATACGTCGAGGGTATGCGTATCGATCTTGGAGTATTCATGCGCGATCACGCTCCTGATGGCAGGTACTGGCTTTGTGATGATGTCCTGCATGGCATGACGCAGTGCCTTGACCATCTTTCGTATAAGGTCCGGGTGCTGCTTCACCATTTGAGGCGTAGTCACCAGACTGGACATCATGAAGGGGTCGACGGAGTTGTCCTGACCAGCCGGATTGTTGATCCACTCGACGGCCAGCATCTTGTCGACGGCCAGGCGATCGTAGGGAATGGAAATCGAGAAGCCATCGATTTGCCCGAGCTTCAGGGCGGCGATCATGCTTTGCGGACGGCCGATCGCGACGATCTTGATGTCTCCTTTCTTCAGTCCGCCAATCTTTGCAAGATGGCGTATTTCCTTGTCGGTGAGTGAGCCTGGACGGGTAATTCCGATCTTCAGGCCCTTCAGTGCGGCGGCGCGCTGCGCGAGAGACGCGCTCGGCTTCAGGCCGGCTTTTGCTACGGCCGCCCTGCTTAGGACCACGCTGATCGAGGGGCGATCTTCCATATTGAGGACATTGACGAGCGGCTGGTTTTGGATCAGCGCGTTGATCTCGTAAACGCCGACGCCAAAGTTAAAAGTGACGTTTCCAGATACGAGCGCCGCCATATCCGGGCCACCACCGCGAGTGGCGATCTGTTGAACGTTCAAACCTTCTTTCTTGAAATATCCGGCGGCCTTGGCGTAGTCCGCTGGTAGGAATGAAAAACTGGCGACAGCTTGTGTGACTTTGACGGTCTCAAGTGCGTGGGCCTGTGGAGTTCCGAACGCCCATAGAGCACCGACAGCCGCTCCGACGAGTGTCATCTTCGCGCGCATTTGCATGTGAACCATCCGAACCAAGACAGTGGCCCTGACCCGGAAAGCATAACCAAATTGACTTTGTTCCGTATTGAACCTGAACGGGGTGGGGCGGCAGAGGGACGCGCGCGCGGGGCGCGAATTGGGATGAGGAGGCCGGGCATCTGCGACAAGTCGCCGCCTGACACACGCCGGTAATAAGCGCCAAATCATTCAAACAATCCGGCTCGTCGCCTAGGTCCTGTACTCATTACGCTTGCTGAGCGCGCTGCGAGTTGATTCAAGGCTCCTAGAGGGAGTCTTGCAATGGCACGCTATGATCTCAGTGAAACGGAATGGCCGCTGATCGAACCGTCGCTGCCGAACAAACCACGCGGGGTGGCCTGTGTGGATGACCGCCGGGTGGTGAACGGCATCTTCTATGTTCTGCGTACAGGCTCTCCATGGAGGGACCTCCCAGAACGCTATGGGCCCTACACGACCGTCTACAACCGCTACAACAGATGGGCGAAGGCTGGAGTCTGGCTGAGGATATTCGAAACGCTGGCGGCGAAATCGCCTCAGTCCATGCAGTTCATCGACTCTTCCATCATCCGAGCTCACCAGCACGCCGCGGGCGGAAAAAAGGGGGTCCGGATCACGCCATTGGCCGTTCTCGTGGAGGACTGAGCACCAAAATCCACGCCGTCGTCGATCAGGATGGCCTGCCGGTGCGCCTGCTGATCTCGCCCGGCCAAGCCTCCGACATGGGCGCGGTGCCTCAACTCCTGGAAGGTCTGTCGGTACCGGTCGCCGTCGTGGCCGATCGAGGCTACGCCAGCAACGCCGTTCTCGACCTGATTGCGCGCTCGGGAGCCCGGCCCAACATTCCGAGTTGTTCACGACGCATTATCCGGCGCAGCGTCGATCCTGCCATCAATCGACAACGCAACCTGATCGAGCGCTTCTTCTGCAAACTCGAGCAGTTCAGACGTATCGCCACGCGCTTCGACAAGCTGGCACGCAACTTCCTCGCCGCCGTCCTAATCGCCTCAACCCGAATTTGGCTTAAGACTTATGAGTCCACGCCCTAGCCCAGATTGCGGGTCAAATACCGGAAAAGCCGTTGCCAAAGGGCCGGCAGCTCCTGCAGCTTGCGGCCAAGGTCCGGGGCTTCGGGGTGATAAATGCCGATGAGCAGCTCCATGCCGATGCCCCGGTGCGCGCAGTGCTTGAGGAGCGGTCCGCGCTGGTGATGATTCAGAATCCTCAAAAGCCCCGCGAATTCTTCTTCATCGAGTTCATTAACGCGAGACAACACCTGCGGTCCATGCGGCGACCCGATCGTCTGCGCGACAGCATCGATCGCGGCGCGGTCGCATTCCAGGAGGTCGTGGACGAGATCGCGGAGCGAAGCGTCGTCGAGCAGCGCGTGAACGAGATCGGTCACCTGTCGCTGTCCGGATGCCCCCGGGTTGTTGTTGTCGTTCGCGGTGTCTCCAGGCCGCCGTCGCGACCGGATTTGCCTGGCGAGCTCCGCAATCGTCGGGTCGTCGAGCACAGCCTCAAGCGCGGCGGCGCCGACTTGGTCGTACTCGATCGTCTGGATGCACCTCCGCATGATGTCGCGCTTCAGCGGGTCCGTCGTCGTCGTTACGTTGAATTGATCCCTCGCCTTGGCTTGCTGCCGAACTCGGTAGCCGTCCTGCGCCTCCGCCGCCTTCGAACGCGGGCGAACAGCAGGGACGTAGGCTGTCGCCTTTTTGTGGTCGTTTGCCCGCATCAAGGCATCGAGTTCCTGTGGCGATAGCCGCCGCCGGAAGTTGTCAAAATTCTTATCCTCGGTCCGTGCGTCCATGTGGCGATCCAACTAGTTGATCACTAGTTGACTCCCTTACTCCTGTTACGCGTCTTGGCGGCAGAGCTGCCGTATGCGCGGTCAGAGGACTGCTGCTCCGGGGAGCGGCTCGTCTTCAGCGAAAATTGTCCGGGGTTTAGCCAGACGAATTGCCACGCACCCGCAAGCAAAGCGGAGCGCGTTGACCCGCGCGAACGCGGAGGAGGCCACGTCGGCCTTATGGTTTACCCGCGCGAACGCGGAAAAATTCGTCAGCAAAACTAAAGGTAGTTCGGATCGTTCCGCGGTCAAGGGCGGGCGTCGGGAATTCCACGGCGGTGCGCAGTACGGTTAATGGCTGTTAACGAAATAAGGGCGATGTGGTCGAGAGCCCAACCGGTCCTCGGTCATCCTGGCCGACGCGGCGCAGGTCCCGGGACCGCAATTGATGACGGGACGGGGGGCGCGTCCTGCGCTGGAAACAACAGGAGTTAGTGAAGCGGCGTCGTACCAGCGTCGTACTTCTATTTCTGCCCGCAGAGGGCATCGCGCTCCTTGATCGCCTCGTTCCAGCGGTTGTCGAGGTAGTCGGCCAAGTCGCGCAAGGCGATGTGCTTTTGCGATTTCTGGCTGCGCTCAATGCGAATGATCGGAATGTCGATCTCGCCACGCAGGGCCTTGCGGCAGAATTTCTCGGCCGTCAGATGCGAGAAGTAGTCCGCCACCACCGTTTCGAGCGGCACGGTCGGCCTGCCCCCGTACTGAGCCAGCAGCAGGAAGATGACCGGGACTGAGGACACGTGCATATCGCGCGACGACATGCATATTAACTTGGGCACAGGTCTCCCCACGGCGCCAGCCTCGACCTCACGGCCCGCGACGATTTACGGGGAAAACCATGGCGCCTCTCGTCCGATTAGAGCAGAATCCAAAATTATGAATCGGAATCAACGACATAGTTTTTCCGGATCCACTTGCCACAATTGAGTGGCTTCGTCTGACGTGCTCTGCGGTCCTGGTCAGATCGCAATCCACAGCGACGTTGATCGCCACAGTGTCGGCCCGGCCTGGTTCATCACGGCCGCGCCGAGCGCCGATTTTGCGAGCTTAAAATCGACTCGCCCAGTGGTGCGAAGGCGGCGCTGCCGTCCGGCAACGCGCGCCAAGACCCGGCGCTCTCAAACTACCTGTGGCGACTTTCCCCTGCTCGTGCGCGGACTCAAGGTTTCACATCCCACAGGAGAGAAGCATGCACGACGAAGATCAAGAGTCGCTGCCGCTCGTGGCCGGCGATCCGGAGAAGGCCGTTGGCGAGGACCCGATCACGCTGGCGCCCACTGCCAAGGAAGACGCGGAGGACCGCACCCGCACGGACGCTGCCGTCGCGCCCGAAACGAAGCCGAGCCTGCCCTTGGCCGGGCGCGAGGTGATCGCCGCGACGGGAGAAGGGCGCCGGTCCGAACTGCTCGCCAGCACCGCGACTCCGTTGCTTGCGAGCAAGGAAGCGGTCGCGACCGCACTGTGCTTCTCGCCGCCGGCTGGCGGCGTGATCAAGGAGAATACGTTGTCGGCGGCGTTGCAGAACCTGTTCGGCCCCTGCCGGACCGCGCCGGAAGTCCTGTTCCCGGCCCTTGCGACGATCTCGGCGGCAGCTGCTTCGGTCTGGCGCTGCGACGAGGCCGAAGGCGGCTCGATCGTCCTGCGCGTCGGTCTCGTCAAGGACGGCGCGGGATGGCCGTCCGGAACGTCGGCCGTCCTGCAGGCGGCGCACGAATGCGGGGCGCGCGAGACGGAACAGTGGCGCGCGGCCATGGCGGCGCGGCGCGTCGATCAGGCGGTCGCCGCCGCCCGGGAGAAATTGGTTCTTCGCGCCGCCCTTGATGCGCGAACCCTGGGACTGCCGACGGCGCCGATCGTATCCACGTGCCGCTCCGAAGGCGCTGCCGAACGGCTGCCGTCGGCGTTTGTGCTCAGCGATGCGAGGCCGAACAAGGTGATGGCGGCGCTGGGCGGGGATCGGGGTGTCCTCGTCGTCCAGGAATCGACGTTGCCGACGATTGTGGGGACGCGCTCGAACGCAACAGGAAAGGCCGTCGCCCAACTCTTGAACGCCGCCGCGCGGGGCGACCGGCTGCTGGTCCCGGACCAGAACGGAACTATGCGCGTGCGCTCGGCGGATGCGGGCGTGATCGGGATGGTCAGCTTCGCGGACGCCCTGACGCTCCACCGCGCGGCGCCGGAGGCGCTGCGAAGCACCGTCTTCGTGCCCTGCAATGAAACGGGCACCGGTCCGATGCAGCCCGCGTTTATCGAGCCCCTTACAGTGCTATTGGGCCGCTTGCGGATGTTCTCGGACGAGCCGCGGGTGCTCGTCTTTCAGCCCGGTGCGGCGCGACTTCTCGGGCGCATTAAGGACAAGTTCGACCAGCTCGGCCCCGATCTGCAGCACCCTTTCGCGGCTTGGCGGGAAGCGCTACCCGACCTCGTCGTCCGCCTGGCTGCGGTGCTGCATGTCGCCGAGAACATGTTGGAAGGGGGTGAGGTCCCTTCTGAACTGCGCCCCGACACGATCGAACGCGCGGCGACGCTCGTTTCGCACTATGTAGCCGCGGCCGGCACACGGGTCCTGTCCCCGACGAGCATGTCGGCGCAGGTGACCGCGGCGAGGTTCGTTATCAGCTGGGTCCAGAAGCACGGGAGCAAACGAACGGCGTTCGATCACCGCGAGCTCGTTCGTGGTCTGCAGCGCTCCGTGGGCACCACCGCCGCCGTCGACGAGGGACTGGAGCTCCTCTCTGAACTGGGCCTTGTCGAGATGGAGTCGAAGCGGCCGGAGAGGTGGAGGCCGAGCACCTTGTTGTTCACGCCGCAATACCGGCTGCCGAATCTCGCGGATGACCCGCGGCGCTCGTAACCCGTCGGCGGATTGTCAACGAGGCTCGTGCGAGCTCCGCGCGTAGAAATGGACCACAGGGCCCGTTGACAATTCCGGACGAACCCGTTTCCCCCCGCCCGGCTCGGCGGGGGTTTTTCGTTGGCCAATAAGAAATTCCGCTGCGCGGCGGGGTTCTCGTCTTGGCCGCTCAAGCGGCGGCCTGCCCCGGGAGCGAGGGCGCCATGTCGAACGATCGATTTGCAATGAGCAAGTGCCCGCCCCCACGCCTGTCCGAAGGGCGGTCTCGGGAAGGGACGCAGCAAAAGCGCTGCGATCTAGGGGCGAATGAAGCTCATCGATTGTGTGAAGCGGCCGTCTAGGCGCTGGTCGTGCGATTAGCGAGAAAGACGAACGGCCTCGCCTGCGCGCGCTATGCCAGTCCGTGCGCAGAGGCGGCGCTTCCGCTTTTGGCTGAAAGGCGATGGCGCCGCGCACAACGAGGAAGCAAAGGTGTCTTCTTCCGATCAAACCAGACGTTACAGCCTTTTTGATGCCGCCTAAATCGGCGAAGAATCGCGCGAAATTGGCGTTACTTTTCCCAAACCAACCGTTACTTTTTCCCGTAGTAACGGGGGGCCGAAAAAAAATCGTTCCGCACTCGCGTCTGTTTCGGACCCTGGCCAGCTCAGTCGATCCTTAACGTTCTTGGACTTCATGCGTGGGCGGCCCGTGCTGCGGACGCGGTGCGGCGCCAGTCATCCGCTCGACAGGCGAGGGGCGTGCGCGAGCATGTGAAAGGCTCGCTGCCAATCCGTAAATCGATGCCCGTCGCCTCGATCAGCGTCTTGACCGTTGGCTCGATATCCGACCGGCTCCGCCGACGGCGTAGTGACCGCGAGAGCGTCGGGCAGACGCTCACACACTGCGTCATGTTCAAGACGGTGAAGCGGTCCAGGAAAGGGATCGGTTGAGCTTCCTCGCCGGTCTCCTGCGCGCGATTGTTTTCATCCGGACGAAGCGGCGGCATCGATGACAGTAGTGCCGGACTTCCCTTGCGAACGCCGCCGCCGAGCGACAGCGCTTGGCGGAAGGTGACCCAGCCCTGGACGGGGAAACCGTGCTCGATCACCGAGCCCCAAAGGATCAGCACATTGATCCCGGAATATTGCCGGCTGGTGGCGGCGTCCGACATGGCGAGCGGCGCCTTCGCCGCTGCCGTCCCCCACTGCTGGACCCAGGGCACGCGGCCGGCCTCCAGCTCGCCGATGATCTTGGTGGCGATGATCTTGGTGGTGATTTCGTCATAGAGGCTCGTCCGGTCGGAGCCGGAACGAGCGCGAGCGGTGTGTCTGGACATCGCGGATCTCCGCGACGGGCGCCGGGAGCCTCTCTCCCAGCCCTCAACCCGTCACGGAAAACCGGTCTGCATTCTCCCTGTCGGGGCGTTGCGGGGTGAGCGTTGGTTTAAGAAAGAGCGATAGAAAGGGTAATTTATAGCCCATATTGCGCAATTTTTGCGACGATAAGCCCGGGCCGCCGGGCCGTCCGTGCGACAAGCGTTCGTTGACAAATATGCATCAGAATGGCTATTTATTGCCCTCTTTCGCATAGAATCGTAGACTGGCTATGCAACCTCGCCAGCACAAAACGGCCAGCTTCCTGTCGGCTCATCCGGTGTTCACCCGGGCTGAGTTCGCGGCGGCCTTCGGCCACCGGGCCGGCGGGGCCAATGTTACGAGCCTGCTGCGGCATCATCTGCGGGCCGGCAACATCAAGCGCGTCAGTCGCGAGGTGTTTGCCGCAGTGCCCGCCCATCTGCCGGCGGAGCGGATGGTGATCGACCGCTTCGCCGCGGCGAGCAAGCTGCGTCCCGATGGCGTCTTGGGGTTTCACTCCGCCCTTGAGCTGCATGGCATAGCCTATTCCGAGTTCAGCGAAGTCCAGCTCGTAAGCGCCGGACGGACCGAACGCGTGGATCTGCCGTTTGGGGCTTGCCGCTTCGTCGCGCCGCCGAAGGCGCTGGCCGCGGCCGGCAAGACCGACTATCTGACCGTGACCATGGATCGGCAGGGGGTAACGGTCCGCGTGACCGCGGTCGAACGCACGGTCGTCGACGTCCTGCACCGGCCGGACCTCGCCGGCGGCGCCGAGGAAGTCCTGAAGTCGCTGGACCTGGTGCGCTATCTCGATCCGGCGAAGGTTGCCGACTATGTCGAACTGCTGGACAACCGCTCGCTCGCCTCCGTTTCCGGCTGGTGGCTCGAGAGGCGGCGCGGCGCGCTCGGCGTTGCCGACGATGTCCTGGCGCGCCTGCGATCACGGCTTCCGCGATCGAAACACTATGCGCTGGGCGCTGAACCTGGTCATGCCGTGTTCGTCGAGCCGTGGCGCGTGCTTCTCCCGGCGCAGGTGGTCGACGCCGCCTTTGAAGGCGTCTGATGGCTGCGTCGCGAGAAACCCTCCAGGACATCGCGGCCGAGCGGCAGCTTCAGCCTGCCACCCTGGAGCGGGTGATCCGGCTGATCGATATTCTTGACGCCTTCGGTGCCGACACGCTGATCAGTCCGCGGATCGCCTTGAAGGGGGGCACGGCGCTCAACGTCTTCCATTCCGATCTGGACCGCCTCTCGGTCGATATCGACGTCAACTATGTCGGCGCGCTCGAGAAAGAGCAGATGGATGTCGATCGGCCGGGACTGGAGGACCGGATCGAGCGGCTGATGGAATCAAAGGGCTATGCCGCGCGGCGTGAGCCGTCCGAACACGCCGGCGGGAAATGGATCTACCGTTATGCCTCCGCGCTCGGCGGGGCGGGGACCATCGAGATCGACATCAATTACCTCTATCGCGGACCGCTCTACGGTGTGGCTCGCATGCCATCAACGGCTATCGGACCCTTTCAAGCCACGAACGTGCCGGTTCTCGACATCCATGAGATCGTTGCCGGCAAGATGGTCGCGCTGGCCACGCGGCGCACCGCGCGCGATCTGTTCGATGCGCACCGCATCATCGCCATGCCGGAGCTCGACTGGGCGAAGATCAAGGTAGCCACCTTGATGATCGGCGCGAGCGCCAAGAGCTTCGACTGGCGCACGGCTTCGCCGGACGAGATTGGATGCGAGGTCGGCGACATCACCGGCAAGCTGACCATGTGTCTGCACGATCGGTATTTCGATGCCTTCGGCGGTCCGGCGGCCTGGATCGAGAGCGTCACGGCAGAATGCCGGGAGAAGCTCGCGCCGCTGTTTCAGTTCACGGCCGGGGAGATGGCATTTCTGGATGCCGTGCTGGAACGAGGTGAGATAGACGCGTCCGCTCTGGAGGTGCCGGAAAACGTGCGCGCCTCGATAGAAGCCAGTCCGGCCCTACGGTGGAAAGCACAGAACGTCAAAGCGTGGAAATCGGGCGACAAGTTGTTGGCGCCACGTACGAGACGAGCCGGGCGGGCACGCGGAGAGTCTTCGCGGTAGGGGAGGGAGCTATTTGGTCAGCCATTGACCATAAGCTTCAACGTCGATCATTGGTACGGTCCCGCTAAAATTGAAGCTGTGAAATCAGCTTGAACAGGAACGCCGTCGCCGGCTTGTTCTCGCTGACGAACGTGTAGCGGGCAGCGGTTTGATCGAAGAAGAAATGGCCGTGCGATGCGACGCAGCCATGATCGAGGCGTCCGTCACCGACCTCCGCAGCTAGCGCCTTTCCAAATGACGGCCCCAGCGCCGGGCTCCACTCGCTCTCGAACGTCAGAAGGCCTCCCAAGATCGGAATCAACGGTTTGGCCGGATACACGCCCTTCGCGTAGGGAATGGGGAGGCTCGTGCGGTGCAAGCGCCGAACGCTGGCGACCTTCTCCTGCGCGTAAGCGACGAGAGCGGCGTCCGCTGTCTGCTTGGCCTCAAAGACAGCGTAAACGCTTTCAGCAGGAATGATGGTCTCATTCTCATAGGTGAAGATGAAGGGTGAATATTGGCGATCGAAGACGACCACGTCGATCTGCTGACTGAAATTTCCGAGACTATCCACCACATGTGCCTTCGCCGCCTGATAGCGCTTCGGCAGGTATGTCTCCAGCAAGCTGATCCAGACATTCTCGCTGGCGTCACCCTTCGTGCCGGGATGGCTGAACGTCTTCCGCACGGTCGCCAGACGCTGCTGAATATCTTCGTGCAGCGAGGAGAGAAGCTGGGACAGGGACTATTCTGACATCGAAGACCTCTACAGGAGTTGATCCGCGCCCGTCAGGACAACGGAAATTTCGGACCAAAGAGCTCGCGCCAGGCTCTGAGCGCCTCGCCATTCCGGCCGCGGCGGACATGATCGATCGCGAGCGTCGCTTGGCGCTCCGCCGCACGCAGAAGGTCGCGCGCCCGAGTCTTGCGTGCCGAATCCATCCCATTGCTGACTGCCGGGCCGAGGCCGGCGGGATCCGGCCATTCATCGAAGATCCGATCGGCAAACGTCGCAAAGAACCCCTGCATCTCGCGATCGAAACTGCCGCCCCAGCCGCCATGAAGGCACTGAAGCGCCATGACCTCGAGCAGGAACGAGGGTTTCACAGGTTTCTCGCCATGCTTGGGATTGTTGTTCCAGTATTTGACCATCCGCACCAACCCCTTCCACTCGCTGGAATAGGCCTGATGCGCGGCTGTTGCCTTTTCAGCATGGACCTTCGGGTTGGTCTCGGTCCATTTGCCGACCTCATTGTCGGGAATCTCGAAATCATCGTCTTTGTCGAAAGCCGGGACGACATCGACGCTGATGACGCGATAGTCGGTGTTGTCCTCGGCGTCGGCTTTCACTCCGAAGTCCACATTGATTGAGCGGTTCTGCTTCTTGGCCTTGTCGCCGTATTTCTCGACCAGCGCATTGTGAAAGTCGGTCAAGACGACCGACGGCGCCTTCGTGCGGCCCGAATGGACCGACCCCACGGGGCTGACGGGCTATTACGACGTGCTGTCGAACCGGTACATGGTCCCGACATTCCTTGAAGCGGTGCTGCTGGCAACTGCGCACCGGCGCTCGCCCGTTTTCGTCGTGCTCGATGAAATGAATCTGGCGCGGGTCGAATACTATTTCTCGGACGTTCTGTCGGCGATCGAGACAGAGGAAGCGCTTCAGCTCCATGCCCACGGCGTGCCGCTAGAAGGCTCAAACGGAACGACTGTACCGGCGGCCCTTCCGCTGCCGCCAAATCTGTATATCGCTGGCACCATCAACATCGATGAGACGACGAACCCGGTCAGCGATAAGGTTCTCGATCGGGCGGTGGTTATCGATATGTCGGCGGTCGATCTGCCCGGTTTCCTTGCCGGTCTTGAAGCCCGCGAGCCGGCGTTGAAAGACGCGCGTGCCGCCTGCGAGAACCATCTGGTCGCGGTGCAGGGAATCATGATCGCGCACGGGCTTGGCATCGGCTACCGCGTCGCGGAAGAGGCCGTGCGGTATCACGCCTTCAGCGCCGCGCATCTGGCGGCCGGCGCCGCCGGCGTCACCGATGATCTGATGGTGCAGAAGGTGCTGGTGAAGTTGCGCGGCGGCGAACGCCAGCGCCCGCTTCTGACCGGCCTCTCGAAGGTCTTGGACGGTCTGCCTCGCTCGCAGGATTTCATTGCGAAGCTGACCGCCGATCTTGATGAGTTCGGCTCCTTTCAAGCCAGCCGGTGAGGATCGCCGATGCTGGCTCTGCTCATGCGCAGCGAGACGACCTTCGCGGCATGGCGGGTTTGGCCGGACCCCGAAACGGTTGCGCCCGGTTCGGTGCAGGAAACCGGCAGCTATCTGTTCGAGCTGCACGACAGTCCTGACGCGGCAAATGCCGACCTGCTGATTGACGACATTCCGCTCGAAGCGCTCCGCGCCCGCGCGCCGGACACGGCACGCTGGCGCTGGTCGCCGGGTTTTCATGCCGGTCTGGTCGAGGCGGAATTGCGATTTGCCGGCCATGCGCCGCGTCGTTTCGAGGTCATAACAGACCCGGACAGGCGCAAGCTCACCCGCGATGATTTCGACGCGATGGTGCGCGAAATTCTCGACGATACCTTTGCGCTGTTCTCACTCAGCAGTTTTCGCAAGGCCGTCGCGCGCGGGAGTGGCGGCCGTCCGCCGGCCATCGCCCGGCTGGAATTCCTGCGTTCGCGGATCGAGAAACTGGACACCGCCGTTGCTGCCATCGCGCGCAATCCGCGCCGGATGCTGACGGCGGAGGAAACGGTGCTGCCGTATCATCGCGCAAATCGCGCCACCGGGCTCGAAGTGTTGCGCTCGTTCCGCTCGGGGCGGATCGTCCATGAATCGGCAAAACCATCACGCCTGCCGGCGGCGCTGAAGGGCGCCTTGCCGGAACGCATTCGCGTCCGCCAGCGCCTCAGTTCGCTCGATCTCCCCGAACATCGCCAGATGGGCGCGTGTCTGCGAAACTGGTCGGGTTGGCTGGAAGCGGCGGCGCAACAGCTCGAGCGCAGCCGGCCCGAAGATGACACGGAGCTTCGGCACGGTGCAGCGGCATGGGCCATACGCTGCCGGCGGCTTTCCCGCCGTGTGGGTCAACTCGCGAAGGAAGCGCCCTTTGCCGAATCCGGAGATGCCGCACCGCGGCTGACACTCTCGGCGCTGTTCCGCAATGATCCGGCTTACCGTGCCTTCTACCGCCTGTGGCAGAATATGAATCTGGGGATCGCCGCCGTGTTCGGCGATTTTCTCAACCTGCCGCTTGCGCGCACCTTCGAGCTTTACGAGCTGTGGTGTTTCCTGCGCCTCGTGCGCGCGGCGGCGGAAGAGTACGGGCCGGCCGGGCTCGATATTCGCGATCTCTTTATCGGCGATGCTGCCGGTGGTGTGACGCTGGCCGCTGGCGCTGTCACCGTACCCGTCGGCTCGGGCTGGAAGCTCTGCTTTCAAAAACAGTATCGGGAATTCTGGATCGAACCCGACCGGCGCGGCTCCTACAGCCGCATCATGGCGCCGGACGTTGTCGCTGCGCATGAACCCGCCACAGCCGGAGTGGCCGGCCGGCTTATCGTTCTTGATGCAAAGTACCGGATCGATGACGGGCTAAATGATGCGCTCAGCTCGATCCACACATATCGAGACGCGCTCGTGCGGGAGGTCGAATCCGGGGCTATCGCGGGTATCGTCACCGCTGCCTATCTGCTGACGCCGCATCTGCCGGCGCTCGCGACCGGGTACAGGGAGACGCCCATGCCGGGGCGACTGTTTCATCCGGATTACCGCGTCGGCTTCCGCTTCGGCGCGGTGACACTGCGTCCCGGCATGACGGCGGGAGAGATCGCGGCGGCGCTCCGGCAGATCGTCGCCGATGCAACGGGATCTTCTTAACAGTGGATGTACTGACCTCAGAGCAGCGTCGACTCAACATGAGCCGTATCCGGGGAAAGGATACCAAACCCGAGATGCTGCTGCGGCGTGGCCTGCATGCGGCAGGTCTACGCTTCCGGTTGCATGGGGCAAAGCTTCCCGGCAAGCCGGATATTGTGTTTCCGAAATATCATGCGGTCATCCTGATACATGGCTGCTTCTGGCACGGCCATGACTGCCCACTCTTCAGAATGCCGGCGACGCGGCCAGAATTTTGGGCCAAAAAGATTTCCGGTAATCGGGAACGCGACGTTCGTACCGCCCAAGCGCTGTAGCGTGCCGGCTGGCGTCTGCTGACAGTGTGGGAGTGCAGCGTGAAGGGCCCGGCACGCAGGCCAATCTCGGAAGTCATAGATTACTGCGCCGCCTTCATCAGAGGCGAAGCGCATGAAGCCGAGTTGGCGGGCTGCCCGCCGGCCGGAGCAGAGCATTCTATGGAGCTCGGGTGATCCGACTCCTCGATCGTCTCAGTCAGTCGTCCGAGGCAATGTATCATCTCTCCTTCCCGCTGGATTATGCGGCTGATCGGAACAGCTCGAGGCGGAAGGAAAGTCGATCGCGTTGCGGAACCGGCCAGCGCCCCGATCAAAGCTGACATAGGCGCCTCGGTATGGTAGTGTCTGACGGTCTTTTTCTCTGAGCCGCATGTAGGCCCTTTGGTGACGGTGGACAGAGAAAATCGACCGATCGACCGATCGATAGCGATAGTTGTCGAAGCCGCGCGAAATTTGAATCGCGCGTTTTTCCCTTTGAAATCAAAAGCGAAGAAATTTGACGGACCGACGGTCGAATTTAGACCGTCAGAAGAAATATTTTGCGCTTATAAATCAGCGCGTTACGATGCATTGAGACGATCGAGTGGGGATCATTCGCCCAGCGTCTGCACCTTGGCCCCAATGAACCTGCGCCAAGTCTAATAGAGCGCGGGCACTCCCAGCAAGACTCCCAGCGTCACCGAAGTGATTATCGTATTTGGCACTCATCCAGCCGCGAGTCCGCAATTCGGCGTCGATCGTATGCATTTCGGCAATTTTGAATCCGTTACTTGGACGTTACGGTGACAGGCCGCACCGTCGTCCCGCGACGGATCCGGTCTTTTCAGCGCCCGCGGGCGGATTCATTAAAGCGCTGACCCACTACGCCCATGCAAGCCTACGACTTGCAGTCGAGTTTTGGGCCGCCTGGCTCGGACGTCAGGCACTCTCAGATAGCCATCGCCAATCAGCGTACTTATCTCCGCCCCTCCGGATGTGTGTGTACCTTTTGAGGCTCGACCAGCTTCGATGTCCTGAAATGGCGGCGACCTGCGGGATTGTAAGTCCCATCTCGAATAAGCGTGAAATGCCTTCGTGCCTAAGATCGTGGAAGTGCAGATCTTCGATACCCAGAATCTTGCTTGCTTTCGTGAAGGCAGAGCTGATCGCGTCGGCGGTGAAGGGAAAAATAGCCGAATCAATGCGCGGCATCGAATTGATAATCTGCAGCGCCTCAGGCGTGAGTTCGCACCGAACGTTATTCTGTTGCTTGTTTTTTGGATCCTTCATGGCCCGGACCAGGATGCGGTCGCCATCCATGTCGTCCCACTGCAGGCGCGTAATTTCCTCCTGCCGTCTCGTGGAAAAGATCGCGAACGCGATGATTTTCTGCATTGGGGCCGAGTCGAATCGTCTCTCGCCGAAATGCTCCATCAGTTGGTCGAGCTCGGCGAGAGTAGGGCGCCTGTCGCGCTCGGCGCTTTTAGCAATGAGCTTCAGCCGCTTCATTGACTCCAGCGCGTTCTCGAATTCCTGTTTGGACAGCGGGTATTTCCAGGCCGGCGTGGCGATCGCGAAAATGGGGGACAGGTGCGAGAAATAGTTGGCCCGCGTCTGCGGCTTAACGGGAAGCGTGCGCGAGAAGGCGACAAGTTTGTCGCTCGTCATCTCGCTGCAGTTGATTGAGCCGAGGTCGCTCTCCATCATTTTCTTCAAGTAGGCGGCTTTGGTACGCCCCATGCTGCCCTCGGATTCATCCAGATAGCGGGCGATCACTTTCCGGAATGGAACATCGTCTTTCCGGTCGAGACCGCCTGGGGCCTTGAGCTCCTTTTCCCGCTTTTCCAGCCAGGCGTAGGCGGCCTGTTTGCGATCGAGAGTCTTGGCTTCCCGGTGGACGATCCGACCGTTTTGCTTCACCACGATCTGGGCGGTGAAGGCTGTCGAGCCATCGCTGCGTTTACGCTCTACAATCGTTCCCATAACTCGATGTCCGATTTGGTTCCTAAGACTAGCAAAAAGCGGTACGACATGAACAGGTTTTCGGTACGACTTTTCCCCCGTGTCGTACCGGATGTCGTACTGAGCGACGAAAAATGGGAGAAAACCGGCCGGAAACGAGCTAAAACGAGCAGGCTCCGAGGGGCGCAAAAATTAAGCAAGATGCTGTAGATGAACGAAAAAACGCGTAATTCCGTGAATCGACGATTTTCGGTCGCCCCGATGATGGACTGGACCGATCGGCATTGCCGGTTCTTCCACCGCCTGCTGACCCGGCGCGCGCTGCTCTACACCGAGATGCTGACGGCGGGCGCGGTGCTGCACGGCGATCGTGCGCGTCTCATGGGCTTCGATCTGTTCGAGCAGCCGGTCGCGCTGCAGCTCGGCGGCTGCGACCCGCAGGCGCTCGCCCGCGCCGCCCGCATTGGTGCCGACTTCGGCTACGTCGAGATCAACCTGAACGTCGGCTGCCCGTCGGATCGCGTGCAGGAAGGCCGCTTCGGCGCCTGCCTGATGGCCGAGCCGCGGCTCGTCGCCGATTGCGTCGCGGCGATGAAGGCGGCCGTCGATATTCCGGTCACGGTCAAATGCCGCATCGGCATCGACGACCAGGATCCGGAGGAGGCGCTGTTCGGCTTCACCGAGACGGTGAGGGCGGCTGCTCCTGATGCACTGATCGTGCACGCGCGCAAGGCGTGGCTGAAGGGCCTGTCGCCGAAGGAGAACCGCGAGGTGCCGCCGCTCGATTACGCGCTGGTGCGTCGCCTGAAGGCGGCGCATCCCGATCTCGAGATCATCCTCAACGGTGGCATCGCCAGTCTCGAGCAGGCGCAAGCCGAAATCGGGCCCCTCGATGGCGTGATGCTCGGCCGCGCCGCCTATCAGGAGCCGTGGCGGCTGCTCAGCGTCGATCCGCTGTTGTTCGGCGAGGCGGCGCCCTCTGCATCGCCGAAAGACGCCGCCCTGGCGCTCGTCCCGTACATCGAACGCGAGACGGCGAAGGGCGTGCGCCTGCACGCCATCACGCGGCACGTGCTCGGCCTGTTCCGCGCCGTGCCTGGCGCGCGCGCCTTCCGCCGCCATCTCGCTACCGAAGGCGTGCGGCCGAATGCTTCCGCCGCGGTCCTGGTGGAAGCACTGGCGCACGTACTGGACAGTGGGGCCGATTTGGCGCACATCGCCGCCTGATCTTTTCCGCGTCGCAGGGCGCTCCGGGATTTCCGCCGTGCTGGGCTATCCGATCAGCGAGATCACTCTCCTTGCCGGCTGGATCGTCGGCGCCGGCGTCCTCGTGGGCATCCTTGCCGGCCTGTTCGGCATCGGCGGCGGGGCGATCATCGTGCCCGTTCTCTATGAGGTCTTTCGCGTGCTCGGCGTGCCCGAGGATGTGCGGATGCAGCTGTGCATCGGCACCTCGCTCGCCATCATCGTGCCGACGACGATTCGCTCCTACTTTGGGCACAAGCAACGCGGCGCCGTGCTCGTGGAAGTGTTGCGCTTGTGGTGGCTGCCGGCGGTCGGCGGCGTCGTCCTCGGCGCGATCGCCGCAAGCTTCGCGCCGGCGGCGGTGTTCAAGATCGCCTTCCTGCTGTTTGCCCTGTTCATCGCCGCCCGCATGCTCTGGGGCACGCATCGCTTCAGCCTCGGCAAGGAATTGCCCGGGCGCAGCCTGCAGTCCTTCTATGGTTTCCTCACCGGGCTGTTCTCGTCGCTGGTCGGCGTCAGCGGCGGCTCGATCTCCAATGCCGTGCTGACCTTCTATGGCGTGACGCTGCAACAGGCGGTCGCGACCTCGTCCGGGCTCGGCGTTCCGATCACCATCGCCGGCACGATCGGCTACATGATCGCCGGTTGGTCGTACCGTCCCGAACTGCCGCCGCTGTCGATCGGCTTTGTCTCGCTGATCGGCGTGGTGCTCATGGCCCCGGTGTCGAGCTTCACCGCGAGTTGGGGCGTCCGGCTCGCCCACTGGCTGCCGCGGCGCAAACTGGAGATCGCCTTCGGCGTTTTCCTACTGCTCGCCGCCGGACGGTTTTTCGTCAGCCTGCTTTGAGCGCGGCGCTCACGGGTAGCCGCGCATGCGCAGTTTGTCGCCGCGCACCTCCCAGCTTTCCAGCCGGTTGAGGAAGCTCATGCCGAGCAGGTTATTGTGCAGCTGGCCGTGTTGCACGACCAGCGCCGGCACCTGCCGTTCGGTCAGGTTGCCGACGGCGAGCCGGTCGAGCGTCACCGGCGCGGCGCGGGTGCGGCCGTTCGCGGTGTCGAGCTTGACCGTATAGTCGAGCACCTCGATCGGCAGCCCCGCCGCCCGCGCGGCTTCCTGCGTCAGCACCACGGCCGTGGCGCCGGTATCGATCACCATCGCCACCTTGGCGCCATTGATGTGGACCGCCACGGCGAAATCGCCGCGCCGGCCGCGTACGACCTCGGCATTGCGTCCGTGCCCGGCGACATGGCCCGGCATCAATTCGGCGATCACCTGATCTGCCGCCTGGCGCAGCTCGAGGCGGTAACTGTAGCCGACGACCAGCAGGAGGCCGACGACGACCCAGAACAGGGCGGCCTCGATCACAGACGACAGCCGGTCCTTGAAGATCACCAGCAGCAGGCCGCTGGCGCAGACGATGAGCGCCGCCTTCAGCGTCAGCGCGCTGACGTCATGCCGCAGCAGGTTGGTGATGGCGTCCTGATCGCTGCTCGCAATCAAGGCGGTCAGCGACATCGCGACGCCGAGGACGAGTGACCAGGTGAGACGCCGGCTCACGCGATCACCCCGCAGTCGCGACCGGGCCGCGCGCGGCGCGTTGCGCCAGTTCCGCCATGATGCGCGCCCGCTCGGCCTCGCTCATGCTTCCCCAGCGGGCGATTTGGTCGAGCGTGCGGCCGCAGCCGAGACAAAGCCCGCTGCGGGCGTCGAGGGTGCAGATTTTGACGCAGGGTGTTTGCATAAGCGGGTGACTGAGCTTCGAATCCGCAGTGACCATAATCGGCGCGCACGGGAAGGCAATCGCGCGATTGTCGCAACGTGGCGCGCATCAGGTCCCGACACGGAACAGGGGGCGGCGGCTGAGGCGGCGCTTCTCTTCCGGCGTCAGGACCGGCGCATTCGGCGCAAGCGGCGGCGCCGCCTGTTCGGAAATCGGCGCCATGGCGGCCACCACGCGCTCCGGCGGGAAGGTCACGATGACTTCGGTGCCGATCCGCAGCTTCGACTTGAGCTGGAACGTGCCGCCATGCAGGTCGACGAGGCTCTTGGCGATCGGCAGGCCGAGGCCCGCGCCCTGTTCGGCCGACTTGATCGAGTTGGAGCCCTGGCCGAAGGAGGCGAGCACGACCGGAATTTCCTCTTCCGGAATACCCGGCCCGGTATCCTTCACGCTCATGTACTGGCCGCCCGACGCCGTCCAGCCGACCTTCAGCCAGATCTCGCCGCCTTGCGGCGTGAACTTGATCGCGTTCGACAGGAGGTTCAGGCAGATCTGGCGGATCGCGCGCTCGTCCGCCCACAGCCGCGGCAATTCGGTCTCGAACATCTCGTGGATGGTGATGCCGCGGTTGGTGGCGCGCAGCTTCAGGAGGTGGTGGCAGTCCTCGACGATGCCGGGCAGCGATACGGATTCCTCGTTCAATTCGTAGCGTCCCGCCTCGATGCGTGACAGATCGAGGATTTCGTTGATCAGCCCGAGCAGGTGCACACCGGAGTTATGGATGTCGGCGGAATATTCCTTGTAGGCGGGGATCGAGTGTTCGCCGAATACCTCGGTCTTCATCACTTCGGAGAAGCCGAGAATGGCGTTGAGTGGCGTGCGCAGCTCGTGGCTCATTTGCGCGAGGAATCGCGACTTGGAAATGTTGGCGGCCTCGGCGCGCCGGCGCGCCTCGTCGGAGATGGCCTTGGCCTGTTCCAGTTCGCCGATCAGCGCGTCCTTCTCCGCCCGCGCCTCGAGCGTGGCGAGGCTGGTCGAATAGAGCCGGTAGGCGAGCACGGCGAAATAGCCCTGCGCCGTCACCGCCATCACCGCCAGGATCGTCGAGCGCAACGTGCCCTGCAGGGCGAAGTCGAGCGCTACGGCCGAGCTGACCGGGAAGGTCGCCGCGAAGGCCGCGATCGGCAGGCTCGAGGCCACCATGCTGGAGACGGCGACCACCAGCAGCATGACGAAGAGCATGAACGTGCTCGAGCTCTCGTCCCAGCCGATCGGATGGATGAGAACGAACATCCAGGCGAGGCCGTAGAAGAGGTCGAGAATGATGAAGCGCGTGCGCGCTGCGTGACTGGAAACCTCGCTCGCGGGCGTGTCGAGAAACTGCCGGCACTTGGTAATGATGACTGCATGAATGACGAGCACCGACGCCGTCCAGGCGCCGGCGGCGACCGCGCCGGTCCACAGCGCGGACAACAGGCCGAGAGTGGCGACTAGCAGGAGGATGACCAGCGATGCCGAGAGCCGCGTCTGCGCATAGAGCCGCAGCAGTTCGACATCGAACGCCGGTCGCGTGCCGCTGGACGAAGTCAGCCGATCGCGCGCCTCGCGCACGTATTGGGCCGCGAGCCGCCGCTTCACCGGAGAAGTCTCCGGGGGCAGGGCGCTCAGATCGGGCTGTTCGCCGGGAATGGGCATAATCGACGCGATGCTACGGATCGGAGCCTGACCCTCGCCGATAATCCTTAAGACCAAGCTTAAGAGGGTCCTAAAGCGCCTGGTTAACGAATCTTAACCGCGGCTTTGACAGCGCCGGTGCGCCATGGTCGGTTTGGCGCAGGCGATGGGGATCGGGGACCGTACATGAAGCTCTACGACAGCAGGTTGGCGCCCAATCCGCGCCGGGTTCGCATTTTTCTCGCCGAGAAGGGTATCGAGGTGCCGACCGAGCAGGTCGACATGATGGCGAAGCAGCACCTGACGCCGGAATATACGACCATCAACCCGCTGCAGCGCATGCCGGCCCTGGAGCTCGACGACGGCACGATCATTTCCGAGTCAATCGCCATCTGTCGCTATTTCGAGGCGCTGCGGCCGCAGCCGGCGCTGTTCGGTACCGGCGCCGAGGAGATCGCCATCGTCGAAATGTGGAACCGACGCTGCGAGCTCAACCTCTTGTTCACGGTCGCGCACGTCTTCCGCCATACGCATCCAGCGATGAAGGAGCTGGAAGTGCCGCAGGTGCCCGCCTGGGCAGAGGCCAACCGGCCGCGTGTCATCGACTTCCTGCGCATCCTCGATGCCGAGCTCGCCAGGCACGCGTTCGTCGCCGGCGATCACTACAGCGTCGCGGATATCACTGCCTTGTGCGCGATCGATTTCATGAAGCCGACGCGCATTGCCGTGCCGGACGAATTGGTGAATGTGAAGCGCTGGCACGCCGAGGTCGCGGCGCGGCCGAGCGCGAAGGCGTGATATGAAGCTCACCATCGTCGGCAGCGGCGACGCCTTCGGGTCGGGAGGGCGCAGCAATACCTGCTTCTGGCTGGAGACGGCGCGCGGCACGCTGGCCGTCGATTTCGGCGCCTCGGCGCTGCCGGCGCTGAAGGCGCTTGCGCTCGACCCGAACCGTATCGACGCCGTGGTGCTGTCGCATCTGCACGGCGATCATTTCGGCGGCTTGCCGTTCCTGTTGCTCGATGCGCAGTTCCTGTCGCGGCGCGAGCGGCCGCTCTTGATCGCCGGACCGCCGGGGACGCGCGCGCGGCTCGACGCGCTCATGGATGTGTTCTTCCCCAGGTCGACCGGGTCGAAGTGGAAATTTGCCTGGAGCGTGCAGGAGATCGCGCCCGGGGTGGCCGACGCGGTGCTCGGCCATGCGATCACGACGGCCGAAGTGGTCCACCAGTCCGGCGCCCCGTCGACGGCGCTGCGCCTTTCGGACGGCGACAGGGTGTTCGCCTATTCGGGCGACACCGAATGGACGGAGGCGCTATTGCCGATCGCGCGCGGCGCCGACCTCTTCATCTGCGAATGCTACGCCCATGCCGGAAAACTGACCGGCCACATGAGCTGGGAGATCCTGAAGGAGCGGCTCGGTGACCTCGGTGCAAAGCGGACCATGCTCACGCACATGAATCCGACCATGCTCGCGCGCCTCGACGAGGTGCGGGCAGGGGGTGTCTTGCTCGCCGAGGATGGACGGAAACTGGAGTTCTGACGCCAGCCGCCTCGTGCGCGGCTACTGCCGCTCCAACCGCGCCAGCAGCGCCGAAGTGTCCCAGCGCTTGCCGCCCATCTTTTGCACCTCGGCGTAGAACTGGTCGACCAACGCGGTCACCGGGAGGCTGGCGCCGTTCTTGCGCGCCTCACCGAGACAAATACTTAAGTCCTTGCGCATCCAGTCCACCGCAAATCCGTGGTCGAACTTGCCCGCCACCATCGTTTTGTAGCGGTTCTCCATCTGCCAGCTCTGCGCGGCGCCCTTGGAAATGGTGGCGATGAGCTTCTCGACGTCGAGGTTCGCCTTCTTGGCGAAGTGCAGCGCTTCCGAGAGCCCCTGCACCACGCCCGCGATACAGATCTGATTACACATCTTGGCAAGCTGGCCGGAGCCCGGCGCGCCCATCAGATTGCAGGCGCGGGCGTAGGCATCGATCACCGGTTTGGCCTTGTTGAACACCGCTTCGTCGCCGCCGCACATCACGGTCAGCACGCCGTTCTCGGCGCCGGCCTGGCCGCCGGACACCGGCGCGTCGACGAAGTCGAAGCCGCCTTTCTTCGCCGCATCGTAAAGCTCGCGCGCGATCTCGGCGGAGGCGGTGGTGTGGTCGACGAAAACCTGTCCTTCGGTCATGATTCCGAAGGCGCCGTCCTTGCCGAGCGTGACCTGGCGCAGGTCGTCGTCGTTGCCGACGCAGCACATCACGAAATCCTGGCCCTGCGCTGCGGCCTTCGGCGTTGGCGCCGACTTGCCGCCGAACTGCTTGACCCAGGCGTCGGCTTTGCTGGCGGTCCGGTTATAGACGGTGACCTCGTGGCCGCCCTTGGCCTTGAGATGCCCGGCCATCGGGTAGCCCATCACGCCCAGGCCCAGAAACGCCACCTTCGCCATCGTCGTTCTCCCTCGCGTTGTCGGCCGAACCTTGTCCGGCAGCCGTTGCCGCAATAGGTCATCGCCGGATGCGGCGCGTCAACCGGGTTTTATGCGCGGATTGACCCGCCTGCGGTCCCGCCTATGGTGGCCGCGCCCGGGTGGCGCCATCCGCGGCAAACATCAAGGAACGGACATCATGGCGGTCGGCAATGAACAGGTTTTGGCAGCCCTCGCGCAGGTGGCGGCGCCCGACGGCAGGCCGCTGACCGAGGCCGGCGTCATGTCGGACGTGCTGGTCAGCGACGGCAAGGTGTTCTTCTCGCTCACCGTCGATGCCGCCGCGGTCAAGGCGTGGGAGCCGGTGCGCCAGCGCGCCGAGGACGCGGTCAAGGCGGTGCCCGGGGTGCAGTCGGCGCTGGTTGCGCTCACGGCCGAAAAGGCCGGTGGGGCCAAGCCTGCTCCGGGCGGGCGTCCGGCCGCGGCGCCGCAGCAGCGCCCCCATGCGCACCCGGCCGACAAAGCGCAGCCGGGCATTCCCGGCGTCGACGCCATCATCGCGGTTGCTTCCGGCAAGGGCGGGGTGGGCAAATCGACCACGGCGGTCAACCTCGCGCTCGGGCTGCGCGATCTGGGGCTGAAGGTCGGGGTCCTCGACGCCGACATCTACGGGCCGTCGATTCCGAAGCTGTTCGCGATCAAGGAGAAACCGCAGACGATCGGCGGGAACCGGCTCAAGCCGATCGACCGTTACGGCCTCTCCGTGATGTCGATCGGGTTCCTCGTCGATGAGGACACGCCGATGATCTGGCGGGGGCCGATGGTGATATCGGCGATCACGCAGATGCTGCGCGAGGTCGAGTGGGGCAAGCTCGACGTGCTCGTGGTCGACATGCCGCCCGGCACCGGCGACGCGCAACTGACCATGGCGCAGCAGGTGCCGCTGAAGGGCGCCGTCATCGTCTCGACGCCGCAGGATCTGGCGCTCATCGATGCGCGGCGCGGCGTCGCCATGTTCCGCCGCGTCAACGTGCCGGTGCTCGGCGTAGTCGAGAACATGAGCTACTTCCTGTGCCCCGAGTGCGGCACGCGCTCCGACATCTTCGGTCACGGCGGCGCGCGGCACGAGGCCGAGCGGCAGGGTGTGGCGTTCCTCGGCGAGGTGCCGCTGCACATGACGATCCGCGAGAAGTCCGATGCCGGATTGCCGGTGGTGGCGACCGAGCCGGATGGGCCGCACGCGAAGATCTATCGTGAGATCGCGGAAAAGGTGCTGGCGCAGATCAAAGGCGGGCCGCAGCGCGCGGCGCCGAAGATCGTCATCGAAGCGTAAGCGCCGTCTCCGGAATTATGCGCGGTAGCTGAGTGCGCCGCGGGCGCCGATCGACGCGCCCGCTCAATCCTGCATGGCGTGCATGCTCTGTGTGCAACCGATGCCTCTGGCATCGGCGGCCCCGACCTGCTTTGTCACGCGCAATCCGCCGGTCCCGGCGGGCATCTCAGAAAAAACCGGAGTTTGGAATTCAATGAAACGCCGACAATTTTTGGGCGCAGCCGGCGCGGGTCTCGCCGCGACGGCCGTCGCGAAGCCGGCCATCGCGCAATCGGCTCCCGCCGTGAAGTGGCGCCTGACCTCGAGCTTCCCGCGTTCGCTCGACACGATCTTCGGCGCGAGCGAGGTGTTCGCCAAGGCGGTCGCCGAATCCACCGACAATAAATTCCAGATCCAGACCTTCGCCGCCGGCGAGATCGTGCCCGGCCTGCAGGCCGCGGACGCCGTCGGCAACGGTACCGTCGAGATGGCGCACACCGCGTCCTACTACTACGTCGGCAAGGACCCGACCTTCGCACTGTTCACCGCGCAGCCGTTCGGCCTGAACTCGCGCATGCAGACGTCGTGGATGTATTTCGGCGGCGCGCTCGATCTCGCCAACAACTTCTTCAAGAAATACAATTTCATCGCCTTCCCGGCGGGCAACACCGGCACGCAGATGGGCGGCTGGTTCCGCAAGGAGATCAAGACCGTCGACGATCTCAAGGGATTGAAATTCCGCACCGCCGGATTGAACGGTCAGATCTTCAGCAAGATGGGCGCGGTGCCGCAGCAGGTCGCCGGTGGCGATATCTACCCGGCGCTGGAGAAGGGCACGATCGACGCCGTCGAGTGGGTCGGTCCCTATGACGACGAGAAGTTCGGCTTCTATAAGGTCGCGAAGTACTACTATTACCCGGGCTGGTGGGAAGGCGGCGCGATGCTGCACAACTTCATCAACCTGGACAAATGGAACTCGCTGCCGAAGGCCTATCAGGAGATCGTTCGCTCTGCCTCGGATAGGGCGCATGTGTGGATGCAGGCGAAGTATGACGCCGTCAATCCGCAGGCGCTCAAGCGTCTGGTCGCGGACGGCGCGCTGCTGCGTCCGTTCCCGCAGCCTGTGATGGAGGCGAGCTACAAGGCCACCCAGGCCACCTACAGCGAGGTCGGCGCCAAGAACGCCGAGTTCAAGAAGGTGCTCGACAGCATGGTGGCCTTCCGTGGCGACGCATACCTGTGGTGGCAGGTCGCCGAACTGGGCTTTGACGCCTTCATGGTGCGGATGCGGGCCCACGGCTGAGCCCCGGGGCTGCAGCCTGGCTAACCAGCCCCGCCGGGTGGCCCCGGCGGGGTTTTTCATTGCTTTCCGACAATTGGTTTTCCCCCGTTGGCGGTCTATCCTTACCGACAGCCGAGGCCGAATCTGAAGCAGTCCGGCCCCCGAAAAGGGGATTCCAAGGGAGGACACAATGAAAAGACGCGAATTTCTGAAGACCGCGGGCGTAGGCCTCGCGGCAACCGCCGTCGCTGCGCCGGCCATCGCGCAGTCATCGCCGTCGCTCAAATGGCGCATGACCGCGAGCTGGCCCAAGTCGCTCGACACTTTGTTCGGCGCCTGCACGACCGTGGCCAAATACGTATCGGAGGCCACCGACGGCAAATTCCAGATCCAGACCTTCGCCGGCGGCGAGATCGTGCCGCCGCTGCAGGCGCTCGACGCCGTGCAGAACGGCACCGTCGAAATGGGTCACACTGCGATGTACTATTACATCGGCAAGGACCCGACCTGGGCGCTGTTCTGCGCCTTCCCGTTCGGCCTCAATTCGCGTCAGCAGAACGCCTGGTTCTACGACGGCGACGGCCAGAAGCTGATCGACGACTTCGCCGGCAAATACAATTGCAAGGCGCTGCTTGCCGGCAACACCGGCTGCCAGATGGGCGGCTGGTTCCGCAAGGAGATCAAGACGGTCGACGATCTCAAGGGCATCAAGATGCGCATCGGCGGCTGGGCCGGCAAGACCGTGTCCAAGCTAGGCGTCGTGCCGCAGCTCATCGGCGGCGGCGACATCTATCCGGCACTCGAGAAGGGTGTCATCGACGCGGCCGAATGGGTGGGCCCGTACGACGATGAGAAGCTCGGCTTCTATAAGGTTGCGAAGTACTATTACTATCCCGGCTGGTGGGAAGGCGGCACGACCAACCACATGTTGATCAATCTAGCCAAGTGGAACGAGCTGCCGAAGAGCTATAAGGCCATCCTCGAGGCGGCCTGCGGCTTCGCCAATGTTGAGGAGCAGGCGCGCTACGACTCGCGCAACCCGCAGGCGCTCAAGCGTCTGGTGGCCGGCGGCACGCAACTGCGGCCGTTCAGCCTGCCGATCATGGAAGCCTGTCTCAAGGCGTCCAACGAGGTGAACGCCGAGGAGTCGGCCAAGAACCCGAACTACAAGAAGGTGCTGGAGGCGATCGCCGCTTACCGCAACGACGAGTATCTGTGGTGGCAGGTCGCCGAATACGGCTTCGACAGCTTCCAGATCCGCACGCGCAGCCGCAGCTGAGACCGCGGTCGCGTCAGGAGCCAGAGGCCGGCCTTCGGGCCGGCCTTTTTTGTCGGTGCGCGCGGTAGCCGCCTACTGACAAGCTCCGGGCAACCGGTGCAGACTGGCTCAACCGGCGACGTTCTGTCGCGGGCAAGGCCATCGGCCAATAAGAGCGGCACCGCAAGCAGCGTCAGCCCCACGAAACAGACAAGGGAGGCAATGAAATGAAGCGTCGTGAATTCCTGAAGACATCGGCCATCGGCGCCGCCGCGGCGGCGACCGTTGCGGCGCCTGCCATCGCCCAGTCGATGCCGGAGCTGAAGTGGCGCCTGACGGCGAGCTGGCCGAAGTCACTCGACACCCTGTTCGGCGCGGCCGATGTCTTCGCCAAATCGGTGGCAGAAGCGACCGACAACAAATTCCAGATCCAGACCTTCGCGGCCGGCGAGATCGTCCCGGCGCTGCAGGCGCTCGATGCCGCCTCGAACGGCACTGTCGAGATGGCGCACACATCATCCTACTATTATTTCGGCAAGGACCCGACCTTCGCCTTCGGCACCTCGGTCGCCTTCGGCCCGAACCAGCGCCTGAACCAGGGCTGGTACTACAGCGGCGGCGGCAAGGAGGTGCTCAACGACTTCTACAAGAAATACAACGTGACCATGCGCCTGTGCGGCAACACCGGCTGCCAGATGGGCGGCTGGTTCCGCAAGGAGATCAAGACCGTCGACGACCTCAAGGGCCTGAAATTCCGGATCGGCGGCTTCCCGGGCCGCGTCATCCAGAAGCTCGGTGGCGTGCCGCAGTTGCTAGGCGCTCCCGACATCTATCCCGCGCTGGAGAAGGGCGTCCTCGACGCGGCCGAGTGGGTCGGCCCCTACGACGACGAGAAGCTCGGCTTCTACAAGGTCGCGAAATACTATTATACGCCGGGCTGGTGGGAAGGCGGATCGATGATCAACCTTTTCATCAATAACGATAAATGGAACGCGCTGCCGAAGCATTACCAGGCGATCGTCGAGCACGCGGCGGCTTACGCGAACGACTGGATGATCGCGCGCTACGATCTGCAGAACCCGCCTGCGCTGAAGCGGCTGATCGCCAACGGCAGCCAGCTGCGCGCCTTCTCGCCGGCGATCATGGAGGCCTGCTGGAAGGCGGCGCATGAACTGCACGATGAGATCGCGAAAACCAACGCCAGTTTCAAGAAGGTCTACGAGTCGATGGAGGCCTTCCAGGGCGCGGCCTATCCCTGGTTCCGGGTGGCCGAACTGAACTACGACTCGTTCATGATCCGCCATTTGAGCTAATCGCCCGTTGCAAAAGAGAAAGCGCCCCGAAGCCTCCCGCTTCGGGGCGCTTTCTATTTTTGCCCCTGCGACGGCGTTATTTTGCCGGCGGGCCGAAGTCGAGCGGCGGCAATTCGACCTGCGGGATATCGATCTTCACCTTGTTCGGGTCGATCTTCGACTCCGCGCCCTTGTAGTGCATCACCATCGCCGGGAACGAGATCACCAGAAGCACCATGATGACCTGAATGACCACGAACGGCATGGCGCCCCAGTAGATCTGTCCGGTGGTGATGCCCTCGGTGCGCTTGCCGGTGACGCGATCGAGGTACGGATCACGCGGCGCCACCGAGCGCAGATAGAATAGCGCGAAGCCGAACGGCGGATGCATGAATGAGGTCTGCATGTTCACGCCGAGGATGACGCCGAACCAGATCAGGTCGATGCCGAGGTGTTCGGCCGCGGGGCCGAGCAGCGGAATGACGATGAACGCCAGTTCGAAGAAGTCGAGGAAGAAGGCGAGCACAAAGACGAAGGCGTTGACGAAGATGAGGAAGCCGATCTGGCCGCCGGGCAGGGAGGTCAGCAGGTTCTCGACCCAGATGTGGCCGCTGACGCCGTAGAATGTGAGAGAGAACACGCGCGCGCCGAGCAGGATGAACACGACGAACGAGGAGAGCTTGGCCGTCGATTCGACGGCCTGACGGACGAGATCCCAGGACAGCCGCCGCTTGATGCCGCCGAGGATTAATGCGCCGGCCGCGCCCATGGCCCCGCCTTCGGTCGGCGTGGCGACGCCGATGAAGATCGTGCCGAGCACGAGGAAGATCAGGAACAAAGGCGGCACCATCACGAAGGTGGTCTGCTGCGCCATGTGCGAGAGGAAGCGGAATCCGATGAACCGGGCCGTGAGCCAGTTCACGACGGCGGTACCGAACGCAAAGACGATGCCGAAGAACATGCAGAGCACGACGAAGTCGGCGCCGTGCGCGTCGGGATAGAAAAAGCCTTCGGCGCGATAGCCGATGACGGCGCTGACGACCGCGAGTATGCCGAGAGAGGTCAAGCCGCGGCTGCCGTTCGCCTCGCGAAATCCGACGGCTTCGGCCGGCAGGCCCGGCGTCGCCATCGGATAGATCATCGAGACGAGGAAGACGTAGAAGGCGTACATGGCCGAAAGCACGAGGCCCGGGATGAAGGCGCCTTCGTACATGTCGCCGACCGACCGGCCGAGCTGGTCGGCCATGACGATCAGCACGAGCGAGGGCGGGATGATCTGCGCCAGCGTGCCGGAGGCCGCGATGACGCCGGTGGCGACGCGCCGGTCGTAGCCGTAGCGCATCATGATCGGTAGCGAGATCAAGCCCATCGAAATGACCGAGGCGGCGACCACGCCGGTGGTCGCGGCGAGCAGCGCGCCGACGAAGACCACGGCGTAAGCGAGGCCGCCGCGCACCGTGCCGAACAATTGTCCGATCGTGTCGAGCAGGTCCTCGGCCATGCCGGAACGCTCGAGCACGAGGCCCATGAAGGTGAAGAACGGGATCGCGAGCAACGTGTCGTTGCTCATCACGCCGTAGATACGGTCGGGCAAGGCCTGCAGGAAGTTCGGCGCGAACTGCCCGAGTTCGATGCCGACGATGCCGTAGAGCAGGCCGACGGCGCCGAGCGAGAAGGCCGCCGGGTAGCCGAGCAGCAGAAACACGACCAGGGAGCCGAACATAATCGGCGCCATGTTCGCGATGAAAAATGCCTCCATGCGACCCCCGGACCCTGCTCGGAACTAGTGCTTTGCCATCGCCTCGATGATCTCTTCGGCCTCGAGCTCGAGCGAGCTCTTCTGCGCCGCGTGCGGGTCGTCCATCAGCCCGCGCATGATCGCGATCCGCTTGATCAATTCCGAGATGCCCTGGATGAACATCAGGCCGAAGGCGACCATGATCAGGCCCTTCGAGGGCCACTGCGGCAGGCCGCCGGCGTTCAGCGATTGCTCGTCCTGCCCGTACGACACGAGGAAGAACGGCACGCTGGTCACGATCAGCACGATCGTCAGCGGCAGCAGGAAGAAGGCGTGGCCGACGACGTCGATCCAGTCGCGCACGCGCTTCGGCAGCATCTGGTTCACGATGTCGATGCGGATGTGCTCGTTGGCGAGCAGCGTCCACGGCGAGCACAACAGGAACACGATGCTGAACAGCACCCATTGCAGCTCGAGCCAGGCGTTCGACGAGGTGTCGAACACCTTGCGGACGGTGGCGTTGACCGCCGAGACGATGACCGCGCCGAGGATCAGCCAAGCGAGGTATTTGCCGAGCCACGTGTTGATGGCATCGATCGTCCGCGTGAGCGGCAGCAACGCCTTCAGAACTGTGTCGAGGGCGCTCAAGACGATACTCCCCTCAGCGCGCCGGCCTGCGACCGGCGGGTTATTTTTGCTTTATGTCCCCACGGCTTGGCTCCCCACAGCCAAGCGAGCCACCTAATCCGATCGGGGGCTTTGCCGTCAATGGCAAATTGGGCTGGGCTGTGCGGCCGGCAGTGGGCCGGCGATTCAACCGCCGGTCACGCTCATATGCCGGGCGACGGCCGGCCGCTGGTGCTGCCGGTCGATGACGAAATCATGGCCCTTCGGCTTGCGGCCGATCGCCTCGTCGATGGCGGCGTAGAGCGGCACGTCGCTTTCCGATGCACGCAGCGGTGTACGCAGGTCGGCGGCGTCGTTCTGGCCGAGACACATGAACAACGTGCCGGTGCAGGTGATCCGCACGCGGTTGCAGGATTCGCAGAAGTTGTGGGTGAGGGGCGTGATGAAGCCGAGCCGTCCGCCCGTTTCCTTCACGCGCACGTAGCGGGCCGGCCCGCCGGTCCGATAGTCGATATCCTCGAGAGTATAGCGCTCCGCCAGCCGCGCGCGCGCCAGCGACAGCGGCAGGTACTGGTCGACGCGGGATTCGCCGGTTTCGCCGAGCGGCATGACTTCGATCAGCGTGAGGTCCATGCCGCGGCCATTGGCCCACGCCGTCATGTCGGCGAGTTCGTCCTCGTTCACGCCCTTCAGCGCGACCGCGTTGATCTTGACCTTCAAGCCTGCCTTCTGCGCCGCGTCGACGCCGGCGAGCACCTTGCCGAGATCGCCCCAGCGCGTAATTGCGCGGAATTTGTCCGGATCGAGCGTGTCGATCGAGACATTGATGCGGTCGACGCCGCAGTCCTTGAGCTGTGCAGCATACTTCTCGAGTTGCGAGCCGTTGGTGGTCAGCGTCAGTTCCTTGAGCGCGCCGCTCTTGAGGTGTCGCGACAAAGATTCAACCAGGGTCATGATGCCGCGGCGTACTAGTGGTTCGCCGCCGGTCAGGCGCAGCTTGGTCACGCCTTTGGCGATAAAAGCGCTGCACAGCCGATCGAGCTCCTCCAGCGTGAGCAGGTCGGCCTTGGGCAGGAACGTCATGTGTTCCGACATGCAGTAGACGCAGCGGAAGTCGCAGCGATCCGTGACCGAGACGCGCAGATAGGTGATGGCGCGGGCGAACGGGTCGATGAGCGGCTGCGGCGCGGCGGCCGCGCGATCGAGAACAATCGCCGAATTCGTGTCCGTTGCTGCCATTCCGGGTTCCCGGGCCGTTTTTGTCGTCTTCTCCGCCAGATATAGGAATTATGGCGGGCAAAGGCCATAGCGCGCGGCGGGACTCTATCCGAAAGGAAACGGCCCGCATTGGCATGCGGGCCGTCGGCAATTCGCGGTATTCGAGAGCTTAGCGCTGCGGCGGCGGCGGGGCCGACGGCCACGGCGACCCAGCCGGGGCGGGCGCTGCAGCGGCGGGAGCCCGCGCGGGTGCGGCTGCCGCCGGCTTGGCCGCGACAGGCTTCTTCGGGGCCGGCTTCTTCGCCACCGGCTTGCGCCGGACCGGCTTCTTTTTCACCGGCTTCGGCGGCGGCGGGGCAGGGGTGAGCTCGGCGAGGACCGGGTTCGGCCGCAGTTGCGGCGGCGAGCCGGCCATGTTGATCACCTCGAGCTGGTCGCTCTCCGGCTGATAACCGTCGAGGGTGAAAGTGACCGTGAGCGGCGCATCCGCCGGCAGGGCCAGCGCGCAGGGCGTGCGGCAGGTCTGGCCGTTCGACGTCTTGGCCTCCGCCCCCGGGGGCTCGGACTCGAAACGCACCGTGTCCATCACCGGACCGGGCTTCAAGGCGTCGAGATTGAGGAATTCGCTGTTCGACGAGCACGCCGCAAGAGCAAGCGCACCGCCAACGATCGCAATCACTCGATACATATCAGAGTCGTCCCCACGCCAGGTGCACACCGCCCGCCCGGCGGCAAGATACGAACCTTGTCATATCCAAGCAATATTCAGGATGCCATTAACCTTACCGCGTTAACCATAATTGCGGCCGCCCATTTTACGCGCGCGCGAGCGCCGAGATCTCGCCCGGCAACTGGGTGAAATGGCTGATCACCCGATCGGGCCCGAATTCGATAACCGGCCGCTCGCTGTAGCCGAAATCCACTGCAATCACGGGAATTCCGGCCGCTTGCGCGGTGCGGATGTCGGTAGCGGAATCGCCGATCATAACCGCGTTCTCCGGCGTGCCGCCCGCGCTCGCGATGGTGCGGCGCAGGACTTCCGGATCGGGCTTTTGAATGCCGAACGTGTCCTGGCCGCAGATCGCCGCGAAGCGGCCGACAAGGCCGAGCTCGTTCAGAAGCAGAACGGACAGCGCTTCGAGCTTGTTGGTGCAGACGGCAAAGCTATGGCCACGGGTGGCGAGGACGTCGAGGGCGTCGATCAAACCGGGGAAAGGGCGCGAGCGCACCGCGATGTGATCGGCGTAGTAGGCCAGAAAATCGCCGAACAGCCGGTCGAGCAGTTCGGACGTGACCGCGCGGCCTTCCGCTTCGAGGCCGCGCACCAGCATGGCCTTGGCGCCGCCGCCGATCATCATGCGTGCATCGTCATACGGCACGGGCGGCATGCCCTCGCGTTCGAACACGACGTTGAGCGTGTCGACGAGATCGGGAGCGGTGTCGACGAGCGTGCCGTCGAGGTCGAAAACGAGGAGCGGAAGCGGCATGGGGGGCCTCGCTACCTGCCGTCGGCAGGGCTGGCAAGCCCTTTCGCGGTTAAGGCTGAGCGCCGATTTTCGGCTATTCAGGCCCGCCAATCGAGGCTAGATAGGCGGCGATCAGCCCCGATCCTCAACGAATGCCCTGCCGGTGCCCATGAACGCCGAGCTTCAGAAACGCGCTGCCGCGGCCAAGGCTTTGGACTTCGTCCGGCCGGGCATGCGGCTCGGGCTCGGCACCGGTTCGACTGCCCGGCATTTCGTCGAGCTTCTCGGGGAGCGGGTGCGCAACGGCCTCGACGTGATCGGGGTCCCTACCTCTGAGGCCACGCGCGACGACGCCCAGCAATGGGGCATTCCGCTCGCCACGCTCGACGAACTGCCCGAGCTCGACGTCACCGTGGATGGCGCCGACGAGATCGCGCCCGATCTGACGCTGATCAAAGGCGGCGGCGGCGCCCTCCTGCGCGAAAAGATCGTGGCGGCGGCCTCGGCGCGCATGATCGTCATCGCCGACGAGAGCAAATGCGTGCCCGTCCTCGGCCGTTTCCCGCTGCCGGTGGAGATCGCGCCTTTCGGTGCCGGGGCGACGTTGCGGGCGGTGCGGACGGCCATCGACGGCCTCCAGACGGCCGGCCCGCTCGATTTCCGCAAGCGGCGCGACGGCCATGCTTTCGTCACGGATGGTGGCCACTGGATCGTCGACGCGGCGCTCGGCCGGATCGAGGATCCGGCCGCCCTTGCGCGCGCGCTTGCGGGCGTTCCGGGTGTCATGGAGCACGGACTTTTCATCGGGCTTGCCGCGATGGTCATCGTCGGCGGACCTGATGGCGTCAGAACGATCGAGCGACGCTGAGGCCTCGACCAATGGAGATAAGATGAAAAACGTCATGCGAGCGATAAACCGCACGCTGTCGACCGGCGCCCTGGCGCTCGCGCTTGCGGCGACTTCGCCGGCGGCCTTTGGGCAGGGGGCCAAGCCCTCTGCCGCCGCGCTGGCGACGGCGAAACAGCTCGTCACCGCGACCGGCGCGACCGCGCTGTTCAGTCCGCTGATCGCCGGCGTCATCGAACAGTCGAAGCTCCTTTACCTGCAGCAGAACCCGATGCTGCAGAAGGATCTCAACGAAATCGCCGCGAAGCTGCGGACGGACCTCTCGCCGAAGTTCGTCGAAATCACCGACGAAGTGGCGCACGAATACGCGACGCATTTCACCGAGCCGGAGCTCAAGGCCATTCTGGCCTTCTATGAGACTCCGGTCGGCAAGAAGCTGCTGCAGGAGCAGCCGACGGTCGCGAACGAAAGCATGAAATTCGCGCAGGATTGGGCCAACAAGCTCTCGACGGAAGTGACGGCCAAGATGCGCGACGAGCTCAAGAAGCGCGGTCATCCGATGTGATGCCAGCGCCGGACGGTTCCGGCGCATGCTCTTTTAGGCAGGATGCAGGCAATGGCTGAGCGCGACGTCGACCTGTTCGTGATCGGTGCGGGCTCGGGCGGCGTGCGGGCGGCCCGTATCGCCGCCTCCTACGGCGCGCGGGTGATGATCGCCGAGGAATTTCGCGTCGGCGGCACCTGCGTCATCCGCGGCTGCGTGCCGAAGAAGCTTCTGGTCTACGCATCGCGCTTCGCCGACGATTTCGAGGACGCCGCCGGTTTCGGCTGGAGCGTCGAGAAGCCGGTCTTCCACTGGCCGACCTTGATCGCGAACAAGGATCGGGAGATCGATCGCCTCGAGGCGGCGTACAAGTCGACGCTCGAACGCTTCAAGGTCGAACTGGTCAAGAGCCGCGCCATCTTCGAGGATGGGCACACCGTGCGCCTCACCGCCAGCGGCGCCTGCGTGCGCGCCAGGAATATCCTGATCGCCACCGGCGCCTGGCCGCATTACGGACCCAAGATCCCCGGCCTCGAGCACGTGATTTCTTCGAACGAAGCGCTGCATCTTGAGGAGTTGCCGCGGCGCATCGTCATCCAGGGCGGTGGCTACATCGCTGTCGAGTTCGCCTGCATCTTCGCCGGCCTCGGCAGCAAGGTGACGCTCGTCTATCGCGGCGAGAACATCCTGCGCGGCTTTGATGACGACGTACGCGAGCACCTGCGCAATGAGATGCGCACGCGCGGCATCACCGTCACCTGCGGTCATACCGTGACCGCGATCGATAAGCAGGGCGACGAATTCGTCACCCATCTCTCCGACCAGACACAGATCGCCGCCGACAAGGTGATGTTCGCGATCGGCCGCCGACCCAATGTGATGGGGCTCGGTCTCGACAAGATCGGCGTCAAGATCCACGAACACGGCGGCATCGAAGTGGATGCCTATTCGCAAACATCGGTGCCGCACATCTACGCGGTCGGCGACGTCACCAACCGCGTCAATCTGACGCCGGTGGCGATCCGCGAGGGCCACGCCTTCGCCGATACGGTCTTCGGCAACAAGCCGACGCGCGTCGATCACGCCGACGTGCCGACGGCGGTGTTTTCCGAGCCGGAAGTCGGCGTCATCGGCTTGACCGAGGCGCAGGCGCGCGAGCAGCTCGAGGTGGTCGACGTCTACAAGACCTCGTTCCGGCCGATGAAGGCGACCCTGTCCGGCCGCCAGACCCGGTCGTTCATGAAGATCCTCGTCGACGGCATCAGCGGCCGCGTGGTCGGCTGCCATCTGGTCGGTCCCGACGCGGGCGAATTGATCCAGCTCCTCGGCGTGGCGGTCAAAATGGGGGCGACCAAGGCCGACCTCGACGCCACCATGGCCGTGCACCCGACAGCGGCCGAGGAGCTCGTCACCATGCGCGAAAAGGCCATGACCTGGCGGCGCCAGGCGGCCGAATAGGGCCTGCATTCGACCGGCTGAAATTGTGGTAACGGTGGGCGGGGGTCGTGTATAAGGCCGCCCGAAGCCGTTGGAGTATGCTGAAATGTCCGAGCGTTGGACGCCCGATAGCTGGCGCAAGAAGCCGATCCAGCAGGTTCCCGAGTACCCGGACCTGCGGGCGCTCGACGACGTCGAGAAGCAGCTCGCGACCTTTCCGCCGCTGGTTTTCGCCGGCGAGGCTCGCAGCCTGAAAAAGCAGCTCGCCCGCGTTGCCGACGGCCAGGCTTTCCTGCTGCAGGGCGGCGACTGCGCCGAGAGCTTCGCCGAGCACGGCGCCAACAACATCCGCGACTTCTTCCGCATGTTCCTGCAGATGTCGGTCGTGCTCACTTATGCGGCCGCGTTGCCGGTGGTGAAGGTCGGCCGCATCGCCGGCCAATTCGCTAAGCCGCGCTCCTCGCCGGTCGAGAAGCGCGACGGCATCGAGCTGCCGAGCTATCGCGGCGACATCATCAACGACGCCGCCTTCACGCCGGAGGCGCGCATGCCCGACCCGCGCCGGCAGGTCGAGGCCTATCGCCAGTCGGCGGCCACGCTGAACCTGCTGCGCGCCTTTGCGCAGGGCGGCTACGCCAATCTCGCCAGCGTGCGCCAGTGGATGCTGGGCTTCGTCAAGGACAGTCCGCAGTCGCGCCGTTACGTCGAATTGTCCGATCGCATCGGCGAAGCGCTCGAGTTCATGCAGGCTTGCGGCCTCGACCTCGAGAGCCATCCCGAGCTGCGCACGACCGATTTCTACACCAGTCACGAGGCGCTGCTTCTCGGCTTCGAGCAAGCGTTCACGCGCGTCGATTCCACGACCGGCGACTGGTACGCGACCTCGGGCCACATGCTGTGGATCGGCGACCGCACCCGTCAGCTCGATCATGCGCACATCGAATACGCGCGCGGCATCAAGAATCCGCTCGGGCTCAAGTGCGGGCCGTCGAGCAAGCCGGACGACCTGCTGCGCCTGATCGACATCCTCAATCCGGACAACGAGCCCGGGCGGCTGACGCTGATCGTCCGCATGGGCGCCGACAAGATCGGCGATTCCCTGCCGACCCTGATCCGCGCCGTGAAGCGTGAAGGCCGCCGCGTCATCTGGTCGAGCGACCCGATGCACGGCAACACCATCACCTCGGCGAGTGGCTACAAGACGCGGCCCTTCGATCTCATCATCAAGGAAGTGCGCAGCTTCTTCGAGGTGCATCAGGCCGAAGGCACCTATGCCGGCGGTGTGCATCTGGAGATGACCGGCCAGAACGTCACCGAGTGCACCGGCGGCGTGCGCCAGATCACCGACGAGGATCTCAACGACCGGTATCACACGGCCTGTGATCCGCGACTCAACGCCGAGCAGGCGATCGATCTCGCCTTCCTGCTGGCCGGACTGCTCAAGAAGGAGCGCTCGAACCGCGTCCAGCCGATGCCGGCGGCGGCAGGGCTTTAAGCGCGACGTCCGTTTCAGACGCTGCCAAAATGACGCCTGCCGCGATCTCACTCACGCGGCGGGCGTGATGACGCACTCTTCCGCCAGGATCGCCTCGCCGAAATCGCGCGAGTTGGTGTCGGTGTTTTCGAGGTTGAGGAACATCGCCTCGTCGTGCGTGAAGTGCGGGCCGGCATGCCACGTGCCGACATGCAGTTTGACGATGCGATCGCCGGGGATGTGGAAGGCCGCGACTTTGTCCAAAGTCACGGTGTTACCTGGCGCGGCGACGCCGAGATACCAGTCTTTGCCGCCGATGGCACCGAGACATTGGCTCACGCGCATGTGGCGGGCCATCTTGCCGAAGCTCAGGCCCCGCAGGCGCTGGTGCATGATACGCAAGACCGGCTCGCCGTTCGTCAGCACCAGCGGCACGTGGCCATGTTCGGTGTGGGGCGTATAGGGGTTCGAGCGATCGAATTGCTCGCCGGTCCGCCGCGGTTCGATGACCTCTCCGAACGGCGCGAAGGTCTCCGGTCGCAGTTCTTGCGCGCGCACGAGCATGGCGTCCCTCGGCCTCTGTCGAGGACATAGAAGACGACGGGCGCGCATTCGGTCAAGATCGCCGGCCGTTTACTTTCAGCAGGCGTTTACGCTAGCGGCTGCGCCTTATCGGTTCATTAGCGATGCGGCGCGTTCCTTGCAGAACCCGCTTAAATTGTAACGTCTGCGCAAAGCCTTCCCGCAACACTTGGGCCCCATGGATGGGCGACGGGAAGTGCACATGGTCAAATCCGCGGCAATACTGAGCCTGATGACGGCGATCCTGGCCGGCGGCATCGGCGCGGCTGCCGCCAATCCGTTCATCCTCGAGCCGGAGAAGCCCGCCTTCACCGCGACCGTCGGTGGCCGTTACTGGTACGGCATGGGCTCGACCAGCAAGGACCTCTACGGTCTCACCCGCGACACGCTCAACTCGCGCCTGACCTATAGCGGGCTGCAGTCGCACTCGCTCGAATTGTACGGCCGCATCGATCACGACAGCGGCCTGTTCTGGAAGGGCTATATCGGCGGCGGCCTGCTCACCAAAGGCAGTCTGCAGGACGAGGACTTTCCGCCGGCGCTCACGCCGTACTCCAGCACGAACAGCACGCTGCAGAACCAGTCGCTCGCCTACATCGACACCGATATCGGCGGCGCGATCCTGCGCGGCCGCGACTTCCGCCTCGACGGCTTCGTCGGCTATCACTACATGCACTGGCGCCTGAAGGCGTTCGGCTGCACGCAGACAGCGGGCAACACCAGCGTCTGCACGCCCTCGATTCCCGACAGCACGGCGGTGATCGTGGAGGACGACACCTGGCAGGGCGTGCGCGTCGGCCTCAACGCCGACCTCCCGATCTACGACAAGTGGCGCATCGATCTCGAGGGCGCCTACCTGCCTTACGTCTGGCTCAGCGGCAGCGACAATCATCTGCTGCGCACCGACTTCGCCGGCCCCATCCCGCAGAGCGGTCACGGTTGGGGCTACCAGCTCGAGGCGATCCTGTCCTACCAGCTCACCGAAGCGATCAGCCTCGGCCTCGGCGGCCGCTATTGGCACATGCAGAGCCAGGGCACGGCCGACTTCACCGACGTCGCCGCCGGCGGCACGGCCCAGCCGCTCGACTTCAAGGCCGACATTTACGGCGTCTTCTTCCAGGGCAGCTACCGCTTCGACAACCTCTGACCGGAACGCCGGGCAGGTCCCGGCCATTCCCCATTGCCCGGCACAAGGCCGAGGCGGTACAGGTTGGCCATGGCCGCAGCATCCACATCCCAGCGTCTGGCGATCGCCGTCGCGCAACTCAATGCCACCGTCGGCGACGTTGCCGGCAATGCGGCAAAGGCGCTGCGCGCCCGCGACGAGGCAGCGGGGCAGGGCGCCGACCTCGTCGTCTTTCCGGAATTGTTCATCGCCGGGTATCCGCCCGAGGACCTGGTGCTGAAGCCGGCCTTCCAGGCCGCCTGTCGCGCGGCGATCGAGAGCCTGGCGCGGGAGACTGCGTCCGGCGGGCCGGCGCTGCTCGTCGGCACGCCGTGGGTCGACAACGGCAAGCTTTACAACGCGGTCGCGCTGCTCGACGGCGGCGCCATTGCCGCGCTGCGCTACAAGGTCAACCTGCCGAACTACGGCGTCTTCGACGAGAAGCGCGTGTTCGAGCGCGGGCCGGTGCCCGGCCCGGTGAATTTCCGCGGCGTGCGGCTCGGCATTCCGATTTGCGAAGACATCTGGACGGAAGAGTCGGCGACTTACGAGAACGTCGTCGAGTGTCTCGCCGAGACGGGCGCCGAACTGCTGATCGTGCCGAACGGATCGCCTTACTGGCGCAACAAGAGCGACGTGCGCCTCAATATCGCGGTGGCGCGCGTCACCGAGCAGAACCTGCCGATGGTCTACGTCAACGAGATTGGCGGGCAGGACGAGCTGGTGTTCGACGGCGTGTCGTTCGGTCTGAATGCCGACCGCTCGCTCGCATTCCAGCTCGGCGCCTTCGTCGAATGCGTCGCGACCACCAGTTGGGTGCGCAGCGGCGACACCTGGCGTTGCGAGGGCGGTCCGGTGGTGCACAGCGTCGAGGCCGACCAGGCGGACTATGCGGCCTGCGTGCTGGGCCTGCGCGACTACGTTAACAAGAACGGCTTTCCCGGCGTCGTGCTCGGCCTGTCGGGCGGCGTCGACTCGGCGCTGGTCGCGGCGATGGCGGTGGATGCGCTCGGCGCCGAGCGGGTGCGCTGCGTGATGCTGCCGTACCGCTTCACCTCGCAGGAATCGCTCGACGATGCTGCGGCCTGCGCGCGGGCGCTCGGCGTGCGCTACGAGACCCTGCCGATCGCCGCGGCGGTCGAAGGCTTCGAGGCGGCGCTGAAGCCGGCGTTCTCCGGTCTGCCGCGCGACGTCACCGAGGAAAACCTGCAGGCGCGTGCACGCGGCACGCTGCTGATGGCCATCTCCAACAAGTTCAATCTGATGGTCGTGACCACCGGCAACAAGTCGGAAATGTCGGTCGGCTACGCGACGCTCTACGGCGACATGAACGGCGGCTTCAATCCGGTGAAGGACCTGTACAAGACGGAGGTCTTCCGGTTGGCGCGACTACGAAACGAATGGAAACCGCACGACGCGCTCGGGCCCTCCGGCCTGGTGATCCCGGAGAACATCATCACGCGGCCGCCGAGCGCCGAATTGCGCGAGAACCAGAAGGATGAGGATTCGCTGCCGCCTTACGCCGTCCTCGATCCGATCCTCGAACGGCTGGTCGAGCGCGAGGAGCCGATCTCGGCGATCGTCGCAGCCGGTTTCGAACGTGAGACGGTCGCACGCATCGAGCGGCTGCTGCACATCGCCGAATACAAGCGGCGGCAGGCGGCGCCCGGCGTGAAGGTGACCTTGAAGAATTTCGGCCGCGATCGCCGCTATCCGATCACCAACCGCTTCCGCGATCCCGGCACGCCGCTGCCGATGCCGGATGTCTCGCTCGTCACCGGCAAGCCGGCGCGCAGCGAAGCCGCGGACGTGTAGCGCATTCATGACGACCGGCTGACATGTCTCCGCTCATTGCCGCGACAGCGGGAATCCGGCGCCGATTCACAATTGGGTCTCCGCTTTCGCGGGGACGAGCGGGACACAGGGTCAATTCGACGGCAGGAACGTCGGCCCGACCGTGCGCACCTTGCGCTTGGTCGGATCGACCTGGCCGGGCGCGTCGGCGAGCGCGGATCGGGTGGACTCCGATTGGGTCGCCTGCGGCGTCCCCGCCTTGATCGGCTTGCCGTCGGCGCCGCGCGGCTGCGAGAAGCGCTTGGCGTTTTCGTCGGTCACGACCACATCGCCCGGCTGCACGGTGTTGTCCGGGCCGAGCGCCTTGAGCGCCTCCGACCAACTCTCGCCGGGACGGCGGCAGCCGCAGGCCGGGCTGATCGCCTTGCGATACTGAAAGGCCGCCGGCAGCTGCGAATAGGGGTGGCCATCCAACGACACCGCCTGCGTCATGTCCTCGCCGGGGTTGTGATAGACGAAGAGTTGCGCCTGTGCCGCCGGGCATTCGCGCTGGCAGGTTTGCGCATCTTCCTGGAAATGGTCGGGCGTGGTGGCGAACGAAATGGGGAAATAGTAGCCGTCACACGTGCGCACACAGACCGTGCGATAGGTGCTGCCCATGGGCTGCGGCGCGTTGCCGATGTTGTTGCCGCCGGCGCCGCCGGGCCCGCCTTCGCTGCCGGGCAGGCCGCCGAACAGGCGGTCGAAGAAGCCGCCCTGCTGCCCCTGGATCGCCGCAGAGCGGTACTGCGGCCCACAGTTGTTCTGGCCCAGCGCGATCAGCAGCGACTGCCGCTGCGCCGCGCGCTCGGTGGTGCCGCCCTGCGCCTGCTCGAGCTGCACCTGCACCCGGTCGAGCGCATTGCGCGCCTGGTCGATCTGCCGGTTCAGATTGCCGCATTGCGGTGGTGGATTGGAGAAGATCGAGAAGAAGCCCGAGCGCTCGCAGCCCATCTGGCGGGCTTGCGATACCAGCCGGTCGACCTGGAATTGCTGCTGGTGCACCGCATCCTCGAAGCGGCGCAGCTGCTCGGCGCGGCCCGGATCGTTGTTGCCGGCATCGAGCGAGGTGAGCTGGGCGACGAGAGCCTGGCAGTTCGGACCGGGCGCCTGCGCGACGGCGGCGGCGGTCCAGGCGAGCGCGATGGCGGCGGCGGCGGTGGTAGTGAGTCCCCTCATGGCCGGCACCTTAACTGCTTAATTGTGGCGCTGCGAGGTCACGCCAGAGCCTTGGCCTGCGCGCTTTCCGCGCGCAGGTTCCAGACCACCCCCGCGATGATGATGATGGCGCCGATGAAGACGAAGACGTCCAGCGTCTCGCCATAGAGCAGCCAGCCGACCACCGCGATCAGCGGAATGCGCATGAAATCGAGCGGCACCACCAGCGTGGCGTCGCCGGAGCGGAACGCATTGCTCAGGCAGTAATGCGAGGTGACGCCGCCGATGCCGAGCCCGATCGCCGGCAGGATGTTGTGCGCCTGGAAGTGCGTGAACGCCGAGAGGTCGCTGCCGAACAGCGACAAGGGAAACTGGATCACCGCCATCCAGAACACGATACCGATCGTGCTTTCGGTCGTGGTCAGCTGCTTGGTCGTGATCATGGTGATGGCGTAGCCGAACGCCGCCGCGAGGACGAGAAACGCGGCCGGCTGAATGCTGGCGATGCCGGGCCGCAGGATCACCAGCACGCCGACCAGCCCGAGCACCACCACTCCGGCGCGGCTCTTCGACATTTTCTCGCTCAGCAGCCAGACGGCGAGCAGCGCGGTCCAGGCCGGCATGGTGAATTCCAGCGCGAACACCATGGCCAGCGGCAGCATGGTGACCGCGTAGGCCCAGGCGAATTGCGAGACGTAGTGGACGATATTGCGCAGCAGATTGAGCTTCATGCGGCGCGGCCGCGCCGCCGCGCGCAATTCCGGCCGCACCAGCAACAGCAGCACCACCACGACAAGCACCGCGCCGCTGCGGATCGCCAGGATTTCGAAGATCGTCAGCCCGCCGCGCGAGAGTTCGCGGATCGACACCGCCATCAGCGAGAATGACAGCAGCGTGCCGGTCATCCACAGCACGACGCGCAGGATGTTGGTGGAGGAGGTCGTGGTCACGGAGGTGCTGCCGGAATTGAAGGGGCAGGGCGCCGCGCGATGATGGCGCTCACTCGGCGTCCGGCTGGTTTTCCGGCCGCGCTCTGTCGAAGGCGGGCAGTTTCAGGCAGGCCGTCTCCACCGCCACAATTTTGGGGAACTGGTCGAGCGGCACCTTCAGCCGGCGCGCGTTGAAGACCTGCGGGATGAGGCAGGTGTCGGCGAGGCTCACGTGCGCACCGCAAGTATAAGGGGCGGGCGAGATCATCGCCTCGATCGCCTTGAAGCCCTCGATGACCCAGTGGTGGTACCAGGCGTCGATCTCGGCCTGCTCGTGCTTCATCGCGCGCTTGAGGTACTGCAGCGCGATCAGGTTGTTGAGCGGGTGAATGTCGCAGGCGACCATCTGCGCGATGGCGCGCACCTTGGCGCGCGCGAGCGCGTCGGCCGGCAAGAGCGGCGGTTCCGGCGCGATGTCGTCCAGATACTCGATGATCGCCAGCGACTGCGTCAGGACTTCGCCGCTGGACAAGGCCAGCGCCGGCACGCGCTCCTGTGGATTGACGGCATGGAATTCCGGCTTGTGCTGCTGGCCGCCATCCTTGGTGAGATGCACCGCGACCATCTCGTAGGGCAGGCCCTTGAGATTGAGCGCGATGCGTACGCGATAGGCGGCGGAGGAGCGGAAGTAGGTGTAGAGTTTCACGCGATGGTACCCCGGCAGCGGCAGCGGTGGTGCAATCTAGCGGCCCCGTTGCGGATTGGCGATATCGGCGGCGAGTTCGCCGGCCTTGTCGATAAGCGTAGTGAGCGCCCGCTCGAGCGCGGCGCGGTCGGCGGCGCCGAGCGTCGCCAGGAGCTTGTCGGCAAAGCGCATGGCGACCGGCGCGATCTCCTCGTACATGTCGCGACCGGCCGGCGTCAGCGACAGGAACGCCTCGCGCAGGTCGGCGCGGTTGGCCTTGCGCGCGATCAGCTTGCGCTTCTCGAGCTGCGCGACCGCGCGTGAAACCTTGGTCTTGTGCATGAAGCTGTACGCACCGATGGCCTTCGCGGTCATCATGCCGGACTCGCCGAGCGTGACGATGACGCGCCATTCCGGCACGCCGATGCGGTAGTCGGCATAGATCCGCGACAGCGCCGCCGACACGAGATTGGAGCAGACGTTGAGGCGGTGAGGCAGAAAGTCCTCGAGCTTGATGACCGGCTCGGGACCGCCCGCGGCGCGCTCCGCACTATCCTCGACCATCGTCCCGTAAAGCCCTGCACGATTGCAGCGGGATGGCGGGCGAGCCTCGCGCGCCGCCGCCATCGCGCGGCGACGACTGTGGACGAAGTTGCGACCGGGCGCAACGAATTTGCCGGGAGGCTTTGCTTTCGGTCACATCGGACGCCGTCGCGCCCGGCCGCCGCCTCCGTGGTCGCAGCGGACGTGGTACGCTGCCGTTCCGGCTGACCGACAGGACCGTCATGAGCAGGGCTTTCGCCTCCAGCGACGATCTCGGCGACAAGAAGGTCGCGTTCGACCAGATCGGGCCCGGCCTGTACGCGTACACTGCCGAAGGCGATCCGAACTCCGGCGTCATCGTCGGTGACGATGCCTGCCTGGTCGTCGACGCGCAGCCGACGCCGGCGATGGCGTCCGATCTCATCGCGCGCGTCGCCAAGGTCACCGACAAGCCGATCCGCTATGTGCTGCTGACGCATTATCACGCGGCGCGCGCGCTCGGCGCCTCCGCCTTCAAGAACGCCGAGATTCTTGCCTCCGACGCGACGCGCGCGCTCATCGCCGAACGTGGCAAACAGGATATGGACTCCGAGATCGGCCGTTTCCCGCGCCTGTTCCGGACGGCCGGCACGATCCCCGGCCTCACCTCGCCAACGGTCACTTTTCCCGACCAGATATCGATCTGGCTCGGCCGCCGCGAGGTGCGCATCATGCATATCGGCCGCGGCCACACCGCCGGAGACGTGATCGCCGCCGTGCCTGACTGCGGCGTCGTCTTCGCCGGCGATCTCGTCGTCAGCCAGTGCGCCTGTTCCTGCGGCGATGCGCATTTCACCGATTGGCCGCAGACTTTGGACATTCTCGCCGAGATGCAGCCAGCCGCCTTGCTGCCCGGCCGCGGCGCCGCGCTGACCACTCCGGAGACCGTGAAGGAGGGGATCAACGCGACCGCGGATTTCCTCGAGACGCTTTATGGCTCGGTGCAGGACAGCGTCGCCAAGGGCCGGTCGCTCAAGGACGCCTTCATTTTCGCGCGGCTGGCGATGGACCCGAAATACAAGAGCCTGGTGCTCTACGAGCACGCGCTGCCGTTCAACGTCGCGCGCGCCTATGACGAGGCACGTGGCATCGAATGGCCGACGATCTGGACAGCGGAGCGCGACCGCGAGATGTGGGCGGCGCTGCAGGCTTGAATGAACGGGTGGCCGTGGCGCGCCGATCCTCGGTTGTCATGGCCGGGCTTGTCCCGGTCATCCCGATAAAGGTGGCACAGCGCCTTCTAAGCGGGATCGCCGGGACAAGCCCGGCGATGACAAGAGAAGGTTGGGGGCTCGCACGCCTTTCGATGCGCGCCTTGCGGCGCACGCCTCAGGATACGGAGAAATCCAGTTACCGCGTGCAGACGATGGCGACGAGATTGCTGCATTTGCCGCCGCGGCAGTCGCCGGATGCGCCGCCCGGGATGGCGCCGGTGATGTCGTCGCGATCGACCTTGCGATAGCTTGCGGCCGAAGCGAACTGGTGCGTCTGGCAATAGGTGTTGGCGACCGGCTGGCCGCAATGCTCGCCGTTGGCGAGGCAGCGGTCGACGCCGTAGCCGTCGGCGTCGTTGGGAATGATGAACATGCGACGCTCCGCCTGCGCCGCGTGCGCGGCGGCAAGGAGGGACACGCCGAGGAGGCCGGCCAGAATGGTCCGCATGAGTTCGCCCGAGAGATGCGTCGAATGGCGCCCCAGAGCGCCCGAAGGAAGGATGCAGGGAAATGCTTAAGCCGGCCTTAACCCTGCGGGACGCGGGGCTTTAGGGGCCGGCCGAGGCCGAATTGGGGCAGGCGAGGGCCGGAAACGCCCGAGACCGGCCCTTGACGCCGCGCCGTCCACAACCCATTGTGCCGCCGAAATGTACGGCCTCGAAACCAACGGCGGCATCTGCCGCATTATTATTCGCTAGCGACCATCGCTGGCTCGGCCGTCTATTCTCTCAACCCTTGAGATCCTGACAGACGCCCGGCCAGCGCGGCCGACGGGTGTTGTCTCATGGCGGTTGAGCTCAAGCTCTACGATACGCTGACGCGCGAGAAGCGGGTGTTCCAGCCTTTGGACCCCGCCAATGTGCGCATGTATGTGTGCGGGCCGACGGTCTACGACTTCGCCCATATCGGCAATGCGCGGCCGGTCATCGTCTTCGACGTGCTGTTCCGCCTGCTGCGGCACATCTACGGCGAGCGCCACGTCACCTACGTGCGCAACATCACCGACGTCGACGACAAGATCAACGCGCGCGCGGCCGAGCGCGGCGTCGACATCCGCCAGTTGACGGAAGAGACCTACACAAATTTCAAATCGGACGTGGCGGCGCTCGGCTGCCTGCCGCCGACCGTCGAGCCGCGCGCGACCGAGCACATCGAGGAGATGAAGACGCTGATCGAGCGGCTCGTCGCGGGCGGGCACGCCTACGTCGCAGAAGGCAACGTGCTGTTCAACGTGCCGTCGATGGCGGACTACGGCCGGCTGTCCAAGCGGCCGCTCGACGAAATGATCGCCGGCGCCCGTGTCGAGGTCGCGCCCTACAAGAAGGACGCGCAGGACTTCGTGTTGTGGAAGCCGTCGAAGCCGGGCGAGCCGGGATGGGCTTCGCCCTGCGGCATCGCTGCGCCGGGCCGGCCGGGCTGGCACATCGAATGCTCGGCGATGGCCTGGAAGCATCTCGGCGAGACCTTCGATATCCATGGCGGCGGCATCGATCTCGTCTTTCCGCACCACGAGAACGAAATCGCGCAATCGCGCTGCGCCTTCCATACGCAGGTCATGGCCAATTACTGGATGCACAACGGCTTCCTGCAGGTCGAAGGCGAGAAAATGTCGAAGAGCCTCGGCAATTTCTTCACCATCCGCGACCTGCTCAAGGACTGGCCGGGCGAGGTGCTGCGCTTCAACATGCTGCGCACGCACTACCGGCAGCCGATCGATTGGACGGTGAGCGGTTTGAATGAGTCCGCAAACGCGCTCCGTCATTGGGCCAACATTCTGGAGCGTCATAAGACATCGTTTAACTCGGGAATCGAACCAGAGCGCGGCGTATTAAAAGCTCTGTTGGATGACCTCAATACTCCGATGGCGCTAGCCGAGATGCATAAACTCGCAGATCACGCTAGAAAAGGTGACCATCAAGCCGCGCAGAAACTTCATAGCACTGGTGAATGGCTTGGAGTTATCACGCATGCAGTGATGTCATCCGCAAGCATTGCGGCTATTAGCGAAGCCGCGGCGCAACTGGTGCCAGAAGACCGCAAGCAAGAAATTCAAAGATTGATCGACGCCCGCACCGCGGCGCGCAAGGCCAAGGACTTCAAGGAGTCCGACCGCATTCGCGACGAGCTCGCCGCCATGGGCGTCGTGCTCAAGGATTCGAAGGACGGCACGACCTGGGAGATCGCGCGATGAGCGCCGTCGCCAATCCGCAATTCGCGCTGCGGCCGTTCCTTGCCGAGGACGCAGCCGTCGTCGCAGAGATATTCCGCTCCTCGATCGCCGAATTGACCGGCGACGACTACAGCGAGGCGCAGCAGGCAGCATGGGCTTCCACCGCTGACGACGTCGCAAACTTCACCAAGAAACTCGGCCGGCAGCTCACGCTCGTCGCCACCATGAGCGGCTCGCCGGTCGGCTTCGCCTCGCTCGAAGGCCGCGACAAGGTCGACATGCTCTACGTGCATCCGGGCGCGGCAGGGCACGGCGCCGGCGCCATGCTCGCCGACGCGCTGGAGAAGCTCGCCGGCGGGCGCGGCGCGGAGAAATTGACCGTCGACGCCAGCGATACGGCGCGCGGCTTCTTCGAGAAGCGGGGCTATGTCGCGCAGCAGCGCAATTCGATCTCGATGGGCGACGAGTGGCTCGCCAACACGACGATGAGCAAACAGCTCAAGGGGCCCAAGCCATGAAGCGACCGGACACGCCGTTCCCGCGCCACTGGCTCTATTACATCGTGCTCAAGGTCGCGATCATCGTGGCGGCGATCGCCGTCGCTACCAAGTATTTCGGATTATGGTGATGGCGAAAGAGCGCCTCTATCTCTTCGACACGACGCTGCGCGACGGCGCGCAGACGAACGGCGTCGACTTCACGCTCGCCGACAAGCTCGCCATCGCGGCGATGCTCGACGAGCTCGGTATCGATTATGTCGAAGGTGGCTATCCGGGCGCCAATCCGACCGACACGGAATTGTTCGGCACGAAGCGCAAGCTCAAGAGCACCTTCACCGCGTTCGGCATGACGCGGCGGCCCGGCCGCTCGGCCTCGAACGATCCCGGCCTGGCGCTGCTGCTCGACGCGCAGGCCGACGCCATCTGCTTCGTCGCGAAGTCGTGGGACTATCATGTGAAGGTGGCGCTCGAGACGACCGGCGAGGAGAACATCGCCTCGATCCGCGACAGCGTGCGCGCGGCGCAGGCGAAGGGCAGGGAAGTGCTGCTCGATTGCGAGCACTTCTTCGACGGCTACAAGGCCAACCCCGATTACGCGCTCGCCTGCGCCAAGGCGGCGTACGAAGAGGGCGCACGGTGGGTGGTGCTGTGCGACACCAATGGCGGCACGCTGCCGCACGAGGTGGAGCGGATCGTCGGCGACGTGGTCAAGGTCATTCCCGGCGACCACGTCGGCATCCACGCGCACAACGACACCGAGCAGGCGGTGGCGAACTCCTTCGCCGCGGTGCGGGCCGGCGCCCGGCAGATCCAGGGCACGCTCAACGGGCTGGGCGAGCGCTGCGGCAACGCCAATCTCGTCTCGATCATCCCGACGCTGAAGCTGAAGGCGGACTACGCCGACCGCTTCGACATCGGCGTCTCGGACGCGGCGCTGCACCGGCTGGTGCACATCTCGCGCGCGCTCGACGAGCGGCTCAATCGCGCGCCGAACCGCCACGCGCCTTACGTCGGCGACAGTGCCTTCGTCACCAAGGCCGGCATCCACGCCTCGGCGATCATGAAGGATCCGGCGACCTACGAGCATGTGCCGCCGGAGAGCGTCGGCAACCGGCGCAAGCTGCTGGTGTCGGAGCAGGCCGGCAAGTCGAACGTGCTCGCCGAGCTCGAGCGTGTCGGCATCAAGGCCGACAAGGACGATCCGCGCATCGGCCGGCTCCTGGAGATCGTCAAGGAGCGCGAGGCGATCGGCTACGCCTACGAGGCGGCGGACGCGTCGTTCGAGCTATTGGCGCGGCGTACGCTGGGCGCGGTGCCGAACTATTTCGACGTGACGCAGTTCGATGTCACCGTCGAGCAGCGCTACAACGCGGTCGGCGAACAGGTCACCGTGGCCATGGCGGTGGTCAAGGTAAAGGTCGGCGAGGAGAGTACGATCTCCGCGGCGGAAGGCAACGGTCCGGTCAATGCGCTCGACCAGGCGCTGCGCAAGGATCTCGGCAAATATCAGAAATACATCGAGGGTCTGTCACTCACCGATTTCCGCGTGCGTATCCTCAATTCCGGCACCGAGGCGGTGACGCGCGTGCTGATCGAGAGCGAGGACGAGAACGGCGAGCGTTGGACCACCATCGGCGTGTCGGCGAACATCATCGACGCCTCGTTCCAGGCGCTGATGGATTCGGTGGTGTTCAAGCTGGTCAAGTCGGGGGCCCCGGTGTGACTTTTCTCTCTCCCCGCACGCGGAGGAGGTGAAGGAAGGACCTCATGATCGACCACGTTTCCGTACCCGTGCGCGATCTTGCAGCCAGCACCCGTTTCTACGAGGCGGTGCTCGGCACGCTCGGCTTCACCGCGCTGGAGAGACGTCCCGCCACCGTCGGCTTCGGCAAGCATTATGCCGAGTTCTGGATCAATTTGCGCAGCGACTTGCCTCCGGCATCGCCGACCAGCGGCGCACATGTCTGCTTTCGCGCCCGATCGACCGAACTGGTCGACGCCTTCCACGCCGCGGCGCTTAAGCATGGCGGCACATCCGACGGCGCTCCGGGCCTGAGGCCGCAGCACGGCGAGGGCTATTATGCCGCGTTCATCCGCGACCCCGACGGCAATCGCATCGAGGCGGTGACGTTCGTGAAGGGATGAAATCGCACGTGCGCCGGATGCGGCGCATCACTGCGTGCTGCACCGCGCCCGGGACACGAAGCCCTAAAGCCGCTCCGCCGCGGTCGGCTCCATCTTCTTGGCTTCTTCCGGCACCTTGGCGGCGAAATCGCGCAGCATCGGCAGGATCTCGCCGACGGTGTCGGTGACCAGCACGGTGAAGTCGAGGCGCGAATTGATGAATTCCAGCGCCTTCATGTGGTCGAACAAGGCGCAGAGCGGGTCCCAGAAGCCTTGCACATTGGCGAGCAGGATCGGCTTCTTGTGGCGGCCGAGCTGCATCCAGGTGATCTGTTCGACCACCTCTTCCAAGGTGCCGACGCCGCCGGGGAGGGCGACGAAGGCGTCGGCCATGTCGAACATCTTGCGCTTGCGCTCGTGCATGTCGCGCGTGACGATGAGCTCGTGCGTGCCGCGCAGGGCGCGCTCGCGCGACATCAGGAACTCTGGGATGATGCCGGTCACCTCGCCGCCGTGGTCGAGCACGGAGTTGGCGAGCGCGCCCATGATGCCGACGGCGCCGCCGCCGTAGATTAAGCCCACCTTCGCTTCGGCGAGGATGCGGCCAAACTCCTGGGCGGCTTTGACGTAGGCGGGATCGGTTCCAGGGCTGGAGCCGCAATAGACGCAGACTTTTCGGATGTCGCTCATCGGGACCGTTCTCGTGCCCCCTGCATGTGCGCTGCCGCGGCAGGACCGTCAAGGCGGCGAGGGATTTCGACCGATTCCAGCGAGGTTTATGCTGGCGGGAGGGTGATTACCGCCGGGAATCCGCCTATATGAAACCGCGGCGGCATTCGAGTTCCGCCGCCTGGTCCGGACCCTGAATGACTGCGAATCGCTCCCATCCCCCGGCACAACCGCCGCGGGCTCCCGATGACCGCGGCGCGCTGCTGCGCACGGTGATCAATCTCTGGCCTTATCTGTGGCCGGCCGGCCGCGGCGACCTCAAGCTGCGCGTGCTCGGGGCGCTGGTGCTGCTCCTCGCCGCCAAGCTCGCCACCGTCGCGGTGCCGTTCACGTTCAAATGGGCGACCGACGCGCTCATCGGGCACGGCTCGGCGCCGACTGAGGCCTCCAACTGGCTGATATGGACGGCGGCGGCGCCGATCGCGCTGACGCTCGCTTACGGCGCCATGCGCGTCTTGATGGCGGCGCTGACGCAGATGCGCGACGGCCTCTTCGCCAAGGTGGCGATGCACGCCGTGCGCCGGCTGGCCTATCGCACCTTCGTGCACATGCACGAGCTGTCGCTGCGCTTCCATCTCGAGCGCAAGACAGGCGGCCTGACGCGCGTGCTCGAGCGCGGCCGCAACGGCATAGAGACCATCGTGCGCATGGTCATCCTGCAGCTCGCGCCGACCATCATCGAGCTTGCGCTGATCGTCGGCGTGCTGGTCTGGCAGTTCGACTGGCGCTACGTCGCCGTCATTCTCGCCACCGTCGTGCTCTACATGGTCTACACGTATCTCGCGACCGAGTGGCGCATCGGCATCCGCCGCAAGATGAACGACAGCGACACCGACGCCAACGTCAAGGCGATCGACTCGCTTATCAATTACGAGACGGTGAAGTACTTCTCCGCCGAGGAGCGCGAGGCGACGCGCTACGACCGTTCGATGGCGCGCTACGAGGACGCGAGCGTGAAGGCCTATACCTCGCTCGCCGTGCTCAACGCCGGCCAGGCGATCATCTTCACGCTCGGGCTCGCCGCCGCCATGGTGATGTGCGCTTTCGAGATCCGCGCCGGCTCGAAGACAGTCGGCGATTTCGTGCTCATCAATTCGATGATGATTCAGCTCTACCAGCCGCTGAACCTGATGGGCATGGTCTATCGCGAGATCAAGCAGGCGGTGATCGACATCGAGTCGATGTTCGCGATCCTGGCGCGGCCGACCGAGATCAAGGATGCGCCGGACGCCAAGCCGCTCGCCGTGACGCACGGCACCATCCGCTTCGACAACGTCGCCTTCGCCTACGAGCCTGCGCGGCGCATCCTCAAAGGTCTGAGCTTCGAAGTGCCGGCGGGCAAGACGGTTGCGGTGGTCGGCCCGTCGGGAGCCGGCAAGTCGACGATCTCGCGGCTTTTGTACCGCTTCTACGATCTCTCCGGCGGGCGTATCACCATCGACGGCCAGGACATCGCGTCGGTGACGCAGAAGTCGTTGCGGCAGGCGATCGGCATGGTGCCGCAGGACACGGTGCTGTTCAACGACACCATCCGCTACAACATCCGCTACGGCCGGTGGGAAGCGAGCGACGCGGAAGTGGAGGAGGCGGCCTCGCTGACGCAGATCGACCGCTTCATCCGCCTGTCGCCGAAGGGCTACGAGACGGAAGTCGGCGAGCGTGGCCTCAAGCTCTCCGGTGGCGAAAAGCAGCGCGTCGCCATCGCGCGCACGATCCTCAAGGCTCCGCCGATCCTGGTGCTCGACGAGGCGACCTCGGCGCTCGACAGCCACACGGAAAAGGAAATCCAGGATGCCCTCGAGCGGGTCTCCAAGGGCCGTACCACGCTGGTGATCGCGCACCGGCTCTCGACCATCGTAAGCGCCGACGAGATTATCGTGCTCGATGGCGGCGAGATCGTCGAGCGCGGCACGCATCACGCGCTGCTGGCGCAGAACGGTCTCTACGCCAGCATGTGGAACAGGCAGCGCGAGGCGGAGGAGGCGCGCGAGCGGCTTGCCCGCGCCGGCGACGACGATGCCGCGCCCAACCGCAATCCCCCGCCGGCGGTGGTGGAGCCAGAGCCGCAAGTGACCGCGGCTGAATGAGCCCGCCGAGCGCGATGACAAGCGACTTTGCTTTGACCTCGCTGCAGGGCACTCTTCTTCCCCTCTCCCCTTGGGGGAGAGGGTGGTTCGGCCGAAGGCCGAACCGGGAGAGGGGTATGAAACGGGCGTTTGCAAAAGGCCTTCGCAGCCAAATGACCGATGCCGAGCACCGGCTCTGGTATCGGCTGCGCGCCCATCGCTTCCTCGATCTGAAATTCAAGCGGCAGGCGCCGATCGGACCGTATGTCGTTGATTTCGTCTGTCTCAAGTACAGATTGATCGTCGAAGTCGACGGCGGGCAGCATGCCGAGAATGCTGCTGACCGAAAACGCGATGCGCGGCTGACAAGTGAAGGCTATCGTGTGCTGCGATTCTGGAACGATGACGTATTGAAGCGCACCGACGTCCTGCTCGGCGAGATCGCAAGAGCGGTAACGCTCAGGCAAGAAAGAACCCCTCTCCCGGCGCGCTCCGCGTGCCACCCTCTCCCCCAAGGGGAGAGGGGAACCCGCACTCGTGGCTAACCCAAAATGTCCATCGTCCAATCCATCCGCAAGCAATTCGTGCCGATCACGCCGGAGGGCTATCCCTTCATCGGCGCCTTCGCGCTGGTGGCGCTGCTCCTGTTCTGGATCTGGACGCCGCTCGGCTGGCTCGGCACTCTGCTGACCCTGTGGTGCGTCTATTTCTTCCGCGATCCGCCGCGGGTGACGCCGGTGCGCGACGGTCTGGTGATTGCGCCCGCCGACGGGCTCGTCAGTCAGATCACCACCGCGGCGCCGCCGCGTGAGCTCGGCCTCGGTCCGACGCCGCTGCCGCGCATCTCCATCTTCATGAGCGTGTTCAACTGCCACGTGAACCGCAGCCCGGTCGCGGGCCGCGTCGAGAAGATCGTTTACACGCCGGGCAAGTTCTTCAACGCCGACCTCGACAAGGCGAGCGCCGACAACGAGCGCAACTCGCTGGTGATCGTCACCACGGCCGGTCCGCGCATCGCGGTGACGCAGATCGCCGGGCTGGTCGCCCGGCGTATCGTCTGCTTCGTCAAGGAAGGCCAGCCGGTCGGTGTCGGCGAGCGCTTCGGCATGATCCGCTTCGGCTCGCGCCTCGACGTCTATCTGCCCGAAGGCACGCCGCCGCTTGTGGCGGTCGGGCAGACCGCGCTTGCCGGCGAGACGGTGCTCGCCGATCTGATCGGAGGCGACGGCGGCCGTGCTTTCCGTGCCGGGTAGAGGTCAGCGCGGCCGCCGTGCGCCCCCTCACGCCGCCGCGTAGCGTTTACGCAGCGGCTTGAGCGCGAAGAACGCGAGCAGCCCCGTCAGGGCATCCATCGTGATGATGATGGCGAAGACCGGCAGCCAGGTGCCGGTCTTGTCGTGCAAGAGCGCGGCGAGCGGCCCGCCGAGCACCGAGCCGATGCCCTGCGCGATGTACAGCACACCGTAATTGGTGGTGGCGTGTCTGGTCCCGAAGGTGTCGGTCAGCGTCGACGGGAACAGCGAGAAGATCTCGCCCCAGCCGAAGAACACGACGCCGGAGAGCAGCGCGAAGACGAGCGCGTCGTTGCGCAAGAGCACCATCGCCGTGACGGCGGCCGCTTCCATCAGGAAGGCGATCGCCATCGTGTTCTCGCGGCCGATGCGGTCCGACACCCAGCCGAAGAACGGTCGCGTCGCGCCGTTGGTGATGCGGTCGATCGACAGCGCCAGCGGCAGCGCCGCCATGCCGAGCACGACCACGTCGGCGACGCCGAAGGCGCGCGAGAAAGCGGCGAACTGCGAGATGATCATCAGGCCGCCGGTCGACATCATCGTCATCATGACGAACATCAGCCCGAACACCGGCGTCTTGATCATCTCGCCCGGTCCGATGCTCTTGCCCGAGGACATGACGGCCGGCGCCGGCAGCGCGTCGTCGGCGGTCGGCATGCGCATGGCGAGCGCCGCAACCGCACCGACCACGCCGAGAATGCAGCCGAAGACCACCAACGTGTGCTGGTAGCCGGACGCCTTGATCATCGTGTCGATCGGGAATGTGGTGAGGATGGCGCCGAAGCCATAGCCGGCCGCGACCATGCCGGTGGCGAAGCCGCGGCGGTCGGGGAACCAGCGCACCATCAGCCCGACGATGCCGACGTAGACGATGCCGGTGCCAAGCCCGCAGAGCAGGCCGTAGGTCAGGTACAGCCCGGTCAGGCTGTGCACATAGGCGGTGGCGACCCAGCCGGCGCCCGAGAGCAGGCAGCCGATGGCGATGAGCAGGCGCGGCCCGAACTTGTCGATGAGATAGCCCTGCAGCGGCGAGAAGAAGGTCTGCAGCACGATCACGAGCGAGAAGGTGATCTGGATCGCCGGGAGGCCGACGCCGAGGCTGGTCTGCAGCGGCTTGGTGAACAGGGTCCAGACATATTGCGGGCTGGAGATCGACATCATGGCGACGAGGCCGAGCCCGAGCTGGACCCACCGCGTCGAGGAGCTCGCGGCGGAAACGGTCGGGGACATGGTGGAAACGGACACGGGCAAACTCCTGAGGAATCGGGAGGGGTTCCGATCCGGTGTCGCAAAATACGGGCCAGCGTCCGGCGACGGCCTAATCGACTGAATTATCGGTAGTTTTCTGCATGAAACGGGTTCGCAGGCGCCGTGCCAGGCGCCGCTGCCCAAGTCTTCAGCGCCCGTTCATTGTTTTTGGGCAATGGCTTCGAAAAGCCATCGAGCACGCTATATTCGCCACCATGGTGTTCCAACCCATCGATCCGGCCCCGCCGCGTTTCCGCCGCCGCTTCAAGGCGATCCCGGTGCGCACGCTGCTGCCGAACATGATCACGCTGCTGGCGCTGTGCGCCGGGCTCACCGCCATCCGCATGTCGGTCGAGAACCGTCTCGACCTGGCGCTGGCGGCGATCGTCTTTGCCGCGCTGCTCGACGGCATCGACGGCCGCGTCGCGCGCATGCTCAAGGGCACGTCGCGCTTCGGCGCCGAACTCGACAGCCTCGCCGACTTCGTCAATTTCGGCGTCGCGCCGGGCCTCATCCTCTACTTCTGGGGCCTGCACGAGCTGAAGTCGGTCGGCTGGATCGCGGCGATGGTCTTCGCGCTGTGCACGGCGCTGCGGCTCGCGCGCTTCAACGTGATGATCGACGATCCGAACAAGCCGCTTTGGGCCGCCGACTTCTTCACCGGCATTCCGGCGCCGGCCGGCGCCATTACCGTGCTGCTGCCGACCTATCTCTATTTCCTTGGCGTGCCGAACGGCCTGGTCACCGCCTGGGTGGTGCTGATCTACACGCTCGCGATCGCGTTCCTGATGGTGTCGCGTCTGCCGGTCTTCTCGGGCAAGCGGGTGGGCAAGCGCGTGCCGCCGGAAGGTGTGCTGCCGGTATTCGTCGCGGCGGTGCTCTTCGTCGCGCTGCTGATCAGCTATCCGTGGATCGTGCTGAGCATCGGCACCATCGCCTATCTCGTGGTGCTGCCGCTCGGCTGGCGGTCGTATCAGAACAATCTGCGGCGCGACGCCGCCTCCGCGCAGGCGGCGCGGGCCGCCGCGGCGGCGCCAAGCGAGAGTCTCGCGCCGGCGCCTGGTTCGATCACAGACGATGAAGAACGTCCGGCGCGGCTGAACTGAGCCCCAGGATCGCCTCGAAACGCGCGCGATAGGCCGGCAATGCCTCGGGGTTGACGAGCCGCGGGGGCCGGCCGCCCTTGAGCAGGCCGACGATCTGCTCGGCCGCCTGCGCTGCCATGTTGCGGCGCGCTTCGACCGTCACGCCGGCCGTGTGGAACGTGGCGATGACGTTGTCGAGCGTCAGCAGCGGATGATCGAGCGGCGGTGGCTCGCGGTCCCAGACATCGACGCCGGCGCCGCCAAGGCGGCCGGATGCGAGCGCCGCGTACAATGCGGCCTCATCGACGATGCCGCCGCGCGCCGTGGTCACCAGCATCGCCCCCTTCTTCATGCGACCGAAGGCGCGCTCGCTGATCATGCCCAAAGTCTCGGCCGTGCGCGGACAGTGAACGGAGACGAAATCCGATTGCGCCAGCAGGTCGTCGAGGGCCGCTGGCCGCGCGCCGCGCGCGACGATCTCATCCGCGGCGACGTAGGGATCGTAGGCGAGCACGGTCATGCCGAAGGCGTCAGCCAGCCGCGCGACCCGCGTGCCGACATGGCCGATGCCGACGATGCCGAGAACCTTGCCCGCGATGTCGCAGCCCATCACCTCCTCGCGCGCAAAGCCGCGTTCGCGCCGCAGGCGGCGATCGCTTTCGCCGATGCGCTTCGACAGCGACAAGATCATGCCGAGCGTGTGCTCGGCGACGGCGCCCGCGTTCATGCCGGCCTGGTTGACGACAATGACGCCGGCCTTTGTGCAGGCGTCGACATCGACGGTGTCGTAGCCGGCGCCGCTCGTCGACACGCACAGGAGCTTGGGGCAGCGCGCCAGCAGGTCGGCGGTGGCAAACCACTGCCGCGGCAGTTCGTCTTTCGCCGACGAGATCAGATAGACATGCGCTTCCGCGAGGTCCGCCCAGATCCTGCCGTCCGCCGCCTCGCGTTGGCAGGTGCGCAGCGCGATGTCCGGTTCGCGCGCAAAGCGCTCGTCCATGGCCGGGTCGTAGGGAAAGTTGAAGCGGACGACGATCTTCGGATTTGCGGCCATGTCATTTCCGGAACGATGCCAACGAATGGCGGGACTCAAAAAAATCAGCGATTGCGATAGCCCTGCGTGCCGAAAGGATAGCCCGGCATAAGATCGTAGGGATGCGCCCAGCCGGGCAGGGCCCGCATGCGCTGGAGCCAGCTTGCAATCGCGGGGTAATCCTTGGCGATGTCGAAGCCGAACTCCTCCGCCGGATAATAGAGATAGCCAGTCAACGACACGTCGGCGGTAGTCGGTCTGTCGCCGACCAGGAACGGCGTCTTCTCCAGCCGCTTGTTGACGATGCCGAGCGCACCGAGCGCGCGCGCCTTGAACGCATCCATGACCGGGGGGGCGCCGGCTGGCTTGGCGAAGTTCTTCAAAAAGCGATACGGCCCGAGGAAGCCGTTGACCTTCTGATTGTCGAAGATGATCCAGCGCAGCGCCTCGAGTTCTTCGTCCTCGCCCTGCGGCTTGTACTGACCGCTGCGGTTGGCGAGGTAGGTGAGGATGACGCCGGACTGCGACAGCTTCTTTTCGCCATGCACGAGCACGGGCGCCTCGCCCATCTCGTTGACCTCGTCACGATAGGCCGGCGAGCGCTGGACCATCGTGCCGAAGAAATCCACCCACTTCGGCTCCCAGTCCGCGCCGATCAAATTGAGCATCAGCGCGGCGCGATAGCAGTTGCCGGACTGCGCGAAGCAATAGAGTTCGTATTCGGCCATCGGTCTCCCCGTTGTCGTTATCGCGTGAGCGTCACCTTGGTGCCGGCGACGGAGGTGCCGCTAAAGCGGTCGCCGGAGAAGGTGAGCGTTCCGAGCGGCTTCATTTCGTCGTCGCTGATGGTCAGGCCGTTCTCGCCGATGCTCCAGTGGCGGCTCAGGAAGAAGCGCTCGGGACAGCCGCCTTCCGGCGAGATCGTGCCGGTGAGCGCGCCGAGGCTACCTGCGAAAGTCATGGCGCAGGACGGCGCGCCGGGTGCGGTCAGCACCCAGTGCCCGTTCATGTCGCCGGGGGCGGGCGTGCTGCTCGCGGACAGGAGGCTCTGCCCGCCGGCGCAGCCGGCAAGCATCAGGGCGAAGCCTGCGGCGAGCGCCCGCTGCATTGCGCGCGCCGCCGCGCCTATTTCATCGTCGGGATGACGAACTCGGCGCCTTCCTTGGTGCCGGTCGGCCACCGCGAGGTGACGGTCTTGGTCTTGGTGTAGAAGCGGATCGAGTCCGGTCCGTGCTGGTTCAAGTCGCCGAAACCGGAGCGCTTCCAGCCGCCGAAGGTGTAGTAGGAGAGCGGCACCGGGATCGCGAAGTTCACGCCCACCATGCCGACTTCGACGCGGTTGACGAAATCGCGCGCGGTGTCGCCGTCGCGGGTGTAGATGGCGACGCCGTTGCCGTACTCGTTCTCGCTCGGCAGCCGTACCGCTTCCTCGTAATCCTTGGCGCGCACGACCGAGAGTACCGGCCCGAAGATCTCGTCCTTGTAGATCTTCATGTCCGGCTTCACATGGTCGAACAGGCAGCCGCCCATGAAGAAGCCGTTTTCGTAACCCTGCATCTTGAAGCCGCGCCCATCGACGACGAGCTTGGCGCCTTCCTTGACGCCGATATCGACGTAGTTTTTGGCGCGGTCGCGCGCCTGCTTGGTGACGAGCGGGCCGTAGTCGGCGCCCGCATCGGTGGAGGGGCCGATCTTCAGGTTTTCGACGCGCGGGATGAGCTTCTTCATCAGCGCGTCGGCCGTCTTCTCGCCAACCGGCACCGCGACGGAGATCGCCATGCAGCGCTCGCCGGCGGAGCCGTAGCCGGCGCCGATCAGCGCATCGACCGCCTGGTCCAGGTCGGCGTCCGGCATCACGATCATGTGGTTCTTGGCGCCGCCGAAACACTGCACGCGCTTGCCGTTGGCGCAGCCGGTGGCATAGATGTACTCGGCGATCGCCGAGGAGCCGACGAAGCCGATCGCCATCACGCGGCGATCGTTGAGCAGCGTGTCGACCGCTTCCTTGTCGCCGTTGACGACGTTGAAGATCCCGGCGGGCAATCCGGCTTCAAGGAAGAGCTCGGCGATGCGCATCGGCACGGACGGGTCGCGCTCCGATGGCTTCAGGATGAAGGCATTGCCACAGGCGATTGCCGGCGCGCATTTCCACAGCGGGATCATCGCCGGGAAATTGAACGGCGTGATGCCCGCGACGACACCCAGCGGCTGGCGCAGCGAATAGAGGTCAGTGCTGGGACCGGCGCTGGTGCTGTACTCGCCTTTCATCAAATGCGGGATGCCGCAGGCGAACTCGACCACTTCGAGGCCGCGCTGGATGTCGCCCTTGGCGTCGGGGAAGGTCTTACCGTGCTCGGAGGAGAGCAGGCGCGCGAGGTCGTCGTATTCCTTCTGCACCAGCTCGAGAAACTTGAACATCACGCGCGCGCGGCGCTGCGGATTGGTCGCGGCCCAGGCCGGCTGCGCGGCCTCGGCGTTGGCGATGGCGTGCTCGACCTCGGAATTCTTGGCCAGCGCCACTTTGGCTTGCACCTCGCCGGTATTGGGATCGAAGACGTCGCCGAAGCGCCCGGAGGTGCCCTTGACGGTCTTGCCGCCGATGAAATGACCGATCTCACGCATGGCTCTTCAGTTTCCTCCGCTGGCTTCTGGATCGCTCCGGCTTGGGGCCGGATTTCTCGCTGTTTTACCGCATTTTATGAGGGTGTCACCGGGCCGCCGTGAGGCGGGCACGGTTTTCCCTTCACCTTCGGTTAGGCTTTACCCCTCCTTAATAGCGGCAGTCTAGGGTCGGGCAGCGGCGGTGTTTTGACGCCGCCCGAGGGTCGGTGTCGGTCTGGGGTAAGGCATGGATATCGCAACGAGTTTGGGTCTCTTGTGCGGCGTCGCCGTCGTCAGCACCGTGATTCTGATGGGCGGCAACCTGGAGATGTTCGTTAGCGAGCATGCCTTCATCGTCATCTTCGGTGGATCGTTCGCCGCCACACTGATCCGCTTCCCGCTCACCTCGATGCTGCATGGGCTGCCGCTCGGCGCCAAGTTCGCCTTCACCATGCGTCGCATGACGCAGCGCGATCTGGTCGACGAGCTGGCCGGCATCGCCGACATCGCCCGCAAGCAGGGTCCGGTCGGCCTCGAAAAGGTCGAGGTCGAGGATCCGTTCCTCGCCAAGGGCATTCGCTTCGTCGCCGACGGCTACGACACCAGCTTCATCCGCGACAACCTCGAGCGCGACCGCGACAACTTCCTCACGCATCTCGATGAGGGCCAGAAGATCTATCGCGCGGTCGGCGACTGCGCCCCGGCCTTCGGAATGATCGGCACGCTCATCGGCATGGTGCAGATGTTCGCCAACATGACCGACCCCTCGAAGCTGGGTCCGTTCATGGCCGGCGCCTTGCTCGCGACGTTCTACGGCGCGGCGCTCGCCAACCTGTTCTGCCTGCCGATCGCCGACAAGCTGCACCTCAAACTCGTCGACGAGGAGATCAATCGCACGCTCATCATCGACGGCATCCTGATGATCCGCGAGGCGAAGAGCCCGGCGCTCGTGCGCGAAATGCTGCTCGCCTATCTGCCCGAGAAGCATCGCCACAGTGGTGAAGAGGAAGAAGGGGCCGGGGAGGCGGTCGCGGCCTGACGGGCGCGCCGGAGTAGCGTATGGCGAAACGCAAGGAAGCGCACGGCGGCGGGCACGGCTGGTTCGTGACCTTCGCCGACCTGATGGGCCTGCTCGTCTCGTTCTTCGTGATGCTGGTCGCCTTCTCGACGCAGGACCAGGCCAAATTGCAGGTCGTCGCCGGCTCGATGCGCGACGCTTTCGGCGTGCAGGACCACGTGCGCTATTCCGGCATCATCGAGGTGAACGGCCTGCCGACGCGGCCGAAGCTGAAGAACGCCGCGCATATCGACCCGTCGGAGGCCTCGGCGACGCCGTCGCCCGAGGAACACGATCACCAACGTACCTATGGCGCCCGCTTCAAGGCCGACAAGGGCTTCGCGCTTGCGGCGGCGTCGCTGCGGCAGGCGATGCAGGACATGCCCGACATCACCGAGGTCTCCAAGCATGTGATGATGGAGGAGACCAAGCAGGGCCTGAACATCGAGATCGTCGATCAGGACGGCCGCTCGATGTTCGCCGACGGCTCGAAGGAACCGAACCCGCGCACGCGCGAGCTCCTGGAGCGGATGGCGCCGGCGCTCAAGGCCATGCCGTACCGGATTTCCATCACCGGGCACACTGCAGCCAGCACCGCGCCGCAGCGGCCGGGCTATGGCTCTTGGGAACTTTCCGCTGACCGCGCCAACGCGGTGCGCGAGTTGCTAGCCGCCCAAGGCCTGCCGTCGGGACACATCTATATGGTCGCCGGAAAGGCGGACACCGAGCCATTGTTCCCGGACAACCCGTCGATGGCGCCCAACCGCCGCGTGACCATCACTTTGATGCGGGAAGACCCGCCGCTGCCGCCGGACTTCAAGCCGTAAGCATAAGCAACAGTGTCGGTTCGGTAGCCTATGGTTCCGGCGCGACGGGCTGTGGAAATAGGCAGGTATTATCTGCGTTGTCCCGATGCTATAAGGCCCCGCTTCCGGGGCCTTGGGCGGACGCGATAATACTGGATGACTGACGGTGTGAACGATCCGGCGGCCTCGATCGAGGCCACTGCGGCGAGCGGCCATGATGTCCGCCCGACCTTCCTGGCGCTTGCCTTGGGCAGCGTCGGCGTGGTCTTCGGCGACATCGGCACCAGCCCGCTTTATGCCTTCCGCGAAGCGGCGATCGTGGCGAGCGACGGCCACCCGGTGACGCGCGCGACCGTGCTCGGCGTGCTCTCGCTCATCCTGTGGGCGCTCATCGTAACGGTGACGCTGAAATACGTGCTGATCCTCCTGCGCGCCGACAATAACGGGGAGGGCGGCACCCTCTCGCTCACGGCGCTTGCGACGCGCGCGCTCGGACGGCGCACGACCTTCGTCTTCATCGTCGGCGTCATCGGCGCCTCGATGTTCCTCGGCGACAGCGTCATCACCCCGGCGATTTCCGTGTTGTCGGCGATGGAGGGGTTGAAGCTCGCGACGCCCGCCTTCAGTGAATATGTCGTACCGCTCACGGTGGTGATCCTGATCGGGCTGTTCGCCGCGCAGAGCCGCGGCACCGCCAAGGTCGCGGCCCTGTTCGGGCCGATCATGGTGGTCTGGTTCGTCTCGATCGCGGGTGCCGGCGCGCTGCATATCTTCGACGACCCGCACGTGCTCGTCGCCATCAACCCGCTCTATGGCATTTATTTCTTCGTCGATCACGGCGGCCTCGGGCTGGTCACGCTCGGCGCCGTGTTCCTGTGCGTCACCGGCGGCGAGGCGCTGTACGCCGACCTCGGGCATTTCGGCCGCAAGCCGATCCAGACCGCGTGGCTGGCGCTGGTGCTGCCGGCACTGCTCATCAATTACTTCGGGCAGGGCGCCAAGGTGCTGGCCGATCCGGCGGCGATCGAAAATCCCTTCTATCGCCTCGTGCCAGATCACTTCCTGCTGCCGATGATCGTGCTGGCCACGGCGGCGACGGTCATCGCCAGCCAGGCAGTCATTACCGGCGCCTATTCGCTGGTGCATCAGGCGATCCAGCTCGGCCTTTTGCCGCGGCTGACGATCCTGCACACGTCGGCTTCGCATGCGGGGCAGATCTACATTCCGCGCGTGACGGTTTCGCTCCTGATCGGCGTCCTGCTGCTGGTTGGTCTGTTCCGCACGTCGAGCGCGCTCGCTTCTGCCTACGGCATCGCGGTGGCGACGACGATGGTGGTGGACGGCACGCTCGCCTTCGTTGTCGTGTGGAAGCTGTGGCAATGGCCGCTGTGGCGATCGGTGGCCCTGATCCTGCCGTTCTTCATCGTCGACGTGACGTTCTTCTCGGCCAACTTGATCAAGCTTTTCGAAGGCGCCTGGGTGCCGATCCTGTTCGGCACGAGCATGGTGCTCCTGATCCTGACCTGGCGCCGCGGCTCCGGCATCCTCATCAACAAGACGCGGCGCACCGAGGTGCCGCTCGATACTCTATTCCGCAGCCTCGAGAAGAAGCCGCCGCATCTCGTGCCGGGCACGGCGGTGTTCCTGACCAGCGACCCGGAATTCGCACCGACCGCACTCCTGCATAACCTCAAGCACAACAAGGTGCTGCACGAGAGCAATGTCATCTTGACGGTGGTGACGGCGGACACGCCGCGCGTACGCGAAAGCGAGCGGGTGAAGATCACGCCCCTGTCGAAGCACTTCTCGCGCATCGCACTGAAGTTCGGCTACATGGAACAGCCCAACGTGCCGAAGGCGCTGGCCGTGGCGCGCAAGCAAGGCTGGCAGTTCGACATCATGTCGACGTCGTTCTTCCTGTCGCGGCGGGCCCTCAGGCCGTCGCCGCAGTCGGGGATGCCTGGCTGGCAGGACCACCTGTTCATCTGGCTGGCACGCTCGGCCAGCGACGCCACCGACTTCTTCCAGATTCCGACGGGGCGCGTTGTCGAAGTGGGCACGCAGGTGACGGTCTAGCGGAGCGCCGTCCACAATCGCACAACGGCGATTGTTGCATAAGTCATTGATATCACGCTGGAAATGTCGCAATGCGACTGCGTTTTTTGCATGGCTGCTCGCCGCGCGTTGCGGAATTCGCCGGTGTCGGGGGAAGGCCCCCCGGCTTATACCGGCGCCCGCGAGGCGTTATTGCACCGCAACATCACTGGCGCCTCTTCAGAGTTCATCCCAATGTCTCATAGTAATGTCGTCGGCAACGGCGGCTCGGCATCGCCCCAAGAATTCGGCGACGCGCCGGCTCAGCCCGGCTTCTGGACGCTCGCGATCGGCAGCATCGGCGTCGTCTACGGCGACATCGGCACCAGCCCGCTCTACGCGTTGCGCGAGTCCGTGCTGGCGGCGACGAGCGACGGCCGCACGCTGAACGAACCGATCGTGCTCGGCATCCTGTCGCTGATCATCTGGGCGCTGATTTTCGTCGTTACAATCAAATACGTGATCATCCTGCTGCGCGCCGACAACAAGGGTGAGGGCGGCACCTTGGCGCTGATGGCGCTCGCCTCGCGCGCGCTCGGCCGTACGACCGGCACGATCATCCTGCTCGGCATCATCAGCGGCGCCTTGTTCTACGGCGACGCCATCATCACGCCGGCGCTGTCGGTGCTGTCGGCGGTGGAAGGCCTCAAGGTCGTCACGCCGGCCTTCGCCGATTACGTCGTGCCGATCACGGTGGTGATTCTGCTCGTGCTCTTCTGGGTGCAGTCGCGCGGCACCGCCAGCGTCGCCACGTTCTTCGGACCGGTGATGCTGATCTGGTTCGCCGCCATTACGCTCGGCGGCCTCTGGCACATCGGGCAGTACCCGGCCGTTCTTTTTGCCTTCAATCCCTGGCACGGCATCTCGTTTCTCGTGCACCACGGCATCATCGGGTTTTTCACACTTGGTGCCGTGTTCCTGGTGATGACCGGCGCCGAAGCGCTGTATGCCGATCTCGGTCACTTCGGCCGCAAACCGATCCGAGCCGCCTGGCTGACTGTGGTGCTGCCCGCGCTGATGATCAACTATCTCGGGCAGGGCGCGCTCGTGCTGCATAATCCGAACGCGATCGACAATCCCTTCTTCCTGCTGTTTCCGGATTGGGCGCTGCTGCCGATGGTCGGGCTCGCCACCATCGCCACCGTGATCGCCAGCCAGGCGGTCATCACCGGGGCCTATTCGTTGACGCAGCAGGCGATCCAGCTCGGTCTGCTGCCGCGCTTCGAGATCCGCCACACCTCCGGCGAACTCGCGGGCCAGATCTACATGCCGCGCGTCAATGGGCTGCTGTTGGTGGGCGTGCTGCTCCTGGTGGCGCTGTTCCGCTCCTCGAGCGCGCTGGCCTCCGCCTACGGCATCGCCGTCACCGGCACGATGGTGGTGACGGCGATGATGTCGATCGTCGTCATTTGGCGCGTGTGGCACTGGCCGCTCTACGCCGCGGCGGCGCTGATCGTGCCGTTCCTCTTTGTCGATCTGACCTTCCTGACCGCCAACATGCTCAAGATCGTCGAGGGCGGCTGGATTCCGCTGGTGCTGGGCGCCGTCGTGATGGTGATCATGTACACGTGGCGGCGCGGCACGCGGCTGCTGATCCAGAAGACGCGCAAGCAGGAGATCCCCCTCAAGAGCCTCGTGACCAGCCTCGAGAAGAAGATGCCCCACACGGTGCCGGGCACCGCCGTCTTCTTCACCAGCGATCCCGAATTCGCGCCGACTGCGCTGCTGCACAGCCTCAAGCACTACAAGGTGCTGCACGAGAAGAATGTGATCCTGACGATCGAAACGGCCGACACACCGACGGTCGACGTCGCCGAGCGCGTACGCATCGAGCCGGTCGGGGAAACCTTCTCGCGGGTTGTTTTGCGGTTCGGCTTCATGGAGACGCCGAACGTGCCCAAGGCTTTGGCGATCGCGCGCAAGCTCGGCTGGCAGTTCGACATCATGTCGACCTCGTTCTTCCTGTCGCGCCGCTCGCTCAAGCCCGCCGCGCAGTCCGGCATGCCGCGCTGGCAGGACCGGCTGTTCATCGCGCTGACCCGCTCGGCCAACGACGCCACCAGCTATTTCCAGATCCCGACCGGCCGTGTTGTCGAGGTCGGCACGCAGGTGACGATCTAGATTGATCGATCTTCGCCGCGGTCGCGCTTCACCTCTCCCATAGGGTGAGGTCGCCGTGCGAAAGCGCGGCGGGTGAAGGTCACCCCAACCCTCTCCCCGCCGGGGAGAGGGAGCGCACCCTGCTCGTGGAGACTACTCGGGCTTGAAATGCGTGAGCAGCGTCTGCAACAGCGGCGCCAGGCGCTTGAGCTCGTCGCGATGCGCGGCCGAGAGCTTGGCGAGCATGGCCTCCGCCTTCGGCGTCAGCGTCAGCAGCACCTGGCGGCGGTCCTCCGCGCCACTCTGCCGCTTGACCAGCGACTTCGATAGCAATCGATCGATCAGACCCACCGCGCTGTGGTGGCGGACCCCGAGCCGTTCCGCGAGCTCGCCGGTGGTCAGCGGCTTGTCGCGGCCGAAGCCTTTGATCGCCAGAAGCGCCTGATGCTGCTGGGCGGTAAGCCCGGCCTGTCCGGCGGCGTCCTCACTGAAGATCATGAACTGCCGCAGCAGATAGCGGAACTCGGCCAGCCGCTCATAATCGGCGTCGGCCAGCTGGCGGGCGGCGGGCGAGGCGCTCATGGCAGCCCTCGGGGAACAGCTATACACAGCCGGCGCTTTAAATTATATCGCAGTGCGATATATATCCGCCAGACCGTCATCGGAACTGCATTTTCTGCCAAAAGGTACGCCTTCATGCCGAGCGCCGCCCCGCCCGATCGTCCAACGCTTTCCAAGGTCCGCCCGGCCGAAGCCGCCCAGCGGGCGGTCGAAGACCGCCTGCGCGATTTCAGCACGGATCGGCGGCTTTTTCTGCTCATGGCCATGGCTCTCGTTGTCGGCTGCGCCGGTGCTGGGGCCGCCTGGGCGCTCTACCATCTGATCTCGCTCGCCACCAATATCGCCTATTACGGGCGCTTCAGTGCGGCGCTGGTGGGGCCGCCGACACACGCGCTCGGCTGGTGGACCGTGCTGGTGCCCGTCGTCGGCTGCCTGATCATCGGCCTGATGGCGCGCTTCGGCTCGGAGAAGATTCGTGGCCACGGCATCCCGGAGGCCATGGAGGCGATCCTCATCGGCCGCAGCCGGATCCAGCCGCGCGTGGCGGTGCTGAAGCCGCTGTCCTCGGCGATTTCGATCGGCACCGGCGGCCCGTTCGGCGCCGAAGGCCCGATCATCATGACGGGCGGCGCGTTCGGCTCGCTATTCGCGCAACTGTTCAATCTATCGAACGCCGAGCGCAAGACGCTGCTCGTGGCCGGCGCCGCCGCCGGCATGAGTGCGACCTTCGGTACGCCTCTTGCGGCGATTTTGCTCGCGGTCGAGCTGCTGCTGTTCGAATGGAAGCCGCGCAGCTTCGTGCCGGTGGCCGTCGCCTCAATCGTCGCGGCGGCGCTGCGGCCGTATCTGATGACCGGCGGCGTGCTGTTCCCGATGCCGGAGAGCGCGGCGATGGCGCCGCTCGGCCTCGTCCTCGCGGCGGTGCTCGGCATCATCGCGGGGCTCGGCTCCGGCCTGCTGACGCAGATGGTCTATGCCTGCGAGGACGCCTTCCAGCATCTCCCGATCCACTGGATGTGGTGGCCGGCGATCGGCGGCGTCGTCATCGGCATTGGCGGGCTGATCGAGCCGCATGCGCTTGGCGTCGGCTACGACAATATCGCCGCGCTCTTGTCGGGACACATGACCACCGCGGCGGTGGTGCGGCTGATGGTGGTGAAATCCGTCATCTGGTCGGTGGCGCTCGGCTCCGGCACGTCCGGCGGCGTGCTGGCGCCGCTGTTGATGATGGGCGGCGCGCTCGGCGCGCTGTTCGGCGGCTTTGTGCCGTTCGGCGATCCCGGCACCTGGGCCTTGATCGGCATGGCCGCGATCATGGGCGGCACCATGCGCTCGCCTCTGACCGCGATCATCTTCGCGCTCGAGCTCACCCACAACATGGGCGGCCTGGTGCCGCTCGCGATCGCCTGCGTCATGGCGCATGCGACGACGGTGCTGCTGCTGCGCCGCTCGATCCTGACCGAGAAGGTTGCCCGCCGCGGCCATCACGTCATGCGCGAATACATCGTCGATCCGTTCGAGACGATGCGCGTGGCTGACATCATGGCAAAGCCGGCGGAGACGCTGCCGGCCGACATGCCGATCGGCGACGTGGTCAAGTTCTTCACCGCCGAGGATGGAGCGAACAGCCACAAGAGCTATCCCGTGGTCGACACCGACGGCACGCTCGCCGGCATCGTATCGCGCTCGGACGTGCTGCGCTGGACGGTCGAGGGCTGGCCCACCGGGCAGAAGCTGCGCGACGTGGTTTCCGAACAGGAACTCACGACCGGCTACGCCGACGAGCTCGTCGGCCGGCTCGCCGACCGGATGGCCGCGGCCGACGCCAGCCGGGTGCCGATCCTGCGCCGCGGCGACCGCGCCGTCATCGGGCTGGTCGCACGTCGCGACCTGCTGCGCGTGCGCATGCAGGACCGGCGGCACGAGACCGAACGCGAGGTGCTGATCCCGCTTCGCGGGGGCCGGCCCGCGGCGGCGGAATAGGGCGGCCAAAAGACTGGTGCGGCTGAGCCGGATTCCGGCTAGAAATCCGGCTTTCGAGAGGGACGCCCGATGGCCGACGAAATGCCGCGCGCCGACGAAGTCACCAACCTGACGCCGCAGGAGGTGGCCGAAGGGATGCGCGCCGGCCGCATGCTGCTGGTCGACGTGCGCGAGCCGAACGAAACGGCGCTCGAGCGCTATCCCGACGCGGTGATCGTGCCGCTGTCGTGCTTCGACCCGGCCGCCATTCCCGATCCGCAGGGACGCACGGTCGTGTTCGCCTGCCGCTCCGGGCGTCGCTCCATCACCGCCTCGGTGGCGGCGCAGGACCAGGGCTACCCCTATGCGTGCCATCTCGCCGGCGGCATCCTGGCCTGGAAGCAAGCCGGCCTGCCCACGGACGTCGGTTAGAAGGCGAGCCCGCCGAACCGGTAGTTCAGGCCGACCTTGATCACCTGGGTGTCGAGCTTGACGTCGCCTGACCCTTCGACGGTCAGTCCCCCGGCTGTCGCGAAGGTTGGCGATACCGACCCGAACTTCATGTAGTCGTATTCGAGCTTCACTGAGAAATTGTCCCAGAAGGCATACTCATAGCCGGCGCCGAGCACCCAGCCCATCCGATTGGATGTCGCGGTGGCGGTGCCGCCGGCGCCGTCGTTCGCGTCCCATTTGTCACGCGTCCATGCGGCGCCGAGCTTTGCGTAGATGAGCGAGCGATCGAAAGCGTAGCCGAGCCGCGCGGCGGCGGTTGCGAAATAGTCGTTCTTGAGCGTCAGTGTGCCGCCGAACAGGGGCGTGTCGTATTTCACGTCGGCGAAGGAATACTCCCCCTCGACGCCGACGACGACCTGGCCGATTTGATAATTATACCCGGCCTGAACGCCGCCGAGAAAACCCTTGGCGGTGCGCGAGTCACCGTCGCCGCTGAACCGGCTCCAGCCGTAGCCGACGTGCGGGCCGATATAGAAGCCGGTCCAGGTGAATACCGGAGCCGGCGTGAGCAGTGGCGGAGCCTTGTAAGCGGGTCTCGGCAGATCGGCGGCAAAAGCGGACGAACAAACGGAGAGAAACAATACAGACGCAACCGCACTCCACACGGTGGTGGAACGGCGCATGAGTAATCCTCGATTGAATGTTGTTGGAATGCGCTTTTACAAGTGGAATCAGTATAACTGATTCTGTCGGTCCTGTGGATAACTTTTCAACCGGCGCGCGCGCCCGAGGTCAATTCCGCGACGGTTCGTGCACCGTCGGCGCCTCGGCTAGATTGCGTGTCGGATCGACGACGTTGCGCACGAGGGTTTTCATGCGAAAGACGCTGCCTGCCTTGATGCTGCTTGCCGGTTTGCTGTTCGCGGGGCCGTTGCCGGCCGCCGCGCAACAGCGCGTCGTCAACGTCTACAACTGGTCGGACTACATCGACCCGCAGGTGCTGACCGACTTCACCAAGGAAACCGGCATCAAGGTGCAATACGACACCTTCGACGCCAACGAGACGCTGGAGACGAAGCTGCTCGCCGGCAAGTCCGGCTACGACGTCGTCGTGCCGACCGCCTATTTCCTCGAGCGGCAGATCAAGGCCGGCGTATTCCAGAAGCTCGACAAGGCGAAGCTGCCACACCTGGTGAATACCTGGGCGGAGATCAACAGGCGGCTGGCCGCCTACGATCCCGGCAACCAGTATGCCGTCAACTACATGTGGGGCACCACCGGCATCGGCTACAACGTCAAGGCGGTGCACGACCGTCTCGGGCCGAACGCGACGATCGACAGCTGGGACGTCGTGTTCAAGCCGGAGCTGATTGCCAAGTTCAAGGACTGCGGCATTCACATGCTCGATTCCGCCGACGACATCCTGCCGGCGGCGCTGCATTATCTCGGGCTCGATCCGAATTCGACAAAGCAGGCGGACCTCGAAAAGGCGACCGCGCTGCTGCTCAAGATCCGCCCCTATGTGCGCAAATTCCATTCGTCGGAATATCTGAACGCGCTGGCGAGCGGCGAGATCTGCCTCGTCGTCGGCTGGTCGGGCGACGTCAAGCAGTCGCAGAAGCGCGCGGCCGACGCCAAGAACGGCATCGAGATCGGCTATGCGATCCCGAAGGAAGGCGCGCAGATGTGGTTCGACAATCTCGCCATTCCGAAGGACGCGCCGCACACGGCGGAGGCCTACGCCTTCATCGATTATCTGTTGCGCCCCGAAGTGGCGGCGAAGAACTCGAACATGGTGTCCTACGCCAACGGCAATCTCGCCAGCCAGAAGTTCGTCGACAAGACGGTGCTCGACGACAAGAGCGTCTATCCCGACGCAGCGACCATGGCCAAACTCTACACCGTCGGCGCCCGCGATCAGCGCGCACAGCGGCTGATCAACCGGCTCTGGACCAAGGTGAAGACGGGGGAGTGAGGCTTACCGCCAGCGGCGGTGCAGCCAGAGCCACTGCTCGGGATGCTCGCGCACCCAACCCTCGATCACGTTGGTGATCGCCTGCATCGTGCCGGCGATGTCGATCTCGCCATTGGCATCACGCGCGGGCTGGATTTCGTCGGTCAATTCGGCGCGGAAGCGGTTGCCGGGCAGGCGCACGATGCGGGTGCCGTGGATCGGGCAGTTGAAGTGCCGCGCCAGCCGGGCGAGCAGGGGGTTGGCGTTGGTCTTGCGGCCGAAGAAGGTCACCTCGACGCCGCGTACATAATACTGGTCGACCAGCATGCCGACATGCGCGCCGCGCGTGAGCGCGTCGGCGATCTTCACCGGCGCGTCGAGGCTGGTGGAGATGATCTCGCCCATGTGCGTGGCACGCGTCTGCGTGATCCAGTCATCGAGCGCCTTGATGTTGGGCCGCCGGTAGAGCACCGCGCTGTCGAGCTTGTAGGTCGCCGCGCAGATCGCCGGCAGCTCCCAGTTGCCGAGATGCGCGGCGAAGATGAGCGCTGGCTTGCCGTCATTGAGCAAATTGACGAAGCGGTCGATGGTCGGCTGCGCCAGCTCGATGCGGCTCGGGCGTTCGGGATGCTCGGCGTCCCAATCCCACAGCCGGTCGAGATGCGCGAACTCGGCCCCCATGCGGCCGAGATTGTCCCACACGCCCGAAAGAATGCGCTCGATCTCGGCCGGCGACTTCTCGGGAAAGGCGGCGGTCAATTGCGCGCGGGCGATTCTGTTCTCGCGGAACAGCGGCCCGATCGCGCGCATGAACCAGCCTGCGCCGTTCGCCAGCGTGTCGAACGGCACGCGATGCAAGCTGCGCAGCAGGCCGACGGCGAGCGCGCCCGCGGTGGCATCGCCGGCGCGCTTCAGGCTACGCCGCAGGCGCCGTTTCACGCTGCCCATGGGCGCCTCAGAAGTTGACGACGACCTTGCCGAAGACCTGGCGCGTTTCGAGCCGGGCAAGGCCCTTCTCGAATTCGGCGAGCGGCACTTCGGTGTCGATGATTGCGCCCATGCCGGCGGCCATCTTCGACAGGGAGTCGCGGATGTTCTGGATGCGGCAGCCGAACGAGCCGAGAATCTTGTACTGCTGCTGGAATAGCTGCATCAGGTTAATGGTGACGGTCGGGCCGGCGGTCGAGCCGCAGGTCACGAGCCGTCCACCGCGTTTGAGGACGAGCAGGGAGCCGTTGAAGCCCTCGCCGCCGACGTGCTCGAAGACAACGTCGACCCCCTTCTTGGCGGTGAGCTTGCGCGTCACGCCCTCGAAGCGGTCCTTCTTGTAGTTGATGACGTGGTCGGCGCCGAGCGCCTTCGCCTTCGCAGCCTTTTCATCGTCGCCGACGGTGGTGATGACGGTGCAGCCCAGGGCCTTCGCCATCTTGATCGCGACCGAACCGATCCCGGAGCCTGCCGCGTGCACCAGGATCGTCTCGCCGGGCTTCAGCTTGGCGTTGTCGAACAGCATGTGCTCGGTGGTGCCGAAAGCGATTGGCGCGCAAGCCGCATCGCGCAGCGAAACGCCGTCCGGCACCGGCACGACGAGGCGCGCCGGCATGTTGATCAGGTCGCGGGCGAAGCCGTCGATATGGAAGCCGAGCACGCCGGCGACGTTTTCACACAAATTATCGCGGCCCTCGCGGCAGTTCGCGCATTTGCCGCACGTCATCGCGCCGTACATCACGACCTTCTGGCCGCGCTTGAACTGCGTCACGCCTTGGCCGACCGCCGCGATTTCACCGGAGGCCTCAGCGCCGACGACCAGCGGCAGTTGCCGCTTGGCGAAGGCCATGCCGCGGAAGCCCCAGAGATCGAGGTGGTTGAGGCCAACGGCCTTGATGCGGATCTGGACTTCGTTTTCGCCCGGCGCGGGCGGTTCGGGCACTTCGGCCAATTCGAGCTGGCGGTCGCCGATCAGTCGCAGTGCGCGCATGGGAGGATACGACGAACCGGCGGTCAAACCGGCTCGACCCCCACCACCAGCGAGACGTTCTGTCCGCCGAAGCCGAAGGAATTGGAGATCGCGTGCTTGAGCCTGGCGTCGCGCGCGCTGTTCGGCACGACGTCGAGCGGGATCGCCGGATCGGGCAGGTCGTAATTGATGGTCGGCGGCATGCGCTGCTCCTGCAGCGTCAGCACCGTGAACACCGCCTCGATGGCGCCGGCGGCCGACAAGGTGTGGCCGATCATCGACTTGTTCGAGGAGATCGGCAGCTTGGCGATGCGCTCTCCGAACACGGTCGAGCAGCCGAGATATTCCATCTTGTCATTTTCCGGCGTCGAGGTGCCGTGCGCGTTGACGTAATCGATATCGTCGGGGGTGAGCCCGGCGTCTTCGAGCGCATTCTTGATGCAGGCGATGATCGGCTTGCCGTCCGGGCTCGAGCGCGTGCGATGGAAGGCGTCGGTCTTCTCGCCGCAGCCTTCGACCACGCCGAGAATTTTGGCGCCGCGCGCCTTCGCCGCGTCATAGCTCTCGAGCACGAGGGCGCCGGCGCCCTCGGCCATGACGAAGCCGTCGCGGTTCTTGGAGAAGGGTCGCGCCGCCTTCTGCGGATTGTCGTTGCTCGTCGACAGCGCCGACAGCAGCGAGAAGCGGATCACGGCTTCCGGGTTGACCGAGCCGTCGGTGCCGATGCAGAGCGCAGCATCGGTCTCGCCGCGGCGGATCGCCTCGACACCGAGCTGGATCGCGCTGGTGCCGGAGGCGCAGGCGGTCGACAGCGAGATCGGCGATCCGCGGGTGCCGAACTTCTCGGCAATGTGGTCGGCGACCGAGCCGAACAGGAAACGACCATGATAGGCGGGAAACTGGCTGCTCGCGCGCAGCAGGTCGGCATACGTGACCTGATCGTTGCTGCCGGAGTGCGCGCCGACTTCCAGGCGATGCGGCCATTCCATCTCGATCGGCGGGACCGCGAGGAAGAGGGGGCCGGGGAAATCGCCGGGCTTGCCGAGGCCGGACTGGGCGATCGCCTCTTCCGCGGCGAGATCGGCCATTTGCTCGGAGTGTGCCGCCGTGGATTCAGGCTGCCCAAGGAAGTCGACGCTGCCGGCGATCCGCGTTTTCAGACCGTCGGTTGGGAAGCGGCTGATGGCGTGGATGCCCGACTGTCCGCCGGTCAGCTTGGCCCAGTTGTCGGTCTTGCCGGCACCGAGCGAGGTCACGACGCCCAAGCCCGTGACCACGACGATCGGACGCCCGAGTTTGTCCCTGGTCGACGCCATGTTCGATCCTCCTCAGCCGGCCTTTTCCACTAGCGCCAAGCCTTCGCCGCGCCAGTGGCCGACGCCGGTCACCACGACCTGATTGAGCGGCCCGCTCATCGGCTTTTCCAGCCCCGTCGAGTCGCAGGGTGGGAACAGGCTACCATGCTGGACGGCAACCGTGGCCAAAGCGAGGTTCATCGGGAATTGCGGCTCCAACCCATGACCGAGATAGGAACCGGTGGCGCGCACGGCAAGCTCGCCGTGTGCCTCGAGGAAGGCGCGCTCTTCCGCGGTCGCGGGATTGGCGCCCGTGGCGCCCGAGAGAACGGCGGCGCTCTTGGCGCCCACCTTGTCCTTGACCTTGTCCCAAAGCCCTTCGAGCGAGGCGGCGACGTTGCCCGCCACGCGTTTGCGGCGGTCGGCGAGAACGCTGGTCAGCCGCGCCAGCGGCTTGGCGCCGCGTGCTTCCGCATGGTCGCGCGCTTCGATCACGAGGAAGGCGCCGAGCGAGCCGAGCGCGAAGCCGCCCTTACCGTCACCGCGCTCCCACACCGGCGCGTATTTGTCCTTCAGCATCAGCCCGGCGAACTCGTAGAGCATGATGAGGTCGGGGCGTTCGCCGTTGTGCGCGCCACCGACGAGGGCGATGTCGCTCTGGCCCGCGCCGATGCGCGACATCGCGATGCGCACGGCGTCGAGGCCGGCCGATTCCTCGCCCATGAATGTGCGCGACGACGAGGTGACGCCGTGCACGATGGAGATGTTGCCCGCGAGCAAATTGGAGAGCTGCGCCAGGAAGAGGGTGGGGCGCAGGTCGCTCATCAGCCTTTCGTTCAGGAAGGCAGATGGGTTGGCCGCACGTGGCATGCCGGACAGGATCGCGGAGTCGACGGCGAGATCGCGCTCGCCACCGCCGGCGGCGACGATCATGTCCATGTGGGAGAGCACGTCGGTGTTGCCCTTGACGCCGGCTGAATCGAGCGCCAGCCCGGCAGCATAGGTGCCGATGCGCTGCCAGTTCTCCATCTGCCGCTGATCGCCCTTCTTCGGGATCTGCAGATCGAAATTTATGGGCGCGAGAGGATGAACGACGTAGGGCGCGAAGGTGGTCACGTCGGCCGACGGCTTCGCCTCGGATAGCTTCTGCCAGTGCGCATCCGGCCCTTCGCCGAGGCAGGAGACGATGCCGATGCCGGTGATCAGGGCCTCGCGCGCGCCGTCAGCCATGCGCGGATTCCTCGCTCGGCACGCCGAGGCGGCCGGCCTGGTCGCGCATGTGTTGGCGGATCTCGTCGTTGGGGAACGGCATCACGCGCAATGTGATCGTCGCATCGCAGATCTGCTTGCCGGCCGAGGTAATCTTCGCATTGGTGACGGCGTAGCCGGAGCCGTCGTGTTCGAGCTTGGCTTCCACCGCGAGCACCATGCCGGGCACGACGAAGGTCCGGAACTTGGCGTCCTTGACCGCGGCGAGAAAAGGCATGCGTTCGAATTTATTGAGCGCAACCACCAGCCAGCCCGAGGTCTGCGCCATCGTCTCGATCAGCAGCACGCCGGGCATCAGCGGATAGCCGGGGAAGTGCCCTTCGAAGACGGTGCTGGCTTGCGGGACCGTGTTTTCGGTGCGGATCGTTCGGTCGGCGAGATTGAGGTCCGTGACGCGGTCGATGAGCTGGAAGTACTCGAGACGCATTGCCCCCTGTCAGGCCCCCTTGGCTGCCACGAGCTCGTCGATACGCGCGGCGAGGTTCTTGAGCACGAAATACTGGTCCGTGGTGGCCTTGCCGTCGTTGACCTCCTGCGTCCACTGCTCCAGCGGCAGCTTGATGCCGAACGCCTTGTCGATGGCGAAGGCGATGTCGAGGAAGTCCAGGCTGTCGATGCCGAGGTCGTTGATGGCGTGGCTCTCGGGCGTGATCGAGTCGCGCGGAATATCGCAAGTCTCGGCGATAATATTGGCGATGGTGTCGAACGTCGAGGACATCGTTAACTCTCTGATTGAAGGGAAGATTCTGGCAATCGCCCGGACACGCGCCACCCCGCGCACGTGCCAGTATCCGCGCGGCCTTCGACAACCGGCTGGCAGTCGGCTGCCCGTATAGCGAAGCGGGCCCTCGGTTTCAATGCCGCCCGTAACTATCGGGGAAAACTAGCTAACGCCGGCGGCAAGGCCGGTTTTAGTCCGGCGCCGGAGGTGGGCTCAGCGGACGGTCCGATCGTACTCGACCGGCGTACAGCCCCGCCGGCCGGACAGGACGCAGTCCTGGTTCCGGCGCATGTCGGCGAGGGTGTCGGCGAGCCAGATGGCGGCGCCGATCAACAGGACGACGAACAGGAAGACTGCGGCGTTGACCGCCTGCCGGCGGCGATACTCGGTCGGATCCTCGGGGGAGTGGGCGTAGGCGGTCAGGTCTGCCTTCGCGCCGTCCCGCGCCTCCGGGTGGGGTGTCACGGCACCGCCGGACCGCCGCCGGAAGCGAACGACCCGCGGGCCACCGTCGGAAGGAGTGCTGTTTGCCACGCTGGCGATCCTACCACGTCTCAGGGGCGGTCGCAGCCATGCTGGCTCGTCAGGAAGGCCGCCCGGCCTCTTCATCTATGTAACGGGCGCGCGCTTCGTACCCTGTCATGCCTGCCAGGCAGCCCGGCCCCGCGTGGACGCCTTTGGACCAAAGGGCTATGGCTTGCGGCCATGAGCGCGCGCGGTTTCAGCGGACGGGTGATCGGACTGTTCGCGGCCTATCTGGTCGCGTTGCAGGTGCTCGCGATGCCGCTGTCGATTGCGCCGACGGCGGCCTTGGGTGGGGGCCTCTGCCTCAGCGATCATTCCGCCGATCCGGCGCGACATCCGGCCGGGCACGACAAAAACTGTCCCTGCTGCGCCGGCTGCGGCCTGCTGTGCCATGCGCCAGTGCTCGCCGGCGGCATCGCCGATCCGAATCCGGCGCCGCAACTGGGCGCTGCCGCCATTGTCGCGCCGGCGTCGGTCGCTGCCGCGCCACGGCCTGCGGTTCATTCTGCGCAAATGCCACGCGGGCCGCCGGCCGCTTGAGAACGCTTCGACCGCTCTTCGTCGCTCTCAAGTCAATCCACGACCGGACCAGCGCTGGCGCCAATGTGCGTCGCCGGGTTCGCCCCATCGTTCAGGAACTTCGCATGCTGTACAAATCCCTCGCCGCCGCCGCCGCGCTCGCCACCCTGATCACCGTGCCGGCGCTGGCACACGACTACACCGTCGGCGCGCTCAAGATTCATGACCCGTGGGCACGTGCTACGCCCAAGGGTGCCCAAGTCGGGGGTGCCTACATGACCATCACCAACACCGGCACGACAGCCGATCGCCTGATCGGCGGCTCGACCGCCGTCGCCAAGGGCTTCGAGGTGCACGAGATGAGCCTGGCCAACGGTGTCATGAAGATGCGCGAATTGCCGAACGGACTCGAGATCAAGCCGGGCGAGACGGTGGTGCTGAAGCCGGCCGGCTATCACATCATGCTGACCGGCCTGACGGCGCCGCTGAAGCAAGGCGGGCACGTCGACGCCACGCTGAAATTCCAGGCGGCGGGCGAGGTGAAGGTCGACTTCGCCGTGGCCGGCATCGGCGCGATGACCGGCGACAGCGGCGGCGGCGCTCACGACGCCATGCCCGGCATGAGCCATGACAGCATGCCCGGCACGAAGATGAACCACTAACGCAGGGCGCGACGATAAACCCCGGGCCGCCGCGTCGGCCGGGGGCCCACCGCCCAGGACCGGCGCGGCAGCTCTCCGGCACAGCCGTCGATTGCGCCGCCGCGTCCAAGATTTAATATGCGGGCCCGTTTCGGTGACATCGCATGCCGGATTTCTCACTGCCGGCGTACCATTTGGCCGCCCGCCTGACACTGGCGTTGGCGCTCGCGCTCTTTTTGGGGCTCGCCTTCGAGGAAGTCTACAAGAGCGAGCAGCGTTCGATCCCCGGCGGCATTCGCAGCTTCCCGATGCTGGCGCTCGCCGGGGCCATGCTGAGCCTGATCGAGCCGTCTCATGCTCTTGCTTTCGTCGCCGGGCTCCTGGCGATCGCGTTGTGGCTGCACGCCTTTACGCGAACGCCGCAGCACTCGAGCGACGCCAGCAGCATGATGATCCCGGCCTCGAATTTACTCGCCTACGCGATCGGGCCGATCGCCCTGGCGCAGCCGCCATGGGTTGCCGTTTCCATCACCGTGGCGGCCGTGCTTTTGTTGTCCGCGCGCGAGCAGTTGCACCGTCTGACGAGCGTCGTGCCGCGCGATGAGTTGCTCACGGCCGGGAAGTTCTTGATTCTGGTCGGGGTCGTTCTGCCGCTCGCCCCGGAGCAGCCGGTCACATCGCTGACGCCGCTTACGCCATATGGGCTGTGGCTCGCGGTGGTCGCGGTCTGCACCTTGTCCTATGCGAGCTATCTGCTGCAACGCTATTTGCCGTCGCGCGACACGGCGCTGCTGCCGGCGATCCTGGGCGGAGCCTATTCGTCGACCGCCACTACGGTGGTGTTTGCCAAGCGCCTGCGCGAGAGCGCGCAAGTGCGGGCGGATCTCTCCGCCGGCATTCTGGCGGCGAGCGGGGTCATGTATCTGCGGCTCGGCGTCGTGATCGCGATTTTCGACGTGCCGTTGGCGATCCAGCTTCTGCCTGCTCTGCTTGCGCTGGCAGCCTTCGCCGCCGCACTCGCGTTCTACGAATGGCGGAGACGACTGGGCGCCGACCTCGCGACGGCGCCGAGGAATCCGCTGCAACTCTCGACCGCGGTCACCTTCGCGGCGCTGCTGATCTTCATTTCCATCGTGACCGCCTGGGTGCGGACGTCGTTCGGCGCAAAGGGCATTCTGGCACTGTCGGCAGTGGTCGGCGTGACTGATATCGATCCTTTCATCCTGAACATCGCCCAAGGCGGGATTTCCGACATGCCGGTTGCGCTGCTGGCGGCGGCGGTGCTGATCGCGGCCGCATCCAACAACGTCGCGAAGTCCGCTTACGCTGTCGGTTTCGGCGGTCAGGCGGCGCGTCGACCGGCCTCCCTGCTGATGCTGCTCGCATTGGCCACTATCGGCGCGGCCGCGATCTATATCCTCGGCACGTGAGGGCTGAGCGCGAGAGTTCTCGGCGCAAACCAACATTTCCGGTGATGAAAGCCGCCGGCCGCAGGCGCTGTCGCCTTTCTCACAATAACGAAAGGTGGCGCGCCAAAGGCATATCAGCCAGCGGCACGATCCCGCGTGTTTTTGTCCTCCATTGCCGTTAGTGTTCGCGCGATCGCACGTGAGCGCGATCGATCGTGTGTAAGGAGGACGGTTTGAATCTCGGTCTTGCGGACAGGGTCGCCATCATCACCGGCGGCAGTCGTGGCATCGGAAAAGCGTGCGCGCGTGAATTGCTCGCCGAGGGCGCGCGGGTGGTGTTGGTCAGCAAGGACCCCGGTATCAATGCAGCCACTGTGCGCGAACTGGACGCGCTTCATCCCGGCCACGTGCTCGGCGTTCCTGCTGATCTCGAAGACGACGCCGCGATCGCCGCCATGACGAAAAAGGTCGTCGACCGCTTCGGCCGCATCGATATCCTCGTGAATTCGGCGGCGACGGTGATCCCGCAGGACTTCTTCAAGATGGACGACGGTCATCTGGGAAGTCTGCTTGAGCAGAAATTCAACCCGGCGGCACGCTGCATCCGCCACGCCGTACCGCACATGCGCGCGCGCAAATGGGGGCGCATCATCAATATCTCCGGGCTCGCGGGGCGGCAGCCGCACTTCACGGTGGTGCCGGCTGCGCTCAACAATTCCGCGATGCTCAATTTGACGAAGGCGCTCGCCGCCGAACTTGCGAAAGACAATATTCTTGTGAACGCGGTGGTGCCGTACATCATCAACACCGAGCGCCAGGACGACACCATGCGCGAGTGGGCGCAGATGACGGGCCAGACCGAGGCGGAGGTGCGCCAGCAGCGGGTCTCGAAGCTGCCGGTTGGCCGCATGGGGACCCCTGAGGAAGTTTCGGGCGTCGTCGCCTTCATGGCCTCCGAACGGTCGAGCTACGTGGTCGGGACAGCCTGGTATGTCGACGGCGGCGGCTCGATGACATTGTGAGGCTCAAGGAGTCGCGGCACAGATTGAGTTCTATGAGGTGGAGATCGTCTCGCTTTCGAGACGTGTGGAAGTCATCAAAACAACAATCAAGGGGAACGCCATGAACATCGACCGTCGTCATTTGCTTCAGTTGGCCGCGGGAGCGGCGACGCTTCCGGCAATCACGCGCACGGCCTTCGCCGACACCTATCCGTCGAAGCCGGTACACCTGGTGGTTGGCTTCGGCGCCGGCTCGGCGTCCGACATCAACGCGCGGCTCGTCGGCCAGTCCCTTGCCAAGCGGATGGGCCAGAACTTCGTGATCGATAATCGCGCCGGGGCAGGCGGCAACATCGCCACTGAGTATATCGTCAGATCGCCTGCCGACGGCTATTCGCTTCTCTACGCGTCGACCGCGATTGCAATCGACGCCACGCTTTACGAGGGCAAGTCCAATTTCGACCCCAGGCGCGATCTGGCGCCGGTCGCCGGCGTCGTGCGCACGCCGGTGGTGATGGAGGTCACCCCCGGCCTTCCAGTCAAGACGGTCCCCGAGTTCATCGCTTATGCCAAGGCGCATCCGGGCAAGATCAACGTCGCGACCGTAGGCGCCGGCAGTTTGCAACACCTGACCGCCATCTATTTCAACATGGTGACCGGGGTCGATCTGGTGCCGGTGCATTATCGCGGCGCCGCACCCGCCATCACCGATTTGATCGCCGGCCGTGTGCAGGTGATGTTCGACGTGGTCGTCTCTTCGCTGTCCTATATCAAATCCGGACAATTGCGCCCGTTGGCCGTCACGACGGCCGATGAGCAGAAGGTCTTGCCGGGCGTGCCAACCGCCAACAAATTCGTGCCGGGCTTTGAAGCTGCCGGTTGGCAGGGCGTCTGCGCGCCGGCCAAGACGCCGGCGGCGATCATCGACCGGCTCAACAAGGAGATCAACGAGTCGCTCCGCGATCCCGATCTTGTGGCGAACCTCGCCAAGCTGGGCGGCGTGCCGGACATCGGCACACCGGCCGTCTTCGGCAAGTTCATCGCCTCGGAAACCGAGAAATGGGGCAAGGTCGTGCGTAAGGCGGGGCTCAAAGCGGGTTGAGCGTGAGCTGAACCCGAAATGCAGCGACGGAATCGCGCTGAGGCGAAGTGCTACTTTGCCGTCGGTTCGGCGAAGGGGAGCTTTTCGTCTTCCGGCGGCAGCATGTGGAAGACGTTGAGCGTCATCGAGATCAACGTGTAATAGCCGAGGATGCCGACGAGCTCGACCATCGCCGCGTCGTTCAGGAAGGCACGCACGCGTTTGTAGGTTTGATTGCTGGCGCGGCGCGTCTTGTACAATTCCTGCACGAAGGCATAGATCGCGCGCTCGTCCTTCGGCGCGGAAGCGGGCGCGCGGCCTTTGCGCAGATCCTCGATGACCTTGGGCTTGACGCCGGCCTTGAGCGCCATCGGTCCGTGCGCGAACCATTCGTATTGCGCCTTCCAGAAGCGCGCGGTGCACAGGATGGCGAATTCCGACAGGCGCGGCTCGAGCGCGGTCTTGTAGCGGGCGTGGGCGCCCAGTGCCTGTGCCAGCTGCCCGAATTCCGGCGCGTGCATCCAGGCGGCGAAGGGGCCGCGCAGGGTCAGGGACTTGCCGCGCGGACCGGCGCGCAAGGATTCAAGTAGCGCCTGCTGCGCCGTGTTGAGGTCTTCTTCCTTGAGCTGTGCGAGGCGGGTGGCCGGGCGCTTGGCGGGCATGATCGTCGGGTCCTGGACGGGAAAGACGGCGGGACGCCGTCTATAGCGCCGAATGCGGCGGCCGCCAAACCCCGGGCCTATCGGCTGGAGCTGGTGGGCTCGATGTCCGCAGTGACGCGGACGAGACCCCGTCCGAGCATGCGCAGTTGCTTCGCCGCGGCGAGGGAGAGGTCGAGGACGCGGCCGCGCGTGAACGGGCCGCGGTCGTTGACGGTGACCTCGACGCTGCGGCCGGTCCGCCGGTCGGTCACCTTCAGTCGCGTGCCGAACGGCAAGGTACGGTGGGCGGCGGTGAACTTGCGCGGGTCGTAGGTTTCGCCGGCGGCGGTACGGCCGTGATAGTTGGTGTCATAATAGGCGGCGACGCCGGAGAAGCTGTGGGTTGCGGATTTTTCGGCGGCGAAAACGGGGCTGCCGGCAGCGACCAGCGCCACCAAGCCTGCGGCCTGAAGCCGTCTGCCCGTCATCTCATCGCCCCGTCGTCGTCCCACCTGCCGGGAACTATGCCCGGCGCTTGTGGCAAAATCGCGGACGCGGCTTCGCGTCTTAGGTATTCGCCGCGGCGCTCTTGCGCTCCGACTTGGCGCGTGCGGCCGCCATGCGCGCCTTGTTGCCTCCGGTGACGTTCGTTGTGGCGGCGGCGTTCGCGGGCGCCGGCTCGCGACGCTGTTCGATGTGGTTCAGTGTCTGCGCGGCGCGCTGCTTGCACTCGTCGTGCAACTCCTGCAATTCCTCGTCGGTCAGGTCCTCGATCGCCGCGAAACGGTCTTCCGCGCCCTTCATCGCCAGCACCAGCTCCGACAGCTTGAGCTGCACGGTGAGGACGTCGCGGTTCTGTGTATTCTGGATCAGGAACACCATCAGGAACGTGACGATGGTGGTCCCGGTGTTGATGACCAATTGCCAGGTGTCGCTGTAGTCGAACATCGGACCGGTGACGATCCAGACGACGACCACAGCGCAGGCGAGCAGGAAACTGACCGGGTGCCCGGTCCAGCTCGCTACGGCCTGGGCCATGCGCGAGAACTGATTGTTGAGCTTGCCGCTCATGTCGGTATGTCGTTTCTGGTTGGCCATGCGACCCCTCGCGAGCGCCGGACGTCGCCCTCGCTGGTCCGCGCACCAACGCAGTGATGGGTTCCCCGGTTCCGCAAGCCGCCTTATTTCACCTTCGGCAGCACCTGCTTGACCCGGCCGATGCCGGCCCACGGGTCCTCCTTCATGCGCGACAGCCGCTGCATGACGTTGAGCACGGTGTACTGGTTGGCGCTTTTGAGCGAGCCGAGTTCGCTCCAGTCGATCGGCACCGAGATCGGCGCACCGGGACGCGAGCGGGTGGAGAAGGGGGCGACCGCGGTCGCCTCGCGGCTGTTGCGCAGGTAGTCGACGAAGATGCGGCCGTGGCGCTTGGCCTTGGTGGCGGTCGAGATGTAACGGTCCGGCTCGTCCGCCTCCATGGCGCGGGCGACGACCTGGGTGAAAGCCTTGGCCTCTTCCCACGGCGTCGGCGCGATCGGCAGCACGACGTGCAAGCCCTTGCCGCCGGAGGTCTTGATGAAGGTGCGGAGGTCGATCTGTGCAAGACGATCGCGCACGTCCCGCGCCGCGGCGATCACGTCTTTCCAGCCGGTGCCGGGCCCGGGGTCGAGATCGAAGACGAGGCGCTCGGCCTTGTCGAGATGGTCGATGGTCGAGCCGCGTGTGTGGATCTCGAGCACGCCCGCCTGCACCAACGAGATCAGCCCTTCCAGGTCGTCGATGGAGATAATCTTGTCGCCCTTTTCGGCGACGAGATGCAGGTGCTTGGTGGCCACGCCGCCGCTGGCGTGCTTCTGGAAAAAGCACTGGCCCATATCCGCGCCCTCGGGGCATCGCACCAAGGCGATGGCCCGGCCGACGAGATGCGGCGCCATCCAGTCCCACACCTTCACGTAGTAGTCGGCGAGGTCGCGCTTGGTGACGTTGACGTCGTGCCAGTAGACGCGGTCCGGATGCGACAGCGCGATGCCGGCGACGGTGTTGTCCGGCTTGCCGCGCGTCGCGGGCGCCGCCTTGCGGGCGCTCTTTGCTTTCGCGACCGGGGCGCTGCGCTTGGTGGCGGTCTTGGCCGCGGCGGCGATGGCCTTCTTGGTTTCGCGCACCACGTCCTTGGCCGGCTTGTCCTCGCGCAGGCCCTGGAACGAGGCCTGGCGTACGCGGTCGCCGTGCGTCCAGCCGTGGAAGTCGACTTCCGCAACCAGCTTCGGCTCGACCCAGATCGGACCTCGCGCGCCGCGCTCCTCCTTCGGCAGGGGATCAAGCGGCGACTTTTTCACTTCGAGCGCCTTGAGCTTGCGATAGATCTCGCGCGCAAAGGCGTGCGTGAAGCCGGTGCCGGTACGGCCGGCGTAACGGAGCTTGCCCTTGTCGTAGACGCCGAGCACCAGCGCGCCGACGGCGCGGGAGTCGGCCGTCGACGGTGCGAAGCCGGCGATGACGAATTCCTGGCGGTCCGAGCATTTGGTCTTGAGCCAGTCATGGCCGCGGCCAGAGCGATACGGCGCGTCGGCCAGTTTCGAGACGATGCCTTCAAGGCCCATCTTGCACGCCTGTTCGAGTAGTGCCGATCCCGGCTGGTCGATCGAGGCGCTGAAGCGCAGCGGTCCGCGCCTGCCGACACCGGCAAGCAGGGCTTCGAGCGCCGCCTTGCGCGCGGCGAGCGGCAGCGGGGTCAGATCGCGGCCGTCAAGATGCATGAGGTCGAAGGCATAGAACAGCATGCGCCTGTCGTCGCCGTCGCTCAGCGCCTGCTGCAGCAATGAGAAGCTGGAGACGCCATCCTCACCTTCAACGACGACTTCGCCATCGATCAACGCCTTCGCCGCCGGCAATTCGGCAATGGCTGCGGCGACGGCAGGGAACTTGCGCGTCCAGTCGAGGCCGCGGCGCGTGAGCAATTTCACCTTGCCTTTGTCGAGCCGCGCCTCCAGGCGATAGCCGTCGAACTTGATCTCGTGCAGCCAGGTTGCGGCCGTGGGCGCCGTCTCGGACAAAGTGGCGAGGCAGGGCGGCATGAAGGCGGGCAGGGCGCCTTTCGGCGCGCCGGTCAGCGCGTCGGCGGGCTCGCTCGGTTTCGAGCGCTTGCGGATCGGCTTCACGGCCGCGGCGCGCGCCCGGGTTTTCTTGCGCGCGGTCTTCTTCGCCGACGTCTTCTTTGCGGATGCTTTACGGGTGTTTTTCTTCGCGGCGCTCTTTTTCGCTGCCGTTCGCTTGCGCCCGCCTCTGGCCAGCGCCGCGACATTGGCCTTCACGCTGCGATTGCTGTGCCAGACCTTTTTCGATTGCGCGATCTCGTCAAGGTCGCGGCCGCTGACGACAGACAGCGGCTTCTCTTCCAGAATGTCCTTGTCGCGCGCCGAGCGCTCGGCGGCATCGTGCTGCTTGATCAGCAGCCAATTGTTGCGCTTCTCGTTCGGCCTCCGGTGCATGCGCACGAGATGCCAGCCGCCGTGCAGCTTCTCGCCGTCGAGGATGAAATCGAGGTGGCCTTTGGCGAGGCCCTTGTGCGGATCATGCTCCGGCGTCCAGGTGCCACGGTCCCAGATCATGACCGTGCCGCCGCCGTATTCGCCCTCGGGGATCGCGCCTTCGAACGTGTTGTATTCGATCGGGTGGTCCTCGACCTCGACTGCGAGCCGCTTCTCGCCCGGCACCAGGCTCGGGCCGCGCGTAACGGCCCAGCTCTTCATCACGCCGTCGAGTTCGAGACGTAGGTCATAGTGCAGGCGCGTCGCGTCATGCTTCTGGATGACGAAGGCGCTGCCCTTGCGCTTCGCGACCTTGCCCTTGGGTTCGGCGGTGACGCCGAAATGCCGCTTCGCGTGATAAGTCTTCAGCCCCGCCATGGTGTGTTGCCCGCTGCTCTTGCAATCATACCCGGCGAAACTCGTCGGCAAAAGAACGGGTTCCCACGGCCGGCCGCCATTGACGGCGGAAGCTGAGGAACTTTTGCGCCCGGCGGCACGTTACCTCGCCAGATATCGGCATCACTCAACCAGAGGGACCACGCCATGCTCGGATGGGCCATCACGTTTCTGGTCATCGCCCTGATTGCCGCCCTGTTCGGATTCGGCGGCATTGCGGGCGTCGCAGTCGAGGCGGCGAAGATCGTCTTCTTCGTGGCCATCGTGCTGTTCGTCGTTTCGGCGCTGGTTGGCGTATTCCGCGGCCGTCGGACCGTACCGTAGCGTCTGTCGCGTCAAGCGTAAGCGGAAGACCCCGTGTCGGGCGCGAATGCCCGCACGGGGCTTCTGTTTTCAAGTGACGGTCGGACGGCCTCTTGCATGGAACATGCGGGGCAACGAGCGCTTATCGGGAATGAGACGCCGAGAGTGGCCGCGCGTGGCCAGAACGGTTGCTGTTGGGAGTGGGGTCTTTGGATCGCCGACGATTTATTGCCGGCTCGGCTGCGCTGCTGTCGGTCATGGGCAGCGGTATGGATTTGAGCTCGGCCGATGAGCGGTCGAATGACCAGCCGTTCGATGCGCATACGGTGCGACAGATGGCGCAGCAGCTTGCGCAGAAAGCCTACAAGGCGCCGGACCAGACCCTGCCGGGCGATCTGGGCAAGATCTCTTACGACGGCTATCGCAGCATCCGCTACCGTCCCGACCGTGCACTGTGGCGCGGCGAAGGGTTGCCGTTCCAGGTCGAATTCTTCCATCGCGGGTGGATATTCAAGGATCGTGTCCAGGTCTACGTCGTCGATCAGGGTCGCGCGCACCAGATCGTCTACTCGCCCGAACTGTTCACCTTCGATCTGGTCAAGCCCCCGCCGGCGAATGCCGACGTCGGCTTTGCCGGCTTCCGTCTGCACGCGCCGATCAACCGGCCGGACTATTACGACGAGGTCGGCGTTTTCCTCGGCGCCAGCTATTTCCGCGCCGTTGCCAAGGGCCAAGTCTACGGCGTGTCGGCGCGCGGCCTGTCGATCAAGACCGCCGATCCGAAGGGCGAGGAGTTTCCCGCCTTTACCACGTTCTGGATCGAGAAGCCGCAGAAGGGTACGAACTCGATCGTCGTGCATGCGCTGCTGGACAGCCCGAGCGCGTCGGCGGCGTTCCGCTTCACGATCAGGCCGGGCGACCAGACGATCTATGACACCGAGGCGGCGATCTATCCCCGCGTCGATATCGCCGAGGTCGGCATCGGCAGCGGCACCAGCATGTTCCTGTTCGGCACCAACGATCGCGCCGGCATCGACGACTTCCGTCCCGCCGTGCACGATTCCGATGGCCTGGCGATGCACAGCGGCCGCGACGAGTATATCTGGCGCCCGCTGCGCAATCCGCGCGAGCTGCAGGTCAGCTATTTCGAGGACGTCAATCCGCGCGGCTTCGGGCTGTTGCAGCGCGAGCGCGATTTCTTCGCCTATGACGATCTCGAATCGCACTTCGAGAAGCGCCCGAGCCTGTGGGTCGAGCCGATCGGCGACTGGGGCGCGGGCAGTGTCGAGTTGGTGGAGATCCCGACCAAGGAGGAGATCCACGACAACATCGTCTCGTTCTGGCGGCCGAAGGACACGCTGAAAGCCAAGGGCGAGTATGGTTTCACCTATCGTCTGCACTGGACGAACCAGAGGCCGAATCCCAGGCACTTCGCGGAATTCGCCACGACGCGCACCGGCGCCGGCCCGAATGGCGTGCGCCTGTTCGTGCTCGAAGTGACGGGGGAAATCCTCAAATCGGTCGATCCCAAGACTGTGAAGACGACCGTCACTGCCAGCAAGGGCGAAGTGCAGCATCTGGTGCTGCAGCCCAACCCGGAAACGGGCGGCTTGCGTGTCAGTTTCCAACTCGACGTGAAGAACGAACCGCTGATCGAATTGCGCGGCCAGTTGATGACCGACGACAAGCCGCTCACCGAAACCTGGCTTTACCGATGGACGCGCTGAACGCCCGGATGCGCGATGACGCCGGCGGCTTCCACGCCTTGCCGCCCGAGGCGCCGTTGGCGATGCCGCAGCAGTCGCTGCGGCAACCGCGCGGCCGCGCACGCGCGCCGGGCACTGCGCCGCGCGATGTGCCGTTGCGGCGATTGTTCGTTTTCGCGGCGACCATCGGCATGACGGCCGGCGCCGCCTACGAAATGTACGAAGTGCTCAAGGTCGGCGGCCTGACGCCGCTGGAAACCGCAGTGCTGGTGCTGTTCGTGCTGCTGTTCGCCTGGATCGCGCTGTCCTTCGTCAGCACTTTGATCGGGCTCGTCGTCACCTTTGCCGGCAGGGGGCGCCCGCTCGGCATCGATCCGGAGACGCCGCTGCCGCCGATCCGCGGCCGCACGGCGCTCTTGTTGCCGACCTACAACGAAGAGCCGCACCGGGTGATGGCACGCTTGCAGGCGATGTATGAATCGCTCGGCGACACCGGCCGCCTTGCGCATTTCGACTGCTTCATCCTCAGCGACACGACCGACCCGGCGATCTGGATCGCGGAGGAGGCGGCGTTCCTGCGCCTGCGCGACGAGCTCGGCGCCGACCATCTGTTCTACCGCCACCGCACCAAGAACCTTGCGCGCAAGGCCGGCAATATCGGCGAATGGGTGACGCGTTTCGGCGGTGCCTACGAGCAGATGATCGTGCTCGACGCGGACAGTCTGATGGAAGGCGATACCGTGGTGCGGCTCGTCGCGGCGATGGAATCACATCCGCAGGTCGGGCTGATCCAGACGCTGCCGCAGTTACTCAACGGTCGGACCTTGTTCGCGCGGCTTCAGCAGTTCGCCGGCCGCGTCTACGGCCCGCTGATCGCGCGCGGCATCGCCTGGTGGCATGGCGCCGAGAGCAATTACTGGGGCCACAATGCCATCATCCGCGTCGAGGCTTTCGCCGGCCAGGCCGGACTGCCGATCTTGCGCGGCGGCAAGCCGTTCGGCGGCCACATCCTGAGCCACGACTTCGTCGAAGCGGCGTTGTTGCGCCGCGCTGGCTGGGGCGTCCACATGGTGACCGAGCTCGGCGGCTCCTACGAGGAAAGCCCGCCGACGTTGACCGATTACGCGGTGCGCGATCGCCGCTGGTGCCAGGGCAATCTGCAGCACGCTGCTGTGGTGCCGGCGCGCGGCCTGCACTGGGTGTCGCGGCTGCACCTGATGACCGGCATCGGCTCCTACATCACGGCGCCGATGTGGCTCGTCTTCCTGCTCATCGGCATCCTCATCACATTGCAGGCCGAGTTCATACCGCCCGACTACTTCCCGCGAGGCGCGACCTTGTTTCCGCAATGGCCGATGCAGGATCCGGTCCGCGCGGCTTACGTGTTCGGCGGCACCATGGTCATGCTTGTGCTGCCCAAATTTTTTGGCTGGCTGGCGATGCTTGTCAGGCGGCGCGATCGTCGCGGCATCGGCGGCGTCGTGCGCGGCCTCGTCAGCGTGGTGCTGGAAATCGTGATCTCGGCGCTGATCGCGCCGGTGATGATGCTGATGCAGTCGTGGGCGGTGACGGAGATACTGCTCGGCCGCGACGCCGGCTGGTCGGTGCAACGCCGCGACGACGGCGGCTTCGCCCGCGGCGAATTCACGCGTGCCTACGCCGTGCCGACCTTGCTCGGCATTGTCCTCGGCGCGGTCGCGTATGCGGTGTCTGCGCCGCTCCTGCTGTGGATGTCGCCGGTCGTGGCGGGCCTCGTTCTGGCGATCCCGATAGCCGCCTTCACGGCGCGCGCCTCGGTCGGCCGGGCCTTCCGCGCCGCCGGCCTGCTGCTGACCCCGGAGGAGCGCGAGCCGCCGGCCATTCTGGTGCGCGCCAACGAATTGACGGCGCGCGCGCACGCCGCAGACGAGGGAAGTCCGTTGGAACGATTGGCCGGCGACCGCGCATTGCGCGAGGCGCATCTTTCCATGCTCGACGATCTGCCGCTGCGCGGCAAAGGCGAAATCGACGTGGCGCTCGCCGTGGCACGCGCCAAGCTCGCCGATGCGGACGATCGGGAGGAGGCAATCGGCATGTTCGGCCGCGGCGAGATCTTCGCAGTTCTCGCCGACCGCGATGCGCTGCGGCAGTTGTTGCAGATGCCGGCAGCGGCGGTGCGCGCCGCGGGCAGCAGGCGATTCGAGCGGCGGAACTAGGATTGGGGGATGGCGGTTCAACTCAAGGCATCATGCCTAAACAAGGATGGAGGCAATACATGGATAAGAGGTTGGCCGGACTGCTGGGCGCCGCGGCGGCGCTGACGACGTTGGGCAGCGCGCAAGCGGCCCCGGCTCCGGCACAGACGCTGCCGGCGGCGGCGAATTATGCCGAGCTGCTCGAGCCTGTGCCGAATGCAGCGACGATCCTCGCCGCCGATGACCAGCGCCTGCAGGAGCAGCAGCCGACGGTGCAGCTGGCGCAGTACCATCATCACCACCACCACCATCATGTGGTTGTGATCCATCGCCGGCATCATCATCATCATCATCACATCGTGATCCGCCGCCACCGGCATCACCATCATCACCACCACAACGTCGGTTTCGGCGTCTACGTGCGCTGATAGCGGCGAACGGTGAATGCGAAGTACGCGGCGCCTCAGGCGCCGCGTACTTTCGTTTTGGCGGCGCGCAGGAGATAGCGGTAGGTGCCATCGAAGACGGTGTCGGTCGACGAGGTCCAGGTCGAGTCCTTGCCCAGCGTTTCCCGGCTGGCATGGATGCGCCGCCCGCGCACTTCCCGTTGCGCCTGTTCTTCCGGCGTCTGCTCGACCAGCGTGAACTCCGGGTCGGTCGGGAGGACCAGGATCTGCAGCATCGGCTCGCCGGGGCGGAAGATGTGCACGGTGCCCTCGGGGGGCGCTTTGAACACGATGAACGAGATCATCGGCCACCATTCGGTGCGCAGCAGCGCCGGCACCGCGATCGGCACGGTGTCGGTGGTGTCGGCGTAGAAGCGCGGATGCGGCTCGGTCCGCACGCCGAAGCCGGGCCCGACATCGAGGTCGAGCAAGAGCTGGTAGGTGTAGAAGTTTTTGCCGAAAGCGCGGAACGGCGGCCATTGCAGGCCTTCGTCCGGCGAGGGGCCGAAGTCGCCGTCGAGTTGCACGATGCCGTCCTTCTTGGTCACGTGCAACTCGTTGGCGTAGGGGTAGAACACCTCAATGCCGTACTGCGCGCCTTCGGTGAACGGCATGCAGTGCCAGACCTGCTCCTGCGAGCCGTCGGCGCGCGGCTGTGGCGTGCCGCCCCAGCCGGGCATCTCCAGCTTGGTACGGCGTGGCTTCAGGCCGGGATCGGCCAGACGGTATTTCACGGTCTGCATGGAGCGGTGGTCCTGGTGGTCACGCGACTGCGCAAACTAACAGGCCGCCCCGAAAGTTCCACGTCCGGGTCGAGGACTAGTCTGCAAACAGCGCCTTGAGCTCGGTGACCAGTCCAGACGGGCTGTAGGGCTTGGCGATCCAGGCCAGCGGGTTGGCCTGCTGGCCGCGCGCCATTGTGCGCGCGTCGGATTGCGCGGTGGCAAACACCGAGCGGATGCCCAGCGACCGATAGATCTCGATCGCCGCGTCGACACCGTCGCGCGATCCGGCGAGGCGGATGTCCATCACGACCACGTCGGGCTTTGCCTCGCGCGCGAGGTTGATCGCCTCGTCGGCGGTGGCGGCCGGGCCGACGACTTCGAAGCCGGCGTGCGAGAGCCAGTGTTCGAGTTCGCCGGCGACGAGGAAGTCGTCCTCGACCACGAGCACCCGGCGCGGCTCGCCGCCGGGTCCACCGGCGGCGAATCCGGCAGGGGCAAAAGCAACCGCCCGCCAGAGTGGCCGGTGGCCCGGCAATGCGCAGATTTCGAAAGAGGGTCGCCCGTTCAATGCAAGCTCGCGCCTTGGTCAGGAAAACTTACGATGCAGCGGGCGCCATCGCCGCGCTCGACGGCGAAATGGCCGCCGAGCTGCCGCGCGAGGCCGCGGATGAGACCGAGGCCTGATGAGCGGCGCGCCGACGGCGCGAGCTCGAAGCCGTCGCCGCCATCCTCGACCGCCAGCACATAGCCGTTATCCTGACGCGCGAGCTCGACCCGGACGGTTCCGTGCCGGCGTCCCTTCAAGCCATGCTTGACGGCATTGGTCAGGAGCTCGTTGAGGATCAGCGCAAGCGGCATCGAGATCTCGTTCGACATCTCGCCGCACTCGGCGTCGATCTTGATCTTCACGTCGCCGGCGAAGGTCTGCTGCGCCGCCTGGCACACGGCGTGCACGAATTCGCGCGTGTTGAAGCAGGTCGCACTCTCCGAGCCGTACAACGCGCGTTGCGAGGCGGCGATGGCGCCGACGCGGTGCGCGGCGTCCTCGAGCACGGCGCGCGCCTCCTTGTCCTCGGTCTCGCGATGCGCGGTGCGCAACAGCGCGTGCAGCATCTGCAGGTTGTTCTTGACGCGATGATTGAGCTCGTCAAGCAGCATGCGCTGGCGATATTCGGCTTGCCGGCGCTCGGAGATGTCGACGAGCATGTTGATGGCGCCGACGAGCCGTCCGCTGTCGTCGCGGATCGGCGTGGGGTAGGGGATGATCGGGATGCGCACGCCGTCGGGGCGTTCGACGACCAGCTCTTCGCCGCGGACGGCGCGATTGTCGCGCAAGGCCACCGCCATCGGACACTGCTCGTGCGGCACAGCCGTGCCGTCGGGCCTGAACAGTTTCCAGCTGACGCACCACTTGTCCTCGCCGACCCGCGGCGTGCGGCCGGCAGTCGCGACGGCCGCCTGATTGAAGAAGGTGATCGTGCCTTCGGCGTCGGTGGTGTAGACCGCCGCCGGCAGGCCCTCGAGCAGGTCCTGCAATTGCTTGCGGCCCTGCTGCAATTCGAACTCCTGACGCCGCCGCTCGGTGACGTCGCGGGTGACCGCCAGATGCGCCTGCGAGCCGTCCGGCAGCGTCAGCGGCGCCGCATGCGTCTCCATGTGGCGATGCGTGCCATTGCCGGTGAGGATATCGAACTGCCACGTCAGGCGCTCGCCGCGGCAGACGCGTGCATGGTTGTCGCGCCAGACATCGCGATGCTCCGGAGCGATCACGTCGAACACGCAGTGGCCGACGATCGCGGAGGCAGGTACTCCCAGCATCTCGCATCCGGCCGCATTCATCTGCAGCAGGGTGCCGTCGGCGGCGACCACCTTGATGCACTCCGGCGTCGTCTCGATGATCGCCTGCAGCGTGCGGGTGCCTTGCGCGTCGTGTGCCTCGGCGCGTTTGCGCGCAGTGATGTCTTCCAGGCAATGCATGGCGCCGGCGAGCTCGCCGTCGTCGTCGAACAGCGGCTCCGTCGTGGCGAGCAGCACGAGACGCTGACCGTCGCGTCGCTCGAGGATGATTTCGCGATTAGGCTCGGCCTCGCCGCTGTGCAGCACGCGGGCGGTCGGCAGGTTCTCGGCGGTCAGCAGCCGCCCCTTGTCGTCGAACACCCGCAGCCCGTCATAGAGTGCGGAGTTTGCGGTTATCGATGTCAGGCCGTGCAGGGCGACGGCGCGCTTGTTGGCGTAGGTGACCGTGCCGTCCCGATCGCAAATCAATATTCCAATTGGAATGTGTTCGAGCAGCGCATATCCGTGCTTGAACAGATCGGGCGGCGGCGCCGCTGCCGCAAACGCGTGCAGAGCCTCGCTCATGGAATCCTCCCCCGGACGGGCTAGAACAGCCCAACCGCGAACGCGCAGGAGGGTGTTTCGTTCCTTTTTTGGGCCGAAAGAAGCGCCCTGAGGCAAAAGGTCCCGCTGTCCCGAATCGGGAATGAACCCGCGTCGGGAACAAAGAAACGATCTTGCGAGTTCCTTCGACGGCTTCGTCCGCAGCGCGAGGCGAAGGGGTCTGTCCGGGTTTCGGCGGACGCGGCCATTGCCTGGCCAATCATGTGAACCCGCGCAGGCCTGAACGCATATGACACGACTACTGTTGTCCCGCCCTTGGAGCGACGACGATGTCGCTGCCCTCAGGAAGCTCTGGAAGGACGGCGTTCCCGTCCGCAAGCTGGCGCTGCGCTTTCGCCGGTCGCAGTCGGCGATCCGCGGCAAGGCCGTGCAGCTCGGTTTGAAGCGACCGGTCCCGACCGTACCCGCGGTTGGCGAGACCGAGATTCACGCGTCCGGCTGAGCGCCGGCTCTTCCGGGTAATTCACCGCTCTTTGTCGGGTTCCGAACGTTTTGAATTCTCAGGCGGGCACGCCGAATGCGCCGGCAGCCCGATGGGGTGCAGAGGAACGAGAGCTTTCCCGCTGGCCTTTTCGACAGCGCCGGCTAAGCAATCCCTCGCCATGACGATCGACCTGCCGCATTTGATCCACACCTACGGCTACTGGGCCGTCGCAGGTGTCGTCGCCCTCGAGAGCCTCGGCGTTCCCGTGCCGGGCGAGACCATGCTGATCGCAGCGGCGACGTTCGCCGGCGCCACCCATCGTCTCGACATTGGGCTCGTCATAGCCGCCGCTGCCGCGGGCGCCATCGGCGGCGATACCGCCGGCTTCTGGATCGGACGCGGCGTCGGCTGGCCGCTATTGCACCGTTATGGCGGGCGGGTCGGCCTGACCGAACCGCGGCTCAAGCTCGGGCAGTACCTGTTCCTGCGGCACGGCGGCAAGGTCGTGTTCTTCGCCCGTTTTATTGCCGCGCTGCGCGCCTTCGCGGCGCTGCTTGCCGGCGCGAACCGCATGCAGTGGCGCCGCTTCCTGATGTTCAATGCGCTCGGCGGCATCGTCTGGGCCGGCGCGATCGGCCTCGGCGCTGATCTGTTCGGACATCAGCTCCACCGGTTCGCAGCGCCGATCGGGATCGCGCTGCTTGTCGCCGTGGTCGCAGTGGCGGTCGCCGGCTTCATCTTCGTGCGGCGGCATGAACAGGCGCTGATCGCCGAAGCCGAGCGGGCACTGCCGGGGCCGATCCGGCATCGTCACCATCATCGTTTCTGGTGAGTGAGTGCGTGTGTCAGCCGGCGCCGAGCGCCACGGCCACGTGCCAGGTGATGAATGACGCGACGTAGGCCAGCGCCAGCATGTAGCCGAAGGTCAGCGCCATCCACTTCCAGCTGCCGGTCTCGCGCTTGATGACGGCAAGCGTCGACGCGCACTGCGGTGCGAAGATGTACCAGACAAGCACCGACAGCGCGGTGGCGAGCGGCCAGTGATGGGCCAGCGCCTGGCCGATCTGCGCCGCGTTCTCCTTGCCGCCTTCGATGGCATAGACGGTGCCCAGCGCCGCCACGGCGACCTCGCGCGCCGCCATGCCGGGGATGAGCGCGACGTTGATCTGCCAGTTGAAACCGATCGGTGCGAGCACCGGCTCGAGCGCATGCCCGATCCAGGAGGCGAGGCTGTAGTCGATCGCCGGTCCGGTGGCGCCGGCCGGCGGGCGCGGGAACGACGCCAGGAACCAGATCAGCACCATCATCGAGAAGATCGTGGTGCCGGCGCGGTGCAGGAACATCTTCGCGCGCGTATAGACGCCCATGAGCACGCTGCGCGGCCGCGGCAATTTATAATCCGGCAGTTCCAGCATGAAGGGCGGCGTCGGGCTTTCGCGCCAGAACACGAATTTCGCGAGAGCCGAGACCCCGAGCGCGCTGACGATGCCGGCGGCATAGAGCCCGAACATCACCACGCCCTGCAGGTTGGCGAAGCCCCAGATCGTCTTGCTTGGAATGAAGGCGGAAATGATCAGCGTATAGACCGGGATGCGCGCCGAGCAAGTCATCAGCGGCGCCACGAGGATGGTCGTCAGGCGGTCGCGCGGATTGTCGATGACGCGCGTCGCCATAATGCCGGGGATGGCGCAGGCGAAGCTCGACAGCAGCGGGATGAAGGCGCGGCCGTGCAGGCCGGCGCCGCCCATGATGCGGTCCATCAGAAAAGCGGCGCGCGCCATGTAGCCGAGGTCTTCCAGCAGCAGGATGAACAGGAAGAGAATGAGGATCTGCGGCAGGAAGACGATGACACTGCCGACACCGGAGATGACGCCGTTCTCGACGAAGCTCTGCAGCAGCCCCTCGGGCAGGGTGCTGTGGGCGAGCGCGCCGAGCGCGTTGAAGCCGGCATTGATGAGGTCCATCAATGGCTGCGCCCAGGTGAACACTGCCTGGAACATCACGAACAGGATGGCGAGGAGGATGATCAGACCGGCGACCGGATGCAGCAGCACGGAATCGAGGCGCGTCGTCAGCGTGTCGGGCTTGGCCGGCATCTTCACCGCCGCGGCGAGGATGCGATCGGCCTCGCGCTGCGCCGCGCGCAGTTCACTCGCCGTCGGCTGTTTCCACGCGGTCGTCTCGCGCGCCCCGGCTGCGGAGGCGGCGAGCTCGTCGAGCCGGCGCATGAGATCGTCGGTGCCGCCGCGGCGCACCGCCGCCGCGGTGATGACCGGCACGCCGAGCTCGGCCGTCATACGATCGAGATCGATGTCGATGCCGCGCCGCTTGGCGATGTCGATCATGTTGAGCACGAGCAGGATCGGGCGGCCGACATGCTTCAATTCGAGCACCAGCCGTAGCGCCAGCCGCAAGTTCGTGGCGTCGGCGACACAGAGGAGCAGATCGGGCGTCGCTTCGCTGGCGAAACGTCCGAGCACGAAGTCGCGCGTGACTTCCTCGTCGGGCGAGCGCGCGCGCAGCGAATAGGTGCCGGGCAGGTCGATCAGGTTGACGCTGTGGCCGCCGGGCGTCTGCAGCATGCCGCTTTTGCGCTCGACCGTGACGCCGGGATAGTTCGCGACCTTCTGGCGGCTTCCGGTCAGGGCGTTAAACAAAGCGGTCTTGCCGCTGTTCGGCGTGCCGATCAGCGCGAAATGCAGCGGTCCGCTTTCCGCAACAGCCGTCATGTCAGTGCACACATCAGCTTACGAGGATCGCCATCGCCTCGCGGCGCCGGATCGCCACCGTGGCGTCATTGACGCGCACGGCGATCGGATCGCGGCCGAACAGCCCCTCGTGCAGGATCTCGACCTGCGCGCCCTCGGTGAAGCCGAGCTCGATCAGGCGCCGCTCCAGTTCACCCACCGGCAGATCGGAGGCCTCGGGCGAGACGCTGATCGCGGTGATGCGGCCGCGAAAACCGCGTTGCGCCAGACCTAACGCCATCGGAGACACCTCGTTCATGCGGCGGACGACAGGGATCGCAACGGGATCGTTGCCGGTTGCTTTTTTAGTTGAGAATGAGTGGCAGTCCTTTGCGCCAGGACAAACCAACGGTCAAATAAAAAAATTAGTAAAATCAATACCTTGGAATGTTTTTAAAGAACGGGCGGCGAGGGTTGGTTCCGCTCTGTATGGATCCTGCCCGCCATTCATCGGCTTAGTCGCTTTTCCGGAATCGTTCTCAACTGCTCCGCATGCGCCCGGCTGCGATCAGCCATGCCCGAGGCGGAGCGCCAGCTTACTGCTTTCTCGCGGCGATGGAGATGGAGCCGGGGCGATGGCGCCCGCATCAAGCGCCGTCCGACCGATATTCATCAGGCTCGGCGATCACGGCAGTGTGACCGCATGCAGGGCATGCGACGGGGTTTGGGAGTCCAACACGATACCGCCCCAAAGTGTTTATCCCTGAGGGCCATCTCTGCCCGGGGCAGGGAAGCCGACCAGGAGACGACACGTGACCGAGCCTTTTCCCGCCCGTCTGGCGCCGCACGTGCTGAGCCTTTTGCGCATCGTGACGGCGCTCTTGTTTCTCGAGCACGGGCTGTCGCGCCTGTTTGGATGGCCCTCGCCGATCCCGACGCCGCCGCTGTTCACGATGTACTGGTTCGCCGGCGCGATCGAACTCGCCGGCGGCATGCTGCTGACGCTCGGCCTGTTCTCGCGCGCTGCGGCGCTCATCATGTCGGGTGAGATGGCCTTCGCCTATTTTCTCAGCCACGCGCCGCACGGTTTCTTCCCCATCCTCAATCGCGGCGACGGGGCGATCCTGTACTGCTTCGTGTTCTTCTATATCGCCTTCGCCGGGCCGGGGCCGTGGAGTCTCGATGCGGTGATGAGCTCGGCGCGCGGCTCGCGCGGCGCCATGCAGCCGGCCGCGTAAGCTCAGCCGGTTTCGCCGATGCGCTCGGCGAGATCGAGGAAGGCCTGACCGCGCTGCCGTGCCGAGGCCGACAGGATCGGCGTCAGCCGTTCCCGCCATACCAGGAAGCGCCAGATCTGCGAAAGCCCGTGCGCCTCGAGCCTCGAGGTGACGGCGACGTCGGTCATGCCGGCCGCGTCGGGCGCGTCGGCGATGACATATTCGGTCGTGGCGCGGTAATCGGTGTCCTCGATTTCCAGCACCAGCCGGCGAGGTGCCTCGGCGGCGACGATGCGGTATTCGAGATCGGCGGCGCCCGAGCCCGGTGTCGCCCGCGTGAGGATGCGGCTGCCGCCGGCGAAAGCCTCGGCCGGCTCGAGCCGCGCGGTAATCACCGAGGGCAGCACCTGCGGCCACAGATCGACGCGCGTGAAGGCGCGCCATACCGCGGCCGGGGAGGCGGTGGTCGAGAGGGTCTGTTTGTTGATGAGCGGGAAGGCCATGCGGACGCGACTTGGGAATGTGTGGGAGGGCGCCGGCTCTCCTACAGCGTCACGCCGAATTTCGCCAGCGCCCAGATCGTGACGAGATAGAGCAGAACCGTCAGCGCGCAGCCGGCCAGCAGCGCCGGCCAGAAGCCGACGCCGGCGCGCAGCAGTGCCGGGATGACGAGAAACATCGGCAGCGTCGGCAGCACGTACCAGAACGTCGACTGCGTGGTGGCGGCAATGCGCGCGGTGTCGCCGGTATCGCGCCATAGCCAGATGAAGCTGAGCACCGAGACGAGCGGCAGCGACAGGATGAGCGCGCCGAGTGTCGGCGCGCGCCGTGCCGTCTCCGACGCGGCCGCGATGATGACGCCGGACAGGCCGGCCTTGAGCACGAGATAGAGGATGAGGGGACCTCCGCTGTGCGGGCGCCAAGCATAGCGGGTGCGAATTGAGACTCACAGATCCTTCGAGGCCCGTGCGCGAAACGCGGACGGGCACCTCACGATGAGGGAAGAGCGTCAATTCCCGCAATTCCACATCGGACCGATCGGCGTCTGCGTGTAGCAGGGGCCGAAGCCGCCGCCGTTCCAGCGGCCGTGATAGAAGCGCGGCCAGGCGGGGCCGTAGAACGTGTAGGGATGGTTCTCGCGGTATTCGCGCTCGCGCCGCGCCTCGGCGACCTCGGGCGGCTCGTAGCCGGGCAGGAAGCCGTAGGGGCTGCGATAGTGGTGTGGGCGCTTCCTGTGCGTTGCGTGCTTGTGCGAAGCGGGCTTGTGCGGCGGTTTGTCGGCCGGCGCGGCCGCGACAGCCGGCGCCACCGCCAGCAGCATCACCAGAAGAACGATCCGCCGCATCGATGGCTCCAATGCCAGCGCCCCGCGCGCATCAGCCCGCGTCTTCGTGGCGGCAGTGAGACGGCCTCACTCCGCCAGCAGATCCTCGAGCGCCAGCAGTTCGCGCAGCGAGCCGATCGCCTCGATGGCGTCGTCCTCGTGGCGGGCGCCGTCGAGTCGCGCCTTGATTTCGCGGAGGGTCGACAGCCGGCGCTCGCGCAACATCTCGTCGACGAAAGCACGTGCCTCGTCGAGCGTCTTGATCCTGCGCGGGCGCGGCGTGTCCTTGACCACGATCGGCGGGGCGACGGGGAAATCGAGCATGGGCGTGCACCTCCCGGCCGGATGCTAGCACGGCACGCGCGCCGCGGCGGCGGTATTCGCCGGCCTGGGACCCGGGCCGCTGACCGTCCATACCCGCGATAACGAAAAAGCGGGGAGATCGCGTGGGCGCTGCACTAGCGCATAAAACGCGAATGCCCGACACGCGGCCGGGCATTCCGTCGGATTCGCTCCGTTGATCGGTTGGCGCGTTGCGCCCGCCGCGCCTCAGTGGGCGGCGGCCTTGCGTTTGGCCTTGGCCTTGGGCTTCGGCTTTGGCGTCACGTCCGGCTCCTGCTCCGCTTCGGCCTGCTTGGCGAGGCGCAGCGCGCGCAGCTTTTCCATCTTGGCGCGCTCGGCGACCTGCGCCGCGAGATATTCGTTCATGGCGATGGCGCCGTCGCGCGCCTGCTGCTCTTTGCGCTTGAACGAAGCTTCGGCCTTTGTCTTGGCGGCGTCGTGCGTATGGGTATCGGTCATTCGGTCTCCGTGGATTGCCGGACGGCACGTTAAGCGCGGTGCGTCCGTAGGCAGAGAGGGCTACCGGGTTATTTCTTCTGGACGGAAATGCCGGAGGGCCCGAAGTTGAGTTGCACGCCCTTGGGCTCCCTGTGGTCCTGGTAGACCTTGAAGCCGAGCGCCGCGACGGCGACGATCAGCGCGCCAATGAGCAGAAACAGCCAGTTCCGTGAGATCGGCATGCGTTCAAGGCCCCCGTCGAGGAGATAACGCGGGGGGAGGGGGAAGGTTCCATGCGCCGCCGCTCCATGCAGGCAACCATGGAAGCGCAACAGGTCTACGATCTCTGGCCGCGCCTTAGCGCAACTGCGCACGAACCGCGCGCCTAAGTCTTTTTCGCTTTCTTCGCGGCCTTGACCACTTTCACCGCCGGGGCCGGCGGCTTCGCCGCCTCGGCCGCCGCATCCGCGGCTTCCTTGGCCTCGCGCAAGGCCCGCAGCTTCGCGGTCTTCTCGCGTGTGGCGATCGCGGCGGCTTCGTATTCCGCCGCCGCCTTCATGCCGTCGCGCGCCTGGTCCTGCCGCCGCTTGAACTTGGCTTCGGCTTCCTGCGTCGTCTTGGTCGGTGTGCTCAGCAGAGCCTCCTGTTGCGGGTCGCCGGTGTCACGAACACCCCGTCGTCGACCCGCACGTATCGCACTTCATGCACGTCCCGTTGCGCACCAGCGTGAAGTTGCCGCACTCGCCGCAGGCTTCGCCTTCGTAGCCTTTGGCGCGCGCCTCGGCCCGCTTCTCGCTTGCCGCGACCTTGGCGTGCTGCTTGGCGTCGACGACGTCGATGCGGTGCTCGAGCTGCTCGGCCGGCGACAGCTTCGCCTCCGGCTCGGCTTTCAACGCGGTGGCCGCACCGGAATGGAGGGCGGTCACCACGCTGCCGCGCGGCGTCTCCGCCGTCGTCAGCGCGGCCGGCGCGCCCTGCACGACTTGCAGCCGGTCGGTGCGCGAGCGGGTCAGACCCTTCGACACCAGGTTCGAGGCCGGAGACGGCTTGCCTTCCTGCTCGCCCTTGCCGAGCGCGTCGAAGCCGGACTCGCTCGGATCGACATGCGCGAGGTCGAAGCGCTCGAGATACGATACCGCCAGCTCGCGGAACACGTAGTCGAGGATCGAGGTCGCGTATTTGATCGAGTCGTTGCCCTGCACCGGTCCTTGGGGTTCGAAGCGGGTGAAGGTGAAGGCGTCGACATATTCGTCGAGCGGCACGCCGTATTGCAGGCCTAGCGATACCGCGATCGCGAAGTTGTTGATGATCGAGCGCAGCGCCGCACCTTCCTTGTGCATGTCGATGAAGATCTCGCCGAGGCGGCCGTCATCGTATTCGCCGGTGCGGAGATACACCTTGTGGCCGCCGACCACGGCCTTCTGCGTGTAGCCCTTGCGGCGGTCGGGCATGCGCTCGCGCTCGCGCAGCACGGTGACGCGCTCGACGATCTTCTCGACCACCTTCTCGGCGAACCCCGCGGCGCGCGCCGCCGCCGGACGCTCGAGGAAGGCCTCGATCAGGTCTTCGTCGTCGTCCTCGTCGGCGATGAGCTGTGAGTTCAAGGGCTGCGACAGCTTGGAGCCGTCGCGGTAGAGCGCGTTCGCCTTCAAGGCCAGCTTCCACGACAAGAGGTAGGCGGACTTGCAGTCCTCCACCGTCGCGTCGTTCGGCATGTTGATGGTCTTGGAGATGGCGCCGGAGATGAAGGGCTGCGCCGCCGCCATCATGCGGATGTGGCTCTCGACTGAGAGATAGCGCTTGCCGGTGCGGCCGCACGGATTGGCGCAATCGAACACCGGATAGTGCTCGGCCTTGAGGTGCGGCGCGCCTTCGACGGTCATGGCGCCGCAGACGTGGATGTTGGCGGCCTCGATCTCGCGCTTGCTGAAGCCGAGCGCGGCGAGCAGATCGAACGACGGCGCACTGAGCTGCTCGGCGGCGATGCCGAGGGTGTCGCGGCAGAACTCCTCGCCGAGCGTCCATTTGTTGAAGGCGAACTTGATGTCGAAGGCGGTCGGCAGCGCCTTCTCGAGCTTGGCGATGGCCTCGTCGGTGAAGCCCTTTGCCTTCAGTGTGGTGTGGTTGATCGCCGGCGCCTGGGCAAGCGTGCCGTGGCCGACGGCGTAGGCTTCGATTTCGGCGATGTCGGCTTCCGAGTAGCCGAGCGTACGCAATGCCTCGGGGACGGCGCGGTTGATGATCTTCCAGTAGCCGCCGCCGGCGAGCTTCTTGAACTTCACCAGCGCGAAGTCGGGCTCGATGCCGGTGGTGTCGCAGTCCATGACCAGGCCGATCGTGCCGGTCGGCGCGATGACGGTCGACTGCGCGTTGCGGTAGCCGTGCTTCTCGCCGAGCGCCAGCGCCTTGTCCCACGCGCTCTTGGCGTGAACGATGAGGTTGGCATCCGGGCAGGAGGCGTGGTCGAGCGGCGCCGGCGGCGTCGACACCTTCTCGTAGCCGGTGCGCTCGCCGTGTGCGGCGCGGCGATGGTTGCGCATCACGCGCAGCATGTGCTCGCGGTTCTTCTTGTAGCCGGGGAAGGGGCCGAGCTGCTCGGCCATCTCCGCCGAGGTGGCGTAGGCGATGCCGGTCATGATCGCGGTCAGCGCGCCGCAGATGGCGCGGCCGGCGTCCGAATCGTACGGGATGCCGGAGGTCATCAGAAGGCCGCCGATATTGGCGTAGCCGAGCCCCAGCGTGCGGAATTCATAGGAGAGCTGCGCGATCTCCTTCGACGGGAACTGCGCCATCAGCACGGAGATCTCGAGCACGATCGTCCACAGCCGCACGGCGTGCTCGTAGCCCTCGATGTCGAAGCGCTTGGTCGCCTCGTCACGGAACTGCAGCAGATTGAGCGAGGCGAGATTGCAGGCCGTGTCATCGAGGAACATGTATTCCGAGCACGGGTTCGACGCCTTGATCTCGCCGGAGGCCGGACAGGTGTGCCAGTCGTTGACGGTCGTGTGGTACTGCAGGCCCGGATCGGCCGAGGCCCAGGCGGCGTAGCCGATCTTCTCCCACAGCGCGCGGGCGTCGAGCGTCTTCGCGACTTTCTTGGTCTTGCGATAGGTGAGGTCCCACTTGGCGTCGGACTCGACCGCTTTCAGGAACTGGTCGGTGACGCGCACCGAGTTGTTCGAGTTCTGGCCGGAGACGGTGAGATAAGCGTCCGAATCCCAATCCGTGTCGTAGGTCGGGAAGTCGATGTCCTTGTAGCCCTGCTTGGCGAACTGGATGACGCGCTTGATGAAGTTGTCCGGCACCATCGACTTGCGCGCGAGCTTGATCTCGCGCTTCAAAGCCGGGTTCTTGTCCGGCGAGAAGCAGTCGTCGCCCGAGCCCTGGCAGTTGACGCAAGCCTTCAGCACGGCCTTCAGGTGCCGCTGGCAGACCTTCGAGCCAGTGACGAGCGCCGCCACCTTCTGCTCCTCGAGCACCTTCCAGTCGATGTATTTCTCGATGTCGGGGTGATCGACGTCGACGATGACCATCTTGGCGGCGCGGCGCGTCGTGCCGCCCGACTTGATCGCGCCGGCGGCGCGGTCGCCGATCTTGAGGAAGCTCATCAGGCCCGACGACTTGCCGCCGCCGGACAGACGCTCGCCTTCGCCGCGCAAATTGGAGAAGTTGGAGCCGGTGCCGGAGCCGTACTTGAACAGGCGCGCCTCGCGCACCCACAGATCCATGATGCCGCCCTCGTTGACGAGGTCGTCGTTGATGGACTGGATGAAGCAGGCGTGCGGCTGCGGGTGCTCGTAGGACGACTTCGAACGCGTCAGCTTGCCGCTCTGGAAGTCGACGTAATAGTGGCCCTGGCTCGGGCCGTCGATGCCGTAGGCCCAGTGCAGGCCGGTGTTGAACCATTGCGGCGAGTTCGGCGCCACCATCTGCGCCGCCAGCATGTAGCAGTGCTCGTCGTAGAAGGCGCGCGCGTCTTCGTCCGAGTCGAAGTAGCCGCCCTTCCAGCCCCAATAGGTCCACGTGCCGGCAAGGCGATTGAACACCTGCTTGCACGACTGCTCGCCGATGGTGCGCTCCTTTTCGGGCAGCGCCGCGAGTGCGTCCTCATCGGCGACCGAGCGCCACAGGAAGGAGGGGACGGAGTTCTCTTCGAGCTTCTTCAGCCGGGCGGGCACGCCGGCCTTGCGGAAATACTTCTGCGCCAGGACGTCGGAGGCGACCTGCGACCAGAATTCCGGCACCTCGACATTGTCGAGCTTGAACACCACGGAGCCGTCCGGATTCCGGATCTCGCTGGTCGTAAACCTGAAGTTCAGACCGGCGTAAGCGTCCTGGCCCGCTTTGGTGTAGCGCCGTTCAATCCGCATGTGTCTAGCCCCTTCCAGTTCCGGGCGGGCTTAAAAGCACCACCCGATTATATATGTCCGGCGGCCGTTTATCCGACCGCCTCTCCCTCAAATCTCCGGCCGAAAACGGCCGCCTCGTCCCGGACTCCCGCAGGCCCCACCCCCCCGGTGGGGGCATCTCCGGAGACAGAAGGTCCCTGTCCCAAAACGCCATTTCCGGCGTGGGAGGGCATCTGCCTGATCCGTGATGAGGGTCCGGAAGGAACCGCTACTCAACCCGACCGAACGAACCGAAGCTAAGAGGACTCATCGCACGCGTCAACAAAAGATAGTCACCAAATCTGAATCAACCACTAAGTCTTGTGTCTGTTCGGTGACAAGGACGTGTGCCGTCCCGGGAAACGGGGCCGAGTATCGAGCCGCCGGGGACCTGCGCAAAGCGGTTTTCGCCGCCGGGGCGGGTAGGCTTTTATCCCGGGTCGCATGACGGAAAAATGACGGAAAATCGGGCCTTGCGGCGCGGGGCGCTCTGCCACGACCGGAGCCGTCCGGCGGGGACAGGCGGTGGACAGGCTGGGCAGAGATGCGGCGACGGTCGCTGATTCTCGAAAGGGACTCAGGGCCTTAGCCGGCGAGGGCACGGCTTGCGCGACGGGGAGGGCGTTACGAAGCCCTGTGAATCGGCGCTATCGCTGGACGATGGTGTCCGGGTGGGGTTCGGGCGGTCGGGTCAGCCGCTGCGCCCACCGGCGGCGGCCTTGGTGCCGCCCGCGGTGACGGTCACCGAGGACCCGGGCGCTTCCCGGTCCACTGCCAGTTCGGTGCGCTGGCGCGGCAGCACTTCCGGATGCTCGCGCTGCAGGAAGTCGATGAGCTTCTCCCGGATCTCGCAGCGCAGGTCGAATACCTTTCCCGCGTCGCCGGCGCTGGCGAGGATGCGCACCTCCATCGTGTCGTGCTTGAAGTCGGTGAGAGAGACGTTGAACACGCGGCCGTCCCAGCGGTTGGAGGCGCGGACGATCTCCTCCGCCTTCTTACGGATCACGCCGACCGGGGCGCGGTAGTCGACCTGCATGAGCACCGTGCCGATCAGGGTCGAACTCTCGCGCGTCCAGTTCTGGAACGGCTTCTCGATGAAATAGGTCAGCGGCACGATCATGCGGCGCAGGTCCCACAGCCGCAGTACCACATACGTCGAGCCGATCTCTTCGACATTGCCGTATTCGTTCTCGACGATGACGGCGTCCTCGAGCCGGATCGGCTGCGTCATCGCCAACTGCACGCCGGCCATGAGGTTGGACAACACAGGCCGCGCCGCCAGACCGGCGATGATGCCGGCGACGCCGGCCGAGGCGAACAGGCTGACGCCGTATTGCCGCACGGTCTGGAACGTCATCAGTGCCGCGCCGACCGTGAACAGGACGAGGATGATGTCGATGCTGCGCAGGAGCACGCGGATCTGCGTGTTGTGCTTGCGCGCCAGCAGGTTGTCCTCGACGTCGAGGCGGTAACGGCGAAGGTAGATGTCGGCGGTGATGTGCAGGGCCGCGATCGCCGCCCAGCCGATGAGGGCGATGATACACATCGCGAGTAGCCGCGCGATCACCCGCTTGAGGTCGTAGTCGATCGGCAGCACCGGCAGTGCGGAATAGACCGCCAGGATGAACAGCGCCAGCCGGCTCAAGCCGCGCATCTGGGTGATGACGGAGAACAGGTTCGGATAGCGCGCGGCGATCAGCCGGCGCGAGGCCTTGCGCAACAGGCGGTGCAGGATGAGCGCGAACCCGATGGCGATGAGCAGGATCAGGGCCGCCACGATCGGGTCGGGGAGCCAGTCGAGCCAGACGCGCACCGTGTCGAGGACGTTTCTCAGCGAATCCATGCGTTAGAGCAATATCATCCTTCCGTGTTGACCGGCATGGCGCGCGGCGGAGGCCCCTGTGCTTTACACTGCGCAGGCGAGGTGGCAGAACGCGCCGTCACCAACGGCGTCGAACCATGAAAAGTTTCCTCCTGAAAACGTTCACCTGGTGGAACTCGCAGACCTTCGGCACCCAGGTCTGGACCTGGCTGTACGGCGAGGCGGTGGGCGAGGACGAGTTCGGCAACCGTTATTTCCGCACCAAGGGTGGCAAGATCGACCCCTCGCTCGGCTTCGAGCGGCGCTGGGTGATCTATCCCGGTTATGCCGAGGCCTCGACCATTCCGCCGTCCTGGCATGGCTGGATGCATCACACGGTCGACACGCCGCCGACGCAGGAAAATTACACGCCGCGTGAGTGGCAGAAGCCGCATCGTCCGAACCTGACCGGCACGCCGGGCGCCTATCGGCCGCCGGGCTCGACCTTGGCCCAGGGACAGCGGCCGCGCGCGACCGGCGATTACAACGCCTGGGCGCCGGGCGACTGATCCGCCCTTCCGCCGCCGTATTCTCCATGTTAACCGGGCGCTTCGGGGGCGCCGGCCCGATTCCGCGCCGTCCCATGGGGTCCAAGGGGGACGTCCCGCGTACATGGCGCGCTCGAAGCTCTTCCATTCCGTTTTGATCGCCGGCGCCGTGATGGCCGCCACGCCGGCGTTCGCGCAGTTCGGATCGATCTTCCGCGATAACGGTCCGCCGCGGCCGCCGGCGGACGTGCCGAACGCACCGCCCGGCAACAATGCGCCGCCGTATTACGCGCCGTCGCAGCCGCCTCCGCCGCCGCCGAACTATTATCCGAGCCAGGACGACCGGCGGTACTACCCGCCGCAGCCGCAGTATCAGCAGCCCGCATACCAGCAGCGGCAGTTCGATCCGAACGCGCCGCGGCCGCCAGCCGACGTGCGCACCGGCGCCGACGACGTGCCGCCGAGCGAACCGCAGCCGCCGCCGATGAGCCTGCCGCCGTCGAGCCGGCCGGGCGGGGGCGGCATCCAGTCGCAGGATTTGGCGCCGCTGCCGGGCGCGACTCAGGCGCCGGCCGAGCCGCAGCCGCAGCCCAATCAGGCGAACACCAATTCGGCGCAGCCTTCGCCCGCGCAGGCTCCGGGCGCGCCCGGCGCGCCGAATGCGCAGCCGCAACAGCCAGCGCAGGCGCAACCGCCCGGTCAGCCACAACAGCCGGCCGCCGCGACGCCCGGCGCGCCGCCGACCGAAGAAGTGGTCGTAGAGCCGCCGCCGGAGCGCATCGCCAATCCGACCGCGGTGTTCGCCGGCCTCGACAAGATCACCGGCCGCATCATCTCCTTCGACGTCGCCATAAACGAGACGGTGCAGTTCGGCGCGCTGCAGGTGACGCCACGCGTCTGCTATTCGCGGCCGCCGACGGAGACGCCGAACACCGACTCCTTCGTCGAGGTCGACGAGGTGACGCTGCAGGGCGAGATCAGGCGCATTTTCACCGGCTGGATGTTCGCGTCTTCGCCGGGCCTGCATGCGGTCGAGCATCCGATCTACGACGTGTGGCTGACCGACTGCAAAGGCGGCAAGAACCCGGCGGTGGCCGACGCCTCGCCGCAAGAGGCAGCGCCGAAGCCGGCGGCGAAGCCCGCGCGTCCGGCGCCGGCCTTGCGGCGGACGGTGCAGCCGCGCGCGCAGCAACCGGCCGGCACGTTGCCGCCGCTGCGCTGACGCCTAGACGCGCTCCACGATCGCCAGTGCTTCCTCGCCGCTGACCGGCCGGTCGGCGGGCAACGCGAAGAAGTCGGCGTGACCGACCACCGCCTCCTCGAGCAGGCGGTGATAGCGATGCTTGGGCACTTCCACGGCGCCGAAGGTCTTCAAGTGTCCGGTGACGAACTGCGTATCGAGCAGGCGATAGCCGCCGGCTTTGAGCCGCGCGACCAGATGCACCAGCGCGATCTTGGAGGCGTCGCGTGCGTGGTGGAACATGCTTTCGCCGAAGAAGGCGCGCCCCAATGAAACGCCGTACAATCCACCGACAAGTGTCTCTCCGTCGTAAACCTCGACGGTGTGACAGTCGCCGTTGTCGAACAGCGCGCGGTAGATGCGGCGGATGCGCGCGTTGATCCAGGTGCGGCTGCGGTCCGGCTTCGGCTCGGCGCAGCCGTCGATGATGCCCTCGAAGTCGCGATTGACGTGCACGGTGAAGCGCGTCGTGCGCACGGTGCGGGCGAGCCGCGACGGCACATGGAAGCCGTCGAGCGGAATGATGCCGCGCATGTCCGGCTCGATCCAGTAGAGCGCCGGATCCTCGGCGCTCTCGGCCATCGGAAAGATGCCGCAGGCATAGGCCTTCAGCAGCACCTGCGGCGTGATCTCGACGAATGCGCTCTCGCGACTGGCCATGGCTGTTCCGCGTGTCCGCGCAGTTTAGCGCGAAGCGTTTCGCACCGTTAACGCGAAATTGACCATGATCCGCTCAAGTTTTGGAAAGTTCGATCCAAATCGGCGCGATTCGCGTTGACGCGGCGGGACAGTACGGAACGGGAGTTGAGTATCATGGCGGCGATCTCGGTCCTCCTGGTCGAGGACGAAGCCCTCATCAGCATGCTGGTCAGCGACTGGTTGAGCGAACTGGGCTGCGAGGTGCACGAAGCGTCCTCCGCCGACGAGGCGCTCGACTACATCAATGGCGGCGGCGCCGTCGACGTGCTCTTCACCGACATCAACCTGCCCGGGCGCATGACAGGCGCCGAGCTCGCGCAGAAAGCGCGGGCGCTCAGGCCGGAATTGCCGGTGGTCTATGCCTCCGGCCGCTATCGCGGAGACGATCTCGACGGGCTGGTGCCGCATTCGGCCTTCATGCCGAAGCCGTTCGACCAGCGCAAGCTGCAGCACGTGCTGGAGCAGATCGCCATCGGCACGACGCACTGACCGATCAGGCGGCCGGCCGCGCCGCGGCCTGTGGTTTACGCACATCGAACGACACGGTGACGCGCGTCCCTCTGTGCGCGCGGTCGATCTCGACCCTGGCGCCGAGTTTCTCACCCATGGCGCGGACGATGCGCTGGCCGAGCCCCGTCGATTTTGGCTGCGCGTTCGGCGCCATGCCGACGCCATCGTCCTCGACGCTGAACTCGGCGCGGCCCTTGCCGCTGGCGCGCAAGTCGACGCGGATCGGGCCCTTGCCCTCGGGGTAGGCGTATTTGAGCGCGTTCATGACGAGTTCGTTGACGATGACGCCGACGGCGACGGCGCGATCGGGATCGACGGCGATCGGCTCGGCCGCGAGCGTGAGCTGCGCCAGCTCGTTGGTTTCGGAGGAACGGCGCAAATCCTCGATCAGCGCGTCGAGATACTGATCGACGGCGACCGACTGCACATCGTCCGAGGTGTAGAGGCGTCGGTGCACCTGCGCCACCGCGAGCACGCGCCCGGTGGCGTCGGTCAGTGCCTCCTTCACGTCGGAGGACGGGGCTGCGTTGGCATGCAGTGTCAACATGGAGGCGATCATCTGCAGCGAGTTGCCGACGCGATGATTGACTTCGCGCATCAAGAGCGCGCGCTCGGCGGCGAGCGCCTCGAAGCGGTCGCGCGCGGCGCGCACCTCGGCCTCGGCCGCTTCCTTGGCGCGGCGCATGCGCATGGCGGAGACGGCGCCGGAGAGGGCGGCCTTCAGCAGGAAGATGAATTCGCCCTGGATGTCCTTGACCACGTAGTCGAACGCGCCGGCTTTCAGCGCCGCGACCGCCATGCGGCTGTCCTGCGCGCCGGTGACGACGACGACAGGCGGGTGGTTTTCCATCGCGTGGATGCGCTCGAGCGTCTCGATGCCGGAGAGGCCGGGCATATAGAGGTCGAGTGCGACGACGTCGATGTCGGGATGCGCGGCGAGCGCCATGAGCCCGTCTTCGCCCGAGCCGGCGTTGACGACCTCGATGCCCTCGCGGCCGAGCCCGCGCTTGACCAAAGTGCGCAGGCCTTCGTCGTCGTCGATATAGAGGATCTTGCGCGGCATTGTGTTCGCTGGCTCAGGTGGGCGAGGGGACCTGAATGACCGAGAAGAACAGGCCGAGCTGGCGGATGGCGTTGGCGAAGCTGTCGTAATTCACGGGCTTGGTGATGTAGACGTTGCAGCCGAGATCGTAGCAGCGCTGGATCTCGACGGCGTCGTCGGTGGTCGTCAGCACCACGACCGGAACCCGCTTGAGGTGGTCGTTGGTCTTGATCTTGTTCAGGATATCGACACCGGTCATGTCGGGCAAATTAAGATCCAGCAATACCAGCAGCGGCTTGTTCTTGTTTGCTATCCCCGTGCCGTCCGGACCGAACAGGAATTTGAGTGCGTCGGTGCCGTTGCCGAAGGGTGTGACCGGATTGGTGACGCCGGCGCGGCGGATGTTCTTCTCGATCAGCCGTGCGTGGCCCTCGTCGTCCTCGATCATGACGATCTGGACCGGCTGCTCCGACATGCGGCTGTTCATCCCATCCTCCAGTTTCCCCCTGTCCACCGCCGCGGCAGTGTCACGGTAAATGTACTGCCCTGGCCAAGCTGCGAGGCCAGACCCATGGTGCCGCCCAGCCGCCGAACCAGCGCGCGGACGTGCGCAAGGCCGATGCCCTCGCCAGGCCGGTCCTGGGCACCGGAGCGGCGGAACAGTTCGAACACGCGGGCATGGTCGGCAGGGGCGATGCCGCGCCCGTTGTCCTTCACGTCGTAAACGACCTGGGCACCGGTAGCGCGGCCTGTAATCTCAATGTGCAGCGGTTCCCCCGTCCGGCCGTACTTCAAGGCATTATCAACGAGATTGGCGAAGACTTGTTCCATCGCCAGTCGGTCACTTTCAACGTCAGGCAGATGACCAATGTCGATGCGGGCGCCGAGTTCCACCGCGCGATGGGTGACTGTCTCGACAATGCCGCGCAGCAGTCCGTCCATGTCGACCTGTTGCGGCTCAAACTGGCGCCGGCCCTCACGCGAGAGCCTGAGCACCGCGTTGATCAGCCGGTCCATGTTCGAGATCGAGGTCTTGATGAAGCGAATGGCCTCGTCGAATTCCTCGCCGAGCTGGTCGATCTGGCCCTCGGCCGTCGCCGCGGCGGCCTGCGCGTCGAGCGCGGCGATCTGGGCGGAGAGCTTGCCGATCTGCTCGAAGATGTCCTTGCGCAGCGCCTCGAGCTCCGAGGTGAAGCCCATGATGTTGACGAGCGGCGAGCGCAGATCGTGGCTGACGATGTAGGCGAAGCGCTGGATCTCCTCGTTCGCCTCGGTCAGATCGGCGGTCCGGTATTCGACGATGCGCTCGAGGTTGGCGTTGGTGGATTCGATCTCCTTCTGCGTCGCCTCCCGCTCACGCATGTTGCGCTGGACGAGCACGATCGAGAGGATGCCGATGATCACGATCACCGCGGCGCCGGCGAGCGTTACGTAGAGCAGCATGCGGTTGGTCTGCCGCGACTGGTCGCGGCGGGTTGCCGCGAGATGCGCCTCGTCGCTGATCGCGCCGTCGATCATCTTGCGCAGCTGGTCGGCGATGGTGCGGCCGGCGCCGGTCAAGACCAGATTGCGCGCCTCGTCGCGGCGGCCCTGCTGGCTCAGGACCACGGTCGCGCTCATCTCCTTGAACTTGGCGTCGATGAGCTTCGTCGCCTCATCGAGCATCGCCTGACGGGCGGGATTGTCCTTGGTCAGCGTGCGCAGCTCGGCGAGGAGCTGCCGCGCCTGCGGCTCGGCCTCGTAGAACTCCTTGAGGTAGTCCTGGTTGTTGGTGAAGAGGTAGCCGCGCTGGCTGCTCTCGGCGCGCCGCACGTCGAGCAGCACGTTGGAGAGCTGGTCCTCGACGCGCAGGGTTTGCGTCAGGCGCTGCAGATCGTCCGCGGCGCGGTCGACGAGATAGACCGTGGCGGCGCTGATCACCACCAGAAGCGCGAAACCGAGACCGAGGAGAAGGGGTTGCAGCGAGACGACGGGAGTCCGTTTAGCAGCCATTGCACCTTTGATCGTCTGGCGCGCACCCGTCTGCCGAAACCGACCCCCCGGACTTCGGCGCCGATGCGCGCGGCGTTACTCCTCCATGCCCCCTCGGGCGAGGAACTGCTCCAGCCAGTGAATATGATAATTGCCGTCGATGATATCCTTCTCGCGCACCAGCGCGCGGAACAGGGGCAGGGTGGTCTCGATGCCGTCGACCACCACCTCGTCGAGCGCGCGCTTGAGCCGCATCAGGCATTCCTGGCGTGTCTTGCCGTGCACAATCAATTTGCCGACCAGCGAATCGTAATACGGCGGGATCGTGTACCCCTGGTAGACCGCACTGTCGATGCGCACGCCCAGTCCGCCGGGCGGATGATAATGCAGGATCTTGCCGGGCGACGGCCGGAAGGAGACCGGGTTTTCGGCGTTGATGCGGCACTCGATGGCGTGGCCATGGAAGCGCACGTCGCTCTGCTTCAGTTCGAGCTCGGCGCCGGCGGCGACGCGGATCTGCTCGAAGATCAGGTCGATGTCGGTGACCATTTCGGTGACCGGATGCTCGACCTGGATGCGGGTGTTCATCTCGATGAAGTAGAACTGCCCGTCTTCATAGAGGAACTCGACGGTGCCGACGCCGAGATACTGGATATCGCGCATTGCCTTGGCGACCGTCTCGCCGATCCGGTCGCGCGCCTGCGTGTTGAGCGCGGGCGAGGGGCTTTCCTCGAGCACTTTTTGATGGCGCCGCTGCAGCGAGCAATCGCGCTCGCCGAGATGGATGGCCTTGCCCTTGCCGTCGCCGAGCACCTGGATCTCGATGTGGCGCGGCTTCTGCAGGTATTTCTCGATGTAAACCGCATCGTCGCCGAAGGCGGCCTTCGCCTCGCTGCGGGCCGTCGACAGCGCGGTCGACAGGTCCGCCTCGCTGCGCGCCACCTTCATGCCGCGGCCGCCGCCGCCGGCCGCCGCCTTGATCAGCACCGGGAAGCCGATGTCCTTGGCGACGCGCGCGGCTTCGACATCGGAAGTGACGCCGCCGTCCGAGCCGGGTACGACCGGGATGCCGAGGCGCTTGGCGGTGCGCTTGGCCTCGATCTTGTCGCCCATGATGCGGATGTGCTCGGCTTTGGGGCCGATGAAGCCGATGCCGTGGTCGTCGAGGATTTCGGCGAAGCGGGCGTTTTCCGAGAGGAAGCCGTAGCCCGGATGCACCGCGTCGGCGCCGGTGATCTCGCAGGCGGCGAGGATCGCCGGGATATTGAGGTAGCTGTCCTTCGCCGCCGGCGGCCCGATGCACACGCTTTCGTCGGCAAAGCGCACGTGCATCGCCTCGGCGTCGGCGGTCGAATGCACCGCGACGGTGGGGATGCCGAGCTCCTTGCAGGCGCGCAGCACGCGGAGCGCGATCTCGCCGCGATTGGCGATGAGGATCTTGTCGAACATCACTCGATGATCACCAGCGGCTCGCCGAACTCGACCGGCTGGCCGTCGTCGAACAGGATCTGGATGACGGTGCCGCCGCGCGGCGCCGGAATCTGGTTCATCGTCTTCATCGCCTCGACGATGAGCAGGGTGTCGCCGGCCTTCACCTTGGTGCCGATCTCGATGAAGGGCTTCGCGCCGGGTTCGGCCGCGGCATAGGCGGTGCCGACCATCGGCGAGTTGACGACTCCGGGATGCTTGGCCGGATCGAGCGACGCGGCGACCGATTCCCCGATTGGCTGCGGCGTGGCCGCCATCGGCTTTGCCGGCACGACCACGGTCGCGGCCGGCGCCACGCCGCCACGCGCGACACGGATGCGCGTGCCCTCCTGCTCGATCTCGATTTCGGTCAGCCCGGTCTCGTCCAGAAGCTTGGACAGTTCCAGGATCAGTTCGCGATCGACGAGGGTCTTCGGCGTCTTTGCCATTCCGTGTCCGCTCAGTTCTTCTCTTTGGCGCCGACCATGCCGGCCAATCCGATGATCGCCAGCGCGTAGCTGTTGACGCCGAAGCCGGCGAGCACGGCCTTGGCCGCCTTCGACACATAGGAGTTGTGCCGGAAGGCTTCGCGCTGGTGGATGTTGGTGATGTGGCATTCGATCACCGGGATGCCGACGGCGAAGATGGCGTCCATGATGGCGATCGAGGTGGTGGTGTAGCCGGCCGGGTTGATGACGATGCCGGCGGCGCCCTGCGCGCGGGCCTCCTGGATGTGGGTGACCATTTCGCCTTCGCCGTTGGTCTGGCGGAAGACGATGTCGATGCCGAAGCGCCTGGCGGTGGCGCGGCAGAGCGCCTCGACGTCGGCGAGCGTCGTCGTGCCGTATTTCTCCGGCTCGCGCGTGCCGAGCAAGTTCATGTTCGGCCCGTTGAGGACGTGGATGGTCGTGGCCATGGCGCAACCGGCGGCGCGCCGGATGGGGCGCGGAGGATGAAAACGTTGGTTTCTTATAGGTGGACGGGCGGGCGAGGGGAAGCCCGCAGGGGCGCTCAGGCCGCGGAGGCCAGGGTTTCCGCGGCGGCCCAGTCGATGACCTCCTTGACTGCCGTTAACCTTTGGCCGCCGGCGTCGCGCGCGGCGCGGTAGACGGCGATCTGGCGGTCGGCGCTGCTGCCCTCGACGAGGATGGCGTCGAGATGCGCCAGCGTGCCGCCGCAGCCGAGCGCCGCGGCGTGCGGGGCGACGATCTCCCGCACCGACGCGAGCCAGGTGGCAGCGTCGAGCGGCGCGCGGCTGAACGGATCGACGAAGGTGGCGCCGAGGCCGTGCCGCTGCGCGTGCCACTTGTTCTCGGCGGTGATGGCGCGGCCGACGCGGTCGAAGTCGGCGTTGAGTGCCGGGTTCTTGTCGAGCGCGCGCACGAGGCAGCGGAACAGCGCCGCGATGGCGAGTGCGTCGGCAAGCCGCGTGCAGCTGTCGGCGACGCGCAGCTCGATGGTCGGGTGGGACAGCGACGGCCGCACCGCCCACCAGATGTAGCTCGCATCGGGGATGATGCGCGCCGCGACGAGCGCGCCGACATATTCCTCGTATTCCGCCTCGGTGCGGAACAGCTCGGGCAGGCCGGTGCGCGGCAGCTCGTCATAAGCGGCGAGGCGATAGCCGCGGAGGCCGGACAGGTGGCCCTGCCAGAACGGCGAGGACGTCGATAGTGCCAGCAGCAGCGGCAGATAGGGCGTGAGGCGGCGGATGAGGTCGATGCGGCTGGCGCCGTCGCGCACCGCGACGTGCACGTGCATGCCGCACAGCATGTTGCGCGCGCCGATCATCTGCAGGTCCTGCATGATGGCGCCGTAGCGCGCCTTCGGCGTCATCTCCTGCTCCGGCCAGAAGGCGAGCGGGAAGGTGCCCATGGCGGCGATGCCGAGACCGCGCGGCGCGGCCGCTTCGGCGAGCGCGCGACGATAGTGTGCAAGGTGCGTCCGCGCTTCCTCCATGGTCTCGCAGGGCGGCGTCGCCACCTCGATCTGCGACTGCAGCATCTCGGTCATCAGGTGCTCGCCGAGCGCGTCGCGGGCGCGCGCAAGGAAGACGCGGTCCATGCGCCGCGCAGCACGCCGCGTGCGCCGGTCGAAGACGAAGAATTCCTCCTCGATGCCGATCGTATCCATGCGCGCGCAAACGTCCGGGAATGGAACCCGGTTCCATGAGAGCTCTGAATGCAAAACGGCCGCCGGGGAAAATCCGCGGCGGCCGTTGAACTTAAGCGAGAGTGTTGAGGCGTCGGCTTCAGCAGCTCGCCTTGCCGCAGCGCGCGGTGTTGATGTCCTGTTGCAGCTGCGGCAGACCGACGGCACCGACCACGACCTGGTCGCCGATGACGTAGCTCGGCGTGCCGTTCAAGCCCAGCGCGTCGGCGAGCTTGAAGTTCTCCTCCAAAGTCGCCTTCACCTCCGGGCTCTGCATGTCCTTCTGCAACTGCGTCATGTCGAGACCGACGTCCTTGGCGACGGCGAGGGCCTTGGCGCGGTCGGCGACGCCGCGGCCGCCGAGCAGCTTCTGGTGGAATTCGAGATACTTCTTGCCGCTCTTGTCCTGCATGCGCACGGCCACCGCCACCTGCGCCGCCTCGACCGAGCCCGGTCCGAGTACGGGGAATTCCTTGAGCACGACGCGCAGCTTCGGATCGTTCTTGAGCAACGTCAGCATGTCGCTCATCGCGTGCTTGCAGTAGGCGCAGTTGTAATCGAAGAACTCGACGAAGGTGATCTTGCCGTTGGGGTCGCCGAGCACGACCTGGCGCGGCGAGTAGAACAGCGCCTGCGAGTATTGCTTGACCGCGGCCTTGCCCTTCTCCGCCTGGGCGGCGTTCTGCCGCTTCTCGAGTTCGGCCATCGCGTCCTGCAGCACTTCCGGATGCTGCACGAGGTATTCGCGAATGATGGTCTCGATCTCGGTGCGCTGTGGCGCCGAGAACTCGGCGGCGCTGGCGATGAAGGGCGCGGCGGCCGTGAGCAGCACGGCGCCGGCCAGAGCGAAGAGACGGGAGCGGGGGATCATGTTCGGTCGTCCTCTGCGTGAAACGCTAATTGCCGAAGGTCCGCTTCGGCGGCTTCAGGTTCGTGATGTCGTCGGCGCGCACCCAGGCGGGCGAGCCGACGGGAAAGCGGGTCTTGGCGCGCGAGGCGAGCTGGCGCGCGGTGCCAATGTCGCCGCGGGCGGCGGCGGCCTGCGCCGAGGCGAGATCGGCCTCGGCGAGATTGCCGGTGAGTCCGTAGGCCATCCCGAGCTGCGTGAAGGCGCCGGGGATGTCGTCGTCGCGCTGGATCGCCGTGCGCAGGATCGGCACCGCCTCGCCAGCATATTGCCTGTTGCCGGTGGCGACCAGCGCTTGCCCGAGCAGGCCGTCGATCAGCGGCGCATTGTGCGACAACGCGACGGCGCGGCGCAGCGGCGCCACCGCCTCCTTGGGTTTGCCGCCTTCGAGCAGTGCCTGCCCCTTGAGCTCGTAGAAGTAGGGATTGTTCGGCTCGGTCTGGATGAGGCCGTCGATCTGGGAGAGCGCGTTGCGCAGGTCGGAATGCCGGTAGGCCGAGATCGCGCGCGCATAGCGCGCCGGCAGACTGTGATCGCTCGACGGGAAGCGGCGCATCACCGTGCCCGGCGTTTCCAGGAAGCCGGACAACTTCGCCCGCATCATGTCGTGGCGCAGCTGCAGCTCCGGCGAATCCTTCTTGTCGAAATAGGGGCTGGCGTGCGCGATCTGCGCCAGCGCCGCGACGCGATCGGCCGGCATCGGATGCGTCTGCAGGTAGGGATCGACGTAGCGCGAATTGTACAGACTCTCGTTGCTGAGGCGCTTGAACAGGTCGAGCATGCCTTTCGGCGACTGATGCGTTTCGTTGAGGAATTTCACGCCGGCATGGTCGGCCTGGTCTTCCTGCGTGCGCACGTAGGCGAGCAGCGTGCGCTGGATCACCGACTGCGGCGCCAGGATCGCGGCGGTGCCGACATCGCCGGCTCCCGCGCGCGCGCCGGCGACGGCCGCGCCGATGCCGGCCAGCATCGCCACGATCGAGGCGGTCTGCGCGTGCGCGAGCTGCTCGCGCAGGCGCATCATGTGGCCGCCGGCGAGATGCCCGGTCTCGTGCGCCAGCACGCCGATCACCTCGTTCGGCGTCTTCGACTCGAACAGCGCGCCGGCATTGATGAAGATATGGCGCCCGTCCATGACGAAGGCGTTGAAGCTGCGGTCGTTGAGGATGACGACGCGGATCTTCTGCTGCGACAGGCCGGCGGCGCGCAGGACCGGCGTCGCGTAATCGCGCAGCAGGTTCTCGATCTCGGTGTCGCGGATGATCGGCAGGTTCGGCGCGTTCTGCGCCTGCGCCGCCTCGGGCAGCGGAGACGGTCCGCCGGCGAGGGCGCCGAAGGCGATTGCGCCGGCGGCGGCGAGCATGGCCGACGCCGCCCGCCGGGTCCTGACAAAAAAGCCGGTGTCGCTCATTCCACGATTATATCCGCCGCGGATCGGCGAGACCCTAGTGACGCGCCCTTGGACGGTCAACGCGGGTTGCGATCACGTGTGAGTCATGACATGCGCTTGATCGGGCCAAGCAACCCGCCGAATGCGGCGGGAGCGGGGCGGAACCGACGGCGATATGGCGTAAATTCCATGCTGAATGCGGCCAAAGACCTGCTTTCTCCGTCCCGGCGCAGCGATGTGCCGCCGTTCATCGTCATGGACGTGATGGCGGCGGCCGCGGCGCGGGAGGCGCGGGGCGAGCGCGTCGTGCACATGGAGGTCGGGCAGCCGGCGGCGCCGGCGCCGCTTTGCGCACGGCGGGCGGCGCAGGCCGCGCTCGAGGGTGGCCGCATCGGCTACACCGAATCGCTGGGAATGCCGTCACTCCGGGCCCGGATCGCCCGGCACTACCGCGACGCCTACGGCGTCGATCTCGATCCGGCGCGGGTGGCGGTGACCACCGGCTCCTCGGGCGGCTTCATCCTCTCTTTCCTGTCGCTGTTCGAGGCCGGTGACCGGGTGGCGCTGGCCAATCCCGGCTATCCGCCGTACCGGCACATCCTGACCGCGCTCGGCTGCGAGCCGGTGCTGATCGAGACGTCGGCCGAGACGCGCTGGGCGCTGTCGCCCGAGGCGCTGATCGCTGCCCATCGTAAGACGCCGGTTAAAGGCGTCATTGTCGCCAGCCCCGCCAACCCGACCGGCACGATGATGGATGCGCGCGCTCTCGGCGAACTGATCGCGGTCGCCGAGGACGCCGGCATCCGCGTCATCTCCGACGAGATCTATCATGGGCTCGACTACGCCTTCCGCGCCGAGACGGCGGCGAAGCTGTCGTCGCGCGCTGTGGTGATCAATTCCTTCTCCAAATATTTCTGCATGACCGGCTGGCGTGTCGGCTGGATGGTGCTGCCGGAGCCTTTGGTGCGCACGGTCGACCGGCTGCATGGCAATCTGGCCATCTCCGTGCCGACTTTGGCGCAGATCGCGGCAGAGGCCGCCTTCGACGGCCGCGAGGAGATGGAGGCGGTCAAGCACGGCTACGAGGAGAACCGCCGCATCCTGACCGAAGGCCTGCCGCGCACCGGGCTCGACCAATTCCTGCCGGTCGACGGCGCCTTCTATCTCTACGCCAATATCGCGCGCTTCTCCGACGACAGCCTCGATTTTGCAAAACGCATGCTCAACGAGGCCGGCGTGGCGGCAACGCCGGGAATCGATTTCGATCCGATTGACGGCCGCCACTTCATCCGCTTCTGCTATGCCGGTTCGGCCGTGGAAATGCGCGAGGCGGTCGAGCGGATCGGGACATGGCTTGATCGATAGCGTGCGTGGCGACCGGGGGGAGTGCGTGACTGACAATGCGGTGATCATCGCCGGCGGCGGCATCGGCGGGCTGGCAACGGCGCTGACGCTCAATCAGATCGGCGTGCCCTCGATCGTCTACGAGGCGGTGCGCGAGATGCGGCCGCTCGGCGTCGGCATCAACCTGCAGCCCAACGCCGTGCGCGAGCTTTACGATCTCGGCTTCACGCCCGCCGATCTCGACCGCGTCGGCCTGCCGGCGAAAGAGTGGGCGCTGGTCGGGCTGAACGGCAACGACATCTATTCCGAGCCGCGTGGGGTCTCCGCCGGCTACAACTGGCCGCAATACGCCGTGCATCGCGGCCGCTTCCACATGCTGCTGCATGACAGACTGGTCGAGCGGATGGGGCGGGGCGCGCTACGTCTTGGCAGCCGCGTCACGGGTTACCGGAAAAATGCCGGCGGCGGCGTCACCGCCTTCGTCGAGCATGCCGACGGCACGCGCACAGAGACGAGCGGCGCGCTGCTGATCGGCGCCGACGGCATTCACTCCGCCGTGCGCGCGCAGATGCATCCCAAGCAACCGCCGATCCATTGGGGCGGCGCCATCATGTGGCGCGGCACCACCTGGGGGAAGCCGATCCGCTCCGGCGCGTCGTTCGTCGGCCTCGGCACGCATCGCCAGCGCGTCGTGTTTTATCCGATCTCGCAGCCCGATCCGCGGAGCGGCCTTTCGATGATCAACTGGATCGCCGAGGTGACGACGGATAATTCGGAAGGGTGGAAGCAGAGCGGCTGGTTCCGGCAGGTGCCGACCTCCGACTTCGTCCATCACTTCGACGACTGGATCTGGGACTGGCTCGACGTGCCGGCGATGATCCGCGGCGCCGACAGCGCCTTCGAAAACCCGATGATCGACCGCGATCCGGTGCCGACCTGGCACGACGGGCCCGTCGCGCTCATGGGCGATGCCGCGCACGCGATGTACCCGACCGGCTCCAATGGCGGCAGCCAGGCCATCGTCGATGCGCGCGAACTCGGCGCGGCGATGGTCGCGCATGGCGTCACGGAAGCGGCGCTCGCGGCCTTCGACGCGAAGTTGTGCGGGCCGATCTCGCAGCTCATCCTGCGCAATCGCGGCGCCGGTCCGTTCGGACTGCTCAATATGGTCGACGAGCGCTGCGGCGGCACGTTCGACGATATCGACGATGTCATTGCGCCCGAGGAGCGCGCGGCCTTCATGGCCGGCTACAAGGCCGCCGCCGGCTTCGCCATCGAGAAGCTCAACGCGGCGCCGCCGACGATCCCGCGCGATGCGCGCATCAGAAGTGCGGCGCCCGCAACCTGACGGCGCGCCGGTGTGCGCCGGTCACGCAACGGGGCGCATGAATGTTCGCTCCTCGCTCAGGATGAACCGCTCACGCTCGGCGAAGCCGAAAGCGGCCTTGCCGTCCGCGTCGGCCTTGATCCGCGCGCGGTAGGTTTCGTAGTCGGCCAGGCTGTCGAAGGAGACGAGCGCGATCGCGATGTTGTTGGTGCCCTCGTGCGGCATGAAATAGCCGATGAGATCGCCGCCGTTTTTCGGGATGATGCGTGCCCAGCGCCGCGCGTACTCTTCGAACGCTTCGCGCTTGTAGGGATCGAGCACGTAGCGGATACAGCAGGTGACGGCCATGGCGGATCCTCCTTGGTTGACGCCGTGGAGGTAGCACGCAGGCCGGCCGCGATAATTCGGCGGACGCCGAAACGATCGGGCGCGCCCAGGAGCCGCGCACGCGCATGATTGCGGTACGTCAAGCGGGCGCGGGCCCGACGTGAACCGGCGGTTGATCTGGATCAAAGCCGCGCATTTTAAGCGGCGCTTGGCTTGACCCTGCGTGCTGCGGTGGCCGTCGTTGAGGAGCGCGGTGCGTCGCGGGCCACGCGAGATGCGGATGCTCCCGGGTGCCGAACTCCTGAATAGCCCGGGAGTGTCCGCTATTCGTTCGTCGGCCGAGCGCGGCCGTTACTGCTTCGGCGCGGGCGCTTGCGCGGGTGCGGCCATTGGCGCCGCGGCGGCCGGCTTCGCCATCGGCTTCTTCTTCTTGACCGTCTTCTTCATCGCATCACGCCGGGCGGCCGGCTCGTAATTGCCGCTGCCCATGCACTTCTTGATGAAGGCCGTGGCTTTGGCGCCTTCGAGGTGTTCGCTGTCGGCGCCGAATTTGCAGGTTTGCATCTTCTCCGCCTTGGTGGCGGCGAGCGCCGGCGTAGTGGCCAGCAGGGCGGCGGGCAACAAGGCGGCGATCACGAGCATGCGCATGGGCGGCTCCTCCGTAGGGGCGTCTTTTCGAGTCGAACGATAGCATGGATCGGCGGCGACGGCGTGTCCGGGCGGCCACAGGCGTGGGCGACTTGAGGCGGGCGCGCGCTACCGCAGTGCGGCAGCGATATTGCCGCCGTCGACGGTAGTGACGTCGGCGGTGGTCTTGAGCGCCAGCGCCTGCGCCAGGAAGGCCTGCGCCACGTCGTCGGGGGTGACCTCGCGGCCGAGCAGGTTGCCGCTCATGTAGTCTTTCTCCGACACGCCGCGCGCCTGCGAGCGCTCCTTGATGAAATCGTCGGTCAGCAGGCCGGAGCGGATGCGGTCGGCATTGACGGCGTTGGCGCGGATGCCCTCGGCGCCGTAGTCGAGCGCGTACTGGCGCACGAGGAAGAGGGTGGCCGCCTTGGGCAGGCCATAGGGCCCGAAGGCGGGGCCGGGGTTCACCGCCTGCTTGGAGACGTTGAACAAGAGGCAGCCGCCGGTGCCCTGCAGGCGCATGATGCGCACGGCCTCGCGCGCCATCGTCTGGTGCGCGAAGAAGTTCAATTCGAAGCTCTTGCGCAGCAAGGCGTCGTCGACCTCGCCGATCCTGCCCTGCCAGGCCGCGCCGGCATTGGAGACGAGGATGTCGACACCGCCGAAGGCGGTGACCACCTTGCGATAGGCGTCGGCGACGGACTGTGCATCGGTGACGTCGCACGCGAGGGGGAGGGCGCCGGGAATGCTTTTGGCCATCTCGGCGACGGCGGCGGCACCGATGTCGAACAGCGCCACTGCGGCGCCTTGCGCGGCGAACAGTTTCGCGGTTGCCGCGCCGATGGCGCCGGCGGCGCCGGTGATGACGGCGATCTGGCCGGCGAGCGGCAGCGGCTTCGCCGCGCCGAGTTTGGCCTGCTCCAGCGGCCAGTATTCGCAATCGAACATGTCGTCTTCGCCGATCGGCGTGAAACGTCCGGTCGCTTCGGCGTCGGTGATGGTCTCGACCGCCGCCTCGGCGAGATCGGCGGCGATCCTGGCATCCTTCTGTGTGCGGCCGAGGCCGACGAGGCCGACGCCGGGAACGAGCGCGACGCGCGGCGCCGGATCGAGCATGGTGCGGCCGCCGCCGACGCGCGCGTTCTGCCGCGCAAAGTAGGTTTTGTAGTCGTCGATGAAACTCGCGACCGCGGCGCGTACCTTGTCGCGCCAGCCGCTGTCGCTGGCATCGGCCTGAGGCAGCACGACCGGCCGGTTCTTGGTGCGGATGGTATGGTCGGGGGTGATGACGCCGCGCCGCGCATAGTCGGCGACGTCGCGGCCATTGACGAAATTGAGGATGGTGTCGCTCGCGCGGAATTCGACGATGAAGCGCGTGAAAGCGCCTTCGCTCTTCTCGTCCTTGATGGCGCAGGCGCCGCGCAGCACCGGCGCGATGTCGGTCACTGACAGCGCCTGCTGCGGGATCGCGCCCGAGACGAAGACCGCCTTGCGGTTCTTCGCGAGATGCGTTTCCGCGCGCGTGACCATCTCGATCATGCGCTCGTAGGCTTCACGCGCATCGGCGCCGAAGGTGAAGATGCCATGTCTGGCGAGGATCAGGCCTTCGACCTTCGGATCCTTGTCGAACACATCGGCCGACAATTTGGCCAGCCCGAAGCCGGGCAGGACGTAGGGCACGGTGCCCATACGCGCGCCGTAGACGTCACGCGCGCGTTCCTCGCCGTCCGGCTGATCGATCAGCGACAGCACGGCCGAGGCGTGGGTGTGGTCGACGAACTTGTGCGGCACGAAGGCGTGCAGCAGCGTCTCGACCGAGGGATTGGGCGATGACGGGTCGATGAGATTGGCGCGCTGCACGCGCACCATCTCGTCGTCCGGCACCGCCGCGCGCGCGCGCAGCTTCAATAGCGGCTTGAGCCGCACCGCCGCCAGGCCGGCGGGCTCGATCGTGCCCATGTCCCAGCCCGAGCCCTTGACGCAAAGCACGTCGGCTTCCTCGCCGACGAGATCTTTCATCGTGAGCTTCACGGAGGTGTTGCCACCGCCGTGCAGCACCAGCTTCGGATCGCGGCCGAGCAGTTGCGTCGTGTAGACGCGCAGCGCCAGGTCGGCGGGCACTCCCGCCTGACCGTAGCGCTCGACCGCTGCTTTGGCGTCGCGCTCGACCCAGGCGGATTTCATCGCCCGCCCCGCCACTCTTTATTTGTCGCCGAGAAGCTTGCGGCCCCACCAGCCGCGCTTGGGCGAGGCCGGCTCGCCTGACGTGCTGGAGACGACAGGCTCCGCCACCGGCGAAGGCGCAGGCTGCGGCGCCGGGGAGGGCGTGGCGGCTTCTCGCGGCGCGACCGGCGCGGGTTCGCGGATGGTCGAGCGGCGGCGCGGCGTCGGCTCAGGCACCGGCTCGGCGGCCTGCGCACGCGGTGCGGCGGCGGGAGCAGGCTCGGCATGTACCGGCGTCGGCTGCGGGAAGCTCGGCGCCATCACCATGGCGTCCTCGTCGCTCAGCACCGGATGCGGCGCGCCTTCCGAGGTCTCGTGGACGCCCGCTTCGAAGGGCGCCTCGTGCTCCTCGCCGGCTTCGTGACCGTTGCCGTTGCCCTGGGAGCCTTCGCCATTGCGGTGACGGTTGCGGCGGCCGCCACGACGGCCGCGACGGCGGCGACGGCGGCCATCCTCACCAATTCCGTTATCGGCCATCGCGCCTTCACGCGGCTGGCCTTCCCCGGCCGCATCTTCTTCCGGCGAGCCGGCGTCGTGATCCTCGTGTGCAACCTCGTGCTCGGCGTCGGTCTCGGGCGTGACCTGCGCCGGCGCGCCCTCGCGCGCCTCGCGGCCTTCGCCACGTCCGCGCCCACGGCCGCGACGACGGCGGCGACGGCGTTGCTCGCCGGCTTCGCGTTCGCCTTCGCGCTCGCTTTGCGCTTCGCCTTCGCCGTCGGTTTCGGCAGCGCCGATCTCTTCGGCTTCGCCCTCGGTCTCCTCGGCTGTCTCTTCCGGCAGGCCGAGATCTTCCTCGTCGTCCTCGACGGTCAAAGTCGGCTGAACCTGCGCCTGTGCGGCGATGGCGCGCGCGGCGTCGGGCGAGTGCACCTGCTCGCCGCGGTCGATGACGTAGGACTGCTGACCGGTGACGGTGGGGTCGGCCGTGATCGTGATGGTGATGCGGAAGCGCTCCTCCAGAGCGCGCAGATGGGCGCGCTTGTGGTTGAGCATGTAGAGCGCAACCTCGGAGCGGGTGCGCACGATCTGGTTATGCGTGGCGCCCTTGATCAGCGTTTCCTCGATGGCGCGCAGGCATTGCAGCGATACCGACGAGACCGAGCGCACGTGGCCGGTGCCGCCGCAGACCGGGCAGTTCTCGGTCGAGGATTCCAGCACCGACGAGCGGATGCGCTGACGCGACATCTCGAGCAGACCGAAATGCGAGATGCGGCCGACCTGGATGCGGGCGCGGTCGTGCTTGAGCGCGTCCTTCACCTTGCGCTCGACCGTACGGTTGTTGCGGCCCTCATCCATGTCGATGAAGTCGATGACGATGAGGCCGGCGAGGTCGCGCAGGCGAAGCTGCCGCGCGACTTCCTCGGCCGCCTCGCAGTTGGTCTTGAGCGCGGTGTCCTCGATGTGGTGCTCGCGCGTGGCGCGGCCCGAGTTGACGTCGATCGCCACCAAGGCTTCCGCCTGGTTGATGACGATGTAGCCGCCGGAGCGCAGCTGCACGACGGGGGAGAACATCGCGTCGAGCTGGCTCTCCACGCCGTAGCGCGTGAACAGCGGCTGCGTGTCCTTGTAGAGCTTCACGTTGCGCGTATGGCTCGGCATGAGCATGCGCATGAAGTCGCGCGCTTCCTTGTAGCCTTCCTCGCCGGCGACGATGATTTCGTCGATGTCCTTGCTGTAGAGGTCGCGGATCGAGCGCTTGGCGAGCGAGCCTTCCTCGTAGACGAGTTTCGGCGCGGTCGACTTCAACGTCAGGTCGCGCACCGTCTCCCAAAGCCGCAGCAGATATTCGAAGTCGCGCTTGACCTCGGTCTTGGTACGGCTGGCGCCGGCGGTGCGCAGGATCACGCCCATGCCTTCCGGCACTTCGAGTTCCTGCGAGATTTCCTTCAGGCGCGTGCGGTCCTCGGACGACGTGATCTTGCGCGAAATACCGCCGCCGCGCGCGGTGTTCGGCATCAGCACCGAATAGCGGCCGGCGAGCGAGAGATAGGTGGTCAGCGCCGCGCCCTTGGTGCCGCGCTCTTCCTTGACGACCTGCACCAGCATCACCTGCCGGCGCTTGATCACCTCTTGAATCTTGTACTGGCGGCGGAAGCGCGGCGCGCGCTCCTGCACCTCTTCGAGCGCGTCGGCGCCGCCGACCGACTCGACGACCTCTTCCTCGTGCTCGTCGTTGTCGTCGTGCTCATCGTGGTCGTCGTGATGCTCGCCGTTGTCGTCCCCGTGGTCCTCCTCCTCGTCGTGCGGCGCACTCTCGCCGGCTTGAACGGGAGCCGCTTCCGCCTCGGCGGTGGGCATGTCCTCCACCGGGATCGCTTCGCCGGCATGGGCGACTTCGAACTCGCTGGCGGGTGTGTGCTGCGCCGGGATCTCGGCGGCAGCCTCGACGGCCGGCTCTTCGCTGACGAAAGCGGATGCCTCAGGAGCGCTCGCCGCTTCGTTCACCGGCGCGGCGGTGTGTTCGGCGGACGTTGCTTCAGCCACGGACGTGGCGTTCTCGTCGTGCGGCGGCTCGCCCTCGGCGTAAGGCTGGCTCTGCACAACTTCGCCGCGGTCGCGGCGGTTGCGGTCGGAGCCACGCTGGCGATGGCGGCGGCGGCGGCCACCGGCACGGCGCTGCTCGTGCTCCTCGTCGGCTTCGCGCTGGTCGCGCGCTTCCTGCTCGAGCAGAGCCTGCCGGTCGGCGACCGGGATTTGATAGTAATCGGGGTGGATTTCCGAAAAGGCGAGGAAGCCGTGCCGGTTGCCGCCGTAATCGACGAACGCCGCCTGCAGCGACGGTTCGACGCGGGTAACCTTGGCGAGGTAGATGTTACCGCGAAGCTGTTTGCGGTTGGCGCTCTCGAAGTCGAATTCCTCGACGCGATTGCCGCGCACGACGACTACCCGGGTCTCTTCCGGATGGGTTGCGTCGATAAGCATTTTGTCGGCCATAGCAAGATCTCACTGGGCCATTCTGTCCAGGGCACTCGCGCGACCGGTCCGGCGCAGGAGAAGGCGCAAGGCAGAGGGCCTGATTGGTGTGGAAGGGGCAGGCCGCATGGTGCGGTGGCCATCCCGACGGTCCCGACGCAAGACGCGCCGTCACGAGCAACTCGCGAGAGCGGTGGGACCCGAATGACCTGTGCTGCATCAGCAGCATAAAAATGCGACCCGTATCGCTAGGGTCACGCCCGCGAAGGGCGCAGCCCAGATTTCTCGGCGCTGAACGGTCCGGTTGCGGGCAGGCCGTGAGGCCGTTGGCGCTGGTCCGGGTTGTCCTTTCACAAGGGGTCTGGCTTTGCCGCCCGCCGTTCGCCCTAGCTCCTCAAGGGGGGCGATACGGACATTTGGCGCGCCGGAGGCCCGAAACGCGGCACAACCGGAACTTTTAACCGTCAGCAATCCCTACATACGGCCTGAATCGGGGGATGGCAAGCACGGGTTCATTCCCCGACGCCGGCCGCCATGACCGTGAGAGCACAGCGGCGGGGAAAGCAACCGCGGCGGTCAGGTTCCGTTAACTGTGCAGGTCTCAAATACGTTAGAAGACTGCGCAAAGGGTCGGATTCGTGACACTCCGCGCGCTTATTTTGGCTGCCATCCTCGCTTCGGGGCCGGTCGGCGGGCTGTTCGCCGTGCCGGACGCCCGTGCGGCCGCCATGACGCCGGCATCGGCGACCGCCACCGCCGTGCGTGTCGGCGGCGACGACAAGCAGACCCGCTTCGTCATGGACCTCGACCACAAGGTCGATATCGCCGCTTTCACCCTGGCCGATCCCTATCGCATCGTGCTCGACCTGCCGCAGGTCACCTTCGACCTCCCCGCCAAGGCCGGCGCGCAGGGGCGGGGGCTGATCAAGGAATTCCGCTACGGTCTGATCATGGCAGGCGGCTCGCGCATCGTGCTCGACACCAAGGGACCGGTGCGCGTCGAACGCGCCTTCGTCATGGCCGCGGCCGACGGCCAGCCGGCGCGCCTCGTCATCGACCTCGCCGCCACCGACCGCGACAGCTTCATGCGCAACATGGCGCTGCAGAATCGGCCCGCCCACGCGCCGAAACAGGCGGTTGCGGTGCAGCCTGACAGCGATCCGCGCCCGGTCATCGTCATCGATCCCGGCCACGGCGGCATCGATACCGGCACGCATGGCCTCGACGGCACATACGAAAAGGACATCGTGCTCGCCTTCGCCGGCACGTTGCGCGACAGACTGGCGCAGAGCGGCAAATACCGCGTGTTGATGACGCGCGGCGACGACAGCTACATCCCGCTCAACGACCGGGTGCGCTTTGCCCGCGCGCACAACGCCTCGCTGTTCATCTCGGTCCATGCCGACTCGCTGCCCAAGAAGGAAGGCCAGGCGGACGGTGCGACCATCTACACCCTGTCCGAACACGCTTCCGACGCCGAGGCGGCACGCATGGCGGACGACGAGAACAAGTCCGACGTGATCGCCGGCGTCGATCTCGCCTCCGAGCCCGACGACGTCGCCAACATCCTGGTCGACCTGGCGCAGCGCGAGACCAAGACCTTTTCGCTGAAGTTCGCGCACACGGTCGTGGACCAATTCAAGGGCCATACCCCGATGCACAAGCGGCCGATGAAGTCGGCCGGCTTCGTCGTGCTCAAGGCGCCGGACGTGCCGTCGGTGCTGCTCGAACTCGGCTACATGTCGAACCGCTCCGATCTGACGCATCTGGAATCGCCGCAATGGCGGGCGAACACTGCGGACGAACTGGCGCAGGCGGTGGACCATTTCTTCGCGCCGCGCCTTGCCGGCACGGCAGCGGCTTCGGCCGCGGGAGGCAGCCGGTGACACCCAGCCAACGGCCTCAGTTTCAACATAAAACCGGGCAATCACTGACCGCTGCCGCAGCTTCGGGAAGGGGCGGCGAGGCGGGGACCGACCTTTGCGGCGGACCGGCGCTCGCCGCGCGGGGCCGCCTCGCATATCCGGCCATTCCGGAATACGGGACCATTCGTTCATGAGGCTTTTGCTGCGCTTTTTCGGCTTCCTGTTCGCCGCCGGCACGATCGTGTTCGTGGTCGGCGTGGGCGCGGTCGCCGGCTTGCTCTGGCATTTCTCCAAGGACCTGCCGGACTACACGCAGCTGAAGAACTACGAGCCGCCGGTGATGACGCGCGTGCACGCGGCCGACGGTTCGCTGCTCGCCGAATATGCCCGCGAGCGGCGCCTCTACATCCCGATCCAGGCGGTGCCGAAGCTCGTCATCCACGCCTTCCTCGCCGCCGAGGACCGCAACTTCTACCATCACGGCGGCCTCGACTTCGGTGGCATCGCCCGCGCGTCGCTGTCCTTCATCGAGAACTACGGCTCGGGCCGCCGCCCGCAGGGCGCCTCGACCATCACGCAACAGGTCGCCAAGAACTTCCTGCTCACCAATCAGGTGTCGCTGACGCGCAAGATCAAGGAAGCGCTGCTGGCGCTCAAGATCGAGCGCACCTATTCGAAGGACAAGATCCTCGAACTCTATCTCAACGAAATCTATCTCGGGCTCGGCGCCTACGGCATCGCCGCCGCCTCGCTCACCTATTTCGACAAATCGGTGAACGAGCTGACCATTCCGGAAGCCGCCTACCTCGCGACGCTGCCGAAGGCGCCAAACAACTACAATCCGTTCCGCCAGCGCGAGCGCGCCCTCGATCGGCGCAACTGGGTGATCGACCGCATGGCGGAGGCCGGCTTCATCAAGCAGCCGGACGCGGAGAAGGCCAAGCAGACGCCGCTCGGCGTCACCACCAAGGCGGCGACCACCGCCCACGTCACCGATGCGGAGTATTTCTCCGAGGAGGTGCGCCGCGAGCTGTTCGACAAGTACGGCGAGAAGAAGCTGTACGAAGGCGGCCTGTCGGTGCGCACCACGCTCGATCCGAAATATCAGGAGATCGCGCGCCGCGCGCTGCAGGCCGGTCTCGAACATTTTGACCAGAAGCACGGCTGGCGCGGCGCCGTCACCAAGATCGATGTGAGCGGCGACTGGGGCGTCAAGCTCGTGGGCGTGAAGTCGCTCGACGATGTCGAACCCTGGCGGCTGGCGGTGGTGCTGGACGTCGCCGATCATTCGGCGCGCATCGGGCTGCAGCCCGGGCGCGAGCCGGGCGGCTTCATCAGCAAGGATCGCACCGTCGGCATTCTGCCGCTCGAGGGCTTGAAGTGGGCCAGGATCAAGGGCCGCGTGCCGACGAAAGTCGGGCAGGTGCTGGAGCGCGGCGACGTCGTCTACGTAGCGCCGGCCGAGAAGGGCGAAGGCCAGTACAAGCTCGAACAGGTCCCGGAAGTGTCCGGCGCGATGGTGGTCGAGGATCCGCAGACCGGCCGCGTGCTCGCCATGGTCGGCGGCTTCTCCTACGACCAGAGCCAGTTCAATCGCGCCACGCAGGCGCTGCGCCAGCCCGGCTCCTCGTTCAAGCCGATCGTCTATTCCGCGGCGCTGGACAACGGCTATACGCCGTCGTCGCTGGTGCTCGACGCGCCGATCGAGATCGATCAGGGCCCGGGCCTCGGCGTCTGGAAGCCGGAGAACTACGAGCACGACTTCTTCGGCCCCTCGACGCTGCGCTTCGGCATCGAGCATTCGCGCAACGTGATGACGGTGCGGCTGGCGCAGGACGTCGGCATGCCGATGATCGCCGACTATGCCAAGCGCTTCGGCGTCTACGACAACCTGCCGCCTTATCTCTCCTTCGCGCTCGGCGCCGGCGAGACGACCCTGATGCGCATGGTCACCGCCTACGCGATGATCGACAATGGCGGCCGCAAGATCACGCCGACCTTGATCGACCGTATCCAGGACCGCTACGGCCAGACGGTCTACAGGCACGACAAGCGCGAGTGCATCGGCTGCGATGCGAAGAAGTGGCAGGACCAGCCGGAGCCGTCGCTGATCGACCGGCGCGAGCAGGTCATCGATCCGATGACCGCCTACCAGATCACCTCGATGATGGAGGGCGTCGTGCTGCGCGGCACCGCCGCCGGCGCCGGCTTTCAGAAAGAAGTGGGCAAACCGGTCGCCGGCAAGACCGGCACCACCAGCGACTTCAAGGACGCCTGGTTCATCGGCTTTACTCCGGATGTCGTGGTCGGCGTCTATGTCGGCTACGACAAGCCGCGTTCGCTCGGCCGCGGCGAGACCGGCGGTGCGGTGGCAGCGCCGATCGTGCGCGACTTCATGAAGGTGGCGCTCGCCGGCAAGCCGGCGGTGCCGTTCCGCGTGCCGCCCGGCCTCAAGCTGGTGCGCGTCAACCTGAAAACCGGCGCGCGCGCGCAGCCGGGCGACGCCAAGGTCATCCTCGAGGCGTTCAAGCCGGGCACCGCGCCGCCCGACGGTTATGCCGTCGTCGGCGACAACGGTGCGCCGGTGCAAGGCGGCGGGCCGGGCGTGATCCCGGGTCCGCAGGGAGGCCGCTCCTGGGGCGTGTCGCCCGACGCCGACCGCGCCATCCGCACCGGCACCGGCGGGCTTTACTGAGCCTTCCGCCGTCGCTCACACCGCCGGTTCGACGTCGCCTCGCCGGACGCGCCGCCACAGATTGCGCAGGAGCGAGCCGATGGTCGCCGGCGCGTTCGTCGCCATCACCGCCGCTGCGAAGATGATGGCGATTGCCGCGGATTCGCTGCGGTACGTGAAATGCGAATGCGTCTGCGTGTGGTTGTTGAGAATCTCGAACCACGCGGTGGCGACGAGCGTCGGCGAGATCAACAGGAGAAAGCGGCGCCATTCGAACGTCGACCAGTTCGTACGCAGGTGCACGATCATTGCAGATGCGAGGACGGCGACGGTGACGCTGCCGACCGAAATGAACGACTGGACGATCATCGTCAGCGTCGGCACCAGCGGATACATCGGCACGACGGAATCGGGCTCGACCCCGTAGAGGCGCAGCGTGATCTCCTTGAGGATCGACAGTCCCGCCTGGTGTCCGTTCGGGGACATCCAGATCGCCAGCGCCCATTCGCTCGCCCAGGTGAGGCCGTAGGCGCCGAACCAGGCGAGCACCACGAAGCCTGCCTTCACCATTGCGGGTCCGACGCAGGCTCTGGTGATCGGCACCGGGCGCTGCAGTTCGGTGGCCAGGACGATGAAGCCGAACAGCATCGGCATCAGCGGCGGATTGACGAGAAAATCGACGAAATTGAACACCGCGCCGAAGAACGCAGCCATGGCGATGGCGAGGACGACGTTTCTCGTGCGCGGATAGAGCCGTGCGAACACCGCGGCGCCCGCCAGGATGAGCATCATGCTCAGGGCATGGGTCGTGATGTTCCACATGCGCCAGATGTCGGTCAGGCTCAGGAGAACGATGAAGAAGGCTGCGGCCGGGGTCGCGCCGATCGCGCGGCGCAGGCTGAGAAAGAAGACGAGCGTCGCCGCGTACAGAAGAACGGCGTTGATCGCGCGGACGGTGTCCAGGCTGAATAGGCTCAGCATCGGCCAGAGGTACGCCCGGTAGCCGTGCCAGTAGCGCGCATAGCTGGTTCGGTCGGCCGTCTCGTGGCCGGCGGCGATGCCCTGCAACTCGACGCAGGGGCCGCGGTACTTGGAGTGCAACTGCGGGTACAGCGCCGCGGTCAGCGGGTCGGGCTGATTGTCGATGGACAGCAGCAAACCCGTGCATTCGGTGAACTGGTGGCCGCCGCCCTGCATGAACCGCGTCGGGTGTTCGTCGGCCGCGAGGGTGCCGTCGGCATAAGCCTCGGTGATATGCGCGCGGATCGCGGCAAGGTCGGCATGACTGCGTGTGACGACCAGGGTGGCGACGAACAAAGGCTGCAGCGCCAGAACGAGAAGCACGGCCAGGACGCCGGCGAGTAGAATCTGCCTGAGCAGCGATTTGGACTGCAATGGGGATTATCCGTCTGGGCCGCCGAACAGGCTTGAACTGCCGGTACGTTCTAGCTTCATCGGCGACCGGGTCAATCGGCGCCCCGGGTTGCGAAACCCGCGAGATGCCGTTACATCCACGGCGTCGAAAGGACCATCATGCGCGCGGAAACAGTCAATCTGGTCGAAGAAATCAAGCAGTCGGTGCGGCTGCTGAGGAGGCATCTTTGACGTCGATACCGCGCAACGGCGTCTGGCCGAACTGAACAAAGAGTCCGAAGACCCCAATTTCTGGAACGATTCGCAGCGCGCCCAGCGCACGATGCGCGAGCGCGACGCGCTGGAGGACCAGCTCGCCGCCATCGGCCGCATGGAGCAGGCGCTCGAGGACAACCTCACCTTGATCGAGCTCGGCGAAGCCGAGAAGGACGAGGCCACCGTCACCGAGGCCGAGGCCGAGCTCAAGAAGCTGAAAGCCGAAGTATCGCGCCGCGAACTCGAGGCCCTGCTCTCGGGCGAGGCCGACGCCAACGACTGTTATCTCGAAGTGCACGCCGGCGCCGGCGGCACCGAGAGTAATGACTGGGCCAGCATGCTGCTGCGTATGTATGTGCGCTGGGCCGAGCAGCACGGCTACAAGGTCGACTGGCTGGAAGAGAGCGAAGGCGAGGGCGCCGGCATCAAGTCGGCCACCGTGCAGATCAAGGGCCGCAACGCCTATGGCTGGCTCAAGAGCGAGAACGGCGTGCACCGGCTGGTGCGCATCTCGCCCTTCGACTCGAACGCGCGGCGGCACACCTCCTTCGCGAGCGTCGTCGTCTTCCCGGTGGTCGACGACCGCATCAAGATCGAAATTGAAGAAAAGGATGTGCGCATGGAGGTCATGCGCTCCGGCGGCGCCGGCGGCCAGCACGTCAACAAGACCGAATCCGCGGTGCGCCTGATCCACGAGCCGACCGGAATCGTCGTGAAGTGTCAGCAGGACCGCTCGCAGCATCGCAACCGCGCGATGGCCTGGGACATGCTGCGCGCCAAGATGTTCGAGATCGAGGTGAAGAAGCGCGAAGCCAAGGCGGAGGCCGAGCAAGCGGCCAAGACCGATATCGGCTGGGGCCACCAGATCCGCTCCTACGTGCTGCAGCCCTATCAGATGGTGAAGGACCTGCGCACCGGCGTCTCGACCTCGAACACCGGCGGCGTGCTCGACGGCGATCTCGACGAGTTCATGCAGGCGGCGCTGGCGCAGAAGGCGTTCGGCGGCGGCCCGGAAAGCGTCGAGGACGTGGAGTAGGGCGGGCGCTCAGGTCTCGGATTTTTCCGCGCGCAGCCGCGCCTGCACGACCATATTGAGAACTGCGCCCAGGATCATCAGCAGGCAGGTGCCGATGAATACCGAGCGCATGCCGAGCTGGCCACCGACGAAGCCGCCGGCGAGCGGCCCCGCCACCTGGCCGACGAACTGCGCCGACACCGCATAGCCCAGCACGCCGCCGACCACGCCGACCGGCACACTGTGGCGGATCACGCTGGTGATGCACGGCAGGAGCCCACCGAGCGCCAGGCCCATGAGGAAGCGCAAGGCGACGAGCTGCCAGCCGGCGGTGACGAAGGCCTGCGGGATGAGCAGGATGGCGGAGGCGACGGTGCAGCCGATCAGCACGTTCCAATGGCCGACACGGTCGGCCATCTTGCCCAGGCGTGACGCCGACAGGATGCTGCCGAGCGCCGCCGCCGACATCGCCAGACCCGAGACGAAGGTGACGTGCGCCTGGTCGACCAGGGTCGCCACGTAGACGGTGATGATCGGCTCGATCGACATGTTGGCGAACATCAGCAGGCAGCCGGTCACCAGCATCGCGATCACCGGACGCTTGTCGGGGATGGCGCTCCAGCCGCCGCGGCTCTTGGCCTTGTGCGTCGGCGGACGTTTCTCTTCCTTGATGAGGAAGGTGGTGGCGAGGAAGGCCACCGCGATCATCGCGCCGGCGGCGAAGAAGGTATTGCGGATGCCTATGAGCGGCGGCAGCGTGCCGCCGATCAGTGGACCGGCGAGATTGCCGGCCATCATGCCCGAGGACAGCATGCCGAGCGCCCAGCCGGTGCGCGCCTTCGGCGTCTGCGTGGCGACGAGCAGGTTGGCGCCCGAGGCATAGCCGCCGAGAAAGCCGGTGAGCAGCCGCAAGCCGACGAGCTGCCACACATTCTGCGCGGTGCCGATGAGCGAGATCGCGATGGTCATGCCGAGGCTGGCGCGGATGAGCATCAGCTTCCGGCCGTAGAGATCGCCGAGCCGGCCCCACAACGGCGCGAACAATGCGGCGGTGAAGAAGGTGGCGCTGAAAGCGACGCCGGACCATTGCACGATGTCGGCGTGGCCCGTGACGCCGAGTTCCTCGACGTAGAGCGGCAGGAATGGCAAGAGCAGCGTCATGCCGACGATGGTGGTGAAAGAGCCGAAGACGCTGACCCAGAGGTTGCGTTCCCAGCCGACCTCGCCATGCGTCTCACGCGCGTCGTCGGCGCTGTCGTGCTGCGGCCTTGCGTCCATCGTGAAGTCCTGTCCGGCGCGCCTTCTGGCAGGAAAGTCGCGCACGGACAACGCGGGGCGCCGCAGGGCAGGACCAGGGATTGCGGGTAACTGGCGGCGGTGTTCCCGTTAGCCCCAGACGTCGCGCGCCGTCTCGACGATGAGTGACAGCTTGCGCTTCTCGTCGTCCTCGGTGAGCGGATTGCCTTCGATCGTCGAGGCGAAGCCGCACTGCGGCGAGAGCGCGAGCCGCTCCAGCGGCACGTATTTCGACGCCTCTTCGATCCGGCGTTTCAGGTCGTCCTTGCTCTCGAGCTTCGGCGACTTGGTGGTGACGAGGCCGAGCACGGCGATCTTGCCGCCGGCGAGATATTGCAGCGGCGCGAAGGAGCCGGCGCGCGGCGTGTCGTATTCGAGAAAGAAGCCGTCGACGTCGACCGTCGAGAAGGTCGTGCGCGCCACCGGATCGTAGCCGCCTTCGGCGAACCAGCCGCCGGCGTGATTGCCGCGGCACATGTGCATGCAGACGGTCATGTCGGCCGGCACGTCGCGGATCGTTTCGTTGATCAGTTTTGCGTACTGCGCAACCAGCGCATCCGGGTCCTCGCCTTCGCCCTTGGCCTGCTCGCGCAGCTTCGGATCGGACAGATGGCCGGGCAGGTTGGTCTCGTCGATCTGCAAATAGCGGCAGCCGGCGGCGTAGAGCGCGGCGATCTCCTCGCGGTAGACGCGAGCGATGTCGGCGTAGAGCTCGTCGACATCCGGGTAGATCGTCGAGTGCTTGCGCGAGCGCGTCGAGCGGTAGTGCAGCAAAGTCGGCGAAGGGATGGTCTGCTTCGGCGTCAGCCCGGCCTTGTCGGCGAGCGGCTTTACCTGAGCGAAGTCGCTGCCGGTGAGGCTCTGCGTGCGCCTGAGCTTGTCGTGCAGTTCCATCTGCGGCGGCGAGAACTCGACGCTGCCATCGGTGCTCTTGAAGCGCACCGCCATCGGCGCGCCGAAGCGGATGCCGTCGATGCGTTCGATGAAATCCATGAACCAGTGGCGGCGGCGGAAGTCGCCGTCGGTGCAGCACTGGAGGCCGACGTCCTTCTGCAGGGCGACGGCGTGCTGCACGGCCTTGTCCTCGATCTCCCTGAGTGCGGCGTCGGAGAGCGTGCCGGCCTGCCGGGCGGCGCGCGCGTCGAGCAGGGCCTTCGGGCGCAGCAGGCTGCCGACGTGATCGGCCTTGAACGGCGGGGCGGTCATTGCAGAGGTTTCTCCCGGTGCAGTGTTCTTGTCAGATTTGCAGAGTTTGCCCGGTTTCGCGCTGCCAGTCGGCGAGCCATTGCCGGAAGCGCGCACCGCCCGAACCGTCTGAGCCGCCATGCAGCGCGGCGTAGACCGGGCCTTCGGCGGCAAACATCAGCACGGCGTCGAGGCCCTTGGAGCGGCGCAGCGTGTCGAGCGCCTGCTGCGGCGTCTGCGCGATCGGGCCGGCGACGTTGAACGACGTGTTGACCGCGACCTCGACGCCGATGCGGCGGCCGAGTGCCTTGAGATAAGCGTAAGTGAGCGGATCGGTATTCTCGCGCACGATCTCGATGCGGCCGGTGCCGTCGGCGTGCACCACAGACGGAATGCGTGCACGCGCTTCCGGCGTGGCGTGCGCCGTGAGCACCATGTAGTTGTAGGCGTTGCAGGCGGCGTCGCTGGCGCCGTCGGACAACTGGAAGAACTGCTTCGCGGCTTCGAGCGTCATCATCGGCGCCAAGGGCCGGATCGCCTCGCGATACTTGACCTGCGCGTTCAGGTTCGCGCGCGTGTTCGGGTTGCACGGATTGGCGAGGATCGAGCGATGGCCGAGCGCGCGCGGGCCGGTCTCGGCGGCGCCCTGGTAGAGCGCGAAGATCGCGTCCTGCGCCGTCATGTAGGCCATGAAGTCGGCGTAGGCCGCGCGCGCTTCGTCGCTGTCGCAGGGCTTCAGTTCGATGCAATCGACGTCCGGGCAGGCGGCGAACGCCTCGCGGATCGCTGCGTCCTTCGGCGGCAGGCCGCAATAGAAGGCATGCTCGGCCGGCGCGCCGATGCCGTAGCCGGCGAGATAGGCCCCCATGTAGGCGGCGCCGATTGTGACGCCGGTGTCGTTCGGCACCGGCGGCAGCCACAGATGCAATTGCCCGGGCCGCCCCATCTCGCGGCGGAACCAGTCCGCGTCGAAATGCTCGAGCAGCCGCATGTTGGCGAGCGCATTGAGGCCGAGTCCGCCGGAGAAGACGAGGCGGTCGCATTGCGTGGTCTTGATGAAATGCGCGAGCACGTGCATCAGCGCGTCTTCGTAGACCATCTGCGTTGCCGCCGCCTTGTCGAGCCGCTCCTGCGTGTTCTCCTTGTGCTGGATGTCCTCGACGCGCAGCACCGCATCCGGATTCCACATCTGCTTGTAGTCGATCGGCTCGCCGAGGATGCGGATGAGACCGGGCTTATAGGGATGGTGCAGGATGTCGCACTGCCAGTTGGCGAGGTCGCGGTCGACATGCACCGCGCCGTTGTCGCCGAGCACGAGGATCGGCTTCAGCGCCTTGTAATAAGCGTTGGTGGCGCGGTCGTTGTTGCCGTAGGCGGTCGCGCCCATGTAGCGGCCTTCGCTCGACAGCCAGGTCCAGCCGCCCTGCGTCGAGGAGATCACCGAATAGAAGATGCCGAGCGAGTCAGCCACGCTGTCGTTGCAGAAGAGGCGCTGCATGCGCGCGCCTTCGCACAGGTAGAACGAGATCGAGCCGGTATCGCCGACGCCGTCGAGCACGGCGACGAGTACGCGGCCGCCGTCTTTGGCGAAGGGCGAGGCGGCGTAGGAGAACCAGGCGTGGTTGTCGTGATGCGGCGTCGCGATCAGCGGCACCGGCGAACGGCCAAGCTGCTCGCCGATGCGGCGCGCCGCGCGCATGCCGCGATCGAGATCGCGCAGGCTGAACACCGGCGTCGGCTCGTTCTTCAGCATCGGCCAGGTGCCGGGCAATTCCTCGAGCACGCTGCGGACCAACGTGGCGCAGAACGCGGCGCTGTCCCAGGAGGCGAACCAGCCGTCGATGTCGGCATGCGTGAGGCCGCGCTCGGCGAGCGCCTCGAGCATCGCGGTGATCGACTGCCGCGGATATTCGGTCGTGTGTTTGGTGCCGGAGAAGCGCTCTTCCTCGTTGTTGAGGAGGAGGGTGGGGCCGTCTTCGCGCGTCACCGACACGAGCGCTACGCCGGAATTGTGCATTCCGGCGGCGGAGACACCGGCGAGGTAGGCGGTCTCGCCGCGCTCGATCTTGGCGCGGATCGCCGCGATCGTCGCGCGCGCGACGACGCTGTCGGCGCGATGAATGGCGCGGCGGCGATAGAACGGCTCGAACAGCGCCAGTGCGAGTTTGAACCCAGCCGCGCCCAGCCGCGGATGGCGTGGTCCGACCCGCATGCCGCGTCACCCCTCAACTCGTTTGTGCAGGAAGCCTTTTGGAGCAGCCGGCTGCCGAAGGCAACCGCCGGGCCGCCCCTCAGATCAGGCCGCCGAGGCGGACGCCGGCGCGCAGGAACTTCTGCGGATCGACGACCTCGCCGTTGACGCGGCATTCGTAATGCAAATGCGGGCCGGTCGAGCGGCCGGTCGAGCCGACCTTGCCGATCACCTGGCCGGCGCGGATGTCCTGGCCGACCTTCACGTCGATTTCGGAGAGGTGGCCGTAACGGGTGGTCAGGCCGTTGCCGTGGTTGATCTCGACCATGTTGCCGTAGCCGCCGTCGCGGCCGGCCATGCTGACGCGGCCGTTGGCTGTGGCATGCACCGGCTGGCCCATTTCGCCGCGCAGGTCGACGCCGGGATGCATCGCGGGGCGATCGAGGAACGGATCCATGCGCACGCCGAACGGGGAGGTCATTTCCAGTTCGCCGGGCAGCGGCTTGCGCACCGGAACGGTGCCGAGCGCCTGCTGATAGCGGTCGGCTTCGGCGCGGGCGATCGCCACGTGATAGAGCTCGCGATCGAAATCGCTGGCGCCGGCGCGCGGCGGCTTCAGCGGCACGAAGGGACCGCCGACGCCGCGCAGTGACACCTTGTGGATGTTGACGCCGAGGTCGTCGAGCACGGTCTTCATGCGGTTCATTTTGCTGCCGGCGTGCTCTTCCGCCTGCGCCAGCACGGCGTTCTGCCGCTGCTCGACCTTGTCGAGCGAGCGCGACACGCGCTCGAGAATGCCGTCGAGGCCGCCGGCTTTGGCGGTCTGCAGCGGGTCGTTCATCGCGGTCTGAACATCGCGCGAGGCAAGCCGCGCTTCGCGGTCGGGTGGCGCCATGAACAGCACGGTGTCGCTGATCGGCTTGGCCTTCGATTGCTTCATCGGCTCGCTGCCGCGCAGGCCGCGCACGGAGCCGGTGGTGATGCCGTCGGCGGTCAGCGCCGAGGTGCGGTTCTCGAGCACGGACTGGCGCTTGAGCAGCGCGTCGAGCTTGCGCTCGAACTGCTCTTGATCGAGCAACTGACGGCTGGTGATGCGGTCGACCTGCGCGCGCAGTTCGGCGATGCGGTCCTCGTAGGCGTATTGCATCTGCGCCTGATGGCCCATCAGCCGCGCGAGCACGCTCTCACGGAAGGCGAAATAGGTGCCGGTGCCGATCGTCCACACGCCCATGATGACGAGCGTGCCGACGACGATCCAGAAGGCGATCGGGCCGACGCGCACCTGCCGCCCCGCATGCACCAGAGTGTAGTCGCCGCCGCGTGGCCGGTTGAGCGCCCGCGACACCGAGGCCGCCGTCTGCGCGTGCCCGCGGGAGGCGGCGTGGATGGCGTGGTTGGCGCCGCGGGGGCGCGACGCGTGAGACGGCTGGGACACGAAACACTCCGCGCGAAGGGTCGGAGTGCCGATATCGCCCCGATATGGTTAAGGAAGGGGTAATGCGAATCGGGCCATGACCGATTTACCTGCAAAAGCAGGGGATTATAGTGCACGGACGGTTTCGAGTACCTCCTCGGCGTGACCGTCGACCTTTACCTTTGGCCAGATGTGCCGGACGCGGCCCTGGCCGTCGATCAGAACCGTCTTGCGAATCACGCCCATGAATTTGCGCCCATACAGCGTCTTCTCGCCCCAGGCCCCGTAGGCCTCGAGCATGGCCTTGTCCTCGTCCGAGGCGAGGGCGACCGAGAGCTTGTGCTTGGTCTTGAACTTGTCCTGCGCCGGGACCGGGTCGGCCGAGACGCCCAGAATGTCGGTTCCCGCGCGGGCGAAGGCCGGGCGCAATTTGCTGAAGTCGATCGCCTCGCGGGTGCAGCCGGGGGTGTCCGCCTTCGGATAGAAATAGAGGACGAGATTGCGGCCCTTGAAGTCCTTCAGCGAGACCGTTCCGCCGCCGTCGCGCGGCAGCGCGAAGGCCGGTGCCTTGTCGCCGACGCCGATTTCGCGCGCCATGTGCCTTCCTTTCGTCGTTTTCGGCCCGTCAATGTCGCTGATGCCACTTGCGTCGGAGGGGCGCAACGGGCTCCACGACGTTCAGCCGCAGAACCAAGCCGGGCCGCTTTTCCCGGGCCGGCGGGCGATGGTGCGCCCGGATAGGGGCGCACAGAGGGTATGACAGGCACGGTCCACGACCACGGGCACCCGCACAAGGCTCATGCGGCCGCGCACCACGCGCGCGTCGTGGTCAAGCGTCGCATGCTCCGCTTCGGCCGCGTCTCGTGGCGGGTGCTGCACCGCAAGTGGATCTGGCGGATATTCCTCGGCTCGGTCGCGGCCTTGTGCATCGGCGTCGTCGCGGTGCTTGGCCTGTGGTGGCGGCTCGCCAGCGGCCCGATCGAAGTCGACATGGCCACGCCGTGGCTCAAGGCCGCCATGCAGGACAATTTCGGCAGCCAGTACACGGTCGCCGTCGGCGGCACCCAGATCGAGCGCAACGAGAAGGGACGGCCGACGGTGCGCATCCGCGACATCGTCGTGCGCGACGTCGACGGAACCGTGGTCGCCAGCGCACCGAAAGCGGAGGTCGGCCTCTCCGCCGTCAGTCTGTTCTCCGGTCACATCGCGGCCGAGAGTCTGAATCTGGTCGGCGCCGAGATGTCGATCCGCATCGAGCGCGACGGACGCGTCACCGTGTTTGCCGGCGCCGAAAACAAGCCGATCGCCACCGCGCACGCGCCGGTGCATGAGGTGACGCCGCCGTCTTCGACAGGCCCCGGCGGCAAGACGGCGCCTCCGGCGGTGCGCAGCGGCGTCGAGGACGTCGCCGGCGCTCTCAGTTGGCTCGACAAGATCGCGGCGAGGGGCCTCGACGGCCACGATTTGCACGAACTCGGCCTCAAAGACGGCAATCTGGTGGTCGACGACCAGCGCAACGGCAAACGCTGGACCTTCGACCACATCAACGCCAGCCTGATGCGGCCGGGGCAGGGCGGCATCATGTTCAAGATCGAATCCGATGCGCCGAAACGGCCGTGGGTGATCAGCGCCGCCATGCGTCCGCTCGCCGACGGCGAGCGCGCCGTCGGCATCGAGGCGCGCAAGGTGTCGACGCGCGATCTCATGCTGGCGCTGCGCCTGAGCGAGAACGGTTTGTCAGCCGACCTGCCGGTGTCGGCGAGCGTGCGAGCCGACATCGCCTCGGACGGCACGCCGCAGGTGGTGACCGGCGAAGTGTTGGCCGAAGCCGGCAACATCGTCGACCAGAGCGATCCCGATTTCCATCTGCACATCGATCGCGCCGACATCCGCTTCAACTGGGATATCCGCCGTCACACAATCCTGGTGCCGTTCCAGGTCACCTCCGGCGGCAACCAGTTCACGATGCGCGCACTGGTGGATCCGCCGTCGGCGACGCGCGATGGCATCTGGACCGCCAGTATCACCCGCGACGATCCCGTGATCGATCCGATCATTCTCGCGCCGCCGACAGGCTCCGATGAAGAGAGCCTTGCGCTCAATCGCGCCAACCTGCACCTGACCATCGACACGGTGAAGAAGCGCATCGACCTCGACCAGGCCGATCTGCGCCGCAACGACACGCGGCCGACGCACAATGTCGGCGTCGCCTTCTCCGGCAGTCTCGATCTGGGCGCCGCCGATCCGCGGCTCGCCTTTGGCGTTGCCGGCAACCGCATGCCGACGTGGGCGATGAAGCGGCTGTGGCCGTCCTTCATCTCGACGCCGGTGCGCAACTGGGTCCTCGCGCACATGTCGGGCGGCATTGTCGAGCGGGTGGTGATCGCCGGCAACGCGCCGCTGTCGCAGTTCAATCCCAAAGGGCCGCCGATGTCGGAAGACGGCCTGTCGATCGATGTCGAGACGAGCGGCATGACGGTCAAGCCGCTGCCGAGGCTGCCGGCGATCCGCGACGCCGACCTCACAATCCATGTCACCGGCGGCAACGCTACCGTCAATCTCGGACGCGGCACTGTCGAGGTGGCGCCCGGGCGCAAGCTCAACATTGCCGGCGGCGTGTTCTCCGTGCCGGACACGCATCTGAAGCCAGCGACGCCGGCGCACGTCAATTTCCGTATCGACGGCACCGTTCCCGCCGCCGCGGCGTTGCTCGCCGGCGATGGCCTGCGCGACAAGGTCGGGCTGTCGCTCGATCCGGCGACGACCCGTGGCGCCGTCACGGCCACGGTCAACCTCGACTTCCCGATCGGCAAGGACGTCCCCGCCGACGCCTTCACGTATGCGATTGCCGCCGACGTCACCAATTTTGGGGCCGACAAACTGGTGCCGGGCCAGAAGATCGAGGCCACCGCGCTCAAGGCCAGTGCGACGAGTGACGGCTACCGGATCGCCGGCGACGTGCGCATCAATGGCACGCCGGCGAGCGTCGAGGTGGTCCGCAAGAAGGGTGACGCCGACGCTGCGGTGCACCTGGCGGCGAAACTCGACGAGGCGGCGCGGCGCCGGCTCGGCTTCGACGTCGGCAGCGCGGTCGCCGGCGCCATTCCGATCCGCATGACGGCGCTGGTCGGCAGCGACGTCACCGACGAGCGCATGGCGGTCGACGCCGACCTGACGCCGGTGAAGATCGACGACCTGTTCCCGGGCTGGGAGAAGGCGGCGGGACGGCCCGCGCACGCGAAGTTCACGCTCGACAAGGGCGCCAAGGGCGTGCACCTCGACAACCTCGTCATCGACGGCAGCGGCGCCAATGTGCAGGGCACCGTCGATCTCGACACTTCCGGCAACATCACCGCAGTCAATTTCCCCGTCTTCGGCCTGTCGGACAACGACAAGCTGACGCTCAAGGCCGACCGCGACAGCAAGGGCGTGCTCAAGGTCGTGATGCGCGGCGACCTCTACGACGGCCGCAGCTTCGTGAAGTCGTCGATGGCCAACGCCGTCGACAACGGCCGCAAGAAGCAGCCGGACCTCGACCTCGACGTCAAGATCGGCACCGTCGCCGGTCACAACGGCGAGACGCTGCGCGGGCTCGATTTGTCGATGTCGCGCCGCGGCGGCCATATCCGTGCCTTCAACCTCAACGCCAAGATCGGCCGCGACACGCCGCTGATCGGCGACATGCGCGTGCGCGCGCGCGACAACCATCCGGTCATCTATTTCGAGACATCGGATGCCGGCGCGCTGTTCCGCTTCACCGACATGTATCCGCGCATGTATGGCGGCCAGATGTGGGTGGCGATGGATCCGCCGACGCAGGATCAGACGCCGCAGATCGGCACGCTCTTTGTGCGCAATTTCGTGGTGCGCGGCGAGCCGACGCTGCAGCGCGTCGTCGCCGGCGCGCCCAACGCCAACAACAATTCGGTCGAGTTCTCCGAGGCGCATGTCGACTTCACGCGCTTCCCCGGCAAGATGGCGGTGCGCGACGGCGTACTGCGCGGGCCGCTGGTCGGCGCCACCATCGAAGGGCAGATCGACTACGCGCGCAACGACGTGCACCTGCGCGGCACCTTCGTGCCGTTCTATGGGCTCAACAACATGTTCGGGCAGATCCCGATCGTCGGGCTGTTCCTCGGCGGCGGCAGCAACGAAGGCCTGCTCGGCATCAACTACGAGGCGGTCGGTTCGCCGTCGGCGCCGCGCATCACCGTCAATCCGGTGTCGGCGATCGCGCCGGGCCTGTTGCGCAAGTTCATACCGTCGCCGGGCTCATTCGACCGCAACTTCATCCCGCCGACGCGGTAAAGGCATCCTTCCGGTCGCCGGCGGGCGCTGCGCCGAGGCATCTTCTCAGACTCATGCCATCTACGTTAGCCTCCGCTGCAGTCAGGGGAGGATAACAATGACAATCATTCGCCGTCGCTTTCTTCAGCTGGCGTCCGCCGCGGCCGCCCTTCCGGCCGTCTCGCGCCTGGCGTACGCGGAGACCTATCCGGCGCGGCCGGTGCATATCGTCGTGCCGGTGCCGCCCGGCGGCGCGCTCGACATCACCGCGCGGCTGATCGGCAACTGGCTGTCGCAGCACATGGGCCAGTCGTTCATCGTCGACAACCGCCCCGGCGGCGGCACCAATATCGGCGTCGAGGTGGTCGCGCATGCGAACGCCGACGGCTACACGCTCCTGCTCATGCCGCAGTCGGTGACCATCAATCCGGGGCTGTACAAGAGCCTGCCGTTCAATTTCATCCGCGACGTCATTCCGATCTCGATGATCGTGCAATTCCCGCTGGTGATGGAGGTGAGCACGGCGGTGCCGGCGAAGACCGTCCCCGAATTCATCGCTTACGCCAAGGCCAACCCGGGCAAGGTGAACATGGCCTCGGGCGGCGTCGGCAGCCCGTCGCACGTCGTCGGCGAGCTGTTCCAGCAGACCACGGGCATCAAGATGGAGCACGTGCCGTACCATGGCGGTGCGCCGGCGCTCGCCGCGATGATGGCCAATCAGGTGCAGGTGATGTTCAGCCCGCTGCCGGAGTCGATCGCGTCGATCAAGGCCGGCAAGGTGCGCGCGCTGGCGGTGACGTCGGTGAAGCGCGCGGCGGAGCTGCCGGATACGCCGGCCGTCGCCGAAACCGTGCCCGGCTTCGAGGCGGTGAGCTGGAACGGCATCGGCGCGCCGAAGAAGACGCCGGCCGACATCGTCGCGAAGCTCAACAAAGAGATCAACACGGCGCTCGCCGATCCGGCGATCAAGACGCGTCTGACGCAGCTCGGCGGCACGCCGTCGCCGCTGTCCACCCCGGCCTTCGAGCAGTTCATCGTCAGCGAGACGAAGAAGTGGGGCGACGTGGTGCACAAGGCCGGCATCACCGTGCAGTGAGGGGGCATTGTCGTCCCCGAGAAGGCAGGGACCCGGACGGCGCAGCCTCTCATTTCTGCTGAGGAGTATGGGTCCCAGGCCTCGCGAAGCTTGTCATCGGGCCCGCGTCGCGCGGACCCGATGGCTCGCCCGGGACGACACTCACACCGGCTTCAGCAGAATGTGCTTCTTCTTGCCGAGCGAGAGCTTGATCACACCCTCGGGCGTGAGATTGCCGACGCCGAGCGCCATTTTCTCGTCGGCAATTGCGGCGTCGTTGACGCGCAGGCCGCCGGCCTTGATCTGGCGGCGCGCTTCGCCGTTCGAGGAGACGAGGCCCGTCTTCTCGGAGAAGGCGATCAGCACGCCGAGGCCTTTCTCCAGCTCTGTGCGCGAAATCTCGACCGTCGGCAGCGATGATGCCAGCGCGCCTTCCTCGAAGGTCTTGCGCGCGGTCTCGGCGGCCTGCTCGGCCGCGTCGCGACCGTGCACAAGCGCCGTCGCCTCGGTGGCCAGCACCTTCTTCGCCTCGTTGATCTCCTGGCCTTTCAGCGCCGTGAGCTTGGCGATCTCGTCGAGCGGCAGCACCGTGAACAATTTGAGGAAGCGGCCGACGTCGCCGTCCTCGGTGTTGCGCCAGTACTGCCAGTAGTCGTACGGGCTCATCAGGTCGGCATTAAGCCACACCGCGCCGGCGGCGGTCTTGCCCATCTTGGCGCCGGAGGCGGTGGTGATCAGCGGCGAGGTCAGCGCGAACAATTGCGCATTGTTCATGCGCCGACCGAGATCGATGCCGTTGACGATGTTGCCCCACTGATCGGAGCCGCCCATCTGCAGCACGCAGCCGGTGCGCTTGTTCAATTCGACGAAATCGTAGGCCTGCAGCACCATGTAGTTGAATTCAAGGAACGACAGTTCCTGCTGGCGGTCGAGGCGCATCTTCACCGAGTCGAACGACAGCATCCTGTTGACGGAGAAGTGCCGGCCGACGTCGCGCAGGAAATCGATGTAGTTGAGCGTGTTGAGCCAGTCGGCGTTGTTCGCCATCAACGCGTTGCCGCCGTGGCCGTCGAATTTGAGGAATTTATCGAAGATCTGGCGGATGCTCGCGAGGTTCTGGTTGATCATCTCGTCGGTGAGGATGCGACGGCTCTCGTCCTTGCCGGACGGATCGCCGACGCGCGTCGTGCCGCCGCCCATCAGCGCGATCGGCCGGTGGCCGGTCTGCTGCAGCCAGTGGAGCATCATGATCGGCAGCAGCGAGCCGACATGCAGCGAGGCCGCGGTGCAGTCGAAGCCGATATAGGCGGTGATGGCGCCTTTGGCGGCGAGCGCATCCAGCGCCTCCGGCTCGGAGACCTGGTGGATGAAGCCGCGCGCGGCCAAAACGTTAAGGAATTCGGACTTATAGGCGCTCATTGACACTGCTCGGCAAGGCCTGTCGCATCTGTTCGGCCGGTGGTGTAACAGGTCCGGTACGGGATTCAACCGACGGGGAATGGCGGCGTTGGGGTTGGTGCGGGCGATCGGCCTGATGAGCGGGACCTCGCTCGACGGCGTGGACATTGCGTTGCTGGAGACCGATGGCGAGCGGATCGCCGCCTTCGGCCCCACCGGGTACCGGCCCTATACCGAGGCGGAACGCGCGCTGCTGCGCCAGGCGTTGGCCGCCGGTGCGACGCTTACCGCGCGCGATCAGCGCCCGGGCGTACTGGCGGAGGCGGAGGGTTTCGTCACCGCCGTGCATGCCGAGGCGGTGGAGACCTTCCTGCGCGACACCGGGATCGCCCGCTCCGACGTCGCGGTTGTCGGCTTCCACGGCCAGACCGTGCTGCACCGTCCCGAGCAGCGGCTGACCGTGCAGCTCGGCGATGGCGCGGCGCTGGCCAAGCGCCTCGAAATGACCGTGGTTCATGATTTCCGCGCCGCCGACGTCGCCGCGGGCGGGCAGGGCGCGCCTTTGGTGCCGGTGTTCCATCAGGCGCTCGCGCGCACGCTCCAGAAGCCGCATCCGATCGCCGTGCTCAATGTCGGCGGCGTCGCCAACGTCACCTGGGTCGACGGCGGCGATCCGGTCGCCTGCGACACCGGACCGGGCAACGCGTTGATCGACGACTTCATGCGTGCGCGCACCGGTGCGCCGCTCGACCGCGACGGTGACCAGGCAGCGCGCGGCCGCGTCGACGAGGACTTCGTCGCGCGCGTGCTGGCGCACAAGTTCTTCGGCCAACCCTGTCCGAAGTCGCTCGATCGCAACGCCTTCGCCTTTGCCAATATCGGCCTGCCGGATTTTTCCGTCGCCGACGGCGCCGCGACCTTGTCCGCGCTCACCGCCGCGGCGGTGGCGCGCGTGGTGGCGCAATTGCCGCAGCCGCCGAAAGGCTGGATCGTCTGCGGCGGCGGCGCGCGCAATCCGACCTTGATGCGCATGCTCGCCGAGCGGCTGAGGCCTGCGACGGTGGAGACCGCACATGCGATCGGCTGGGCGACGGACTCGATCGAGGCGCAGGCTTTCGCTTATCTCGCGGTGCGCACGCTGAACGGTCTGCCGATCACTTTCCCCAAGACGACCGGCGCGCCGCAACCGATGACCGGCGGAGTGGTCGCCGCGCCCTGACTCAAGGAGCGTCCGATGCCGAATTTCGATTTGAGCCAGCGCGTCGCCTTCGTCACCGGCGGCAATGGCGGGATCGGCCTCGGCATGGCGAAGGGGCTGGCGGAAGCGGGCGCCACGGTCGTGATCGCCGGCCGCAGCAAGACGAAGGCGGAAACGGCGCTCGCGGAGTTGCGTGCGCTGGGCGAAGCGGACTTCGTCGAACTCGATGTGCTCGACGAAGCCTCATGCCGCAAGGCGATCGACGCCACCGCTGCGCGCTTCGGGCGGCTCGACATCCTCGTCAACAATGCCGGCACCACCGTGCGCAAGCAGCCGCAGGATTTGACGACGGAGGAGTGGCGTCGGGTGATGGACACCAACCTCACCAGTGCCTTCGTCTGCGCGCAGGCGGCCTATCCGCATATGAAACGCGGCGGCGGCGGCAAGATCATCAATATCGGTTCGATGATGTCGATCTTCGCCTCATCATTCGCCGCGCCTTACGCCGCGAGCAAGGGCGGCATTGTGCAGATGGCGCGGGCGCTCGCCGTCGCCTGGGCGAAGGACAACATCCAGGTGAATTGCATTTTGCCAGGCTGGATCGACACCGATCTGACCAGGACCGCGCGGGCGCAGGTGCCCGGCCTGAACGAGCGCGTGCTCGATCGCACGCCGGCGGGCCGCTGGGGCTCTCCCGCGGACTTCGCGGGCATCGCGGTGTTCCTGGCTTCGCGCGCGTCGGACTTCATCACTGGGACGGCGATCCCGGTCGACGGCGGATTTTCGGTACAGACTTGATTTGAAATTGAAGGCGACGACCGGGATGTCCGGTCGCCGCGGGCCTTACGCCGCCGCGGTCGGCTTGCGCTGCACATTGAGACGCTTGTCGAGATACTGGCCGACCTGGGTCAGCAGCGGCTCGACCTTGCCGTCGAAGAAGTGGTTGGCGCCCGTCACGACCTTCTGCTCGATGACGATGCCCTTCTGCGTCTTCAGCTTCTCGACGAGCGTGTTCACGTCCTTGGCCGGCACCACTGCGTCCTTGTCGCCGTGGATGATCAGGCCCGAGGACGGGCAGGGGGCGAGGAAGGAGAAGTCGTAGAGGTTGGCCGGCGGGCAGATCGAGATGAAGCCCTCGATCTCCGGGCGGCGCATCAAAAGCTGCATGCCGATCCAGGCGCCGAACGAGAAACCGGCGATCCAGCAGCTCTTCGCTTCCGGATTGATGGTCTGCGCCCAGTCGAGCGCCGCCGCCGCATCCGACAGTTCGCCGGTGCCGTGGTCGAACGAGCCCTGCGAGCGGCCGACGCCGCGGAAATTGAAGCGCAGCGCTGAGAAGCCGCGGTGCACGAACTGATAGTAGAGCTGGTAGATGATCGGATGATTCATCGTGCCGCCGAACTGCGGATGCGGATGCAGCACGATGGCGATCGGCGCGTTCTTCTGCCGCGCCGGATGGTAGCGGCCCTCGATGCGTCCCGCGGGACCGGCAAAGATGACTTCAGGCATTTCGAACCTCGAGATCAGGCGTCACCGCATCATCATCTAGAGCGGTTTCGGCGTCCCACCACGCCCGGTAGCGCCGGGCAGTTTAGAATTATTCTAACTATAGGATTTCCTGCTGTGCTTTGCCGCAACGCGGGCTATAAGCAGCCACGGAGACCGTGCGGCTTCCTAGCACGGGTGACAGGGCAAAAAGCAAGCTTTTTGCGGGGCCTAGGACTTGAACTGACTAGGGCTGGACTTGCGCCCGGCCAAAGAATGCGCCGCTTGCGGCTTTAATCTGGCCGGGACGACGCGACGCCACTTGGGATGATGCCAATTTGACCGCTGACCGCGCCTATTTCGACTGGAATGCCACCGCGCCGCTGCGGCCGGCGGCGCGCGCGGCCATGCTTGCCGCGCTGGACGCGCCCGGCAACGCCTCGTCCGTACACGGCGAAGGGCGGGGGGCGCGGCGGCTGATCGAGGAAGCGCGGCGGCAGGTCGCGGCCTTGGCCGGGGCGGAGGCCAAGCAGGTGACCTTCGTCGGCGGCGCCACCGAGGCCAATGCGCTGGCGCTGACGCCCGCGATCGAGGCCGATGGCAATAAGGCGCCACGTGATCGCTTGTTCGTGTCGGCGGTCGAGCACCCATCGGTTCTGGCCGGCGGCCGCTTCGCTCCGGAGCAGGTCGAGATCCTGCCGGTCGATCGCGACGGGCGCGTCGACCCGGCCACGCTCGCCGCCGCGCTGGCCAAGGCTGAACGGCCGCTGGTCTCGGTCATGCTCGCCAATAACGAGACCGGCGTGATCCAGCCGATCGCGGAGATCGCTGGCATCGTGCACGCCGCCAATGGCCTGCTGCACATCGACGCGGTGCAGGCGGCCGGCCGCATTCCGCTCGACATGTCTGCGCTCGGCGCCGACCTGATGAGCCTGTCATCGCACAAACTTGGCGGCCCGCAAGGCGCGGGCGCGCTGATCGTGCGCGGTCGCCTTTCCGTTGCGCCGCTGATTCGCGGCGGCGGCCAGGAGCGGGGAATTCGCGCCGGCACCGAGAACGTTGCCGCCATCGCCGGCTTTGGCGCCGCGGCCGAAGCGGCGCGCGCGAGCCTCGCGACCGACGCCGCGCGCATGGCCGCGTTGCGCGACCGCCTGGAGGCTGGCCTGCGCGCAGCGACCCCCGACGCCGTCATTTTCGCCGCGGGCGTCAATCGGCTTCCCAACACAACGCTCGTCGCGGTTCCCGGCATCAAAGCCGAGACCGCGCTGATTGCCTTCGATCTCAACGGCATAGCGGTATCGTCGGGGTCGGCCTGCTCCTCCGGCAAGGTCGCCGCCTCGCACGTGGTCGCCGCCATGGGGATGGAACCGGCGCTGGCGCGCGGCGCCATTCGCATCAGTTTGGGGCCGATGACCACCGAAACCCAGGTAGAAAGCCTTCTCATTGCTTGGAAAAGGGTGGTTCCGTCATTACTTAAGAACCAGCCGAACCAGGGTCTTGCCGCCTGACCGCGGCCTCATCAGGAACGATCGCGAAACGAAGTAGCGAACCGAACCATAACCGACAAATCCAACCCGCGGTCCTTGCAACCGTGAGCGGAGGGAAGAATGCCGGCCGTACAAGAGACCGTCGACAAGGTCCGCCTCATCGACGTTGACCAATACAAATACGGGTTCGTCACCGACATCGAATCCGAGAAGGCCCCCAAGGGTCTGTCTGAAGACACCATCCGTTATATCTCGGCCAAGAAGAACGAGCCGGAGTGGATGCTGCAGTGGCGGCTCGACGCCTATCGCCGCTGGCTGACCATGCGCGAGCCGACCTGGGCGCGCGTCGACTATCCGAAGATCGATTACCAGGACCTCTATTACTATTCGGCGCCGAAGCGGCAGGCGCTGGCCTCGCTCGACGAGGTCGATCCGGAGATCCTGAAGACCTACGAGAAGCTCGGCATCCCGCTCAAGGAGCAGGAAATCCTCGCCGGCGTGCGCAGGCAGGGCGAACCCTCGAAGCTCGACGACGACGAGATGACCGGCGGCGAGTCGCGCGGCCGCGTCGCGGTCGACGCCGTGTTCGACTCGGTGTCCGTCGCCACCACCTTCAAGGAAGAGCTCAAGCGCGCCGGCGTGATCTTCATGCCGATCTCGGAAGCGATCCGCGAGCATCCTGAGCTCATCAAGAAGTATCTCGGCTCGGTCGTGCCGACCTCCGACAATTTCTTCGCCACGCTGAATTCGGCGGTGTTCTCCGATGGCTCGTTCGTGTACGTGCCGGAGGGCGTGCGCTGCCCGATGGAGCTGTCGACCTATTTCCGCATCAACGAGAAGAACACCGGACAGTTCGAGCGCACCTTGATCATCGCCGACAAGGGCGCCTACGTCTCGTATCTGGAGGGCTGCACCGCGCCGATGCGCGATGAGAACCAACTGCACGCCGCCGTGGTCGAACTCGTCGCGCTCGACGACGCCGAGATCAAATATTCGACCGTGCAGAACTGGTACCCGGGCGACGCCAACGGCAAGGGCGGCATCTTCAATTTCGTCACCAAGCGCGGCGACTGCCGCGGCGCGCGCTCCAAGATTTCGTGGACGCAGGTCGAGACCGGCTCGGCCATCACCTGGAAATATCCGAGCTGCATCCTGCGCGGCGACAATTCGCGCGGCGAGTTCTATTCGATCGCCATCTCGAACGGCTATCAGCAGGTCGATAGCGGCACCAAGATGTTGCACCTCGGCAAGAACACGACGAGCCGCATCATCTCCAAAGGCATCGCCGCCGGGCGTTCGCAGAACACCTATCGCGGTCTCGTCACCGCGCATCGCAAGGCCAAGGGCGCGCGCAACTTCACCAACTGCGACTCGCTCTTGATCGGCGATCAGTGCGGTGCGCACACCGTCCCCTACATCGAGGCGAAGAACGCCTCCACGGTGTTCGAGCACGAGGCGACGACGTCGAAGATCTCCGAAGACATGCTGTTCTACTGCCAGAGCCGCGGCATGTCGGCGGAGGAGGCGACGGCGCTCGTCGTCAACGGCTTCGTCAAGGACGTGTTGCAGCAACTGCCGATGGAGTTCGCGGTCGAGGCGCAGAAGCTGATTTCGATCTCGCTCGAAGGCTCGGTGGGCTGATCCGATGACGCGTTACTGGTTCAGACCGAAACGCTACGGCTACGGCGCCACGCCCATCAGCTGGGAAGGCTGGGCCGTGACGCTGGCGACCGTGCTGGCGATGGTGGTGGTGTCGTTCGCTCTGAGGCTCGAGACCAAAAGCTATTTGTCGCTGGCGGCGCTGATCGCTTTCGATGCTGTCGCCTTGGTGCTGCTGTTCATCGTGAGCCGCTGCAAGACCGAAGGCGAGTGGCGGTGGCGCTGGGGCGCCGGCCGTAATCAAACGAATATTGAGTGAGGGCCGATACGTGTCGCTGCTAGAAATCAAGAACCTGCACGTCGAGATCGAGAGCGAGGGCAAGAAAATCCTCAACGGTCTCAACCTGACCATCGAGAGGGGCCAGGTCGCCGCCATCATGGGGCCGAACGGCTCCGGCAAGTCGACGCTCGCTTACGTGCTCGCCGGCAAGCCCGGCTACACCGTCACCGAGGGCGACGTGCTGCTCGACGGCGAGAGCGTGCTCGACATGGGCGCCGACGAGCGCGCCGCCAAGGGCGTGTTCCTCGCCTTCCAGTACCCGGTCGAGGTGCCGGGCGTCGCGACCATGACCTTCCTGCGCACCGCGCTCAACGCCCAGCGCAAACTGCGCGGCGAGGCCGAACTTTCGACGCCGGAATTCATGAAACTGGTGCGCGAAACCTCCGGTTCGCTCGGCATCACGCAGGAGATGCTGCGCCGCGCCGTCAATGTCGGGTTTTCGGGCGGCGAGAAGAAGCGAAACGAGATCCTGCAGATGGCGATGCTGCGGCCGCGGCTCGCGGTGCTCGACGAGACCGATTCCGGCCTCGATATCGACGCGCTCAAGATCGTCGCCGACGGCGTCAACCGTCTGCGTTCGCCCGAGCGCGGCATGGTCGTGATCACGCACTACCAGCGGCTCCTGAACTACATCGTGCCGGACGTCGTGCACGTGATGGCCAAGGGCCGCGTGGTGAAGACCGGCGGCAAGGAGCTCGCGCTCGAGCTCGAGGCCAAGGGCTACGCGCAATATGTGGGCGAGGCGGCGTAAGCGATGAATGCCGACGTACGCACCATGAAAACTCCCGCCGAGCAGGCGCTGAGCGCGGCTTATACCAGCGCGCGCAGCCGATTGCCCGGCAAAGGCGCCGTGGCGTCACTGCGCGAGGACGCGTTCAAGCGTTTCGAGGAGCGCGGCCTGCCACACCGGCGCGTCGAGGAGTGGAAATACACCGACCTGCGCGCGCTGATGCGTGACATGGCGCCGCTTGCCGGCGCGCCGGACGCCGCCGCCAGGGCGAAGGCGAAAGAGGCCGGCAAGATTCTCGCCGGCGTTGAGATGCGGCGCATCGTCTTCGTCGACGGCGCTTTCGCGCCGGAGCTGTCGGACCTCACGCCGGAACCGGGCCTTACCATCGGTTCGCTGGCCGACGCGCTCGCCAAGGGCGGCGTTCCGGCGCTCGGGACAGCGTTCTCGACCGACGACGTCGCCGTCGCGCTCAACACGGCACTGATGGGTGACGGCGCGGTCATCGACGTCGCCGCGCATGCGCGCATCCGGCGGCCGATCCATCTGGTCTTTGCGGGCACGGGCAACTCCTCTGCCTTCGTGCGCTCGCTGGTCACGATCGGCGAGGGGGCCGAGGTGACTTTGATCGAGGACCACGACAGCGGCGAGGCGCAGGTCAATGCTGCGCTGGAACTCATCGTTGGCGATCATGCCCGCGTTGAGTATTTCAAGCTGACCCAGGCGAAAGGCCTGCATGTCGCCAGCCTGCTCGCGCGCATCGGCGCCGACGCGCATTTCAATAGCTTCGCTTACACCGCCGGCTCGCCTTTGGTGCGCAACCAGAGCTTCATCCGCTTCGACGGCGAGCGCACGCATGCCGGCATTCGCGGCGTCAACCTGCTGCGCGGCAAGGATCACGTCGACACGACGCTGCTGATCGTGCACGCGAAGGGCCACTGCGTGAGCCGCGAGCAGTTCAAGACCGTGCTCGACGGCGAGAGCCACGGCGTGTTCCAGGGCAAAATCGTCGTCGCCCAGCACGCGCAGAAGACCGACGCGAAGATGATGACGCGGGCGCTGCTCTTGTCGGAAGACGCCGAGGCCGACAACAAGCCGGAGCTCGAGATCTTCGCCGACGACGTCGTCTGCGGCCATGGTGCCACGGCCGGCGCGCTCGATCCGGGGCTCAAGTTCTATCTGATGTCGCGCGGAATCTCCGATGCCGAAGCGGAGGCGCTGTTGATCCAGGCCTTCATCGGCGAGACCGTCGAGGAGATCGCGCACGAAGGCATCCGCGAGGCGCTGATGAACGCGGCCATCCATTGGCTGCGGGCGAGGGCGGCATGACGCACCCCGCGGTCAAGAACGGCAGCTACGATGTCGAGAAGGTCCGGGCCGATTTTCCGGCGCTGGCGATGCAGGTCTATGGCAAGCCGCTCGTCTACCTCGACAATGCCGCCTCGGCGCAGAAACCGCAGGCCGTGCTTGACCGGCTGACGCGCGCCTACACCTCCGAATACGCCAACGTCCATCGCGGCCTGCACTTCCTCGCCAACGAGGCGACGGAGGCCTATGAGGGCGCGCGCGAGACGGCGCGGGCCTTCATCAATGCGGGTCGCAAGGAAGAGATCGTCTTCACCCGAAACGCCACCGAGGCCATCAACCTCGTCGCCTACACGTTCGGCAGGGAACGGATCAAGGAGGGCGACGAGATCGTGCTCTCGATCATGGAGCACCATTCCAACATCGTTCCCTGGCACTTCCTGCGTGAGCGCTACGGCGCGGTGATCAAGTGGGCGCCGATCGACGACGACGGCAACTTCCTCATCGACGAGTTCGAGAAGCTGCTCGGCCCGCGCACGAAGATGGTCGCCATCACACAGATGTCGAATGCGCTCGGTACGCCGGTGCCGGTGAAGGAGGTCGTGCGCCTTGCGCACGCCCGCGGCATCCCGGTGCTGGTCGACGGCGCGCAGGGCTCCGTGCATCTCAACGTCGACGTGCAGGACATCGGTTGCGATTTCTACGCCATGACCGGCCACAAGCTGTACGGGCCGACCGGCATCGGTGTGCTCTATGGCAAATACGAGCACCTCGCCGTCATGCCGCCGTTCAATGGCGGCGGCGAGATGATCCAGGAGGTTTCGGAGGACCGCATCACCTACGGCGAGCCGCCGTACCGGTTCGAGGCCGGCACGCCGGCGATCGTTCAGGCGATCGGCCTCGGCGCCGCGCTCGATTACATCACCTCGATCGGCAAGGAGCGCATCCGCGCGCACGAGACCGAACTCGTCAAATACGCGCATGAGCGACTGCGCGAGCTCAACTCGATCCGCATCATCGGCAATGCGCGCGACAAGGGCCCGATCGTCTCGTTTGAAATGAAGGGCGCGCATCCGCACGACGTCGCCACCATCATCGACCGTGCCGGCGTCGCCGTGCGCGCCGGGACCCATTGCACCATGCCGCTGCTCGCACGCTACGGCGTCACCGCCACCTGCCGCGCGTCGTTTGGCCTCTACAACACCAAGGACGAGGTGGACGCGCTCGCCGCCTCGCTAATCAAGGCGCAGGAATTCCTGTCATGACCGAAGACACGGCCACCACCGAGACGCCGGCCCCCGCCGTCGACAAGCCGCCGGAGAACGCCGCGATCAGCGGCCCGCCGGGGTTGCCGCAGGGCGACCTCGAGCAGTTGACCGACGGCATCATCGCCGCGCTCAAGACCGTCTACGACCCTGAAATCCCGGCCGACATCTACGAGCTCGGCCTCATCTACAAGGTCGACATTGCCGACGACCGCGCCGTCAAGATCGACATGTCGCTGACCTCGCCGAACTGCCCGTCGGCGCAGGAATTGCCGATCATGGTCGAGAACGCCGTCTCCAGCGTTCCGGGCGTCAAGGAGATCAAGGTCGACGTGGTGTGGGATCCGCCATGGGACCCGAGCCGCATGTCGGACGAAGCGCGACTCGTGTTGAATATGTGGTGATGCCGGCGTGAGTTGCAATTTCGCGATTCGAGGCCAGATACTGACTGAACGAGGACTGCCATGGCCAATGCACGACCCCGACCCCAGGTGATGCGGCTCACGGACGCCGCCGCCGACCGCATCAAGGCGGTGATGGCGCGCGCGGAGAAGCCGGTCGCGGGCGTGCGCGTCGGCGTCAAGAACGGCGGCTGCGCCGGCATGGAATACACGATGGAATACGCCGACGAGGTCAAGCCGACCGACGAGGTGGTCGAGGACAAGGGCGTGAAGCTCCTCATCGACCCGAAGGCGGTGCTGTTCCTGCTCGGCACCGAGATGGACTTCAAGACCGAGAAGCTGTCGACTCAGTTCGTGTTCAACAATCCCAACCAGACCTCGGCCTGCGGCTGCGGCGAATCCGTGCAACTGACGCCGGCCAAAGACGAAGGCCTCGACGCGCGCTGAGGCGCGCTGGCGATGGACGCCGAGTTCATCCGCGACCTGTTCGCCGAGTTCGGCCCGGTCGACGTGCGCCGCATGTTCAGCGGCGCCGGCGTGTTCGCCGACGGGCTGATGGTCGCGCTGATCGTGCGCGACGTGCTCTACCTCAAATCCGACGATCCCGGTTCCGCGCGCTTCGCAGCCGAAGGCTGCGAGCAGTTCGGCTATACGCACAAGGGCGGCAAGCGCACGGCGCTGCCGTACTGGCGCGTCCCCGATCGCCTGCTGGATGACCCGGCGGAACTCGCCGACTGGGCGCGCGCCTCGCTCGCCGCCGCACGCGTGCGCAAGACGGCCGCGAAGCCGGCGACGCGCAGGAAACGGCGATAGGGGCGGCGGGCAGCCGCGCTCAGGCGACCTTGGCGGCGGTGCCGGGCGCCGCGACTTCCGGATCGGTCTCGCACATCACCCGATTGCGGCCGTGCCGTTTGGCGGCATAGAGACACGCGTCGGTGCGCTCGATCAGGCTCTGAGGCGTGTCACTCTTGCGCAAGGTGGCGACGCCGATCGACACGGTGACGCGGCCGAGATGCTCGCCGGTCGAGCGCTTCATCAGTTCCTTGGTCATCACCGCGCGGCGGATGTGATCGGCGACGGTGATCGCCGAGCGCAGTACGGTGTTCGGCAGCACCACAGCGAATTCCTCGCCGCCGTAACGGGCCGCCGTGTCCTGGCCCTTGACGTTCTGCTTCACCGACATGGCGACGAGACGCAGCACCTGGTCGCCGGTCAGGTGGCCGAACGAGTCGTTGAAGGTCTTGAAGTGGTCGATGTCGGTCAGCATCAGCGACAGCGGCTCGTTGCGCCCGCGCGCTTCCGCGATCGCGTCCTCGAGCGTGTTATCGAAGAACTTGCGGTTGGCGAGCTGCGTCAGCGGATCGGTCAGGCTCTCGTTGCGTACCGTCTCGAGGTTGACCTGCAGCTCGTTGATTTCCTGCTTCGAGGCGTTCAGCCGCGCTTCCAGCTTCTGGTTGGAGACTTCCATCTCCTTGGCGGTGTGCACGAGGCTTTCGACGATAGCGCGCAGGCCCTCGCGGTCCTTCGACTGGCCGAGCTTCTCGGTCATGTCGGCGAGGCTTTCGGTGTAGCTGGTGGCGGAGCCGGCGGCGGCGTCGATCATCGCCATCACCTGCTCGATCTCGTCCATCACCTTGGTGCCGACATTGCCGATGCGGTCGGAAAGGCGGGTCGGCGCCAGAAAAGCTTCATAGATCGCCTCGAGCTCGGCATCGGTGAGGGTGCCACGCTGCTGCAGGGTCTCGTTGATCTGCTGGTTGAGGGAAGGCTGATAACCGGTCGCGTAGGCGTACCAGATTTCGTAATTGCGCGGGATCGCCGGCAGGCGCAGCGCCTTGATCTGGCCGAGCGCGATTTCAGCGTACGCCATCGTGCGTTGATGGTCGTCGGCTTGCGCCGTCATCGGCCGATCCTCTCTACTACCTTGAAAACCCGAGGTGTTTGGCCTCAGGACGGACCCGTCGGGGTCCACCTTTGCCATCCTGCAGGTGACGGTATGCGAGGCCGGTGAATGCTGGGTAAACCCGGGAAACGAAACCAGGGCACAACCGTAGGGGGTGGTAGCGGCGGGGCTAAACCCCGCGCGCATCAGGCTTTCAGGGTCACCGGACGGAGCAGGAAGGCCGGCAGATGACTGGTGTCTGCCTCCTCCACTTCCCGCGGCCGCTGCTGCGGACGGCGGGGTTCATTGGAGGGCCGGTGAGGTTCACGCGGCTCGCCGCGCGGGCGCTGGTGCCGGCGCTCGCCCCGGTCGCCGCCCCGGTGCTCGTGCCGCTCGGCCCGGGCAGGGGTGGCCTCGGCTTCCGGCGCGGGTTCGGCCGCGGCGGCGGACTTCGCCATCCAGGGGATCGTCTGCCCGGTCAGCTTCTCAATGGCGTCGATCGATTTGCCGTCCATCGGCGCGACGATGCTGATGGCAACGCCGGATTTGCCGGCGCGGCCGGTGCGGCCGATCCGGTGAATGTAGTCGTCGGCGTGATGCGGAACATCGAAATTGAAGACGTGGCTGACGTCCGGAATGTCGAGGCCGCGGGCGGCGACGTCCGAGGCGATCAGGAGCTTGGCTTCGCCGCTGCGGAAGGCGTCCAGCGCGGCCGTGCGTGCCGACTGGTCGAGATCGCCGTGCAACGCCACCGCGTTGAACTTGTGCCGCACCAGCGAGCGATGCAGCAGCGCCACTTCGCGCTTGCGGTTGCAGAAGATGATGGCGTTCTTGAAATTGTCGGCGTCGCGGAGGAGCCGGCGAAGCGTCTCGCGCTTCTCGGCCGGATCGCGGCCGGTCTGAACCTTGAGCTGGGTGATGGTGGTGGCGGCAGTCGCGGGGCGGGAAACCTCGACTCGCACCGGATTGTGCAGGAAGGTGTCGGCGATACGCTGGATTTCCGGCGGCATGGTCGCGGTGAAGAACAGGGTCTGCCGCGTGAACGGCACCAGCTTGCCGATGCGCTCGATGTCGGGGATGAAGCCCATGTCGAGCATGCGGTCGGCCTCGTCGATGATCAGGAGCTCGCAACCCGATAGCAAAAGGCGGCCGCGTTCGGAATGATCGAGCAGGCGGCCGGGCGTGGCGATCAGGACGTCGACACCGCGCAGGAGCTTGGTGTCCTGGTCGCCGAACGAGACGCCGCCGATGATCAGGGCGACGTTGAGTTTGTGGTTCTTGCCGTATTTCTCGAACTGTTCGGCCACTTGCGCCGCGAGTTCGCGTGTCGGCTCGAGGATCAGCGTGCGCGGCATGCGCGCGCGGGCGCGTCCCTGTTCGAGCATCGTGAGCATCGGCAGCACGAAGGCCGCCGTCTTGCCGGTGCCGGTCTGGGCGATGCCGAGCACGTCGCGCCGGGCGAGCACGTGCGGGATGGCCTGTTCCTGGATAGGGGTGGGGGTCTTGTAGCCGGCCGATTCAATGGCGCCGAGCACCTTGTCGGAAAGGCCGAGATGGGAGAAGGACATATAACCTCAAGTCGGGGGCGGCCATCAGAGGGGCCTGCGCCGGACGATTGGCCCGCGCCGACGAGTAAAGCGTTGCTGTGCGCGGGGGAAAGGGCCGAATCTTCGTATCGTTCGGTCCGGATGCGGGGAACATAAGGTCGAACAGGCCAAAGTCAATGCTTTGCCGTGCATTAAGCCCATGCAGGCTTAATCTTTCAGCGAACGGAGACCGAAAATGCCCGTGTCCTTGCCGCTTTTGCTGGTTCCCGGGCTGACCTGCAGCGCCAGGCTCTACGCGCCGCAGGTCGCGGCGCTATGGCCGTTCGCCCCGATCATGGTCGCCGACCATCGTCAGGACGACCACATCGATGCCGTGGCGCGGCGGATCCTCGACAATGCGCCGCCGCGCTTTTCGCTCGCCGGCCTGTCGATGGGCGGCTACATCGCCTTGGCCATGATGCGGGTCGCGCCGGAGCGCATCGCGCGGCTGGCGCTGCTCGACACCTCGGCGCGCGCCGATACGCCGGACCAGACCGCCGGGCGCCAGACCCAGATCGCGATGACGCAGGCCGGGCGTTATGCCGAGATCCCGGACCTGTCGATGCCGCGTTACGTCCATCGCGACCGCCAGAACGATGCGGCGCTGACCGGCCTCGTACGCACGATGGCCGAAGAGACCGGCGCCGACGGCTTCATCCGCCAGTTGAAGGCGATCATGTCGCGGCCCGATTCACGTCCCATGCTGTCGGCGATCCGCTGTCCGACCCTGGTGCTGGTCGGCGATGCCGACGCGGCGACGCCGCCCGATCTGGCGCGCGAGATCGCCGCCGGCATTCCCGGCGCCAGGCTCGTCGTGGTGCCGGACTGCGCGCATCTGTCGACGCTGGAACAGCCGGAGGCGGTGAACGCCGCGCTGGTCGAGTGGCTGAAGTGAGAGTGAGCAACCGATGACCGCACGCGACACCGCCGGCGTGATCGCGCCGCCGCCGCTTCTGGCGCTGGCGGCGGTCGTCTTCGGTTTGCTGCTCGACGGACTGTTTCCAGCTTACGTCCTGACTGTGCTGCTGACCTTCGCGCAGCGGATCGAGATCGCCGTGCCGCTGTTCGCCATCGCGGCCGCGCTTGGCATCCCGGCGGTGCTCGCCTTCCGCCGCGCCGGCACGCATGTCGAGCCGTGGAAGCCGGCGAGCGCGCTGGTGACGCACGGCATTTTCCGTTTTCTGCGCAATCCGATGTATGTCGGCCTGATCGTCATGGTGGCGGGGCTGGCGATCCTCTTGGCCTCCGACTGGATGCTGGTGATGACGGTGCTGCTCGCCGTCACCCTGCACTTCGGCGTGGTCCGGCGCGAGGAACGCTACCTGGAAGCCACGTTCGGCGACCCCTATCGCCGCTACCGCGACCGCGTGCCGCGCTACGGCTGGCCCGGCTGACGGAATCGTTCCAGTCTTTCCCGCAAAAGTCCCTTGGCCTGCGCCGTCCGGCCCGCCCAATGGGGCAAAAGCCGTTTTCGCCGGGAGGAAATGCGTGCGCGCACAAGTCGGAATCATCGGAGCGGGGCCGGCCGGCCTCATGCTGGCGCGGCTTCTGCATCTTGCCGGCATCTCCTCGATCATCATCGAGAACCGCAGCGAGGAGTACATCTACAACCGCATCCGCGCGGGGCTGATCGAGCACTGGGCGGCCGATCTGTTGACCGACGTCGGCGCCGGCGAGCGCATGGCGCGCGAGGGCGTGCTGCACTGGGGCAACAATGTCGGCATCAACGGCGACCTCCATCGCATGGACTTCAAGGCGCTGGTCGGCAAGCGCGTCACCATCTACGGCCAGCAGGAGGTGGTGAAGGACCTGGTCGCGCTGCGCCGCGCCGACGGCGGGCCGATCCTGTTCGAGGTCGACGATGTCAGCGTGCACGATGTGACCTCGCAGCGGCCGCAGATCCGTTTCACGCATCAAGGCAAGGCCGAGACGATCGACTGCGACTTCATTGCCGGCTGCGACGGCTTTCACGGAATCTGCCGGCCGAGCATTCCGGCCGAGCGCATGCGCGTGTTCGACCGCGACTATCCGTTCGGCTGGCTCGGCATTCTCGCGGAAAGCCCGCCGCCCGATCACGAACTGATCTATTCGTACACCGACCGCGGCTTCGCGCTCTACACGATGCGCTCGATGAGCCTGTCGCGGCTTTATCTGCAATGCGATCACGACGAGGACATCGCCAACTGGCCGGACGACCGCATCTGGGAAGAACTGCACCGGCGCCTCGGCGGTGCGCGCAAATTGCAGGAAGGCAAGATGCTGCAGAAAGGCATCACGCCGATGCGCTCGTTCGTCGCCGAGCCGATGCAATACGGCCGCCTTCTGCTCGCCGGTGACTCGGCGCACATCGTGCCACCAACCGGCGCCAAGGGCATGAACCTTGCCTTTGCCGATGTCGTCTACATGGCGCGCGCGCTGGAAGCTTTCTTCAAGAAGCACAGCAGCGACGGCATCGAGAAATACACCGACACCTGTCTCAGCCGCGTCTGGCAGGCGCAGCGCTTCTCGTGGTGGATGACGCAGATCATGCACGTCTTCCCCGACGAGACTGCGTTCGACCGCCGCCGCCAGCTCGCCGACCTCGCTTATCTGACGCATTCGCAGACGGCCGCGAAATCGCTCGCCGAGCAATATGTCGGGCTGCCGCTCGACTAGTCGCGCAGCACGCGGCGAAGCGGCCGGTCGAGGAGGGCGATGACCGCCCCCGCGGCGGCGGCGATCAGAGCCAGCATCAGGAAGAACGGCACGCGGTCGAGCCGCGACCAGAGCGTGCCGAGATAGCCGGCGAGGAAGTTGCCGACGAAGGACGTGGCGAGCCACACGCCCATCATTAGCGAGAGCACGCGCACCGGCGCCGCCTTGGTGACGAGCGACAGGCTGGTCGGCGAGAGATAGAGCTCGCCGACGGTGATGATGACGAAGAAGGCGAACAGCCATAGCCAGCTCGCCTTGGCGCCGCCGACGTACCAGGCGGCCAGCGCCATCACCAGCCAGGCGGCGGCGTTGAGGAAGCAGCCCATCGCCAGCTTGGTCACCGTCGCCGGCTCGCGCGCGCCCTGCCGCCGCCACAGCGCCACGACGAGCGGCGTGAAAGCGAAGATCATGAACGGGTTGAACGCCTGAAACCAGGTCACCGGAATGTCGAAGGCGAAGAGCAGGAGATCGACGTGGCGGTCGGTCTGCTGGTCGGCCCACAGCGCGATCGTGTTGCCCTGCTGCTCGTAGGTCGCCCAGAACAGGCTCACCGGCAGCACCAGCAGCAACAGCGCGATGATCGCCTGCCAGTCGGCGCGCGTCAGCGGCGTTTGCGCGGTCTCGCGTTTGGCGAACGCGTCGGCCGGCAAGGTTGGCGTCGCGGCGAGGTAGATGATCAGTGCGAGCGTCATGCCGACGCCGGCGGCGGCAAAGCCGTAGTGCCAGCCGTACTCTTCGCCGAGCGTGCCGCAGACGAGCGGCGACAGGAATGCGCCAAGATTGATGCCGACGTAGAAAATGGAGAAGGCGCGGTCGCGCCGCCGGTCGCCGGGCGCGTAGAGCGCGCCGACCTGGGTGGAGATGTTCGGCTTGAAGGCGCCGTTGCCGAGGATCAGCACGAACAGCGCGAACAGGAAAAGCCGCTCGGATGCCATCATGAAGTGGCCGACCGCCATGAGCGCGGCGCCGATCAGGACGGTGCGCCGCTGTCCCAGGATGCGGTCCGCGATCAGGCCGCCGGCGATCGGCGTGAGGTAAACCAGCCCGGTATAGAAGCCGTAGATCTGCGAGGCGAAAGGCTGCGGCGCCAGTGGGCCGAACACCGCCTCCAGGGCGGCCTTGAAGGCGGCAAGCCCGTACACGGTGCCGGTATGCTCGGGCGCCAGCAGGTATTTGACCATGTAGAGAACGAGCAGGGCGCGCATCCCGTAATAAGAGAAGCGCTCCCACATCTCGGTCGCAAACAGGAAAGTCAGTGCCGGCGGATGACCGAAGCGTTCGGCGCCGCGGTGGGCAGGGCCTCCGGAGGGCGCGTTCATCCTGCGCGCAAGCCCGTCATGAGAATGGCCTTTTCGCCGGTGGCGCGCTCAGTGTAGGCTCGCAGCCACAACGCACGATACAAAAAACGACAGGGAGGAAAAATGCCGATCCGCCGCTTCATATTGTTTGCGCTGGGCGTCTTCGCCTTCGCGGCGACTGCCGCGACCGCGCACGCCGACGATTATCCGAGCCGTCCGATTCGCGTCATTGTCGGCTTCGCTGCCGGTGGCGGCAACGACCTGTTCGCCCGTCTCGTTATCCAGAAGTTCCAGGAGCAGACCGGGCACAAGGCCATCATCGAAAACAAGCCGGGCGCCGGCGGACGTCTCGCCAGCGAATACGTCGCCAAGCAGGCGCCGGACGGTTACACCGTCATGGTCGGGGCGACGGGGCAGATGTCGATCGCGACCGCCGTCATTCACAACATCACCTACAACGCGATGACGAGCTTCATCCCGCTCAACATGATCGCGTCGTTCCCGCTGGTGCTGGTGGTGCCGGGCGATCATCCCGCCAACAACGTCAAGGAATTGGTGGCCTGGGCCAAAGCGCATCCCGACAAGTCGAATTACGGCACGTCGTCGCCGGCCTTCACCATCGCCGCGGAGTTGTTGAAGCTGAAGACCGGCATGCCGGCGGTGGCCATCCCGTTCAAGGGTTCGAACGAGTCGAACACCTGTGTTCTGAGCGAGCAGTGCCTGTTCACCATCTCGGACGGACCGCCCGCAATCCCGCTGGTGCTCGCGCACAAGACCAAGGCGCTGGCGGTTACCGGCTCGGAGCGCTCGCCGCTGTTGCCGAACGTGCCGACCATGGCGGAGGCCGGCTATCCGGAAGTGAATATCGAGCTCTGGAGCGGCTTCTTCGTACCGGCTGGGACGCCAAAGCCGATCGTCGATCAGCTCACCCGGGAACTGGGTAAGGCGCTGGCCGATGCGCACGTGCAGGAGGGGCTGAAGAAGATGGCGGTAACGCCGGGTGGCCCGACCGGTGCGGCTTTCGGCAAGGTGATCGCGAAGGACATCGAGACCTACAAGGGCGTCGCCGCGGCGGCGCACCTGAAATTTGACTGAGGCCAATGGTTCGCGCCCGGGCGTCGTCGATTGTGGCGGCGTCCGGGTCATGCACAACTGATCGCGCGCGCCGCCGCGGTTTCGATTGCTGCGGCGCGCCGTACTGCTAAGGTCGCTTCTGTCGTCGTCTGCCGTCGCGGAAGTTCGGGATCATGCGTGTTGCTGCGTTTCTGGTGCTGCTGGTTGCCGGTGTTCATACTGCCGCTGCAACGGAAGCCGCACCGGCCGCCACGACCAAACCGGCGGTTGCCGCCGTGCTCAAGGACTTCGGCCTGTTCGGCGCCTGGGCGGTGAATTGCGCGGCGCCGGCGACACCCGCCAATCCGCACGTCAGCATTTTCGAGATGCAGCCGGACACCGTCGTCGAAAGGCACGATCTCGGGCCGGAATACGAAACCAACAGCTACCGCGTGATCGCCGCCGAGGCCCTGTCGAAGACGCGCGTCTCGGTCGACGTCGTGTTCAAGCCTGGCGCCGATGGCCAGCAGCAGCAGCGCCTGATCTTCCGCGTCGAACATGACACGCGGCGCACGTTGTTCAACCGCATCGAGAACGGCGCCGTGGTGGTGAAAGATGGCGCCGTCGTCGGCCGCAGCGCTAAGACGCCGTTGCTGCACCGGTGCGGGTAGGGACCTACACGCGAAAGCGGGAATCCAGCTGGACCTTTGACAGCGGGACGTCTGTGCTGGGTCCCCACCGCAAGTCGGCTATAGCCGACTTGCGCGCTTTTGGTGGCAGACATCGGGTGCCCCCGATGTCTGCGCGCGCGGACGAGCGGGAAGTCGTCAAACGTCCAGCAATTCCTCGCCGGCGAACTCGGCGCGCTCCTGAATGAACTCGAAGCGCGCTTCCGGCTTGTTGCCCATCAGCCGCTCGACGGCCTTTTCGGTCGACTTGACGTCGTCGGCGACCAGCTTGACCCGCAGCAGTGTGCGTTTGCCCGGGGCCATCGTCGTCTCTTTCAATTGCGCCGCCATCATCTCGCCGAGGCCCTTGAAGCGCGAGACCTCGACCTTCGCGTTGGCGTGAAACTCCTTCTTCAGGAGTTCGTCCTTGTGCTTGTCGTTGCGCGCGTAAAAGATCTTGCCGCCGTGCGACAGCCGATAGAGCGGCGGCACCGCGAGGTATAAACGGCCCGCGTCGATCAGTCCCTTCATCTGCCGGTAGAAAAAGGTGATCAACAGCGAGGCGATATGCGCGCCGTCGACGTCGGCGTCGGTCATGATGACGATCTTCTCGTAGCGAAGATCGTCGGTCTTGAAATGCGCGCCGGTGCCGCAGCCGAGCGCCTGCACCAGATCGGAGAGCTGCGCGTTCTGCGCCAGCTTGTCCTTGCCTGCGGAGGCGACGTTCAAAATCTTGCCGCGCAGCGGCAGCACCGCCTGCGTGCGGCGGTCGCGCGCCTGCTTGGCCGAGCCGCCGGCCGAGTCGCCCTCGACGATGAAGATCTCGGAACCGTCCGACGCCGAGTTGGTGCAGTCGGCGAGCTTGCCCGGCAGGCGCAGCTTGCGCACCGCGGTCTTGCGCGAGATCTCCTTTTCCTGGCGCCGGCGGATGCGCTCATCGGCGCGCTCGATGACGAAGTCGAGGAGCTTGTTCGCCTGCATCGGATTGCCGGCGAGCCAGTGGTCGAACGGGTCCTTGATCGCCTGCTCGACAATGCGCTGCGCTTCCGCGGTGGCCAGCCGATCCTTGGTCTGGCCCTGGAATTCCGGCTCGCGCACGAATACCGAGAGCATGGCGCCGACGCCGGTCATCACGTCTTCGCTGGTGATGCTGCCCGACTGCTTCTCCTTGCCGACGCGGGCGGCGTGGTCCTTCAGGCCGCGCAGCAGCGCCGAACGCAAGCCGGACTCGTGCGTGCCGCCGTCCGGCGTCGGCACGGTGTTGCAGTAGGAATTGAGGAAGCCGTCGGTGTCGGCCGACCAGGCGATCGCCCATTCGACCGCTCCGGCGCGGCCGGGCTTGCCCGCGGTGCCGGTGAAGATGTCGGGATGAACGAGCGTCGCGCCCGCCATGCTGCCGGCGAGATACTCCTTGAGGCCGTCGGCGAAGTGGAACGTCGCCGTCTCCGGCACGTCGTCGGTGCCCTTGAGCAGTTCGGGCGCGCAGTGCCAGCGGATTTCGACGCCGCCGAACAGGTAGGCCTTCGAGCGCGCCATCTTGAACAGCCGCTCGGGCTTGAAGTGCGCCTTGGCGCCGAAGATCTGCGGATCGGGGCGGAAACGCACGCGCGTACCGCGCTTGTTCGGCGCGCGGCCGACCTTCTCCAGCTTGCCCTTCGGCTTGCCGCGCTCGAACGCCATGCGGTACTGCGTCTGCTCGCGCCAGACGTCGACTTCCAGCCGCTCCGACAGCGCATTGGTGACCGAGACACCGACGCCGTGCAGACCGCCGGAGGTCTCGTACACCTCCGAGTCGAACTTGCCGCCGGCATGCAGCGTGCACATGATCACTTCGAGCGCCGACTTGTTCTTGAACTTCGGGTGGTTGTCGACCGGCATACCGCGGCCGTTGTCGGTCACCGACACGAAGCCGTCCTTATCGAGTTCGACCTCGATCCAGTCGGCATAGCCGGCCAGCGCCTCGTCCATTGCGTTGTCGATCACCTCGGCGAAGAGGTGGTGCATCGCCTTCTCGTCGGTGCCGCCGATATACATGCCGGGACGCCGGCGCACCGGCTCCAGCCCCTCCAGCACCTCGATGTGCTTGGCCGAATAGGTGCCGTCGCCGGAGCCGCGCGCCGGTTTGGCGCGGCCCGCGGGCGTGGATTTTGCCGCCGGACGACTGCCGTCCGCGAAAAGGTCGGGCTCCTGGCCCGGTTTCTTCTTGGCCGCCGCTTTTGCCATCGAAATCCTTCAGCTCAAACGAATCACGTGGCGTCCACTATGCCAGATGGGGACGCTCGGGGTGCGCCGCAGGCGGGCGGTAGGTGACCGGCGGATCGGGCGGGAACAAGGCGGAACGAAAGCAACCAAAGGGGGCTTTCGCCGTTATCAGGAGTTCCATTCACGCGAAAGATGCCCCATGAACAAGCCGGAGACCGGCCACGCCGTGCACCAAAGGCGCCACTCGATCCTCGAGATCGGGCAGGTCGAGGCGGGTCCGGAGATGTGGCGGACCGCCGCCTATGTGGCGAACACCGGCATATTCCTCATCCTGCTGATCGCCGCCTTTAACCTGGCGCGTCCGGTGCTGGTGCCGGCGGTCTCAGCCTTTGTTTTGACCATGATGCTGGGTCCGGTGTCCGCACGGGCCGAGCGGGCGGGCATCCCGGCGGTGCTCATAGCCCTGGTGCTCTGGGTCCTGGTGATCGGCGTCTTCTACGGCGTTCTGCTCCTGCTCGCCGCTCCGGCGGTGCAGTGGATCGGCCGCGCGCCCGAGATCGGGCAGAACATCATGCAGAAGCTGCACGTGCTGCAAGGCCCGTTGTCGACCCTGCAGACCCTGCGCGACTCGCTGCTGCCGGCGAGCCAGAAAGGCAGCATCGGCGTCGACCTCGTCAGCTTCGTGCAGCCGGTGGTGGCGATCGTGGCGCCCGGTATCGGGCAGATGCTGATCTTCTTCGGCGCCTTGTTCTTCATGCTGCTCGGGCGCTCGCAGTTCCGCCGCGTCTCGGTGGCGCTGTTCAACCAACGCGAAGCCAAGCTCCGCGTGCTCAAGATCTTCAACGACATCGAGCACAATCTCACCGGCTATCTCTCGACGGTGACGGTGATCAATCTGTGCGTCGGCGTGGGCTCCGGCATTATCGCCTGGGCGACGGGGCTGCCCGATCCGGTCGCCTGGGCGGTGCTCGGCTTCGTGCTCAACTACATTCCCTATATCGGCGCGCTGATGGTCGAGGTCGCGATGTTTCTCGTCGGCGTCGTCAGCTTCACCACGCTGACGCACGCGATCATTCCGCCGCTTCTCTATCTCGCGATGGGTACGGCGGAGGGGCACTTCATCACGCCGAGCGTCATCGGACATCGGCTGACGCTCAATCCGCTCACGGTGTTCCTGTCGCTGGTGTTCTGGACCTGGCTATGGGGACCGGTCGGTGCCTTCCTCTCGGTCCCGCTCCTGATCATCGCCATGGTGGCGGCCGAATATCTCTTCCCGCGCGACGAGCCGGCGCTGCCGGAATAAGCCGCTGGCGTCGGGCAGGGCGGTTGGGTAAGAGGATGATGACCACACCGGCCCATCCCCTCGATGTTCGGAGCCCTCGATCACGCCGCCGACTTCGTGCGCGACCATTCCGTATGGGCGCCGCCGATCGTCTTCGCGCTCGCCTTCGCCGAGTCGCTTGCCTTCATTTCACTGCTGGTGCCGGCCTGGGGCGCGCTGGTCGCGATCGGCGCGCTGGTCGGCGCCGGCACTTTGAGCTTCTGGCCGGTGTGGATTGCCGGTGCGTTGGGCGCGGCCTGCGGCGACTGGCTGTCCTACTGGATCGGCCTCAAGCTCGAATATTCCGTCGCGCACATGTGGCCGCTGTCGCGGCATCCCGATCTCATCCCGCGCGGCGAGGCCTTCGTGAAGAAATGGGGCGCGCTCGGCGTCGTCATCGGCCGCTTCTTCGGACCGTTGCGTGCCGCTGTGCCGCTGGTCGCCGGGATTTTCGAAATGCCGTTCTGGCGATTCCAGATCGCCAATTTCGGCTCGGCATTCCTATGGGCGGCCGTGCTGATCGCGCTCGGTGGCGGCGTCGGCAAGGTCTTCGCCTGGATTTCCTAAATAATAAGCCGCCGGGCATTGCGGCCCGGCGGCTTGCATCTCATCGTTGTTACTTCAGCGCCGCCGCGCCGGCCTGCGAGATCGTGTCGTCCTGCGAGCCGGTACCGCCCGAGACGCCGACCGCGCCGATGATGTGACCGTTGACGACGAGCGGATTGCCGCCACGCGAGCCGGTGAAAGTGTCGCCGAGCGTGGGCAGATAGGCGTTGAACTGGCTGTTGCCGATCAGCCGCTCGAACACCAAAGTCGGCCGGCGGAAGCGGGCCGCGGATTGGGCTTTGCGCTGCGAGATGGTGATCGACGCATATTGGCAATCGTCCATCTTCTCGAAGTAGACGAGATCGCCGCTCGGCTGCACCACGGCGATGCACATCGGCCAGCCGCGCTTGGTGGCTTCGGCCAGAGCGGCAGCCGCGACCTTCTTGGCGTCCGCCAAAGTGATCGGCGCACCGTACGGCGTGTAAGTCAGTTTTTCCGGCACCTTCTCTGCCGGGTTGTTCGGATTGGCCGGCACCTGGGCGAACGCTGCCGTCGACATCACGATTGCGGCACACAGCGCCAGCGCGCTTGTGATCACTCGCATCATTTCCTCCCGCGTATGTTGTTGACCGGCATCAAGGCGACGCCGGCGCGCACATTCTAGGGAAGGCCGATGAGGTGGCAAGCGACTGGATGTAGAAAGAAATTTGTTTGTGCTCAAAGGAGAAGGAAATAATCGCCAGGTTGGCCGGTTTTCGAAAAGCGAAAAAGCGGGCGTAATCTTGATATAAACACGGCCTCTGCTGCAGTGCATCGCAAAACGCGGGGCAGTGATGGCTTCGAAGGCCGGGGCAGGTTCAAAGCTTCTCGTGCTGGTGATGGCGGCGATCCTGACGGCCGGCCTGTCGGCGCGGGCCGAGCGTGGCGCAACCGTCCCGGTGCTGCCGCAGGACGCAAGCGACACGCGCCAGGCCATGGCGGAGGCGGAGGTCCGCTGGATCGCGGGCAAGACCGGGTGGAAGACGGCGTCGGTGCCGCGCATCGAGGTGCGGACGACCCGCGACCTGGCGATCATGTTCTTTGGCAATGCCGAGGGCTACGAAGGCGTGCGGCCGCTGGCGCTTTATGCGCGCGATCAGCACATATTGTTTCTCGCCGACGCGCTCGCGCTCGACAATCTGCTCGACCAGAGCATCCTGCTGCACGAGCTGGTGCATCACATGCAGATCGGCAACAACGTCGAATTCGACTGCCGCGAGGAGACGGAACGGCAGGCCTATCGGCTGCAGGTCGAATGGCTGCGCGAGCACGGCGTCGCGCAGCCCTACGCGTTCGTCGGCGTCTCGCAATCCCAGATCGATGGCCTGACCTGTCCGTGAGGGTGCTGGCGAGGGCGGCGGCCATCGCCCATAATGCGGCTCGTCAGGAGCCGCGCCGATGACCGAAACCGCCTTCGAAATCGCGCTCGCCGCGCGTACCCACGACATGATCGACGCCTGCACGCGCTGCGGCAAATGCGTCGAGGTCTGCCCGGTGACCGGGCCCGCCGGCGTCGGCGACGCCGCGCCGCAGGACGTCATCGGCGGCGTCATCGACATCCTGCGCGGCGGCAAGGGTACGGCGGCGTCGCAAGCCTGGGCGACAGGCTGCGCACTCTCCGGCGACTGCATCGAGGCCTGCCCGGAAGCCATCAACCCGCGCTTCCTGCTGGCGATGACGCGCGTCGCGCTCAAGCGCAACACGGTCGACCTGCGCGAGCGCCGCAAAACCGGCATCGAGAACTTTCGCCTCGTCGCCGACGGGGTGAAGGTGCTGTCGTCCGTGCAGCTCACCGACGACGAACTGGCTCGGCTCGGCCAGAAGGTCGAGGGACGGCTGGCGAGCGGCTCGACCGCGAAGGAAGGCGAGCGGCCGGACTTCGTCTTCTACACCGGCTGCAACGTGCTCAAGACGCCGCATATCGCGCTCTACGCGCTCGACATCATGGACGCGGTCGGCGTCACCTATAAAGTGATGGGCGGGCCGAACCATTGCTGCGGGGTCATCCAGTTGCGCACCGGCGACACCGAGGTGTCCGGCCGGCAGGCGACGAGTTCGCTCGACCGGCTCGCCGAGGGCAAGACCGGCGTCATCTCCTGGTGCCCGAGCTGCCACGTGCAGTTCACCGAGACGACCATCCCCACCATCGAGAAGATGCGCGGCGCGCGGCCGTTCGAGATGACGCCGTTCATGCTGTTCCTGAAGCCGCACCTCGAAAGATTGCGGCCGCTGCTGACGCGGCCGGTGCCGCTGCGCGTCGCGCTGCACCGGCACCCCGGCATCAGGGGCGTCACCGAGGCCGGCGTCGAACTGCTGCGCATGGTGCCGGGAGTCGAGCTTGTCGATCTCGACCAGCCCGCGGTCGGCCTCGTCGGCAATGCGCTCAATGCACTGCCCGAGTACAAGCGCAACCTGCACCGCGCCGAGCTCGAAGCGGCAGCCGCGGCGAAGGTCGACGCGCTGGCGGTGATCTATCACGTCGACTATCGCGAGTTCTGCGCGCACGAGCGCGACTGGCCGTTCCGCGTCGTCAACGTGCTGGAGATCGTCGGCGCCAGCATGGGCCTCGACCACGCGACGGGCTTCAAGCGGCTCAAGATCATGCAGGACGCCGACGCCATCGTCGCCGACTGCGCCGACATGCTCGCCGCGCGCAACATCGACCCCGCGCTGGCGCGCGAGGTCGTGCTCAAGGCGATGCTCGCCGAGCAGCCGTTGCCGCTCGGCCGCTGAGGCCCGCGCTTACTTCCTCTGCACCTCGATGAAGCGGATGTGGCCCTGCACCAAATCGGGCTGCGCGATCAGCAGCCCTTTCCCGTTCGGCACCACGGCGAAGTCGGCCGGGCCCTTGATGCCGGTGACGAGCGTTTTCACGCCGTCCTTCGCATTCCAGACGAACAGCGAATTGGTGACCCAGTCGGTGGCGAAGATGTCGCCGTTCCTCGCCTGATAGAGTCCGTCGAGCAGGCCGATGTCCTTGGTCAACGCCTTCGGCTCCTGGCCGGGCTTCATGGCGTAGATGGCCTTCGGATGAGCCTTGTCGACGAACCCTGCCATCAGCAGGCCGCCGCCTTTGGCCGGCCACAGCCCGTTCGGGTCGATGCCCTTGCCGGTATAGACGACCTCGATCTTGGGCGCCTTTCTGGCGTTGAGGAAGTCGGCCGGCGTGATGCGCAGCACCTTGTCGTTGCGGTTGTCGCTGACGTAGAGCGAGTTGCCGATCAGGGCCGGATCGTTCGCGTAATTGACGGGCAGGTCGAGTTTCTTGCTCTTCTTGGTCTTGAGGTCGAACTGCCAGAGCACGTCGATGTCGGTGACCCAGAGATTGCGGCCCTTGATCCAGATGCCTTTCGGCTTGTTCATGACCTCGCCATTGGCAGGCAGGAAATGCTTCTGCAGGATCTTGCCGTCCGCCGCGACTTTGGTGATCGACCCCTGTCCGTCCTTGTCGGCGGGTTTGAGCGCCGCGCCGAAGTTGCCGGTGTAGAACACCTTCTCCGTTGGATCCCAGGCGACCGACTCGTTGTGGCCGAAACCCTCGACGGTCTTGTCGGAAATGACCTTCCACTCGGCGGCCCGGGCGGCCGAGACGAGCGTCAGGCCGGCGGCGAGCGCGAGCGCCAGTGATATGGTTTTCTGCATAAGTGCTCCCTCCCTTTGCTTTTCTAATTGCCATGAGGGTAGCGCCGGGCAGGGACGTTGCGCCAGCGGGGTTGCTGCTTGACGCACCTGAAGGCGCCCCCTATATCGCACATCCATGACGACCGCTTTCGCACCCGCAAAGCTCCGCCGCCGCCGTGCCACCCCGGCACGGGCGAGGCGTTAGTCGTCACCCGTGCCGCAGGACAGGCTCCGCGGCACCTTCTGACGGTTCTTCCCTTCAAGACCAAAAGACAAGTGCGGCGGTGGCCTCCGGCGGCTCTTTGCTCGGAGATACGCGATGTACACGCCTCCCGCCTTTAAGGTTCAGCATCCCGCGCTCGCGCTGGCGTTCGCGGCCGCGCGCGGCTTTGGCCTCGTCGTGAGCTGCGACGGCGGACGGCCGCAGGCTTCGCCGGTGCCGTTCCTGATCGAGGAGCGGCCGGGCAAAAGTCCGCGCGTCAGCTTCCATCTGGCGCGCGCCAATCCGCTGGCGCAGGTCGCGGAGAAGGGCGGCACCTGGCTTCTCGCCGTGCAGGGGGCCGATGCCTATGTCTCGGCCGGCTGGTACGCCAGCGCCGACCAGGTGCCGACCTGGCTCTACGAGAGCGTGCACCTGTCCGGTCCGGTCGCCATGGTGCCGGCCGAGCACGCGCGCGCCCATCTCGACGCGCTCACCGCCCGCTTCGAAGGCGGCCTCGCGGAGCCGTGGACGGCCGACACGGTGTCGCCGGCGCGGCTGGAGCAGATGATGCACGCCATCGTCGTCATCGAGATGCTGGTCGAGACCATCGAGGGCAAGTTCAAGCTCAACCAGAACAAGATCGATGCCGACCATGTCGCCGTGACGTCACGGCTTTCGGCGCAGGACGATCCCGCCGCGCAGGCGATCGCCGCGCGCATGGTCGCGCTGCGGCCGCATTTGATGTACCAGAACCCCGCGAGCCGGCCCGCCGCCGCGCTCGCCGAGAGTGGAGAAGTCTGATGGCCAGCAAGGCAAAGGTCGGCGTCCTCGGCGCCTCCGGCTACACCGGCTCCGAACTGGTGCGGCTGCTGCTGCGCCATCCCAAGGTCGAGATCACGCTGCTCACCGCCGAACGTTCGGCCGGCAAGAAGATGCGCGACGTGTTCCCGCAGTTCTCGCCGTTCGAATTGCCGACGCTCGTGGCGCTGGACGGCCTCGACTGGGTGGGGGCCAGCCTCGACGTCGCCTTCTGCGCGCTGCCGCATGCGACGACGCAGAAGGTGATCAAGGACCTGTTCGCGGCCGCGCCATCGACCAAGGTCGTCGACCTGTCGGCCGACTTCCGGCTGGCGGATACGGCGGCTTATGCCAAATGGTACGGCCACGAGCATCATGCGCCGGAATTGCAGACGCAGGCGGTGTACGGGCTGGTCGAGATCCACCGGCGGCAGATCCGCCACGCCAAGCTGGTCGCCAATCCCGGCTGCTACACGAGCTGCGCCGAATTGCCGCTCATCCCGCTGATCAAGGCCAAGGCGATCGAGCTCGACGACATTGTCATCGACGCCAAGTCGGGCATGACCGGAGCCGGCCGCGCGGCGAAGGAGGCGATGTTGTTTTCGGAAGTGTCCGAAGGCTTCAACGCCTATGGCGTCGGCCACCACCGGCACATGGCCGAGCTCGACCAGGAGTTCTCGGCCGCCGCCGGCAGGGAGGTCATCGTCTCGTTCACGCCGCACCTGGTGCCGATGAACCGTGGCATCCTGTCGACCATCTATGTGAAGGGCCGGCGGGGGAAGACGCCGGAAGAACTTCACGAGATACTTTCAAAGTTCTACGCGAAGGAGCCCTTCGTGCACGTCCTGCCATTCGGCGAGACGCCGCAGACGCGCCACGTGCGCGGCTCCAACATGACCTTCATCGGCGTCGCCAAAGACCGGCGCGAGGGCCGGGCGATCATAATCGCGGCGCTCGACAATCTGGTGAAGGGAGCGTCCGGCCAGGCGATCCAGAACATGAACCTGATCATGGGCTGGCCGGAGACGACGGGCCTCGACCAGGTCGCGCTGTTTCCGTGAATCGTCGCGTGCATTAGTCTCGTCCTGCCGGGGCGGCTGCGGGAGGACGAGGGAACATGTTCGAGGTCCAGAACCAGCCGCCGCCGCTCGAAGGCTACAACCTCTTCACCGGCGACCTTGTGCTGCGCGAGGCCGTCGCGCGCGAAGGCGCCGACTGGGGCCAGGGCCGGCTGACCAGCCTCGGCGGCGAGCTCGGCCTGCCGGAGACCATCGCGCTCGGCTTCGCCGCCAACCGTTTTCCACCGCAGCTCAAGGCCTTCGACCGTTTCGGTCATCGTCTGGATGAGGTCGAGTTTCATCCCGCATGGCACGCGCTGATGACTCTGGCGCTGAAGGGCGGCCTGCATTCGAGCCCGTGGGCCGATCCGAAGCCGGGCGCGCATGTGCTGCGTGCGGCCGGCTGCTACATGCTCGGCCAGATCGAAAGCGGCGTGCTGTGCCCGCTGGCCATGACCTACGGTTCGGTGCCGACGCTGCGCCAGAACCGCGCCGTCGCCAAGGAATGGCTGCCGCGCATCTTCTCGCATTACTACGATCCGCATTTCCGCCCGGCGCGCGAGAAAACTTCGGCGCTCGTCGGCATGGGCATGACCGAGAACCAGGGCGGCTCCGACCTGCGCACCAACGTCACCCGCGCCGAGCCCGCCGACGGCGGCTTCCGCTTGTTCGGTCACAAATGGTTCATGTCGGCGCCGATGTGCGACGCCTTCCTCATCCTCGCCAACGCGCCGAAGGGCCTGAGCTGTTTCCTGATGCCGCGCTGGACGCCGGACGGCGAGCGCAACGCGGTCAACATCAACCGGCTCAAGGACAAGCTCGGCAACAAGTCGAATGCGTCAAGCGAGGTCGAATTCGACGGCGCCTATGCCGAACTGATCGGCGAGGAGGGGCGCGGCATCCCGACCATCATCGAGATGGGCAATTACACGCGGCTCGACTGCGCCATCGGCTCGTCCAGCCTGATGCGGCAGGCGGTGGCGCAGGCGGTGCACCATGCGATGCACCGCACCGCGTTCCAGAAGAAGCTCGTCGACCAGCCCTTGATGACCAATGTGCTCGCCGATCTCGCGCTCGAAGCCGAAGCGGCGGCGGTGCTGACATTCCGTCTTGCGCGCGCCTATGACGAGAGCGATCAGGCGGCGCAGGTGTTCCGCCGCGTGATGACGCCGGCGGCCAAGTTCTGGATCTGCAAACGGGCGCTGACGGTGACCGGCGAGGCGATGGAGGTGCTCGGCGGCTCCGGCTACATCGAGGAGAGCATCATGCCGCGCCTCTATCGCGAGGCGCCGGTCAACTCGATCTGGGAGGGCTCGGGCAACGTGATGTGCCTCGACGTACTGCGCGCGCTCGACCGCACGCCCGGCGCCGCCGAGGTGCTGGCGGCGGAGTTCGACGTCGGCGACGAGCCGCGCGTGCAGCCGTTCCTCGACCGGCTTGCGGAGCGGCTCGCCGCGCCGGACCGCCGCGACGAGGCGCAGGCGCGCGCGCTGGTGCGCGACCTGGTGCTGGCGCTGCAGGCGGCGCTGTTGGTGCGCCACGCGCCGCCGGAAGTGGCGGACGCGTTCTGCGCCTCGCGCCTCGAGCAGGGCAGCGGCGCCGTTTTCGGGACCTTGCCGCGCGGCGTCGATGCGGCTGCGATTGTCGCGCGCGCCGCGCCGCTGCAGTAGGCTTTACGCCTTGCCGAAGATGGCCAGCACCAAAGTCGCCTGCGCCGCGAAACCGACGGCGAAGGCCAGCGTGCGGATGACCGGAATGCCCAACGCGTAGATGATGACGTGTGCGAGCCGCGCCCAGAAATAGACGGCGCAGGCGGTCACCGTCGCCGCCGTCGAGCGGCCTTCGGCATCAAGGATCAGCACCAGGGCCGCGAAGATGACGAGGTTTTCCACCGCATTGGTGTGCGCGAAATACAGCCGCTGCGCCCAGGCCGACTGCGGCGTGTCGTTGCGCGACGGATTGGCCATCGCGCCCATCAGGCCTCGCGTCACGATGCGGTCGAGGATGTAGGGGACCCACAACAGCCCGGTGAGGATCACGGTGAGCGTCAGCCACAACAGTTCCTTGGTCAGCATGCGTATCTCCCCGGGCTTTGCCGATCGCGCGAGATTAGAAGAAGTCGGCCCTTCTGTCTCGGGGTGAAGCTTGCACGCCGGCCGCGGCTCGGTTACGCGACGGGCGCAGGAGCAGGACGCATGGCCGACACGCCGGTCGATTTGATGCTTTTTCGCAGGGTGATGGGCCGCTTCGCCACCGGCGTGACCGTGATCACGGCGGAGGCGGAAGGCGGCGTGCGCGGCATGACGGCCAACGCCTTCATGTCCGGCTCGCTTTCGCCGCCGCTCTGCATCATCTCGGTCGCCAGAAAGGCGAAATTGCACACGCTGCTTGCGACGTCGCGCACCTTCGGCGTCAGCATGCTGGCGCAGGGGCAGGAGGCGATCAGCCGGCACTTCGCCGGCCAAGGGCCGACCGAACCGGAATTGCTGTTCGAGCACATGGCCGGCGTGCCGGTGCTGGCCAATGTCTGCGCCGCGCTCGCCGCCGAGGTGGAGGCGCGGCACGACTGCGGCGACCACAGTCTCTTCATCGGCCGTGTGCTCGGATTGCGCGATGACGACCGCTTGCCGCTCGTTTTCCACGGCGGCAAGTACGCGACGCTGCATTACAAGACGACGAAGGCGCCCGAAGCGGCCATCGACTTCTGGGAACTGGACCACGACGCGAACTGGTAGGCGGCGGCGTCAGCGGTCAGCGCGTCGCATTCTGACGCGGCAGTGGGTTGCGCCAGTTCAGCAGATTTTTGTCTGCCGTCAGCAAAGTCGCACCGTGAGCTATCGCGGTTGCGGCGATGAAGCGGTCCGCAGGATCACCGTGCAAATTCTCGAGACCTGCCGAAAGAATGGCGACGTCTGCAGTGAGCGGCAGTTCCTTGATCGCGGTTTCGCGAAGACGATCCCGGTAATGCGTCGGCTCGTGCGTGACCGCGAGCCGGCCCTTCGCGACGAGCATTCCGAGTTCCCAGTAGCTAATGACGCTGATTGCGACGTCACCCTCCGCGGTCGCGCGCTCGAACACGGTCCGGCTTTGCTTCCCCAAAACGCGTTGACCGCTCGTCAGCCAGATGAGGACGTGGGTATCGAGGACGATCACCGCTCGGCGTCCCATTCGACGTCGATGGGAGAGATGATGTCGCCCTTGATAACCAGGTCACCTTTGAACAGCCCTATGAGATCGCGCTTCGGCTTGTTCTGAAGCGGCACGAGCTCGACCAGCGGCACGCCATTCTTTGTGACCACCACGGCTTCGCGGGTCGACGCGACTTCATCCATCACGGCGAGGCATTTCGCCTTGAACTCGGAGGCCTTCATGATTTTCGTCATGGTGGTTCCTGACTATGGTCACGACCATGGTCACAATATAAACGCCCAACGACCGGACGGCAACGGGTGCCGCCTTACGTCCAGCTTCTCACCTTCACGTAGGCCCCCGGCGCGTCCTCGATCGGCTTGAGTTTGCCGCCGCCGATCGCGCGCGCCGGCACGCGCGCGTCGCCCTGCGCCGTCAGCCATTTGAGCCAGTCCGGCCACCACGAGCCCGGATGCTCTTCCGCTTTCGCTACCCAGGCGTCGACGTCGGCGCCCATCGCCGGTCCGCCGGTCCAGTACTGGTATTTCGGCTTGCCCGGCGGATTGATGACGCCGGCGATGTGGCCGGAGCCGGCGAGCACGTAGCGCACGTCGCCGCCGAAGAGTTGCGAACCGTAAAGCACCGATTTCGCCGGCGCGATGTGATCTTCGCGGGTGGCGAGATTGTAGATCGGCAGCTTCACCTTCTTGAGATCGAGCGTGACGCCGGAGATCTCCATCTCGCCTTTGGCCAGCTTGTTCTCGAGATAACAATTGCGCAGGTAAAACGAGTGGTTCGCCGCCGGCATGCGCGTGGCGTCGGAATTCCAGTAGAGGATGTCGAACGCGTAAGGCTTCTTGCCGCGCAGGTAGTTGTTGACGATGTAGGGCCAGACGAGGTCGTTGGAACGCAGCATGTTGAAGGCGGTGGCCATGCGCGAGGCCTCGAGATAACCCTGTTCCTTCATGTGGGCCTCGAGCTGCTTGACGCGATCCTCGTCGACGAACACCGCGAGGTCGCCGGCAAAGGTGAAGTCGACCTGCGCCGTGAACAGGGTCGCCGAGACCGCGCGGTCCTGCTTCTTGGCGGCGAGCCAGGCAAGCGTGATCGCGAGCAGCGTACCGCCGACGCAGTAGCCGATCGTGTGCATCTTCTTCTCGCCGGTCGCCTCGCTCACCTTGTCCATGGCGGTGATGACGCCTTCGCGCATGTACTGCTCGAAGCTCTTGTCGGCGAGATGCGCGTCGGGATTGACCCAGGAGATGACGAACACGGTGATGCCCTGCTCGGTGCACCACTTGATGAAGGATTTCTCCGGATTGAGGTCGAGGATGTAGAACTTGTTGATCCACGGCGGCACGATCAGCAGCGGAATCTTCAGCACCTCCGGCGTCGTCGCCTCGTACTGGAGAAGCTGCATCAAGTCGTTCTCGAACACGACCTTGCCCGGCGTCAGCGCCAGATTGCGGCCAACCTCGAACATGGCCGGATCGGACTGGCGGATCTTCAGGTGGCCTTCGCCGAGGCGGATGTCCTCCGACAGCATCGTCATGCCGCGCACGAGGTTCTCGCCGTTCGAGGTGAGGGTCTCGCGCAGCAGTTCCGGATTGGTGAGCACGAAGTTGGACGGCGAGATCGCGCCGATGATCTGCCGGACGTAGAACTCGGCCTTCAGCCGCGTCGGCGCATCGATCTCGGCGCCCTTGACCAGCCGCTCCGCCCATTGCGCGGTGAGCAGGTAGAGCTGCTTGAGGAAATCGAAGAACTGGTTCTGCGACCATTCGGGATCGGCGAAGCGCTTGTCCTTCGGATCGGGCGCGACCAGCGGCGCCGCATGCTCGCCGGCGAGGCGCCTGGAGGCCGCGCCCCAGAGGTCGAGATAGGTGCGGCCGAGGCTCGACTGCAGTTCGAGCGCGCGTTGCGGGTCGGACAGCCAGTAGTCGAGCACCCGGCCCAGCGTCTTGATGGCGTCGGTGAGGTCTTCGGCCAGTTCCGGCTTGATGCGGCCTTCCTCGCGCGGCTTCATGTAGGCGGCGAGCGCCTTGCCGCCTTCCTCGACCATGCGGGCGAGGTTGCGGCCGATGGCCTCGTAGTCGACCGAAGGCATGGCCTCCGTGCCGCTCTTCGCCGTTTCGCCGGTCCGCTTGTCCATGACTCGTCGCTCGCTTGCCGAGACCAGAAGTGGCCCGGCCGCCGCCGCATCGCAAGCCGCTTTCATGGGCACAACGCGCGAAGGGCCGCCGACGGCGCTAACCATGCTTCCGTCATATTAACCGGATACGTGAATTATGCTATAATTCCTTGAGTCTGCATCGATTTCGCGACACAGAATGGGGCGGTCCGGTTGTTCATGGCTGGCTTGAAACGAAGCCTCGGGGCATTGGCGACGCTCGGCGTGCTGATGGGCGGTTGCGCGGCAGGGCCATCGGTCTTCCAGACCGTGCCCGAAAGCATGCCCGAGAGCCTGGGCGGGCTGCCGGCGGAGGCGCCGGCGGCGCCCAAGGATCCGTACCGCTATCCGGCCGTGCACGACGTGCCGGCGCCGCGGACCGACACGACGATGAGCAACGACGAGCTGCTCAAGGCGCAGAAGGACCTGCAGAGCGCCCGCGACCGCCAGGTCGACAAGGCCGCCAGGGACCAGGCGGAGGACGCCTCGGATTTCACCGATCCGCCGCCTGCCGCGGCGCCGGCCAAATCAGCGGAAAGGTCAGCGGAAAAGTCAGCGAAGCAGAAGGCTGCCGCCAAAAAGACCGCCGCGCCCGCGTCGCAGGCTGGCGCGGCCACCAACCCGTGATAAAAGCCAGCCGGGGTTACACCGGCCGGCCGGAGAGGGCGGTCCCGGCCGCCTGAAGGTCCAAAAGGTCCAGGAACCGATGGAAGAATTCTACCGCATCCGCCGCTTGCCGCCTTACGTGTTCGAAGAGGTGAACCGGGCCAAGGCCAAGGCTCGCAACGCCGGCGCGGACATCATCGACCTCGGCATGGGCAATCCGGACCTGCCGGCGCCGCAGCACGTCATCGACAAGCTGAAAGAGACCCTCGGCAAGCCGCGCACCGACCGCTATTCGTCGTCCCGCGGCATCCCCGGCCTGCGCCGCGCCCAGGCGGCCTATTACGAACGCCGCTTCGGCGTGAAGCTCAATCCCGAGACGCAGATCGTCGCCACGCTCGGCTCCAAGGAAGGTTTCGCCAACGTCGCGCAGGCGATCACCGCGCCGGGCGACGTCGTCATCGTGCCCGACCCGAGCTATCCGATCCACGCCTTCGGTTTCCTGATGGCGGGCGGCGTCATCCGCTCGGTATCATCGGAGCCGACGCCGGACTTCTTCGTGCAGGTCGAGCGTGCCATCCGCCATTCGATTCCGAAGCCGATCGCGATCGTCGTCTGCTATCCGTCGAATCCGACCGCCTTCGTCGCCAGCCTCGACTTCTATCGCGACCTCGTCGCCTTCGCGAAGAAGCACGAGATCTTCGTCCTCTCCGATCTGGCTTATGCCGAGGTCTATTTCGACAACAACCCCCCGCCGTCGGTGCTGCAGGTGCCGGGCGCCATGGACGTCACCGTCGAGTTCACCTCGATGTCGAAGACGTTCTCGATGGCCGGCTGGCGCATGGGCTTCGCCGTCGGCAACGAGCGCATCATCGCGGCGCTGGCGCGCGTGAAGTCCTATCTCGATTACGGCGCCTTCACGCCGGTGCAGGTCGCGGCCGCGGCCGCGCTCAACGGGCCGGAGGAGTGCATCAAGGAGATGCGCGAGTGCTACACGCGCCGCCGCGACGTCATGGTCGAAAGCTTCGGCCGCGCCGGCTGGGACGTGCCGCCGCCGAGCGCCTCCATGTTCGCGTGGTCGCCGATCCCGCAGCCCTTCCGCGACATGGGCTCGGTCGAGTTTTCCAAGCTGCTGGTCGAGAAGGCCGAGGTGGCGGTGTCGCCCGGCACCGGTTTCGGCGAACGCGGCGAGGGCTACGTGCGCATCGCGCTGGTCGAAAACGAGCAGCGCATCCGCCAGGCCGCACGTAACATCCGGCGCTTCCTCGAGACCGCGCCGACCCAGCTCCACAACGTGGTGCCGCTCGCCACCCGCCGCTAGACGCGAACGCCGAAAAGACGATGACTGAGAGTCTGAAAGTGGGTGTCGCCGGTTTGGGCACGGTCGGCGCCGCCCTCATCGCCCAGATCGTGCGCGAGCGCGCCATGCTCGCCGAGCGCTGCGGCCGCGGCATCGAAGTGGTCGCGGTCTGTGCGCGCGCGCGCAACAAGGACCGCGGCGTCGACCTCAGGAAGATGAAGTGGTTCGACGATCCCATCGCGCTGGCCATGGCGCCGGGCATCGACGTCTTCGTCGAGTTGATGGGCGGCGCCGGCAATCCGGCCAAGGCCGCGGTCGAGGCGGCGCTGGCGTCCGGCAAGGCGGTGGTCACCGCCAACAAGGCGCTGCTGGCCAAGCACGGCGTCAGGCTTGCCGCGCTCGCCGAGAAGCACAAGGTCGCGCTCAACTTCGAGGCGGCGGTGGCCGGCGCCATTCCGATCGTGCGCACCGTGCGCGAGGAGTTCGCCGGCAACACCATCGAGCGCATCTACGGCATCCTCAACGGCACCTGCAATTACATCCTGACGCGGATGGAGCAGGAGGGCCTCGCCTTCGACGAATGCCTGAAGGACGCGCAGCGCCTCGGCTACGCCGAAGCCGATCCGTCCTTTGACATCGAAGGCCACGACACCGCGCAGAAGCTGGCGATCCTTTCGAGCCTCGCCTTCGGCACCAAGGTCGACGAGAGCGCGATCTACGTCGAGGGCATCTCCTCGATCCAGCCGGCCGACATCGCCGCCGCCGACGAGCTCGGCTATCGCGTCAAGCTGCTCGGCGTCGCCGTGAGAACGGCGAAGGGTGTCGAGCAGCGCGTGCATCCGACCATGGTGCGCAAGGACTCGGCCATTGCGCAGGTGATGGGCGTGACCAATGCCGTCACCATCGATCCCAGGGGCATCAATCCGATCACGCTGATCGGCCCGGGCGCCGGCGGCATGGCGACCGCCGCGTCGGTGCTGTCCGACGTCGCGGACGTCGCGCGCGGCATGCGGCTGCCGCCGTTCGGCCGGCCGGTGGCGCGGCTCAACGGCACCAGCAAGGCGCCGATGCAGCGGCACGAGGGCGGCTATTACATTCGCCTGCTCGCGCGCGACAAGCCCGGCACCGCCGCGGCCATCGCCACACGCCTGGCCGAGCAGGAGATTTCACTGGAATCGATCGTGCAACGGCATCCCAAGGGTGCGTCGGAGGCCGAGACGAAGAGTGGCGCCGTGCCTGTCATTCTCATTACATATGCGACGACCGAGGATGCGGTCCGCAAGGCGCTTGCGGCGGTGGGCCGCGACAGGGTGATCTCGGGGCGGCCGCAGGTCATCCGCATCGAGAAGAACTAAAACCGGAGTGTGGCGTTAGCGGCCGCACGCCGGAACTTTTCTAGAGGGGACTTTCCATGACATCGATTACCGTCCAGGCCGAGCTTGCGCTTGAGCGTATCCTCACGCTCGAGATCGTGCGCGTCACCGAGCGGGCGGCGGTGTCGTCGGCGCGACTGCGCGGTCACGGCAAGGACAAGGCCTCCGACCAGGCCGCGGTCGACGCCATGCGTCGCGAGCTCAACAAGCTGCCGATCGACGGCACCGTGGTGATCGGCGAGGGCGAGATCGACGAGGCGCCGATGCTGTTCATCGGCGAGCAGGTCGGCACCAAGCAGGGGCCGAAAGTCGACATTGCCGTCGACCCGCTCGAGGGCACCATTCTCTGCGCCAAGAACATGCCGGGCGCCATCGCCACCATCGCCATGGCCAACGGCGGCACGCTGCTGCACGCGCCCGACTGCTACATGGAGAAGATCGCCATCGGTCCCGGCTATCCCAAGGGCACCATTGATCTCGACGCGCCGGCCGACGAGAACATCTTGAATCTCGCCAAGGCCAAGGGCGTGAAGCCCTCGGAGATCACCGCCATCCTGCTCGATCGGCCGCGCCACGCCGACATGATCGCCGCCGTGCGCAGGACCGGCGCCGCCGTGTCGCTGATCTCGGACGGCGACGTCGCCGGCGTCATCCATTGCGCCGAGCCGAAGACCGGCATCGACATCTATCTCGGCATTGGCGGCGCGCCCGAAGGCGTGCTCGCCGCCGCGGCGCTGCGTTGCATCGGCGGACAGATGCAGACGCGGCTCATCATCGACACCGAGGCGCTGCGCGAGCGCACGCTCAAGATGGGCATCAAGGATCCGAAGAAGAAATACGAGATCGAGGACATGGTGCGGGGCGATTGCCTGTTCGCCGCGACCGGCGTGACCACCGGGGCGATGCTCAACGGCGTCAAGTTCGGCAGGGACGTGATCGAGACCGACACGGTGGTGATGCGCTCGGTCACCGGCACGGTGCGCCGCGTGGTCGGCGAGCACCGCGAACTCTCGAAATTCCATCTCGACTGAGCCGCGCCCGCCGGCGCGGCATCTCGAACGTCGTAAGGGGGACGCGCATGAAGCGTCTGCTGATGTCCATGCTCGTCGCCGTCACGCTGGCGGCGCCGGCCTATGCGCAGGCGCCGTCGCCGGATGCACTCAAGGCGGCGCAGGAATTGGCCGCGCTGATGAGCGGCGACACCGTCGGGCAGATGAGCGCGGCGATGACCGCGCAGATCTGGCCGGCGATCGAGCGCCAACTCGGCCCCAAGGTCGATGCGGCGACGCTCACCGAGCTGCGCGGCGAGTTCGAGCAGTCGCTCGCCACCTTCAGCAAGGCGGCGATGGCGGACGCGCCGGCGGTCTATGCGCGGCATTTCACCGCGCAGGAGCTGCGCGCGTTGCTCGCCTTCTACAAGTCGCCGGTCGGCGCCAAGGCGCTGCAGACCATGCCGGCGGTGATGGCCGAACTCGGCCAGGAGATGGCGCCGCGCATCCAGGCCTTCCAGGCCGAGCTTCACGCCAAGATGGAAGCGACCCTGAAGAAGCACGGCTACGACAAGTAGCGGGGGATTGCCCGGATCCTGCCGGGTTCCCATTTGTGTTTCACGCTATGATTTGCGGGGACAGCCGTTCCCGCACGGATGATCGATGTCTGCACTGGCTCTGCCGAAAATTGAGGAGCACGCCTTCCTCGGCGTGGCGCAGTCGGCAACCGGCCGCGTCTGGCGCGACCGGCTGGACGAGCGCGGGCAGGCGCGCGCGCTGATGATCGCGCAACGGCTCGGCGTGCCGGAATTGCTGGCGCGCGTCATGGCTGCGCGCGGCGTCGAGCCGGAGGACGCGGAAGCCTTCCTCGATCCGACCATCAAGCGGCTGATGCCCGATCCGCACACGCTGACCGACATGGAGGCGGCGGCTTTGCGCATCGCCGACGCGGTGACGAAAGGCGAGCAGGTCGCCATCTTCGGTGACTACGACGTCGACGGCGCCACCGCCGCGGCGCTGCTGTGCCGCTTCCTGCGCCACGCCGGTCTCGATCCGATCGTGCACATTCCGGACCGCATTTTCGAAGGCTACGGGCCGAACGTCGACGCCATCCGCAGTTTCCGCGAGCGCGGCGCGTCGCTGCTCGTCACCGTCGACTGCGGCACCACCAGCCACGCCGTGTTCGAGGAGGCGAAGACGCTCGGCCTCGACGTGGTCGTGCTCGATCACCATCAGGCCGACGAGGCGCTGCCTTTCGCGCACGCCATCGTCAATCCGAACCGCGCCGACGATCTCTCCGGTCTCGGTCATCTCGCCGCGGTCGGACTGGTGTTTCTAACGGTGGTGGCGATCGCGCGCGTGCTGCGCAACCGCAATTTCTGGAGCGGCACGCGCAGCGAGCCCGACCTGCTGTCGCTCTTGCATCTCGTCGCGCTCGGCACCGTCGCCGATGTCGTACCGCTCAAGGGTCTCAACCGCGCCTTCGTCGCCAAGGGATTGATCGCGCTGCGCCGGCGCGAACATGTCGGCGCCACCGCGCTGATGGACGTGGCGCGGTTGTCCGGTCCGCCGGAGCCGTGGCATCTCGGCTTCCTGCTCGGGCCGCGCATCAACGCGGGCGGTCGCATCGGCCGCGCCGATCTCGGCGTACGGCTGTTGCTGGAAGAAGATCCGATCGAGGCGGCGCGTATCGCCGCCGAGCTCGATCGCCTCAACGGCGAGCGCCAGATCATCGAACGGGCGACGCTCGTCGAAGCCGAGGCGGAAGCGCTCGCCGCGCTCGGCCTCGAGGAGAAGGGCGCGGTGGTCGTCACCGCCGGGCAGGGCTGGCATCCTGGCGTCGTCGGTCTCGTGTCGGCGCGGTTGAAGGAACGCTACGGCCGTCCTGCCTTCGCCATCGCGCTGGAAGCCGGCGGCACCGGCACCGGCTCGGGCCGCTCCATCCCCGGGGTCGATCTCGGACGCGCGGTGCGCCAGGCGGTGAAGGACGGCATGTTGTTGAAGGGCGGCGGCCACGCCATGGCCGCGGGCATTACCTTGCGCAAGGACGCGCTCGGCGCCTTTCGCGCCTTCCTCGAGGAGACTTTGGGCGCGGCGGTGACGGCGGCACGGCGCGATGCCACGCTGAAGATCGACGGCGCGGTCTCGGCCGGCGGATTCAACCTTCAGCTCGCCGAACTCCTGGCGCGCGCCGGCCCTTATGGCGCCGGTCATCCCGAGCCGATGCTGGCTCTGCCGGCGCACGTGCTCGCTTACGCCGATCCGGTCGGCGCGAACCACATTCGGGTGCGCCTGAAATCCGGCGACGGCAAATTCGTCAACGGCATCGCCTTCCGCGCCGTCGGCCAGCCGCTCGGCCAGGCGCTCATCGACAACCGCGGCCGGGCGCTGCACGTCGCCGGCAACATCGCCATCGACCGCTGGCAGGGCGAGGAGCGGGTGCAGTTGCGCATTGCCGACGTGGCCGTGGCGTGAGGCGCGGAACCGTGCGCATGATGCGACGTCGCGTCTCCTTCTGATGTTATTCCCGGACATCTGATGCTTCTCACCGCCGCCAACGTCCTGACGCTGGCCATCGCGGCGCTCGCCATCGCCGGCGTCATCGTGCGGCCGATGCGCTGGCCGGAGGCGATCTGGGCGGTGGCCGGCGCGCTCGCGGTCGTCGTCTTCGGCCTGCTGCCGTGGACCGCCGCGCTCGGCGCGGTCGGCGAGGGGACCGACGTCTATCTCTTCCTCACCGGCATGATGCTGCTGTCGGAGACGGCGCGGCGCGAGGGCCTGTTCGACTGGCTCGCCGTCGAAGCGGTGCTGCACGCGCGCGGCTCGCCGACGCGGCTGTTTCTGCTCGTCTACATCGTCGGTACGATCGTCACCGTGTTCATGTCGAACGACGCCACGGCGGTGGTGCTGACGCCGGCCGTGTTCGCCGCCGCCCGGAAGGCCAAGCGCGAGCCGTTGCCCTATCTCTTCATCTGCGCCTTCGTCGCCAATGCCGCGAGCTTCGTGTTGCCTATCTCCAACCCGGCCAACATCGTGCTCTACGGCGGCCACACGCCGGCGCTGACGAAGTGGCTCGCGAGCTTTGCGCTGCCGTCGGTCGTCGCCGTTGTCGTTACCTATGTCGCGCTGCGCTGGTGCATGCGCTACGATTTGAGCGGTGACGTCGCCGATCTGCCGCCGCGGGGCAAGCTGCCGCGCGGGGCCTTCGTCGCGCTCGCCGGCATCGTGCTGACCGCGCTGGCGCTCATCGTCACCTCGGCGCTCGACATCAAGTTCGGCTGGCCGGCGGCGATCGGCGGCGTGGCGACGGTGGTTGCCGTGCTCGTCACCGAGCGCGCCTCGCCCTGGCCGGTGATCCGCCACGTGTCGTGGAGCATCATCCCGCTGGTCGCGGGGTTGTTCGTGCTGGTGAGTGCCATCGAGGGCACCGGCCTCATCGCCGATGTAACGCAAGGACTTGCCGTGCTGGCGCGGCAGTCGCAGACCTTGGCCGCCGCCGCCGCCGGCGGCGTCATCGCCGTCATCGCCAACCTGATGAACAACCTGCCGGTCGGCCTGATCGCCGCCTCGGTGCTGACGCATGCGCAGCCGCCGCTCGCCGTCACCGATGCGGCTTTGATCGGCGTCGACCTCGGCCCGAATTTGTCGATCACCGGCTCGCTCGCCACCATCCTGTGGCTGCTCGCCATCCGCCGCGACGGCGAGCACGTCGACTTCTGGAGCTTCCTGAAAGTCGGCGCGGTGGTGATGCCGCCGGCGCTCGTGCTCGCCATCGCCGCGCGGCTGCTGGTCTAGCTCAACGCGGCGTGCGGTAGGCCCCGTCGAGCGGCACGATCTCGCGGCCGAGCGGCCACAGCGAGATGCCGGCGAGCTTCAAGTGTGCCCAGGCGAAGGGCAGGCCGATGATGGTCACGGCGAGGATGACCGCCGCGATCAGGTGCCCGAGCGCCAGCCACCAGCCGGCGAGCACGAACCAGATGATGTTGCCGATAAGCGCGAACAGGCCGCCGAACGTGCCCGGCGGCTTGTCGACGACCGTGTAGCCGAAGGGCAGGAACGTGTAGACGGCGATATTCAGCGCCGCCTTCGCCCAGGGCAGGCCGATGATGGTGACGGCCATGATCACCGCGGCGATCAGCCAGCCGGCGGCCATCCAGATGCCGCCGCACAGGATCCAGAGAACGTTGAGCAGCAGACTCACCGGCGACATGGTCGTTTCCCTCGTTGTTGCCGCCTGACATGGCGTCTGCGGGCGGCCGCGTCGAGCCCCGCCCGCATAAATTGTAACAACCCGGCGGCGCGGGTACTCTTTAACCGTTTGTGGCGATTCGTGGCGTCAGGGTCCCTTCACCCGCGCCAGCGCGATTCCATCCGAGCGCTTGCGCCTGTGCTTGCGTACGCAAATGCGATGGCTAGCCAGAGGGAATCCGCCATGTCTTCTTTCGACATCAAGACCGCGTCGCAGGCGCTGTCGCCCGCCGAATTCGTGCCGTATGACGGCGATCCGCTGACCTATGAGACCGCCGGTTGGGGCGAGCGCATCGTCACCGCGGCGGCCACCATCGCCGCCGTGCTGGTGGTCGCCACCATCGCGGTGTTGATGAGCATGGCCTGAGCCGGCGCTCAGGCCGGGCCGAAGGCGCGCCGCGAGGCGGAGGCGAACTGCCGCCGCCACATCACGATCAGCACCGCCAATGTGGTGAGCGCGAGCGGCAGCGGCCCGAGGAACCAGCCGAGATAGCCGAGCGCGAAGAAGAAGGCGCGCTGGCCGCGGTTGAAGTGCTGCCCGGCGTCGGCGCAGATCGAGGCGGCGCGGTGCGCGAAGAGTTTCGCCTCCGCCGAATTCTGTTCGCTCGACGGCGGCGCCGCGCCGATCAGGATGGCGAAATAGTTGTACAGCCGGTACGACCAGGCGAATTTGAAGAAGGCGTAGACGAAGATGATGGCGAGCCCCATCATCTTCATTTCCCACAGGTCGCGCGACGGCGCGCCGAACGGCAGCACCGAGATCACCGGCAGCACCGCCTCGGGCGCGCGCAGCAGGCTCACGGTGCCGCCGACGGCGATCAGGCTGGTCGAGGCGAAGAAGGCGGTGCCGTTCTGCAGCGCGGCCGAGACCTGCGCGTCGACGATGCGGCCGTCGCGGCCGAGCATGTGCTGCATCCAGGCGTCGCGGTATCTGTTCATCAGCGCGTTGAGGCCGTGGCGGCCCTTCGCCGTGCGCTCGATGACGTAGGAGTAGCCGAGCCAGGCGGCGAGGAACCAGGCAAAGGCGAGGAGGTCGATCGGGCTCAGCATCGTCATGGGCGAATCCCCCGTGCCGTCCATCCTGCACGCCGCGGCGGCGGCTTCAACCGCGCTTGAGCCGGCCGCGCCGGTCTGCCACTTTCCCCGGCAAAGGAGAGCCCATGCCGCAGACCATCACCACCAGCGTCAAGGCCCTGTGCGAGGCGGCCGAGCGCGAGATCGAGACCGTGCCGGTCGAGCAGGCGATCGCGCGCGCCCAGGGCGGCGACGTCGTGCTCGTCGACATCCGCGACATCCGCGAATTGCAGCGCGACGGCAGGGTGCCGGGCGCCTTCCATTGCCCGCGCGGCATGCTGGAATTCTGGATCGATCCCGACAGCTCCTATCACAAGCCGGTCTTTGCGCAGGACAAGAGCTTCCTGTTCTTCTGCGCCGGGGGCTTACGCTCGGCGCTGGCCGCGCAGACGGCGCAGCGCATGGGACTCAAACCCGTCGCCCATATCAAGGGCGGCTTCGGCGCCTGGAAGAAGGCGGGCGGTCCGGTCGAAGCGCCGGAGGCGAGGAAGCCTTAAGCCATTCACCGCGCTGTTGCGCGCGATCAGAACAATTCGTTTGTGCGTCGATATGGTGCTGGTGAGATTCCGCGAGCCTGCGGGCTCCCTCTCCCCGTTGGGGAGAGGGTCGGGGTGAGGGGGGCCTGCGACGAATGAGCGAACAAAGAAGCAGAGCAGAAAACACATGTCCCTGACCCTCGTCATCGGCAACAAGAACTACTCGTCCTGGTCGCTGCGTCCGTGGATCGCCATGAAGGTGGCCAGCATCCCGTTCGAGGAAATTCAGATCCCGCTCTACGAGCCGGGCAGCCGCGAGCGCATGCTCGAATACTCGCCGGCCGGCAAGGTGCCGATCCTCATCGACGGCGACGAGCACGTCTGGGAATCGCTTGCCATCCTCGAGCATCTCGCCGAACGTTTTCCGGAGGCCAGGCTGTGGCCGTCCGACCGGCGCGCGCGCAGCCACGCCCGCGCCATAGCGAGTGAAATGCACGGCGGCTTCCAACCGCTGCGCCAGAACTGCACGATGAATATGTGGCTGCCGGTGAAGGCGCGGCCGCAGCCGCCGGAGGTGCTGGCCAATGTCGCACGCATCGAACAGATGTGGGCCGACTGCCGCGCGCGTTTCGGGCAAAGCGGGCCGTTTTTGTTCGGCGCCTTCGGCGCGGCCGACGCGATGTACGCGCCGGTGGTGGCGCGCTTCAACACCTACGGCCTGCCGGTGTCGGCCAAGACACGCGCCTACATGGACGCGGTGATGGGGCTGCCGGCGTGGCGCGAATGGTATGACGCCGCCATGCAGGAGACCTGGATCATGCAGCACAACGAGCCGGACTGGCCGCTGGTGCGCGGCAAGCCGGTCGGATAAGCGAACGGTCGAATTTGTCGCAGGCAGCCGTCCGCGGCGGAGGCGCGCCGCGCAAGCTCAAGTGATCTCTTCGCTTTCGCTGCACGCGCGGCCGCAATGCGGTCCTTTCGATCGACCGATTGGCATTCCGCGGTTCCGCAATTTTGTCGAATTCTCAGGCAGGATCGCGCGCGTGTGGCGCGGGCATTGGTCCGCGATCGCGGTCGGGGGCGACTCTTTTTGCGCGGGGAATTTGTCCCCGCACGGAGTTGCTTGCCATGCGCTTTCGCCTGCTCGCGCTGCTCGGTGTCGTCTCGGCCCTGGCGCTTCCCGCCTTCGCCCAAACCGCGAAGCCCGACGTCAAAGGCCTCTACCTGCTGACCGACTATCCCGCGGTCAGCGTGCAGCCGGGCACCACCTCGACCATCAATCTGCATCTGCGTAATTACGGCCTGCCGCCGGAGCGCCTCGCGCTCGCGGTCTCCGGCGTGCCGAAGGGCTGGACCGCGACCTTGCTCGGCGGCGGCCAGCCGGTCGCCGCGGCGATGCCGGCGACGGACGACAGCGTCTCGCTCGACCTGCGTCTCGACGTGCCGAAGAACGCCGGCACCGGCACCGATACGCTCACCGTCACCGCGCAGGGCGGCGGCCAAAGCGTGTCGCTGCCGCTGCAGGTGACGTTGGCCAAGGAATTGCCGGCGAAGCTCGCGCTCACCACCGATCTCCCCGAGTTGCGCGGCTCCTCCTCGTCGAGCTTCGAGTACACGCTGCACATCAAGAACGACAGCGGCAAGAAGATGCTCGTCAGCCTCGCCGCCGACGCGCCGCAGAACTTCGACACCTCGTTCACCGAGGCCTATGGCAGCCAGCAGCTCACCGCCATTCCGGTCGACGCCGGCAAGAGCAAGGACGTGAAGCTGAAGGTGTCACCGCCGAGCACCGTCGACGCCGGCCATTATCCGGTGACCGTGCACGTCGACGCCGACGGCGCCAAGGCCTCGGCGAAGGTCGCGCTCGACATCACCGGCCAGCCGAAGCTCGCGCTCGCCGGCCGTGAAGGGCTGTTGTCGGCGAACGCCACCGCCGGCCGCCAGGCGACGATCCCCGTCACCGTTATGAACACCGGCACCGCGCCGGCCGAGAACGTTACGCTCTCCGGCAACGCGCCCGACGGCTGGAAGATCGAGTTCAATCCGAAGACCATCGCCCGCATTGCACCGAACAAGAAGCAGGAGGTGCAGGCGCTGCTCACGCCCTCCGACAAGGCGATCGCTGGCGATTACGTCACCGGCATGACCGCCTCGGCCAAGGGCGAGACCGGCACCGCCAACTTCCGCATCACCGTCACCACCGCCACCGTGTGGGGTGTCGCCGGCGTCGGCATCATTGGCGCGGCGCTCCTGATCATGGTCGGCGCCGTCGCCCGGTTCGGCCGTCGATGAGCAAAGCCATCCTCGAGGCCAGGGGCCTCACCAAGCGTTACGGCACGGCGTACGCCGTGCGGGACGTGAGCTTCTCGGTCGGGGCAGGCGAGATCTTCGGTCTGCTCGGACCGAACGGCGCCGGCAAGACCACCACCATCCTGATGTTGCTCGGCCTGTCCGACATCTCGGCCGGCACAGCGCGCGTCTTCGGTCACGACCCGATGCGCGAGCCTTTGGCGGTGAAGCGGCTGATCGGCTACCTGCCGGACACGGTCGGCTTCTACGACAACATCACCGCGGCCGATAACCTGCACTACACGGCGCGGCTGATGGGCTTTTCGCTGGCTGAGCGCAAGAAGCGCATCGCCGAGGCGCTCGATCGCGTCGGCCTCGCCGAGGTTGCCAACAAACGCGTCGGCACCTTCTCGCGCGGCATGCGGCAACGGCTCGGCCTCGCCGAAATCGTCATGAAGGGTGCGCGCATCGCCATTCTCGACGAGCCGACCAACGGCCTCGATCCGCAGGCGAGCATCGATCTCCTCGATCTCATCCGCTCGCTGAAAGCGCAGGGCGTGACCATCCTGCTGTCGTCGCATCTCCTCGACCGCGTGCAGAGCATCTGCGACCGCGTCGCGCTGTTCAATCTCGGGCAGATCGCGCTGATGGGCACGGTCGGCGAGCTCGGCAGTCAGGTGCTCGGCGGCGGTTACACCGTCGAGGTGGAGGCCGACGGCGGCAACGGCATCGGCAAGCGGCTCGGAGCGCTGCCCGGCGTGCGCAATGTCGCCGAGCCGACGCCCGGCCGCTGGCGCGTCACCTGCGACCGCGACCTGCGCGGCGAGGCGGCGGCAGAAGTGGTCGCCGGCGGCGGCCGCCTGCATCAGTTGTCGCTCGATCGGCCGAGCCTGGAGACGATCTACACGCGCTATTTCCAGACGCAAAACCCGCAGGAACAGGAGACGCCGCATGCAGCGTGAAGGCTCGCCCTGGCAGGGTCTCGGCGTCGTCATTTTGAAGGAACTGTCGGATCACTTCGGCAGCGTGCGCATGCGCGTGCTGGAATGGCTGGTGGTGCTGACGGCGCTCGCCGCGGTCTACGGCGCCATCCAGCAGATCCGCGACGTCACCGCGCAGGATCCGTTCCTGTTCCTGCATCTGTTCACCACCGCGCGGCAGCCATTGCCGTCGTTCATCTCGTTCCTCGGCTTCCTGGTGCCGCTGATGGCGATCGGGCTCGGCTTCGACGCGGTCAACGGCGAGCACAATCGCCGCACGCTCTCGCGCATCCTGTCGCAGCCGATCTACCGCGACGCGCTGCTGTTCGGAAAATTCATCGCCGCGCTGACGACTCTGTCCGTGTCGTTGATCGCGTTGTGGCTGCTGGTGATCGGCCTCGGCCTGATCATGCTCGGCGTGCCGCCGGGCGGCGAGGAGATGGCGCGTGCCTTCATCCTGCTGCTGGTGACCATCGCCTATGCCGGCGTCTGGCTCGCTCTGGCGATGCTGGCCTCGACCGTGTTCCGTTCGGCGGCGACGGCGGCTTTGGTCACGCTCGGCCTCTGGCTGTTCCTGACGGTGATCTGGCCGGCGCTCGCGCCGGCGATTGCCGAGGCGGTGGTGCCGCGCGGCGACCAGGCGGGCCTCATCATCACGGCGCAGATGCTGGCGCGGCTGTCGCCGTCGACTTTGTTCGGCGAATGCGTGCTGGCGATCCTGCATCCGACGACGCGGACGCTGGGGCCGGTCTATCTCGACCAGTTGCAAGGCGCGGTAATGGGCTCGCCGCTGCCGCTGTGGGACAGCCTGATGGTGGCCTGGCCGCAGATCGTCGGTCTCATCGCCGCGACCATCATCCTGTTCGTCGGCGGCTACGTCGCGTTCCAGCGGCAGGAGGTGAGGGCGTAAGAGACGCCGCCGCTCCCGAATTGATTAATGTCAGCAATTCCGCGCTTGCCGTCCGTTGTGAGCGCGCGCGCTGCGTCTATCATTTGCCGCATTCGGATTTGCGCGGGGGCGGCCATGACCGACGTCAGATATTCAGCGACTTTCGCCTGCAGCATCGCGGCCGCGTCGGTGGCGGCGTTCACGCTGGCGATTGCCTGTCTCGCGCCGCGCCCGGCGACCGCATTGCCGGCTTACGCCAAGCAGACCGGGCTCGCCTGCGGCCGCTGTCACGTCAGTCCGGCGGGCGGCGGACCGAACACCGCCTTCGGCAAGGCCTTCGCCGCCAACGGCCACAAGGTGCCGGGCAAGACCGCGGCGAAAGGCGGCAAGGGGAGCGGCAAGGCAGGCGAAAAGGCGGCTCCGGCCGCGACCGAAACTGCGGCCGCGCCGGCCGCCGCGCCCGCCTGCAGCGGCGGCTATTACTCGCCGACCTGCAATCCCCATTTCGGCGAGCGGCCGGAGATCGACTACTCGACCGGCCTGTCATTCAAGGTTTTCCCGCAGAGCGATTGAGCGTGGCGTGAGTCCGATCGTCCCGGCACGGTCCGGCGCCTGGCTCTTTTTCGGTCTCGCGTTCGGCTGGACCTGGTTGTTCTGGATCCTGGCGGCGATCCTGAATATCAGCGCGCAGGCGCCGTCTGGCCGCGTGCTGGTGGTGGGTGGACTGCTCGGCCCGATGCTCGCGGGCATTGGCCTCGCATCGCTTGGCGGCGAGAGCCGGCGCGATTACTGGAAAAGGGTCGTCGATGGACGCCGCATTCCGACGTGCTGGCTTGCGGCGATCCTCCTGTTCGCGCCATGCCTGATGGCCCTCGCGATCCTCGTCGATGTTGCTGCCGGGAACGAAGCGACGTTGGCGGCCATAACAGGGAGGGCGGCTCCCTTCGTCGCGGCGCCATGGACGCTGGCGCCATTCCTCCTGCGCGTCCTCGTCTACGGTCCATTGCCGGAAGAACTCGGCTGGCGCGGCTATGCGCTCGACCGCCTGCAGGCGGCACACAAGCCGCTCGCCGCCAGTCTGATTCTCGGCGCGGTCTGGGCGGCGTGGCATCTGCCGCTGTTCTTCATCCGCGACATGAACCCGCATTACAGCCACGGCGTCGGCTCGGCGTGGTTCTGGCTGTTCATGGCGCAGGTCGTCGCCGCCGCTGTCGTCTACAGCTTCGTCTTCAACAACACCGGGCGCAGTACGCTGGCGGCGATCATCTTCCATTTCATGTCGAACATGACGGTGGAGCTGACCAACGTGACGGACGCCACGAATCTCTATGCGACCCTGTTGTGGATTGCCGCCGCCGTCGCGGTCGCCTCTCTGTGGGGCGCTGGCGCCGTCACGCCTCCGTCAGCGAGCGCTTCAGCGAAGCGTTGAGCCTGATCACGAGGGTCGCGCGCCCGCCGGTGGCCGGGCTCACTCGGCCGCCTTGCGCTCGAACCGGCCCGCCAGTTCGTCGATGAACGGCAGTTGCCCGGGCAGGATCTTCTTGCGCGCGGTGGCGATACCGAACCAGGCGATGCGGTCGACTTCGGGGAAGCTCTGCATGCGGCCCGAGCGCGGCGGCCACTCCATCTCGAACAGGTTGCTGGTGAAATTGGTCAGGTCGAAATCGGCCTCGAGCGCGAAGGCGTGCACCAGTTTGCCGCTCTTCTGCCGCAGCGGCGTCAGCGGCAGGACGTCGCCCGCGGCGACGAGCCCGGTCTCCTCGTTGAACTCGCGCCGCGCGCAGGCGAGCACGTCGTTCGATTCGACGACGCCCTTGGGGATCGACCAGGCGCCTTCGTCGCGCTTGCGCCAGTACGGGCCGCCCGGATGGGCGAGCAGCACCTCCAGCCGCTTGTTGCGGCGGAAGGCGAGGATGCCGGCAGAGATTTCGGTGCTGCGGGACAAGGGCGCAAGGCTCGGGCGAAAGGCTCGTTTCCGTCTGTGGCGAAGCAAAACACGGGCTGGGCGCGCGGGCCAGACGCGAAAATGTGAAGGCGGCCATGCGGCGCCAGGGAACCCGCGGCGGCGGCCGAGGCTTTTCGGACTGCCGAAAACCGTAATGCCGCATCCTGCGATGGGGACCTGACGAATGAGCCTGTCCGAAATCTGGACGCGCACCGCGTCCGACCTGCGCGCGCTGACCCCACGCCAGCGCAACGCCATTGTCGCCAGCTATCTCGGCTGGACGCTCGATGCCTTCGACTTCTTCCTGCTGGTCTTCGTCCTCAAGGACATCGCCGCCGAATTCCATACCGACGTGAAGGCGGTCAGCCTCGCCATCGTGCTGACGCTTGCGGCGCGGCCGGTCGGGGCGCTGCTGTTCGGCCTTGCCGCCGACCGCTGGGGACGGCGGCCGACTTTGATGGTCGACATCGTCTGCTATTCGGCGATCGAGCTCGCCTCCGGCTTCGCGCCGGGGCTGACCGTGTTCATCATTCTGCGCACGCTGTACGGCGTCGCCATGGGCGGCGAGTGGGGCGTCGGCGCCTCGCTGACCATGGAGACGATCCCGCCGAAGACGCGCGGCATCGTCTCCGGCATCCTGCAGGCGGGCTATCCGTCCGGCTATCTCATCGCCTCGATCGTCTACGGCCTGTTGTTCACCACCATCGGCTGGCGCGGCATGTTTTTCGTCGGCGCGGCGCCGGCGCTGCTGGTGCTCTACATCCGCAGCAACGTCGAGGAGTCGCCGTCGTTTACGGCGCGGCGCGCGCGGCTGTCGACCGCCGGCCTGTGGCAGACCATCCGCAACAATATGGGCCTGTTCGTCTTCTCGATCGTCCTGATGACGGCGTTCAACTTCTTCAGCCACGGCACGCAGGATCTCTACCCGACCTTCCTGCAGGTGCAGCGCCACATGTCGCCGCACGAGGTCGGCATCATCGCCGTCATCTACAATATCGGCGCCATCCTCGGCGGTCTCTTCTTCGGCGCGCTGTCGGAACGGATCGGCCGGCGGCGCGCCATCGTCATCGCCGCGCTGATCGCGCTGCCGGTCATCCCGCTGTGGGCTTACGCGCCGAACGCCGTGTGGCTCGCGGTCGGCGCCTTCCTGATGCAGGTGGCGGTGCAGGGCGCCTGGGGCATCGTGCCGGCGCACTTGAACGAATTGTCGCCGGAAGAGGTGCGCGGCACGTTCCCCGGCTTCACCTACCAGCTCGGCAATCTGCTCGCCTCCGGCAATGCCACGCTGCAGGCCTGGATCGCGCAGAGCTACGGCGGCGACTACGCGCTGGCGCTGGCCGTCGTCGCGGCGGTGGTGGCGATCGCGGTGGCGGTGCTGGCCTGGGTCGGCGTCGAGGCGCGCGGCGTCAAGTTCGCCGGCACGCCGCACCCGGCGGAGTAGGGGGCCGCACGCACAGACGAAAAAACCCGACGCCACATGCGCCGGGTTTTCTCAATTTCAGGTCGCAGGACTTAGTCCTGCTTCAGCACTTCGCGCGCCGTGTCCTTGAGGCCGCCGACGGCATTCTGGATCTTGCCGGCGCCCTGCTGCGCCTTGCCTTCGGCTTCGGTCTTGGTGTCGCCGGTCACCTTGCCGACGGCTTCCTTGACCTTGCCCTTGGCCTGCTCGACGCTGCCTTCGATGCGATCTTTGTCCATCGTCGTTCCTCTCTGATTGTCGTGGAAGTCGCAACAACAACGCGCGGGTCGCGCCTTACGTTCCGGCGCGAACGCCTCACGTTGGCATGTCAAAAGACACGCGCGCGACGACGGCTATTCCTTGCGGTCCTGCGGCGCCGGCAGCGGGCCGGGCTGCTTCCCTGACGGCGTATCGGCGCCGGTATCGGGCGACAGCGACTTCGGCGCCGCGCCGGTCGTTTCCGGCTGCTTGATGTTCGCCGCCGGAGTCCTGGCGTGGATCGGCGGGCCGTATTTGTCGGGCGGCGCCGCCTGCTGCGCCGCCGGCGCCTTTTCCGGAGCCACGGTCTGCGCCAGCGCGGCGCCCGAGAGCGTTGCGGCCGTCAGGCCGAGCACGATCGTCCATCGTTGCATGACGCGCCTCCTCGTCAGTTCACATGCGGAAATGTGCTTGAGAGGAGGAAACGTGCGGGCTGCCGCGCCGGTTCCGCCCGGCGCCGCCATTGCCATCGCGGTTCCGTCCGGGCACCTTCGGCGCGTTCAGGGGAGGGCTCCCGTGCCGATTCTGTCCTCGTCGGTCGACACAAACAGCGCCGAGTTCCGCGCCAATGCCGAGCGCATGCGCGCGCTGACCGCCGAATTGCGCGACAAACGCGCCGCAGCGGCGGCCGGCGGACCGGCGCGCGCGCGCGAGCGCCACGTCGCCCGCGGCAAATTGCTGCCGCGCGACCGCGTCATGAACCTGATCGATCCCGGCTCGCCGTTTCTCGAACTGTCGCCGCTCGCCGCCAGCGGCCTCTATGACGACGCCATCCACGGCGCCGGGCTCATCACCGGCATCGGCCGCGTCGAGGGCCGCGAATGCATGATCGTCTGCAACGACAGTACGATCAAAGGCGGCACTTACTATCCAATGACGGTGAAGAAGCATCTGCGCGCGCAGGAGATCGCGCGCGAGAACCGGCTGCCGTGCATCTATCTCGTCGACTCCGGCGGCGCCAATCTGCCGCACCAGACCGAGGTCTTTCCCGACCGCGAACATTTCGGCCGCATCTTCTTCAACCAGGCGACCATGTCGAGCTTACGCATTCCGCAGGTCGCTGTGGTGATGGGCTCGTGCACCGCCGGCGGCGCCTATGTGCCGGCCATGTCGGACGAGACCGTCATCGTCAAGAACCAGGGCACCATCTTCCTCGGCGGCCCGCCTCTGGTGAAGGCGGCGACCGGCGAGGTGGTGAGTGCGGAGGATTTGGGCGGCGCCGAGGTGCACGCGCGCAAGTCCGGCGTCGCCGATCATTACGCGCAGGACGATCATCACGCCTTGAGCATTGCGCGCCGCATCGTCTCGCATCTCAACGCCAAGAAGACTGTCGACATCCCGCTCGCCGCACCGCGCGATCCTGCTTTCGACATCGCCGAGCTCGACGGCCTGGTGCCGAGCGATCTCAAGAAGCAGTACGACGTGCGCGAGGTGATCGCGCGTCTCGTCGACGCCAGCGAGTTCGACGAGTTCAAGGCGCTGTACGGCACGACGCTCGTCACCGGCTTCGCGCATATCCACGGCATGCCCGTCGGCATCCTCGGCAACAACGGCATCCTGTTCTCCGAGAGTGCGCTCAAGGCCGCGCACTTCATCGAATTGTGCTGCCAGCGCCGCATTCCGCTCTTGTTCCTGCAAAACATCGTCGGCTTCATGGTCGGCCGCGACTACGAAGCCGGCGGCATCGCCAAGGACGGCGCCAAGATGGTGACCGCGGTCGCCTGCGCCCAGGTGCCGAAGGTGACGCTGATCGTCGGCGGCTCCTACGGCGCCGGCAATTACGGCATGTGCGGACGCGCTTACGGCCCGCGCTTTTTGTTCACCTGGCCGAACGCGCGCATCTCGGTGATGGGCGGCGAGCAGGCGGCCTCCGTGCTGGCGACCGTCAAGCGCGACAACATCGAGGCCGGCGGCGCCAAATGGTCGCAGGTCGAGGAGGAGGAGTTCAAGGCGCCGATCCGCGACCAGTACGAGACCGAGGGCAATCCCTATTACGCGACGGCGCGGCTGTGGGACGACGGCATCATCGCGCCGTCGGAAACGCGCCGCGTGCTGGCGCTGGCGTTTAGCGCGGCGTTGAATGCGCCGGTGGAGGAGACGCGGTTCGGGGTGTTCAGGATGTGAGGGGTCAGTTGATGGCCGGAGGTGAGCTATGGCGTCATGGACGGGTATTCAGCCTTTTCAGACTCTAATTGTAGGTATCATTGGGTTCGCTGGCGTAATTACGACGCTTTGGTTCAACGCGAGGCAAGCACGCCAACAACGCACGTTGGAAAGATTGCATGAGGCTGAGACGTTACGTGTGGCATTGATTGAAGAACTGAAGATATCCCGTACTGCCGTGGTAGAAAATTCTTCCAGCATGGATATGGCACAGGACGCCTTTGTGCCAACAGCTCCAATGGACGACGTCTATCGGGCGTTCACCGGTAGGGTTGGTCTTTTGTCTGAGTTGGAGGTTGGCAAAGTCATGATCGCTTATCTCACATTAAGAAAGTCATGATCGCTTATCTCACATTAAGAACGTATCACGCGAAGCTGTTTCTTATAGGAGTCCCCGTCCATACCGGCGATCATCACGTTAGGGTCCCAATAAAGAACGCACCGCTGCTGGCCGGGATGTTTAAGAATTTACTGGGTCCGATCAGCGACGCGATCCAAGCGATGGAAAGTGCTCGCGCCCAAAAATAGCGGGTTGGCAATGGCTACGAAGCGAGCGTTGTCCGGGTCGGCCTCGGCACAAGGAGCGCCGCACTTCGCTTCGCTCCACACGGCGGCAGCCTCATAACCACACCCGACCCGCAGAAAGAATCAAGAGCGTGACAACAAGCGCAGCTAGCAAAACCGCCAGTGGCCCTATCGCGCGGATTTCAACTCCAAGACCTTTTAAATAGAAATCATTCTGCTTCATGGCATCCATCCCAGAGTGACGTCGTTCGCATATAGACGATTATTTGCGCGCGCCAAGCGGATTTGAAATCCAAGCGTTCGTGCCAAACGGTTTGCCATTGTAGAGCTGTTAACACCGAAATTGAGCTAAGCCCTTGAGGACTCGCGAGGTGGTTAGTCATCAGTTCGTCCAATAAAAGATTGGACCTATAGGGACTTGTGCACAGAATTCACCGTCGGCCGCGGTGGACTGTGTCGCACGCAGCATCTCCCGGCCTCGTGGTGCGGAGCGCTGCGCAGCAGCGCGTCTCGAACCATGGGGCCCGCCCCATCCTTCGAGACGTGGCCTAAAGGCCGCTCCGGAGTGACGTTGTTCGCTCCAGGGGCACGTCACGCCGCATCCTTCTGCCTCGGCTTGATCTTGCGCAGCGCCGCCGCCGCCGCATCCTCGGCGCGCTCCAGATCGTATTGCGCCTGCATCCCCATCCAGAATTCCGGCGTGGTGCCGAAATAGCGCGCCAGCCGCAAAGCGGTGTCCGCGGTGACCGGTGTCTCCTCGCGTGCCAGCCGTTCGATGCGCGTGCGCGGCACGCCGCAGGCTTGCGCCAGCGCATAGGGCGTCAGTTTCATCGGCAGGAGAAACTCCTCGCGTAGAACGTCGCCGGGATGCACAGGGGGGAGCCGCTTCGCCATGGTCGTCCTTTCAATGATAGTCCACGATCTCGACGTCTTCCGGGCCGGCCGCTGTCCAGCGGAACACGATCCGCCACTGGTCGTTGATGCGGATCGAATGCGTGCCGGCCATGTTGCCCTTGAGCGCCTCCAGCCGGTTGCCCGGCGGCACCGCCAGATCGCCGAGCGCGCGCGTTGTTCAACTGCACCAGTTTGCGGCGGGCGATCTTTCCGACGGCGAAAGAAAAGCCCTTGGGGGCTTGCCTTTCCCGCAGGATCGTCTCGGCTCGTTTGCCCTTGAAGGAGCGGATCATGCCGGTACCAGGCGAATGATCTTAAAGGTATCATATCGTGATACTATCGGCAAGCCTGCAGGGCGGATAGCGAAGCTTGATGTCGCCTGTCACCGGCGCGCTATACCTGTGGCTCATGCGCTTACGCGAAGCGAGCCTCGAAGGGTCTCTGACTCACAGGTCCTTCGAGGCGCGCCTACGGCGCGCACCTCAGGACGACGGGAGAGGGTAGGCAGCGCCGCAGTTCACGCCTTCTTCTGCTTCTTCTCCGCCGGCAGCTTCGCGGCCTTGCGCAGCGCCGCGTTGATGCGGCTCTGCCAGCCGCGGCCGCTGCGGCGGAAATGCGCGATGACGTCGCGATCGAGCCGTAGGCTCAGGGCCTCTTTCGGACTGTCCGAGGGCGGCCGACCGCGGCTGACCAGTTTGCCGCCCTTGTAGAGATCGGCGCGCTCGAACCATTCATCCGTCAGCTCCGGAATCTCGTCGTAATCCTTCGGGCCGAGGACGTAGGCGTCGACTTTCTTCATGTCACTACCGACGGGCTTCGATTTGCGCGGTGTACTTTTTCTTTTCCCGGTCATTGGCCTTCCTCATCGTAAAGACGTGCCGGGCGTCGCCGCGCGGTGTCCAGCCGACAATGACCATTGCGTCGGCGCAGATACCCGACGGTGATCATCCGCACTTCGCCATAGTCGCGCCGGTCGTCCGGGTGTTCGAGCTTGAGACCGTCCAACACCAGCGGTGCGTCCAAAAAGTCGAGCCCACGCTCGCGCAGCGTCCAGTCGCGCTTCGCCGGGTCGAAGGTGATCCGCATCGACCAATTATTGTATATACAGAAAATGTGGCGGGCAAGCGGCGAGGCCGCCGCGGCGGCACGCATAAAGTCGTCTAGGTAGGACTATTGACTTGCGGCGGACTATATGTCTATCGTGGCTTGTCCTGCTCGCTGAGGGGCGTCGTCATGGGACGCCGTGAAGACGGAGCAGCGGTGAGGGAGGGGCGGAGATGTGCCCACGATCTCGCCGGGTCGATGACCGGGGAAACCCCGCCATCGGTCGATGCGGCGCCGCGGGCCGGAGGCGAACGTAGCCTTTGGCGCTCGGGCGATGGCGGGGCTCCGCTCGCAGGCATTACGACCTGCCGCCAGGAGCTGGCTGACAGGCGTGGCTGGTCCACGTTCTCGGAAGCGCGGCCCGCCGGTCGCAAGAACGCCGCAGTGGAGCGCCGGGAGGCGCCTTTCTCCTGAGAAGGAGGAAGGGGACGCCTTCGCAAAGCGTCCCACGGATGGTCTCGCCGGCCATCCACGGGGGTCTCGCACACCCCCGCGTTTCCCGGCGCTCCGCTCCCCTCGCGGGAGCGGCGACAAACGGGAATGACGGCTCACCCGGGGCCGACCAAAGAACACGGGCGATGACGCGCGCCTTGACGGGAAGGCGCATCCACCAACTCCGTTCATTCCCGCGAAAGCGGGAATCCAGTTCTAGATCACAACTGGGTCCCCGCTTTCGCGGGGACGAACGGAAAGAAGGTCCGCTTGCGGGCGCGTGCAGCAGTGTCCCATCATTCAACGCCGCAATAAGGAGCCCCTATGCAGCCGATCGAATACGCCGACGCCTCGCCCGCCGTGCGCGCCGTCTATGACGACATCAAGCGCTCGCGCAACGTGCCCGACGTCAACAATTTCTGGAAATACCTCGCGCACGACCCGGCGACGCTCAAGCGGACCTGGGAGAGCATCAAGGAGATCATGGCGCCGGGCGCGCTCGATCCACTGACGAAGGAGATGATCTATCTCGCCGTCTCCGTCACCAATGGCTGCGGCTATTGCATCGCCAGCCACACCGCGGCGGCGCGCAAGGCCGGCATGTCGGACGCCATGTTCGCCGAAGTGATGGCCGTCACCGGCATGGCCAACGAGACCAACCGCCTCGTCAACGGCTACCGCGTGCCGATCGACGCCGCCTACAACTCCTGACAGCGTTGCGGGCCGCCCGCGCGTCATGCCATGGTGCGGCCAAACCTGGGGGTGCACATCCCGGGGGCGACGAGCGCGTGGGGGAGCCAGGCATGATGTTGGATCGCAAGCTATTGATGCGGATTCTGTGCGTGGGACTGGTCGCCGGCATCATGCTGCCGGTCGGCGGGGTCTTGTTCCCCTATGTCAGCCACGCCATCGACGGCCCGCAGTTCCAGGCGCTCGAGGCCGTGTTCAGCGCGACCGCCGGCTTCGGCCTCTACGCCTTGATCGGCTGATCGCCCGACCTACTGGTTTTTCTGCGGCGCCGTCGGCGGCTGGACGGCGTTGCCGCTGCCGGCCTTCTGTGGCTGCTGCTTGTCGGCCTTGGGCGCCGCGCCGGTGGTGCCGACCTTCGGCTGCGTCGGCGCGGGGACATTGGTCGCCTGCGCCGAGGGCGCCGTCGATCCCGCCACCTCCTGCCGCTGGCTGGTCAGTCCGTAGAAGAAGACGCAGAGGATCGCGATCAGCAGCACCGCCACCATGCCGATCTGCCAGGCGGTCGCCGGCGCGCGTTCGCTGTCGTGCACGTGCACGCCGCTGTCGAGCACCGGGCGGTCACGGGTGGCGGGATCTTCGAAGCTCATGGCGTTGCCTCCGCAGTCCTGAAAAAGCGACCCCGGCGCGACCGGCGCCGGGGTTGATTGGTCGTTGCGTTACTTGCTCTGCGGCGGAGCGGGCGACTGCGCCGGCGCCGGCGCCGTGGTGCCCGGCGTACCGCCCGGATGCGGCGCGGTGGTGCTCATCGGCGCCGAGCCGGTGGTCGAGGCCGCCGGATTGCTGGCGGTCTGGTGGTTGCCGCTGCCGTTCCAGCCGCCGATCAGCACGAACACGATCAGCACGACGACGGCGATGCCGGCAATCCAGCCCCAGACGGCGCCGCCGCTGTCGCGGACCGGCGCTGGGGCGTGCAGCGGGTCATTGACCGGGTCGTTCAGACGGGGATCGGTATAACGCGGGTCGCTCATAACGGCCTCCTTGGTTCCCGACGCTCTCAGGCGTCTCCCGTGACCATGAAAACCCGGGGGCAGGCGGGCGGTTCCTTCGAGACCCGACACTGGAACCCGGCTTCTGCTATAGCTCGTCGCCCCGTTGCCGGACCCTGCGCATGAGTCCCAGCCGCTTCGCCATCGCCGCCGCGCCGGCGGTCTTCGTCGTGCTCTGGAGCACGGGCTTCATCGGCGCGCGCTACGGCATGCCCTATATCGAGCCGCTGACCTTCCTCGGCGTGCGCATGCTGGGCGTGGTGGCGGTGATGCTGGTCATCGCGCTGGTGAGCCGCCCGCGCTGGCCGGACGCGCGCGAAATCCGGCACAGCCTCGTCACCGGCGTGCTGGTGCACTTCCTCTATCTCGGCGGCGTCTTCGTCGCGATCAGCCAGGGCGTCCCCGCCGGCATCTCGGCGCTGCTGCCCGGCCTGCAGCCGATCCTCACCTCGACCATCGCCAATCGATTCATGCGCGAGACCGTGACGCGGCAGCAATGGCTCGGCCTCGGGCTCGGCCTGCTCGGCGTCCTGCTGGTGCTGCACGACCGCTCGATCGTGCTGGCCGGCACGCCGCTCGGCTGGACGGCGAGCGTCGTCTCGCTCGTCGCCATCACGCTCGGCACGCTCTATCAGAAGCGTTTCGGCGGCAGCATCGACTGGCGCACCGGCAACATCGTGCAATATGCCGGCGCCGGCGTGCTGTTCTGGCTGTGCGCCTTCGTGTTCGAGACGCGCGTCATCAACTGGACCGGCGAACTCGTCTTCGCCGTCGCCTGGCTGGTGCTGGTGCTGTCGGTCGCCGCCGTGGCGCTGATGTACTGGCTCATCCGCCGCTCGCCGGCGACCAGCTTTGCCAGCCTGTTCTATCTGGTGCCGGCGGTGACGGCGCTGATGGCGTATGGGCTGTTCGGCGAGACGCTCGACCACGTGTCGGTGATCGGCATGGCCGTCTGCGCCGTCGGTGTGGTGCTGGCGAACCGCGGCGCGGCGAAGCGCCTGCGCGTGACGGCCGCGGCGGAGGCCTAAGCCTTCGGCTTGAGCACCATCTGCGTCTGCGTCACCAGCGCGCACAGCCGGCCGTCGCCGCGGGTGACCTTGGTCTGCAGCACGATGGTCGATTTGCCGACATGCAGCGGCGTGCACTCGGCGAAGGCGACATCGCCGAGCGGCACCGGCGCGAAGAAGTTGGTCTTGCTCTCGATCGTCGTGGTGGCATGACCGGGCGGCAGATTGGCCGTTGCGCAAGTCCCTCCCAAATTATCGGCCAGCGCCATGATCGCCCCGCCGTGCATGATGTTGTGGCGGTTGTTGAGATCCTCCCGCATCGGCAGTTCAGCCGACACCCGCTCGGCCGAGGTGTGCGTGATCTTGAGGCCGAGGAAGTCGGCGAAGGGCGGCTGCTTGAAGGCGCGTTCGTTCATGGCGGGAGCTCGCGGGAGGGCAGGCGGGGCCGAAAGCATAAAGCAAAAGGCGCGGACGTTGTCGTCCGCGCCCGCAGGTTTCTACAGCAATCCGTGCGCTCAGTCGCGCGGCTGCGGCACGATGCGGATATAGGGCCGCGGCGCCTTGAAGCCGCCCGGATAGATTTTCTTGGCTTCCTCGTCGCTGACGGCGCCGGAGATGATCACGTCCTCGCCCGGGTTCCAGTTGGCCGGCGTCGAGACGCGGTGCTTGGCCGTGAGCTGCAGCGAGTCGAGCACGCGCAGCACCTCGTCGAAGTTGCGCCCGGTCGACATCGGATAGACGAGGATCAGCTTGATCTTCTTGTCAGGGCCGATGATGAAGACGTTGCGCACCGTCTGGTTGTCGTTGGCGGTGCGGCCTTCCGACGAGCCGCCGGTCGCGGCCGGCAGCATGCCGTAGGCCTTGGCGACTTTCAGGTCGGTGTCGCCGATCATCGGATAGTTCGGCGCGAAGCCGACGACCTCCTTGATGTCGACCGCCCACTTGGCGTGGTTGGTGACCGGATCGACCGACAGGCCGATGATCTTGGTATTGCGCTTGTCGAACTCGGGCTTGAGCCGCGCCATGGTGCCGAGCTCGGTCGTGCAGACCGGCGTGAAATCCTTCGGGTGCGAGAACAGCACGCCCCAGGAATTGCCGAGCCACTCGTGAAAGCGGATCTTGCCCTCGGTGGTTTCCGCCTCGAAATCGGGTGCGGTATCGCCAATCGCCAAAGTCATCGCAGACCTCCAAACAGTGTGCCGTTCTGAATTTCCCGGACCTTATATATGGGCCGGCGCCGCCGGAACAGGCGGCAACGCAAAAGAGCAGCATGCGCCCACCGCGCGGCTGATGGGCAGGATGCGCCTTTCGTGGCGGTCGGCGATGGCGGAACGTTCTTGCTGCGTCATTTTGTCTGCCTATAGCCGTCGGTCAGCGTCTTCAGGAAGGCGACCAAGTCATCGATTTCGGGTGGCGACAGCGCCGGTCGATCGCCCGGCTGGCCGCCGAAGGGCCGGTCCATGTTGACGTTCGTCACATACCGCGCCGGCAGGTCGTCGAACTTGGCGACGCGGCCGTCGGTGCCGCGCGGGTACCATTTGCCCGGCTCGGTATCGCGCTCGACATAGAAGGTGACCGCCTCGCGCAGCGAGTGGACGAGCCCGTTGTGGAAGAAGGTCTTGCGCAGCGCGACATTGCGCAGCGAGGGGGTGCGGAACAGACCGCAGTACTCGGCGCGGCCGGTGAAATCGCTGCGCAACGGCCCGCACAGTCCGAGGTCGCGGTAGGCGGGGTCGGCATTGGCGGGGATCGCCGCATTGCGCGGCAGGCCGAGCGCGATGAAGCCGTAGTCGGTGAATTGCGGCGGCGCGCCGTTGAAGTCCGGCGCGCTGCGATGACAGCTCGCGCAGTTGCCTTTTTGCGGATCGTTGAACAGCGCCAGGCCGCGCGCCTCCTGCGGCGTGAGCTGCGCGCGGCCGGCGAGATAGGCGTCGTACTTGCTCGAATACGGATAGAAGTCGCGCGGGCTCTGTTCGTAGACCTCGAGCGCGTGCGTCAGCGCAGCGAAGGTCTTGTCCGGATCGGCAAGAACGTCCGCGCCATAGATCGCCCTGAGTTCGGCGTCGTAGCCGGCCTTGCGCGCGCGCGACGCCACCGCGGCGGCGTTCTCGTTCGCCATCTCGAACGGCGAGGTGAGCGGGAAGGCGGCCTGCGCGCGGCCGCGGTCCAGGCGGCCGTCCCAGGTCAGGCCGCCGGTCGGGCCGTTGTCGACGCTGGCGTCGCCCTCGTCGTCGGAGTCGTAATAGTGCTCGGTGAACGGCGGCACCGCCTGCAGATAGGTGAGCGAAGGCACGGCGCGCAGGCCCGGCTGGCGCATGTCCTTGCCGCCAAGCTGCACGGCGCGGTCGTTGCCCGGCGAGAAGCCGTGCGCCGGATCGTGGCAGGTGGCGCAGGCCATCTGGCCTGAGGCGGACAGGGCCGGATCGAAAAACAGCTTGCGGCCGAGCGCTTCCAGCGCGCTGGCGCGGGCATAGGCCTGCGGCCGGGTCAGTGTGATGTCTTCAGCGCGCGCCAGCGCCGCGGCGATGCACAGGCCGGCTACGCCGATCACGATCAGAAGACGGGGAAATCGGGCCATCGGTCGAGGGGTGCAATGTGCAGAGGATTGATGACGACCATCTGACAGCCCTGCGCCGCCGCTGTGGAACGGTTCATGTAACTGCCATAGAAGACGGTCTAGAGTGCCGCGCAGCTTGGCGCTCACCTGCAGGGGGGTTCATGAAGCGGTCCATTCTGTCGCTCGCGTTTGCCACGACAATTCTGGCCGGCCTCGCCGCCGGCTCGGCTCATGCGCAAGGTCGAGGCATCGACGCGATCCAGACGGTGGTCGTCATCTACGCGGAAAACCGCTCCTTCGACAATCTCTACGGCTCGTTCCCCGGCGCCAACGGCCTGCAGAACGTCAAACCCGGGGAGGCCATCCAGCTTGATCGCGACGGCACGCCGCTGAAAGAGCTGCCGCCGGTGTGGAATAACCTGACCGGCAAGGGCGTCACGCCGGTGGTGACGCAGGCGCAGACCGAGCACCTGCCGAACCAGCCGTTCTCGATCGACGATGCGAAAGGTCTGAACACCCAGCTTGGCGTCGTCACGCACGACCTGTGGCATCTGTTCTACCAGAACCAGATGCAGATCGACGGCGGCAAGAACGACAAGTTCGTCGCCTATGCCGACTCCGGCTCGCTGGTGATGGGCCACTATGACGGCTCCAAGCTGCCGCTCTGGACTATCGCCAAGCAGTACACGCTCGCCGACAATTTCTTCATGGCGGCGTTCGGCGGCTCATTCCTCAATCACCAGTGGCTCGCCTGCGCCTGCACGCCGGTCTATCCCGACGCCGAGAACAGCCCGGCGAAGAAGCTGATCGCCGCGGTCGAGGCGGACGGCGTCACGCTCAAGATCGCCGACAACTCGCCCAAGTCGGCGATGCAGGGCATCCCGAAATTCGTCAACAACGGCCAGATCTCGCCCGACGGTTATGCCGTCAACACGATGCAACCGCCATACCAGCCGAGCGCCATCAAGCCGGCGGAAGGGGGCGACGCGCGCTTCGCCGATCCGTCGAAACCGAACGTGCTGCCGCCGCAGCACGAGGTCACCATCGGCGATCTTCTGAGCCTCAAGGGCGTGAGCTGGGCGTGGTATTCGGGCGCGTGGCAGGCCGTGCTCGACGGCAAGAACGGCCACCCGGTGCCGAACTTCCAGTTCCACCATCAGCCGTACAACTACTTCGCCGCTTATGCGCCCGGCACCGAGGCGCGCAAGGAGCACCTGAAGGACGGCGGCATGAACGGCGTCGATTTCATCAAGGACATCGACGCCGGCAAGCTGCCGCAGGTCACCTTCTACAAGCCGCAGGGCAATCTCAACGAGCACGCCGGCTACGCCGATGTGGAGTCGGGCGACAAGCACATCGCCGACGTCATCGCGCATCTGGAGAAGAGCCCGCAATGGACGCACATGCTCGTCGTGGTCACCTATGACGAGAACGGCGGCTTCTGGGACCACGTGGCGCCGCCGAAAGCCGACCGCTGGGGCCCGGGCTCGCGCGTTCCGGCGCTGATCGTCTCGCCCTTCGCCAAAAAGGGCTTCGTCGACCACACGCAGTACGACACCACCTCGATCCTGCGCTTCATCACCCGCCGCTACGAATTGCCGGTGCTCAAGGGCATCGTCGAGCGCGACGCGGCTTTGCGGGCGCACGGCGAGCCGCCGATGGGCGACCTCACTGCCGCATTGCAATTCTGATCGCGGCGAAAGCGGGTTCTCGCCGCGCTTTTGATTTCCATCAAGGAGCATTCCCTCGCTGCTGCGCACCCTGTTCATCATGGCGGCACACAGCAGAGGGAATATCTCCATGGCGAATTCCATCGCGACAGAGAATCTTGGCGCAACCATCATGACGGGCGCCGTTGCCGGCGCCGCCGGCGGCGTGGCCGAGATTGCATGGGTTGCGTTGTACGCTGCAATGACCGGCGGCAAGGCCGCGGTGATCGCGCAAGGCGTGACCACGGCTGCTGGCGTCGGTGCGCTCTATCCCGGCGCCGCGGCGGGTGCCGGCGTCGCCGTGCACATGATCCTGTCCCTGGCGCTCGGCATGCTGCTCGCCGTGGTCGCGCGTCGGCTGGCCTCCGGCCGGAGCGTGCGCGCCTTCAGCCTCGCGGCGCTCTGCGGCGTCTGGTTCGTCAATTTCTTCATCATCCTGCCGCTCGTCAGCCCGGCCTTCACGCATCTCTTGCCCTACGCCGTGAGCCTGACCTCGAAGCTTCTGTTCGGCGCCGCTGCCGGTCAGGTGCTCGCGATGCAGGCGCGGCGCCTGCCGCGTGGCCTCGCGATGGTGCGCGCGCCGCAGTGACAGCTTGCCTCTGCGGCCCGGCGACAAGCAGCCGCCGGGCGGCAGATTGATTTTTCTACTGCAGTGCCGCAAGGTCCGAGGCCTGCCGGGCGAGGGACCTAAGAGTCTGTATGTTCAAGCGCATTCTGATCGCCAACCGCGGCGAAATCGCCTGCCGGATCATCAAGACCGCCCGCCGGATGGGGATCGAGACCGTCGCCGTCTACTCCGACGCCGACAAGGATGCGCTGCACGTCGAGATGGCGGATACCGCCGTACCTATCGGCCCGCCGGCCGCGGCCGAGAGCTATCTCGTCATCGACAAGATCGTCGCCGCCTGCAAGGCGACCGGCGCCGAGGCGGTGCACCCCGGCTACGGCTTCCTCTCCGAGCGTGAGGCCTTCCCGACGGCGCTGGCGAAAGCCGGCATCGTGTTCATCGGCCCGAACCCCAGGGCGATCGCCGCCATGGGCGACAAGATCGAGTCGAAGAAGGCGGCGGCCGCCGCCAAGGTCTCGACCGTTCCCGGCCATCTCGGCGTCATCGAGGACCACGACGCCGCGATGCGCATCGCCGACGAGATCGGCTATCCGGTGATGATCAAGGCGTCCGCCGGCGGCGGCGGCAAGGGCATGCGCGTCGCGCATTCGCGCGTCGAGGTGGCGGAGGGCTTTGCCCGCGCCCGCTCGGAGGCGAAGTCGTCCTTCGGCGACGACCGCGTCTTCATCGAGAAGTTCATCGTCGATCCGCGCCACATCGAGATCCAGGTGCTCGGCGACAAGCACGGCAACGTCATCTATCTCGGCGAGCGCGAATGCTCGATCCAGCGCCGCAACCAGAAGGTCATCGAGGAAGCGCCGTCGCCGCTGCTCGACGAGGCGACGCGCCGGAAGATGGGCGAGCAGGCGGTCGCACTGGCCAAGGCCGTCGGCTACGACAGCGCCGGCACCGTCGAGTTCGTCGCCGGACAGGACAAGAGCTTCTTCTTCCTCGAGATGAACACGCGCCTGCAGGTCGAGCATCCGGTGACCGAGCTGATCACCGGCATCGATCTTGTCGAGCAGATGATCCGCGTCGCTGCCGGCGAGAAGCTTTCACTCAAGCAAGGCGACGTGAAACTCAACGGTTGGGCGGTGGAGAGCCGCGTCTATGCCGAGGACCCGTACCGCAAGTTCCTGCCCTCGACCGGCAGGCTGACGCGCTATCGGCCGCCGGAGGAGACCAGCGCCGGCGGCGTCACCGTGCGCAACGATACCGGCGTCTACGAAGGCGGCGAGATCTCGATCTACTACGATCCGATGATCGCCAAGCTGGTCACGCATGCGCCGACGCGCAAGGCGGCAATCGACGCACAAGGCGAGGCGCTCGACGCCTTCGTCATCGACGGCATCCGCCACAACATCCCGTTCCTGTCGGCGCTGATGGCGCATCCGCGCTGGCGCGCGGGCAAGCTGTCGACCGGCTTCATCGCCGAGGAGTTTCCGCAGGGTTTCCACGCGCACGCGCCGGAGGGCGAGCGTGCCGCGGTCATCGCTTCGGTCGCCGCGGCGATCGATCTCGTGCTCGGCGAGCGGAAGCGGCAGATCTCCGGGCAGATGAACGGCCACGACGTGGTGCGCGACAGCGCCCGCGCCGTTTGGCTCGGCAGCGACGAACACCGCCTCGTCATCAAGCGCGACGGCGAGACGATCGCCGTCCATCTCGCCGGCGAGAAGGGCGCGCGCCTGTTGTCGTCGGACTGGAAGCCAGGCGATCCTTTGTGGACCGGCAGCATCGACGGTCATGACGTTGCCGTGCAGGTGCGACCGCTCGCCAACGGCTTTGCGCTCAGCTTCCGCGGCGTCGAAACGAAAGCCTACGTCTACACCGAGCGCGAGGCGGCCTACGCGCGGCTGATGCCGGTGAAGCAGGCGGCCGATACCGGCAAGCATGTGCTGTGCCCGATGCCGGGCCTCGTCGTTTCCATCGCCGTCGCCGAGGGCCAGGAAGTGAAGGCGGGCGAGACCGTCGCCGTGGTCGAGGCGATGAAGATGGAGAACGTGCTGCGCGCCGAGATCGACGGCACGGTCAAGAAGATCAACGCCAAGCCCGGCGACAGCCTCGCCGTCGACGCGGTCATCCTCGAATTCGCGTGACTCAGGAACGCTTTGGCGGACGCCGCGTTCGCTCCGTATAAAATCATACGGCGGAGAGGTTCCATGTCCGTGAACCCGCTGCCTGCGCAAACGCAGGACCATCAGCCCGGCAGCGAGCGCGCGATGCAGCCGCAGCCGGATTTCGAACCGAAGTTTCCCGGCGTCGGCAAGCTCAGGGGCAAAGTTGCAATTGTGACCGGCGGCGACAGCGGCATCGGTCGCGCCGTGGCGGTTGCGATGGCGCGGGAAGGCGCCCGCATTGCCGTCGTCTATCTCGAGGAACACAAAGACGCCAACGTCACGCGCGACCTGGTCGCGCGCGAGGGCAGCCAGGCGATCCTGCTCGCCGGCGACGTCGGTCAGGAAGACTTCTGCATGGCGGCGGTCGAGGCGACGGTGGAACAGTTCGGCCGGCTCGACATCCTGGTCAACAATGCCGGCGAGCAGCACGAAATCGAGGACGTGCGAAACATCAAAGCCGCCCAGATCGAGCGCACCTTCCGCACCAACATCTTCAGCATGTTCTTCATGGCCAAGCACGCGCTGCGGCACATGCCTCCCGGTGGCACGATCATCAACACGACGTCGGTCACCGCCTATCAGGGGCACAAGACGCTGATCGATTATGCCGCCACCAAGGGCGCCATCGTCACGTTGACGCGCTCGCTGGCGGAGGCCCTGGCGAAGGACGGCATCCGCGTCAACGCGGTGGCGCCGGGCCCGATCTGGACGCCGCTCATTCCCGCGTCGTTCGAGCCGGAGCACGTCGCCAGGCACGGCTCAAGCGTGCCGATGCAGCGTCCCGGCCAGCCGAACGAGGTCGCGCCCTGTTACGTGTTCCTGGCGAGCGAGGACGCCTCCTACATCAGCGGTCAGGTGCTTCATCCCAACGGCGGCGAGGTTGTCGGCTCGTAACGGAACCGTGCTTGCCTGCGAGCGTTAGCCCGACTCGCGAGGGAGACCGACCATGGCTGGGAAGAAGCAGATGCGTGCCCCGGCACGGCAGATCAACGCTCCCGATGCCGCGGACGCCATGCCCGCGGACGATCGCCGCACCGACCAGGAAACGACACGGCCGGACGATCTGCCGCAGATCGACGGCGGCCGTATGGCGGAAGACACCGTCGGCGGCGGCACGACGCCGAAGATCGACGGCGGCGTCGACCAGCATCCGGTGCACGACGAAGATCAGGAAGACCGGACTCCGAGCGACTATGAACGAGAGATCGACCGCATCGACGCTGCAACGCGTTCGCAACGCTGACGCGCGCACCGGCGTCGGCTATGATCCGACGATGGGCGCGCAGGTCATCAGGCATGTCTCGGTCCGTGGCCGCGTGCAGGGTGTCGGTTATCGCGCCTTCGTCGAGCGCGAGGCGCTCGCCGCCGGTCTCGAAGGCTGGGTCCGCAATTCCCACGACGGCTCGGTCGAAGCTGTTTTCAGCGGTGCGCCGGACATCGTTGAGAAGATGATCGGCACTTGCCGGCGCGGGCCTTACGCCGCGCGCGTCGATGCGCTCGACGTCCGCTCCGCCGATGCCGCCGAGATGCGGCCACGCCGCGTCGGCGAGCGCTTCTCCGTGCTCCCGACCGCCTAGCGCTTCGCAGCGATACCGCGGAAGGTCGCGGCGAGGGTGCGCAAGGCGGCGCGCGCCCGCGCGTCGCTCACCCGCGAATACAACGCCACCGTCGAACGCCCGAGCGACGGCAGGCCGAGCGCCGGTCCGATATCGAGCGTGCCGGCCGGCGCCACGCGCGCAGCGAGCGGCGCCACCGCCAGCCCGGCCATCACCGCCGCGGCCACCGCCGCGATGCCGCCGCCCGTGAACGCCTCGATCCAGGCAATGCCGGCCTTGTCCAGCGCGCGGATCGATTGCGCGCGCACGCTGCATGGCGCCGCCAGCATCGCGAGCTTCAACCTGTCGCCGGGGCGGCGGCGGAAACCGGGCGTGGCGAACCAGCCGAAGGTGTCCTCGACCAGCGGTTCGCCGCCGCGGCGGCCCTTGTCGCGGCGGATGACGGCGGCGTCGAGGCCGCCGGCCTCGAAGGCGTCGGCGATCTGGTTGGACATGCCGATGCGCACGTCGAGATGCAGGGCGGCGTCGACCGCGCTGACCCGGGCGATCAGCGGGGCGAGGTCGAGCCCGGCGGCGTGGTCACTGAACCCGATCGTCAGCCGCCGCTCCGGCGCTTCGGCGCCGGCGAGCGCCCGGTCGTGCGCGGCGAGCAGGTCGCGCGCCCGTGTCAGGAAGGCGGCGCCATCGGCTGTCAGCCGCACCGAGCGCGGGGTGCGCTCGACCAGCCGCACGCCGAGCCGCGCCTCCAGCCGCTTGAGCTTGAGGCTGACTGCCGACTGCGTCGTGCCGTCGGTCTGCGCCGCGCGGGTGAAGCTCGCGAGGTCGGCGACCAAGGTGAAGGCGCGCACGGCGTCGACGTCGAGGGCAGGGGCATGATTTTGCATCGTTATCATTGATATCATTGTCTATTGCATTTCGCAATGACTACGCCGGCGCTAGATTGGCCTCATCACATGGAGGCCACCGTCATGCCGCTGATCACCGTTACCGTTGCCACGCCGCACCAGAAGGTGCTCGACAGGCCCGCGATCGCCGCCGAGGTCGCCCGTCTGTCGACCACGATCCTGAAGAAGGATCCGAAGGTCACGGCCGTCATCGTCACGCGCGTGTCGTCGGACGACTGGTTTTGCGGCGGCAAGTCGCTGACCGAGGAATGGCTGGCGAGCTTCTGGCTCGACATCCACATCACTGACGGCACCAACACCAAGGACGAGAAGGCGGCCTTCGTCGCCGCTGCGTTCGAGGCGATGGGCCGGCTGCTCGGGCCACTGCACGAGGAGAGCTACGTGCACGTGCACGACGTGCGCGGCGACGCCTACGGCTATGGCGGGCTGACGCAGGAGCGGCGCTATATCGCGGCGCGGCTGGCGCCGCCGGTCGCCGCGGCAGCCTGAACGCGCACCGTGGGGCCAAACAGTCCCTCGAACGCGGTTCGCAATGCCATGTCGACCTCGGCCATGGAAACAACGTGCCCGAGGTCGGCGAGGCTGGTGACGCCATAGCGGTTTTCGTGCACGCCGCAGGGCACGATGCCGGTGAAGTGTGACAGGTCGGGCTCGACGTTGAGGGCGACGCCGTGCAGCGTCACCCAATGACGCACGCGGATGCCGATGGCCGCGATCTTGTCCTCGAAGCCGTCGCCCTTGTCCGGCCGCCTGACCCAGACGCCGACGCGGTCTTCGCGCCGCTCGCCGCGCACGTTGAAGGCGGCAAGCGTGCGGATCAGCCATTCCTCGAGCGTGGCGACAAAGCGGCGTACGTCCGGGCCGCGCTGCTTGAGGTCGAGCATCGTGTAGGCCACACGCTGGCCGGGGCCGTGATAGGTCATCTGGCCGCCGCGTCCGGCCTCGAACACCGGGAAGCGCGCGTCGATGACGTCGGCGCGGTTGGCGCTGGTGCCGGCGGTGTAGAGCGGCGGGTGCTCGAGCAGCCAGACCAGCTCCGGCGCGCTGCCTGCGGCAATCGCCGCCGCGCGCGCATCCATGGCGGCGAGCGCCTCGGCGTAGGCGACCGGCCCGTCGGAAATCAGCCATTCCACCGGCGCCGCGTCCGCGGGCGCCGGCAGGCCGACCGTCAATTCGTCGCGAATATTAACCACCCGTTCACCATGCCGTGGTGACCTCGACATAGGCGCAAAGAAGAGTCTTTGCCAGAACACCGCAGAGCACGGGAAGCATACGTGGCCACACTCGACAAGGTCGCCGTCGATATCACTGTGGTGCTCGGCACCACTTCCATGCCGATCCACCAGGTGCTGCGGCTCGGCCGCGGCGCCATCCTTGAGCTGGAGTCCTCAGAAGAGGACCCGGTCCGGATCCTGGCCAACAACCTCCCGGTGGCGGAGGGAACCGTGGTCGTCAACGGCAACCGCATCGCCGTCGAGGTCGCCCGCCTGTTGCCGCGGCCAGCCGACATGCGCTGAGGCGGCACTTTTCCCGCCGCGCCTAATCGGTTGATCGGGCAGGGGGAATCCGCAGGCCTTTTTCCCCTGCGGACGGTTCGCGGGCCTTGTCCGTCGGGAAGCTATTTGTTACAGCAGCGCCGTCTTCGCAGGACGCGCGAGATCGCGTCCTCCTCCCCATGCGGTCGTGGCGGAATTGGTAGACGCACTGCCTTGAGGTGGCAGCGGGGCAACCCGTGGAGGTTCGAGTCCTCTCGACCGCACCAATTCTTTGGATGCCGGAAAACGGCGTGCCGCCGACGGACAACCGTCGTGCGGCCTGACGCTCTTCGGATCGGGCAGGGTCAGGCGCCGGCGACGCCCGCGGCTACCGCCACAGGTTGAACCAGTTCTGCCCGGAATCGGCGGTTTGCGCCTTCTTGCGGCTGGCGGCGGCCTTTTCGATGGCTGCGTCGGCGCTGTCGGTCGCCGGCTTGTGATGCCGGCGGTGGTGGTGACGGGCAACCCGCACCTTGGCCGAATGCTCGACCGACGTCTTCACCACGCGCGGCCAGCCGCCGGCCTCGTGCGTCTTCGCCGGCAGTTCCGGCACCGAGGCGATGCGTTCGCCGGCCGGCACGGCCTGCACGATGTGGTAGCCGCGCGCCTTCAGCTCCTTCAGCAGCATCGGCAGCGCCATCGCCGTCGCCGGATGGATGTCGTGCAGGAGCAGCACGCCGCGGTGGTTCTTCGCCTCGATGCGGCTGATGGCGAGCTTGACGATCTGTTTGGGCGTGATGCCGTGATGCCAGTCGTCGGCGACCTCGTCGGCGCTCCACACGGTGAGCGACTTCGAGGCGAGGAAGCCGTCGACGGTCTTGTTGTGCAGCAGGCCCGGCACGCGGAAGAACGGGGCCACGGCGCGCGGGTCGCCTGCCGCCGCCTGCACCGCGGCGATGCCGCCGTCGACCTCGTCCGCGATGCGCTCGACCTTCATGTGGTTGAAGGTGAGCGGATGGTCGAGGCTGTGGGTGCCGATCACGTGCCCGGAATTGTAGATGCGGCGGACCAGCGCCGGATAGGTCTTGGCCATCTCGCCGACGAGGAAGTAGTCGACCTTGACGCAGTTCGCGGCCAGCGTGTCGAGGATGCGGCCGGTATAGGGCGGCAGCGGGCCGTCGTCGAAGGTGATGACCACCTCGTGGTCGTTGAGCGGCAGGCTGGTCTCGTACTGCATGGTGCCGATCTGCGGCAGCACGCTCGGATCGACTGTGATGGTGCGGCTGGTGCCGATGGCGTCCGGGTTGCCCGGGCACGATTGCGCGAGAGCGGGCCCCGTGGCGATGGCCAGCAGGCAGAGAAAGGCAGTGATGGTACGCATAGTCCCCCTGCCGGCCAGAGAGCGACCAACGAGTCGCGCCGGGACGGCTGCCTCTTGAGTACGAAACGCTGCATTAACCGAACATTAACCAATTGTGACATGTCCACAACTTAGCGGGCCGGCTCATTCGAGCGGCCGGCTGGGCCCGGCTGCGACCACGTGAACGATCCGGTAGCCGCGGGCTTTCAGCGCGCGCAGCAGGGCCGGCAACATGCGCGCGGTCTGCGCCCTTGTGTCGTGCAGCAGCACGATGCCGTGGTCGACCTTCTCGATGCGCTCCAGCAGCAGCTTCAGTTCCTCGTCCGGGGTCTGGCTGCGCCAGTCGCTGGCCCAGACATCGGCGCCGAACACGACCAGGCCTGCCGCCTGCGCGCGGTCGAGCAAAGCCGGGGTCGAGGCGAAGCCGGGGAAGCGGAAGAATGGCGTGGTCGCCTGCGCCCGCGCCGCGCCGGTGAGCGCCTGCTCATCCGCGCGGACGCCCTTGACGATCTGCTCCCAGGCCGCGGCCGGCGCCATGTGGTCGAGCAGCGGATGGCTGAACGTGTGGTGACCGATCGAATGTCCCTCGGCGAACTCGCGCCGCACGAGCTCCGGATGCGCGGCGACGTTGCGGCCAAGGACGAAGAACGTCGCCTGCACGCATTGCTCCTTCAGCGCCCTCAGCACCACCGGCGTCGTTGTCGGCCACGGGCCGTCGTCGAAGGTGAGCACCAACTCCTTCGGCCCGAGCGGCAGCGTCTCGGCGAACTCCTTGCGGCCGACGCGCGGCGTCGCCGTGGCGTCGACGGTCAGCACGCGCGCGATGCCCAGCGCGTCGGGGTTGGAGCAGGGGGCGGCGAGGGCGGGCAGGGGCAGCGCGGCGAAAAGCAGCGCGACGGCGAGACGGATCACTGAACTATTCCTTTCGGCCGGCAATTGACAGCAACGGTTCGCGCGCCGCAAGCGCGCCGGCGCGTCAATCTCGAAGTCACGTGTTTAGCGTTTGCCGGACCGGGGGACGCGTCGTACAAGCGGCGCGGTCGCACTGCTTGTGCAGGGGCTGTCGCATGCTTGCTGAAGAGACCGGCGTGCCGTCGCTGCGCGACGAGGAGGGCGCCATCCGCGAAGAGTTCGTGACGCGTGTGGCGCAGGCCATCGAGGCCGGCCGCGTCGACGAATTGCGCGAGCTTACCGCGGACCTGCACGAGGCCGATCTCGGCGCCCTTGTCGAGGCGCTCGACAGCGAGCTGCGGCCGCGCCTCGTCGAACTGCTCGGCATTGACTTCGACTTCACGGCGCTGACCGAGGTCGACGATGCGGTGCGCGGCGAGATCCTCGAGGAACTGCTGCCGCGCACGGTTGCCGAAGGCGTGCGCGACCTCGACTCCGACGATGCGGTGGCGATCCTCGCCGACCTGCCGCAGGAGGAGCGCACCGAAATCCTCGATCAACTGCCGCCGCCGGAACGCGTGGCGCTGGCGCGCAGCCTCGAATATCCGGAAGACTCCGCCGGCCGGCGGATGCAGACCGAGTTCATCGCCGTGGCCTCGCACTGGGACGTCGGTCAGGCGATCGACTACATGCGGGAGACGGTGGAACTGCCCGACCGCTTCTATGAAGTCTATGTCATGGACGAGCGCGGCCATTTCGTCGGCGCCGTGCCGCTCGACAAGCTCCTGCGCTCGAAGCGGCCGATGCCGATCGCCGACATCCTCGAGGACGAGCGGCCGCTGATCCGCGCCGACCAGGACCAGGAAGAGGTGGCGCGGCTGTTCCAGCGCTACAACTGGGTGGCGGCGCCGGTGCTCGATACCGCCAACCGCCTGGTCGGCGTCATCACCTTCGATGACGTCGCCGACGTCATCCAGGAGGAGGCGGACGAGGACATCAAGGCGCTCGGCGGCGTCGCCCGCTACGAGGAATTGTCGGACACGGTCTGGACCATCGCCCGCAGCCGCTTCAACTGGCTGCTGATCAATCTCGGCACCGCCTTCCTCGCCTCTTCGGTGCTCGGCCTGTTCGAGGGACAGTTGCAGAAGATGGTGGCGCTGGCGGTGCTGGCGCCGATCGTGGCCAGCCAGGGCGGCAACGCCACCACCCAGACGATGACGGTGGCTGTGCGCGCGCTGGCGACCCAGGACCTGCGCGACGCCAATGCCTGGCGCGTCGTCCGCCGCGAGCTGTTCGTCGGCCTGCTCAACGGGCTCGCCTTCGCCGTCATCACCGGGGCGGCGGCCTATGTCTGGTTCCGGGTGCCGGGGCTCGGTCTGGTCATCGGGCTCGCCATGATCTGCAACATGGCGGCGGCGGCGCTCGGCGGCATCCTCATCCCGCTCGGGCTGCACCGGTTGCGCTTCGACCCGGCGGTGGCCTCGAGCCCGTTCGTGACCACGGTCACCGACGTGGTCGGGTTCTTCTCCTTCCTGAGCATCGCCACCTTCTGGTTCGGGCTGCGCTGAGGATTACCCTTCGTTCACCCTGTTTCCTGACCGACCATTAAGGCTGACGAACTATCCCTTTGCGGTGAGGACGGGGGGAAGCCGTTGGCGAGCCACATCCAGACCGCTGGAGCGTCGCAGGCGCGCGCGCGGCGCATGCTGTCGGGGTCGCGGCTGATCGTCGTCCTGGCGCTGCTCGCGCTCGGCGCCAGCATTGTGACCACCGGGGTCGGCTACAGCCTCGCGCGGCAGAGCGACGAGCGCTTGGGGGCCGACCAGCGCACGGCGCTGCGCGGCGCGATCGCCGATTTCCGCACCTGGTTTGGCCAGACCGGCGCGCTCGATCCGCGCTTCGTCCGCACCGTCGAGCACAGTGTCAACATCCGCGGGCTGACTTTCGAGGCGGAGCCGAGCTCTGACGCCGGCGAGTCGCAGCCGGTGATCGACGCCGACGGCCGCATCGCCGGATTCTTCAGCTGGGAGCGGCCGCACCCGATGATGACGGCGATGAACCGGCTGGCGCCGCTGATCGCCGGCATCACCGCCGTGCTCGTCGGCTTCGCCGCCTTCTCCCTGTGGCAACTGCGCCGCGCCGGCCGCGATCTCGCCGCCAGCGAGGAGATGGCGCGCCGCGCCGCCGACGAGGACAAGCTTACGCGGCTGCCCAATCACGCCAAGGTGCTCGAACTGCTCGACCTCGCACTCGCCGAACGCACCATGGACGAGGTGACCACCTTCGCCTTGATCGAGGTCGACGGCATGGATGACGTGACCGCGCATCACGGCGTGCTCGGCAGCGATGAATTGATCGTGGCGGCGGCCGGGCGGCTGAAGGAGTCGCTGCCGCCGCAGGCGGTCTGCGGCCGCATCGCCGCCGACGAATTCGCCGTCATCTTCACGGCGGTCGGCGAGATCGATGCGGAAACGGTGCTGCGCGCCGCCATCGAGGCGCTGGCGCGTCCTTACTGGGTGGACACGGTGGTCAGGCTGAGCGCGCATTGCGGCTTCGCGCAGGCGCCGGGGCACGGCGCCACACGCGGCGAACTGGCGCGGCGCACCGAGATCGCCCTGCGCGCCGCCGACAGCAAGGGGCCGGGCACGATCGTCGCCTTCGAGCCGTCGCTCGACACGCTCTCGGCGGAGCAGCGTTTCATCCATCGCGAATTGCCGCGCGCCATCACCGCCAACGAGATGGAACTGCACTACCAGCCGATCGTCTCCGCCGACAACAGCGCCGTGCTCGGCGTCGAGGCGCTGCTGCGCTGGACGCACGCGACCAAGGGTCCGATCTCGCCGGCGGCCTTCGTGCCCGTCGCCGAGCAGATGGGGCTGATGGACACGCTCGGCGCCTTTGTGCTGCGCAAGGCGCTGCAGGAGGCCAAGCGCTGGCCGGAACTCTACGTTGCGGTGAACCTGTCGCCGCTGCAGGTGCGCGACCGCAGCATCATCGACACGGTACGTTCGGCGCTCGAAGACAGCGGCGTGCCGCCGTCGCGCCTGATGCTCGAGATCACCGAGGGCGTGCTGATCGACAATCCCGACGAGATGATCCGGCGCATCGGGGACCTGCACGCGCTCGGCGTGCGCATCGCACTCGACGATTTCGGCTCCGGCTATTCCAACCTCAGCTACCTGCAGCGCTTCCCGCTCGACAAGCTCAAGATCGACCGGAGCTTCGTCGCGGTGCTCGGCCAGTCCGGCAACGGTGGCGTCATCATCCAGGCCATCGTTGCGCTCGGCCGCGCGCTCGGCCTCTCGATCACCGTCGAGGGCGTCGAGACCGAGCAGCAGCGTGTGCTGCTGCGGCTCGCCGGCTGCGACGAGATGCAGGGCTTCCTGTTCGCGCGGCCGGCGCCGCCCAAGGCGATCGACAGGCTCATCGCGGGGTCGAAGCCCGGCGGTCGTGCGGCGCTGACAGCCTGACAACGAGCGGCTAGAGTTTCCGCGGGTTGCGATGGCGTCGACGAGGCGCCTCTGGAGGCGGGTGCATGATTCCGAACGCGTGGAGCGGCTTCGATTTCGGTCTTGGCGCCGACAACGACATGCTGCGCAAGTCGGTCGCCGATTTCGCCGCCGACAAGATCGCGCCGCGCGCCGCCGAGATCGACCGCTCCAACCAGTTCCCGCGCGACCTGTGGCCGGAGATGGGCGCGCTCGGCTTGCACGGCATCACCGTCGAAGAGGAGTACGGCGGCTCCGGCCTCGGCTACCTCGCGCACTGCCTCGCCATGGAGGAGGTGTCGCGCGCCTCGGCCGCGGTCGGCCTCTCCTACGGCGCCCATTCCAATCTCTGCGTCAACCAGATCAGGCGCAACGGCACAGCGGAGCAGAAGCGCAAATATCTGCCGAAGCTGGTGTCCGGCGAGCACGTCGGCGCGCTGGCGATGTCGGAGCCGAGTGCCGGCTCCGACGTCGTTTCGATGCGCACGCGCGCCGACAAGAAGGGTGACCGTTACATCCTCAACGGGTCGAAGATGTGGATCACCAACGGGCCGCACGCCGACACGCTCGTCGTCTACGCCAAGACTGATCCGACCGCCGGCTCGCGCGGCATCACCGCTTTCATTGTCGAGAAGGGGATGAAGGGCTTTGCCCCGGCGCAGAAGCTGGACAAGCTCGGCATGCGCGGCTCCGACACCTCGGAACTCGTGTTCACCGACTGCGAGGTGCCGGCGGACAACGTGCTCGGCGCCATCGGCAACGGCGTCAACGTGCTGATGTCCGGTCTCGATTACGAGCGGGTCGTGCTCGCCGCCGGTCCGCTCGGCATCATGCAGGCGTGCATGGACGTGGTTGTGCCGTACATGCACCAGCGCCAGCAGTTCGGACAGCCGATCGGCCGCTTCCAGATGATGCAGGGCAAGCTCGCCGACATGTACGTGACGATGAATGCTGCCAAGGCCTACGTCTACGCCGTGGCGCGCGCCTGCGACGAGGGGCGCACGACGCGCGAGGACGCCGCCGGCGCGATCCTCTACGCGGCGGAGCGGGCGACCTGGATGGCGCTCGAAGCAATCCAGTGCCTCGGCGGCGCCGGTTACATCAATGAGACCGCAACCGGGCGTCTCTTGCGCGACGCCAAGCTCTACGAGATCGGCGCCGGCACGAGCGAGATCCGCCGCATGCTGATTGGACGCGAGATATTCGAGAAGACGCGGTAGGGGCCCTACCGCATCTTCAGCACGATGACCTGATCGCTGCTCGGATCGGTCTGCTTGCGCAGCTTGGCGACCTCCGCCGCCGTCACCGCCGGCGCCTGATTGCCCCAGCCGTTGCGGATGAACGTGACGACGTCGGCGATCTCCTGATCGGAATATTGCTGCCGGAATTGCGGCATGCGGTAGGAGTCCGGCGTGCCCTTCACGACCAGCGGGTTCGAGCCGTTCAAGACGAGGTTGATGAGCGATGAGGGGTTCTTGTCGAGGACGACCGGGTTGCCGGCAAGTGGCGGGAGGTAAGGGGCAAAGCCCTTGCCGTCGAAGCCGTGGCAGTTGGCGCAGGTGCCGGTGAAGACTGCCGCGCCGGGCTCTTTCGCGTGACCGCTGTGCAGCGCCGCCGTGGTGGCGTCGTTATAGGCAACCGCAGCCTGCGCCGAGGCCGCCGGCAACGATTTGAGGTACTCCGCGATCGCATTGAGATCGTCGTCCGAGAGATAGGGCGTGCTGTTGTTGACGACGTCGATCATCGAGCCGAAGGCGGTGGCGTGCCGGTTATGGCCGTCCTTGAGAAACGCGACGATGTCGGCCTTCGACCAGCCGCCAAGACCAACGCGCGGATTGCCGCGCAGGTCCGGCGCGTACCAGGCGTCGAGCTCCGCACCCGACAGATAATCCGAGCCGGACTCGTCGAGCGCCTTCTCCTGCCAGGCGAAGCCGCGATCTGTATGGCAGGCGCCGCAATGGCCGAGGCCCTGCACGAGATAGGCGCCGCGATTCCAGGCCGCGTCGCGATCGCTCTTGTTGATGTAGCTTCCGCCGGTCGTGAACACCGCATCCCAGATCGCCAGCGGCCAGCGCATGTTCCACGGCGAGGAGATTTCGCTTTTGATATTCGCCTGGTGCACGGGCGGCACCTGCTTCATGAAGAACTCGTAGAGGGCCTTCACGTCCGCGTCGGTGAGCTTGGCGTAGGACGGGTAGGGCATCGCCGGATAGAGCCGATGCCCGTCCTTGGCGATGCCGCGGCGGAGCGCATTGTCGAAGTCGGCGAGCGTGTAGCCGCCGATGCCGGTCTCGCCGTCCGGCGTGATGTTGGTCGAGTAGATGGCGCCGAGCGGCGTGCCCATCTTGAGGCCGCCGGCGAAGGCTTTGCCGCCCGGCACCGAGTGGCAGGCGACGCAGTCGCCGGCGCGCGCCAGATATTCGCCCTGGCTTTTGGGAGCAGAGACGCTCTCGTCGGCCCGCGCGGCTGCGCCGGCCATCAGCAATGCGAACGCGCCAAAAAGCGCCTTTGAAACGATGGTCACGGCCCTGGTCTCCCCGGCAGGTGTCGTCCGCTTTTTGAAATCCGGCAACCGCGTGGCTGGCTCTCCTGAGAGCTGCGGCTGCCGGGGCGGGACCTGCGTGCTTTAATTTGTCTGGAAGGCTTGTCGATGGACGCGCGGGCGGCTTGGTGCCGCTCCGCGCGCAGGGTTTGTTGGGTCAACCCGGCCTAGACCGAGCTGCGCAGGTCGATATCGCTGATCGGCAACGTCCTGATGCGCTTGCCCGTGGCGGCGAAGATGGCGTTTGCCACCGCCGCGGCGATCGGCGGGACGGCCGGCTCGCCGGCGCCGCCCCATTTCTTGCCGCCGCTTGGCACGAGATGCACGTCGATCTTCGGCGCCTGCGCCAGACGCACCATGCGGTAGGTGTCGAAATTGCCCTGCACGGCGGCACCGTCCTTGATGGTGATCTTGCCGTAGAGCGCGGCGCTCAGGCCGAAGATCACCGACCCTTCGGCCTGCTCGGCGATGGTCTGCGGATTGACCATGTAGCGCGTGTCGAGCGCCACCGTGACCCGGTTCACCTTCACGTTCCCATCGGGCGTGACGGTGACCTCGGCGACCTGCGCGCAGAGGCTGTCGGTATCGGTGCAGATGGCGATGCCGCGGCCGGTGCCCTTGGGCAACGGCTTGCCCCAGTCGCCCTTCTCGGCGGCGGTGTCTAGCACCTTCAGCCAGTCAGACTTCCCCGCGAGCAGCTTGCGCCGCATCTGGTAGGGATCGATCCCGTTCGCCGCCGCCATTTCGTCGACGAAGCTTTCGATGGCGAAGACGTGCTGATTGGCTCCGGGCGACCGCCAGAACCACACCGGCAGGTGCGTGTTCTTGACCAGCGACTGAACGCGCGTGTTCGGCACGTTGTAGCCGTTGTCCTCCAGACCGGCGACGGTCTGGGGCTCGACCTTGTTGGCCGGCCACTTCCGGCCGACCGAGTGGAAGATCGACGAGGTGACGACCCGCATCGACCACGCGGTTGGCGTGCCGTCGTCGCCGGTGGCGGCCTTGAAAGCGACCACGGCGTGCGGCCGGAATTTGTCCTGTCGCGTGTCCTCTTCGCGCGTCCACACCAGCTTGACCGGACGATTCACCACCTTGGCGATGGCGATGGCCTGCGCGAGTTCGTCGTTGCCGTCGCGGCGGCCGAAGCCGCCGCCGACGAATGCGTTGTGCACGTAGACCTGTTCAGGCTTGAGGCCGGAGGCCTTCGCTGCCGCCTCGAGGGCTTCGAGGGGGTCCTGCGTCCCGAACCAGACGTCGAGCCGGTCGGGCTGCAGATGCACCGTCGCGTTCATCGGCTCCATCGGCGAATGCGACAAATACGGCGTCTCGTAGATCGCCTCGAACGTCTTCTTTGCGCCCGGGAACGCTTTGTCGACGTCGCCGTCGTTGCGCGCGGTCAGCATCTGATCATTCAGCGCTGCCCGGTACTGCTTCGACAGCGTCTCGCTGTCGACCTTGCCGGCCTCTCCGACATCCCATTCCGGCTGCAGGCGGGAGAGCGCCCGCTTGGCGCGCCAGTAGGTGTCGGTCGCCACCACAGCCACGGCGTCGGGCAGCTTCACGACCTGCAATACGCCCGGCGCGCCCTTGAGCACGGTCTCGTCGACGCTCTTGAGCTTGCCGCCGGGGACCGGGCACGCCGTGATCGCGGCGAACACCATGCCCGGCACCTGCGCGTCGATGCCGAACTTGGCCGAGCCGTCGGTCTTGTGCACGACGTCGATGCGCGGCAGCGCCTTCGGGATGAAGGTGAACTGCGCCGGTGTCTTGATCGCCGGCTCCTTGGCCAGCGTGACCTTCGCCGCGTCGGCGGCGAGTTCGCCGTAACGCAAGGTGCGGCTGGACGGCTTGTGCGTGACCACGCTGTTGGCCGCCGCGCATTCCGTCGCCGGCACGCTCCAGCGTGTCGCCGCCGCCTGGATCAGGCGCTCGCGCGCGCTGGCGCCGACCTGCTGCATCTTCTTCTGCGAGAACCGCACCGACATGCTGCCGTGCGAGTACATCGGTCCGTAGACCTTGTTCTCGCGGATATTGCGGTTGGGCGAGGCGTATTCGATGCGCACCTTCGACCAGTCGCATTGCAGTTCTTCGGCGATCATCATCGGCAGCGCGGTCATGCTGCCCTGGCCCATTTCCGAGCGCTGGTAGCGGATCAGGATGGAGTCGTCCGGATCGACGGCGATCCAGGCGTCGATTTCGTTCGGCGCGGAGGCGTTGTCGTCGTTCCACGGCTGCGCCGTGACGGCGGCAGCGTGGGCGGCGCGCGGCAGGCCGCCGATGCCGATCATGAATCCGCCGGCGGCGGTGGCGGCGGTGAGGATGAAATGGCGGCGGCTCAACTTCGGAGCGATGCGGGTCCCGTGCATGGTGCCCTCCTCAGGCTTTCAACATGTCGGCGGCGCGATGAATGGCGCGACGCAGGCGCTCGTAAGTTCCGCAGCGGCATATGTTGGTGAGGTTGGCATCGATTTCCGCGTCGGTCGGATTGGGGAAGTCCTTCAGGAACGCGACCGTGGCCATGATCTGTCCCGATTGGCAGTAACCGCATTGCGGCACGTCTTCCGCGACCCAGGCGCGCTGCACAGGGTGGCTGTTGTCCGGCGAGAGGCCTTCGATGGTCGTGATCTTGGCGCCGTCGAGCGCGCCGATCGGCACCGAGCACGAGCGCATCGGTCTGCCGTTGAGATGCACTGTGCACGCGCCGCATTGGGCGATGCCGCAGCCGAATTTGGTGCCGGTCAGGCCGACGATGTCGCGCAACACCCACAGGAGTGGCGTATCCGGCTCGATGTCGACCTGGTGCGAAGTTCCGTTGACCTGGATGGTGATCACCGTGGCTCTCCTCAGAGGTGGGTGATGCAGCTCGGCGACGGACTTACGGTCACGTCGCGTCGGAACCAGACTAGCAGCGCGATTGGCCCGCGTCCAAGATGCAATGCATTATCGCCATCACAAGGCGGGGACCGGCGGCACTGAGTTACCGGACGCCTCTAAATTGAAAGATGCGTCAGGTTTCCGCGCGCCGCTTTTCGCAATTTGCAATATCGTGGAACGGCGATCGCAGGCCATGATGGTACCGGAATGCGTTTATGCTGCGGTGCGTCAAGGCCGACCGTAGGCTCGGTCGGCCCTCAGGGCGCCGTTAAGGTTCCATTTCTGCGAATCACCTAGGCCTCTGGCCGATCTCGGTTGCGGGAGGGGAAGCCATGATGCGGGTGCGGCTGAAGGCCGACGGGCGGATCGTCGAAATCCTTGCCGATGGCAGCGAGAAGGGGATGGATCACTCCGATCCGGCCGCCTTCGTGCGCCAGGTGCGCGCGCGTTGCGGCCTGACCCAGGTGGCGTTTGCCGAGAGCATCGAGGTGCCGCTCGAGACGGTGCGCAACTGGGAGCAGGGCAAGCGCTCGCCGCGGGGACCGGCGCGCGCGCTTCTGAAATTGATCGACCGCGTGCCTGATACGGCCTTCGCCGCACTCGGCGGTCGGCGTTAGGCCGTCGCCGCGCGCCGCTTCTCCGGCAGGCGCGCGAGTTTCATCAAGAGATACATCGCGACGAGCACAGCGGCGTAGACGATGAGCTGCATGCCGCTTGGCCGCGCCGTGTAGCCGATCAGCGTGTGCAGCAGCCGGCCGGGGATGCTGTCTTCGGTCAGCAGCCACGACGTGTCCCAGACGGTGCGGTCGAACACGGTCAGCACGCCGCCATTATCGAGGAATTGGACCGACTGCGCCGCCATGCCGGCCGCGAGCAGCGCGATCAGCCAACTCGTCACTGCAAAGATGTAGCGCTGCGGAATGGCGAGCAGGCCGAAATAGGTCAGCGCCGTGAAGGCGGCGCCGGCGGCGACGCCGAGCAGGCCGCCGACGAACAGTGCGCCCACCGACGTGCCCGAGGCGACGATGCCATAGAGGAAGAGCACCACCTCGGAGCCCTCGCGCAGCACGGCGAGGCCTACGACCACGGCAAGCGCAGTGAGCGGTCTGGCGCCCTCGCTGACGTCTGTGCCGATACGCCGCATCTCGGCGGCGATCTCGCGGCCGTGCCGCGACATCCAGGCGTTGTGCCACATCAGCATGACCACGGCGATGCCGAGCACGGCGGCGTTGAACATCTCCTGGCCGGCGCCCTGGAAGGCCTCGGAAATGGCGCCGGCGAAGGCGGCGACGATGGCGGCGCCGGCGAGCCCGCCGGTAATGCCGAACGCGATCCAGCGGCCCCGGCCGTCGACGCCTCTGGTCGCCGCCATGACGATGCCGACGATCAAGCCTGCCTCGATGACTTCGCGGAATACGATGATCAGTGCGCCGAGCATTGCCTTGCCAGTCCGGGCGGGTCGTACCGCCTTAAATAGTGCCCTTGCGGGCTTACCAAGGGGTCAAAAGCGACGGATGCAAGACATATTTCGCTTTCTTTAATTATTCCAATCTCAGGAGATCGGGCAAAGGTCTGAGCTTGCGGCGATTGTTGCAGCGGCCATGTCACGAAAAATTTTGGTGAGCCGCCGGCCGCGGGCCAACCGGGAGTGACCCCGGTTGGCAGCCGGGCACCGACCGGGCATTCTCCGCCGCAACGTCACCGACCAGAAACTGCCGCCGAGGGAGAATATCGCGATGCAATTCGTCGAAGCACATGGCGCCCGGATTCCCCAGATCGGGCTTGGCACCATGACCCTGAAAGGGGATGTCTGCGTCCAGGCGGTGAAGACCGCGCTGCAGGTCGGCTACACCCATCTCGACACCGCGTGGTTCTACGGTAACGAGAAGGACGTCGGCGAGGGCCTGCGCCAGTCCGGCATCAAGCGCGAGAACGTGTTCATCTGCACCAAGGTGCGCGAGACGCATCTCGAGCCGGACAAATTTCGCCAGTCGCTGAGCGAAAGTCTCGCCAACCTGCAACTGCCTTACGTCGATCTGTTGCTCATCCACTGGAACAACAAGGACATCCCGTTCAAGACCTCTGTCGGCGCCCTCTGCCAGGCCAAGAAGGACGGCTTCGCCAAGCATGTCGGCGTCGCCAATTTCACCACCAAGATGCTCGACGACGCCTGGGCGGCGACGAGCGAGCCGCTGGTCTGCAACCAGATCGAGATGCATCCCTTCATCAACCAGGACAAGGTGCTGGCGACCAGCAAGAAGCACGGCATGGCGGTGGTCGCCTATTGCCCGATCGCGCGCGGCAAGGTGCCGGGCGCCGACGCGCTCGAGCGCATCGGCAAGGCGCACGGCAAGAGCGCGGCGCAGGTCTCGCTGCGCTATCTGGTGCAGATGGGCGTCTGCGCCATCCCGCGCTCCGACAAGCCGGACCATCTCAAGGCCAACCTCGACGTCTTCGATTTCAAGTTGGCGGACGCCGAGATGGCCGAATTGAAAAAGCTCAATGACACCAATATGCGCGTGGTCAACCCGCCGCACGCGCCGGTGTGGGATACGCCGTGATCCGCGCCGCGGTCGTCGCGACCGCGCTGCTGCTCGTGTGGCCGCTCGCTGCACGGGCGGCACCGGACGCCAAGGCGACGCGAAAGATCGAGGATTGCATCAAGACCGCGGCGCCGGCCGGCAAGCCGGCGAGCGACGCCGAACGCTGCATCGGCATCGTCTCCAATCCATGCCTCAACGACGACAAAACGAAGTCGACCGCGGACATGAACGCCTGCGTCGACCGCGAGCACGCAGTCTGGGACGACATCCTCAACGAGACCTTCCGCCGCCTGCGCGAGAAACTCGACGAGACGCAGCGCGTTAAGCTGCGCGAGATGCAGCGCGCCTGGCTCGCCGATCGGGAGAAGACATGCGCCTTCTACTGGGACTTCTACCAGGGCACGATGGCGAGCCCGATGGCGTCGGCCTGCGTCAACCGCGAGACGGCGCGGCGCGCGCTGTTTTTGCTGGGCTTCCTCAACGACTGATCGCGGTGAGCCGATGCAAGTGGTGAAAGCCAAGGGCTTCGACATTCCGATCGTCGGCCTCGGCACATGGATGCTGCGCGGCCGCGACTGCGCGCGGCTGACCGAGCAGGCGATCCGGCTCGGCTACCGGCACATCGACACCGCGCAGATGTACGGCAACGAGCACGATGTGGGCGATGGCGTTCGCGCCTCCGGCAAACGCGCCGAGGTGATGGTCACCACCAAGATCCAGCCGAGCCTCCTGTCGGCGCGCGACGTCGACCGTTCGGTCAAGGAGAGCCTGGCGCATCTGCGCCTCGATCACATCGACCTCTTGCTGATCCATTGGCCGAACCCGCGCGTGCCGCTTGCCGAGACGCTCGGCGCCATGGCCAAGCTCAAACAGGAAGGCCTGGTGCGGGCGCTCGGCGTGTCCAACTTCACGGTGGCGCTGCTCGACGAGGCGAACAAGGTGTCGCCGGAGCCGCTGGTCTGCAACCAGATCGAGATGCATCCCTTCCTCGACCAGTCGAAGGTCATCGCCGCCTGCAGGCGTCACGGCATGGCGGTCGTCGCCTACAGCCCGATCGCGCGCGGCGGTGCGCCGGAGGACGCGGTGCTCGGCCGCATCGGCAAGGCGCACGGCAAGAGCGCGGCGCAGGTGTCGCTGCGCTTCCTGGTGCAGCAAGGGATCGTCGTCATCCCGCGCACCAGCAAGGTCGAGCGCTTGGAGGAGAACATCGCGCTGTTCGACTTCGCCCTCACCGAGGCGGAGATGGCCGAGATCGCCGGGCTCGGCCGCCGCGGCGACCGCATCGTCGACTGGACCTGGTCGCCGAAGTGGGATTGAGGCCGGCGCCGCGAGGGGCGACAAAGCCGGGCCGGGCAGGCTAGAACCCGGCCGATGACGATCTCCCCCGACACCGCTTTGGTCCTCTTCTCCGGCGGCCAGGATTCCTCCGTGTGCCTCGCCTGGGCGTTGACGCGTTTTACCCGCGTCGAGACGGTCGGCTTCGACTATGGCCAGCGGCACGCGGTCGAGCTCGACGTGCGGCCGCGCCTGCGCGCCGGCATCGCCGCCCTCGACGCCGCGTGGGGGAGCCGCCTCGGCGACGACCACGTCATCCGCATCGACGCGCTGGCCGAGATCTCGGAGACCGCGCTCACCCGCGACGTCGCCATCGAGATTGCCGAGAACGGTTTGCCGACCACCTTCGTACCGGCGCGCAACCTGATCTTCCTCAGCTTCGCCGCGGCGCTTGCCTATCGGCGCGGCGCCGCCCATCTGGTCGCCGGGATGTGCGAGACGGACTATTCCGGCTATCCGGACTGCCGCGACGAAACCATAAAGGCCATGCAGAAGGCCCTCACGCTCGGCCTCGATCGCGATCTCGCCGTCCATACGCCGCTGATGTGGATCGACAAGGCGGCCACCTTCGCGATTGCCGAGGATCTGGGCGGGCAGGGCTTGCTTGATCTCGTCATCGAGGACAGCCATAGCTGTTATCTCGGCGACCGCACGCACCGCCACGATTGGGGCTATGGCTGCGGCCAATGCCCCGCCTGCCGCCTGCGCGCGCAGGGCTATGCCACCTATATCGAAAGACGACGACAGACGTGATGGACAACGATAATCGACGCCGCAGCGAGGGCTTCGCCTTCCTCGTCCTGTTCTGCCTGACCATTCCGGCCGCGAACTGGATGATCGGCCATGTCGGCACCGCTTGCCTTACCAACGGACCCTGCGTGCTGCCGGTCGCGCCCGGGCTCATGGCGCCCTCGGGCGTGATGATGGTCGGCGCGGCCCTGGTGCTGCGCGACTTGGTGCAGCGCCGGCTCGGCGCCGGCTTCGGCCTCGGCGCCATCGTCGTCGGCGCGCTGATCTCGTGGGCGCTGGCGCCGGCCGCGCTGGTCATCGCCTCGACCGCCGCCTTCCTGCTCTCGGAGTTCGCCGACTTCGCCGTCTACACGCCGCTGGCGCGCCGCCGCCTCGTGCTCGCGGTGATGGCCTCGAGCGTTGCCGGCCTCGTCGTCGACTCCATCGTCTTCCTGTGGCTCGCCTTCGGCTCGCTCGACTTCCTCGGCGGACAGATCGTCGGCAAGCTCTGGATGGTGCTAATCGCCACCCCGCTCATCGCCTGGCTCCGCCGCCGCGACGAGCGGCTCGGCCTTTCTCCCGCCTGACCGGACCGCCCCATGACCGCTACGCTTGATGCGCTGAAAAACATCACCACCGGCACCATCACCACGATGCTCTTGAAGAAGGGCATCCGCCACGCCTGGATGAAGGGCGCGATGCCCTTCGGCTTCTCCGGCAAGCGCGTGGTCGGCCCCGCCTTCACGCTGCGTTTCGTGCCGGTGCGCGAGGACCTCGCCACGCCGGAAAGCTGGATGAAACCGATCTCGACGCGCGGCGCCATCGAGGCGATGCCGGCGGATTGCGTCGTCGTCGCCGACGCCATGGGCGTCACCGGCGCCGGCATCTTCGGCGACATCCTCTGCATGCGCATGGTCAAGCGCGGCGTCACGGCGCTGATCACCGACGGCGTCATGCGCGACAAGCACGGCGTGCTCGGCACCGGACTGCCCGTTTGGTGCCAGGGCGTCGCCGCGCCGGCGTCTGTCAACCAGCTCACCTTCGTCGGCTGGAACGAGCCGATCGGCTGCGGCGGCACTGCGATCTTTCCCGGCGACATCATCGTCGCCGACGATGACGGCGCGGTGGTGATCCCAAAGGATCTCGCCGACTTCGTCGCCACCGAAGGCGCCGAGCACGAACTGCTCGAGACCTGGCTGGTGCAGGAAGTGGAGAAGGGGCATCAGCTGCTCGGCCTCTATCCGCCGAACGAAGAGAACAAGAAGCGCTACGAGGCCTGGAAGAAGTCGCGCTGATGTTCTTCGTCCTGTCGAAGACCGTCGCCTTCCTGCTGCTGCCCTCCAATCTCATTCTGCTGATCGGCCTCGCCGGCGTGATCCTGCTGTTCACGCACCATCGGCGGCTCGGCCGCTCGCTGTGCGTGCTGGCGATCGCCCTGTTGCTGATCGTCGGGTTCCTTCCCGTCGGCGCCACGCTCGATAGCATTCTGGAGAACCGCTTTCCCGTATGGGACCCGGCGCGCGGCGCGCCGGACGGCATCATCGTGCTGGGCGGCGCCATCAATCCCGTCCTCTCGCAGGCGCGCGGGCAGGTCGCGCTCGCCGACAGCGCCGAGCGGGTCACGGTCGTCGCAAAGCTGGCGCGCGATTATCCGAAGGCGCGCATCGTATTTTCCGGCGGCAATGCGGCGCTCTTTCCGCAGGCGCCGCCGGAAGCGGACTTCGTGCTGCCGCTGTGGGAGAGCTTCGGCATCGCGCGCGATCGCGTCATGCTCGAGACGCGCTCGCGCAACACCGCTGAGAACGCTGCTTTCACCAAGGCGCTGATTCAGCCGAAGCCGGGCGAGCGCTGGCTCTTGGTGACCTCGGCACAGCACATGCCGCGCGCCATCGGCTGTTTCCGCCGCGTCGGCTTTGCGGTGGAAGCCTATCCGGTCGACTGGCACACGAGGCCGCACTGGCGCTTCGCGCTGTCGCGCAGTATCGGCGGTGGCCTCGCGCGGACCGATTTGGCCGCGCATGAATGGGGAGGGCTCGTTGCCTATTGGCTGACGGGACGCACCAGCGCGCTGTTGCCGGCGCCCTGAAGCGTCAGCGCTTGCGCGCCTTGCGGCAGAAAGCCTCGTAGACGGCGCCGATGACCGTGCGCGCTTCCTCGCTGGCGAGGCTGTAGTAGATCGCCTTGCCTTCACGGCGCGTGGCGACCAGACCGTCGGCGCGCAGACGCGCGAGCTGTTGCGACACGGTCGGCTGGCGCAGCGACAGGATCTCCTCGAGCTCGCCGACCGACTTCTCGCCTTCCGCGAGAATGCACAACATCATCCACCGGCTCTCATGCGCGAGCGCCTTCAGGAAGTCGGTGGCGCGCTGTGCGTTATCTGACATTCGCTGAAGATCGGGCTTGCGGTCGCGACCTTCCGTGAGCTGCGCATCCATCGTTCGACTCGTCGCGTTCATCCTGCGGCCTTATACAGGACACCAATTTACACCATACAGCGGGTTTTGCACCGGTTGAGTGCATCCTGCGACCGTTTCGCACGCCTCGTGCCGGCGCAGCCGGGCCACTGAAGCGCAGGCGAAAGCCCAATTAGCGACCGCATGAATTTCATGATGCGATAATGTCACTGGCCGGGGCGAAAAACACAAAGGGCGCCGTGCGGCGCCCTTCATCGCGAGCCAGACGCGTAAGCGCGGCTTACTTGATCTTACCCTCGCGGTACTCGACGTGCTTCTTGGCGACCGGGTCGTACTTCTTCTTCACGAGCTTGTCGGTCTGCGTGCGCGAGTTCTTCTTGGTCACGTAGTAGTGGCCAGTGCCGGCGCTCGACACGAGCTTGATCTTCAGGCTGATGGCTTTGGCCATGGCTTATAGTCCTCGAAAACGGAATGCGGCGATGTCAGGGGTGCCTTTGGCGGCGGAAACTAGCGGCTAAGGCCCAAATGTCAAGGAAAGGCGGGCCTACGGCTTCACAGCAGTTCCCGGTGGTAGACTTGGTTTTCCATGAAGTAGAAGGGGACGGGCAGGCTGTGCTTGAGGCCACCTTCCACCCGCGCCAGTAACTCCTCCAGCACCACGCCGGTGATGGTCGGCATGTCGTGCTGCGCCGCCTGTTCGATCGGGGTCCAGGTCAGCTCCACCAACTCGGAATCGGGCCCGACCACGCCCTCGATGCGATGGGCGATGGCCGTGGCATCGACGGTGAAGAAGCGGGTGTCGAAGCGCTTCGGCCGCCGCGGTGGGGTGATGGCGCGAGCGATGAAGTGGATCTGGCCGAGGTCGGGGTGGACTTTAGCCTTGGCGAATTCGGCCCAGATCTCGCCCGGGGTGGACGGCGGCTCGTCGCGCTTGGCCCCGAGCAGGAGGCCGGTCTCCTCCGCCGTCTCGCGAATGGCGGTGAGCGCGAGGGCGCGGGCGAAATCGGCGCTCGGGGAGGCGACCCGAACATTCAGTTTAGCTTGAATGTCAGGGTGCAAGTCGCTGAGGGAGCTCATTTCTGCGTCGTGTGGCTCCAGCCGGCCGCCGGGAAAGACGAACTTGCCGGGCATGAACTTGTGGCCGTGATGGCGGCGGCCGAGCAGCACCTTCGGCAGCGTCCCGGAGCGGTCGATCAGCATCAGGGTGGCGGCATCGCGCGGCACGCTGTCGGGAAATGACTGGTCGCGCTCGGACCTGGTCATCCGGTCGGCCCAAACCTGGCCGAGATGCGAAGTGTCCCTCATGAATGCTTCCGTCCCTTCCGCTTCCTGCTGCCGCGCTGACGCCGGTCGTCGCGCTTCTCCCGCCGCGCCTCGAACCGCGGCCGGCGGGGCGCGCCGCCTTTGCGCCCGGCCGACAGAAGCTCGAATCGTAGCGCCCCGGCAACCGGCGCGGCCTCGACCAGCTTCACCGTGACATTGTCGCCCAGCCGGTAGGTCTCGCCCGAGTGCTTGCCGACCATGGCGTGGCGCGCCTCGTCGTAATGGAAATATTCGTCGCCGATGGTGCGCGCCGGCACGAAGCCGTCTGCACCGGTCTCGTGCAGCTTCACGAACAGGCCGGCGCGAGTGACGCCGGAGACGCGGCCGTCGAAGGAGGCGCCGACGCGGTCGGCGAGATGATGCGCGATCAGCCGGTCGGTGGTCTCGCGCTCGGCCAGCATCGCGCGCCGCTCGGTGGCGGAGATGGCAGCGGCGATCTCGCCGAGCAGCTTCGGATCGGCATTCTCGGCGAGCCCATCTGGGCCGAGGCTCATGGCGCGGATCAGCCCGCGATGCACGACGAGATCGGCGTAGCGGCGGATGGGCGAGGTGAAGTGCGCGTAGCGGCGCAGGTTGAGGCCGAAATGACCGTAGTTCTCGGACGCGTATTCGGCCTGCGACTGCGAGCGCAGCACCACTTCATTGACCAAGGTTTCGGCGTCGCGGCCCTTCACCTGGCGCAGCACGCGGTTGAAGGCCTCGGGACGCAGCGCGCCGGCCTTGGCGAAGGCGATGTCGAGCGTCTGCAGGAATTCGCGCAGGGCGTTGACCTTCTCCAGCGACGGCTCGTCGTGGACGCGGTAGATCAGCGGCACGCGGGCCTTCTCGAGCGTCTCGGCGGCGGCGACATTGGCGAGGATCATGAACTCCTCGATCAGCCGATGCGCCTCGAGCCGCTCCGGCACGATGACGCGGTCGACGGTGCCGTCGCCTTTGAGCAGAATCTTGCGCTCGGGCAGGTCGAGATCGAGCGGCGCGCGCTCGTTGCGGGCCTTCACCAGGGTCTCGTAGGCGGCGTAAAGCGGCTTGAGGATCGGCTCGACCAGCGGCTCGCTCTCTTCGTCGCCGCGGCCCGATATGGCGAGTTGCGCCTGCTCGTAGGAGAGCTTGGCCGCCGAGCGCATCATGATGCGGTGGAATGTGTGGGAGCGCTTGCGGCCGTCGGCGCCGATGATCATGCGCACGGCGAGGGCGGGGCGTTCCACCTGCGGGCGCAGCGAGCAGAGATCGTTGGAGATGCGCTCCGGCAGCATCGGCACGACGCGGTCGGGGAAATAGACCGAGTTGCCGCGCACCAGCGCCTCGTGGTCGAGCGCCGAGCCAGGCGTGACGTAATGCGCGACGTCGGCGATGGCGACGTTGACGATGAAGCCGCCGTCGCGCTCCTCGGCGTGCACGGCGTCGTCGTGGTCCTTGGCGTCGGGCGGATCGATAGTGACGAAGGGAACGTCGCGCCAGTCCTCGCGATGCGCCATCGTCGCGGGCTTGGCGGCTTCCGCTTCCGCCATGGTCTCGCGGCGGAAGACGTGCGGGATGCCGTGCGCGTTGATGGCGATGAGGCTGACCGCGCGTTCGCTCGAGAGCGAGCCGAGCCTCTCGACGACGCGGCCGGAGGCCAGGCCGAGGCGGCCGATGCGGGACGTCTCGACCGCGACGAGGTCGCCATCCTGCGCGTCGCCGGTCGCGCCTTCCGGAATGATCAACTCCTTGCCGAGCATCTTCTTGTCGACCGGTTCGAGTCGGCCGCCGCCGCGCGGGCCCTTGCGGAAGATGCCGAGCACGCGGTGCTTCGGCCGGTCGATGACGCGGATGACCTGGCCGCGGTGGCGGATGCCGGCGTCCTCTTCGGTCTCTTCGACGCGCAGCAACACGCGGTCGCCCAGGCCGGCGGCCTCGCCGCGGCGCGCATGGCGCGGCACGAGGATGCGAATCTTCGGCGGGGCACCGTGCGCCTCCTCGTCCCATTCGTCCGGGGTGGCGATGAGATCGCCGTCACTGTCGCGCGCGACGACGTCGGCGAGCACGGTCGAGGGCAGGGCGCCGGGATGATGCAGCTTCTTGTGGCGCGTCTCGACGGCGCCTTCGTCGGCGAGGTCACGCAGCAGGCGCTTCAATTCGGCGCGCAGCGCGTTCTTCAGCCCGAAGGCACGGGCGATTTCGCGGGTGCCGACCTTACCCGGCTGGGCACGGATGAAGGCGAGGATGTCGGCCTTGGGCGGAAGGGAGGTCGCGTTGCTTTTGGTTTTGCTCAAAATGAATGTCCGGCGCCGGCGGGGCGCTTCGATGTCGGTAATGTAATGATTGGCTGAAAGGTTCGCCAGCGCGCGCTGATTTCACCACTCATTCCCGCACAAGCGGGAATCCAGCGCTGACTCACAGTTGGGTCCCCATCGCAAGTCGGCTACAGCCGACTTGCGCACCGTTAATGGTAGACATCGGGTAAACCCGATGTCTACGCGCGGGGACGAGCGGAGTGTGTAGTGAGGCTCAGTCCGCCGCCTTCTTGCGCGCGGGTTTGGGCGCAGCCTTCTTCGGCGCGGCGGCCTTGACCGCTTTGCCGGAGGCGGTCTTGCGGCCCGCGGCGCGACGGGCGGTCGAAGCCGCCGCTTCGGGCTTGGCCTCCGCCTTGTCCGCCTTGGCCTTCTTCGGCGCAGCTTTCGCCTTGCCCTTCTTCTTGCCGCCGCCCATCGCGGCGCGCGCATCGATCAGCGATACCGCCTGCTCGAGCGTCACCATCTCCGGCGTGATGTCGTTCGGCAGCGTCGCGTTGACGCCGTCATGGCTGACGTAAGGGCCGTAGCGGCCCTTCTTGACCACGATCGGCCCGCCCTTGTCGGGATGGTCGCCGAGCGGTTTGCCGGGATCGGCGCCGAAGCGGCTGCGGCCGGGCTTGAGCTTCTTCTCGGCGATGAGCGTGACGGCGCGGTTGAGGCCGACGGTCATCACCTCGTCGCCGTCCTCGAGGCTGGCGTAGACCTTGCCGTGTTTCACGTAAGGGCCAAAGCGGCCGATGCCGGCGACGATCATCTCGCCGTCTTCCGGATGCGGGCCGACGTCGCGCGGCAGCGCTAGCAGGCCGAGCGCCTTTTCCAGATCGACGTCGTCGGGCGTCACGCCCTTCGGAATGCCGGCGCGTTTTGGTTTCTCCGCATCCTTCTCTTTCGACGCTTCGCCGAGCTGCAGATAGGGGCCGAAGCGGCCGCCGCGCAAGGTCACTTCGAGGCCGGTCGCCGGATCCTCGCCGATCACCTTGGTGCCGGAAACGCCGCCTTGCGCACCCGGCGTCATCTGCCGGGTGAAGTTGCATTCCGGATAGTTCGAGCAGCCGATGAAGGCGCCGAAGCGGCCGAGCTTGAGCGAGAGCTTGCCGGTCTCGCAGTTCGGGCACTTGCGGCGATCGCTGCCGTCCGCCGGCTGCGGGAAGATGTGCGGCTCGAGCAGGTCGTTGAGCGCGTCGAGCACGTTGGTGACGCGCAACTCCTTGATGTCGTTCACCGCGCCGATGAAGTCGGTCCAGAAGTCGTGCAGCACCGTCTTCCACGCGACCTCGTTGTTAGACACGCGGTCGAGCTGCTCTTCGAGATTGGCGGTGAAATCATATTCGACGTATTTCTGAAAGAAGCTCTCGAGAAAGCCGACGACGACGCGGCCCTTGTCCTCGGGCATCAGTCGCTTCTTGTCTATGCGCACGTAACCGCGGTCCTGCAGCACCTGCAGGATGGCGGCGTAGGTCGAGGGACGGCCGATGCCGAGCTCCTCCATGCGCTTGACGAGAGCGGCTTCCGAATAGCGCGGCGGCGGCTCGGTGAAATGCTGCGTCGAGGTGATCGCCTGCTTGGCGAGCGCCTCGCCCTCATTCACGGCGGGCAGGCGGCGCGATTCATCGTCATCGGCGGCCTCGTCCTGACCTTCCTGGTAGAGCGTGAGGAAGCCGTCGAACTTCACCACCTGGCCGGTGGCGCGCAGCTCGATATTGCGCGCGCCCACCTTCGCCGCGATATCGACGGTGGTGCGCTCGAGCTCGGCCCCCTGCATCTGGCTCGCCACCGCGCGATTCCAGATCAGTTCGTAGAGGCGGGCCTGATCGCGGTCGAGACTGCGTGCCACGTTGTTCGGGAGCCGGTTCGGATCGGTCGGACGCACGGCTTCGTGGGCTTCCTGCGCGTTCTTCGACTTGTTCTGGTACTGGCGCGGTGCATCCGGCACGTAATCCTTGCCGTACTGCTTGCCGATCATGCCGCGCACGGCCGTGATCGCCTCCGGCGCCATGTCGATGCCGTCGGTCCGCATATAGGTGATGAGGCCGACGGTCTCGCCGCCGATGTCGATGCCTTCGTAGAGACGCTGCGCCAGCCGCATCGTGTGCGCCGGCGAGAAGCCGAGCTTGCGGCTCGCTTCCTGCTGCATCGTCGAGGTCGTGAACGGCGGCGGCGGATTGCGCCGCGCGGGCTTGGCCTCGACCGAGACGACCTTGAAGGCGGCGTTCTCGAGATCGCGGGTGAAGGCTTCGGCTTCCGCGCCGGAGCCGATGTCGAGACGCTGGATCTTCTGCCCGTCGGCGCCGACGAGGCGCGCCTCGAACACGTCGTTGCGCGGCGTCGCGAGCCTGGCGACGATCGACCAGTATTCGCGCGCGACGAACTTCTCGATCTCGAGCTCGCGGTCGCAGACGAGGCGTAGCGCCACCGACTGCACGCGGCCGGCCGAGCGGGCGCCCGGCAGTTTGCGCCAGAGCACCGGCGAGAGCGTGAAGCCGACGAGATAATCGAGCGCGCGGCGCGCCAGATAGGCGTCTACCAAAGCGGTGTCGATCGCGCGTGGATGCTTCATCGCATCGAGGATCGACTGCTTGGTAATGGCATTGAACACGACGCGCTCGACCGGCTGCTTGGTCAGCGCCTTCTTCTGGCGGAGCACTTCCAGGACGTGCCAGGAGATGGCCTCGCCTTCGCGATCCGGGTCGGTGGCGAGGATGAGCTTGTCGGCGCCCTTGAGCGCCCGGGCGATGTCGTTGACGCGCTGGTTCGACTTGGCGTCGACCTCCCAGATCATGCGGAAGTCTTGCTCGGGATCGACCGAACCGTCCTTGGCCGGCAGGTCGCGGATATGGCCAAAGGAGGCCAGCACCTCGTAGTCGGGGCCCAGATATTTGTTGATCGTCTTCGCCTTGGCCGGCGACTCAACAACGACGATATTCATGTAAATCCAATGGTTTACTGGCGAAAGCCAGGGTCGGTAACGGGCGGAATCGGCGCCGGTACCGCCGGGAACATGGGGAAGCGCCCCCTTCAAGTCAAATGGGCGCCTCGACGCGGGCGCGCTCAGAGCAGTCAAATCTGGCACAAACGGGGCCGTAATCTTTTACGCTCGATTACAACCATAAGATGTATTTTAGATATGATACGACTTATAGGATTAACTTTTCCACGGCGTTGTGTATCTTCGGTTGCAGGGCGACGTAAGGTCGAACGGAGCGGGACTCGGGTGTCGACAAACAATCCGAAAAACAGTTTCGAACCGAACGGCCGCTCGGCGGTCGCGAGCTACGTCGCGACGCTGTCCGCCGATCTTGCCGCCCTTGCCCGCCGCTCCGGGCTCGACACCATCGGCTACCTCCTCGAGATGGTGCGGCTGGAAGCGGAGAGCGCCGCGCGTCAGGGCGGGCCGGTGGTCCGCCGCTGATCATCACAGGTTTGGCGCGATTCTCCACAGGGCCGGTCGGCTTGCCATCGGGGCTGGCGTTCCGAACCGAAGGCTGCCCGATCAGCTGGGCTCTTTCGGATCTCGATTGAGGCCTATCGGCTGGTCCCATGCAAAAGCGACTCTGCGCTCGCTTCTGCCGGAAGCGGTTGGACGGCTCGATGCTGGGTTTTTCGAATGCCGCCGGCCTGACGGGTCAGACCTCGGGATGGGCGCCGGGCCGAACGACTTTCGTCGCTTTCGATGTCGCATTCCCAGCATCCGCTTTGCAGGTCGCACGTCATGAACACCAGGCAGTTTGGGAAACCGCACATGTCGAAACTCTCCGTGCGGAAGCGAACGGATGTGTTGGCTCGTCACGGCGGTCAACGTCCCTGAGCCGACGGCGTTCAAAACCGACCTCCGGTTCGCCCGCGGGTTCGGTTCCAGGCGCGCGGCGACCCGCCTCTCGCTCGGCGCCGCTGTCTGGCGTGGCCGCGAAAGGACGGAACGGCCCGCGCCGTTCGGATTGCTCATGAGTGGTGGTGCAGCCCTGACGAGCAGGGGGCTATTCAAAGCTAGGCCGCAGCCATGATGACGTGTGCCTGGATCTTGGCGGCAACCTCGCCGCTGCCATGCCGTTCCGCAATCGCCTGTGTCGCGTGGTCCGTTGCGGCGTCCAGTTTTCCCGCCTCTCTCGCCTCGATCTCGTTGCGCAGAAGAGTCCCCTGACAATAGGCAACGGCCGGAACGCGGGGCGAGGATGCGCGGCTTTGTTCGGCCCGCGTCTCGATGACCACGCTGGAGAAACCCGCGTCTTCCAACTCGCGACGGATCAGGTCCGTATCGTGGTAGCCGTGCGGCGTGCGCGCCAGAAAGCGCGGTGGATCGTTCGGAAAAATCTCGGCAAGAGCATTCGTCACATCGTCCGCAAAGATATTCTCCTCGATACGATCCCAAACGCTGAAGAGAAAATGTCCGCCCGGCTTCAGGACGCGCTTTGCTTCACGATAGCCGGATTTGCGGTCGGGAAAGAACATGGCGCCGAACTGGCAACACACGACGTCGAACGTCGCATCGTCGAACGGCAGTGTCAGGGCATCGGCCTGGCGCCAGGTGATGCGGCTGTCGCGCGCTTGTTGTGACGCCGCATAGTCGAGCATCGGCCGGTTGAGGTCGGTGACGACATAGCGCGCGCCGGGCGACAATCTTGGCGCCAAAGCGCGGGTGACGACGCCGCTGCCCGCGGCGGTTTCCAGAATGGCGCTTGGTGACAAGGACGCGGCGCGTTGTGCAAGGTCCGCGGCATAAGGCTCGAATATCAACGGCACCATATGGCGGTCGTAGTTTTCCGGGATCGAGCCGGCAAAGACCTTGTCAGTTTCCAACATGGCTTGTCACCCCTCAGCCGTGCGAGGGGTGCATGATGACGACAGCATCGTCCGCTGTCACCCGCGTCAGCGGAGGTTGATGCCGAACTTCTCCAGCAGCGCCGGGGTCGGATTGCCGTCGGGCACCATGCCGAGCTTCTTCTGCTCGGCGCGGATGTTGTCGCGCAGGTCGAAATCGACGTGGCCCTCGAAATCCTTCACGTCATAGCCGAGCGTGGCGAGCTTTTTCTGCAGGGCAATGCGGGCGTCGCGCGACAGGGGATGATCGTCGGCAGGCCAATGGCTTTTGAACGGGCCGCCGCCGGCAAGCCGGTCCGCGAGATGACCGACGGCGATCGCGTAGGCGTCGGAGTTGTTGTACTCCTTGAGCACGTCGTAGTTCGGCGTGACGATGAAGGCTGGCCCCTTCGCGCCGCTGGGGAAGAAGAGGATGCCGTTGCCGCTTGCCGGGAACGGCTTGCCGTCGGCGCGGCGCACACCGACGCGGCGCCAGTCCTCGTAGGAGCCGCGGCTCTTCATGTAATCGAAGCGCGGCGGAATGCTCACCTCGAAGCCCCAGGGCAGGCCGTGCTTCCAGCCGCCTTTGTGCAAATAGTTGGCGGTCGAGCCGAGCACATCCGGCACGTTGTTCCAGATGTCGGCGCGGCCGTCGCCGGAGAAGTCGATGGCGTAGTCGACGTAGTTCGACGGCATGAACTGCGTCTGCCCCATGGCGCCGGCCCAGGACGACACCATCTGCGCGCGGGCGAGGTGGCCGTCCTGCATGATGCGCATCGCCACGAACAGTTCGTTGCGGAAGTAGGGGTGGCGATAGTTGACGTAATCGAGCGTCGACAGCGAGCGGAAGACGTCCCAGCGATCCTTGGCTGCGCCGTAGTCGGTCTCCATGCCCCACAGCGCCAGCAGCACCCAGCGCTCCACGCCGAACTGCTTCTCGATCTTGTCGAACGTGCCGGCCCATTCGCGCGCCTTCGCTTCGCCCCGCGTCATGCGGCTGCGTGAGACCAAAGCAGCAATGTAATCGCCGACCGGCTTGCCGTATTCCGGCTGCTTGCGGGTCGCCGCGATGACGCGCTCGTCGGGCGTCACGCCGTGCATCGCCAGATCGAAGGTCGCGCGCGTGACGCCCTTTTGCTGCGCGTCCGGCCACAGGTCGCGCACGAAATTGGCAAACGGCTCCTGTGCCCGCGCCGGCAGGGCGCAGAGCAGCGCGAGCAGCAGCACGGCCCCTCGGATCGGCTTCACCGGCGGTCCCTCGATTCGGGCGGTATCTTACACCAGCGACACCAGGCCACCGCCGTGCCGATCGAGCCGGCCGGCAAGCTCCAATTCGAGCAGCACCATGCGCACGATCGCCGGCGACGAGCGCGATAGCCGCACCAGGTCGTCGATCGAGCAGGGCGCGGGGCCGAGGAGGCCGATGATGCGGCCGCGCTCGTCCTCGCTCGGCTCGCTCGGCGCCGCGGTCTCGCGTTCCGGCTCCTCCATCGGCTGATCGAGGTCGCGGCCGTGGATCGGGGCCAGCGCGGCGAGCACGTCGTCGGCCGCGGTCACCATGATCGCGCCCTGCTTCAAAAGGCCGTTGGTGCCTTCGGCCCGTGGATCGAGCGGCGAGCCCGGCACGGCGAAGACCTCGCGTCCCTGTTCGCCGGCCATGCGCGCGGTGATCAGCGAGCCCGAGCGCCGCGCCGCCTCGACGATGACGACGCCGACGGCGAGGCCGGAGATCAGGCGGTTACGGCGCGGGAAGTCGTGGGCGCGCGGCTCCCAGGTGAGCGGCATTTCCGAGACAGTCGCGCCCTGCGCTACGATCGCCTGCGCCAATTGCACATGCTCGGCCGGGTAGATGCGCTCGTGTCCGCCAGCGAGCACCGCCACCGTGCCGCTATCGAGCGAGGCGCGGTGCGCGGCCGCGTCGATGCCGCGCGCCAGCCCGGAGACGATGCCGTAACCGGCGGCGCCGAGATCGCGCGCCAGCGTGGCCGCGAATTTCATGCCGGCGGCCGAAGCATTGCGCGAGCCGACGATGGCGACGAGATGGCGCGTGAGGATGGCGTGTTCGCCATCCACTGCCAGCAGTGGCGGCGGGTCGTCGATCATCTGCAACCGCGGTGGATAGTCGGGCTCGCCGAGCGCGACGAGGGCGATGCCGCGGGCGCGGGCGGCGCTCAATTCTTTTTCAGCCTCGGCCTGCGAGCAGATGCGCGTGCCAGCCGCGCCGCCACGGCGCGCCAGTTGCGGCAGCGCCTCGAGTGCGGCGCGGGCGCCGCCGAAATGATTGATCAGTTCGCGGAAGGTGCGTGGTCCCGGTATTATGGCGCAAACGCCACAAGCTTCTTCTAGGCCGCCGCGACCTATTTTGGGTACTGGCCCCTTTCCATCCTCTCTGGCCTCTTTCGAAATGAGGGGTGGACCCTTTTCAGGAAGTATTATCCGCGAAGGGCTTCTGTCGGACACCCGACACGTTTATAAGAAAAATATGCAGACTGTGGATGACTTCCAGAAACTTGCCGAAGAAGCCGAGCAAATGGCGAAGACGGCGGCGAGCGACCCCAACCGCGCACGCTGGCTAGACCTTGCCGCGCAATGGCGCGCCCTCGCCCGGGAGGCCGAAGCAAGGGTCACTCGTAAATTACTCGATCCACGGTAGGTATTGACAGACAGAGCCCTACCGGAGTGCTCTAGTCCCCTTAGCGAATTAGGCGCTCGGGGAGGATGACATGAGCGAACTACCCAAGGAACGACTGCTGTCATTGCGAGAAAAGATAGACCAGCAACGCAACACCATCGAGGCGCTTAAGCGCGATGGTCACGAATGCGCCGACGCCGAACGCCAATTAAGACATATGCTGGCGGAACTGCGGACGAGCGAGACCGTCGCGCGACGGATGCAAGGATAGGTGCCGGCCTATTTTGCCTCTAGTGGTCTGTTTTGAACAGATGCCGGCCACGCGCAATCGATAGCATCGTGGGCATGTACACATCTGTCGAATGTCAGACGATAGCTGAAGCGAAATTAGCCGAGGCAGAACGTCAGTGCGATAAACGGCGCGCCAACCGTCTGATCTCCGCTGCGAGGGCATGGCTCATCCTTGCTCACGGAATGAGGTCAATCGAGATCAAGAAATCTGATCTGGCGCAGCCCAACGATTAGGCCTTATCCGCGTCATTTGTGAGCCTCCATTGCGTCGGATGCTTTCCGATCCCCACAACGGCATCGCTGCCGCGCAGGCTGGCCCGCACAGCCCCTTCCAGATCGCGCACGGCCTCTGCCGGTGCGTTTTTGACGCCCTTGGCGTCCAGCATGGCCAGCGCCACGTCATGAGCCGTCAGCGGACCATCTGTGCGGCGTAGTACCTCCAGTGCTGCACGAAAGACCGTCCCGCGCTTGAAATACGGGTTCGGCTTCCGCCGCCGCACGGCAATGCGATTGAGCTTGTGCGCCGGATTGAGAAGCTTAATCACGGCCTCGACGTGCTTCATGGCCTCGTGCAGCCGTTCGGCCTCGGCCTTGTTCTGCTGCACCTTTCCCGCCAGTTCGCGGTGAAGCATGTCGAGGGTGTAGGTAGCCTGTTTCGTGGCAATGTGAGCGCGCGGCATTTCAGACCTCGTGACGCTGCCAGTAGCCGGTGAAGTCGACCGACTTTTTCTGCTTCATCGCCAGCCCGGCGAGACGGTCAACCTGAGTGCCGTTGCTCTCGCGGCGATTGTCCTCGCGCCATGAGGCTTCCTGCGCATAGCGGAGGAGGTACTGGCCCGCGATATGGTGGTGGTGGCCAATCTCGGCCCGGCGCATACGGCTGAAAAATTCCTCGGCCCAATTCGTGCAGGCACCATCCTGCGAATAGGCTTCCTCGTGGTTGATGCGCTTCATTTCGAAGCGGGCATGCAACTCGTTCCAGTTCGGGCTTTCATCGGCATTCACGAGGGTCCCGTGGGCGATGCGCGAGCGGATGAAATTCAGCGCCGCCTTTTCCGACTTGAACACCGCCGGGACCGAGTTTCCGCCGCGCTCGCGCACGATGATGACGGCCTTGCGCTTGCCGGACTGATTGGCCGCGAGCCGCCGGTCTGCGCGGTGCTCGCGCTTGTTCGCGGGCTTGACGTAGCCGCCAAAGTAACCGGCATCGACCTCCGCCACCTTGCCTTCGCCGCCGACCACGCGGCCCTTCAATTCCTCCGCCATGGCCTCGCGCAGCTTATGCAGCAGCACAAACGCGCACTTGTAGGAGACATTCAGATCCCGGGAGAGCGCCAGCGCCGACTTGCCCTTGACCTCATTGCAGAAGATCGCGATGGCGGCGAGATAGCAGCGCAGGGGCAGCTTGTGGCTGGCAAACAGCGTGCCGGACGTGATGCTGAAATCCTTCACGCAAGCCCGGCAGCGGAAGCGCGGCGCGCCCTTCAGGCGGCGGCAGTCATAGGCGTCGGTGCCGCCGCAGTGCGGGCAGACCGGCGCACCATCGGTATCGGCCCAACGGACCCGGCGGAAGGCCATTTCGGCTTCCTCATCCTTCATCGTGAAGATGCTGGCCAGCGAGAGGGACTTGGCAGCGCGGGAGAGGAGGAAGTGTTGGGCCATCGGTCTAACCTGTCGTTTTCGACTGCTGTCACTTATGACAGGATCGGCGCTTGCCGTCAAGCACAAACTGTCGTATGTGACAGGGGTCGAATATGACAGGATGGCTCCAATGGGCATCGGCTCGGAAGATGAATGGGCGGAGCGTGCC
>NZ_DASZBV010000007.1:0-5031 GCF_035943735.1 Pseudolabrys sp.
GCCTCTGCGATCTCGGCGATGCGCAGCCAGTGCATAGCCATATCGGTCAGGCGAGCGCGGTCGGAATCGAGAGACAATCGACCCGCCAACTCCAGGCAGGTCTTTGCTTCCTTGCGGTATCCTTCGGCCCGCTCGCGTGCACTGGCCATGTTGGATTGGAGTGCTAGGCGCCGGCTGAGCCAAGCTTTGAGCCGAATTCCGCAATGATGTCGGAAAGGCTGTTGTGGTCGGCCTGTTCGGCCAGTCTCAGGTAGCACTAGGCAAGGTGGTTCAGTTCGGACGCGAGGCCGGCGCTTCGTTCATTGGCGGCTTTCGCTCTCAGCTGAGCCGCGAGCTTTCGGTATGAGTCGGCAGCAGTCATGGGCGGGCAGAACCTACTCACAGTGTGTCTTTTGACAATCCTTCAAGTTTTACCTGTGCGATGCGTTCCATCAGTCCGCCGACAAGGTAAAGGGACCACAAAGCTCCTCAAAAGAGGCCAGCGCCGATGGAAAAGGGTCAGTACCTGGATGAGGGGGACGGAAGCTATTACCGCTGTTCTTGCTGTGGGCAAGAACGAAAAAAGTCGTGCTTAGCCTCAGTTTTCCTCATGCAGCAGCTGATCAGGCTGCCGAGAGCGCCGGCTGAAAGCGTTCGAGCACCCAGTTACGGAATGTCGTCACCATCGGCATATCGGCGCGTTCGATCGGTGACGTCACGTGATATCCGGAGTTCGTCGGCATCCGGATATCGAACGGCTCGATCAGGGTGCCATTGGCGATGTCCGTCGCCACGACCGCGGTACGCCCCATCACCACGCCTAGACCGTCCACCGCCGCCTGAATGGATGGGAACAGCAGATCGCAGGCGATCTCGTCGGCAAATTCCAGGTCGGACACGCCGGCGAGCTCCAGCCACTGCGGCCACTCGTCGCGCAAGGCGAACGAGGACGTCCGGATCACCGTATGCTGGTGCAGATCGGACGGGATCTTTAACTTCATGCCGGACTTGAGCAGGCGTGGACTGCAGACCGGAAACACCTCTTCCGGCGCGATCTTGTGCGTGGCGAAGCCGCGCCAGCTTCCCGAGCCGTACCGGATCGCCACGTCGTAATCGTGGTGCTGGAGGAGATCGAACGACACGACGGTGCCGATCCGCAGCACGATGTCGGGATGGCGCCGGCGGAAATCGCCGAGATGCGGGATGAGACACTTCACGGCGAAGGCCGTGAGGCACGCGACGGTGAGCACATTGCCGCGGTGTTTGTCGATGACCCGGTCGGTCGCCGCGGTGATCTGGTTGATCACATCGCGCACTGATTCCAGATATTCATGGCCGACGTCGGTCAGTCGCACGGCGCTACGTTCGCGCGTAAACAGCGCGACCTGCAACAAGTCCTCCAAATTCTTAATCTGATGGCTGATCGCGGTCTGCGCCAGATTGAGTTCTGCCGCCGCGCGCGTGAAGCTCTGGTGGCGGGCCGCGGCCTCGAATGCGCGCAGACTACTCAGGGAGGGAAGAACGCGACGCATTGGAAACACTCGATAACACAGGCACTTAAGTAACCCTATCAATATTTTTCATGCCCTGTCCAACTATTTCTCCTTTGCTACGCCAACCGGCACTGCGGATACAGGACGACAGGCGGGCGACAGCCTGCATTAGGTTATCGAGGCTTCCAGGATGGCCGAAATCTTCGTCTGTCCCTCCGCCGAATTGAGCGAAGGGGCGCGCAAACTTGTCGAAAATGGCGCCGACCAGATCGGCGTCATCCGCGCGAGCGGGGCGCTGCATGCCTTTAGCAATATCTGCCCGCATCAAGGCGGTCCGGTGTGTGAGGGCCTGCTCGTGCACAAGGTCGAGGAGGTGATCAGGGCCGACAAAACCTATCAGGGCATGCGGTTCAATGAAGACGAGCTGCACATCGTGTGCCCATGGCACGGCTGGGAGTTCAACATCGAAACCGGCCGCTGCGCCGGTGATGGCCGCCAGTCGTTGCGGCGCTATAAGGTCATCGAACGGAACGAAGGCATCTATGTCGTCGTCTGACACTGTCACCGTCGCGCCCTCGCGCGCCGACGAACTGCGCCAGCAGGTCGAACGCCTGATGGTTCAAATGGACGAGGCCTCGGCGCAGATCGAGGCGCTGATCGCCGAAGGCGCCGGCGAATGCCTGCCGGACCAACCGATGCAGCGCCTGTTCCGAGCGCTGGTCGATCTCTACGCGCAGAAGTTCGATGCTGGTGAGCGCACGCTTCCGTGCGGCGACGTGCGCAGCATGGGCGCCACTAAGATCATGGTCACGGCTTCTGGCCTGCTCAAAGGTGCCAACCTCGAATTGTTCGAGCTCGGCATGTGGCAGAGCTTTTCAGGGACACGATAAGAGGTTTCGATGCGCATCAATTCCAGCCAGAGCGCTTACGATCTCGAGATCGGCGGCTACAGCAGCACGCAGCATCTCGCAAATGCGCGCCGCCAGGCGGATCAACGCAAGCTCGACGACGTCCTCATCGTCGACGTCGACTGCCATCACTACGAGACCGATAACTTCGCGCCGATCCTGGAATACATCGAGGACCCCTCATTGCGGCAGGTGGCGATCAACACTTATCGCTATAAAGGCCCGAACGCTGTCCTCTACGATCAGCCGGGTTACCAGGACGTCGGCGGCCGTGTCACCCGCTATATGGGGCGCAAGCAGGAGCAGATCCCGGCTTCCGAGCACAAGCACCGCGAGGTGGCGCAGACGTTGCGCTGGATGGACGCGCTCAGCGTCGACTACGCCTGCCTGTTTCCGACGCCCATGCTGTTCCTCGGTTTGCATCCGCAGCCGGAAATCGAGGTCGCGTTGGCGCGCGCCTACAACCGCTGGCTCACGGAAGAGTTGCTGCCCTCGAACAACCGGCTGCGTTCGATGCTGTACCTGCCGTTCAACGATCCGGAAGCGACTTTCCGGACGGTGAAGGAATTCGCGGGCAAGCCAGGCGTGATCGGCTTCATGGTCGTGTCGACCCGCTATCGTCCGGTCTACGAGAACGCGTACATGAAGACCTACGCGCTGCTCGAGGAGGCCGGGCTGCCTTTGTCGTTCCACGCCTCCTATCACTGGAACGACCAGCTGATGTCGCTGACCAACCGCTTCATCACCGCCCACGCCGTCGGCTTCACCTTCTTCAATGCCGTGCATTGCGCCAACTGGATCGTGAACGGCCTGCCCGAACGCTTCCCCAAGCTGAAGGTGATCTGGATCGAATCCGGCCTCGCATGGATTCCCTGGCTGATGCAGCGCCTCGACAACGACTTCCGCATGCGCACGTCGGAGGCGCCGTCGCTCAAGCGGCTGCCGAGCGAGTACATGCGCGACATGTTCTACACGAGCCAGCCGATGGAGATGGTCAACAATCGCGAGGCGCTCGAGCTGACCTTCAAGATGATCAATGCCGACACGCAGCTCCTCTATTCGTCCGACTATCCACACTGGGACATGGACCTGCCCAGCACCATCTGGGACCTGCCGTTCCTCAGCGAGGGGGCCAAGCGCAACATCCTCGGCCTGACCGCCAAACGCATCTTCAACATGGACGTGTCGAGCCGCTTTCCGGAGACGACAAAACCGCGCGCAGCCGCCACGGTATAAGGCGTCGCCGCCTCTCTTCACTCGCCGCGGCCGTCCGCTGATGCGGCGGCTGTGACAAGCCGAAGCCAGCCGAAGGCTGGAGGATCAGCACAAAAAAAATGGGGAGACACATGGAACGGCAAGGACTGCTCAGACTGCTCAGAGCGGGCGCCAAGACGGCCTGCGCCGGCGTACTTGCGCTGGCGTTCGCCGCGCCCGCCGCGCGCGCCGACAACTACCCGTCACGGCCGATCACGATCGTCACGCCCTTCGCCGCCGGCAGCGTCACCGACGCCACCGCGCGCGTGATGGCCAAGTACCTGTCGGACGCGCTGAAACAGACCGTCATCGTGCAGAACAAGGCCGGCGCCGGCGGCATGCTCGCGGCCGAGACCGTCGCTCGGGCGGCGCCGGACGGCTATACCTTGCTGCTCACGACGAACTCGACGCACTCGGCGGCGCCGGGCCTTTTCAAACACGTGCCTTACGATCCCATCAAAGATTTCACCCCGATCGCGCGCATCGGCAGCTTCCCCTCGGTGATCACCGCGAACAACCAGGCGCCTTTCAAGACCATCCAGGAACTCGTCACCTACGCCAAGGCGAATCCAAATAAGGTGTCCTATGGCTACGGCAACAGCACCGGCGAAGTTACCGGCGAGACATTGAAGCATCGAACCGGCATCCAGATGGTCCGCGTTCCGTATCGCAGCGTGCCACCGGGCATCGTCGATCTGGTCGCGGGGCAGATCCAGGTCCTCGTCCCGGACATGAACACGGCGCTGCCGCAGATCAAGGCCAACCGCATGCGGCCTTTGGCGGTACTGACGGCAAAACGCAGCGCCCTGCTTCCCGACGTGCCGACGTTAAGCGAGACGGTAATGCCGGGTTTCGATCTGCTGGCCTGGGCCGGTATCTTCGGCCCGGCAAACCTGCCGCCCGACGTCATCAACAAGATCGCGCCGCAGATTCACGCGGCTCTGCAGACGCCGGAGATCAAGGAACGCTTCGCCAAATCCGGCATCGAGATCTACTGGAGCGACCCGCCCGCGTTCAAAGTCTTCGTCGCCGAAGAGCTCAAGAAGTGGACAAGCATGATCAAGGAAGCCGGCATCGAGCCGCAATAACCCAGCGCAGTTCGGAAAAGCGCAAGGCCGGAGCATCGCTCCGGCCTTTTTTTTCATCACAAACGCGCAAGCGGGTGTTAGCTCCGCCAAAAGCAAGGCCGCACGACCGATTCTGAGGTCCGAGTTACACTGGGACGCTAAGTAGCGAGGACGGTGGCAAAAAGCGCTGAAACCGAATGCGGCTTCTGTGGTTCCGCGATAGAGGAGTATCCCGACGAGAAAGCCGACCGTGAGAGTACATCGACGGGCGGGCTTACTCCGCGTCCTCGCCTCGGGGAGCCTTGGCCTCTGCGATCTCGGCGATGCGCA
>NZ_DASZBV010000008.1:0-215261 GCF_035943735.1 Pseudolabrys sp.
GCGACGGGGCCCGTGTTCAAGCCCCCGATCCGGAGCGGTGGCCACCGCTCCTTCGTCGCCGCCGCGTGCAGCCCATCGTTCCGTAGAACTGCGGGCAGCCGGTCGTAATGCCGGCGGACGGCTGGCCAAGGCCTCCCGGGGTTGGGGTTACGAGCCCCGCCCGCGGGCGCCGCATCAACCGACGGCCGGGGTTGCCCCCGTTCGCCGATCCGATGAGACGACAAGGCCGCATCTCCGGCCTCGTCCCTCACCGCTGCTCCGTCCTCGGCACGTCTCCGGTGACGCCCCTTGAAGAGCAGGACGGACACAGACTAGGCATATCGACCTAGTAGGTCAATAGTCCCTGGAAAAGAATTTGTGCTGTGGCGCCGCGCGACCATCCCGCCAAAGCGGCGATCCATGGTCCGCGGCGCGCTGCTCCGCAGCGCTCCGCACCGTGAGGTCGGAAAATGCTCTGCCGCGCTTCGGCACGCCGCGGTTGACCTCTCCCGGCAAAAATCCCATTTATCCAAGGTCCGCCGGGCCTTGAACCCGGGCGGGATTGGAGAAGCCCATGTTCATCCAGACCGAAGCGACGCCGAACCCGGCGACGCTCAAGTTCCTGCCCGGCCGCCCTGTTCTCGAGGCCGGCACTCTCGATATGCCGACGCGCGAAGCAGCGGCGCAGTCGCCGCTCGCCGAGAAGCTGTTCGACCTGCCGAATGTCGGCGGCGTGTTCTACGGCGCCGATTTCATTTCGGTGACCAAGACCGACGGCGACTGGCAGCAGATCAAGCCGGCCGTGCTCGGCGCCATCATGGAACACTACATGTCCGGCGCGCCGCTGCTGGCGGCCGAGGCGCAGGCGGCGGCGAGCGACGAGTTCTTCGACGCCGCCGACGAAGAGACGGTCACTCTGATCAAGGACCTGATCGAGACGCGCGTGCGGCCGGCGGTCGCCAGCGACGGCGGCGACATCACCTTCAAGGGCTACAAGGAAGGCATCGTCTACCTGCACATGCAGGGCGCCTGCTCGGGCTGCCCGTCCTCGACCGCCACGCTCAAGCACGGCATCCAGAACCTGCTGCGCCACTTCGTGCCCGAAGTGACGGAAGTGCGCCCGGTGTAGTTCACCGCCACTGCGATTCAGCGTCGTGCCCGGCCTCGTGCCGGGCATCGACGTCTTTGGACGCAAGAAAGGCGTGGATGGCCGGGACATAAGGGCGTTCACGCCCGTCTTTGACGGGCTGTGCCCGGCCATGACGGTGATAAGTTCTACTGAATGCGCATCCTTGCCATCGACACCGCGCTCGAAGCCTGCGCCGCCGCCGTGCTCGACACCGAGCAGGGCAAGGTGATCGCGCGCGAATCGAAGGCCATGACGCGCGGCCATGCGGAAGCGCTGATGCCGCTGATCGAGCGGGTCATGGTCCAGTCCGGCGGCGGCTTCGACAGTCTCGACCGCTTCGCCGTCACGGTCGGCCCCGGCAGCTTCACCGGGCTGCGCGTCGGCATCGCCGCGGCCCGCGGGCTGGCGCTGGCGACCGGCAAGCCGGCCGTCGGGCTCACCACCTTGTCCGCCTTCGCCGCGCCGCTGATCGCCGCCGACGACACGCATCCGGTCGTCGTCGCCATCGATGCGCGGCACGAGCACGTCTATCTGCAGGTGTTCGGCCCCGGCGGACGAACCCTGGTGCCGCCGCGCGTCGCCTCGTTGCGCGATGCGTTGCGCGCGGCAACGACCAGCCGCGGTCCGCGCATCGTCGGCACCGGCGCGACGCTGCTGGCCGCCGCATGGCCGCCCGGCGAGCGGCCGCCGCGTTCGGTCGAGCAGCGCGGCGCCCCCGACATCGACTGGGTGGCGCAGCTCGGCGCCGCCGTGCCGGAAGACACCGCGCTGCCGAAACCGCTCTACCTCAAGCCGCCGGATGCACAGCCGTCCGACTCCTCGCACCTCGCCCGCCGATGATCGCCCTCCTTCGCCGCCTGTTCGGCCGCGCCAGACCGGCGCTCCTCGACGCCGGCCCGCGCGACGCCGCCGCGATCGCGGCGCTGCACGGCGCCGCGTTCCATCGCGGCTGGAGCGAAGAGGAGGTCGATGCGCTGCTGGTCGAGCGCGCGGTGATGGCGCACCGCGCGATTTTATCCGGCAAGTTCGTCGGCTTCATCATGTCGCGCCGCGCCGCCGACGAAGCCGAGATCCTGTCGGTGGCAGTCGCGCATGCGTGCCGCGGCCGCGGCCTCGCACGCGAGCTCTTGCAGTTGCATCTCGGGCGGCTCGCCGGCACCGGCGTGCGCGCCGTGTTCCTCGAGGTCGACGAGACCAATAGGCCGGCGCTGCGGCTTTATCGTCGCGCCGGGTTTCGCGAGGTCGGCCGCCGCCCGAATTATTACGCGGCGCCGGGCGCGAAGCCCGCGGCGGCGCTGGTATTACGCCGCGATCTCGGCTGACCGGCGGGCTTGTGCTAGAAGGAGCCGGGGCAGCGTTCAAGACCCGGGAAGACTATCGTGACGGCACCCGACAAGGCTGACGAAAAGACCAATATCGAAGCGCTGTGCGCCGCCAAGGGCATGCGCATGACCGAGCAGCGGCGCACGATCGCCCGCGTGCTGGCGCAGGCCGACGATCACCCGGACGTCGAGGAGCTCTATCGCCGCTGCAGCGCCGTCGACGAGCATATCTCGATGTCGACGGTTTATCGCACAGTGCGGCTGTTCGAGGACGCCGGCATCATCGAGCGCCACGACTTCCGTGAGGGCCGCTCCCGCTACGAGACCTCGACCGAAGGCCACCACGACCATCTCATCAATTTGCGCACCGGCGAGGTGATCGAATTCCGCTCGGAGGAGATCGAGCGGCTGCAGGCCGAGGTCGCGCGCCGGCTCGGCTACAAATTGATGGACCACCGCCTCGAGCTCTACGCGGTGCCGCTCAATGACGAGAAGAAGAGCTGAACGCGCGGACAATGATTGCACGGGGATTCCTCATTCTCCGTTCGTCCCCGCGAAAGCGGGGACCCAGCGATAACTCACTGAGTCCCGTTATTAGACTCTGGGCCCCCGCTTTCGCGGGGGCGAACGGAGTCATACTCACGCCCGGAGCCGGATGATGCTTCGCGGTCTCTTCATCGGCGCGTTCTTCTTCACCGCGACGCCGGTGCTCATCTCCATCCAGTGGCTGCTCGGAAAGCTAAGCCTGCCGGGCTGGGGCTTCATCTCCTGCAATTACTATCGCGTGCTGGCGCGGCTCCTGCGGCTGCGCGTGCGTGTCGCCGGCCATCCGGTGCGCGACAGACCGGTGCTGTTCGTATCGAACCACGTGTCGTGGCTCGACATCGTCGCCATCGGCTCGATCCAGCCGGTCGCCTTCGTCGCCAAGAGCGAGGTGCGCAAATGGCCGCTGGTCGGCATCACCGCCGCGATGCAGCGCACCGTTTTCGTCGACCGCCAGCGGCGGCACCAGACCGGCGACGCCGTCGCGCAGATGGTCGAGCGGCTGGCCGGCGGCACGCCGGTCGTGCTGTTCGCCGAAGGCACATCGAGCGACGGCAACCGCGTGCTGCCGTTCCGCTCGGCGCTGCTCGGCGCCGTCGAGATGGCGGCGAAGCATGGCGGCGTCCCCGGCCTCATGATCCAGCCGATGGCGATCGCCTATACGGCGACGCAGGGCATTCCCATGGGCCGCCAGCGCCGCCCGCTCGCCGCCTGGTACGGCGACCTCGATTTCATGCCGCACATCCGCTCGCTGATCGCCAGGACGGCGCTCGACGCGGTGGTCTCGTTCGGCGAGCCGGCCGCCGCCGACTCCGGTCTCACCCGCAAGGAAATGACGCAAGCTCTGGAGCAGGCGACCCGCCGGATGATGGCGCAGACCCTCCGCGGCCGGCCGCTGGCGGCCGCGTTTACTTCACCTCTCCCATAGGGAGAGGTCGGCGCACGAAGTGCGCCGGGTGAGGGGTTACAAAGTTCGCGAGTCAGGAACCCCCTCACCCCACCCCTCTCCCCACAGGGGAGAGGGAGCCGGCGGTGTCTGCGGCAATGCTTCATCTCGGTCGGCCAGCGGCGCGCCGTTCCTTTCCGCCCGAAAAGGCGCTAAACCGCGCCTGCCATGAGCAATGCGCGCAAGGTCCACGTCAAATCCTTCGGCTGCCAGATGAACGTCTACGATTCCAATCGTATGGCGGACACTTTGGCGCCGGGCGGCTATGTCGAGACCGCGACGCCGGAGGATGCCGACCTCGTCATCCTCAACACCTGCCACATTCGCGAGAAGGCGGTCGACAAGGTCTATTCCGAGATCGGCCGCATCCGCGTCATGAAGGAAGAGGCGGCGGCCCAAGGCCGGCAGATGCTGATCGCCGTCGCCGGCTGCGTCGCGCAGGCCGAGGGCCAGGAGATCATGCGCCGCGCGCACGCGGTCGATCTTGTGGTCGGCTCGCAAAACTATCACAAGCTGCCGGACATGATCGCGCGGGCGCGCGACGGCGAGCGCGTCGTCGACACCGAGTTCCCGGTCGAGGACAAGTTCGACGTGCTGGCGCTGCCGCAGCGCGAGCAGATCGCCAAGCGCGGCCTGACCGCCTTCGTCACCGTGCAGGAAGGCTGCGACAAGTTCTGCACCTTCTGCGTCGTGCCCTATACGCGCGGCGCCGAAGTCTCGCGCCCAGTCGAGAAGATCGCCGCCGAGGTCGCGCGTCTGGCGGAAGCCGGTGTGCGCGAAGTCACGCTCATCGGGCAGAACGTCAACGCCTATCACGGCGTCGACGCGCACGGCGCGAGCGCCTCGCTCGGCGCGCTGCTGCGCCGGCTCGCAAGCGTCGAAGGCATCGCACGGCTGCGCTACACCACCAGCCATCCGCGCGACATGGACGACGCGCTCATCGCCGCGCATGCCGAACTGCCGGCGCTGATGCCCTATGTGCATCTGCCGGTGCAGTCCGGTTCCGACCGCATCCTCGACGCCATGAACCGCAGGCACACCGCGGCGCACTATCTCGACGTCGTCGCGAAGATGCGCGCGGCGCGCGGCGATCTCGCCTTCACCTCGGACTTCATCGTCGGTTTCCCCGGCGAAACCGAGGAGGACTTCCAGGACACGCTGCGGCTCGTGGAAACGGTCGGCTTCGCCGGCGCCTACACCTTCGCCTATTCGGTGCGGCCGGGTACGCCGGCGGCCGAGATGGACGGGCAGGTTCCCGAGGAGGTCAAAATCGACCGCCTGCACCGGCTGCAGGCCCTGATTGCCCGCCAGCAGCGGGCCTTCAACGCCTCGTTCGTCGGCAAGGCACTGGACGTCCTGCTGGAAAAGCCCGGCCGGCTCTCTGGGCAACTGGTCGGGAAATCCCCATATTTACAAACGGTGCAGGTGATGGCGCCGCCGGACCTGATCGGGTCGATCGTGTCGCTGGCCATCGTCGATATCGGCACCAATACGTTGTTCGGCGCGCTGGCGGACAAGCCGGCCGTGCCGAACCTTGCCGTAGCAGGAGCCTAGAGCCGCACCTTGCGTACACCGGACGCCGTCATCCCGCCCGCCGCCGCCTCCGAGGAGACGGCGATGGCCCAGGTCGTCCTCGCCTTCGACGACAATCGCCTCGCCTCGATCCTGTTCGGCCAGTACGGGCAGAACCTGGCGTTGGTCGAACGCCGGCTCGGCGTCGTCGCCGAGCAGCGCGGCAACCATGTCACCGTCGAGGGTTCGCGCGCGGGCTGCGAGCAGGCGCGCCGCGTGCTCGAGGGGCTCTACGAGCAGATCAAGCGCGACCACGATTTGACGCAGGGCGACGTCGAGGGCGCCATCCGCCAGGCGATCGCGCAGGGCTCGCTGTTCGACTTCGTGCCCGGCGAGGCCAAATCGGGCTTCGAGGAAATCAACGTGCGCAAGCGGCCGGTGCGCGCCCGCACCGCCGCGCAGGACTCCTATATCCGCGCGCTCAAGCGCCATTCGCTCGTGTTCGGCACCGGCCCCGCCGGCACCGGCAAGACCTGGCTCGCCGTGGCGCAGGCCGTGCAGATGTTCGAGCGCAAGGAAGTCGACCGCATCATCCTGTCGCGTCCCGCCGTGGAAGCCGGCGAACGCCTCGGCTTCCTGCCGGGCGACATGCGCGAGAAGGTCGATCCTTATCTGCGGCCGATCTACGACGCGCTCTACGATCTCATGGACGCGCGCATCGTCGAGCGCGCGCTCGACGACGGCGAAATTGAAATTGCGCCGCTCGCTTTCATGCGCGGCCGCACCTTGTCGAATGCCTGCGTCATCCTCGACGAGGCGCAGAACACGACGTCGATGCAGATGAAGATGTTCTTGACCCGCCTCGGCGAGAACAGCCGCATGATCGTCACCGGCGACCCGAGCCAGGTCGACCTGCCCGGCGGGCAGGTGTCGGGGCTGGCCGAAGCGGTGCGTCTCCTGACCGGCATCGATGGCATCGGCCACGTCGCGTTCGGTCATCAGGATGTCATCCGCCACGAGTTGGTGGCGCGCATCGTCGCCGCCTATGACGGCGTCGCTCAGACCGAGAGCAAGAAATGAGCGCGCGCCCGGCCCGGCGCAACGCAGCGCCGGACATCGACATTGAGATCCAGTCGCCGCTCTGGGAAACAGAGCGCGACGCGGAGCCGACGGTGCGCGCGGCAATCGCCGCCGCCGCGGCGCGCGCGGCGGGTGACGGCGACGTGAGCGTGTTGCTGGCCGACGATGCCGCGGTGCAGGCGCTCAATCGCGACTGGCGAAAAATCGACAAGCCGACCAACGTCCTGTCGTTTCCGGCGACGCCGGCCAAGGGGCCCGGTATTCCGGCCCTGCTCGGCGATATCGCCATTGCCTACGAGACGCTCGATCGCGAGGCCCGGGCCGAGGGCAAGCCCTTCCTCCATCATCTCGCCCATCTCGCGGTGCATGGCTATCTGCACCTGTTGGGCTACGATCATCAGACTGATTCCGAGGCCGAGGCCATGGAAGCCCTCGAACGCGAGATTCTCGCCGCCATGCGGATTCCGGACCCTTATGCGACCGACGCCGCGGATATCGCCTGACCGCCATGCCTGACAGCGACAGTTCCAGCTCCTCGACAGGCGCACCGTACGACGCGCGGCATCTGCCCGTGCCGGTCACCTCGCAGGGCGAGAATGGCGGTGGCTGGTTTGCCCGCGTGCTGCGCGCGGTGTTCGGGTGGGGTTCGAGCACCATCCGCTCCGACCTCAAGGACGTGCTCGATGCGATGACGCCCGGCGAATCCGGCTTCTCGCCGGAAGAAAGCCGGATGCTCAAGAACATCCTGGCGCTGCGCGAACGCCGCGTCGGCGATGTCATGGTGCCGCGCGCCGATATCATCGATGTGCAGCAGGAGATTTCACTCGGCGAGCTCATCCGCGTGTTCGAGCGCGCCGGCCATTCGCGCCTCGTCGTCTACAACGACACGCTCGACGATCCGGTCGGCATGGTCCATATCCGCGACCTGATCGCCTACATGACCGCGCGCGCCGAGGTCGATCCCGAGAAGAATGCCAAGCGCAAGAAGCCGCTGCCGGCGAATCTCGATCTGAAGACGATCGACCTGTCGACGCCTCTCGCGGCGACCAAGATCGTGCGTCAGATCCTGTTCGTGCCACCGTCGATGCGCGCCATCGATCTGCTCGCGCGCATGCAGGCCTCGCGCATCCATCTGGCGCTGGTGATCGACGAGTACGGCGGCACCGACGGCATCTGCTCGATCGAGGATATCGTCGAGCAGATCGTCGGCGAGATCAGCGACGAGCACGACGAGGAGGACACGCCCGCCGTCGTGCATCAGGCGGACGGCTCTTACGTTGCTGACGCTCGCGCCAATCTCGAGGACGTGGTCGGCGCCATCGGCCATGATTTCGAGCTCGGCGACGCTGCCGACGAGGTCGATACCTTGGGCGGCTATCTGGTGACGCGGGCGGGCCGCTTGCCCCTGCGCGGCGAACTCATCCCCGGCCCGGGCCTGTTCGAATTCGAGGTGCTCGATGCCGATCCGCGCCGCATCAAGCGCGTGCGCATCGTGCGGCTGAAGGAGCGGCGGGAACAGCCGCGTGAGCCGCGGCGGCGCGAGACCGAAGCCGCGGCAGCCCCCGGCACGGCGCTCGCAGACGAAAGCGCGCCGACCATGTCCAATCCGGCAGCCGGACCGCCGCGCTCGTGAGCATCCTCCAGACCGACCGGCCGCCGACCTTGACGATCCGCGCTGCCCACGCCGTGGTCCTCGCCTTCGGCTGGCGGCGGGCTTTCATCGGCTTCGCCGCCGGCGCCGCGTCCGCGCTCGCGGTCGCGCCGGTCAATGCATGGCCGGTGTTGTTTCTGACGCTCCCCGTGCTGGTCTGGCTCATCGACGGCTCGACCGCCGGGCGCCGCGGCGCGCTATGGAGCGCAGCCATTGCCGGCTGGTGTTTCGGCTTCGGCTATTTCCTGTTCGGCCTCTACTGGGTCGGTTACGCCTTCCTCGTCGACGCCAAGACATTCGGCTGGCTGCTGCCGGTGGCGGTCACCGGCTTGCCGGCCTATCTGGCGATTTACACGGCGCTCGGCGCCGCGCTGGCGCGGCTCCTGTGGGTGCGCGGGCCGCTGCGCATTCTCGCGCTCGCGGCCAGCATGACGATCGCCGAGTGGCTGCGCGGCCACCTGCTGTCGGGCTTTCCCTGGAACACGTTCGGCTATGCGCTGACCGAACCGTTGCCGCTGGCGCAAAGCGTTTCGGTTGTCGGCATCTGGGGGCTGACCTTCCTCGCGCTCGCCATCTGCGCCAGCCCCGCCACGCTCGCCGACGAAAAGTCCGACACACCGGCGCCGTGGCGGCCGCTGGTGATGGGGCTCGTCGTGCTCGCCGCATTCTTCGGTTACGGACTGGCGCGGCTGGCGACGCATCCGACCACCTACGTGCCCAAGGTGAAGCTGCGGCTGATGCAGCCGAACCTGCAGCAGGACGAGAAATTCAATTACACCGCCAAGAACGACGTGATGCAGCGCTACCTGCGGCTCTCGAGCCGCGCGACCGGCCCGGAGTCGAACGGTATCCATGACATCACGCACCTGATCTGGCCGGAGGCCGCCTTTCCGTTCTTCCTGACCCGCGAGCCCGACGCGCTCGCGCAGATCGCCGACCTCATCAAGCCGAACACCGAACTCATCACCGGCGCGGTGCGCGCGGCGAGCGAACCGGGCCAGCGCGTGAGGCGCGCCTACAACTCGATCTATGTGATCGACGGCAACGGCTCGATCCGCGGCGTCTACGACAAGGTCCACCTTGTGCCGTTTGGCGAATACCTGCCGTTCCAGTCATTGCTGGAGAAGCTCGGCCTGCAACAATTGACAAAAGTCGCGGGAGGATTCCTGTCGGGCGACCGCCGACGCGCGATGGACGTTGCCGGCGCGCCGAAAATGCTGCCGCTCATCTGCTACGAGGCGATATTTCCCGGTGCAGCGGTGCCGCCCGGTCAGCGTCCCGGCTGGCTCGTCAATGTCACCAATGACGGTTGGTTCGGCATCAGCTCAGGTCCCTATCAGCATCTTCAGCAAGCGCGCGTGCTCGCCATCGCCGAGGGCTTGCCGCTTGTCCGCGATGCGAACACCGGAATTTCCGCGGTGATCGACCCGGTCGGCCGTATTATCAATTCGCTGCCGCTGGGCGTGGAAGGCGTGCTCGACTCGCCGCTGCCGCGGGCCATCGCGCCGACGCTTTATGCACAGTTTGGTAATTACGTCTTGATTCTATTTCTGGTTGCGAGCCTGATAATTCTCGCCAAACGGCGACTGCGCGGCTAAATTGTGGCCGTTCGCATACAACCGTGGAACATGACGCGGCTATAAAAAAAGCTGTTCGTTCCACCGTTCCCGTGGTCGGAAAAATGCCACTTAAAGCATTGAAATCCATGGACTATTGATGTTCGTCCCGGTTTTTGTTTAATCGGTTGAAGCAATTCCCAGATTGCAACATTGGCGTTACTTATGTCATTACGCGGAACAATGGATGCATAGGAGAAATTTATGGCTAAGAAGGCCCCCAATCCGATCGACAAGCATGTCGGTTCGCGCGTTCGTATGCGCCGGATGATGTTGAGCATGAGCCAGGAAAAGCTGGGCGATGCTCTTGGGCTGACGTTCCAGCAGGTACAGAAATACGAGAAAGGCACGAACCGCATCGGCGCCAGCCGGCTGCAGCAGATCTCCCACATCCTGCAGGTCCCGGTCTCCTTCTTCTTCGAGGGCGCCCCGAGCACGCCGGGCGCGACCGGCCTCGCCGGCATGGGCGAAGCACCGTCGCCGGCCTACGTCGCCGACTTCCTCGCCACCTCCGACGGGCTGTCGCTGACGAAGTCGTTCATGCGCATCAAGAACAGCAAGCTGCGTCGCCGCATCGTCGACCTCGTCGAGCAGATCGCGGGCGAGGAGTAGCCGGGGGATCATCCCACCGTAGGGCAGATATGCCCACGCTGCCCGCATCTTGACCTCACGCACGGTCGCTGCAAGAAACACCCTGATCATGTGATGCCGCGGCTGATGACCGCGTCAGGGAGGAGCTTCAGCAGTGGCGCATACGAATTATCTTTTCACCAGCGAGTCGGTTTCGGAAGGTCATCCGGACAAAGTCAGCGATCAGATTTCCGACGCGATCCTCGACGCGTTCCTCGAGCGCGACGTCAAGCTCGGCATCGCCGACGACAGCCAGATCAACACGCGACTTGGCTGCGAGACGCTCTGCACGACCAACAAGATCGTCGTCGCCGGTGAAGGTCGCGGTCAGCTGTTTCGCGACATCAATGGCGTATCGGTCGTCGATCGCGAACTCATCTCGCAGATCGCCCGCGATGTCGTGAAGGACATCGGCTACGACCAGAACGGCTTCTCCTATCACGGCGCCGACGTCGAAGTGCTGCTGCACGGCCAGTCGCCGGACATCGCCATGGGCGTCAACGCCAAGAAGAAAAAAGGCGGCGAGGAAGAAGGCGCCGGCGACCAGGGCATGATGTTCGGCTACGCCTGCAACGAGAGCGAGGTCTACGAGAAGAACTCGTTCATGCCGGCGCCGATCTACTTCGCGCACAAGATCCTCAAGGTGCTGTCGGAGAAGCGCCGTAACGGCCAGCTGTTCGATCTGCAGCCCGACTCCAAGAGCCAGGTCACCGTCAAATACGTCGACGGCAAGCCGGTCGGCTGCACCAAAGTGGTTGTCTCGACGCAGCACAATGCGCAGAGCCGCAACGGCAAGAAGTACACGCCCGGCCTGATCAAGGACATGATCTCGACGGCGGTGGAATCGGCGCTGCCGAAAGGCTGGATGCCGGAGAAGGCATCCGACTTCCTGGTCAACCCGACCGGCAACTTCGTCATCGGCGGTCCGGACGGCGATTGCGGCCTCACCGGCCGCAAGATCATCGTCGACACCTACGGCGGTTATGCGCCGCACGGCGGCGGCGCATTCTCCGGTAAGGATCCGACCAAGGTCGACCGCTCGGCCGCTTATGCCGCGCGCTATCTCGCCAAGAACGTCGTCGCCTCCGGCGTCGCCGACAAGTGCACGATCCAGGTGGCCTACGCGATCGGCGTCGCCGATCCGATGTCGGTGCTGGTCGACACGCACGGCACGAGCAAGGTCGACGAGAAGAAGCTGGAGAAGGTCCTGCCGCAGCTCTTCCGCCTGACGCCGACCAACATCCGGCGCACGCTCAAGCTCAACCGGCCGATCTACCGGCGCACGGCGGCCTACGGCCACTTCGGCCGGCAGCCGGAGAAGGACGGCGGCTTCTCCTGGGAGAAGACCGACCTCGCTCCGCAGATCCGCAGCGCGCTGAAATAAGCCTTCCGAACCGCTTCGAGGTTCGACGAATGGCCGGCCTTGTAACCGCAAGTCGGGTATACCCGACTTGCGGTATTTTTTTATTTGCGCAACTCGGGCAGGCCCGAGTTGCGGCTGCCATTCGCGTTTTGTAGTCCAGCGCATGGACGAGAGCCCGTCATCGCAGCGCGCCTTCTTCGGCCGGCGCAAGGGGCATGCGCTCAAGCCGCGCCAGGCGGCGCTGTTCGACACGCTGCTGCCGACGATCGGCATCGCTCTGGCGACGCCGGCGCCGTCCGATCTGCGCGCGCTGTTCCCGCGCGCCGTCGATGAGGTGCGGCTCGAGATCGGCTTCGGCGGCGCCGAGCATCTGATCGCGCAGGCGCAAGCCAATGCGAACGTCGGCTACATCGGCACCGACGCGTTCCTCAATGGTGTCGCCAAGGCGCTCGTGGCAATCGACGAGCGCAAGCTCGACACCATCCGTCTGTTCCACGGTGACGCCAGCGAGCTCCTCGACTGGCTGCCGCCGGCCGCGCTCACGCGCATCGACCTGCTTTATCCCGATCCGTGGCCGAAGCGGCGGCACTGGAAGCGCCGCTTCGTGCAGGACGACAGCCTGAAACGGCTGGCGCGCATTCTCAAACCAGGCGGCGAATTCCGCTTCGCCACCGATATTGCGAGCTACGCCGAGCATGCGCTCATGCGCATCCTGCGCTCGTCCGATTTCGAATGGACCGCGGAACGGGCCGACGACTGGCGCAAGCCGTGGCCCGGCTTCGTGCGCACGCGCTACGAGGCGAAGGCGATCCGCGAGGGCCGCACACCGGCGTATTTTATTTTTCGGAAAGTATGAGCCCGCGTCCCGGGCGCAGCGCGGCGTGCAGCAACGCTGCAATGGTGCGCTGCAGAACCGGGACCGTTACAGATTCGGAATTCGTGAAGGCCCCGGATCAGCGTCGCACCACTTCGCTGCGCTTCGTGCTGCGCCGCATCCGCGGCACGAGACCCTATTCACCCGTACCCTGGCGCACCTGCCAGAAACGCACGACCCGCTGCGCGGTGGCCGGTGTCAGCCGCTCGAAATTCTCCAGCGCCGCATCGAGCACCTCGCGCGACGGCTTGGGGCCCGGACGCGAAAGGATGACGGCGCGCACCGTCGGCCAGCCGAAGCCGGCCGCGCGCGCGAGAATGAGCACGGGATCGGCGCGCTCGCCGTTCATCAGCCGGTCGACGACCTCGACCGGCACCGCGCACAAGGTCGCGAGCGCCGCGATGGTTTCCTCGTATCTGCCCGCCTCGGCAAAAGCGACGATCTCCGCCTCGCTCAGCCTGCCGTCCTTATGCATCTGCCGCACGGCGGCAAGCGCAGCGGTGTAATTGCGCGGCGCCGCGCGGGCGCCGACCTCATCGGTGACGCGCGCGAGGATCTTGCGGATTTCCGCCTGCGTCTCGGGCTTCGCCTGCGCCAGCAGGCGCTTCTGCACCACGTCGCTCGCCTGCATCAGCAACTGGCGGAACAAACGCGGCGGGATATCGGTGCGCTGCCCCACGCGCTCGGCCAGGACGCCGTCCTGTTCCGCACGCTTGACCAATGTGCTGAAGGCGTTCTCCGACAGCCTGGCGGCGGCGTTGGTGGCGATGGAGCGGGACACGTCGCGGTCGCCGCGGGCGACGATGACGTCGGCCAGGGCCTCGCTGACGGCGCCGCGCGCCGACAGGGCAAGCAGGTGCGCCTGCCCCTTGGTCTGGGCGATGCGGATGAGTTCCGGGTCGGCAATCCGGGCCTGCTTCAGCACCGGTTCGGCCACCGCAATGTCGTCGCTCTCGGCCAGCTTGGTGACGACGCGGATCGGTGCGTTGGGAACCGGGGCGAGCTTGTGCGCGAGTTCCGCCAGCGCCCTCGCCTCGATTTCCTCGATCAGGTAGCCGATGACGTCGTCGAAGACGGCGACATGGTCGTCATTGAAGGCCGGCGCGCCGTCGAGGAACAGGCTGGTGATACGCCGCAGGGTCTCCGCCCGCTTCTCGGCCGAGCCATGCTGGACCACGTCTTCCAACTCGGGAAGCAGGGAGGCAGGGGTACCCATACGAAAACTCGCGCGGCACAAGAAACCAGGCCGCGGCCGCGGCCTTAGCCGAATTTAAACGGCGATTCTGAAGGAAAAGTTAGCCTTGAGCCGCCGCGACTCCGGCCTTGCGCCGGGGCGAAAAACCGCTATATTTCCGCCTGTAAGCATACACCCTCATAACCAAATCGGGTTTTGAGAGTGGGTCCCCCCGGGCCCGCTCTTTTTTGTTACCGCATGGTCCACAGCGAGGCAGAGGCGGCCCACACCGCCAGCACGACGGAAGACGAGCCGCGGCTGATTGTCGAGCCGGGCCTGCCGGCGCGCGTCGCCGCGATCGTCGAGCCGGTGCTCGGACAGCTCGGCTTCCGCCTGGTGCGCGTGCGCGTCTCCGGCGCCGAGGGCTGCACCGTGCAGATCATGGCCGAGCGGCCGGACGGTTCGATGACGGTGGAGGACTGCGAGGAGGTGTCGCGGGCGCTGTCGCCGGTGCTCGACGTCGCCGACCCGATCGACCGCGCCTACCGGCTGGAGGTCTCTTCGCCGGGCATCGACCGGCCGCTTGTGCGCAAGTCGGATTTCGACCGCCACGCCGGCCATCTGGCGCGCATCGAGATGACCATTCCGGTGAACGGCCGCAAGCGTTTCCGCGGCCAGATCGCCGGCACGCAAGGACAGGCCGCGCGCCTGATCCGCGACGACGTCGTGGCCGGCGAAGAGGCCGAGGTGCTGTTGCCGATCGAGGACATGGGCGAAGCCAAGCTCGTGCTCACCGACGCGCTCGTCACCGAAGCCCTGCGGCGCGAGAAGGCGGCCAAGCGCGAAGCGCGCGCGGCCAAACGCGAAGAGAGACGCGAAACCAGACATTCCCGGCAACGGCCGCAAAGGCCTGCCGTCAAAGGAGGAGAGTGAGCTATGGCTGTCAGCGCCAACCGGCTCGAACTGCTGCAGATCGCCGATGCGGTCGCCCGCGAAAAATCCATCGATCGCGGCATCGTCATCGCCGCGATGGAGGACGCCATCGCCAAGGCGGCGCGCTCGCGCTACGGCGCCGAGACCGACGTGCACGCCGAGATCGAGCCGAAGACCGGCGACCTCCGCCTCACCCGCCACATGCTCGTGGTCGATCAGGTCGAGAACCCGTCCAACCAGATCACCGTCGACGCCGCGCGCAAGCATCATCCCGCCGCGCAGGTCGGCGACACCATCGCCGATCCGCTGCCGCCGCTGGAATACGGTCGCATCGCCGCGCAGTCGGCCAAGCAGGTGATCGTGCAGAAAGTGCGCGAGGCCGAGCGCGACCGGCAATACGCCGAGTACAAGGATCGCATCGGCGACATCGTCAACGGCATCGTCAAGCGCGTCGAATACGGCAACGTCGTCGTCGATCTCGGCCGCGGCGAGGCCATCGTGCGCCGCGACGAATTGCTGCCGCGCGAAGTATTCCGCAACGGCGACCGCATCCGCGCCTATATCTACGACGTGCGCCGCGAGCCGCGCGGACCGCAGATTTTCCTCTCGCGCACGCACCCGCAGTTCACCGCCAAGCTGTTCGCGCAGGAAGTGCCGGAAATCTACGACGGCATCGTCGAGGTGAAGGCGGTCGCCCGCGATCCGGGCTCGCGCGCCAAGATCGCCGTGATCTCGCGCGATTCGAGCGTCGACCCGGTCGGCGCCTGCGTCGGCATGCGCGGCTCGCGCGTGCAGGCCGTGGTGAACGAATTGCAGGGCGAGAAGATCGACATCATCCCGTGGTCGCCGGACATCGCCACCTTCGTGGTGAACGCGCTGGCGCCGGCCGAAGTGGCCAAGGTCGTGCTCGACGAGGACCGCGAGCGCATCGAGGTCGTGGTTCCGGACCAGCAGCTGTCGCTGGCGATCGGCCGCCGTGGCCAGAACGTGCGGCTTGCCTCGCAGCTCACCGGCTGGGACATCGACATCCTCACCGAACAGGAAGAGTCCGAGCGCCGTCAGGCCGAGTTCGAGAGCCGCACCAAGATTTTCGTCGATGCCCTCAATCTCGACGAAGTGGTCGGCCAGTTGCTCGCCTCGGAAGGTTTCGGCTCGATCGAGGAACTCGCACTCGTCGACGAGAAGGAAATCGCCTCGATCGAAGGTTTCGACGAGGACACCGCACGCGAGTTGCAGGAGCGCGCGCGTGAATACCTGGCGCAGCAGGAGGCCGAGCTCGATGCCAAGCGCGTCGAACTGGGCGTCGAAGACGCGCTCAAAGACGTGCCCGGCATCACCACCAGAATGCTGGTCAAGCTCGGCGAGAACGGCGTCAAGACGGTCGAGGATCTCGCCGGCTGCGCCACCGACGACCTCACCGGCTGGACCGAGCGCAAGGACGGCGAAGCCAAGCGCGAGCCGGGGTTCCTCGACGGCATCGAGATCACGCGCGAGGACGCCGAGGGGCTGATCATGCAGGCCCGCCTGATGGCCGGCTGGGTCACCGAGGCGGAATTGAACCCGCCGGCTGAGGCGACCGAGGGCGAAGAAGCCCCGGCAGAGGCCTGAGGCAAGGGAGAACGACCGTTTGATGCTGGCTGTGGCGCAGGACAATGAACTCGACCGCGGGGCTTCGGCCCCGGGGACCGAACGCACCTGCGCCCTGTCGCGCGAGGTCAAGCCGGTCGACGGGCTGATCCGCTTCGTCGTCGGTCCCACCGGCGAGGTGGTGGCCGACGTCAAGCGCAAGCTGCCCGGCCGCGGCCTGTGGATCACCGCCAACCGGGCGGCGATCGAACAGGCGGTCAAACGCAACGTTTTCGCCCGTGGCTTCAAGCGGGAGGTCCGCGCCGCCGCCGATCTGGCCGAGCAGACCGAACGGATGCTGGAACGCGCCGCCCTCGATGCCCTGGCGATGGCCGCCAAGGGCGGGACGGTTGTTGCCGGATACGCCAAGGTCGAGGCGGCGCTGGCAGGGGGCGACATCCGCGCCCTGATCCATGCCGCGGACGGGGCCGACGACGGCAAACGCAAGCTGAACGGCGCTCTCCAGCGCAATATCGAGGACGGGGAACGCGAAATTCCCGTCATCGACGATTTTTCGGGCGCCCAATTGGATTTGGCACTGAACCGCCCAAATGTGGTACATGCAGCCCTGCTTGCCGGGCCCGGGAGCGAGACTTTCCTCGCTCGCGTTGCACGCTATGTGCGTTTCCGGACCAACGCTTCGATCGCAGCGGTTCGCGCAGATGTGCCGACAACACACGTGCCGACACAGGGCTCGTAAGGACGAAAGTACGGAATGACTGAGACAAAGAATCCAGGCGAAAAGAAACTCAGCGTGGGCGGGCCGAAGCTGACGCTCAAGCCGCGCACCGAGACCGGCGTCGTGCGCCAGAGCTTCAGCCATGGCCGCAGCAAGCAGGTCGTGGTGGAGACGGTGAAGCGTCGCACCATCGCGCCCGGCGCCGCGCCCAAGCCCGAGCCGGTGCCCGAGCCGCCGAAGAAGGCCGCCGCCGCGCCGGTTGCGCGCGCGCCTGCGCCGGAAGCGCCGAAGAAGCCATCCGGCGTCGTGCTGCGCACGCTGACCGAGGAAGAACGTAACGCGCGCGCCCACGCGCTCGCCGACTCGCGCGTCCGCGAGGCGGAAGAACGCAAGCACGCCGAAGAAGAGGCCAAGCGCCGCGCTACTCAGGAAGTGCACGACCGCGTCGAGCGCGAAGCCGCTCTCGCGCGCAAGCGTGACGAGGACGAGCGCCGCAAGCACGACGAAGAAACCAAGCGTAAGGCCGACGAGGTCGCCAAAAAGCGGCTCGGCGGCGAGACCACCGAAACGCGCCGTCCCGGCGTCACCGCTCCGGCGGCGCCTGCCGCGCGGCTTACGCTCGAGGCCGAGGAGGAAGAGGCGCCCGCACGCCGTCGTGGCGCCCCCGGCCGTCCGGTCACCCCGCCGCGTCCGGCGCCGCGCACCGGCGCCGAGAAGCAGCGTGGCCGCCTGACGCTGGTCAATGCGTTGAGCGCCGACGAAGTGCGCGAGCGTTCGGTCGCATCGTTCCGCCGCCGCACCCAGCGCCTCAAAGGTCACGCCTCGAACGAGCCGAAAGAGAAGCTCATCCGCGACGTGACGATCCCGGACGCGATCACGATCCAGGAACTCGCCAACCGCATGTCCGAGCGCGCCGTCGACGTCATTCGCCTGCTGATGAAGCAGGGCCAGATGGCGACGATCAACGACGTCATCGACGCCGACACCGCGCAGCTCATCGCCGAAGAAATGGGCCACAGCGTTCGCCGCGTGTCGGAATCGGACGTCGAGGAAGGCCTGTTCGACGTCGCCGACGCGGACGAGACGCTGCAGTCGCGCGCCCCGGTCGTGACCGTCATGGGTCACGTCGACCACGGCAAGACCTCGCTGCTCGACTCGATCCGTTCGGCCGACGTGGCCGCGGGCGAGGCCGGCGGTATCACGCAGCACATCGGCGCCTATCAGGTCAGCGGGCCGTCGGGCGGCAAGATCACCTTCATCGACACGCCCGGCCACGCCGCCTTCACGGCGATGCGCGCGCGCGGCGCCAAGGTGACCGACATCGTCATCCTGGTGGTGGCGGCCGACGACGGCGTCATGCCGCAGACGGTCGAGGCCATCCATCACGCCAAGGCGGCGAAGGTGCCGATCATCGTCGCCATCAACAAGATCGACAAACCCGACGCCAATCCGACCCGGGTGCGCACCGAGTTGCTGCAGCACGAGATCCAGGTCGAATCGCTGGGCGGCGAGGTGGTCGACGTCGAAGTTTCGGCGACGCAGAAGACCAATATCGACAAGCTGCTCGAGATGGTGCTGCTGCAGTCGGAAATCCTCGACCTCAAGGCCAATCCCGACCGGCCCGCCGAGGGCACGGTCATCGAGGCCAAGCTCGACCGCGGACGCGGTCCGGTCGCGACCGTGCTGGTGCAGCGCGGCACGCTCAAGGTCGGCGATCTGGTCGTGGCCGGCGCCGAATGGGGCCGCGTACGCGCGCTCGTGTCCGACACCGGCGAGACCATCGGCACCGCCGGCCCTTCGATGCCGGTCGAGGTGCTTGGCTTCTCCGGCACGCCCGACGCCGGCGACCGTCTGGCCGTGGTCGAGAACGAGGCCCGGGCCCGCGAGGTCACCGAGTATCGTGCGCGCCAGAAGCGCGAGAAGTCCGCTGCCCGCTCCACCGGTATGCGCGGCTCGCTCGAGCAGATGATGGCGCAGGCCAAGACCTCGGGCCGCAAGGAATTCCCGCTGGTGATCAAGGCCGACGTGCAGGGCTCGCTCGAAGCGATCGTCGGCGCGCTGGAGAAACTCGGCACCGAGGAAGTCGCGGCGCGCGTGCTGCATTCCGGCGTCGGCGGGATTTCCGAGAGCGACGTCACGCTGGCGGAAGCCTCGGGCGTGCCGATCATCGCCTTCAACGTCCGCGCCAACAAGGAAGCGCGCGAGGCCGCCGAGCGTGCGGGCATCGAGATCCGCTATTACAACATCATCTACGACCTCGTGGATGACGTGAAGAAAGCGATGTCGGGGCTGCTGCCGCCGACCTTGCGCGAAACCACGCTCGGCAACGCGCAGATCCTGGAAGTCTTCAAAGTGTCGAAGGTCGGCAACGTGGCGGGCTGCCGCGTGACCGACGGCACCGTGGAGCGCGGCGCCAATGTCCGGCTGATCCGCGACAACGTCGTCGTCCACGAAGGCAAGCTCTCGCAGCTCAAGCGTTTCAAGGACGACGCCAAGGAAGTCGGCGCCGGCATGGAATGCGGCATGGCCTTCGAGAACTACCAGGACATGCGGCAAGGCGACGTGATCGAATGCTACCGGGTGGAGACGATTCAACGCTCGCTGTGAGTCCAAGTCTCGCACGCGCGTTCAGAACCGCTTCGCCTTAACACCAACACCGACCTGCCCCGTGCAAGAGCGCGAAGCGCGTCTTTTCGCTAGCGCGGGGCATCCAGTACGCCGCCGTGGCGGCGAGTACTGGATCGCCCGCTTTCGCGGGCGATGACGACAGAGATTTATTGATGAGCAAGCATAAGAACCATCGCGAACAGACGCCGGGCGGCTCGCAGCGGCAGTTGCGCGTCGGCGAACTGGTGCGGCACGCCGTCGCCGAGATGCTGATGCGCGGCGACGTGCACGATCCGGTCATCGAGGGCCATCTCATCACCGTGCCCGAGGTGCGCATGAGCCCGGACCTGCGGCTCGCCACCATCTACGTGATGCCGATGGGCGGCCGCGACGCCGGCGAAGTCGTCGCCGCCTTCGAGCGGCACAAGAAATTCCTGCGCGCGGAGATCGCGCACCGCATCAACCTGAAATTCGCGCCCGACATCCGTTTCCGCGTCGACGAACGCTTCGACGAAGCCGAACGCATCGACAAGCTCCTGCGGTCGCCCGAGGTGCAGCGCGACCTGGAGCAAGGGGACGACGAGTGACCGACAACGAGATCGACAGCGTGGCGCCGCCGCCGCTCGCCGAAGCAGAGGCGCCGGCGACGCCCCGTCCCGAAGGCGGCCGCAAGCCGCCCAAGAGGCAGTTCAAGCGCGACAAGCGCGACGTCCACGGCTGGGTGGTGCTGGACAAGCCGGTCGGCATGACCTCCACGCACGCCGTCAGCGTCATCAAGCGGCTGTTCTCGGCCAAGCGCTGCGGCCATGCCGGCACCCTCGACCCGCTCGCGTCCGGCGCGCTGCCGATCGCCATGGGCGAAGCGACCAAGACCGTCCCCTTCGTCATGGACGGCCGCAAGCTCTACCGCTTCACCGTCCGATGGGGCGAGGAGCGCGACACCGATGACGCCGAGGGCCGGGTGACGGCGACCAGCGAGGCTCGGCCGAGCCCGGAGGCCATCCAGGCCGCGCTACCCGCCTACCTCGGCACCATTCAGCAGGTGCCGCCGCGCTATTCGGCCATCAAGATCGAGGGCGAGCGCGCCTACGACCTTGCTCGCGACGGCGAGGTCGTTGAATTACAGGCGCGGCCCGTGGAAATTGTCCGGCTCGAGCTGGTCGAGGTCCCGGACGCCGACCATGCCATCCTGGAGGCCGAATGCGGCAAAGGGACCTATGTCCGCTCGCTGGCCCGCGATATCGGCCGGGCGCTCGGCTGCTACGGCCACGTCAGCGCCCTGCGGCGGACTGCCGTAGGGCCGTTCGCCCCGGAAAGCATGATTTTGCTGGAAGATTTGGAGGCTCTGTGTCATAGAGCCGCGGCCGGCGAGGCTAGCCTCGCCGACGCGCTGATGCCCGTTGAGACCGCGCTGGACGACATCCCGGCGGTGGCCGTCAACAGGGCCGATGCGGCGAGGCTGTCCAGAGGCCAAGCCGTTCTTCTGCGCGGAAGGGACGCTCCCAATTTTCACGGCACGGTTGCCGTGACGGTGGCAGGCCAGCTTCTGGCCCTCGCCGACTTCGAGCGCGGCGAGATCGTCCCCAAGCGCGTGTTCAACCTGGCCGGCGTCGTTGGACGTGCCCGGCCGCCAGTGAAAGGATGACCGATGTCGGTTACCACCAGCCGCAAGGCTGAAGTGATCAAGGAATTCGCCCAGAAGCCGAACGATACCGGTTCGCCGGAAGTGCAGGTGGCGATCCTGTCGGAGCGGATCAACAATCTGACCGGCCACTTCAAGACGCACGCGAAGGACAACCACTCGCGGCGCGGTCTGCTCAAGATGGTGAGCCAGCGCCGCACGCTGCTCGACTATCTGCGCCGCACCAACGAGGCGAGCTACAAGCAGCTCATCGAGAAGCTCGGCATCCGCCGCTGATTTCTCTTATCCCGCGCGGGCGCGATCTTGCCCCGCGCGTTTGTGCAGCGTTCACGCGTTCAGTGATGCGTAGACGCTGATTGCCCCGACGGCGATAAGCGCCGCCGGACATTGAAAGCGGGACGGCGGCATGGGGCCGCCACCCGCGCCAGGCAAGGTTCGAGCCGCCATGGCAGGATCGCAAGACGCTCGTTCGCTTCCGCGTATCGACTGATACGCAAGCGACAGCGTCTTGCCGTCTTGCTCATGGCGCCCGGAGATTGCCCGAAACCATGAGAGACAAACGAAATGTTCGATATTCATCGCGTTGAGCTCGACTGGGGCGGCCGCAAGCTGACCCTCGAGACCGGCCGCATGGCGCGTCAGGCCGACGGCGCCGTGCTCGCCACCTACGGCGAGACCACCGTGCTCGCCACCGTCGTGGCCGCGAAGCAGCCGCGTGAAGGCGTCGACTTCCTGCCGCTCACCGTCGACTACCAGGAGAAGTTCTACGCCGCCGGCCGCATTCCCGGCGGCTATTTCAAGCGCGAGGGCCGTCCGACCGAGAAGGAGACCTTGGTCTCCCGCCTCATCGACCGTCCGGTGCGTCCGCTGTTCGCCGACGGCTGGCGTTGCGAGACGCAGGTCATCATCACCACACTGTCGCACGATCTCGAGAACGATCCCGACATCCTCGCGATGGTCGCCTCGTCGGCGGCGCTGACGTTGTCCGGCGCGCCGTTCATGGGCCCGATCGGCGCCGCGCGCGTCGGCTTCGTCAACAACGAATACGTGCTCAACCCGCAGCTCGACGAGATGCCGGAGAGCCAGCTCGACCTCGTCGTCGCCGGCACCAACGAAGCCGTGCTGATGGTCGAGTCGGAAGCCAAGGAGCTGTCCGAGGAGATCATGCTCGGCGCGGTGATGTTCGGTCACCGCCACTTCCAGCCGGTGATCGAGGCGATCATCAAGCTCGCGGAGAAGGCGGCGAAGGAGCCGCGCGAGCTGACGCTGCCCGACAATGCCGCGCTGGAAAAGGAAATCCTCGGTCTCGCCGAGAAGGACCTGCGCACCGCCTATTCGATCCCCGTGAAGCAGGAACGCTACAAGGCGGTCGGCGCGGTAAAGGAAAAGGTGATGGCGCACTTCTTCCCCGAAGGCGCCGAGCCCGCTTACGACAAGCAGCGCGTCGCCGGCGTGTTCAAGGAACTTGAAGCCAAGATCGTCCGCTGGAACATCCTCGACACCTCGAAGCGCATCGACGGCCGCGATCTCAAGACCGTGCGCCCGATCAAGGTCGAGGTCGGCGTGCTGCCGCGCACCCACGGCTCGGCGTTGTTCACCCGCGGTGAGACGCAGGCGCTGGTCGTGACCACGCTCGGCACCGGCGAGGACGAGCAGTGGATCGACGCGCTGCAGGGCACCTACAAGGAAGCGTTCCTACTGCACTACAACTTCCCGCCCTACTCGGTCGGTGAGACGGGCCGCCTCGGCGGCACCAAGCGCCGCGAGATCGGCCACGGCAAGCTCGCCTGGCGCGCGATCCATCCGGTGCTGCCGTCGAAGGAGGAGTTCCCCTACACCATTCGCGTGGTGTCGGAGATCACCGAGTCGAACGGCTCGTCGTCGATGGCCTCCGTCTGCGGCGCTTCGCTGGCGCTGATGGACGCTGGCGTGCCGCTCAAGCGGCCGACCGCCGGCATCGCCATGGGCCTCATCCTCGAGGACAAGCGTTACGCCGTGCTGTCCGACATCCTCGGTGACGAGGACCATCTCGGCGACATGGACTTCAAGGTGGCAGGCACCGATGGCGGCATCACCTCGCTGCAGATGGACATCAAGATCGCCGGCATCACCGAGGAGATCATGAAGGTCGCCCTCGGCCAGGCGAAGGACGGCCGTCTGCACATCCTCGGCGAGATGGCCACGGCCCTGACCGCGGCCCGCGCCGAGCTCGGCGAGCACGCGCCGCGCATCGAGATGTTCAAGATCCCGACCGACAAGATCCGTGAAGTGATCGGCACCGGCGGCAAGGTGATCCGCGAGATCGTCGAGAAGACCGGCGCCAAGATCAACATCGAGGACGACGGCTCGGTGAAGGTCGCCTCCGCTTCGGGCGACTCGATCAAGGCGGCGATCAACTGGATCAAGTCGATCGCCTCCGATCCGGAAGTCGGCCACATCTACGAAGGCACGGTCGTCAAGGTGATGGACTTCGGCGCCTTCGTGAACTTCTTCGGCGCCAAGGACGGCCTCGTGCACATCTCGCAGCTCGCGGCCCATCGCGTGCAGAAGACCTCCGACGTCGTCAAGGAAGGCGACAAGGTCAAGGTCAAGCTGCTCGGCATGGACGAGCGCGGCAAGGTGCGCCTGTCGATGAAGGCGGTCGATCAGACGACCGGCGAGGACCTCGAAGGCAAGCAGAAGGGCGACCGCGAGTCGCAGCCGGCCGAAGGCGCGGCGGAGTAAGCCTCACGCTATCGAATGCAAAAGGGCGGCCCTCGGGCCGCCCTTTTTATTTTGCGCGCACCGCCTGCGTGACGATTTCGCCGAGCGCGTCGAAATCCTCCCTGCGCGGCGAGGTGCGGCGGAACGCCAGCCCGATGACGCGGCCGGGCTCGGGCGCGGCGAAGCGCGTGAGCTTCACGCGCCCATCGCGCACCTCGACGTCGGCGGCAATCTCCGGCACCAGCGTGACGCCGTAGCCGTTCGCCACCATCTGCATCACCGTGGTAAGCGACGTGGCGCCCAATCCGGCCGCGGCGTCGCGCCGCTTGGTGGCGCAGAACGCGAGCGCCTGATCGCGCAGGCAGTGACCTTCCTCGAGCAGGATCAACCGGCGCTGGTCGACGTCGCCGATGGTCAGCCGCCGCTTCGGCAGCGGCTCGGCCGCCGGCGCGGCGAGCAGGAAGCGGTCGTCGAACAATGGTTGCGTCTCGGCGTCGTGGGCTTCGATCGGCAGCGCCAGCAACAGACAGTCGAGCGTGCCGGCGACGAGCTCGTCGACCAGCACTTGCGTCTGCGTCTCGCGTACGTCGAGGCGCAGCGCCGGATAGCGCCGCTGCAGCAGCGGCAGCACGCGCGGCAACAGATACGGCGCCAAGGTCGGGATGATGCCGAGCTTCAGCGGTCCGGACAGCACGTCGCGGTGGCGGGCGAAATCGACGAGGTCGCGCGTGGCGGCGAGGATGCGCTCGGCGCGCCGCGCCACTTCCAGACCGATCTCGGTGACGGCGATCTCGCCCGGCCGGCGCTCGACCAGATCGGCGCCCAGCTCGCGCTCGAGCTCGCGGATCTGCATCGACAGCGCCGGCTGGGTGACCGCGCATTCCTCGGCGGCCTTGCCGAAGTGACGATTGCGCGCAAGCGCGGTGAGATAACGCAACTGACGCAGGGTAATCATGTGTTTATGCCTGCGATAAGCTAACCTTATCGCGTAATCCAATCAATACGATTGGACCTGATCGACAGCGCTTCATATAAGCGCCGCAGGGCCGCGCCACAGTCGCGGCGATTGCCGGCTTTTGGCGCGTGCAGGATTCAGCGGAGGAACCGATCCATGGATGCAAAGACCGACGAGGGCAAATGCCCGTTCACAGGCGGCAAGCGCGGACACACGAACCGCGAGTGGTGGCCCGACGCGCTGAGTCTGGAAATGCTTCATCGGAACTCGTCGCTGTCCGATCCGATGGACAAGGACTTCGACTACGCCAAGGAGTTCGCGACCCTCGATCTCGACGCGGTGATGAAAGACCTGAAGGCGCTGATGACGGATTCGCAGGCGTGGTGGCCGGCGGACTTCGGCCATTACGGCGGCCTGATGATCCGCCTGGCGTGGCACAGCGCGGGCACCTACCGCATCACCGACGGCCGCGGCGGCGCCGGCGCCGGACAGCAGCGCTTCGCGCCGCTGAACTCGTGGCCGGACAACGTGCTGCTCGACAGGGCGCGCCGCCTGCTGTGGCCGATCAAGCAGAAATATGGCCGCAAGATCTCGTGGGCCGACCTGATGGTGCTGGCCGGCAACGCCGCGCTCGAATCGATGGGCTTCAAGACGTTCGGCTTCGCCGGCGGCCGCAAGGACGTATGGGAACCGGAAGAGCTGTACTGGGGTCCCGAAGGCTCGTGGCTGGGTGACGAACGCTACAGCGGCGAACGACAGCTCGCCGAGCCGCTCGCCGCGGTGCAGATGGGCCTCATCTACGTCAACCCGGAAGGTCCCAACGGCAAGCCGGACCCCCTCGCGGCGGCCAAGGACATCCGCGAGACGTTCTTCCGCATGGCGATGAACGACGAGGAAACCGTGGCGCTGATTGCCGGCGGCCACACCTTCGGCAAGACCCATGGTGCCGGCGATCCGTCGCTGGTCGGTCCGGCGCCGGAAGCGGCGGCGCTCGAGGATCAGGGCCTCGGCTGGAAGAGCAAGTTCGGCAGCGGCATCGGCGGTGACGCGATCGGCAGCGGCCTCGAAGTCACCTGGACCCAGACGCCGACGACCTGGGACAACAACTTCTTCGAGACCCTGTTCAAATACGAATGGGAGCTGACCAAGAGCCCGGCCGGGGCCTATCAGTGGCAGGCGAAGAACGCCGGCACCATCACGCCGGATGCGCACGACAAGTCAAAGAAGCATGTGCCGACCATGCTCACCACCGACCTGTCGCTGCGCTTCGATCCGATCTACGAGAAGATCTCGCGGCGCTTCCTGGCGAATCTGGACGAATTCGCGGACGCCTTCGCCCGCGCCTGGTTCAAGCTCACGCACCGCGACATGGGTCCGCGCGTCCGCTATCTCGGCCCGCTGGTGCCGAAGGAAGTGCTGATCTGGCAGGACCCGGTCCCCGCCGTGGATCACAAGCTGATCGACGACACGGACATCGCGGCGCTGAAGGCGAAGATCCTCGCTTCGGGCCTCACGGTGCCGCAGCTTGTCTCGACGGCGTGGGCCTCGGCCTCGACCTTCCGTGGCTCCGACAAGCGCGGCGGCGCCAATGGCGCACGCATCCGTCTCAGCCCCCAGAAGGACTGGGAGGTGAACGAGCCGGCGCAGCTCAAGACGGTGCTGGCCAAGCTCGAAGAAATCCAGAAAGGCTTCGGCAAGAAGGTGTCGCTCGCCGACCTCATCGTTCTCGGCGGCTGTGCCGCGATCGAGAAGGCGGCGAAGGACGCCGGCACCAGCGTAACGGTGCCGTTCGCGCCGGGCCGCACCGACGCGTCGCAAGACCAGACCGACGTCGAGTCGTTCGCGCCGCTCGAGCCGCGCGCCGACGCGTTCCGCAACTACATCTCGGGCAAGCGGCAGTTCATGCAGCCTGAAGAGGCGATGGTGGACCGCGCGCAGTTGCTGACGCTGACCGGGCCGGAAATGACCGTGCTCATCGGCGGCCTGCGCGTGCTCGGCGCCAATGCGAACGGCGCCAAGCACGGCGTCCTCACCCGGCGCGTCGGGCAACTGACGAACGACTTCTTCGTCAACCTGCTCACCATGGCCAACGAATGGGTGCCGGCCAAGGACGGCACCTACGAGGGCCGCGATCGCAAGACCAAGGATCTGAAATGGACCGCGACGCGCGTCGACCTGATCTTCGGCTCGCACTCGCAGTTGCGCGCCTTCGCCGAGGTCTATGCCTGCGCCGACTCGCAGGACAAGTTCGTGAAGGACTTCGTCGCCGCATGGACCAAGGTGATGAACGCCGACCGCTTCGATCTGGTCGGCGCCGGAACACAGAAGGCGGCGTAAGATTTACACAGCGCTGAAATAAGACGGCCGGGGGAAACCCGGCCGTTTTTGTTTACCCTCCCCCTTCTGGGGAGGGTAAGTAAGAAGTCACTGCCCGCTCTCCACCTGCCCGCCGGCGGCCTTCAGCGCCTCGGGCTGCGGCATGGCGATGACGTTGTAGCCACTATCGACGAAATGAATTTCGCCGGTGACGCCGGTCGACAGATCGGAGCACAGGTAAAGCCCGGCACCGCCGAGATCCTCCAAACTCACGCCGCGGCCGAGCGGCGAATATTTCTGCTGGAACGCGAACATGTAGCGCGCGTCGCCGATGCCGGCGCCGGCGAGCGTGCGGATCGGCCCGGCGGAGATGGCGTTGACGCGGATCTTCTGGTGGCCGAAGTCGACCGCCAGATAACGCACCGACGCTTCCAGCCCCGCCTTGGCGACGCCCATGACGTTGTAGTTGGGCATGGCGCGGTCGCCGCCATTGTAGGTGAGCGTCACCATCGCGCCGCCGTTCGGCATCAGCGCCGCGGCGCGCCTGGCCGCTTCGGTGAAGGCGTAGCAGGAGATCACCATCGTGCGCACGAAGTTCTCGCGCGTGGAATCGGCGTAGCGGCCCTTCAGTTCGTTCTTGTCGGAGAAGGCCACCGCGTGCACGAGGAAGTCCATCGTGCCCCAGCGCTGCTTGATCCCGTCGAACACCGCGTCGACCGAGGCAATATCCTCGACGTCGCACGGCATGACGAATTGCGAGCCGATAGACTCCGCGAGCGGCTTCACGCGCTTGGCCAGCGCATCGCCCTGATAGGTGAAGGCGAGCTCGGCGCCGTGCGCCGCGAGTGTCTTCGCAATTCCCCAAGCGATCGAATGATCGTTGGCGACACCCATCACCAACCCGCGTTTGCCCTGCATCAGCCCCGGCATGGTTCAAGCCTCTCGTTCGTCATGCCCGGCCTTGTGCCGGGCATCCACGTCTTCCTTTGGTCCGACGCTGCAAAGACGTGGATGGCCGGGACGAGCCCGGCCATGACGCCGTTGGCAGGCCCCGTATCGGCTAAGCATCCAGCCGCTTGAGCACCAGCGACGCGTTGGTGCCGCCGAAGCCGAACGAGTTCGATAGTACGGCGCCGATCTTCACGTCGTCGCGGCGCTCGCGCACGATCGGCATGTCCTCGAAGGCAGGGTCGAGGTTCCTGATGTTGGCGCTCTCGCAGATGAAGCCGTTGTTCATCATCAAGAGCGAGTAGATCGCTTCCTGCACGCCGGCGGCGCCGAGCGAATGGCCTGACAAAGATTTGGTCGCGGAGATCGGCGGGCACTTGTCGCCAAACACGGCGCGGATCGCCTCGATTTCCTTGGCGTCGCCGACCGGCGTCGCGGTGGCGTGCGGGTTGATGTAGTCGATCGGCGCCTTGCAGCTATCGAGCGCCATCTTCATGCAGCGCTGCGCGCCCTCGCCCGACGGCGCGACCATGTCGTAGCCGTCGGAGGTCGCGCCGTAACCGGCGATCTCGGCGTAGATCTTCGCGCCGCGCGCCTTGGCGTGCTCGAGCTCTTCGAGCACGAGGACCCCAGCGCCGCCGGCGATGACGAAGCCGTCGCGGTCCTTGTCGTAGGCGCGCGAGGCGGTCTGCGGCGTGTCGTTGTACTTCGACGACATCGCGCCCATGGCGTCGAACAGGTTGGACATGGTCCAGTCGACGTCTTCGCAGCCGCCGGCGAACATCACGTCCTGCTTGCCCCACTGGATCATTTCGGCGGCGTTGCCGATGCAGTGGTTCGACGTCGCGCAGGCCGAGGCGATCGAGTAGTTCACGCCCTTGATCTTGAACCAGGTGGCGAGGGTCGCCGAGGCGGTGGAGGACATCGCCTTCGGCACCGCGAACGGGCCGATCCGCTTCGGGCTCGAGTTCTTGCGGGTGATGTCGGCGGCATCGACGATGGTCGAGGTGGTCGGACCGCCCGAGCCCATGATGATGCCGGTGCGCGGATTGGAGATGTCGGTCTCCTCGACGCCGGAATCGCGGATCGCCTGTTCCATGGCGATGTGGTTCCAGGCGGCGCCGCGGCCAAGGAAGCGCATGGCGCGGCGATCGATCATGGTTTCGGCGTCGATCTGCGGCATGCCGTGCACCTGGCAGCGGAAGCCGAGCTCGGCGTATTTGTCGGCGCGGGAGATGCCGGATTTCGCCTCGCGGAGGCTCGCCAGGACTTCCTGCGTATTGTTGCCGATCGATGAGACGATGCCCATGCCGGTGACGACGACGCGTCGCATGCCATTAGACCCTTATCGCTGCCGGAGTTTGCCTTTTGCCGCCCGGGAACAGATTGACCCGCGACGGCACTTTCGCAAGACCCCGATTCATGACCGCTGAGCCGCCGATCAACCGCCGGCCGGCGACAAGGCTTCATCTTGCTTGAACAGGCCGACCTTCAGGTCGCTGGCGCGGTAAATTACGGTGCCGTCGGCCGAGAGCCAGCCGTCGGCGATGCCCAGCACGAGCTTCGAGCGCATCACGCGCTTGAAGTCGACGCCGTAGATGACCTTCTTCACCGTCGGCAGGACCTGGCCGGAGAATTTGAGTTCCCCGAGACCCAGCGCGCGGCCCTTGCCCGGCGCGCCAAGCCAGCCGAGGAAGAAGCCGACCATCTGCCAGAGCGCGTCCAGGCCGAGGCAGCCCGGCATCACCGGATCGCCCTTGAAATGGCAGGCGAAGAACCAGAGGTCCGACTTCACGTCGAGTTCGGCGCGGACCATGCCCTTGCCGTGCTCGCCGCCCTGCTCGGAAATCTCGGAAATGCGGTCGAACATCAGCATGGGCGGCAACGGCAACTGGGCGTTGCCGGGGCCGAAAAGTTCACCGCGGCCGCAAGCCAGCAAGTCCTCGTATTCGAAACTGTGTCGCCGCTCAGTCATAGGCCATGGGTTCCCGCTCGGGACCGAAAGCCCAGCCCCATCGGCCAACTCGTAACACACCGAAATCGGCGGGCAAAGGTGCCGCCGAAAGGTGGTTTCGGACAACGTGCCGCGACAAAAAGCAGCGAAATGACTGGCGGAACCGCTGGTGCGACGGAGTTGCATCTGCAGGTCCGGATCGTATATGTTGCAGATGAAACAGTTTTTCGGCCGGCCCTTCGGAGACCGGCTTTTGGGCGTAAATAATGAACCCGCTCCGTAATTTCCGGCTTCCGGTTGCGACGGCTCCCGCGAGCCACACCGATCTTACCGGCTGCCCGTGGCACGATGTGAAAGCCATGCTGCGTCAGGTCGGCTTGCGGCCGACCCGGCAGCGCATGGCGCTCGGCTGGATCCTGTTCGGCAAGGGCGACCGCCACCTGACCGCGGAAGTGCTCTACGAGGAGGCGACGCGCGCGAAAGTGCCGGTGTCGCTGGCGACGATCTACAACACGCTGCACCAGTTCACCGAAGTCGGCCTGCTGCGGCAGATCGCCGTCGACGGCTCGAAGGCCTATTTCGACACCAACGTGTCGACGCACCACCACTTCTTCATCGAGGGTTCTGACGAGGTCCTCGATATCCCGAATGCCGAGGTGGTCGTCGGCCGGACCCCGGCGCCGCCGGAGGGCTACGAGGTGGCGCGCGTCGACGTCGTCGTGCGGCTGCGCAAGAAAGACTGAATTTCAGCGATTTTCGTCAGCTGCGGCGGCCGGGCTTTTGCCCGGCCTTTTGCTTGACGGATATCAGTCCACCTTCTCGTTCGGATAGGCGCCGTAGAGCCGATCCTGGCGGATGTAGCCGCTGAAGCCTTTGCCGCTGAACTGGCACCACTGCCCGTCGCACGACTTGAGCGCGCCGAGCACGCCGGACTGCAGGCGCGCGACGACGGCCGAGGTCTTGTCCGCGCTCTCGTAGAGAGGAACCAGTTCCGAGTTGAGCCGCGGCACGACGATAGCGGTGCGCTTGCCCGACAAAAGCGAGTGATAGACCCAGCCTTCGGCGCCTTCCCAATCGCGGATGCGGCGCCAGTTCTCGTACTCCGCGGTGATCTCCACCGGCATGCCGACGCGGGTATAGACCCAGCGCACGTCCTGGTCCTTGTTCGGCCCGCCGCGCACATTGACGCGATCGGATTTGAGGCTGACGAAGCGCGGGATCGGCAGCCCGCTGACCGAGCCGACGCCCATGTCGCCGGCGGCGCGCACCGCGACCGGGGCGACGGCCAGGACAATGGCCGTAACGAGGCCGGCGATGATTGCGCGGGCGCTTTGTGTTGTCACGGCCATCTGATAGGGAAAGGCGGAATTTCGTGCTTGCGGTGCTGAAAAGCAGTGTGGGCGACGAGGGTTAATGAGGACTGAATCGGCGTCCGCATTCGGTGGTAGCATTGCGCCGATAGCTCATGATTGAGGCATCATGGCCAAGAGCAAGAAGCCGCTGGTCGTCGTCACGCGCAAGCTGCCCGACAGCGTCGAGCTGCGCATGCGCGAATTGTTCGACGCGCGGCTCAATGTCGACGACAAGCCGATGAGCGCGGCGCAATTGGCGGAGGCGGTGAAGACCGCCGACGTTCTGGTGCCGACGGTGACCGACGAGATCGACGCGTCGGTGCTCAGCAAAGCGGGCGAGCAGTTGAAGCTCATCGCCAATTTCGGCAACGGCGTCGACAACATCGACGTCGCCAGCGCCGTGCAGCGCGGCATCACCGTCACCAACACGCCCGGCGTGCTGACCGAGGACACCGCCGACATGACCATGGCGCTGATCCTCGCCGTGCCGCGCCGACTGGTCGAAGGCGCCGGCGTCCTGATCGGCGACAAGGATTGGGCCGGCTGGTCGCCGACCTGGATGCTCGGCCACCGCATCTGGGGCAAGCGCCTCGGCATCATCGGCATGGGCCGCATCGGCCAGGCGGTGGCGCGCCGCGCCCGCGCCTTCGGCCTGCAGATCCACTATCATAACCGCCGCAAGGTCGCGCCGAAGATCGAGGAAGAGCTCGACGCGACCTACTGGGAGAGTCTCGATCAGATGCTCGCCCGCATGGACATCATCTCGGTGAACTGTCCGCACACGCCGGCGACCTATCACCTGCTCTCGGCGCGCCGCCTGAAGCTGTTGCGGCCGCAGACCTACATCGTGAACACGTCGCGCGGCGAGGTGATCGACGAGAACGCGCTCGCGCGCATGCTGGAGGCGGATGAGATCGCCGGCGCCGGCCTCGACGTGTTCGAGCACGAGCCGGCGGTCAATCCGAAGCTCGTGAAGCTCGCGCGTGCCGGCAAAGTTTTGCTGCTGCCGCACATGGGCTCGGCGACCCTCGAAGGCCGTACTGACATGGGCGAGAAGGTGATCATCAACATCCGCACCTTCATGGACGGCCACCGGCCGCCGGATCGCGTGCTGCCGAGTATGTTGTGATTGGCCTCGTACCGAGCGCTGAACTTATAATCGCAGATGGACTCGGCTCTGAACAAGCCTAATCAAATTCACCGGCAACAGAACCGCGTGCAGAATCAGAACAGGGGTGATGTGCGCGCACAGCGCATACGTTGCGAAAAGAACATTGCTGAGTAAGGCCACAAGACGCAGCGAGATCATGCCGTTCATGCAGAATGTGGCGAGTACGGCGATAGAAGCTGCATAGCCGAGCAGATTGACCCAGCTCATCTTACGCTCCCGTAGGCAGGCACAGGGGCTGGTGCGGCAAGTTCCTCGAATTCGTGGGCTGCGACCACCGCGCCATCGTCGCCCCTGAGCGCGGTCGCGCGCTGCAAGGCACGTTTGCGGTACGATGGATTTGACAGAATTTCCTGCGCTGCGGTGCGGATGGTGGCGACGTCAGCGTCGCCCGGTAGGGCCCGGCCAACCCCCCATTCTTGCATGGTTTCGGCAATACACGGCTGATCGTGTGCAAGGCCAGGCAGGACAATCATCGGCACGCCGTGGCGCAGCGCACGCATCGCCGTGCCGTGGCCGCCATGGGTCACCGCCAAGGCTGCGTGTTGCAGGATGGGGTCATGGGCGGCGTAGTTGAGGACGCAGGCATTGGCCGGCGCTTTCAATTCATCAGTCGCGACGATGCCGCCCGTTGTGACTACCACATGCACCGGCAGGCCGCGGAGCGCGTCGAGGCAACGTTGAAACTTATCCGGCGCGCGCTGCTCGAATCCGGTGCTGAAACTGATCAGCACCAGAGGCGTTGGATCGTCGGCAGTCCAAGGTAGCGGCGTGGGAACGGCGACTTTCTCGTCTTCCAGTACCGGACCGACATGGCGCACGCTGTCCCAACCGGCCTCAGGAGCGGCATCGAAAGATGCCGCGGCGGTCACAACTATACGGTCGGCCGCGCGCCACAGCACATCAAGTGGTGGCAGGCTGCCTAAGCCTGCCTGTTGCCGCATGCCGTCGAGGCGCGCGATTATCTGGCGCCAGCGGTCGAGCTGACGGAAGACGAAGGTGTGGCAGGCGATGGCTGTCGGCAGGCTAAACGTCGGTGCCTCTACCAAGGCAGCAGGAAACATGGCATCGATAATGACGACATCGGGTGCTTCGGCGGCAACGATCGCTCTTGCCTCATGGCTGACCGCCGCTGAGGTCAGATAGCAGGCGGCTTTGGTCATCGGGCTACCTTGAGGGTAGCGGTCGACTTGCGCATAGGCCTGCTTGAATTCGATCGTCGGAAAGCCGGCAGCTTCCACGCGCGGCACCATTTCCGGGCGGCCGGCAAACGTGACGGTGTGACCGCGCTCGGTGAGCGCGCGGGCGATGCCGAGGCTAGGCGGCAGATTACCGCCGCCCGACCAGTTCAACCACAGATAACGTGCCATCGGAATTCTCCGTAAGTGTCACTGCCGTGATCATTTCTATGGCGGCGGCTTGCGTCGCCGATCGCGAAAGGCCCAAGTCGCGGCGCAGGATTTTCCAGGCGTAAACGTCGGTCGCCACCGCCAGGCAATTGAACAGTTGCGCTCGCGCGGCGCCTTGGCGTGCCTTGAGTTGGGGCGCGAACACGCTTTTGATCCAAACATGGTGGTTGGCGCGCCCCTGATCGAGCAGCGGCTTGAGCGCCGGGTTCTTGTCCTCATTGGCGAGGTTGCGGACGACCAGATCGCCGATCGTCTCGTAGATATCGAAGATCGATTTCACCGCCGCGACGACGTCACCCGGCGGCGACGGCGCGAAGCCGCCCGGCCGGTCGGCGACGAAAGGCGAGTCCTTCTTGGTGAAGTGGTCGAGCGCCTCGATGATCAAATTGTCCTTGCTCTTGAACGCCCGCAGCACCGTCTGCACCGTGGTGCCGGCGCGTTGGGCGACTTCGTCCAGCGTGAATTCGTCGATCGGCCGCTCGCGATAGAGGTGCATCACGCTTTCGCAGATGCGTTCCCGGGTCGCCTCGGCCTTGGCCGAGCGGGCGGTCATCACGTAATGGCGCTTCTTCTTTTTCATGTTAGTTTGACTATCACCAATATTATTTGATGTCAATGCCACTAACGCGAAAGATACGGCGGGCCTGGCGACGCTGTAACGGCGCCTCACGCGTAGCCACCCTCGTCCGCGAAGGCGGACGATCCAGCAAATGCTGGCCTTTCGGTGATTATTGGATGCCCGTCGGACCCTTGTCCGACCCCGCTTCACGCGGACCCGTTGGCCGCACGACGGCCACCCGCGGCTACTTGTAAATCGACAAATCCTTGATCGTCGGCTTCTCGCCCGACAACGGATTTCCCGGGTCCCACGCATAGCTCAGCGTCTCGAAGCGCATCGAGCGCGCATCGATCATCAGCAGCCGGCCGACGAGGTTCTCGCCGAAGCCGACGATCTCGCGGATCACCTCGAGCGCCATCAGCGAGCCGAGCACGCCCGGCAGCGCACCGAGCACACCGGCTTCGGCGCAAGCGGGGATCGAACCCGGCGGCGGCGGTTCGGGGAACAGGCAACGATAGGTCGGGTTCGGCGTGCCATCGGATTGGCGTTCGTGCGCGCGGATCGTCGTCAGCGAGCCGTCGAAGGTGCCGAGCGCTGCGGTGATCAGCGGCTTCCTTCCAAAATAGCAGGCGTCGGACACGAGATAGCGCGTAGCGAAATTATCCGAGCCGTCGACGACGATGTCGTAGCGCGCGATGAGGTCGAGCGCGTTGCGCGCATCGAGCCGCACACCGTGGGTCTCGACCGCGACATGCGGATTGAGCCGCGTCACCGCCTCGCCGGCGCGCGCCGCCTTCGGCGCGCCGATGTCGCTGGTGCCGAAGATCACCTGCCGCTGCAGGTTGGACAGCGAGACAACGTCGTCATCGACGATGCCCAGGGTGCCGACGCCGGCGGCGGCGAGATACATCAGCACCGGCGCCCCGAGCCCACCCGCGCCTACCACAAGGACGCGCGCTGCTTTCAGCTTGGCCTGGCCGGGGCCGCCGACGTCGCGCAGCACGATGTGGCGGGCGTAGCGTTCGAGTTCGGAAGGGTCGAGCATGGGGGCCAACCTAGGGCGGCGGACCGCGCCCTGCCAGCCCCGGACCCCGTTCACCGCGTTTCCAGGCCGCCCGCCGGACGCCTTGCCCGCCCCCGGGGCTCGGCTAATGTCAGGGGTCTGGACATGGTTAGGGCGGCGTTAATGGCCAAGCGATGTGGTCCGGGACTGATGGCGGCGGCCTTGCTGCTTGCCAGTGGCGGCGCTTTGGCACGCGATCTCGCCGCCGATGCGCCCTATCCGCTGCCGCCGGAAGCGGCAGCCGCGCCGGCCCATCCCAAGCCGCAGCGCGCGCATGCGGCGGCGGTGCCGCTGCCGCCGGCCGCACCGCGGGCGGCCAGTGCAGCGCCAGCCGAAACGACCGCGGCGATCCCGCTGCCGAAAGTCGCTCCGCAGAGGCCGGCGGCCGTGCCGGCTGCGGCAGCGCCCAAACTCGCGTCACTGCCGCCGCCGAAACCCGAAATGAAGCCGGCGCCCGTCACGAAGGACAACGACGTCTTCGCCGGCATCGCCGCCGGTGAGCGGCTGAAGCTCCAGGCCTCGCTGCTGTGGGCCGGCGACTACACCGGCGCGACCGGGTCGGACGACCCGATGCTCACCGCCGTCAAGAACTTCCAGAAGCGCATCAAGGCCAAGATCACCGGCGTGCTCACCGCCGACGAGCGCGCGCGCCTGATCGCCGCGGCAAAATATCACGACGATGCCTTCGGCTGGACCGTCGTCACCGATCCGGCAACCGGCGTTCGCATCGGCCTGCCGGCGAAGCTGGCGCCGCAGGCGCACGACACCGCGCAGGGCACGCGCTGGTCGTCGAAGCACGGCGAGGTGCGGGTCGAGACCTTCCGCATCAAGCGGCCGGATTTGAAACTCGCGGCGCTGTTCGAGACGATGAAGCACGAGCCGGCGAGCCGGCGTGTCGAATACAGCGCGCTGCACGACGACGGCTTCGTCATCGGCGGCCTGCAGGGGCTGAAGAACTTCACCGTCCGCGCCAAGATGCGCGACGGCGAAGTACGCGGCTTCACCATGAGCTATGACCAGGCGATGGAAACGATCGTCGCGCCGGTGGTGGTGGCGATGGCGAGCGCCTTCACGCCATTCCCCAGCCGCAGCGCGCCGTTCGCCGCGCCGGCCAAGACCGTCGATTACGGCACCGGCGTCGTCGTTTCGGCGCGCGGCCACATCGTCACCGCTGCAGGAATCGTGGACAACTGCCAGGTGCTGCTCGTATCGGGCCTCGGCAATGCCGAGCGCATCGCCGATGACAAGGCGCACGGACTGGCGCTGTTGCGCGTCTATGGCCGGCGCGACCTCCACCCGGTGGCGCTGACCGCCGATGCGCAGGCCGGCGACGCCCAGCTGATCGGCATTCCCGATCCGCGCGAGCAGAACGGCCGCGCCGCGTTGACGGAGGTGAAGGCGCGGCTGACGCCGACGCGCGGCATCGAATTGCGTCAGCCGGCGCCGATGGCCGGCTTCGCCGGCGCCGCCGCCGTCGATGCGCAGGGTCACTTCGCCGGCATCGCCGAGATGCGCAACACTGTGGTGGCCAGCAACGAGCCGACGCTCGCGCCTGTGCGGCTCGTCGGTAGCGCGGCCATCCGCGATTTCCTGACCGCGCAGGGCGTCACGCCAAAGGCTGCATCCGGCGACGCGAAGGACGCGGTTGTGCGTATTATTTGCGTGCGGAAGTAGCTATCGCTGCTTCCAGTCCGGCTTGCGCTTCTCGACGAAGGCCGTCATGCCTTCCTTCTGATCCTCGGTCGCGAACAGCGAATGGAAGATGCGCCGCTCGAAGCGCACGCCTTCGGCGAGTGACGACTCCTGCGCCGCGTTGACCGCTTCCTTGCCGGCCATCACCGACGGCAGCGACATGCCGGCGATGGTCTCCGCGACCTTCATCGACTCGTCCGTCAGGCTCGCCGCAGGCACCACGCGTGCGACAAGGCCGGCGCGCTCGGCTTCCGCCGCGTCCATCATGCGGCTGGTGAGGATGAGATCCATCGCCTTGGCCTTGCCGACGGCGCGGGTGAGCCGCTGCGTGCCGCCGATGCCGGGAATGACGCCGAGCTTGATCTCCGGCTGACCGAACTTCGCCGTGTCGGCGGCGATGATGAGGTCGCACTGCATGGCCAGCTCGCAGCCGCCGCCGAGCGCGAAGCCGGCAACCGCGGCGACCACCGGTTTGCGCGTGCGCGCGAGGCAATCCCAGTCGGCGCAGAAATCGCCGCCGTAGACATCCATGAAGGTCTTGTCCGCCATCTCCTTGATGTCGGCGCCGGCGGCAAAGGCCTTCTCATTGCCGGTGACCAGCATGCAGCCGATGTTGGCGTCGGCTTCGAAGGCCGCGACCGCTTGCGTCAGTTCGGCGATCAGCGCGCGGTTGAGCGCGTTGAGCGCGTTCGGCCGATTAAGGCGGATGACGCCGACGCGGCCTTTGCTCTCGACGATGATGTTTTCGTACGCCATGCGTTCCCTCTCGGAGTGACGGCTATTTCTGACACGACGGGCAATAGAACGTCGAGCGCCCGGCTTGCACGATGCGCTTCACCGTGCCCTTGCAGCCGGCGGGACAGGGTTTGCCCTCGCGGTCGTAGACCAGGAAGGTATGCTGGAAATCGCCGAGCGAGCCGTCGGTGCGGCGATGGTCGCGCAGCGACGAGCCCCCGGCCTTGATGGCATCGTTGAGCACCGCCTTGACGGCTGTGACCAGCACCTCGGCGCGCTCGTTCGGGCGGCCAGCGCGGTCGGCGATGGTCGAGGCGCGCCGCTTTGGCGACAGCCGCGCGCGGAACAGCGCTTCGCAGACATAGATGTTGCCGAGCCCCGCGACCACGCGCTGATCGAGTAGCGCCGCCTTGAGCGATGTCTTCTTGCCGGCGCAGGCCTGCGCCAGCATCGCCGCGTCGAATGCGTTGCCGAGCGGCTCGGGGCCGAGGCCGCGCAGTAGCGGCTCCTGATCGATGTTCGAGCGCGGCACCAGCTTCATCGAGCCGAAGCGGCGCGGATCGTTGTAGGTGATCGTCTGGCCATTCGACATATGGAAGACGACGTGATCGTGCGCCGTGCTCTTCGATTTCTCGTGATAATAGACGCCGGGCTTCGCGTCCTTGCCGATGCGGAACGAGCCCGACATGCCGAGATGCATGACGAGCACGTCGCCGGACGAGAGATCGGCGGTGAGGTACTTGGCGCGGCGGCCGAGCCCATCGACCGTCTTGCCCTCGACGCGCTTCTCGAAGTCCCTGGCGATCGGCCAGCGCAAACCGCGATGTCGCACCTCAACCTTGTCGACGCGCGCGCCCTCCATTGCGGGGGCAAGTCCGCGGCGGACGGTTTCGACTTCGGGGAGTTCAGGCATGGTCAATCCGTCGGGGCAGGCTTCGTGTCCCGGATGCGGCGCAGCACGTAGCGAAGCGAAGTGGTGCGACGCTGATCCGGGACCGTTCGAATTCCGCCTTTGTAACGGTCCCGGGTCGGCAGTGCACCGTTACGCTTCGCTCCACGCTGCACTGCGCCCGGGACACGGAAACACACATAGCCTCCCCGCCCGGCCCGCGCTATGGTCCTGCCCGCAAAGGACTATCCGGCCATGGCGACACCCCGCGACGAGACCCATTTCGGCTATTCGACCATCCCGCTTGCGGACAAGCAGGGGCGGGTCGACGACGTCTTCCATTCCGTCGCCCGCCGCTACGACCTCATGAACGACCTGATGTCGGGCGGGCTGCACCGCGCCTGGAAGGACGCGCTGCTGACTGCCGTAAACCCGCCCAAGGGTGACCGGGCCTTCGCACTGCTCGACCTTGCCGGCGGCACCGGCGACGTCGCCTTTCGCGTGGCGCAGGCCGGCGGTCCCAACACGCGCGTCACCGTCTGCGACATCAACGCCGAGATGCTGGCGGTCGGCGCCGAGCGCGCCGCGCAGCGCGGCCTCGATCACGCCGTCACCTTCGAGCAGGGCAACGCCGAGGAGCTGCCCTATCCCGACAGAAGCTTCGATTGCGTCACCATTGCCTTCGGCATCCGCAACGTGCCGCGCATCGACCGCGCGCTCGCCGAGGCCTACCGCGTGTTGAAGATCGGCGGCCGCTTTCTTTGCCTGGAATTCTCCTCGGTCGACCTGCCCGGGCTCGACGCACTCTACGAGTTCTATTCGTTCAAGGTGATCCCGCGCGTCGGCCAGGCGGTGACCGGCGACCGCGAGGCCTATCAGTACCTCGTCGAGTCGATCCGCAAATTCCCGCGGCCGCAGGCTTTCGCGGGCATGATCGGTGAAGCCGGCTTCCGCCGAGTCAGCTTCCGGCAGATGACCGGCGGCGTCGTGGCGCTGCATTCGGGCTGGAAGTTGTGATCTCGACCGCGGCCCATCTCGTCCGGCTGACGCGCGCGGGCTTCGTGTTCGCGCGCGAGGGCGTGCTCGGCATGGTCGACACGCGCGGCCTGCCGCTGGCGGCGGTGTGGGCGATCAGTCTCGGCCGCATGATCGAGCGCCGCGGCGCCGGCGACGGCACCAGCCGGCTCGGGGCGGCGCTGACGCGCCTCGGACCCACTTACGTCAAGCTCGGCCAGTTCCTCGCCACGCGCCCGGACGTCGTCGGCCCACACATCGCCCGCGACCTCGAAGTGCTCCAAGACAAGATGCCGCCCTTCGGCCAGAAGGAGGCGGAGGCCGTCGTCGCGAAGGCGTTCGAGAAGCCGCTCGCCACGGTCTATGAAAGCTTCGGCCCCTCGGTCGCCGCCGCCTCGATCGCGCAGGTGCACCGCGCCGAAATCATCACGCCGGAGGGCGAGCGCAAGGCCGTGGCGGTGAAGATCGCGCGGCCCGGCATCGAGCGGCGCTTCCGCGTCGATCTCGACGCCTTCTATTTCGCCGCGCGCACCGCCGAACGCTTCTCGGTCGAAGGCCGCCGCCTGCGCCTCATCGAAGTCGTCAACACGCTCGATCGCTCGGTGCGGCTGGAGATGGATTTCCGCCTCGAAGCGGCGGCGCTGTCGGAGATGGCGGAGAACACGCGCGAAGACGCCGACTTCCGCGTGCCCGGCATCGATTGGGACCGCACCGCGCGCGACGTGCTGACGCTGGAATGGATCGACGGCACCTCGCTGAAGGACCGCACCACGCTTGAAGCCAAAGGCTTCGACCTGCCGGCGCTCGGCCGCAGCATCATTCAGAATTTCCTGCGCCACGCGCTGCGCGACGGCTTCTTCCACGCCGACATGCATCCGGGCAATCTGTTCGTCGACGACGACGGACATCTCGTCGCCGTCGACTTCGGCATCATGGGCCGGCTCGGCACGAAGGAGCGGCGCTTCCTCGCCGAGATCCTGTTCGGCTTCATCACCCGCGACTATCACCGCGTCGCGCAGGTGCATTTCGACGCCGGCTACGTGCCGCGGCACCATTCGGTCGACGCCTTCGCGCAGGCAATCCGCGCCATCGGCGAGCCGATCCACAACCGCACCGCCGAAGACATCTCGATGGCCAAGCTGCTGACGCTGCTGTTCGAGGTCACCGGCCTGTTCGACATGCGCACGCGGCCGGAGCTGATCCTGCTGCAGAAGACGATGGTGGTGGTCGAGGGCGTCGCCCGTTCGCTCGATCCGAAGCTCGATATGTGGAAGACGTCCGATCCGGTCGTGCGCGAATGGATTTCGCGCAACCTCGGGCCGATCGGCATGCTCGAGGGCGCGACGCAAGGCGTCGGCGAAATCGGCCGCTTCCTCGCCGACGTGCCGTCCCTGCTCACGCGCACGGGCATGCTGCTCGAGCAGATGGACGAGATCACGCGCGACGGTCTGGTGCTGTCGCCGGACACGATCGAACGCATCGGCGCGGCGGAAGCGCGGCGCAACCGGCCGACGGCGGTGGCGCTGTGGGTGATCGCGGCGCTGCTCGTCACGATTACGTGGGTGCTGATTTAGCTGTACTTCGGCGCCCGTATTTGTGCCCTCTCCCACGAGGGGAGAGCGCACATCGACAGGCGCCGCGTGCGCAGGCAGGCGCTCTGCTAAGGGTTACGCCCGGCCCTCGTAAGCCGCCTCGATCTTGGCGATGTCGATCTTCTTCATCTTCATCATCGCGCCCATGGCGCGGCCGGCCTTCGTCTTCTCCTTGCTGGTCACCATTTCGAGGAGCTTCGTCGGCGTGACCTGCCATGACAGGCCGAACTTGTCCTTGAGCCAGCCGCACGGGCCTTCCTCGCCGCCGCCGGCGGTGAGCGCCGACCAGTAGCGGTCGACCTCGGCCTGCGTCTCGCAGTAGATGATGAACGACACCGACTCGTTGAATTTGAACAACGGCCCGGCGTTCAGCCCGAGAAAGGACTGGCCCTCGAGCTCGAAGGCCACCGTCATGACCGAGCCGGGCTTCTGCCCGTGCTGCTCCTGGCCGACGTCGGTATAGTGTGAGGTGTCGACGATGCGCGAATTCGGAAAGATCGAAACGTAGAAATTCGCCGCCTCCTCGGCCTTGCCGTCGAACCACAGACACGGCGAAATCTTCTGCTTGGAAATGGCCATTTCGATCCTCCACTCTTTCTGCGTTGTTGCGTTGCTTCTCAGCCGGCGTTGATCGCCAGTTGCGCGGCGAAAGCCCGCTTGTAGGCGGGCCGCGCTTCACCGCGCGCGACATAGGCGGCAAGGTTCGGGAATTCGTCCAGGATGCCCGACGCTCTCAGCCTGAGCAGCACCGACGCCATCATCAGGTCACCGGCGCTGAACGCGCCATCGAGCCATTCGGCATCCTTGAGGCGAGCGGACAATTGCTTCAGCCGGCCGCGCACGCGCCCTTCGACCAGAGGCAGGCGCGCCTCACCCCACGGCTTCTCGCGCTCGAACAGCCTGGCGTTGACGAGATCGAGAATGGGCGGCTCCACCGTGTTGACCGCCGCGAACATCCAGGCGATCGCGCGTGCGCGCGCATTGGCGTCGTCGGGCAGCAGGCCGGCGTGACGCTGCGCGATGTGCAGAACGATCGCGCCGGTCTCGAACAGGACGAGATCACCCTCCTCATAGGTCGGAATCTGGCCGAATGGATGAAGCGCCAGATGCGCCGGCTCCTTCATCGTGGCGAAGGAAAGCAGGCGAACCGTGTAAGGCTCGCCCACTTCTTCGAGCGCCCAGCGCACGCGCGTGTCGCGCGCCAAGCCCTTGCCGCCGTCGGGCGATTTCTCGAAGGCGGTGATGGTGATCGTCATCAGCGCCCGTAGTCGAGCTTGGGGTACCACTTCGGATCGCGGCCCTCCGGCGTCGTATCGAGGACGGTCCACAGCGGCATCAGGTCGGGCGCGCCGCGCGGATCCTGGCCGGGATCGGCGGTCGAGAAATCCATCTCGCCGCTCCAGAAGTGACGGATCGTGCCGTCGCGCCGCGTGAACACGTGCAGGCCGGCCCAGTCCTCGCCGTTCTCGCCGACGGCATGGAAGTCGCGGCTGAACTCCTGGCTTGGGTCGGAATAGAGCTTGAGCGCACGCCAACCGCGTTCCTTCTTGAACGCGACCAGGCGCTCGATCGGCGAGCGAGCGATGACGGCCAGCACCGTCCGCTGCATGATGTCCTGCGCCTCGCCGTCCCATGCGCTCAGGAGTGACGTGCACATCGGGCACGGCCGCTCGCGCTGCGGGCCGTACATGTAATTGTAGACGACGAGCGACTGCTTGTCGCCGAACAGGCCTTCGAGACTCACCGGCCCGTTCTCGCCGATGAAGCGATAGTCCTTCATCGGAGCGCCCGGCGGCAACGCGCGCCGCATCTCGGCGACGCGCTCGATGTGACGGCGCAGCTCGATCTCCTCGGCAAGCAGCGCCGTGCGCGCGCGGCGGTATTCGGCGCTCTCGTTCGGGATGCGGACCTTGCAGTTCTCGGCCAGCGTCTTCGTCGGCGTGAGCGCGGTGTGTCCAGACATCGCGTTCGTCCTTTCGATTGAAGACTCGTTGCGCGAATGGCGCCGCGCTTTACGGCATCGCAACGACCATCCAGCCGACGCCGAACTTGTCGGCCACCATGCCGAAGCTCGAGGCGAAGAAGGTCTTCATCAACGGCTGCTGCACCTTGCCGCCATCGCTCAGCGCATCGAAGAAGCGCTTTGCCTCCGCATCGTCCTTGGCCGTGATGGACAGCGAGATGCCTTTGAATTCCGGCTTGCCCTGCGCCATGCCGTCCGAAGCCATGATCGTCGCATCGCCGACCTTGAACGACGCATGCATCACCTTCTCGCCGTCGGGCATCGGACCTTTGCAGCCCTCGCCGGGCGTCTGCGGCGGCGCTTCCTTGAAGCGCATCAGCATCTCGACCTTGGCGCCAAGCGCGGTCTTGTAGAAATTGAGCGCCTCGTCGCAACGGCCGTCGAAAAACAGATAGGGCTGAATCTGCATCGTCTTGTCTCCCGTTCCTGCGCGGGCGGCCGCGGCGCGGGCCCGTCTGTTTTGCTGGGGACGGCGCACTGCCATCCCCGCTTCTTAACTTGACAAATACGTTGATATCAACATAATTAGTCCATGTCAAACGCTGTGGCCGCCAAGCCTGCGACGGCGGAACTCGGGCACGCCGTCACCCTCATGGTGCGCGATCGCTGCCTGTGCCTGCACGTGCAGCGCGCCGCGCGCGCACTGGCGCGCCGCTTCGATGACGTGTTCCGTCCGTTCGATGTGACCAGCGGCCAGTTCTCCCTGCTCATGTCGCTGAACCGCGCGGAGCCGCCGACGCTCGGCAACGTCGCGGCCGTGCTGGCGATGGACCGCACCACGCTCACGGCCGCGCTGAAGCCACTGGAGCGGCGTGGGCTCGTGAAAGTGGCAGTCGACAAGGAAGACCGCCGCAGCCGCCGGCTGTCGCTCACCGCCGCCGGCCGGGCGCTCCTGGCCAAGGCGCTGCCCGCGTGGACGGCGACCCACGACGCGATCGATCAGGAGCTCGGGCCGCATTCACCAGACGATCTGCAGGCGGCGCTGCGGGCGCTGGCCTGACACCCCATGATTGCACTGATTGCAATGCTATCAAAGCAGGGCTAAGCTCAGAGCCGTCCGGAGGTTTCCGATGGCCTCGCTCACCGTCCGCCAGCTCGACGAGCGGCTGAAAAAGCTGCTGCGCATGCGCGCCGCCCGCCATGGCCGCTCCATGGAGGACGAGGTCCGGACCATCCTGGGCGCGGCCGCCGAGGAGGCCGGACACGAGGCGTCGGAGCTCATCAACTCACCCGCCCCGAAGGGGGCGCCGCAGCCCGCCGCGACAAGCGCGCCGCGCGTGCTGCTCATCATCGGCGGCGGCATCGCCGCCTACAAATCGCTCGAGCTCATCCGCCGTCTGAAGGAACGCGGCGTTGCTCTGCGCTGCATCCTGACCCGGGCCGCGACCGAGTTTGTGACTCCGCTTGCCGCCGGTGCATTGGCGGGCGGCCACGTATTCACCGACCTGTTCGATCCGAAGAGCGAGTTCGACGTCGGCCACATCCGCCTCGCGCGCGACGCCGATCTCGTCGTGGTCGCGCCGGCGACCGCCGACCTCATGGCCAAGATGGCGAATGGCCATGCCGACGATCTCGCCACCGCCGTCCTGCTCGCCACGTCGGCGAAGATCCTGCTCGCGCCGGCGATGAACCCGCATATGTGGGCGAACGCGGCGACGCAACGCAACCTGCAACGGCTCGTCGCCGACGGCGCCACCGTCGTTGGACCGAACGAAGGCGAAATGGCGGAAGCCGGCGAACGCGGCCGCGGCCGCATGAGCGAGCCGACCGAAATCGCCGAGGCGGCCATTCGGCTTCTCAGGCCGACGGCGCAGCCGCTCAAGGACAAGCGCGTGCTCATCACCTCCGGGCCGACACACGAGCCGATCGATCCCGTGCGCTACATCGCCAATCGTTCCTCAGGAAAACAGGGACACGCGATTGCTGCGGCGGCCGCCGCCGCCGGCGCGCATGTCACGCTCGTCAGCGGACCGGTGACGATCCCCGATCCGCGGGGCGTCACCGTCGTTCATGTGGAATCGGCGCGCGACATGCTCAAGGCGGTCGAGGATGCGCTGCCCACGGACGTCGCCATCTTCGCCGCCGCGGTGGCCGACTGGCGCGTCGTCAATACCGGCGCGCAGAAGATCAAGAAGAAGCCCGGCGCGGCGACGCCCGAACTGACGCTCACGGAGAACCCGGACATCCTGTCGACCGTCGCGCACCGCAAGACGGGCCGGCCGCCGCTTGTCATCGGTTTTGCCGCCGAGACCGAGAACGTCGTCGCCAATGCCCGCGACAAGCTCGCACGCAAGGGCTGCGACTGGATCCTGGCCAATGACGTGTCGCCCGCGACCGGCATCATGGGCGGAGACATGAACACCATTCAATTCGTGCAGGCCTCGGGTACCGAATCCTGGCCGCCGCAATCGAAGGAGGATGTCGCCCGCATGCTGGTCGACCGCATCGCCACCGCCATGGGGGAAACGGCGCCATGAACGAAATCGAGATACGCGTTCAGAGGTTGCCGCACGCGAGCGGCTTGCCGTTGCCTTCGTACCAGACCGAACACGCGGCCGGCCTCGACCTGCTTGCCGCGCTTCCGGCCGGCGCACCGCTGATGCTGGCGCCGGGCGCCCGCGCTTTGGTCCCGACCGGCCTCGCCATCGCGCTGCCCCCGGGCTTCGAGGCGCAGGTGCGGCCGCGGTCGGGGCTGGCGGTCAAATCGGGCCTGACCGTGCTCAACTCCCCGGGCACCATCGACAGCGATTACCGCGGCGAAGTGCAGGTGCTGCTGATCAATCTGGGCGACGCCCCGGTCCTGCTCGAGCGCGGCATGCGCATCGCCCAGATGGTCATTGCCCCGGTCCAGCGGGCCGTGCTGACCGAAGGTCCAAGCCTCGATCCGACGACCCGCGGCAGCGGCGGCTTCGGCTCGACCGGGACTTGATTGAAATCACGGCGATAGCCCGGTTTTCAGCTAGACGCATTCGGGTACCTATTCTATTACCGCGTATATCGCACAGTGCGTCTGGTGTATTCGCGAAATGTCGCTGGTGTCCCGAAAGGGCCTTCTCGCCATTGCCGCCGTCATGGATGTGGCCATCCATGCGGGCGACCGTCCCGTATCGGCCAAGGCCCTGGCCTCCCGTCATGCCCTGCCGCCCCGGCACCTCGAGCCTGTCCTGCAGGCCCTGGTGCGGGATGGCATCCTCAAGGGCATTCGCGGCCCGCACGGCGGCTACACGCTGGCGCGAGCGCAAAACCATGTGACGGCCGAGGATATCCTGCATGCGGCGGAGTCGACGATGGATGGCGATGAGCCCCCGCTGACGTCGCCGCTCGTCAATACCGTGGTGCGGCCGGCGCTCGACCATGCCGAACGTTCGTTTTCGGCGGTGCTGCGCCAGATCACCATCGAACACATGGTGCAGAAGGCGCGCGCGGCTTAAGCCGGCGCTCTTCATTTGAGCGATTAACCACGTTCACGGTCTGGACTCTTTCGGCCCGATTCCCGAAGCGGGTAAAGTCCTCTGATTCGCGAAACGATGTGGCGGACATCGTTCGCAAATCTGGGGCCATTGGGATGCCGGAGACGATCCGGACGGCGAACGGGAGGCTGCGTTCACGTCCGTGTCGAAACGGACTCGCCGCAGCACTCGTCACCGTCGCGCTTTACTGCACCAGCACACCGGCCGGAGCGGAGCCGGCGCGCCTGATCGATACGTTGGGCGGCGTCATCCTGTCCGCCGATCATCAGAATGTCGCCGCGCTCGCGCTGACTCTGGGACTTGTCTGTTTCAGCGTTCTTGCGGTGATGGTGCTGGTACGCACACGCCGCTCCGCGGGTGAAGCGGCGCTGGTCAGCCGCGACGAGATCGGCGCCTTGCAGGCCGAACGCGATCGCCTCAAAGCCCTACTGCTGGCGGAGCCGCAGGTGCTCGTGGCCTGGAGCGCCGGCGCCGACGTGCCGGAAATCCTCGGCGACACCAACGTCATCGTCCCCGGTGCCACGCAGCAACGCGTGCTGGCTTTCGGCGCCTGGCTCGATGCGGGCGAAGCGCAGCGGATCGAGCAGGCTGTCGAGTTACTGCGGTCGGAAGGCCACGGCTTCACGATGAACGTCACGACGCGCTCCGGCAATCCGGTCGAGGCGGAGGGTCGCGCGATCGGCGGCAGCGCCATCCTGCGCCTGCGCGATATCAGCGGCATGGAGCGCGAACTGATCGAATTGACCGGCCAGCATGAGCGGCTGCGGACGGATCTCGCGCTGATGCGTGGATTGCTGGATGCGCTGCCGACCCCGGTCTGGGCGCGCGACACCGACGGACGGCTCATCTTCGTCAATGCCGCCTATGCCCGCGCCGTCGAAGCCACCGATGCCGGCGACGCCGTGGCGCGCGAGGTCGAGCTGCTCGATCGCACCGGTCGCACGGAAGTCGAGCGGGCGCGCGGCGCCGGCGCGACCTATTCCGGCCGGCTGCCAGCCATCGCCAGAGGCGAGCGCCGCATTTTCGACGTCGTCGATTTGCCGAACGGCGAGGGCAGCGCCGGGATCGCCATCGACCGCACCGAAACGGAGGCGATCCGCGCCGAGCTCGGCCGCATGATCGAAGCGCATCGCCGCGTGCTCGATCAGCTCGCGACCGGCGTCGCAATTTTCAATATCGACCGCAAGCTCACCTTCCACAATGCCGCCTTCCGCCTGCTGTTCGATCTGCAGCCCGCGTTCCTCGAGCAGGCGCCCAGCGACGCGACGCTGCTCGACCGCCTGCGCACGGATCACAAGCTGCCCGAGCAGCAGGATTTCCGGCAGTGGAAGCAGCAGCTTTACGAAGCCTATCGCGCCGTCGAGCCGCAGGAGCACATGTGGCATCTGCCCGACGGGCGCACGTTGCGCGTCGTCACCGCGCCCAATCCCGAAGGCGGTGTGACCTATCTCTATGACGACGTCACCGAGCGGCTCGATATGCATCGCCGCCACGACGCGCTCATCAAGATGCAGCGCGAGACGCTGGACAATCTCGCCGAGGCGGTCGCCGTGTTCGGCAGCGACGGCCGCGTGCGCCTGCACAACCCGGCGTTCCAGCGCATGTGGAAGCTGACGCCGGAGGCGCTCGACCAGCACCCGCATGTCGAGGCCGTCGCGGCGTGGTGCCAGGCCCTGCACGACGACAACGCCGTCTGGCGCAACCTGCGCGGCGCGGTGACCGCCATCGACAGCCGCGAGCCGACGGTGGCGCGCATCGAGCGGCACGACGGCGTCATGATCGACATGACGACGACGCCGCTGCCGGACGGCGCCACGATGGCGACGTTCCAGGACATCACCGACACGGTCAATGTCGAGCGCGCGCTGCGCGAAAAGAACGAGGCGCTGGTCGCGGCCGACGCCATCAAGATCGACTTCGTGCACCACGTCTCGTACGAGCTGCGCTCACCGCTGACCAACATCATCGGCTTCGCGCATTTCCTCGGCGATCAGGCGTTCGGCTCGCTGACCGAGAAGCAGCATGAATATCTCGGCTACCTCACCGCCTCGACCAACGCACTGCTGGCGATCATCAACAACATCCTCGATCTCGCGACCATCGATGCCGGGGCGATGACGCTCAATCTCGGCGAGGTCGATATCCGCGCCACCATGGAAGCGGCGGCCGAAGGCGTGCAGGACCGCCTGGTGAAGAGCAATATCCGGCTCGACATCCGCGCTCAGGCCAATATCGGCAGCATCGTCGCCGACGATCGCCGGCTGCGGCAGGTGCTGTTCAATCTTCTGTCCAACGCCGTCGGCTTCTCGCCGGCCGGCGGGACGGTGACGCTGATCGCCGAACGGCGCCCGGGCGCGATCGCGTTCACCGTGGTCGATCACGGGCCGGGCATTCCGCCGGAGAGCAGGGACAAGGTCTTCGACTGGTTCGAAACCGATCCGCGCGGATCGCAGCATCGCGGGCCGGGGCTGGGCCTCTCGCTCGTGCGCTCGTTCGTCGAACTGCACGGCGGCAACGTCAGCATCGAATCCACGCCCGGCCAGGGCACGACCATCACCTGCCTGTTCCCGGTGTCGGAAGACGTCAAGCAGAGCGCGGCCTGACAAAGCAAAGGCCGGGATCAACTCCCGGCCTTGCTCGACGAACGACTGCCGCCATTACCTGTAGTAGCGATGATGCCGGTCGTGCCGAACGTGCCGATAGTGCACGACAGGCGGCGCATAGCCGACAGGCTGCGCGTGCGGGCCGACATAATGGCCGTCGACGCACTCACCGTGGCTGAGATCGAACAGCGCGTGGAATCCGGCGCACGGATTGAACACGGCGTCGGTCATGGCCAGCGCGCCGATCGCGGCAACGCCGCCGACCGCTATCGAGCCGGCGGTGGTCGTCGGCAGGCCCGCCTCCGGCCACCAGCCGTTATAGGCGCCGAGCGCGACGGTCGTCCCGGCGGCGGCACCGGCGACCACACCGGCCGCGGGCGGATAACCATTCGGACCGCCGCCCCAATAAGGTTGCGCCATTGCCGGCGCAGCCATGCCCGCGGCAACAAGCAGCGAAACTGCAAAAATCGTTTTACGCATTGAAAACTCCTCTTCAGGTCGCAAGGTCACAAAAGCCCTTCCCGCCTCGCAAACGCGGCCTGAGCAGCGACGTTCCGGATTTCACGTGCAAAGACGCGAACGCGCGCGAAGCGTGACGATTGCGTGGCACCGCATCCGAAGCATGCCGCTCGCGCGGTGAAATCGTGACGCCGATGTGGCGACGCCGCCGACGCGCGTGACCATTTTGGGTGGGCAGGGCAATCGCCGCGCTTCACGCCAAACCGCCGATCCGCCGCCGCTTGATCCGCGTGCGGGATTCTGCGAATGACGGCCGTTCGTTCTTTGGGGTTGCATCGTGACGCAGCGCAAGATCCTGATCGCAGGCGCCGGCCTCGGCGGGCTGGCCGCCGCATCGTTTCTCATGCAGGACGGGCACGCCGTCGAGGTCTACGAGCAGGCGGAGCAACTGGAAGAGATCGGCGCCGGCATCCAGATCAGCGCCAATGCGATGCATGCGCTGCGCCATCTCGGACTGGAGGCGGCGATCCGGCAGGCCGGCGTGCGGCCCGGCGCCTACGTGTTCCGGTTGCACGACACCGGTGAGGAGATCCAGCGCTTTGCGCTCTCCGACGAGCACGAGCGGCTGCATGGCGCGCCGTACACGCAACTGCATCGCGCCGACTTCCACGGCATCCTCCTGGACAAAGCGCGCGCGCTCGATCCGGGCGTGGTGCGCCTGAACAAGCGCGTCACCGGTTTCACCGAGGACGCCGAGGGCGTAACGCTCGCGTTTGCCGACGGCTCGAGCGCGCGCGGCGATCTGATCGTCGGCGCCGACGGGTTGAAATCGGCCGTGCGCCGGCAGATCGCCGGCGAAGTGCCGGCCAACTACACCGGCGACGCGGCATGGCGCATCACCGTGCCGGTCGAGCGGTTGCCGCCCGGTCTCGTCGAGCCGGTGATGTCGGTGTTCCTCGGGCCGGGCGGCCACGCCGTCTGCTATTACGTGCGCGGCGGCGCCGTCCTGAACTTCGTCGGCATCGTCGAGACCGACGAGATCTCCGACGAGTCGTGGACCGTGAAGATGCCGTGGGAGCGGCTGAAGGCGGACTATCGCGGCTGGCACCCGATCATCCAGACCGTCATCGACGCGGCCGACCGCGACCAGTGCTATCGCTGGTCGCTGCACAACCGGCTGCCGATTCCGAACTGGAGCACCGCGCGCGCGACGCTGCTCGGCGACGCCGCGCATGCGACCTTGCCGTATCTGGCGCAGGGCGCCGTGATGGCGATCGAGGACGGCGCCGTGCTGATGCGCGCCTTGCGGCAGGAAGCGGACATCGCGGCAGCGCTCAGGCTCTATCAGCGCAACCGCATCGAGCGGACGTCACGCATCGTGTTGCAGTCGAGCGAGAACCGCCGGCGCTTTCATCTGCGGACGGAAGCGGCGATCCGCGCCGAGTTCGCCAGGGCGAACGAGGGCGCGGACCGCAACAACTGGCTCTATTCGTACAACCCGATGACGGTGCCGCTGAGCTGAGCGCCGCTCACTTGCCGGCGATTTTGGCAGCGTCCGCGCGCACGCTCGGATCGACGATCTGCGACACCGGCACCGCCTTCGGGATGACCTTCGCCTTGACGAACAGGTTTTCCATCCACTCGATCCGGTCTTCCGGCAGCGGCAGCGCCGGATCGATCTGTTTCTCCTTGATCGCCTGGTCGTAGATGAACGCCGCGCGCTTGTCGTCGGGCTTGGCGTGCGTCATCTCGTGCGTCAGCTTGACCACGGCGTCCTTGTGGCCTTCCGCGTATTTGTAGGCGTCCATCTCGGCGGCGATGAACTTGACGAGGTCGTCCCGCTTCGAAGCGAGGACCTTGCTGCTGGTGGCGACGCACAGGCGCAGGAAGTTCGGCACCGTCGAACGTGCCGACATCAGCACGTGGATGTTCTTCGGCATGATGGCGACGAACTCGTTCGACACCACCGCGGCGTCGGTGATGCCGGCGACTAGCGACTTGTAGCGGTCGAGGTCGGCGCCCTGCGTCGCGAACTTCACCTCCGAGACGGGAATGTTGTTGGCGTCGAGCATGCCCTTGAACACCAGATCGGGCAGCGAGCCGGGCGACGAGATCGCCACGGTGTGACCTTTCAGGTCGGCCGGCGTCTTGATCGTGTCCTTGGCGAGCACGACCTGCGGCATGCCCGGCCAGGTGCAGCCGACGATCTTGACGCCGGTGCCGCGCGCGCCGGCGACGATCGCCTCGGCCGCGCCCATGTCGACGCTGTCGATTTCGCCGGCGACCAACGCCTTCATCAGGGTCGCGCCGGCCTTGATCTGGGTGAGTTCGACTTTGAGGCCGTGCTTCTTGGCGAAATCGCCGCTCGCCACCATGCCGATGATGCCGGAGTCGGCCTTGGCCTCGAGGATGCCGTGCTTCCAGACGTGCTCCTGCGCGTTGGCGGTAGTGAAGCTCGCCAGCAACAGCGTCGCGGCTGCGACGGCGGATTTTGACAAAATGGACATGCGCGTCCCTCCCGAATGTTGTTGTTGCGGCGCCGGTTGCCCGGGCCGTTGTCTCCGGAGACGCACGTTACGGAAGCCGCTCCGGCCTCGCAATGCTAGATCCGGTATTCGCCGCCGCGCTTGCGGCCCTGATCGACGTTGAGGAACAAATCGTCGGGCGTCAGCCGCCGGCGAATGAGGCCCTGGCCATGCGAATAGCCGACCAGCGTCTCGAGATTGCGCCGGTTCTTTTCGGTGAGCCCGTACTCCCACGGATCGGGACCGAGCACGGCTTGTTGCTCCTCCCATGCCGCACGGTACCAGGCGAGCGGCACGATGCGGGGGTTGGCCATCCGTTTCATGGCGGTCGCCTTCGCGGCGTTCAAGGCGCGGAACAGATTGACTGCCAGCCAGGGGTACGCATCGGCAATCTCCTTGCGGATGCCGGTCACGTGCATGATCGGGAAGATGCCGGTCTTCTGGAAATAGGCCATCTCCTCCGCCTTGTGATCGGGAAACAGGCGCCCGACGCGCGGATCGCCGGCGAGGAACGGCTTGATGATGTCGGCGTGAAACACGGCGTCGAGCTCACCTTCCGCCAGCATCGTCTCGACCGATTTGTTGTCCGGCAGGCGCGACACCTTGACGTCCGCCGTCAACTGCACGTCGTCGTCGAGCTCGGCAAACCATTCGATGCTGTCGAGCGGGACGCCATAGTGCTCCTGCAGGATGCCTCGCATCCACAATACAGCGGTCGTCATCAGCGTTTTGACGCCGATACGCTTGCCACGCAGGTCGGCGGGCTTGCTGATACCCTTGCCAGTGTTGATGAACATGAAGCCGTGGCGGAAGCGTCGGTGCAGGAACACCGGGATGGCGCGCACCGGCCAGTCGCGATCGCGCGCCGCCAGATAGGACGAGGCCGAGACCTCGGCGATGTCGAATTCGTTGTTGCGCAGGAAGCGCCAATGCCGCGTCGCCGAATCCATGTCGGTCAGGATGGTGAGGTCGACACCGTCGACTTCGACCGTACCGTCGAGCAATGCGCGCACGCTCTCGTATTCGCCGCAAGCGAGCGTCAGTCTCACATTTTTGGACATAGGCCTCTCCCTCCCCCGTGCGCCGCCAGATTGACTGCGCCGCCTCAGTGCCCCGTCGCCACCGCCGCAAGCCGCACCGGGTCAGGCAAACTATTGCCGCGCCAGACGACATGCATGTCCGGCCGCAGCAGCAGCAGATCGTGACCGTAGATCTCGCGCGGCCGCTCGTCGGCAATGTCGAGAACCGCGAACGGTGCGCGATGCGTCGCAAAGGCCTTGGCCAGTGCCTCGCTGTTCGCCTGCGAGCGTCCGAGGCGCAGCAGCGTGTAGCCGTCGCCGATCAGGTCCTGCATCGCGCGGCCGTCGTCGAGCCACGCATGCGGCAACCGCGCACCGGGCCACGTCGACGGCACGTAATGCATGAATTCGTCCGGCGGACCCTCGCCCGGCTCCTCGCAGATGATGGGCGAGCCGCGGTAGCGATAGCCGAGCTCGGCGCCGATCATCTCATTGCTCTTGCGCTGCTCGACGTCCGCGATGCGCACGAGGTTGGCGCGCGCCGCCTCGCCTTCCGGGGTCTTGTCGTTGATTTCCGGCTTCCAGGCCGAACGCCAGGCGCGCCGCCCGCGCGAAGCCTGCCGCGAGGCCTCGACGTTGCGGATGCCGATCTGGCGCCGCTCGGTCTCGTAGGAGGCGAGCAGGTTCGGTCCGCCCCAGCCCTGCAACGTGGCGGCGAGCTTCCACGCCAGATCGACGGCGTCGCCGACGCCGCTGTTCATGCCAAGGCCGCCGGTCGGGATGACGAGATGCACCGCGTCGCCGGCGAGGAAGACGCGGTCCTGGCCGTAGTTGTCGGCGACCAGCAAATTCTGCCGCCACGGCGCGCAGGACAGCATCTCGTATTTGACCGGCATCGCCACGGTCTTTTCGAACATGCGCTTCATGTCCTCGTCGCTGTCGACGACGGCATGCAGCGTGAAGTGCCTGGTCGAATCCTGGACGATCAGGAAGGTCGCGTGGTTATCGGCCACGTGATAGTGCCGCCCTTTGCCGATCGGGATGCGATCGAACAGGTCCTCGCAATAATAGAGCGCCTGCCGCAGTTGCAGCAGGTTGGCTTCGCCCTGCAGCTTGATGCCGATCTGGCGCCGCACATTGCTCGAACCGCCGTCGCAGCCGACGAGATAGTCGCCGCTGATCTCGACGACACTGCCGTCCTTGGTCTTCACCTTGGCGGTAACACCGCCGGCGTCCTGCGCGAAGGAGACGAATTCGTGCGCGTAGCGCACGTCGACGCTGGGCAGCCCTTCCGCCACCGATTTGAGCAGCGGCTCGAGGGTGTATTGCGAAATGAGCTGGTAGGGCTCGAGCGGCAGCGTGCCGTCGTTGTGCGATTCGATCTCCGCCTGCGCCTCCGCCACCGAGGGATAGGGCAGACGCAGCAGCGGCGGCTCGATCAGCGACGTGATGATGAACACGTCCATCGGCACGTCGCGCGGATAGCCGGCCTCGCGAATCTTTTTCGCAATGCCGAAGCGGCGGTAGATCTCCATGGTGCGCGCGTTGCAGCGCTCCATCTTCGGGAGAAACTGCGGCGCGTCTTTCTGCTCAAGGAGGATGCAACGAATGCCGCGGCGGCCGAGGTCGATGGCGAGCGTCAGACCGACAGGACCGGCGCCGACGATGATGACTTGCGTATCCAAACGACAACTCACGCTGTTCGGGAGGGAGGGTCTTCCCTAGCATCGCGAGTGCCATTCGAAAAGTGGCCCGTTCCGGTCCGGGCCGCCGCGGATGCGGTCCGGGCTCAGCTACCGCTCGTCTGGCTCCCTCGCGCAGCCCCGTCTATAAAGTTGCGGCAACGCGGATGATTCGATGTCTTCCACCAGTTCCGGCGGCTACAGCTTCACCGCCCTGCTCGCGGACGAGACCGCCACGCGCCGCCTCATGCTCGACATCGCCGCGCTGATCGAGCCGGGCGACCTGATCACGCTCTCCGGCGACCTCGGCGCGGGGAAAAGCACCTTCGCCCGCGCCTTCATCCGCCACGCCGCCGGCGACGAGACGATCGAGGTGCCGAGCCCGACCTTCACGCTGATGCAGAGCTACGATCTGCCGCCTTACCGGCTGCTGCACGCCGACCTCTATCGCATCGGCAACGCCGACGAGTTGGCGGAGCTCGGCTTCGACGAGCTGCGCGAGGGCGCGGTGACCCTGCTGGAATGGCCCGATCGCGCCGAAGCGCTGCTGCCGCCGGACCGGCTCGACGTGGCGCTGACTTTGGCGCCCGACAAGGGCCCGACCGTGCGTCATGTCCGCGTGACAGGTTTCGGGGTGTTCGCCGCCCGCGCCGAACGCATGGCGCGCATCCGGGCGTTTCTCGCCGCCAACGGCTTCGCGCAGGCGTCGCGCAAGCGCATCCAGGGCGACGCCTCGACGCGCTCCTACGAGCGGCTGATGCGCGACGGCATCTCCTACATCCTGATGAACTCGCCACGGCGGCCGGACGGCCCGCCGGTACGCGACGGCAAGCCCTACAGCGCGATCGCGCACCTCGCCGAGAGCGTGACGCCGTTCATCGCCGTGGCGCGCGGGCTCACCGAGCGCGGCTTCTCGGCGCCGCAGATCTTCGCCGCCGATCGCGAAGCCGGCCTCATCGTGCTGGAGGATCTCGGCGGCGATCTGGTCGTCGCAGGCGATCCGCCGGCGCCGATCGAGGAACGCTATGGCGTCGCGGCCGATGTGCTCGCGGCACTGCACGGCATGGAATTGCCAGACCTGCTGCCGGTCGAGCCCGGACTCGATTATCAATTGCCCGGCTACGACATGCAGGCGCTGCTGATCGAGGCCGAGCTGCTGCTCGACTGGTATCTGCCGAAGTTCAACGCCACCATTTCGGGCGCCGGCCGCGACAAGTTCCTCGAACTCTGGCACGACGCGCTGACGCCGGCGCTGGAGGCGCCCGCGACCTGGGTGCTGCGCGATTATCATTCGCCCAACCTCTTGTGGCTGCCGCAGCGCGAGGGCGTTGCACGCGTCGGCCTCCTGGATTTCCAGGACGCGGTGATGGGACCGGCCGCCTACGACGTCGCGTCGCTGTTGCAGGATGCGCGTGTCGACGTGCCGGAGGCGCTGGAGATCGCGCTGCTGACGCGGTACTCGCGTGCGCGCCACGCCGCCGATCCGTCATTCGACGCGAAACATTTTGCGCAGCTCTACGCCACCATGGCGGCGCAGCGCGCCACCAAGATCCTCGGCATCTTCGCGCGGCTGGAGAAGCGCGACCACAAGCCGCAATATTTGCGTCACATGCCGCGCGTATGGGCCTATCTTCGCCGTTCGCTGGCGCATCCGGCGCTGGAGACGCTGCAAAGCTGGTATCGCGTGCACGTACCGGCGCTGAGGACGTAAGGGATGGTCTCGATACCGCGCACGGCCATGGTGCTCGCGGCCGGTCTCGGCACGCGCATGCGGCCGCTGACCGATACGAAGCCGAAGCCACTGATCGAAGTTGCCGGCAAGCCGTTGCTCGACCACGTGCTCGACCGCCTCGCCGAGGCCGGCGTCGAACGCGCCGTGGTCAACGTGCATTATCTCGCCGAGCAGATCATCATGCACACGAAGTCGCGCACGAAGCCGCGCGTCACCATCTCCGACGAGCGCGGGCTTTTGCTCGGCACCGGCGGCGGCGTGGTCAAGGCGCTGGCCGAGCTCGGCACCGCGCCGTTCTTCCACATCAACAGCGACACGATCTGGATCGACGGCGTCACGCCGAACCTGACGCGGCTCACGCAAGCCTTCGACGCCGCGACCATGGACGCGCTGCTGCTGCTGGCGCCCACCACGGGCAGCATCGGCTATGCCGGCCGCGGCGACTTCGCCATGGCGCCGGACGGCCGCCTCAACCGCCGCGCCGAGCGCGAGGTGGCGCCGTTCGTCTATGCCGGCGCCGCGATCCTGTCCCCGGCGATGTTCAAGGGCGCGCCGCAGGGCGAATTCTCCCTCACCGACCTGTTCGACCGCGCCGCCGACGTCGGCCGCCTGCACGGTCTGCGCCTCGAAGGTCTGTGGATGCACGTGGGTACGCCCGAGGCCGTGGGCGAAGCGGAAGCGGCGATCCGCAAAAGCGCATCGTAGTTCGCGCTCTGGTATATGCTCGCGCCCATGCCGGCGAGTCGCGTCAACGTCTTCACCATTCCCGCTTCGGCGCCGTTCCTGACGGTACTGATCGATGCGCTGCGCGAGGGCCGGCTCGTGCCCGGCTTCCCGACGAGCAGCGATCCGCTGGCGCTTGCGCACGCCACCATCTACCTGCCGACGCGGCGCGCCTGCCGCCTCGCCCGCGACGTGTTCCTCGAGCGGCTCGGCACCGACGCAGCGATCCTGCCGCGCATCGTGCCGCTCGGCGACATCGACGAGGACGAGATCGCCTTCGCCGAGGCCGCCACCGCCGAGCTCGCGGAAGCGGCGCTTGATATCCCGCCGGCGATTGCGCCGCTCGAGCGCCGGCTGCTGCTCGCCGAGCTGATCCTCAAGTGGGCCAATTCGCCGGAAATGCGCGGCGCCGAGGGATCGCCGCTGGTCGCCAACACGCCGTCCACCGCGCTCGGCCTCGCCGACGACCTGGCGCGGCTGATGGACGACATGACGACGCGGCAGGTCGGCTGGGACAAGCTCGACACGCTCGTCCCCGACGATCTCGATACCTATTGGCAGCGCTCGCTGCGTTTCCTGACGATCGCGCGCGACGCTTGGCCGGCAATCCGCGCCGAGCGCGGCGCCATCGAGGCGGCCGAGCGCCGCGACCTGCTGATCGAGGCCGAAGCCAAGCGCCTGGCCGGCTCGGACGCACCGGTCATCGCCGCCGGCTCGACCGGTTCGATGCCGGCGACCGCCAAGCTGCTCGCCACCATTGCCGCGCTGCCGCACGGCGCCGTGGTGCTGCCCGGCCTCGACACGCACCTCGACGAGCCGTCATGGCAGATGATCGCCGGCAACGACGGCGACAAGACGCATGACGGCCTGCCCGCCGCCGGCCATCCGCAATTCGCCATGCAGGCGCTGCTCGCGCGCATCGGCATCGCGCGCAGCGAGGTGATAGCGCTCGCGCCGGCGGCACCGCGCGACGCGCTGCTGTCGGAAGCGTTGCGCCCGGCGGCGACCACCGAGCACTGGCAGCTGAGCCGCGCCGGCGACGCATTCGGATCAAGCGCCGATGCCGCCGTCGCCGGGCTGTCGCTCATCGAAGCCGCCAATGCCGAAGAGGAAGCGCTGGCCATCGCGGTCTGCCTGCGCGAGGCGGTGGAGACGCCAGGCAAGCGCGCTGCGCTGGTGACGCCCGACCGCACTTTGGCGCGGCGCGTGATCGCCGCGCTCGAACGCTGGCGCGTGCCGGTCGACGACTCCGGCGGCGACGCGCTCGCCGACACGCCGGCCGGCGCCGTCGCGCGACTCACTGCCGAAGCGGCGCTCAAAGGCCTCGAACCCGTCACGCTGCTGGCGCTGCTCAAGCATCCACTGCTGCGGCTCGGGCAGGACGCCGGCGCCAACGCGCATGCGACGTCGGTGCTGGAGCGCGCGCTGTTGCGCGGGCCGCGGCCAAAGCCGGGCTGCGATGGTCTGGCGCACGCGCTCGCCACCTTCCGCGACACGCGCGACGACATGCATCGCAGCGATCCGCGCTGGCTGATCGAGGAGAACGATCTCGATGCGGCGGCGGCACTGATCGAAAAGCTCGCGGCCGCGCTCGCGCCGCTGGAGACGCTGCCGCGCGGTGATCATGCGCTGGCGAACCTGGCCGCCGCGCATCGCAAGGCCATCGAGATGCTGTCGCGCGACGCCGAAGGCATCGCCGCCGCTTTCGACAATCATGACGGCATCGCGCTGGCGCGTGCCTTCGAGGACATCCTCACGGCGCCGGCCGCCGCGAGCCTGGCGCTCGCCGCCCGCGACTACGTCGAGGTCTTCCACGCCGCCATCGCCGACCGCGTCGTGCGCCGCCCGGACGTGCGCGACGTGCGCGTGCACATTTACGGCCCGCTCGAAGCGCGCTTGCAGTCGATCGACCGCGTCGTGCTCGGCGCGCTCAACGAGGCGACCTGGCCGCCGGAGACACGCAGCGATCCCTGGCTCAGCCGGCCGATGCGGCGGCAGCTCGGGCTCGATCCGCCGGAGCGCCGCATCGGCCTGTCCGCGCACGACTTCGCGCAGGCGCTCGGCATGACCGAGGTGGTGCTGTCGCGGGCGCAGAAACTCGCCGGCGCACCGACGGTGACGTCGCGCTTCGTGCAGCGCATCGCCGCGCTCGTCGGCAAGGACAACTGGAAGCAGGTCGTGCGGCGCGGAGCGGACTACGTTGCGCTCGCGCGCGCGCTCGACGAGCCGCAGGCGGTCACGCCGGCGAAGCGGCCAGCGCCGACGCCGCCGCTTGCGGCGCGGCCGACGCGGCTCTCGGTCACCGCCATCGAAGACTGGCTGCGTGACCCTTACACCATCTACGCGAGGCACATTCTCAACCTGCATCCGCTCGAGGAGGTCGACACGCCGCCGGGCGCGCGCGACCGTGGCACCGTCATTCATGGCGCCATCGGCGATTATTCGCGCCTGTTCGCGAGCGCAGCGCCGGCCGATCCGCTCGCCGAGCTCATCAAGCTCGGCGAAGAGAAGTTCAAGCCGTTCGCCGACTATCCGGAGGCGAAGGCCTTCTGGTGGCCGCGTTACCTGCGCATCGCCGACTGGTTCGCACGCTGGGACCTGCAACGCCGCGCCGGGCTTGCCGCGCTCTTCGCCGAAATCCGCGGCGAATTGAAATTCCGGGTCGGCCAGCGCGAGTTCACGCTGTCCGGCATCGCCGACCGCATTGAACGCTTGAGCGACGGCAGCTACGCCATCATCGACTACAAGACCGGACAGGCGCGCACCGAGAAACAGGTGCGCACGGGGCTCGCGCCGCAACTGACGCTCGAAGCCGCGATCCTGCGCGCGAGTGGCTTCGGCTCCATCACGCCCGGCGCGGTGTCCGAGATTGCCTACATCACCGTGCGCGGCGGCGAGCCGCCAGGCGTGCCCTGCCCGATCGACTTCAAGGAGGGAACGGGCACGCCGGACGAGCACGCCGCGCACGCGCTGGCGCGGCTGAAGGCGCTGGCAGCGGACTTCGAGAATCCCAACACGCCGTACTACTCGCTCGTGCATCCGATGTGGAAAACGCATTACGGCGACTACGACCACCTCGCGCGCGTCAAGGAATGGTCGCTCGCCGGCGGCGGCGAGGGGGGCGAGGGATGATGCTTGCAAGCCGTGTTTTTGTTGCAGCGACGGCGCCGCCTGCTCCCCTCCCCCCACGCGCACTTGCGCGTGGCGGGGAGGGGTCGGGGGTGGGGGGCGGCGGCGCAGAAACACGCACAAAGCCCCCCCACCCCGCTCAGCAATCGCAGATGCGATTGCTGAGCGACCCTCCCCACCGCTTCGCGGGGGGAGGGTTGAAGAAAGTCGATTGCGCGGTCCGGCCATGACCTCCCCTCGCACCATTCCCGACACCGTGCGCAACGTGCAGATCGCCGCCGCCGATCCGGAGATCTCGGCCTTCGTCTCGGCCAATGCCGGCTCCGGCAAGACGCACGTGCTGGCGCAGCGCGTCATTAATTTGCTGCTGCGCGGCTGCGACCCGGCGAAGATTCTCTGCATCACCTTCACCAAGGCCGCCGCCGCCAATATGGCGAACCGCGTCTTCGGCACGCTCGCCGACTGGGCGGTGCTCGACGACGGCGCGCTGGACGAGCGCATTCGCCTGTCGACCGGCAGGAAGCCCGGCCCGTCGGAGCGCGCGCGGGCGCGCCGGCTGTTCGCCTCGGCGCTGGAGACGCCGGGCGGCCTGAAGGTGCAGACCATCCACGCCTTCTGCACACGGCTGCTGCACCAGTTCCCGTTCGAGGCCAACGTCGCCGCGCGCTTCAGCGTGCTCGACGAGGCGACGACGAAGGAAACACTGGATCGGCTGACGCTCGAGATTCTGCAGGAAGCCGCCGCCAATGCGGAGAGCGCGCTCGGCCGCGCGCTGGCGCGGGCGATCGTCGTCGCCGCCGACCAGACTTTCAAGGACGTCATCAATGACGCCATCCGCGAGCGCGACGCGCTCGCCGACTGGCTGCGACGCACAGGCGGCGTCGACGGCGCCATGGCCGAGCTGTCGCGCGAACTCGGGGTCGATCCCGCCGAGACGCTTGAAAGCGTCGAGGACGATTTCTTCGCCGCTTCGCTCATCCCGATGCAGGAATGGCCGCTGCTGATCGAGGTGCTCGAATCCGGTCTCTCCAGCGACAAGAAGCATGTCGCAGCGCTGCACGCGGCGCGCGCCGCCTCCGGCCGCGAGCGCGTAGACGAATATCTGAAAATCTTCTGCACGACCGAACTCGCGCCGCGGAAAAACCTTGTCACCAAATCGATCGCACAGAACCATCCCGAATGGCTCGACCGTCTGCAGGCGGAGCAGGATCGCGTCTGCCGTCTGCTCGCCCGCGAGCGCGCGCTGGCGGCACGCGAGCGCACACGCGCGCTGGTCACCATCGCCGACGAAGTGATCGGTCGGTACCGCCAGGAGAAGGACCGCCGCGGCCTTCTCGACTACGACGACCTCATCGACAAGACGCTCGAGCTGTTCTCGCGCGCCACGGCCGCCTGGGTGCTGTACAAGCTCGACCTCGGCATCGACCACGTGCTGATCGACGAGGCGCAGGACACCAGCCCGAGCCAGTGGAAGATCATCGAAACCATCTGCTCCGAGTTCACGCCCGGCGGCGCGCGCGAGAACGTCAAGCGCACGATCTTCGCGGTCGGTGACGAGAAGCAGTCGATCTTCTCCTTCCAGGGCGCGTCGCCGAAAGCGTTCGACGAGATGCGTCATCTGTTCGAGCGCCAGTTCAACCGCGCGGAGCTCGGCTGGCGCTATCTGCGCTTCCACCACTCGTTCCGCTCGGGCGCCAACGTGCTCGGCTCGGTCGACCGCGTGTTCGAGGCGCGCGACATCTACGCCAGCATCACCACCGACGACGCCGGCGTGCCGGCGCACCAATCGTTACCCGATGCCGCGCCGGGCCTGGTCGAAGTGTGGGATCTCGAAGCGCCGGAAAGGCGCGAGAAAGAGATCGAGGGCTGGGACGCGCCGTTCGATCTCGAGAGCGAGGTGTCGCCGCGCGTCAGGCTCGCGCGCCGCATCGCCGATCATCTCAAGCTCTGGATGGCGCGCGGGCTGAAAGCCGGCGACGCGCTCATCCTGGTGCGCCAGCGCGGGCCGCTGTTCGAGGCGATCATCCGCGCGCTCAAGGACGCCGGCGTGCCGGTCGCCGGCGCCGACCGGCTGGTGCTGACGCAGCACATCGCGGTCATGGACCTGATGGCGCTCGCCGACGCGCTGCTGCTGCCCGAGGACGACCTGGCGCTCGCCTGCGCGCTCAAGAGCCCGCTGTTCGGCTTGAGCGAGGAGCAGTTGTTCGAGCTCGCGTGGAACCGCAAGGGTTCGCTGCGCAAGAGCCTGCGCGACAATCCCGCCTTCGCGGCGACGAGCCGCGCGGTTGACACGCTCGCGCAGGTCGCGCGCTCGCAGTCGCCCTTCGGCTTCTTCGCACACGTGCTCGGCGGCGGACGTGGCCGCGCCCGCATCCTCGCCCGGCTCGGGCCGGAGGCGAACGACGCGCTCGACGAATTCCTCAATCTTGCGCTCGACTACGAGCAGCGCGAGACGCCGTCGCTGCAGGGCTTCCTCGCCTGGCTGCGGCGCGCCGAGAGCGAGGTGCGACGCGACATGGAACTGGCGCGCGACGAGGTGCGGGTGATGACCGTGCACGGCGCCAAGGGGCTGGAGGCCAACACCGTCATCCTCGCCGATACCACCACCGACCCGAAGGGTTCGCATCCGCCGAAGCTCTTGCCGCTTGAATCGGGCAGCGTGGTGTGGGCCAAGCGCAAGCAGGACGACACCGACGCCATCGCCGCGGCGCGCACGCGCCTCGAGGATGCCGCGCGCGACGAATACCGCCGCCTGCTCTACGTCGCGATGACGCGCGCCGCCGAGCGGCTGATCGTCTGCGGCACCAAGAGCGACAGGAAGATCCCCGACGGCTGCTGGTACCAGCTCGTGCGCGACGCGCTCGAAGGCGCGTGCGTCAGCGAGCCGGCCGACGACGGCGTGGGCGACGTGCTGCGCTATCGCAAGGGCGAGGCTGAATCGCTGCGCGCGGCCGAAGGCCACGAGCCGTCGTCGGAGCCGGTTACGGTACCGGCCTGGCTCACGCGCGACGCGCCGCAGGAGAAGCCCGCCGCGCGCACCATCACGCCGTCGAGCACCGAGGAGGACGCGGTCAGGCGCGCCCCGGCGCCCGCTTCAGCCCAGGCGCTGCTGCGCGGCTCGCTGACGCACCGGCTGATGCAGTCGCTGCCGGACATCCCGGCCGAACGGCGCCGCGCGGCGGCCGAGGACTTCCTCGCGCGCGCCGGCAACGCTTTGCCGCCCGAGGAGCGCGCGACCATCGCCGGCCAGGTGCTGCACCTCGTCGCGCACGCCGACTTCCGCGCGCTGTATGCGCCCGGCAGCCGCGCCGAGGTGCCGATCGTCGGCCGGCTCGTGCTCGCAAACGGTGCGGCGGTGCGCGTCAGCGGCCAGATCGACCGGCTGGTGGTGACGGCGGACGAAGTTTTGATCGCCGACTTCAAGACGAATCGCCCCGCGCCGCGCCGAATCGAGGACGTGCCGAAGCCCTACCTCCGCCAGATCGCGCTCTACCGCGCGCTGCTCGCGCGGCTTTACCCCGATCGTCCTGTTCGCGCCGCGCTGGTCTGGACCGAAGTCCCTGATCTGATGGAGATTTCGTCGGCGGCGCTGGACGCCGCCCTGGCGCAGGTCAAGCCCGCGTGAGGCCGCCTTGACGCTGCGCGGAGCCCTCCATAGGTTCTGCGCTCCTATTCATGGCGCGACGCGCGCCGCCATATACAAGACGAGGTAGTCCCATGGCCGTCGGCAAGGTTTCGGATGCGAGCTTCGAGGCGGACGTGCTGAAGGCCAAGGAGCCGGTGGTCGTCGACTTCTGGGCCGAGTGGTGCGGCCCCTGCCGCATGATCGCCCCGGCCCTGGAGGAGATCGCCGGCGCGCTCGGCGACAAGGTCAAGATCGTCAAGCTCAACGTCGACGAGAACCCGAAGGTCGCCGCGCAATACGGCATCATGTCGATCCCGACCTTGATGATGTTCAAGAACGGCGAGATCGCCTCGCGCCAGGTCGGCGCCGCGCCGAAGCAGAAGCTGCAGCAGTGGATTTCGTCGGGCGTCTGACCCGTCGACCGATGTGAGTATTTCCAATGGCCGGGCATCGTCCCGGCCATTTTTGTTTGGGCAAACCCCAACGCCCCATGCGCGTTATGCAGAGCGCATGACCCTGCCGCTCAAACAGCCCTTCGCGCCGATGGAAGCCCTGTCCGTGGACACGATCCCGGAGGGCAAGGACTGGCAATACGAGCCGAAATGGGACGGTTTCCGCTGCCTGCTGTTCCGCGACGGCGACAGGATCGAATTGCAGTCGAAATCCGGACAGTCACTGACGCGCTACTTCCCCGAGTTGGTCGAGGCAGCCGCCGCGCTGAAGGCCAAGCGCTTCGTGCTCGACGGCGAAATCGTCGTGCCGCAGGGACGCGCCTTTTCATTCGATGCGCTGCTGCAGCGCATCCATCCGGCGGCGAGCCGGGTAAGAAGGCTCGCCGCCGAGACGCCGGCGCTGATGATCGTGTTCGACCTGCTCGCGGCCGATGAAGACGATCTCACCGATGAAGCATTGCGCGACCGGCGCAGGGCACTCGACGTCTTCGCCAAGAGGACTCTGAAAGGCCACAAGGCCTTCCGCCTGTCGCCGGCGACGACGAAGCTTGCCGACGCGAAGAAGTGGCTGACTCAGGTCGGCGCCACGCTCGACGGCATCATCGCCAAGCGCCGTGACCTCGCCTACGCGAGCGGCAACCGCCATGGCATGCAGAAGATCAAGAACTACCGCTCGGCCGACTGCGTGGTCGGCGGCTTCCGCTACAACGAAGGCAGGAAGACGGTCGGCTCGCTGCTGCTCGGCCTCTACAACGACGAAGGCCTGCTCGACCATGTCGGCTTCACCTCGTCGCTCAAGGGCGGCGAGAAGAAAGCGCTGACCGAGAAGCTCGAAAAGCTGATCGGCCCGCCCGGCTTCACCGGCGACAAGCCCGGCGGCCCGAGCCGCTGGTCGACCAAGCGCTCGTCGGAGTGGCAACCGCTCAAGCCGAAGCTCGTGGTCGAGGTCTGCTACGATCATTTCTCCGGCGGCCGGTTCCGCCACGGCCCACGTCTGTTGCGCTGGCGGCCGGACAAGGCGCCGCGGCAGTGCACGACGGAGCAGGTGGCGGGCGCGAAGCAAGCGGACTTGATGAGGTTGCTGAAGTAGCTCTTGCGTGCCCCGGACGCGACGCAGCACGGAGCACCGGGGTCCCGGGTCTGCAGTGCACCGCTACGCGCCGCACTGCGCCCGGGACACGCCTGTCCCGCTACTGCGGCAACGTCCCGTTCTGCTTGAGCACTTCGCCGGCGAGATACAGCGAGCCGGTAATCAGCACGCGCGGCGGCGGATCGAGATCGAGCTTGCGCACGGCCTCGAACGCTTCCGCGATGGTGTCGCGACTGGTCGCCGACAGGCCGATGCCGCGCGCGGTGTCCGCCAGCGCTTCGGCCGGCACGCTCTTCTCCGAGCCCGGCACCGGCACCGCGATCATGCGGCGCGCCAGCCCGGTAAAATTGCGCAGGAAGCCCTCGCAGTCCTTGCTCGCCAGCATGCCGACGATCATGACCAGCGGCCGCGACACGCGTTCCTCCAGATCGGCAAAGGCCGCGGCGACAGCGCGGCCGCCATCCGGATTGTGCCCGCCGTCGAGCCAGACTTCGCTGCCCGCCGGCGCCAGATCGACCAGCGCGCCCTGCGTCAGCCGGTTCATGCGCGCCGGCCAGTCGGCCCTGGCGATGCCGGTCTCGTAGGCCGCGTGCGGAATGCGGAAGCGCTCGATTGCGCGCAACGTCGCGATTGCGAGCCCGGCATTCTCGTATTGATGGCGGCCGTAGAGCCGCGGCGGCGGCAGATCGAGCAGGCCGTTGTCGTCCTGATAGACGAGGCGGCCGCGCTCCTCGGTCGCGGTGAAGTCCTCACCGGCGATGCGCAGCGGCGCACTAAGCCGGGCCGCCTGCCGCTCGATCACCTGCAGTGCATCGCGATGCTGCGCGGCGACGATCGCCGGCACGTTGCGCTTCATGATGCCGGCCTTCTCGGCGGCGATCTGCGCCAGGCTCGTGCCGAGGAAGTCGGTGTGGTCGATCGAGATGCGCGTGATGACGCTGGCCAGCGGCTGTTCGATGACATTGGTGGCATCGAGGCGGCCGCCGAGGCCCACTTCCAGCACAAGCACGTCGGCCGGATTGCGCGAGAACAGCAGCATGCCTGCCGCGGTCGTGATCTCGAACACCGTGATCGGCCGGCTGGCATTGGCGCGCTCGCAGTCCTCCATCGCGGCAGCAAGCTCCTGGTCGGAGACGAACTTGCCTTCGCCCTTCCCGCCGATGCGGAAGCGCTCGTTGAAGCGCACGAGATGCGGCGACGTGTAGGTGTGCACCGACAGCCCCGCCGCTTCGAGAATTGAGCGCAGAAACGTGACGGTCGACCCCTTGCCGTTGGTGCCGGCGACATGGATGACCGGCGGCAAGTTCCGCTCGGGGTGACCGAGCGCCGCGAGCAGCGTCTCGATGCGCTCGAGCGACAGATCGATGCGCTTGGGATGCAGCGCCGTCAGCCGGTCAAGAATGGAGTCGATGTGGGTCATGGGATACGGGGTGACGGCGTTCTCCCCTCCCCCACGAGCCCTTGCGAGGGTGGGGAGGGGTCGGGGGTGGGGGCTCTTCGCTGCCGTTAAGGTAATGCCCCCCACCCCGATTTGCATCGCCAGCGCGATGCAAATCGACTCTCCCCCACCACTTCGCCGGGGGAGGTAACTACGCGTGCGCGGGAACCGGCAGGCTGGGCTGCGGCAGAGGCGCCGGCGCCTTGGTCAGCACGCGGCAGAGGCGCGCGAGCGTCTCGCGCAGTTTGTGCCGATGCACGACCATGTCCACCATACCGTGCGCGGTGAGATATTCGGCGCGCTGGAAACCCTCGGGCAGCTTCTCGCGGATCGTCTGCTCGATGACGCGCGGGCCGGCGAAGCCGATCAATGCACCCGGCTCTGCGATGTGAACGTCGCCCAACATGGCGTAGGACGCGGTGACGCCGCCGGTGGTCGGATTGGTGAGCACGACGATGTACGGTTTCCGCGCCTCGCGCAGCATCTGCACGCCGACGGTGGTACGCGGCAGTTGCATCAGCGACAGGATGCCTTCCTGCATGCGCGCGCCGCCCGAGGCCGCGAACATGATGAACGGCGTCTCGCGCTGTACCGCCGTCTCGACGCCCTTGATGAAGGCTTCGCCTGCGGCCATGCCGAGCGAACCGCCCATGAAATCGAAATCCTGAACGCCGATCGTCACCCGCAGACCTTCGAGCATGCCGACGCCGACCTTCACCGCGTCCTGCAGCCCGGTCTTCGTGCGCGCGTCCTTGAGGCGATCGGCGTAACGACGCTCGTCGCGGAAGCGCAGCGGATCGACCGGCACGTCCGGCAGCAGCAGGTCCTCGTACTCGCCGTTGTCGAACACGCTTTTCAGCCGCGCCGGCGCGCTGATGCGCATGTGATAGTTCGACGACGGGATGACGAACTGGTTGGCCTCGACGTCCTTGTAGAAGACGAGCTGGCCGGTCTCAGGACACTTGATCCAGAGGTTTTCCGGCGTCTCGCGACGTAGGAAACTGCGGATTTTCGGCCGGACGACGTTCGAGATCCAGTTCATGGCCTTGTCATGCCCCGGTCCGAGCCGGGTATCCATTGAAAACTGCAAATAGACTTACCTGATCGTCGGATTGCGGAAAGCCCCGCTACCGACGGGTAACCATGGTTTATGGCGTCGCCATGACCCTTTTGGCGCTGCGTACGCCATCGGCCAGCTCCGCCACCAGCTCGGCGACCGCCTTGACCGTATGCGCCTGGGCCTTGCCGTCCTTGTCGAGGCTCTTGCGCACCACCTCGACCAGGGCGGAGCCGACCACCACAGCATCGGCGCCGGCGGCGATGGCGCGGGCGCTCGCCGCGTCGCGAACGCCGAAGCCGACCGCCACCGGCAGCGTCGTGTGCTTCTTGATGCGGCCGACCGCGGCCGAAACCTTGCCTGGATCGGGCGCGGCGGAACCGGTGATGCCGGTGATCGAGACATAGTAAACGAAGCCCGAGGTGTTGTTCAGTACCGCGGGCAGCCGCTTGTCGTCGGTGGTCGGCGTGGCGAGGCGGATGAAATTCAATCCGGCCTTCAGCGCCGGGATGCAGAGCTCGTCGTCCTCTTCCGGCGGCAGATCCACGACGATGAGCCCATCGACGCCGGCCGCCTTGGCGTCGACGAGGAATTTGTCGACGCCGTAGATGTAGATCGGATTGTAATAGCCCATCAGCACGATCGGCGTGTCGTTATCGGCGGCGCGGAAGTCGCGCACCATGGCAAGCGTCTTGATCATGGTCTGCCCGGCGACGAGCGCGCGCACGCCGGACGCCTGGATCGCCGGACCGTCGGCCATCGGATCGGTGAACGGCATGCCGATCTCGAGCATATCGGCGCCGGCCTTCGGCAGCGCCTTGATGACGGCGAGTGACGTCGCCGTGTCGGGATCTCCGGCCATGGTGAAGGTGACCAGCGCCGCGCGCCCTTCCGCCTTCAGCTTGGCGAAGCGTTTTTCAATTCTTGTACTCATGCCGCGGCACGACCTGTGTTACACCTCTCCCCGGAGGGGAGAGGTCGGCCGCGCAGCGGCCGGGTGAGGGGGATGGAGCGCTTCAGGCAGAGAGCGCGCAAGCTCCGGGCGTCACAGACGAGTGCCGAGGCACGGCTCTGGCAAGCCTTGCGCGGGCGACGCCTGGCCGCTTGGAAATTCCGGAGGCAGCATCCGATCGATAGATACGTCGTCGATTTCGTCACCGTCGAAGGCAGGCTGATCGTCGAGGTGGACGGGGTCACGCACGAAACCGACCGCGAGCTCTTCCGCGATGCAGAGCGCACGCGGATACTCGAAGCATTCGGATACAATGTCGTGCGCGTATCGAACATCGATGTGTACGAGAACCTCGGCGGCGTGCTTGACATGATCGACCAGACACTGCGGCCGATGTGAGGGCAGGCCCCCCTCACCCGCTCGCTTCGCGAGCGACCTCTCCCCATCGGGGAGAGGTAACACTGCCTCTCCGCCCTCATCGGTGCGTTTCCAGCCACGCCGCTACGCTGTCGAGGTCCTTGTCGCCGCGGCCGGAGACGTTGACCACCATCAGGTGATCCTTCGGCTTTTGCGGCGCGAGCTCGAACACCTTGGCGAGCGCATGCGCCGGCTCGAGCGCGGGGATGATGCCTTCGAGCTTGCTGCACAACTGGAACGCCTCGACCGCTTCGCGATCGGTGGCGGAGAGGAAAGTGACCCGACCCATGTCGCTGAGCCAGGCGTGCTCGGGACCGATGCCCGGATAATCGAGGCCGGCCGAAATCGAATGCGCCTCCATGATCTGGCCGTCGGCGTCCATCAAGAGATACGTGCGATTGCCATGCAGCACGCCGGGCTTGCCGCCAGCGATCGAGGCCGCGTGCTGGCCGCTCGGAATGCCGTGGCCGGCGGCCTCGACGCCGTAGATCTCGATGGCGCGGTCGTCGAGGAATGGATGAAACAGGCCCATCGCGTTGGAGCCGCCGCCGATGCAGGCGACCAGCGAATCCGGCAGGCGGCCTTCGGCGGCCATGATCTGCTCACGCGTCTCGCGGCCGATGATCGACTGGAAGTCGCGTACCATCGCCGGATAGGGATGCGGACCGGCCACCGTGCCGATGCAGTAGAACGTGTCGGCGACGTTCGTCACCCAGTCGCGCAGCGCCTCGTTCATCGCGTCCTTGAGCGTCTTCGAGCCGGACGTGACCGGACGCACCTCGGCGCCGAGCATGCGCATGCGCAGAACGTTGGGCTTCTGCCGCTCGACGTCCACCGCACCCATGTAGACGATGCACGGCAGACCGAACTTGGCGCAGAGCGTCGCGGTCGCGACGCCGTGCATGCCGGCGCCGGTCTCGGCGATGATGCGCGTCTTGCCCATGCGCCTGGCCAGCATGATCTGGCCGAGCACGTTGTTCACCTTGTGCGCGCCGGTGTGGTTGAGCTCTTCGCGCTTGAAGTAGATTTTCGCGCCGCCCGAAAGGCCGGAGGCCGTCTTAACGCTTCTACAGTGCTCGGTGAGGCGCTCGGCAAAATAGAGCGGCGACGGCCGGCCGACATAGGTCGCGAGATGGCCGTCCATTTCCTTCTTGAAAGCCGGGTCGGCCTTGGCCTCGGTGTAGGCGCGCTCCAGATCGAGGATCAGCGGCATCAGCGTCTCGGCGACGAAGCGGCCGCCATAGATGCCGAAGTGCCCGCGCTCGTCGGGACCGGTGCGGAACGAGTTGGGCTGCTGCTGAACGCTCATACGATGGATGCTTTCGTCAGATCGAGAGGCGCCTCGGCCATGCGCGCGGCGCGAATGAAGGCGCGGATTTTGCCGACGTCCTTTTCGCCGGGCGCGCGCTCGACGCCGGACGAGACATCGACGCCAGGGGCGCCGGTGAGCGCAATCGCTTCGGCGACGTTGCCAGCGTCGAGGCCGCCGGACAGCATCCAAGGCACGCCGGGCTTGATATCCTTGAGCAGCGTCCAGTCGAAGCTGACGCCGAGGCCGCCGGGACGCGTGGCTTCCGGCGGCGGGCGGGCGTCGAACAGCAGCCGGTCGACGACGTCGGAATAGACGCGAATGGAGGCAAGGTCGGCGCGGGTTGCGATCGGCAGCGCCTTCATGACCGGCAGGCCGAAACGTGTGCGCACCGCCACCACCCGGTCCGGCGTCTCCTTGCCGTGCAGTTGCAGCATGTCGGGCTGCAGCGCGGCGACGACGGCGGCGATGGTGTCGTCGTTGGCGTCGACGGTAAGCGCCACCTTCCCCGCCCGCCCCTGCACCTGCGCCCCGAGCGTGCGCGCCGCCTCCAGCCCCAAATTGCGCGGGCTCGGCGGAAAGAACACGAAGCCGACGAAATCGGCTCCCGCCGTGAGCGCCACGTCGAGCGCGTCCGGAGTCGTCAGGCCGCAGATTTTGATCGCCAATGCCATTGTGGGGCGCGTTCTAGCGCCTAATCGTCGGCACGGCAAAGTGTCGGGCTAGGCCGCGGGCGGCGCGACGGCTGGAAGGGTGGCTCGCACGGCAGCCTCGCGCCGCGCCTCCTCCTCCGCGGCACGCCGGCGCATGGCCTCAAGTTCCTGATGCAGGGTGCGCACGTCGGCATCGAGCCGGCGCGCGGTGCGGCGCCACGCCGCCTGCCTGAGCCAGGCGGCCACGCCGCCGATGATGACGCCGAGGATGACCAGCACGAAGATCAACACGAACAGCGGCAGACTGGCGGCGTAGGCCGGACTGGCGGACGAGAACGGGTCGAACGACACCGTCACGACCTGCCGGTTGGCGACGGCGAACGCGACGATGACGATCGCCAACGGCACGACGATGATGGCGGTGACGACCTTACGGAACATGGCGCGGCTCACGGCTATGGCCGGCTTGCGCCGGCCGGACACCCCTGATGGCTGCAATCTAAGGCCGCCTGCGGCCCGGACAAGCGCCGCCTGACGCGCTAGCGATGCGCCTCGGTCGGATGGTGGCCAGCCGCCGACGCGGCCGCCTCGGCCGCATGGTTCAGGCGCTCGCGCATTTCCTTGCCGGTCTTGAAGAACGGCACCGACTTTTGGTCGACGGACACGTGCGCGCCGGTGCGCGGATTGCGCCCCGTGCGCGCCGGCCGATGCTTGACCGAAAAGGCGCCGAAGCCGCGCAGCTCGACGCGGTCGCCGCGCGCCATCGCCGCGGTGATTTCACCGAGGATCGCGTTGACGATGTTCTCGACGTCGCGCTGGTAGAGATGCGGGTTCTGGGCGGCGATGCGCTGGACCAGTTCAGACTTGATCATGTCGCCGCTTGCCTGCACGAGGGTTACTGAGAGGACGGAGGGTGCCAAAGGGCTAGCAGACCGTCAAGATTTAGTCTCTCGAACGCCGCGTCGCCGCCCCATTCCTGCATCCAGCGCGAGACCGCGGTCAAACCGACTGCATTGAAGCCCCAGGCGGCGACATGCAGGAACGAGAGCTCGCCGAACCGCGGCGATAGCGAAATGTTGCGGACCGGGGTGTTGGCCGGGACCTTTTTCGCCTGCTCCAGCCAGGTCACCGCGGTCCTTTCGTTGCCGATTCCGTCGATCAGCTTCAGCGGCACGGCCTGGCGGCCGGTGAAGACGCGGCCATCGGAGACGGCGGAAACCTGGCCATCGGTCATGTTTCGGCGGCTCTGCACCAGGTTCTTGAACCAGGCATAGCTGTCGAGGACAATCGCCTCGATCGCCGCCTTTGCTTCCGGGCTGGTCGGCTCGAACCCGTTCGGGGCGGCCTTCAATGGCGACGATTTGATCGACTCGACTTTGACGCCAATTGTCTTGAGCGCGTCGGTGAAGTTCGGAAACTGGAACAGGACGCCGATCGAGCCGACCAGCGAGGTATCCTCGGCGATGATGTGGTCGGCCGACAGCGCCGCGATATAGGCGCCCGAGGCGGCCAGTCCGTCGACCACGACCACCATCGGCTTCTTCGCCTGCAGCTCGCGCAGGGCGTCATAGAGCTGCTGCGAGCCGGCGGTGGTGCCGCCGGGGCTGTCGATGTGCACGATGACCGCCTTGGCGCGCGACCGGCCCAAGCGGTTCAATGCCTCGACGCGCTCCTGGTTGTCGCGGATCAGGCCCTGGATGCGGATGCGGGCGATGTAGTCGCCAGGACGGCTGAAACGGCCGGGATTCACCGCAAATACGGCGCCGGCGATGGCCAGCAGCACGACCACGGCGGCGGTGACGCGCCAGAACGTCAGCTTCCGCCGCATGCGGCGGCGGTCGACGATGGCATCAGCATCGAGCGACATGACGAGCTTTCCTCGCGTCGGAACAGGTTGCGGCAAACCTCAGCCAAAGGACCCGGGCTGCCGATTCCATCCTTGCCGGCAATTCTGGGCACGGTCATGTCACAAAGAAAAGCCCCCGGGGCAAGCCCCGGGGGTTTCGTCATCTTTGCCGAATTTGGCGACGGAAGATGTCAGTCTTCCGCCTTGTCCTCGCCGGCGCGCTGCTTGAGCGCGGCGCCCAGGATGTCGCCGAGCGACGCGCCCGAGTCGGCCGAGCCGTACTGCGCCATCGCTTCCTTCTCCTCGGCGACTTCCAGCGCCTTGATGGAGACGCCCAGCTTGTGCGTCTTGCGGTCGAACTGGGTGACGCGGGCGTCGACCCTCTGACCGACCGCGAAGCGCTCGGGGCGCTGCTCGGCGCGGTCACGGGCCAGATCGGCGCGCTTGATGAAGGTGACGAGGTCGGTATCGACGATCTTCACGTCGATGCCGGCGTCTTTCACCTCGGTCACTTCGCAGGTGACGACCGAGCCCTTCTTCATCTCGCCCGCGGCGCCCGAGGCCATCGGATCGCCGGCGAGCTGCTTGACGCCGAGCGAGATGCGCTCCTTCTCGACGTCGACGTCGAGAACCTGCGCCTGCACCATGTCGCCCTTCTTGTACTCGTCGATCACCTGCTCGCCCGGACGCTTCCAGTCGAGGTCGGAGAGGTGGACCATGCCGTCGACGTCGCCGTCGAGGCCGAGGAACAGGCCGAACTCGGTCTTGTTCTTGACTTCGCCCTCGACCACCGAACCCGGCGGGTGCTTCTCGACGAAGACTTCCCACGGATTGCGCATGGTCTGCTTGAGGCCGAGCGAGATGCGGCGCTTGACCGGATCAACCTCGAGGATCTGTACTTCGACTTCCTGCGAGGTCGAGACGATCTTGCCCGGGTGGACGTTCTTCTTGGTCCACGACATTTCGGAGACGTGGATGAGCCCCTCGATGCCCGGCTCCAGCTCCACGAAGGCGCCGTAGTCGGTGATGTTGGTCACGCGGCCCTTGAAGCGCGTGCCGACCGGATACTTGGCCTCGATGCCCTGCCACGGATCGTCGAGCAGTTGCTTCATGCCGAGCGAGATGCGGTGCGTCTCGTGGTTGATCTTGATGATCTTGACCTTCACCTGCTGACCGATGTTGAGCACTTCGGTCGGGTGATTGACGCGGCGCCACGCGATGTCGGTGACGTGCAGCAGGCCGTCGATGCCGCCGAGGTCGACGAACGCACCGTAGTCGGTGATGTTCTTGACCACGCCGTCGATGACCTGACCCTCTTCGAGGTTCTGCACCAGCTCCTGGCGCTGCTCGGCGCGGGTCTCTTCGAGAACCGTGCGGCGCGACACGACGATATTGCCGCGGCGGCGATCCATCTTGAGGATCTGGAACTGCTGCGGCGAGTTCATCAGCGGCGTCACGTCGCGGATCGGACGGATGTCGACCTGCGAGCGCGGCAGGAAGGCGACGGCGCCGTCGAGATCGACGGTGAAGCCGCCCTTGACCTGGTTGAAGATCGTGCCCGAGACCTTCTGATTGTCGTTGAAGGCCTTCTCCAGCTTGCCCCAGCTCTCCTCGCGGCGCGCCTTGTCGCGCGACAGCACCGCCTCGCCGAGCGCGTTCTCGACGCGCTCCAGATAAACCTCGACTTCGTCGCCGACCTTGAGATCGGCCTGGCGGCCCGGCGCGGCGAACTCGCGCATGGCGACGCGGCCTTCGGTCTTGGCGCCGACGTCGATGACGGCCATGTCCTTCTCGATGCCGACGATCTTGCCCTTCACGACGGTGCCCTCTTGCGGGCTGCCCTGGGTGAAGGACTCTTCGAGCATCGCGGCGAAATCTTCACGCGAGGGGGCGGTTGCAGTAGCGGTGGCCATGAAATCTCCTGTCAGCGAGCGCCGGCGGGTTGGAATGGCGTTCGAAAGCGCGGGCCTTCGGCCCCGCAAGACCGAAAGCGGCCTCCGGAATCCCGGAGAGCCGGCGCAAAAACCGTGCTTTTGAACGAGGGTTCGGATCAGGCCGCCTCACGTAGAGGCGCGAGCGGGGCTTTGTCCTCCAACAACGAGGGGCGGTCAGCCGCGCCCTCGGCCCGCTCGGGTAGCCTCGACGAGATCGATGGCGGCCCGAATTGCCGTCGATATATCCATTTCGGTGGTATCGAGCAAGTGCGCATCCGCCGCTTGTTTCAGGGGCGCGGCGGCGCGGTTCATGTCGCGGTCGTCGCGCGCCTTGATGTCGGCCAGCACCGCGGCCTCGTCCATGCCCCTGCCGGCGTTGGCGAATTCAAGGGCGCGGCGGCGAGCGCGCACCTCCGGGGTCGCGGTGACGAAGATCTTCACGTCGGCGCCCGGGCAGATCACGGTGCCGATGTCGCGTCCATCGAGGACGGCGCCCGGCGGCACTGCCGCAAACTCGCGCTGGAACGCCAGCAGCGCCGCGCGCACCTGCGGCATGGCCGAGACGATGGAGGCAGCCTCGCCGACGGCGGGCGCTTTCAGCACCGCTTCGTCGAAGCGCGCCGGATCGAGCGTCAGCGCAGCGGCCAGCGCGGCGTTCTGGTCTTCGGGGCTCTTCCCGGCATCGAGCACGGCCTTCGCAACCGCACGATACAAAAGACCGGTGTCGAGATGGCGCAGGCCGTAGTGGGCCGCGAGCTTCTTGCCGAGCGTGCCCTTGCCCGACGCGGCCGGCCCGTCGAAGGCGATGATCATCTTCACCCTCCCCTGCAGGGGGAGGGTCGCTCGTCGTCGCGAAGCGACGGCGAGCGGCGTGGGGTGAATTTGCAATTAGAAAGAACACCCCCTCCCGATCTCGCTTCGCGAGATCGACCTTCCCCCTCCAGGGGGAGGTGAAGAGCGTGTGTTGCACTTCTCATGAAAGATCCGCCCCGAGAGAGCGCATGAGCTGGACGAAGCCGGGGAAGCTGGTGGCGATGAAGGCGGAATCGTCGATGCGCACGGGCTGCTCGCTCGCCAGGCCCATCACCAGCGCAGACATCGCGATGCGGTGATCCATGTGCGTCGCGACTTCGCCGCCGCCCTGCGCCATGCCCCTGCCGTGCACGATGAGATCGTCACCCTCGATCTCGACAGTGACGCCGTTGTTGCGCAGCATGGCCGCGGTTGCTTCGAGGCGGTCGCTCTCCTTGACCCGCAACTCCTTCAAGCCGCGCATGCGCGTTACGCCTTCGGCGAAGGCCGCGGCCACGGCGAGAACCGGATATTCGTCGATCATCGACGGCGCGCGCTCCGGCGGCACCTCGACGCCTTTGAGCTTCGAGGTGACCACGCGCAGATCGGCGACTTCTTCGCCGTCGTCGCGCGTCGCAACCTTCTCGATGCTCGCGCCCATCTCGCGCAACGTCGTCAACAGGCCGGTGCGCAGCGGATTGGTCATCACGTTCTCGAGCACCAGTTCGGAGCCGGGCACGATCAGCGCCGCCACGAGCGGGAACGCCGCGGACGACGGATCGGCCGGCACCACGAGGTTGGCCGGCTCCAGTTCCGGCTGACCCTGCAGCACGATGCGGCGACCATGTTCGCCGTGCGGCTTCGACACGATCCTGGCGCCGAAATGCTTGAGCATGCGCTCGGTGTGATCGCGGCTCGCTTCCGTCTCGATCACCGTGGTCTCGCCCGGCGCGGCGAGGCCGGCGAGCAGCACGGCGGACTTGATCTGTGCCGACGGCACCGGGGTTTCGTATTCGATCGGAATCGGATCGCGTGCGCCTTCGATCGTCAGCGGCAGGCGGCCACCTTCAGCCGCCTCGATGACCCGTGCGCCCATGCGCGCGAGCGGGTCGACGATGCGCCGCATCGGACGTTTGCGTAAGGAAGCGTCTCCGTCGAAGGTCGCCTTGATCGGGCAGCCGGCGACGGCCCCGAGCACCAGCCGGCAGCCGGTGCCGGAATTGCCGAAATCGAGCGGCTTGGCCGGTTCGGCAAAGCCGCCGACGCCGACCCCGTGAATACGCCAGAGGCCGTCCGCGCCGCAGGTCAGGGTCGCGCCGAGGTCGCGCATCGCCTTCGCGGTGTTGAGCACGTCCTCGCCCTCCAGCAGCCCGGCCACCGTGCTCTCGCCGACCGTCATGGCCGCCAGGATCAGGGCACGGTGGGAGATCGACTTGTCGCCCGGGACGCGGGCGCGGCCCGAGAGCGGGCCGCCGCGCCTGGCGGAAAGGGGCGAACGTTCAGATGGATGCACGGGACCGGTCCTTGACGACGCGGCCCTCCTACCACGCGTGCGCGGCCGGCGTCACTGGCGGCGGAAGGGACGCCGCCGCTATTGACAGCGCGCCTGCAACTAGCCAAGTGAAGCACCGATCTGGCGATCTCCGAGGAACCTGCAATCGTGGCGAAATCCGAGCTTGGCACCAAGCGCGTCTGTCCCGACACGGGCCGTAAGTTCTACGACCTGAACAAGACGCCCGTCGTCTCCCCCTACACCGGCAAGATCGTTCCGATCGCGCCGCTGCCGGTGAGCCGTGCGCGGCCGGAAGCCGCCGCGCGCGCCCCGGTGCCGCAGGAGGTCGAGGTCGCGCCGGAGGTGGCGGAAGCCGAATTCGTGTCGCTCGAGGACGCCGAAGCCGAACAGCAGGGCAAGAAGAAGCCCGCCACGGCCGGTGCCGAACCGGACGCCGCCGGCGAGGACGAGGACGTCGAGATCGACGAGAGCCTCGACGATGCCGCCTTCATCGAGGAAGAGGAAGAAGGCAGCGACGACGTCACCGACATCATCGGCGACACGATCGAGAAGGAAGAAGAGACTTGATCCTTTCTGCCGTTTAAAGTACCGGCATCGCGGGCCGCGCGCGTTCCCAACGCGGCAGAGTTTCGAGATCGGGGCCATAGCTCAGCTGGGAGAGCGCCTGCATGGCATGCAGGAGGTCGGCGGTTCGATCCCGCCTGGCTCCACCAACTTCGGATGAAATCAGCCGCCGCGAGGCGGCTTTTTTATTGCGGCGTTGCTGACAGCCCGCACCACGGCATTGCATGATGCGGCAAAAGCAAAACGGGGGACACGCAATGCACGGCAAGATCGCGCTCGAGGAACACTTCGCTATCGAGGCGACGCTCGGCGACTCGCAGGTGTTCGGCGCGCACGTCTGGAGCGATCTCGGCCCGCGTCTCGTCGACATCCAGGGCATGCGTCTGCGCGAGATGGACAAGCACGGCGTCGAGATGATGATCCTGTCGCTGAACGCGCCGGCGGTGCAGGCGATCCACGACGTCAAGCGCGCGATCGAGGTGGCCCGGCAGGCGAACGACGTGCTCGCCGAGGAAGTGCGCAAGCGTCCGGACCGCTGGGCCGGCTTCGCGGCGCTGCCGATGCAGGACCCGGAAGCGGCCGCGGCGGAGCTGACCCGCTGCATCAAGGACCTCGGCTTCGTCGGCGCTTTGGTCAACGGCTTCTCGCAGGCCGGCACGCCGGACAACGCCCTCTATTACGACCTGCCGCAGTATCGCGCGTTCTGGCGCACCGCCGAGGCGCTCGGCATGCCGTTCTATCTGCATCCGCGCAACCCGCTGCCGTCGTGGACGCGAGGCTACGAGGGGCACAACTGGATGCTGGGGCCGAACTGGGCCTTCGCCGCCGAGACCGCCGTGCATGCGCTGCGGCTGATCGGCTCCGGCCTGTTCGACGAATGCCCGAACTTGCAGATCGTGCTCGGCCATCTCGGCGAAGGGATCCCGGTGCAGCTGTGGCGCATCGACGGCCGCAACATGTGGATGAAGGAGCCGCACCGCTATCCGGCCAAGCACGGCGTCGGCCACTACTTCCGCAAGCACTTCCACGTCACGACGTCGGGCAACTTCCACACGCCGTCGATGCTCAACGCGGTCGCCGAGCTCGGCGTCGAACGCGTGATGTTCTCGGTCGACTGGCCGTTCGAGGATGTCGGTCAGGGCTGCGAATGGTTCGACGAGGCGGCGATCAGCGAGGCCGATCGGGTCAAGATCGGCCGCGATAATGCGATCAAGCTGTTCAAGCTGAAAATGAAATAACGCACCATCTCTCGGCGGTCATGCGCGGGCTAGACCTGCGCATCTCGATCATGCGGGCGCTGCTTTGTCGCGCTAAGCGAGATGGCCGGGACAAGCCCGGCCATGACGCAGGAGAGACCATCGCAACGGCGTTTCAATTCTTCCTGGTTTTCTTCAGCGCCAGCTTCGACCAGATCGGCTCGTCGGAGCCGTTGCCCCAGGCGATCGGCCGGTAGAAGCTGTGAATGCCGTAGCGCACCAGCTTGTGCATCTCGCGCACCCAGTTGGGGTGCACATAGAGCGCGTGATAGTGCGTCGCGGTGCCGACCGCCGGCTCGTAGAGCTTGCCGGCGAGCGTCTCCTTGGAGATGCGGTTGGCGCGCGCCCAGGCGCCGCGTTCGCTGATCGTCTTGCGCTTGCCGTCGCAGGCGAAGGTGAACTGGCAGGCGAGATGGTGATCGGCGTTCTGGTAGATGACGCCGCAGACGTCTTCCGGATAGAAGCCGGAGAAGACGCGGTTCATCACCACCTGCGCGACGGCGACCTGACCCTTGAAGGGCTGGTCGCGCGCTTCGAAATAGACGGCGTTGGCGAGACAGCGCTCGGCCCGCGCCAGCGACTTGCCCTGCAGATGCAGACGCTCGATCGGCGTCGGCGGCGGCACGCCCGGCGCCGGCGGCGGCAGCACCGCCAGCAGCGCCGGCAGACTGATCTGGATCGGCTCCGGCACCGCGGACGCGGGCGCCACTTCGCGCGGTAGCAATGTCGCATCGATGCTGGCGAGTTGCAGCGTCGCCTTCGGCGGCGCGGGCGGCGCCATCGCCGCTTCGATCGCGTCTTCGTGCCGCGCGTCGGCCAGCGCGGCGACAGCTGGGTTGTCTTTCATGCGTTCGAGCGCCGTGGCCGGCTGCGAGGCATTGCCCGAATGCAGCGGCATCTTGTCGGCGACCTCCGCAAGCACGTCGCGCGGGATCGCAACGGTGATTTGCGCGAGCTGATCATGCGAGCCGATCGGAATTTGGAAATCCTGCAGGCCTTGACGCAGGCTCGCGAAGCTCAGGTTGCGGTCGTGGATGAATTCGGCGGCCGCCTCGACCGACCGCACATTCATCAGGTCCAAAGCGCTGATCCCGAGCGCAGCGACCGCGAAGACGATGCAGAGGCGTTTGGCGCCGACGAAGATTCGCTCCTCGAACGTCGCATCGGACGCATGAAAGTCGATGGTGCTCGTCAACACTGTTCGCCTCCGCTCGCAATGAACCGCCGGGGCTCAAACGCGGTGCGATACTAGGGCCGGTAATGCGCTATGGACGGACTTTAAGAAAATTTTGACCAAAGAAGGCAAACGTAGATGCTTAATTTACCATGCCGCGCGGTCGTTAATTACAATTGTAAACGATTGCCGCGGGCGGCTCATGAGAATTGGTGACGTGCGACCGCTGCTTCGTCCCAGACGAGGCCGTTGCCCGGGCGCTCCGGCACGAGCGCGTGGCCGTCGGCGATCCTGATCGGCTCTTGCAGCAGCACGTTGGCCCAGTCCACATATTCGAGGTAATGGCAGGTCGGCGTGACCGCGAGCAGATGTGCGCTCACTTCCGGAAAAAGATGCGACGACATCGGCAGCTTGCGCGCGGCGGCGAGCGCGGCGGCCTCGCGCCAGCCGGAGACGCCGCCGATGCGCTCGAGATCCGGCATGACGTAGTCGGCGGCGTTGGCCTCGAGCGCGGCCTGCATGCCGAAGGGCAGCGAGAAGTTTTCGCCGAGTTGCACCGGCGTTTCGAGCGCACGGCAGAGTGCTGCGGCGCCGGCATAGTCGTCGTGCCGGATCGGCTCTTCCAGCCAATAGATGTTCTCGCCGTCAAGCGCGCCGCCGCGCTTGAGCGCCTCGTCGAGCGAAAGCGCCTGATTGTAGTCGACCATCAGCGCAGCGTCGTCGCCGATGCGCTTGCGCACCGCGCGCACGGCGGCGATGTCCTCGTGGAGTGTCGCGTAGCCCAGCCGAAGCTTCACCGCCGAGAAGCCCATGCCGAGCAGGGTCTCTGCTTCGGCCGCCAGTGCGCCGAGGTCGCCGGTCAGCCCGAGGCCACAGCTATTGTAAGCCGGGATCGGCCGCGGCTCGCCGCCGAGGAAACGGACGAGCGGCTGTCCCGCGGCAATGGCGAGGGCGTCCCACAGCGCGACGTCGAAGCCGGCGAGCGCCATGCGCACGATGCCCTGCACGCCGATGAGGCCAAAGCGGCGCGCGATCGTCGCCCCCAGCGCCGCAGGGTCGGCGCGTTCGCCCTTCGTGAGCGCCTCGATCTCGTGGACGATGGCAGCAATTCCCGGCGCGGAGGCTTTGACATAGCCGAACAGGTAGGAGCGCCCGGTGATCCCCTCCTCCGTCTCCAGGTCGATCAGGACGAGCGGCACCTGCCGCAGCGCGGCCTTGCTGGTGCCCAGCACGAAGGTAAGCGGCACCTCGGTGGACCTGGCGCGGATGGCGCGGATGGCGAGCGGCGGCAGCGGCGGCATGGTCGGCATAGTCACTCCCCGGCAGGACGGTCGAAACGGCAGAAGCACCCGTTCTTGAACCCTTAACTGCCTCCGCCCATATTAGGAACCGGCGGGACGGCATGAAGCCGGTCCGTCAGGGGTGCCTACCGGGCCCCACGTCAAAGTCGCTTCAGCGAGGACTTTGAGGACCAATGACACGAGTTCCGTCTCTCTCCAGCCCGTTCCTGTTGGGTTTCGACGAGATCGAGCGCATCCTCGACCGCGTCGCCAAGGGCTCCGACGGCTATCCGCCCTACAACATCGAACGGGTGCCGCGGGATACCGAAAGTCCGGATCGGCTGCGCATCACGTTGGCGGTGGCGGGTTTCACCCGCGATCAGCTCGACGTCTCCGTCGAGGACAGCCAGCTTGTAATCCGCGGCCGGCAGCAGGACGACAAGACCCGCCACTACATCCACCGCGGTATCGCGGCGCGCCAGTTCCAGCGCACCTTCGTGCTGGCCGACGGCATGGAGGTTCTCGGCGCCGACCTGCGCAACGGATTGCTGTCGGTCGATCTCGTCCGGCCGCAGCTGGAACGGATCGTCAAGAGCATCGCGATCAATCAGACCGAATGACGGACTCGTGAAAAAGGACTCGACCGCGTCAAGCGTTCAACCAATAAGGAGTCGAGGGCCATGACCAACGACAAGACCACCGAACCGAATGGAACTCATCCCGCGATCACGCAGGAAGCGCTGGCGCAGCTTGGCGACGGGCGCCTCGCTTACGTGAAGCCGATCCGTTCCGAGGACGTCGCGGAGATGTTTCCACAGGCACCGCGCATCGAACCCGGCATCGACCTGTTCGCGCTCTATGCCGCGGACGGCACGCCGATCATGCTGACCGACACGCGCGAAGCCGCGCTCGCCAATGCCTGGAGCCAGGAACTCGAGCCGGTGAGCCTGCACTGAGCGCGCGGTTGTAGCGCGCGTTCTCACCTTCTTTTCATCGCCGGGCCGGCGCGCAGCACCGTGACCCGGCGATCTCGCTTATGAGAGCACTGCGTCCGTAAGCGAGATGGCCGGGACAAGCCCGGCCATGACATGAAAATATATTTTTACAACTCGGCCTGAGCGATGTCTTACGCCGCGCTCGACGCCGGCGGCATGGCCAGCACGGCATAGAGCGCATCGGCGTCACGCGAGTCGCGCAGCTTGCGAGCGATGTCGGGATCGCGCAGCAGACGCGCGACGCGCGCCAAGGCCTTCAGATGATCGGCGCCGGCCGTCTCCGGCGCCAGCAGCAGGAAGATCAGATCGACCGGCTGTCCATCCAGCGCTTCGAAGTCGATCGGGCGTTCGAGACGCGCGAACAGACCGAACAGACGCCCGAGCTTCGGCAGCTTGCCGTGCGGAATGGCGACGCCGTTGCCGACGGCGGTCGAGCCGAGCTTCTCGCGCTGCGTCAGGATTTCAAGAATCGTCCGCTCGTTCTGGCCCGTCAGTTCGGCCGCTCGCGCCGCGAGTTCCTGAATCGCCTGTTTCTTGCTGTTGACCTTGAGCGCCGGAACAATCGCGCTCGCAGCAACGAGATCGGTGAGCGTCATGGACATGTCCAATGATCGGAAAAGGCGGCGCCGAATTGCAAGGGGGTTGGCTGAAGGCGGCGGACCATAGGGAGGGCTGCGGCTGTCGTCAATGGGAGGGAAAGTGCTGTTCCCGCAAGGTCTTCCTCACACGCCCCGGCGGGCCTGGCTATCCTTGCGACGGCGCTTGTAGCGCCGCAACCGCTTTTCGATGCGCAGCGCCGCCTGATCGGCGCTCTCATAGGCGTCAGGCGCCGACCCTTCGGCTTCGATCGACGCACCGGAGTCGAGATGCAACACGCATTCTGTACGGAAGCCAAAGCCATCCTTGCCGACGGTGGCGAAACCGGAAAATCCGCCGCGGAAGTATTTCGCCGTCGCATCGGCGACACGACCGCTGATCCGCTCCTGCAGCGCCGGCCCGACGCTGATGTTCTTCCCGGAAACGCGCAAGGGCATGCGATTTCCTCCTGCCATCTCGTCGCGGTGCGCTACCGCACATAGCAAGTCCACAGCTAAGTCTATGTGGACGCAAGAGCCGACGAAAGCCGCCTGTCTTTCAAGAAGCCAAAGGTCGTGCGTTCACAAAGCCTTGCCAAGGGGAAAAGTTCCGGAAGCGAGCGGCGGAACGCCGCAGCTTCAGGCGCTGACCGTTTGCTTCTCGCGCCGCCGCTGCACGGACGAAGGTATCCGCATCGCTTCGCGATATTTCGCCACGGTGCGGCGCGCGATGTCGACGCCGGCGGAGCGCAGCTTCTCCACGATCGTATCGTCCGACAGAATGTCGCTGACGGTCTCGCCATCGATAAGCTGACGAATCCGGTGGCGCACCGCTTCCGCCGAATGCGCCTCGCCACCATCAGCCGATGCGATCGACGAGGTGAAGAAGTATTTCAATTCGAAAATACCGCGGCTGGTCGCCATGTATTTGTTGGCGGTGACACGCGACACGGTCGACTCGTGCATGCTGATGGCATCCGCCACCGTTTTCAAATTCAGCGGCCGCAAATGCTGAACGCCTTTGGCGAGGAAGGCGTCCTGCTGGCGCACGATCTCGCTCGACACCTTGAGGATGGTCTTGGCGCGCTGATCGAGCGCGCGCACCAGCCAGGTGGCGGTCTGCAGGCAGTCGGCGACGTAGGCTTTGTCCTTGTCGCCGCGCGTGCCCTTCGCGACCTGCGCATAGTAGCGCTGGTTGATGAGCACTTTCGGCAGCGTGTCCGAGTTCAGCTCCACCTGCCAGGTGCCGTCGGGCGCGGCGCGCACCATGACGTCGGGAACGATCGGCTGCACCGAGATCGAGCCGAAAGCGAGGCCTGGCTTGGGGTTGAGGCTGCGGATTTCGCCGATCATGTCGACGAGATCCTCGTCGTCGACGCCGCACAGCTTACGCAACGCGGCGACATCGCGCTTGGCCAGCAGATCGAGATGCGCGACGAGCACCTGCATCGCCGGATCGAAGCGGTCGCGCTCGCGCAACTGGATCGCCAGGCATTCGGTGAGGTTGCGCGCGCAGACGCCGAGCGGATCGAACTTCTGCAGTTGCAGAAGCACGGACTCGACCTCGGTGACGGGCGCGCCCAGTTTCTCGGCGACGCCTTCGAGGTCGCCGGCGAGGTAGCCGGCCTCGTCCACCATGTCGATCAGGTACTGGCCGATCATGCGGCGCACCGGATCGGCGATCGCCAGCGTCAGTTGCTCGGCGAGATGCGCGGCGAGCGTGATCTCCGACGAGACGTAGGACTCCAGATTGTTGTCGCCGTCGCCGCCACCGCCGCCGACACCGGACCATTCCGAATAGGCCGGGGGCGGTGCCTCGGCCGCGGTCGCGCGTGGGGTGGCGTCGTCGGGGAACACGTTCTCGAGCTCGGTGCCGAGCCCCTGCTCCATGGCGCTGCGGCTGGTTTCCAGTTCGTCGCCGGTCCAGTCGGAGGGGCTGGGATCGTCGCGGACCTCGGGGGCCTCCTGCTCGGGAGCCGCCGCACCGTCGTCTTCGCTGCCGCGCTCGAGCAGCGGATTGCGCTCGAGTTCACCCTCGACGTATTGCGCGAGATCGAGACTGGAGAGCTGCAGCAGCTTGATGGCCTGCATCAGCTGCGGCGTCATCACCAGAGCCTGGCTCTGGCGGAACTCCAGTCGTTGCGACAAGGCCATTTGGACGGTTTCCCGGCGGAAACTGGTCTGATTCTTGCTTCACGATGTTTATACCAGTTCTCAGGGGTTTGGCGATATGTGATTCCGCAGTGCGGGATTGCTCAAATAAATGGCATGGCTTGCTACGGGATAAAACATTGGGCAGCCACCCGCCTGAGGCGAGTGGCTCGCCGGCCGGTCAGAGCCGGAACTCCTCACCGAGATACAGCCGTCGCACGTCGGGATTGTTGACGATGTCGTCGGGCCGGCCCTCCATCAGCACCTCGCCCGAGTAGATGATGTAGGCGCGGTCGGTCAGGCCGAGAGTCTCGCGGACATTGTGATCGGTGATCAGCACGCCGATGCCACGGTTGGTCAGGTGGCGGACGAGCGCCTGGATGTCGCCGACGGCGATTGGGTCGATGCCCGCGAAGGGCTCGTCGAGCAGCATGTAGCTCGGCCGCGTCGCCAGCGCGCGCGCGATTTCGACGCGGCGGCGCTCACCGCCCGATAGCGCGATGGTCGGCGTCTTGCGCAGCCGGGCGATGTTGAACTCCTCGAGCAAGGCGTTGAGATCGGCTTCGCGGCGGCGGCGGTCGGGCTCGACCACCTCGAGCACGGCGCGGATGTTCTCCTCGACGTTGAGGCCGCGGAAGATCGACGCCTCCTGCGGCAGGTAGCCGATGCCGAGACGCGCGCGCTGGTACATCGGCAGCGCGGTGACGTCGTAGCCGTCGAGCTCGATGCGGCCGCGGTCGGCCTTGATGAGGCCGGTGATCATGTAGAACACGGTGGTCTTGCCGGCGCCGTTGGGGCCAAGCAGACCGACCGCCTCGCCGCGGCGGACGTAGAGCGTCACCCCGCGCACGACCATGCGGTTGCCGAAGCTTTTCTCGACCCCATGGGCGGCGAGATAGGCGTGCCGCGCGGCCTGACGCGGATCCGCCGGTCGCTGCTGCGCCGGCGCCTGCTGACGGGCCTGGACCCCCTGCCGGACGACCGGCGCGCCTTGGGCGCCGCGCGCGACCGGAGCGGGGTCGCGGCGGGCTTGCTGCGGACGGCGCTGGAATAGCGACAGGATATTCAAAGGGGTCCCTTGCGGCGCTTGAGCGAGCCTGCGCCCGACGGTTCCGGGCGCACGACCATAGCTGATTCCCAAGCCGCCGGAGCGGAGCGGGCTATCGGAGACGTCACGGTCAAGCGACTACCGGACCGGGCGATGCTCCGGCGCCGCCGCGCCCGAGCCGGGAGCGCCGCCGGGCTTGAGATCGGGCATGCCGCCGCTGCTCGGCAGGAACAGGCCCTGGACCCGCCCCCTGCCGTTCTTGGCCGACTCGACCCGCGACACGCCGCTGGTCAAGTCCACGATCAGAGTATCGCCCCGCAGCACGTTCTTGCCCTGCGTCATGACGACGTTACCCTTGAGCGTGACGGTGTTGCTCTTCATGTCGAAAATGCCGAGTTCGCCGGTCGCGGTCTGCTCCTTCTGCGTGACGATGACGCCGCCCCGGGCTTCCAGCTTCTTGATCTTCTGGTTGCCGCCCGGGCCTGGCGTATCGGTCTGCATCGGCTTGCCCTGGCCCTTACTCTGCGGCTCGTCGTCCTGCTCATAGAACACCACCAGCGACTTGCAGCGCATGTCGGTGTCGCCCTGTTTGACATGCACGTTGCCGCTGAAGGTCGCGATCTTGTCCTTGTCGCGCACTTCGAGCGTCGCCGCCTCGATGTGCACCGGCTGATCGCGGTTCTGCGAGAACCCCTGCAGGGCGTTCGGCGGCCCTTTGGCCGGCTGCGCCACCGCGGCCGCCGTTCCAACGAAGGCGCAGACGAGAATTGCAGCGAACCGACGCATCGACCTCATTTCGCTGCCGAGCCCTGGTCTTGCCGCGAGCCCTTCGGCGACGAGGATTGGTTGAGATTCGTCAGGTCCAACGTGACACCCTGGGTGAAACGAACCAGATCGCCGGAATCGATGACTTCGAGATGATTGGCGTTGAGCGTGCCCTGCAACATTCTCAATTCCACGGGGGCGTTGGAGACGACATTGCCCTTGCTGATGTCGATGGTCGCCTCGCTCAGCCGGCCTTCATAGCTCTTGTCGGACAGCAAAATGTCCTTTTCCAGCTTCAGGATCTCCGTCTTGGCGTCGTAGTGGCCCTTCGCCGCCGACATCGTCATCGTGGTCTTGTCCTGCATCTGCAGCTTGGCGTGCAGGTTATACAGTTCGACGAGATCGGGCTTCGTCAGATCCTGCTGCGCCGATTCCGCCGACATCTCATACGCGCGTGCATCATGCGTGAAGCCGGCGAGCCGCGGCTTTTCCATGGTGATCTTCGTGCCGGAGACGACCAGCTTGTCGATATTGACCGGCAGCGAGCTGATCATGCGCAGCGGATTGAGATAGGTGACCAGCACTGTCAGCGCGAGCGCACCGACGACCGCAATCGGCAAGGCGACGCGCAGGATGCGCACGATGCGGCTGTGCCGCCGCGCCGCGCGGAAGGCGCGATCGCTGTCGGCACGGCTCATCGTCCAATAGGAGCGCGCCGTCTCCGGATCGGTACGGGCGGTGATCACACGGTTCATTGCGCCGGGCGGACCCTCGTTGCAGGCTTGAAGTCGCGGAAATGCACGAACCGCCCCGGCCGAAGCTATGACCGGGGAATATGGCCCCGCGGCGGCAGGCCGCGCGAGCCCGGCGATTCTCTCACCCGGACAGCAGTTTACATCGAATGCGAGAAAATGTCCTGCTCCGCCCAGCCGGCCAGATCGAGCCGGGCGCGGTCGGGCAGGAAGCGGAAGCAAGCGGCGGCAAGGTCGGCGCGCCCCTCACGCGCCAGCATGGCGTCGAGCTTCTCGCGCAAGGCGTGCAGATGCAGGACGTCGCTGGCGGCATAGGCGACCTGGGCGTCGGTCAGCGTTTCGGCGCCCCAGTCCGAGGACTGCTGCTGCTTCGACAGGTCGACCCCGAGCACCTCGCGCGCGAGATCCTTCAGCCCGTGCTTGTCGGTATAGGTGCGGGCGAGCCGCGAGGCGATCTTGGTGCAGTACACAGGCTGCGGCATCACGCCGAACGCCTTCGCCAAAGCCGCGAGATCGAAGCGGGCGTAATGGAACAGCTTGACGATCGAGGGATCGGCGAGGAGCCGCTCGAGGTTGGGCGCCCGCGTCTGCCCGGCGGCGATCTGCACCACATCGGCCGAGCCGTCGCCCGGCGAGAGCTGAACCACGCAAAGACGGTCGCGGTTGGGGTCGAGACCCATGGTCTCGGTGTCGATGGCCACCGCGCCTTTGTAGGCGGAGAGGTCGGGCAGGTCGCCGCGGTGCAGGCGGATCGTCATTCAGGTGTTCCGGCTGGGGATGGCGGTAAGAGCCTGCGTCATCCCTCGAAAATCTGCGGCGATGGTGCCCAGGAGAGGACTCGAACCTCCACGGTGTTACCCGCTAGTACCTGAAACTAGTGCGTCTACCAATTCCGCCACCTGGGCACTGGCGGCTCTAGGTATTGAGCCCGGTCCGCCTTGTCAATTGAACCGTTTCCGGCGGCGCGGCAGCCTGTACAGCCCTGGTGCGATCCTGTATTGCCGCAAGGGCCCGACGCATCCCGGTCCCTCCTTGTGTGAAGCGAGAGCGGCATGACCGCACGCAGTCCTTACGACACCCTTGTCACCGTCTACGGCGGCTCCGGCTTCCTCGGTCGCCACGTCGTCCGTGCGCTGGCCAGGCGCCACTACCGCATCCGGGTGGCGGTGCGCCGGCCGGACCTCGCCTTCCATCTGCAGCCGCTCGGCCGGGTCGGCCAGATCAGCCCGGTGCAGGCCAATTTGCGCAACGCGGAGTCGGTCGCGGCGGCCGCGCAGGGCGCCGACGTGGTGGTCAACCTGGTCGGTATCCTGTTCGAGCGCGGCCGCCAGCGCTTCAACACGATCCACACCGAAGGCGCCGCCAATGTCGCACGCGCGGCGAAAGCGCAGGGCGCGCGTCTTGTGCATGTGTCCGCCATCGGCGCCGACGAGAACTCGACGAGCAGCTATGCGCGGTCGAAGGCCGCCGCCGAGCACGTCATCCGCGAGATCGTGCCCGAGGCGACGATCATGCGGCCGTCGATCATGTTCGGCCCCGAGGACAACTTCTTCAACCTGTTCGCCTCGCTGGCGCGAATGTCGCCGTTCCTGCCGCTGATCGGCGGCGGCCATACCCGCTTCCAGCCGGTCTTCGTCGGCGACGTCGCGCAGGCGATCGCGCGCGCGGTGGACGGCGAAGCGCGCGCCGGCACGACCTACGAACTCGGCGGGCCGGAGGTGCGCACCTTCCGCGAGATTCTCGAATACATCCTGAAGACGACCGAGCGCCGGCGGCTGCTGGTGCCACTGCCGTTCCTCCTCGCCAAGCTGCAGGCGAGCCTCATGCAGTTCATGCCGACGCCGCTGCTGACCCCGGACCAGGTCGAACTGCTCCGCACCGACAATGTCGTGTCGCAGGAGGCAATGACCCAGCAGCGCACGCTGCAGGGGCTTGGCATCACGACGCCGGAGCCGATCGAGGCGATCGTGCCGTCCTATCTGTGGCGCTTCCGCAAGACCGGTCAGTTCCGCGCGCAGCCGACGCAATAAGCGCGGGCCGCGCATGCCGGTGATCACCAACATCGAGGATCTGCGCCGCCTCGCGCGGCGCAAGGTGCCGAAGGCGCTGTTCGACTACGTCGACACCGGCTCCTACGACGAGCTGAGCTATCGCGCCAATTCGGCGGAGCTCAAAGCCATCCGTTTCCGCCAGCGCATCCTGATCGACACCGGCGAGCGCAAGCTTTCAACCACCATGCTCGGCGAGAAAGTGGCGATGCCGGTCGCCATCGCGCCGACCGGCCTCGCCGGCCTTCTCTATGGCGACGGCGAGATGGTCGCCGCGCGCGCCGCCGAGGATGCCGGCATCCGCTATTGCCTGTCGACGATGTCGATCTGCTCGATCGAGGACATCCGCTCGGCGACCAAGGGACCATTCTGGTTTCAGCTCTACGTGTTCCGCGACCGCGCCTTCAGCGAGCAGATCCTCGCGCGCGCGCATGCCGCCGGCTGTACCGCGCTGTTCGTCACCGTCGATCTGCCGATGCGCGGCCAGCGCCATGCCGATTTGAAGAACGGCCTCGAAGTGCCGCCGCGGCTGACGCCGCGCAACGTCTTCGATATCGCGACCAAACCCGCCTGGGCGATGAGCGTGCTGCGCGGCAAGCGCAAGACGTTCGGCAATATCGCCACTTTCCTGCACCAGAAGGCGCAGACCGGCGCGCTCGCCGCCGGCCGCTGGGCGCAGGAGAACTACGATCCGACTTTGTCGTGGAACGACATCGCCTGGATGCGCAAGGTGTGGCCGGGCAAGCTGGTCCTGAAAGGCGTGCTCGACGCCGAGGATGCGAAGAAGGCCGCCGACCACGGCGTCGACGCGATCGTCGTGTCCAATCACGGTGGCCGCCAGCTCGACGGCGCGCCGGCGACGATCGTGGCCCTGCCGCGCATCGCCGACGCCGCCGGCGACCGCATCGAAATCCTGTTCGACGGCGGCGTGCGCTCCGGTCAGGACGTGCTGAAGGCTTTGGCGCTCGGCGCCCGCGGCTGCTTCATCGGTCGCGCGCATCTCTACGGACTCGCGGCAATGGGCGGCGCCGGCGTGACAAAGGCGCTGAGCCTGATCGAAAGCGAATTGCGCCTGAGCATGGCGCTCACCGGCGTGCGCGACGTCGCCGAGGTCAGCCGCGATATTCTGTTCGACGATTACAGCGCGCGCCTGCGCAACGTCTGACGCGGCGCAGGTCCAAGCCTCACCAGAAATACAACGCGTAGATGCCGGCGCTGCCGACCAGGATGCGCCACCAGGCGAACACCGAGAACGAGTGACGTTGCACGAAGCGCAGGAACGTCTTGACGACGATCCAGCCAAAAATGAACGAGAAGACGAAACCGACGGCGATGGCCGTAAGATCGCCGTGCATCAGCACGGCCTTGCTCTTGTAGGCCTCGTAAGCAAAGGCGCCGACCATGGTCGGCATCGCCAGCCAGAACGAGAACTCGGCCGCAGCGCGGCGATCGGCGCCGAACAGCATGGCGCCGACGATGGTCGCGCCGGCGCGCGAGACGCCCGGGATCATCGACACGCACTGGAACAGCCCGATGCCGAAATACATCCACAGCGGAAACTCGGTGGACTCGTGGAAGCGCGGTTTGAGGTTCAGGCGGTCGACCCCGAGCAGGATGAAGCCGCCGACGATCAGCGAGATGCAGACGACGCGCACGTCGAACAGGGTGCTTTTGATCACGTGGTAGGCGAGCGCGCCGATCACCGCCGCCGGCAGGAAAGCGAGCAGCACGCCGATAACGAACCGCGCCGCCGCCCAGCGCGTGAACATCTGCATGGCGAGCGCCCACAGCCGGCCGAAATAGATGGTCAGCAGCGCGAGGATGGCGCCGAGCTGGATCAGGATGGCGAAGGACTTGCCGAAGGAGTCGTCGCCCCAGCCGAGGATGTGTTCCATCAGCAGGAGATGTCCGGTGGACGACACCGGCAGGAATTCGGTGAAGCCTTCGACGATGCCGAGGACCGCCGCCTTCACCAGATCGATATGGGCCGAGAGTGCGTGGCCCACCGGCGCCATGATGGCGTCGAAATTCATGGGGTTTCTGCTCCGGAGATCGGGCGGCTGTCGCGACCGCCGGCTGCTTGCAAGTCCTGCCTATAGGGAGGCGGTATCCAATTTAAAACTCTCTTAACTGTGCGCCAATTTGCCTTGCCGGACCGCCTTTCTATAGTGCAATCAACGCTCCCCGCCGTTTCAGCGCCACCTCACGGGCCTCATGCTCACTCTGTTCCACCATCCGTTGTCGCCGCAGTCACGCTATGTGCGGCTGATTCTCGGCGAATACGGCGTTGCCGTGCGCCTGGTCGAGGAGCGGTACTGGGAGCGGCGTGAGGAATTCCTGCTGCTCAACCCGGCGGGCGAGCTGCCCGTGCTGGTTGCGGAAGGGCAGCCGGCCGTGCCGGGCGCCGACATCATCGCCGAGTATCTCGAGGAAACGCTGCCGGCGGCCGAGGTTCCCGACCGGCTGATGCCCTCGAGCGCCGCCGAGCGCGTCGAGGTGCGGCGGCTCACCCGCTGGTTCAACGACAAATTTCTCGCCGAAGTCTCAGGTCCGCTGGTGCTGGAGCGCGTGCTCAAACGGTACATGACGCGCGAGCAGGGCGGCGGCTCGCCGGATACCGAGGCGCTGCGCGCCGGGCGCCACAATATCCGGTATCATCTGGCCTATATCGGTTGGCTGGCGCGCACCCGCGACTGGCTCGCCGGCGAGCACCTGTCGCTCGCCGATCTGGCTGCGGCGGCGCACCTGTCCACCATGGATTATCTGGGCGAAGTACCGTGGAACGACGACGACGCAGCCAAGCAGTGGTACGCGCGGGTGAAGTCGCGGCCGTCGTTCCGGCCACTGCTCACCGAGACGCTGGGCGGCCTGCCGCCGGCGGAGCACTACGCCGATCTGGATTTCTGAAAATTCCTTCTCCCCTCCCCCCGCGAGCGAAGCGAGTGGCGGGGAGGGGTCGGGGGCGGGGGGCGGATCTTTGACTCCGCAGAAATCCCCCCAACCCGGTCCGCATCGTGCCGATGCGAACCGACCCTCCTCACCGCTTCGCGGGGGGAGGGAAAAAGGAAGCGACCTCACGAGTTTAAAATCATCGCTGATCGACAAGGCGCGCGCCTGCGGCTTCGATGCCGCCGGCATCACGCGCCCTGACGCGACCCCCGAAACAAGCGAACGACTAGCGCGCTTCATCGCTGACGGCGCGCACGGCGACATGGACTGGCTTGCGACCACCGCCGGGCGGCGCGCATCGCCGCTGGCGCTGTGGCCGGAGGCACGTTCGGTGATCATGCTCGGGCTCAACTACGGGCCCGACGAGAATCCGCTCGCGATCCTCGCGCAGCGCAGCAAGGCGGCGATCTCGGTCTACGCCAAGGGTGACGACTATCACGAGCTGATCAAGAAGAAGCTCAAGGAGATCGCGCGCTGGCTGGTCGCCACCGCCGGCGGCGACGTGAAAGTCTTCGTCGACACCGCCGCGGTGATGGAGAAGCCGCTCGCCGCCAGCGCTGGCCTCGGCTGGCAGGGCAAACATACAAATTTGGTTTCTCGCCAATATGGATCTTGGTTATTTCTTGGCTCGATCTTCACCACGCTCGACTTGCCCGCCGATGCGCCGGTCGACGACAGTTGCGGCTCCTGCCGCGCCTGCCTCGACATCTGCCCGACCGCGGCCTTTCCTGCGCCCTATCGCCTCGATGCGCGGCGCTGCATTTCGTACCTGACCATCGAGCACAAAGGCCCGATCCCGCGTGAGTTCCGTGGCGCAATAGGCAACCGCATCTACGGCTGCGACGATTGTCTTGCGGTGTGCCCGTGGAACAAGTTCGCGCAAGCCGGGCGAGAGGCGAAGCTCACCGCGCGTGACAGCCTGCGCGCGCCCGACCTTGCCGAATTGTCGGGCCTTGATGATGCGCGCTTCCGTACACTGTTCGCGAAGAGTCCGGTCAAGCGCACAGGCCGCGACCGCTTCATCCGCAATGTGCTCATCGCCATCGGCAATTCCGGCGACAGCGCACTCGCGCAAGAGGCGACGCGCCTGCTTGACGATGCATCACCGCTCGTGCGCGGCGCGGCGGTATGGGCGTTGTCGCGCCTGTTGCCGCGAGCGGAATTTGAAAAGCTGCGGCGTGACGATGGCGACGCAACCGTCAATGAAGAGTGGGCTGCCGCGTTCGGATGACTCGTGTCCCGGGCGCAGCGCAGCACGTCAGTGATGCGCTGCAGACCCGGGACCCCGGTTGTCGCAAGAAAGCTAGGGCCCGGATCTGCGAAGCAGAACTTCGTGCTGCATCGCGTCCGGGGCACGAGGCATCAAAACTCCTTCACCGCCGCGATCAGCCGTTCGATGTCCTCCGGCCGCGACAGCCGGTGATCGCCATCCTTGATCAGCGTCAGGACCACGTCGTCGCGCGACAGTCGCGTCACCAGTTCCTCCGCGTGCCGCCACGGCACGTCGGGGTCCTGGACGCCCTGCAGGATGTGCACCGGGCAGCCCGGCTCGATCAGGCCGCCGAGCATGAGATGCTGGCGGCCGTCCTCGATCAGCTTGCGCGTGATCGGATAGCCGCCGGGGTCGTAGTCCGACGGCCGGGTCCACTCGCCCTTCGTTTCGATGTCGCGCTTGATGGCCGGCGAGAACTGCTTCCACATCAGTTCCTCGGTGAAATCCACCGCCGGGGCGATCAGCACCATACCGGCAAGTGACGTATTTTGCGGCGCGGACCCTTTCAACTCGCGCAATCGCGCCGCCAAAAGTAATGCGATCCAGCCGCCCATCGACGAGCCGATGACGACCTGCGGGCCCTTGGCGAATTCCCTGTAGACGGCCAGGCTTTCCTCCAGCCATAGACCGATGGTGCCGTCGCGGAAATCGCCGCTCGACTCGCCATGCCCTGAATAATCGAAGCGCAGGCAGGCGCGGCCCTGCTCGGCCGCCCAGCGATCGAGCGCCTCGGCCTTGGTGCCCTTCATGTCGGATTTGAAACCGCCCAGCCAGATCAGGCCCGGGCCCTTGCCCTCGCGCACGCGCACGGCGATGGTCCGGCGAGGCGCAGGCGATTCGATGGTCAGGAATGTGAGACGGGCTTCACTCATAGGTCGGGCCGGTTCCGGAACAAACGCGATCGTGGGTGCCTGTTGTCGCCGCATTGCGCGCAGCCGCGCAAGGGGGCCCGCGTGCCGGTAGCGCAGCCGAGCCGGGGCAAGCCGCGCTCGCTCGCCGGCGCCACCATCCTGCAGATCGTGCCGGCCTTGAGCGACGACCCGGCCGGGCACGCCGCCGTCGAGATCGCGCTCACGCTGCTGCAATCGGGTGCGCGCGCCATCATCGCCGGCGACGGCGGACCGCTGGTCGGCGAATTGCGCGCCCTCGGCGGCCAATGGCTGCCGATGATCAACGACAGCATCAATCCGTTCCGTATCCGCAGGAACGCGCGGCAGCTCACCGAGCTCATCGCGGCGGAGCGCGTCGACATCGTGCATGCGCAAAGCGCCGGCGCCGCATGGAGCGCGTTGCAGGCCACGCACCGGCAGCCGGTGTTCACGGTGACGTCGTTTCCCGACCGGCTATCGACGGGGGCGTGGACGAAAGCGGCCGGCGCCTCGCTCGCACGCGGCGACCGCGTCATCGCGCCGTCGAGCTACATCTCTCTGGCGATGATCGATCGCTACAGGATCGCGCCCGAACGCATCACCGTCATCCCGCGCGCAGTCGACACGGCGACGTTCAACCCGGCCGCGATCAGCGGCGAGCGCATCGCCGCGCTGCGCCGCGTCTGGGGCCTGTTACCGAACATGCGCGTGGTGGTGATCGCCGGCCGCGTTGCGCCGTGGAACGGACAGATGAGCATGGTCGACGCGGCGCGTCTTATTGTTGCGCAAGGCCGCCGCGACATCGCCTTCGTCTTCGTTGGCGAGGACCGCCGGCACCTGCGCTACGCGGCGAGCCTGCGCCGGCGCGCGCAGACGCATGGCATCGACACGTTGTGCCGCTTCGTCGGACATTGTCCGGATATGCCCGCCGCGCTCGCGGTGGCCGATGTCGTCGTCGTGCCGGCGCTGCAACCGCCGCTGACCGGACGGGCGGTCTCCGAAGCGCAGGCCGTCGGCCGCCCGGTGGTGACGACCGCCGTCGGCATGCTGCCGGAAAACGTGCTGGCGCCGCCGCGCATGAGCGACGCATTGCGCACCGGCTGGGTGGTGCGGCCGAACCATGCCGGCGAACTCGCAGGCGCGGTCGGCGCGGCGCTCGCCTACTACCCCACGGCGGCGGAGGCGCTGGGCGCCCGCGCGCGGCAATTCGCCGAATTCATGTTCTCGCCGCAGAGCGTTGCCGAAGCCATCCGCGGGGTCTATACCTCGCTCTTGTCGCGGGACCGCTGACGCCTGCGCCCATCCGAATTCCCGTTCTTGTCCTGTTGCGCCGATTTTTGAGGGCGCCGTGCTTTCGAGGCCGTAACGAACGATGCCGGTTCAGTCCGCGTCAGCATCAACCGCCAATGCCGTGCGCGTGCAGGATCCGTCGTTTGCGCCGATGCGCGTCCTGATCGTCGCCCCGGCGCTCGAGGGCGGTGCCGCGGATGCCGGCGCGGTGGAATTGACACGCATCCTGCAGAACGCCGGCCACAAGGCGATCGTCGTCTCGCGCGCCGGGCGCCTCGCCGCCGACATCAATGCCGCCGGCGCGGAGTTCGTGCCGCTCGACGTCGCCACCGCCAATCCGGTGAAGATGCTGCGCAATGCCTTCGCGCTCAGGCGGCTGGCGCGCGACAAGCGCTGCGACTGCATCCATGCGCTCGGCCGCTCGGGCGCCTGGAGCGCGTTCCTCGCCGCGCGGCTCACGCGGTTGCCGTTCCTGACCAGCTGGTACAAGGGCTTCCGCGACCAGAACCTGTTCAAGCACGTCTATAACAGCGTCATGGCGCGCGGCGACCGTGTCGTCGCCGTCAGCGATCAACTGGCGCAACTCGTCAACGATCGCTACGGCACGCCGTGGGAGAAGCTGACCGTGCTGCCGTGCGGCGTCGATCTCGACCGTTTCGATCCCGAACGCATGACGCAGGAGCGCATCGACGCGATCCGTCACGCCTGGGGCGTCACCGGCGAGACCAAGGTGATCCTCGTCGTTGGCCGCATCCTGCGCCGCAAAGGCCACCACGTCGTCGTGAAAGCGGTCGATCGGCTCAAGACGATGGGGCTCAAGGATTTCCTCTGTGTTTTCGTCGGCGAGGACCGCGGCCGCACCCATTACACCGGCGAACTCTGGGATCTGGTGCTTTCCACCGGCACCATGGACGTGATCCGCATGGCCGCGCCGGTGCACGACATGCCGGCGGCCTATGCGGCCGCCTCAGTCGTCGTTTCGGCGGCGATCCAGCCGGAGGGCATGCAACGGGCGATCCTCGAGGCGCAGGCGATGGGCCGGCCGGTGATCGTGTCCGACCTCGCCGCCGGCACCGACGTCGTGCTGACCGCTCCGGCGGTGCCGGAGAGCCGCGTCGCCGGCCTACGCTTTCCCGCCGGCGACGACAGCCGGCTGGCGGCGACGCTTTTGCGACTGTTCTCGATCCCGCAGCCGATGCGGGCGGCGATGGGCGGGCGCGGCCGCGACTGGGTGCTGGGGCATTTCAACGCAGAGCTGGTCGCGGAACAGACGCTGCAGCTCTATGCCGAGGCGATCGGCCGTCCCGCCGTCGCCGGCGCGCGGGTTGCAGCCTGAAAAACCGCGAGAATCTTAGAATTTGAACACCACAGACCGGTTTTCTTTGCCTCCTGGCCCAGGAACCGCGTTGACTTATTCGCCGTTTCTACCAATCTCTCACGTGCCGGGGTGGTGAAATGCCGTCCCGGGTTTTGTCGCAACAACAGAGGAGTCAGCAGCCATTCGTCGTCCGATGAAAGCCGCGCAGCCCGTTCAAAAAGACGGCCCGCGCATCAACGAGGAGATCCGCGTCCGCGAGGTACAGCTGATCGATGCCACCGGGCACAACCACGGCCCGACACCAATCCAGACCGCGCTCGAAATGGCGCAGGCCGCGGGGCTTGATCTGGTCGAGATCGCCCCGAATTCCGCTCCGCCCGTCGCCAAGCTCCTGGACTACGGCAAGTACAAGTACCAGGCGCAGAAGAAGGCGGCCGAGGCCCGCAAGAAACAACACGTCGTCGAGATCAAGGAGATCAAGCTCCGGCCGATGATCGACGACCACGATTACGACGTGAAGATGCGCTCGATGAAGCGCTTCTTCGAGGAAGGCGACAAGGTCAAGATTACCTTGCGCTTCCGCGGCCGCGAGATGGCCCACCAGGAACTCGGCTACCAGCTGCTGAACCGGGTCAAGGGCGACATCGGACCGATCGCCAAGGTCGAGTCCGAACCGCGGTTCGAAGGCCGCCAGATGGTCATGGTGCTGGCCCCGCGCTGAGCGGCTCGCGCCGGCAGGTTCCCTCCCCCGTTGGGGGAGGGCTGTGGTGCGCCCCCTTGACCCGTCCGCGGCGGGCGAGCACCGCCCGCGCCTGTTGAAAACTGCGCCCGCCTCTGCCATAACCCCGCCCGCTCGCCGCCCGGCTACATAGGGCTGCCGTGGCGACGAACCCCGCTCAATCCCGAGCACCCTGCCTAAACCCTTGTGGTTCAAGGCAATTCCGGTCGTTGCGGCCTGTCCGCAAACGCCGCCAGGAGAGCCAAATGCCCAAGCTGAAGACCAAATCGGGCGCCAAAAAGCGCTTCAAGATCACCGCCCAAGGCAAGGTGAAGTACCAGCAGTCCGGCAAACGTCACGGCATGATCAAGCGGACCACCAAAACGATCCGCGAGCATCGCGGCACCGCGGTGCTGTTCAAGACCGACGGCGACAACATCAAGAAATACTGGATGCCGAACGGCTGATCCGGATTTCTTCGTCGCTCATCCCGTTTGCTGATCTAGCTCAGGAGTACTGCCATGGCCCGCGTCAAACGTGGCGTCACCGCCCACGCCAAGCACAAGAAAGTCTACAAGGCCGCCAAGGGCTATTACGGCCGCCGCAAGAATACGATCCGTATCGCCAAGCAGGCGGTGGAGAAGGCGAACCAGTACGCCTTCCGCGACCGCAAGCGTCGCAAGCGCACCTTCCGCGCGCTCTGGATCCAGCGCCTGAACGCCGCGGTCCGCCCGTTCGGTCTCAACTACTCGAAGTTCATCGACGGGCTGGCCAAGTCGGGTCTCGGGGTTGACCGCAAGGTGCTCTCGGATCTCGCGATCCATGAGCCGGCTGCTTTCGCCGCGATCGTCGAGAAGGCCAAGGCCGCGCTGCCGGCGCAAGCCCAAGCGTAAGACTCACGGTCGTCATGCCCGGCCTTGTGCCGGGCATCCACGCCTTCCTTCCGTCAGCGAGACGTGGATGGCCGGGACAAAAAGGGCGTTTACGCCCGTCTTCGCCGGGCTATGCCCGGCCATGACGGGGTACTCAAACGAGCCTCGCCATGTCCAACATCGCTTCGCTTGAATCCGAACTCCTGACCGCCGTTTCGTCCGCCAAGGACGAGGTGGCGCTCGAGGCCGTGCGCGTCGCCGCGCTCGGCAAGAGCGGCTCGGTCTCGGCGCTGCTGAAGACGCTGGGCGCCATGACGCCGGACGAGCGCAAGGTGCAGGGCCCTGCGATCAACGGGCTCAAGGACAAGGTCGGCGCCGCGATCGCCGCGCGCAAGGACGAGCTCGCCGCCAGCGCGCTCGACTCGCGTCTTGCCAGCGAGACCGTCGACGTCACGCTGCCGGTGCGCGAGGCGCCGGCCGAGAGCGGCCGCGTGCATCCGATCAGCCAGGTGATCGACGAGCTCACCGCCATCTTCGCCGACATGGGCTTCGCGGTGGCGGAAGGTCCCGACATCGAGACCGACGATTATAACTTCACCAAATTGAACTTCCCCGAAGGCCATCCGGCCCGGGAGATGCACGACACGTTCTACTTCAATCCGAAGCCGGACGGCTCGCGCCTGCTGCTGCGCACGCACACTTCGCCGGTGCAGGTGCGCACGATGCTCAGTCAGAAGCCGCCGATCCGCGTGATCTGTCCCGGTCGCACCTATCGCAGCGATTCGGACCAGACGCACACGCCGATGTTCCATCAGGTCGAGGGCCTGGTCATCGACAAGGGCTCGCACCTCGGCCATCTCAAGTGGATCCTGCAGGAGTTCTGCAAGGCCTTCTTCGAGGTCGACAACGTCAACATGCGTTTCCGCCCCTCATTCTTCCCGTTCACGGAACCATCGCTGGAAGTCGACATCCAGTGCAAACGCGGCAAGGACGAGATCAGGTTCGGCGAGGGCGAGGATTGGCTCGAAATCCTCGGCTGCGGCATGGTGCATCCGAACGTGCTGAAGAATTGCGGCCTCGATCCGGACGAATACCAGGGCTTTGCCTGGGGCATGGGCATCGACCGCATCGCGATGCTCAAATACGGCATGCACGACCTGCGTGCCTTCTTCGAGGCCGACCAGCGTTGGCTCGATCATTACGGCTTCCGCCCCCTCGATTTCCCGACGCTGGCCGGAGGGCTTTCGTCGTGAAATTCACCCTCTCCTGGCTGAAGGATCATCTCGACACGTCGGCGTCGCTCGACGAGATCGTCACCACGCTGACGATGATCGGGCTCGAGGTCGAGCGCGTCGAGGACAAGGCGAAGGAATACGCGCCGTTCAAGGTCGCGCAGATCATCGAAGCCGTGCAGCATCCGAATGCGGACCGCCTGCGCGTCTGCAAAGTCGATAACGGCACCGGCGCGCCGCTGCAGATCGTCTGCGGCGCGCCGAACGCGCGCGCGGGGCTGAAGACGGTGCTCGGACTGCCGGGCACCTACATTCCGGCCAAGGACATCACGCTCTCAGTCGGCAAGATCCGCGGCGTCGAGAGCCAGGGCATGATGATCTCTGGCGCCGAGATCGGCTTTTCCGACGACCACAGCGGCATCATCGAGATGCCGGAAGACGCGCCGATCGGCACGCCGTTCGCGGAAGTGCTCGGCATCTCCGAGCCGGTGATCGAGATCAATCTGACGCCGAACCGCCCGGATTGCACCGGCGTCAACGGCATCGCCCGCGACCTCGGTGCGACGCTCATCGGCGACTACAAGGAGAATGCGCCGAAGCGCATCGCCGGCACCTTCCCCTGCCCGGTCACCGTCAAGATTGAGGCGCCGGAATTGTGCCCGGCCTTCGCGCTGCGCCTCGTGCGCGGCGTCAAGAACGGCCCGTCGCCGGAATGGCTGCAGAAGCGGCTCGCCGCCATCGGCCTGCGTCCGATCAACGCGCTGGTCGACATCACCAATTACATCACCTACGACCGCGCGCGTCCGCTGCACGTGTTCGACGCCAGGAAGGTGAAGGGCAATCTCACCGTCCGCCGCGCGCAGAACGGCGAGCAACTGCTCGCGCTCGATGGCCGCACCTACGCGCTCGACAACGCGATGTGCGTCATCGCCGACGAGCGCGCGGTCGAATCGCTTGCCGGCATCATGGGCGGCGAGGAGTCGGGCTGCGACGAGACCACCACCGACGTGCTGATCGAATCTGCGCTGTGGAACGAACTCAACATCGCACAGACCGGCCGCAAGCTCGGCATCAACACCGATGCGCGCTACCGTTTCGAGCGCGGCGTCGACCCGAACTTCACCGTCCCCGGCCTCGATCTGGCGACGCAGATGGTGCTCGACTTCTGCGGCGGCGAGCCCTCGGAGATTTTCCTCGCCGGCGACCCCACGCCGAAGGAAAAGGTCATCGACTTCCCATTGTCCGAATTGCCGCGGCTGTCCGGCCTCAAACTGCCGATCAGCGACGTGCGCCGCGTGCTGGCGAAGCTCGGCTTCTTCATCGCCGGCCAAAGCGAGAAGGTGAAGGTCGCGGTGCCGTCCTGGCGGCCCGACGTGCACGGCCGCGCCGACATCGTCGAAGAAGTCGTGCGCATTGTCGGCGTCGACAAGGTGCCGCCGACGCCGTTCCCCCGCGGCGACAAGGCGCGCAAGCCGGTGCTCACCTCGATCCAGAATCGCACGCGCAAGGCCAAGCGCGCACTCGCCGCGCGCGGCCTCGTCGAGGCGGTGACGTGGTCGTTCGTGTCGAAGCGCGAGGCGGAATTGTTCGGCGGCGGCCAGGCGGAGCTCGCGCTCGCCAATCCGATCGCCGCCGAGCTCTCCGACATGCGGCCGAGCCTGCTGCCGGGCCTGATCATGGCGGCGCAACGCAATGCCGACCGCGGCATCGGCGACGTGGCGCTGTTCGAGGTCGGCCAGATCTTCAAGGGCGACAGGCCTGAGGACCAGTTCACTGCCGCCTCGGGATTGCGCCGCGCGCTGGCCAAGCCAGACGGCGTTGGCCGGGACTGGTCGCGCGCAGCGACCCCGGTCGACGCGTTCGATGCCAAGGCCGACGCCTTTGCCGTGCTCGCCGCTGCCGGCGCACCGATGGCTGCGCTCCAGATCGTCGCCGGCGGCCCGGCCTGGCTGCATCCGGGCCGCTCGGGCACTATCCAGATGGGGCCGAAGAACGTCATCGGCTGGTTCGGCGAACTGCATCCGCGCGCGCTTGCCGCACTGCAGGCGGACGGTCCGCTGGTCAGCTTCGAGGTGCTGCTCGAGACGATCCCCGAGCCGAAGGCCAAGGCGACGCGCGCCAAGCCGATGCTCGAGCTGTCGCCGTTCCAGCCGGTCGAGCGCGACTTCGCTTTCATCGTCGACCGCGCGGTCAAGGCCGGCGACATCGTGCGTACGGCGCTCGGCGTCGATCGCAAGCTGATCACCAAAGTCAGCGTGTTCGATGTCTACGAGGGCAAGGGCATCGATCCGGGCAAGAAGTCGATCGCCATCGCGGTGACCTTGCAGCCGCGCGAGAAGACGATGACCGATCAGGAGATCGAGGCGCTGGCGGGCAAGATCGTCGCCGAGGTGACGAAACGCACAGGTGGGGTGCTGCGCGGTTAGGCCGCCAGCAAATCCGCGTAGGCAAACCCATCGCGCGTGACCGTCTCGCCGACGCGCACGGGCACCGGCCGCGCCAGCATCGGCCCGGCAAACACGAACGAGTGGAATTCGCCGTTCTCACCGCACGGGTCGACGCCGGCCGGCAGATCGCCGAGCAGCGCCGGGTCGAAGCGGCGACCGGCGAAGTCGGCGGACAGCTTCTTCAGGTCGACGGTCGCCAGATGCGCCTGCAAGCCTCCCGCGATCATCTCGCGCGCCAGTGCATCGGTCGGCTTCAGCCATAGCGGAAATACCGGCGTGATGCCTGTCTCCTTCAGCTTCTCGACACGGTAGGCGCGGATGTCCTCGAGGAACAGGTCGCCGAAGATGATGTGGGTGATGCCATCTGCCTTCGCCTGCGCAGTCGCTTCCGCCATCGCCTTCTCGTAGATGTCGTTCGTGCATGGATGCGGGATGTGCACCAGCACCGGCTTCAATCCGGCGGCGGCTATCTGCATTTCCAGCAGCTGTTGGCGTACGCCGTGCATGGCGACGCGCTCGAAAGTGCGGTTGACCGTGGTCAGCGCGCCCACAACGTCGTAATCGCCGCTCTGCCGCACGATATGCAGCGCCCAGGCGCTGTCCTTGCCGCTCGACCAGGCGATCAGGGCCTTCGGCCGCATCAATTCTCTCCCCGCCGCTTGCGGCGCTTCGACCGCGTCTTCGGTTCCTCGCGGCGTCCGTGCTGAAGATAGCGGATCACCGCTTCCGCCGTGCGCGTACCCGACTCCCAGGCGCCATTAACGGTGCCCCATTGCGTTTCGTGCAGCGCCTCGCCGGCGAGCCAGACGCGGCCGAGCGGCTCGGCCAGCGCCTTGCGCGCCTCGGCATGGCCTGGCGTCGCCGCCGACATGGCGCCGAGCACATAATCCTGAGCGTTCCAGCGCGTGACGCGGCTCTTCTTGATATACTTTTTGACGTTGGTGTCGAAGGCCGAGGATAACCACGACGTGGCGAAATCGAGCATCGCCGCTTCGCCTTTCGCCGACAGCTCGCGGCCGAACGCGCCGCCGATGGTAACCACGTGCAGACTGGTGCCCGAGACGTTGGCGATGAGCGCCGCGGTCTTGTTACCGGTCGCCTGCTCGAAGATCAGGTCGTCCTTCTGCAGATTGAGCGGATTGCCGGGCATGTCGAGCGCGATGTGGTCGAGGCTGCCGAGCGGCAGGTTGCCGAGCGAGGCTTTGACGTTCTTCGGCAGCGGCGGAATAAATTCGATATCGTCGCCGAGCAGCGCGTTGGTCGAGGCGGTCAGGATCACCGCGCGCGGGTACCACAGCGATTCCTCGGTCTCCAGCACCGCGCTCTTGCCCCAGGCGATCATCGTCACCGGCGTCTTCGTCTTGATGGTGAGCCCGGCCGCCTGCTTCGCCAGCAGCGCGCCGTAGCCCTGGCGGCAGAATGATTCGCCGCTGCGCTCGACCGTGCGCACCAGGTCGGCGGCGGAGATGTCGACGAGATCCTTCGACGTCGCGTAGGGACCGAGCATGAATTCGAGCGACGACTTCCATAAGCCAAGGTCGTTCGGCAGCAGCCGCTCCGCCGGGATGTCGCCTTTGCCCTTGGGCGGCTCGCGCAGCGCGCGCTGCGCTCGCACCTCGGCGGCGAGGAAGAGTTCGAGCTCGGCGTCGCGCGCGGCCCGCGGGCCGATGCGCATGTTCTGCCAGCGCGGCGCCGCATAGACGTCGAGGCCGGCCGGCGGTCCGCCCGCCAGCAGCGGATTGGCACCCGGATTGTGAATCCAGTGCGCGCCGAGATCGAACGGGATTCCGAAGGTCGTCGTGTCGGTTGCGCAACGCCCGCCGATGCGGTCGGACGCCTCGAAGACGAGCACGCGCAACTTCTCGGCGGTAAGCCGCCGTGCCGCCGCGAGACCGGCGGCGCCGGCACCGATGACGATCACGTCCGCGTCTTCACCGGCGGGTTTCGCCGCCAAAGCCGGGCGCGCCAGCAGCGCAGCGGATGCGGCGAGAAAACTGCGGCGGCTCAAACGCGGCATGGTGTCCGAATGGTTTCCAGGCGGGTGGCCAGAATGCACGAATGCGCGCCAACGCGCAATTTCCATGGCTAACGTCGATTAACGCCTCGACGCGCGATGAACGGAATTGCAATGACTCTGGATTAAATCTGTCACGAACAAGACGAACGCGTGCGGCTGGCACGCGACTGGGGAGTGCCGCTTGGCGTCGCGGGGCTGACGCCGGGATGGACGTCATGGGCATCGTCGTCGAGGGGATCGGGCGCGTCATCGCGCATTACCTGGAGAAGCCGGCGGTCGGCTACGAGCCGTTCACGCCGAGCGACGCCGGGGCGTTGCGTGCAGCGCTCAAGCCCGGCGACGTCCTTCTCGTCGAAGGCAACAACCACATCTCCGGCGTCATCAAGTATCTCACGCAATCGACCTGGTCGCACGCCGCGCTCTATGTCGGGCCGATCGGCGACCGCGTCACCGCCGAGGGCGAGCCTTTGGTGCTGGTCGAGGCGAATATCGGCCAGGGCGTGGTCGCGGCACCGCTGTCGAAATACACGCGCTTCCACACGCGCATCTGCCGGCCGGTCGGCCTGACCGACGACGACCGCGCGCGCGTCTGCGCATACGCGGCCGAGCGCATCGGCTTCGATTACGATCTCAAGAACATCCTCGACCTCATGCGCTATCTCTTCCCGCTGCCGGTGCCGCAGCGCTGGCGCCGGCGCATGATTGCGCTCGGCTCGGGCCATCCGACGCGCATCATCTGTTCGGCGCTCATCGCGCAAGCTTTCGAGACGGTGCGTTATCCGATCCTGCCGAAGGTGATGCGTGCGGAGAGCGACGCCGCGCGCGAAGAAATCCTGGAGATCCGTCACTCCTCGCTCTACGCGCCGCGCGATTTCGATATCTCGCCCTATTTCGAGGTGGTGAAGCCGACCGTGCGCAACGGCTTCGACTACAAGGCGATGGCCTGGGCGGATCTGGCGGAGGCGGCGTCGCTGGTGCCGGCGGCGGAACCGGCCGAGGAATTGTCGCCGGCGGTCTAGGAGGGTGTCATGGCCGGGCTCGTCCCGGCGCGATGCCCGCCTGATCGGGATCGCCGGGACGAGCCCGGCGATGACAACCAAAAATGACGCCGCTTGTGTTCCCGCGCCGCTCCGCCTACCTCTTCCCTCATGCTCGATGCCGCCTTCAAGGCCCTCGCCGACATGCTCCGGCCGCCGCTGCGCTCGGTGCTGATCAAGTCCGTCCTGCTCGCGCTGGCGCTGATCGTCGTCATCGGCATCGCGCTCCAGCGCGTGCTGTCGTCGCTGGCCGAAAACGGCGCCACCTGGGCGGAGCAGACCTCCGGCTTTGCGCCGCATTCGCTGTGGGCGGCGATCGCCTGGCTTTTGTCGATCATGGCCGGTGTCGGCATCATCACCGGCGCGGTGTTCCTGATGCCGGCGGTCACCGCCTTCGTCGGCAGCTTCTTCGTCGATGACGTCGCCGACGAGATCGAGCGCTGGCACTACCCGGCCGAGCCGCCGGGCCGCGCGCTGTCGATCGTCACCGCCGTCATCGAAGGCGGCAAGTTCGCGCTGTTGGCGCTCATCGTCTATCTGGTCGCGCTGCCCTTCGTTCTGTTCGCCGGCTTCGGCGTCCTGATCCTGTTCGTCGCCAACAGCTATCTGCTCGGGCGCAACTTCTTCGAGCTCGCGGCGATGCGCTTCTATCCGCCGTGGGAGGCGAAGGCGCTGCGCCGCCGCAACGCCGGCTATGTCTTCATCGCCGGCATGTTCATCGCGCTGTTCGTGTCGATCCCGATCCTCAATCTGGCGACGCCGGTCTTCGCCATGGCCTTCATGGTGCACATTCACAAGCGTGTGGCGGCGAAGCGGGTCGAGTTAATCGAGCGGACGCAGTAGCGCCTCAGCCCTTCTGCCGCAGATCGATGACGCGCCGAGCCTTGCCGGCCGAGCGCTCCACGCCGCCCGGCTTGACCGTCTCCACCTCGGCGGTCACTCCAACCTGGCTCTTGATGTGGTGCGCGAGGGTGCGCGCGCTCTTCGGCCATTCCTCGTCAGCCACATCGGCACGCGCCTCGACGATGACCTTGATGGCGTCGAGCCGCTCGTCGCGGCGCAGCTCGATCACAAAATGCGGCGCCAGCCGCTCGTCCTTGAGGATGAGCTCTTCGATCTGACTGGGAAACACGTTGACGCCGCGGATGATCATCATGTCGTCGGAACGGCCGATCACCTTCTCCATGCGGCGCATCGAGCGCGCGGTGCCGGGCAAGATTCGCGACAGGTCGCGCGTGCGATAGCGGATGACGGGCATCGCCTCCTTGGTGAGCGACGTGAACACGAGCTCGCCCACCTCACCATCCGGCAGTACGGCGCCGGTCGCCGGATCAATCACCTCCGGATAGAAATGATCCTCCCAGATGGTGCAGCCGTCCTTGCTCTCGATGCATTCCACCGAAACGCCCGGGCCGATCACTTCCGACAGGCCGTAATTGTCGATTGCATGCAGGTCGAAGGCGTCCTCGATTTCGGCGCGCATCGCATTGGTCCAGGGCTCGGCGCCGCACATCGCAATCTTGAGCGAGCTCGCGCGCGGATCGACCTTCTGGGCGCGGAATTCATCGAGGATGGCGAGCAGATAGCTCGGGGTGACGAAAATGATGTCGGGCTTGAAGTCGCCAATCAGCTTGACTTGCCGCTCAGTCATGCCGCCCGAGACGGGCACCACGGTCAGACCCAGTCGCTCGGCCCCGTGATGGAAGCCGAGGCCGCCGGTGAAAAGGCCGTAGCCGTAGGAATTCTGCGCCAGCATGCCGGGACGGCAGCCCGCCGCCCGCATGCAACGCGCGATGATGTCGGCCCAGGTCTCGATGTCGCGGCGGCTGTAGCCGACCACGGTCGGCTTGCCGGTCGTGCCCGACGACGCATGCACGCGCAGCAATTGCTCGCGCGGCATCGCCATCAGGCCGAACGGATAATTCTCGCGTAGCTCGGCCTTGGTGGTGAACGGAAACCTGCGTAGATCCTCGAGCGTCTTGAGATCGTCCGGATGCACACCCGCTTTGTCGAAGACGCGCTTGTAATGCGCGACGTTCCTGTAGACATGCGCCAGCGTCCATTTCAGGCGGTCGAGCTGCAGCGCCGAAATCTCGTCGCGCGAGGCGATTTCGATCGGCTCGATGGCTTCGCGGCGCGGCGTCAGATCGGCGCCTTTGAGGACGAGGCCAGGCACGGTCAGATCTTTCGTTGCGCCGCGTTCCAGTGCTTCTCGAGATTGGCGATCAGCGCCGGCGAGAAGTGACAATAGGCCTGCTCGCGGCAGTACACCGCCATGTAACGGCGGAACAGGTCGAGCGGCTCCTCGCCGACGCGGATGGCGCGCCGGTTGCCGGCTGCGCTCACCACGCCGGAGCCGGTGAAGTCGTCGACCACGCGGTCGATCGCCTGCTCCATTTCGCCCGGCGGCACGACCAAGTCGCAGATCAGCCGGCCCTCGGGCGTATCGCAATCGAGCCGCCGCCCCATCAGAATTGCCTGGCGCGTGATGCGGTCGCCGACGAAGCGCGGCATGCGCAGATTCGCCGCGCCGGGGATGATCCCTTCCTTGCGCGCTGGCAGCGTCATGTAGGCGTCGCTGCCGGCCACGACATAATCCATCGCCAGCAGATACTGACAGCCGCCGCCGATGGCGAAGACATCGAGGCCGGCGACCCACGGCTTCTCGCGCGTGCCGCCATAAACCTCGTCGGGGCTCACGTCAGCCCTGGCGAGCCCGCGCATCATCTTGTTGACGATGCCCATGTCGCGGCGGATGTACCAGAGGTAGGGGATTTTCCCCATGTAGAGATGCGTGAGGTTGATGCCGGCGGAGAAGATCTTGCGGCCCTTGTATTTCGGGTGCTCGACCACGCCACCGCGCAGCACGCAGATTTCGCTCGTCGGATCGAGGAGCGCGATGTCGGCGGCGGTTTCGGTGTCGTCGAGCGTGTCGTCGTCCTCGGCGTTGAGGAAACGCGGGTTGATCACGCTAACCACCGCCGACTTGCCACGCCGCTCGACGCGCGCCGGGCCGAAATCGATCACGCCATTCTTGACGAACTCGCCGGCGCGCTCGACCGCCTCCGGTCTCGGCATCAGCATGGCGTGGCAAAGATGCGTGCCCGCCTCTGGCAGCGCGAGCACCTGCGCCAGGAAAATGCCTTGATCGACTTCGACGCCGTCCTTTTCGCTCTGCATCCCGCTGTCGGCGCCGACCTGCATGCGCGTCGGCGTCAGCCCGGGAACGAGCTTGGCCGCGTCGAAAACGAGATCATCGACGCGGACGAAGCGCGTAAGATTTTTGGTGAGCTTGCGGTAGATGGCATCGGCGTGGCGGGTGAGAAACCGCTCGCGCGAGCGACGGAGCTCTTGAAGAAGGACTGCTGCCGCCATCTGCTGTTCGGCTGTGCGTTCGGGCTTTTTCGGCAGCTTGGCGAGAAGATCGTTGCCGGCACGCCAGAACTTGGTCGCGGCCGCAACGTCGCGTTTGAGGTTTCCGCTTACGGGCGGCTGCGCCTTGCTCCAGGCAGCGGCCGCCTTGTCCGGGACGCCACCGCGCCGCAGAGTTTCAGCTCCATTCTGTTGAACGGACTCTCCTGCAGGCGCGATCCCGAAAGCTTCCATGACGCCTACTCCCTGAACGCTTTTTTATTATTGCACCACCGCCTTGCCCGGCCACTTGCACAGATCGGCGATGATGCAGTGCTCGCAGCGCGGCTTGCGCGCCACGCAAGTGTAGCGCCCGTGCAGGATAAGCCAATGGTGCGCGTGGCGCTTGTATTGCTCGGGCACGACCCGCTGGAGCTTCTGCTCGACCTCGAGCGGCGTCTTGCCGGTGGCGAGCCCCGTGCGGTTGCCGACGCGGAAGATGTGCGTGTCGACGGCGATGGTCGGCTCGCCGAAGGCGATATTCAGCACGACGTTCGCCGTCTTGCGGCCGACGCCGGGCAGCGTCTCCAGCGCCTCGCGCGAGCGCGGCACCTCGCCGCCATGCTCGGCCACCAACCGCCGCGACAGCTCGACCACGTTCTTCGCCTTGGTGCGGAAGAGGCCTATGGTCTTCACCAGATCGCGCACGCGCTCCTCGCCGAGCGCGGCCATCTTCGCCGGAGTGTCGGCGGCGGCGAACAAAGCCGGCGTCGCCTTGTTGACGCCGGCATCGGTCGCCTGCGCCGAGAGCACGACGGCAACGAGGAGCGTAAACGGGTTGATGTGCTGCAGCTCGCCCTTCGGCTCCGGATTGGCCGCCTGGAAGCGGCGGAACGCCTCCTCGATCTCGGCATTGGTCCACTGCGGCAGCGCGCCGTCAGCAGCCTTGGTGTCGGCTTTCGCGCGTTGCGGCTTCGGTTTCACCTTGGCCGCCGTACCCTTGCGCGCTTTGGCGATGGGCTTATTGACCTTGCGCACGGGCTTGCGGACCGCCTTGCGGCTCGATTTCTTCGCCATGATCCCGGTATAGTGGTGCGCATGACGACCGACAACGCCGACGAACTCGAACCCACGATCTTTTCGACCGTGCTGACGCCGCACCGGTCGCTGCACAGCGTCGGTTTCATCATCCTGATGACGGTCTACGGCGCCGTCAGCTTCGCCGCCGGCATCGGCTTCTGGCTGATGGGTGCCTGGCCGGTGTTCGGCTTCATGGGTCTCGACGTGCTGCTGCTCTATTGGGCGTTCCGCGTGAACTACGCCCGTGCCGCCGCCTACGAGGAGTTCAGGATCACCCCATCGGCGCTCACGGTGCGCAAGGTCAGCCATCGCGGCGCCGTGCGCGAATGGCTGCTCAATCCGCTGTGGGTCCGGCTCGAGCGCGTGACGCACGAAGAATACGGCATCGAACGCCTGTTCCTCGTTTCGCGCGGCAAACACCTCACCGTCGCCGGTTTCCTCGGGCCGAACGAGAAGGCCGATTTCGCCAAGGCGCTCACCAATGCTCTCAACGAGGCCAGGCGCGGCGTGACCAGGACGGTATTGCCCTAGGCAGAAACCGGGTGGTGGCCGACGGCCCCCGGGCCTACATTTTGGCCATGAACATCACCCTCGATGACATGGCTCCGGCCATCCGCCTGCCCGAGTTCGCGCCCCTTGCGACTGCGGCGGCCGATTACGACGTGGTACGGCGCGCGATCGCGCATATCCGCGGCAACTGGCGTTCGCAGCCGGAAATCGAAGCCATCGCCCATTCCGCCGGCGTCACGGCCACGGAACTGCATCATCTGTTCCGCCGCTGGTGCGGACTGACGCCGAAGGCGTTTCTGCAGGCGCTGACGCTCAACTCGGCCCGCGAATTGTTGCGCTCGTCGGCGAGCGTGCTCGACACCGCTTACGAAGTCGGACTCTCCGGCCCCGGACGGCTGCACGACCTCTTCGTCACGCACGAGGCGATGTCGCCGGGCGAATGGAAGGCCGGCGGCGAAGGCCTCACCATGACCTACGGCTTCCACCCTTCCCCGTTCGGCATGGCGCTGGTGATGACGACGCCTCGCGGCCTCGCCGGCCTCGCGCTCGCCGACTCCGGCAAGGAGCGCGCCGCGCTGCGCGACATGAAATCGCGCTGGCCGAAAGCGAAATACGTCGAGGATTTCGCCGCCACCGCGCCGACGGCGCGGCGCATCTTCGATCCAGGCTTGTGGCGCAAGGAGCAGCCGCTGCGTGTCGTGCTGATCGGCACCGATTTCGAGGTGCGCGTGTGGGAAAAGCTGCTCACCATCCCGATGGGGCGACTCACCACCTATTCCGATCTGGCGGCGAAGGCCGGCAAGCCGAATGCCGCGCGCGCGGTCGGCGCCGCCGTCGGCAAGAACCCGATCTGTTTCGTGGTGCCGTGTCACCGCGTCATCGGAAAGAGCGGCGAGCTCACCGGCTATCATTGGGGGCTTACACGCAAGCGCGCGATGCTCGGCTGGGAAGCGGGCCAGGCGGGTGCGGCCGCCTAAGGTTTCTTTCGGAAAACGACTGCAACTTGCCGGCAGCCGGCGAGTTGACGATGTCGGGCCGATCCTCCAAAACCCCGCCGGATTGGTCCGACAGCGGGAATTATCCGAATGCAGAAGCGCCGTCCTGTGATGCTGGTGGTACTGGACGGCTGGGGCTGGCGCGAAGACGCCGCCAACAACGCCGTTCTCGAGGCCAAGACCCCGAGCTTCAACCGTCTCTGGTCCAGTTGCCCGCACGGCTTCCTGCACACCTCGGGCAAGGATGTCGGCCTGCCGCCGGGCCAGATGGGCAATTCCGAGGTCGGCCATCTCAACATCGGCGCCGGGCGCGTGGTGATGCAGGACCTGCCGCGCATCGACGACGCAATCGCCAGCGGCGAGATCGCGCGGATGCCGGCCGTCATCGATTTGATCGCGACGTTGAAACAGAGCGGCGGCACCTGCCACCTGTTGGGCCTGGTCTCGCCGGGCGGCGTGCACTCGCACCAGAACCACGCGGTGGCGCTCGCCAAAATCCTGACGGACGCCAAGATCCCCGTCGTGGTGCACGTGCTCACCGACGGCCGCGATACGCCGCCGCAGGCCGCGGCCGGGTACCTCAAGACCTTCACCGCCGCGCTGCCGCCGTCCGTCAAGGTCGTGACGGTGATCGGCCGTTATTACGCCATGGACCGCGATAAGCGCTGGGAGCGCGTGTCGAAGGCCTATGATGCGATCGTCGCCGGCGAGGGTGCGCACTTTGCCGATCCGCAGGCGGCCATCGCCGACGCCTACGCCAACAAGGTCCACGACGAATTCATCCTGCCCGCCGTGATCGGCGACTACAGCGGCATGAAGGACGGCGACGGCGTCCTGTGCTTCAACTTCCGCGCCGATCGCGTGCGCGAGATCCTGGGCGCAATGCTCGATCCCGCGTTCTCGGGCTTCACACGCAAGCGCACGGTGAAAGTTGCCGCCGCCGTCGGCATGGCGCAATACAGCGAAGAGCTCGACAGGCTGATGGCGACGATCTTTCCGCCGCAGAGCTTTCCCAACATCCTCGGCGAGGTCGTCGCCAACGCGCATCGCACGCAATTGCGCATGGCCGAGACCGAGAAATATCCGCACGTCACGTATTTCCTGAACGGCGGCCGCGAGGAGCCGTTCGACGGCGAAAACCGCATCATGGTGCCCTCGCCCAAGGTCGCGACCTACGACCTGCAGCCCGAGATGTCGGCGCCCGAATTGACCGACAAGGCGGTCGAAGCGATCAAGTCAGGCAAGTACGACCTGATCGTGCTCAACTTCGCCAACGCCGATATGGTCGGCCATACCGGTAGCATCCCGGCGGCGATCAAGGCGGTGGAGACGGTCGACACCGGGCTCGGCAAGATCGCCAATGCGATCGAGTCGATGGGCGGCGCTTTGCTCGTCACCGCCGACCATGGCAATGCCGAGATGATGGTCGACCCCGCGACCGGCGGTCCACACACGGCGCACACGCTCAATCCGGTGCCGCTGATCCTGATGGGTGCGGGCAACCGTGTCGTCGTCAAGGAAGGCCGACTCGCCGATATCGCGCCGACGCTGCTCGAGCTGATGGGCCTACCCAAGCCTGCGGAGATGACGGGCACATCGCTGATGCAGGGGTAAGAGCTTCGACAGGCATGGCAGGACTCCCTCTCCCCGCTGGGAAGTGGGTTGGGGTGAGGGGGTTCCTGAACCTCGTGATTTGTAACCCCTCACCCGCCCGCGCTTCGCACGGTCGCCCTCTCCCTATGGGAGAGGTGAAGAGAACACCTCAAAAATCTTTCAGCCCCAGTACATCCATCATCGAGTAGAGGCCGGGCTTCTGCTTCGCCGCCCACAGCGCCGCGTGCAGCGCGCCGCGCGCGAAGATCATGCGGTCGGCGGCCCTGTGCGTCAGCTCGATGCGCTCGGCCGGGCCGGCGAACATCACCGTGTGGTCACCGACCACGGTGCCACCGCGCAGCGTGGCGAAGCCGATGTCCCCCGGCTTGCGCGCGCCGGTATGGCCGACGCGGCTCATCACTTCATGTGTCTTTAGGTCGATGCCACGGCCTTGCGCCGCCGCCTGCCCGAGCAGCAGCGCCGTGCCCGAGGGCGCGTCGATCTTCTGGTTGTGGTGCATCTCCAGCACCTCGATGTCGAAGGACGGGTCGAGCGTCTTGGCCACGCGCTTGGTCAGCGCCGCCAGCAGATTGACGCCGAGGCTCATATTGCCGGATTTCACGATAATGGCGTTCTTGCTGGCTTCGCCGATCTTGGCGTCGTCCGCCGCCGAGCAGCCGGTGGTGCCAACGACGTGCACTTTGCCGGCCTTGGCGGCGAGCGCCGCCAACGCCACGGTCGCCCCCGGCACGGTGAAGTCGATGATGCCGTCAGCCTTGTCGATGAGCGGCGCGGCGTCGGCGGTGAGCTTGACGCCGTTGGCGCCGATGCCGGCGAGCTCGCCCGCGTCCTTGCCAAGGAGCGGCGAGCCAGCGCCTTCGACCGCACCGGCGAGTACGAGACCCTTGGTCTCAGCGATGGCCTTCACCAGCGTGCGGCCCATGCGTCCGCCCGCCCCCGCCACGATCAGCCGCATGTCGGACATCGGTTCCTGCTCCGGAATTGACGTCAGGGGTATAGCGGGGCCGGCTCACGCTGGAAAGCGGCGCTGCGCCATCACGGCTGCGGGCCGTCGTAGCCCTCGATGATGACGATATCGGCCACCGAGTGCGGCTGCCGCACCTTGATGTTGGCTTGGTATTCCGGCGAATTGTAGCAGGCGAGCGCGGTGGCATAGTCCGGAAACTCGATGACCACGTTGCGCGAGCGCGCCGCGCCTTCCGGGTTCTCGAACTTACCACCGCGCACGACGAAGCGGCCGCCGAATTTCTTGAAGATGGTGTTGTTGGCGAGCGCGTAAGGCTTGTAGCCCTCGTCGTTGTGCACATCGACGCGCCCGATCCAGTAGCCCTTGGGCATCGATCTCCTCCTATTTGCCGGCTGCCAGCGCGATCTCGGCGACAATCGCCTCGGCTGCCGCCTTCGGATCGTGCGCATCGACGATCGGGCGGCCAACGACGAGATAGTCGGCGCCCGCCTCGATGGCGCGCGCCGGCGTCATGATGCGCTTCTGATCGCCCACCGCGCTGCCCGCCGGCCTGATGCCCGGCGTCACCAGCGCCATGCCGGGCCCGGCGATGTCGCGCAGTTTCGTGACCTCTTCGGCCGAACAGACAAGGCCGTCGACACCGATGTCGCGCGCCTGCGCTGCACGCGCCGCGGCGAGCTCACCGACGGTCATGTCGTAGCCGGCGGCGGCGAGATCGGTGTCGTCATAGGAGGTGAGCACGGTGACGGCGAGAATGCGCAAGGTCGATCCGCGCTTGCCCTCCACCGCCGCCTTCATCGTCTGCGGATAGGCATGCACCGTGAGGAACGTGGCGCCCAGCCGGGCGACGCTCTCGACGCCCTTCTGCACGGTGTTGCCGATGTCGTGCAATTTGAAATCGAGAAAAATCTGTTTGCCGTCGGCGATCAACCGGCTGGCGAACGAGAGCCCGCCGGCGAAGCCGAGCTGGTAGCCGATCTTGTAGAACCACACGGCGTCGCCGAGACGCGCGACCATTTTCTCCGCATCGGCAACGCTCGGCAGGTCGAGCGCCACGATCAGCCGTTCACGCGCATCCAATGTCACGCCAGGCTTCCTCTCTTCTCGTCGTTCCGGGGCGCGGCCACAGGTCGAGAACCCGGACTCCAGACACGTCCGTATGCATCGCTGGATTCCGGATCTGGCGCTTCACGCCATCCCGGAATGACCTATCACATCATCAGCCGCGCCATCTCGATGAGACGCGCGAGTTCGGCCCGCAACAGATTGGCGAGTCCGGTCTCCAGGAGATTGTCCATGTCGTCGAAGGCGCGTTCTGCGTCGGGAATCGCCACCTGCTCCGGCACCACCAGCGCGCCGCAGCCGAGCTCGAGGATTTGCCGCAGCGCCATCAGCGAGCGTAGGCCACCCGTCCTCCCGGGCGAAGCGGAGGCGATGGCGAAAACGCGGTTCTTGAAGGCAGCGTAGGTCGGATCGCCCCTCTCGCGCACGCGCGACACCCAGTCGATCGCGTTCTTCAGGAGCGGCGTAACCGATGCGGAGTATTCCGGGCTGGCGATGAAGATGCCGTGATGCGACGCGATCATGTGCTTCAGCTTGACCGCATTCTCCGGCTGGCCGGCGCGCGCGTCGAGATCGGCGTCGTAGAGCGGCAGCGGATAGTCGGCGAGCGAGATGCGCGTGACGTCGGCGTCGAGCAGCGTCAATTCCTTGGTGGCCAGCGCCGCGAGGCGCACGTTGTGCGAACCGGAGCGCAACGAGCCGGGCAGGACCAGGATCTTCGGCGAGGCCATCGGACGCGTCTCGTTGCCGTCACGGCCAAGCGTTGCCCGGCCATCCATGTCTTGAAATCGGAGGATACCCTAAAGACGTTGATGCCCCGGCGTAAGGTCGTTTACGCCCGTCTGCGACGGGCTATGCCCGCGCATGACGAATTCGGCGCACGGCGCGTGTTGTCATCGCCTGCGATAGACCCAGATGCGCGCCGGCGGAATGTTAAGCCAGACGAGGCTCGACGGCTCGGCGGAGACGCCGGCCAGCGTCTTGGGGATCGGCGGCACGACGCCGTAGGTGAATTGCACCAACGGTGCGCCGGGCTTCATGACCGCCACCGCGTCGGCGAGGAGGCGCAACCGCGTGCGCAAAGGCTTGGTCAATAACGGCAGGCCGGACACGATCGCCGCCGCCGGCTCCTTGAGCGTGGTCTCGAGCAGGCGACGCAGCCGATAGGCGTCGCCCTGGATTACGGTCGCGGTCGGATAACGGGTGCGCAGCAGGCGGCAGAAGTCGGGATTGAATTCGACGAGCACGAGGCGCGAGGGATCGATGCCGCGCTCGACCAAGGCCGCCGTCACCGGACCGGTACCGGGCCCGAGCTCGATCACCGGGCCGGGGGCCTGCGGATCGACCGCACGCGCCATCGCGCGTGCCAGCGCCTTGGACGACGGCATCACCGCGCCGGTGCGCAGCGGCTTGTCGATCCATGAGCGGATGAACTGCAGCTCGTCGTCGAGACGAAGCGGTTTCTTGGCAACGCGGGCGATTGAAGGCGACGGCATCTTTACACGTTTACGCCTTTGCGGGCCTGACGCTGTCATCAGAGCGTCATGCGTAGAGGGGCCTGTGGGCGGGGTCAAGACGGCTACTCGGAATGGCTGCCCCGAGTCCCCAATCCATCAAGGAATTCCTTCACCCGACCGAAGAATCCGGCCGCCTCCGGCTGGTTTTCGTCGGACGAAAGCTTGGCAAATTCCACCAGCAATTCGCGCTGGCGCTTGTTCAGGTTCTGCGGCGTTTCCACCGAGACCTGAACGTACATATCGCCCGTTTGTTTCGACCGGAGCACCGGCATACCCTTGCTGCTCAAGCGAAAACGGCGGCCGGTCTGGGTCCCGGGCGGAACCTTGACTTTTGCCTTGCTGCCGTCGATTGCCGGCACCTCGAAATCGCCGCCCAGAGCCGCCGTGACCATCGAGATCGGCACCAGGCAGTGCAGGTCGGCACCGTCGCGCTGGAAGAACTCGTGCGGCGCAAGCGACAGGAAGATGTAGAGATCGCCCGGCGGCCCACCGCGCAGCCCCGCCTCGCCCTCGCCGGCCAGCCGGATGCGGGTGCCGTCCTCGACACCGGCCGGGATATTCACCGATAAAGTACGCTCACGGGTGACGCGCCCGGCGCCGCCGCAGGCCTTGCACGGGTCGTCGATGACCTGGCCGCGGCCCTGGCAGGTCGGGCACGTGCGCTCGAGCGTGAAGAAGCCCTGGGCGTGGCGGATCTTGCCCATACCGCCGCAGGTGGCGCAGGTCTTCGGCTTGGTGCCGGCCTTGGCGCCGGAGCCGGAGCAGGCCTCGCAGATCACCGAGGTCGGGATACGCACCTGCGCCGTCTTGCCCTCGAAGGCGTCCTCGAGCGTGATTTCCATGTTGTAGCGGAGATCGGAGCCACGCTCGCGGCCGGAGGAGCGGCCGCCACGGCCGCCCTGCATGCCGAAGATACCTTCGAAGATGTCGGCGAAGGCCGAGCCGAAGTCGGAGGAGAAGCCTTGCCCACCGCCCATGCCGCCCTGCTCGAAGGCGGCGTGGCCGAAGCGATCGTAGGCGGCGCGCTTGTCGCCGTCCTTCAGGACGTCATAAGCCTCGTTGAGTTCCTTGAACTTGTGCTCGCACTCGGTATCGCCGGGATTGCGGTCCGGATGATGCTGCATGGCGAGCTTGCGGAACGCCGTCTTGAGCTCGGCCTCCGTGCAGGTCCGCGAAACGCCCAGCACCTCGTAGTAGTCGCGTTTGGACACTGCTTGTCCCCGAATAGTAAAAACCTCGTCCCGAAGAAGCGCGTGACGCGACTTACAGGACGAGGCTTTTCATTTGACGGCCGTCAGGCCGATTTCTTCTTGTCGTCGTCGACCTCGGTGAATTCCGCGTCGACCACGTCTTCCTTGTTTTCAGCGGAGGCACCGGCGCCCGGCTGGGCGCCCGGTTGCGCGCCTTCCTGCTGCGCCTTGTACATCGCCTCGCCGAGCTTCATCGAGGCCTGCGCCAGCGCATTGGTCTTCTGCTGGATCGCGTCGGCGTCGTCGCCCTTCAAGGCTTCCTTCAGATCGGCCATGGCGTTCTCGATGGCGCCGCGATCCGCCTCACCGACCGCCGAGCCGTGCTCGGAGAGCGCCTTTTCTGTCGAGTGGACAAGCGCCTCGGCGTGGTTCTTCGCCTCGACGGCGGCCTTGCGCTTCTTGTCTTCCTCGGCGTGCGCTTCCGCATCCTTGACCATCTTCTCGATGTCGCCTTCCGACAGACCACCGGAGGCCTGGATGCGAATCTGCTGCTCCTTGCCGGTGGCCTTGTCCTTGGCCGACACGTTGACGATGCCGTTGGCGTCGATGTCGAAGGCGACCTCGATCTGCGGCACGCCGCGCGGCGCCGGCGGGATGCCGACGAGGTCGAACTGGCCGAGGATCTTGTTGTCCGCGGCCATCTCGCGCTCGCCCTGGAAGACGCGGATGGTCACCGCGTTCTGACTATCCTCGGCGGTCGAGAAGACCTGCGCCTTCTTGGTCGGGATCGTGGTGTTGCGGTCGATGATGCGCGTGAACACGCCGCCGAGCGTCTCGATGCCGAGCGACAGCGGGGTCACGTCGAGCAGGAGCACGTCCTTGACGTCGCCCTGCAGCACGCCGGCCTGGATGGCGGCGCCGATGGCGACGACCTCGTCCGGGTTGACGCCCTTGTGCGGCTCCTTGCCGAAGAACTGCTTCACGACCTCCTGGACCTTCGGCATGCGCGTCATGCCGCCGACCAGGACGACCTCCTGGATCTCGCTCGCCGACACGCCGGCGTCCTTGAGCGCCTTGCGGCACGGCTCGACGGTCTTCTGAATGAGATCGTCGACCAGCGCCTCGAGCTTGGCGCGCGTCAGCTTGATGGTCAGGTGCTTCGGACCGGAGGCGTCCGCCGTGATGAATGGCAGGTTGATCTCGGTCTGGGTCGTCGACGACAGTTCGATCTTCGCCTTCTCGGCGGCTTCCTTCAGCCGCTGCAGCGCCAGCTTGTCACGGCGCAGGTCGATGCCCTGCTCCTTCTGGAATTCGTCGGCGAGATAATTGACGAGACGCATGTCGAAGTCTTCGCCGCCCAGGAACGTGTCGCCGTTCGTGGACTTCACTTCGAACACGCCGTCGCCGATCTCGAGGACCGAAACGTCGAACGTGCCGCCGCCGAGGTCGTAGACCGCAATGAGGCCGTTCTTCTGCTTGTCGAGGCCGTAGGCGAGCGCGGCCGCCGTCGGCTCGTTGATGATGCGCAGCACTTCAAGGCCGGCGATCTTGCCGGCGTCCTTGGTGGCCTGGCGCTGGGCGTCGTTGAAATAGGCCGGGACGGTGATGACCGCCTGATCGACCTTCTGCCCGAGATAGGCTTCCGCGGTCTCCTTCATCTTCCCGAGCGTGAAGGCGGAAATCTGCGACGGGGAATAGGGCTTGCCGTCCGCCTCGACCCAGGCATCGCCGTTCGATGCCTTGGCGATCTTGTAAGGGACGAGCTTCTTGTCCTTCTCCACCATCGGGTCGTCGTAGCGCCGTCCGATGAGGCGCTTGACCGCGAAGATGGTTTTTTCCGGATTGGTGACTGCCTGACGTTTCGCCGGTTGGCCGACCAGACGCTCGCCATCGTCCGTGAAAGCAACGATCGACGGCGTCGTACGCATGCCTTCGGCGTTCTCGATGACCTTCGGCGTCTTGCCTTCCATGACGGCGACGCACGAATTCGTCGTGCCGAGGTCGATGCCGATGACCTTACCCATGGTTGTTCCTCTCAATTTGCGGCAGGCTGGTCGGGCCACTTGGCGCCCGAATGGGATGCCGGCGGCTCGTCCGCCAACGCCCCCCTCGATCCAGCCCCCTGGATTCGCGATTCACCGCAGATCGCGGCTCACTGGCTCATATAGGAGGGGCCTATGGGGCCGCAAGATGTGCCTATGTCCGTTCACTTTTTAGGCCGGGTCAGGCGAGTTGCGCCGGCCCGCGTCTGCCGCCAAAAAGCGGCGATCGGACCTTAACCAGTTCTTCCGCCCCTCGCGTCCATGCGACACTGACACCCAGCGCCGATGATCGGATTACCGATGACACGTATTCATGCCCTCTGGGCCTTCGTCCTCCTCTCACTGCTGCTCGGCGCGCCGGCCATGGCCCAACCGGTGTTTCCGCCCGGCCTCAGGATCGGGCTTGAGCCACCCCCGGGCATGGTGGCGAGCAAGCAGTTCACCGGCTTCGAGGACCCCGAGCGGAAGGCCGCCATTCTCGTCCTCGATCTGCCGGCGCCTGCCTACAACGAGGTCGAGGGCTCGCTGTTCGCCAAACAGGCCGGGGCGGAGAACGTCACCCGCCGCGCCTTCCCATTCAGCGACGGCATCGCACTGCTGGCGACGGCCGACGTGAAGGAGAACGGGGTGGCGGTGCACAAATGGTTTTTCGTGGCGACCACAGTCGCCGGGCCGGTGCCGAACCTGACCGCCTTCGTCACCGTCGAGGTGCCGGACAAAGCCCGCAGCGTCTACACCGATGCCGTCGTCGAAAAGGCGTTGAAGAGCATCACCTTCCGCCGGCCACCGGTCGAGGAGCAGCTGTCGCTGCTGCCCTACAAGGTTGGCGACCGCGGCGGCTTCCATGTGCGCCAAGTGCTGCCGAACGGCGTCGTCATCTTGAGCGAGAACCCGACCGGCAACCCGTTCGGCCAGGCCTATGTGGTCGTCAGCGTCTCGAACGGCGGCCCGAGCCAGCAGGGGGACCGGTCGCTGTTCGCGCAGGATCTCCTGCGTTCGGCGCCGGTGCGCGAACTCGCCATCACCTCAGGTGAGAGCATGCGCATCAACGGCTCACCCGGCAACGAGCTGAGGGCGACGGGCAAGGATGCGTCCAATGCCCCGATCACTTTGGTGCAATGGCTGCGCTTCGGGACCGGCGGCTTCATGCGCATCATCGGCGTCAGTCCGACGGCGGAATGGGACTCCATGTTCCCGCGCTTCCGTGCCGTACGCGACGGCATCGGCGGGAAATGACGTCCCTGCCGGCCGTCAGAATTTGATGGTGCTGCGGATGCCGGCGAGGAAGGCGTTGCCGAGCCGCTGGGTCGGATCGTTCGGATTCTGCCCGTCGTTCGGATGCACGATGTATTGCAGATCCGGCTGCACAGTCCACCACGGCGCGACCTGCAGTGCGTAGTTCAATTCGAACACCGCCTCGTAATCGCGCACGACGACCGCCGGCACCGTGTCCTGATCGACCGCCGCGATATCCTTGCTGATCTTGGCGTAGGCGACGCCGAAGGTGAGCGTGTCGTCGGGGCGACCGGGCAACGGGCCTTTCAGGCCGGCGCCGGCATCGACATAGTAGGACACCAAATTCCGGTCGGACGGAGCGAAGCCGCCGCGCAGGAAGAAATTGAGGCTCGACTCCTTGCCGCGCCAGACCATCTGGTCGGCGACGCCGTAGATGCCACTGTTGCCTTTGTGTGTGAGCGGGGTGGCGTTCGAATCGACGCCGAGCGAGACCTGCGTGCCGCTGGCGTCGAGCCCATAATGGAGGTCGTTGAAGTCGGCGGTCGCGTACCAGCCGCCGAGCTTGTAGACGCCCGGCAGACCGACGGCATCCTTGCCCTGATTGATCGCGTATTGCAGTTCGCCCATCCAGAGGGCGCCACCGCTGAAGCTGAACGTGGTGCCGTAGCGATTGCACTGCTGCGGCGTGTCCGTGCAACTGCCCCCCGCCGGATTGCCGGAGAACACCGCCGTCTGCACGGTCAGTGCGTCGGTCGGCTTCACCGCAAGCCGCACGCCCGGCGTGGCGAGCGGGAAGGCCGGCCCGCCGTTGAGCATGTTGGCGGCGACCACATCGGCCCAGCCGAAGGTGCCGTTTATCAGCCCGGACGCCGTCTGCGAATTCAGGAATTCGTCGTCGGCCGCAATTTGGCCGATGCGCAGCGAGACGCGGTCGTCAAAGGCATTCTGCTGGAACCAGGCCGTGAACAGCCGCGTAGTGGCGAGCGCGTCGATGTTGCTGGGATCGGAGATGCTGCCGGCGTTCTCGACCGCATCATGGCCGCCGTTGTGCAATTGATAGACCGTCACGTGCGTCGTCGCGCCGTCCCAGCCGACCAATTTCTGCAGGTCGGTATCGACGGAGAACTCGAAGCGGCCCTCATAGCTAGACCGGCGGCTCAGCCCGCCGCCGAGGACGCCGAAGGCCTCGTTGATGTAGGTTAGCGTCAGATCGACGCCCTTGTCCTTCAGTGCGGTGCGGGCGCCGCCCCAGTCGCCGGTGAGCGTGTCCTGCTCCCAGATCGACTTTGGCGCTTTCGGCGCGTCCGCCGCCCGCGCGCCCGTTAACGAGAGCGCCGCCATCGCGGTAATCGCGACACCACGTATCACGCCTGTTCGTCCCACTGGGCCAACCCGTCCACCGTCTTGTGCCATCTGATTCGTTCGTGCGCCACGCGACTTTCTCACGTTTTACCCCATAGATGTTATGTTATAACATTTCATGCATCATCTTACTTCGCAAGGGCGGCCAACCGCGCCAGCGCGGCGACATGCCGACCACGTACCTCTGGGTCGAACAGCGACCATGGTTCGGCGGCGGCCAGCGCCGTGGCTGCCGTGGCCACCTGCGCCCGGTAACCGGCGTAGGCCTCGCCCGCGGCCTGGAAGTCGTTGCGCGATGCCGCCATGTCGATCTGCCGGAGCGCCAACACCATGTCGCGCACCGCGGCACGCGCCCGGACGCGCTCCCGCAGACCGCCAGCGACGCTGGTATCCTTTGGCTCCGGAATCTGCTCGCCGAGCTCGCGCCACTCGTCGCCGACGGAATCGACGGTGATGGCGACGATGGCGGTATTGCGCTCGCGGATCGCGGTATCGAGCACGCTGACGAAAGTGGCGATTTCGGCAAGCTCGCTGTCGACCGTCTCGGGCGTCGTCGGTTGGGATGCGTCGCCGACGGCATCGAGATAGGCCACGAGATCGGCGCGTTCCGACGCCGTCAGGCCAAGTACAAAATGTCTATCGAAGTAGCCGACGACCTCCTCGTAGCTGCCGAAGCGGCCGTCGTGGAAATACGGCGCATTGAAGTCGGCGTTGATCAGCGTCTTGGTCTTGAACCAGCCGCCCGTACCGATGTCGTGCACCTGATGATCGACGAAGGCGCTCGATGGCGGGTGACAACTGGCACAGCTCATCGACGCCTCGTGCGGAAACGGCCGGTTGAAGATGCGCTCGCCGCGACGCGCCGCACCCGATGCCGCATCGGTCAGCCGGCCGTCGGAATTGAGCTTCGGATTGGGCAGGAAGCTGATGTCCTGCACATAGGCGACCAGCGCATCGAGCACCTCGCCGGACGGCTCGGGACCGGCGAATTCGTTGACGATGACGTTGCGCACGAAATCGCGCAGCGAGGCGAAGCGGCCGTCGTGCCCGTAGGGTGCAAGGAACTTGGCGCCGCGCAGGCTCGGCGGCGTTACCGGATCGAACAGATGGTTGTCCGCGTTCGGATTGAACAGCGCGCCTGTGGTGTCGAAGGTCCCAGGCCGCTTCGACAGGCCGGGGACGAAAAGCGCCGCATTGCCAGCGCCCTGCTGGTGGCAGGTGTTGCAGCTGATCCCCGCCTGTTTGGCTACGCCGCCGAAGATCGCCGGCGACGAGAACAGCATGTCGCCGAGCTTCTGCAGATAGGAGCGCTGGCCGCCGGCTAGCTCCGTGGCGAACAGCTCGGTCGGCTGGGCGCCGACGCTGTCGCCGAGATCCGTGCCGGGCGGCAGGACTCCTTCCTTGGTGGTGATCGGCGTCGCGAGGGCGGCGCCGGCGAAGAGCATCGCCGCGAGGCCGGCGGCGATGCTGTCGCGGAGGCGAGCAAGCGGGCGCATGACCCTACTCGCCGACCGTTGGCTTCTTGAGGTTGAGCTTCGCCGCCGCGCTCTGCAGCATGACAGCGAGCTCTTCGCCGTTGCGCTTCAACGCCGCCTGGTCGACCTTCTTGAGATCGTCGCCCTTTACCAGGCCCTCGACGTCCTCGATCTTGTCGTCGATCGCGGAGGCGAGCTTGTCGTCGTGCGCCTTGAGCGACTCCTCGAACACCAGCTTGTAGACGGCCTCGATACCCTCGACGTTCTCCTGCATGTCGACGATCGAGGTGCCGGCGTAAGGCGACTCGCCGCCTTTCGACTTGTTCTCGCCGACCTCGTAGGCGAGCTTGGTCGCGCCGTTGATGAGACCCTGCGGCGTGAACTTGAAGCCCGGCGCCTTGAGCTCCTTGTCGAAGGTGGCGAGATCGGCAACGAGCTTGTCGGTCGGCGCGGCGATGTCGGCGAGCTTGCCGGAAAACAGCGCCGCTTCGATGGCGTGATAGCCCTGCTTGGCATCGGGCCAGGCGTCTATCACCTCGTCGAGCTTGGAGAAGAATTCGCCGGTGATCGGCTCGGCCGCTTCCCAGCCCTTGCGCGACTTGATCCAGGCCGCCTGCGCCGCCTTGACGTCGCCGGCCCTGGCCGCCGCCTGCAGCTCCTTCGCGCCGGCAAGGGCGATGCCGATGTGCTCGACGGCGTAGGGCTTGTACGCGGCGGCGCCGTCGCTGAGTGGATCGGCCGCAGCCGCGTTCATCGTGAGCGCGGCGAAGGTCGCGATCAGCGCACCGCGTAAAAATTGAGAAAACGATTGCATGTTTTGTCTCCGTCGCATCGTTGATGGCGGCGGAGGATCCCCCGGACGCGCAGCCCGGGTCAAGGAAAAATCGTTGAAAATCAATAACTTAGAATTGGAGTAAAGAAGAACAGTCAGTTTCGATTTGGTCCAATGTGAGGATCGCGCCTAAGCCCCTGCGCGCTTTCGCGAACGCGCGGCGCACTTTCAAATGTCCAAAATGCCAACAGCCGCCCGCAAAGCGAGCGGCTGTGCATAACAGGTGCGAAAGAGCGTGTTCAGTTCGGCGGGTTGGCGCTCATCGGCTTCGGCGCCGCCTTGGCGACACCGACCAGCGCCGGGCGCAGCACGCGCTCGCCGATCATGTAGCCGGCCTGCACCACCTGCGCGACATGACCGGGGGACACGTCTGCGGCAGGCACCTCGTACATCGCCTGGTGCACGTTCGGATCGAACTTCTCGCCCTGCGGCGAGAACTTGCGCACGCCGTTCTTCTCCAGCGATTTGAGCAATTCGCGCTCGGTCAACTCGACGCCCTCGATCAGCGACTTGATCTTGCCGTCGGCCTGCTCGCGCAGCTCTGGGCCGATCACCTCCAGCGCGCGATGCATGTTGTCCGCGACCGCCAGCACGTCGCGGGCGAAGCTGGCGATGCCGTAAAGGCGCGCATCAGTGACCTCACGCTCGGTCCGCCGGCGCAGATTCTCCATCTCCGCCAAGGTGCGGAGCAGCTTGTCCTTGTACTCGGCGGCCTCGCGCTGCGCCGCCGCCACGGGATCGGCGGCCGGTGCCTCGGCCTGCGGGGCGTCGGTTTTGATCTCGGCGTTGTCGGCCTGAGCGGTCGAATCCGTCATCGTGCGCAATCCACCCTGAAATGTCGTCGGATCACCGGCATATCAGGCCTCGAGACCCAAAAATCAAGCGCCGGACAGGAGCCGGCTTACCACCCGGGCGGTGTAATCGACCATCGGCACGATGCGGGCATAGTTGAGCCGGGTCGGGCCGATGACGCCGATGACCCCCACCACGCGCCCTTTGCTGTCCCGATAGGGCGCCGCGATGGTGGAGGAGCCGGACAGCGAGAACAGCTTGTTTTCCGAGCCGATGAAGATACGGACGCCATCGGCGCGTTCGGCACGGCCCAGCAGGTCGATGACGCCGCGCTTGGTCTCCAGCGCGTCGAACAAGAGCCGTACCCGCTCCAGATCGTCGAGCGCGTGCAGGTCATCGAGCAGATTGGCGTGCCCGCGCACGATCAGCCTGCGCTCCTCGCTGTCCCCTCCCGACCAGCTTGCCAGGCCGTTGGCGATGATCTTCTGGGTGAGCTGGTCGAGTTCCGCCTGGCCCTCGGCGACAGAGTTCTCGATCTCGGAGCGCAGGTCGCCGATCGTCTTGCCGCGCAGGCGCGCGTTCAGGAAGTTGCCGGCCTCGACCAGCGACGAGGTCGGCAGGCCGGGCGGCACCGGCAGAACGCGGTTCTCGACTTGCCCGTCCTCCGCCACCATGACGACCAGCGCCCGCTCCGGCTCCAGCCGCACGAACTCGATGTGCTTGAGGCGCACGTTGTTCTTGGCGGTGAGCACGATGCCGGCCGAGCGCGTCAGCCCCGACAGCGCCTGCGACGCCTCGATCAGCACGTCCTCGACCGTCTTGCCGGAGCCGATGCCAGCGACCTGCGCCTCGATGGCGCGGCGGTCCTGCTCGGAGAGGTCGCCGACCTGCATCAGCGCGTCGACGAAGAAGCGCAGGCCCAGTTCCGTCGGCAGGCGGCCAGCCGAGGTGTGCGGCGCAAAGATGAGGCCGAGATGCTCAAGGTCCGACATCACGTTGCGCACGGAAGCCGGCGACAGGCTCATTGGCAGGATGCGCGCGAGATTGCGCGAGCCGACGGGCTCGCCGGTGGTCAGATAGCTCTCGACGATCGAGCGGAAGATCTCGCGAGAGCGCTCGTTGAGCGACGCGAGCGTGACCTGCGACGAGCCGATGGGCACATCATGAGACGCCAAGGCGGTAACTCCTCAAACCAGCCACAGAATTGACCATTCTAGCGGAGTTGTTCAAGACGTTGCTGGCCGGGCCGACCAGCCTCCAGGAGAATCCCCGTGAAGCATGCGCTCCTCCCGTCCCTCGCGGCAATCGTGTTGGCCGCCATGCTCCTTCCGGCAAGCGCCCATGACGAGCATTTCGCCGCCGGTGCCCCGGGCGATCCCAAGCTGCCGGCGCGCACGGTGACCGTCATCATGAGCGAGGGCGACGGCAGCATGAAGTTCACGCCCGACCGACTCGAGGTCAATAAAGGCGAGCAGGTCCGCTTTGTGCTGGAGAACAAGGGCGCGCTGCGGCACGAATTCCGACTGGCGACCGTCAAAGACAACGACGAGCACGCGGCGATGATGCGCGAGATGCCCGACATGGAGCATGACGAGGCGAACGCCGTCAGCCTCGTCCCCGGAAAGTCGACCGAGATGGTGTGGCGGTTCACGCAGCCCGGCACATTCGAGTTCGCCTGCCTCATTCCGGGCCATCGTGAAGCGGGGATGCACGGCACCGTCACCGTGAAATAGCCGCGGCCGCGCGGCCTTGCCGCCGCCGCCCATGGTCCGTAAAAGGCGCGGACTCGGCGGCCGGCGCCGGGCTCACAGGAACAGGAGCGCCTCATGCGGCCAAGCCGCCGACAAGTCGACGAATTGCGGCCGGTGTCGCTGGAACGCGGCGTCGTCAAATACGCCGAGGGGTCGTGTTTCGTGAAATTCGGCGACACTCACGTGCTGGTCACCGCCAGCCTCGAGGAACGTCTCCCGCCTTGGCTCAAGGGCCAGGGTCGCGGATGGGTCACCGCCGAATACGGCATGTTGCCCCGCGCCACCTCCGAGCGCACCCGCCGCGAGGCCTCTGCCGGGAAGCAAGGCGGTCGCACCGTCGAGATCCAGCGATTGATCGGGCGCTCCCTGCGGTCGGTCGTCGACCTCCAGGCCTTGGGCGAGCGTCAGATCACCATCGACTGCGACGTCATCCAGGCCGATGGCGGCACCCGCACCGCCTCAATCACCGGTGCCTGGGTGGCGCTCGCCGACTGCTTTTCCTGGATGAAGGCGCGCGACATGCTCAAGACCGACGTAATGCGCGATCATATCGCGGCGGTGTCGTGCGGCGTCTACAACAACGTCGCGGTGCTCGATCTCGACTACGCTGAGGATTCGGAAGCCGAGACCGACGCCAATTTCGTCATGAGCGGCAACGGCAATATTGTGGAAATCCAGGCCACCGCCGAAAAGACGCCGTTCAGCGAGGACCAGTTCCTTGCGCTCCTGGCGCTGGCGCGCAAAGGCATCGGCAAGCTCGTCGATCTGCAGAAGATGGCGGTGGGGTAGCTTTGCCCCGCCTCCTCACCGGTCCGATCGTCATCGCCACGCACAATCCCGGCAAGCTGCGCGAAATGCACGAATTGCTGGCGCCGTACGGTATCGACGCGCAGTCGGCCGGCGAGCTCGGTCTGCCCGAGCCGGAGGAGAGCGGCACCACCTTCGCCGCCAATGCGCGCATCAAGGCCGAGGCGGCCGCCAAAGCGACTGGCAAGGTCGCGTTTGCTGACGATTCAGGTCTCGTCGTCGAGGCGCTCGGCGGCGAGCCCGGCATCCATTCGGCGCGCTGGGCGGGACCCGACAAGGATTTCCGCGGCGCCATGAACCACATCCAGACGCTGCTGATCGAACGCGGTGCACGCACGCCGGAACAGCGTCGCGCGCATTTTATCGCCGCGCTGTGCCTCGCCTGGCCGGATGGGCATATCGAGGCATTCGAAGGCCGCGTCGACGGTGTCGCGGTATGGCCGCCGCGCGGGTTCCTCGGCTTCGGCTACGATCCGCTGTTCCAGCCCGACGGCTTCGACCGCACCTTCGGCGAGATGACCGCCGAGGAAAAACACGGCCTGCCGCCGCAGGGGCAGGGCCTCTCGCACCGCGCCCGCGCCTTCATCAAGCTCGCCGCGGCCTGCTTGCGAAAGCCATAATTGATTACAATTTTAAGTACTTATCCGCCGCGAAAACCTTTGCGTGCTTTTCCCGCGGGGGCTCAAGGCCTAAGATGGTTAATATGAATTCACCGATTCCCGCGCCCTTTGCCGTTTACGTGCACTGGCCCTTCTGCCTGTCGAAGTGCCCGTATTGCGACTTCAACAGCCACGTGCGGCACGGCGGCTACGATGAGTCGCGCTATGTGCGCGCCATCGAGACCGAGCTCGCGAGCACCGCGCGGCGCGTGCCGGGACGCACGGTGTCCAGCATCTTCTTCGGCGGCGGCACGCCGTCGCTGATGCAGCCGCAATCGGTGCAGGCGATCCTCGACGCAATTGCAAAACATTGGAGCGTGGCGCCCGACGCCGAGGTGACGCTCGAGGCCAATCCGACCAGTGTCGAGGCGACGCGTTTCCGTGGCTATCGCACCGCCGGCGTCAACCGCGTGTCGCTGGGCGTGCAGGCGCTCGACGATGCTTCACTTAAAGAGCTTGGCCGGTTGCACACGGCGCAAGAGGCGCTCGATGCGGTTGCCGTCGCGCGCTCGATCTTCGAGCGCTACTCGTTCGATCTGATCTATGCGCGGCCGCGGCAGACGCTCGCGGCCTGGGAAGCCGAGCTCAAACGCGCCATCGCCGAGGCGGCAGAGCATCTCTCGCTCTATCAATTGACGATCGAGCCGGGCACGCCGTTTTACGGCCTGCACAAGGCCGGCAAGCTGATCACGCCGGACGACGATCTCGGCCGCGACCTCTACGATCTCACCCAGCAGGTCTGCGCCGACGCCGGCCTGCCGGCCTACGAGATTTCAAATCACGCGCGCGACGGTGCCGAGTGCCGGCACAACCTCGTCTACTGGCGCGGCCATGATTACGCCGGGGTCGGCCCCGGCGCGCACGGCCGCCTGACCATCGACGGCCGCCGTTGCGCCACCGAGACCGAGAAGCGTCCGGAGAGCTGGATCATGCGCGTCGAGGCGAAGGGCCACGGTCTCATCGTCGACGAGGCGCTGACGCCAGGCGAGACCGCCGACGAATACCTGCTGATGGGGCTGCGCCTTGTCGAAGGCATCGAGCCGTCGCGCTACACCGCGATCGCCGGCCGCACGCTCGATCCGGCGCGTGTGTCGATCCTGCGCGACGAAGGCGCGGTCGAGACCACCGCCGACGGCCGCCTGCGCGTGACGCCATCGGGCTTCCCGGTGCTCGACGCGGTGGTGGCGGATCTGGCGGCGTAGCCCGTTGTCCTGAGGAGCCCGCGCGAACGCGCTGGCCTCGAAGGACCTCGACCCAAAACTCGCCTTTGTTGCGATTCAGAGCCCCCTCGGGGCTCGCATGCTGATGCATGCGAGCCCCTCAGGGTGACGCGTCAGGTGCCGGACCCGAATGACTTCGGCGGTGGGCTGATCACGCGCGGCGCGCCCGGGGCGATCTGCAGCACGGCGAGGCCGCGCTCGTTGGTGCCATCGTTGCGGAAGCGGAAGACGCCGTCGATGCCGGCGAAGCCCGACGAATTCGTCAGCACCTGCTCGGTGAAGCGCTGCGTGCCTTGCGTCTTCACCAGCGCCGCCACCAGCGCCACCGCATCGTAGCTCAAGGTCGCCGTGCGCACGGGGTCCTGGCCGTAGCGCGCGCGATAGCGCGTGGCGAAGCTGCGGAAGCCGGCAGAATCGGGGGCGGGATACCAGCCGCCGTCGGCGAGCTTGTCGCCGGCGAGCTGCGGATTGTCGGCCCACAGGCCGGTGCCGAGCAACTGGATGCGCTTGAGATTGACGCCGTCGGCCGCGAGCTGCTGCAGGATGTTCGGCACCATCGTGCCGTCATCAGGAACAAACAACGCGTCGGCATGGCTCGCCGACTGCGCCACGCGCTTGATCGCTTCCGCGGTGCGGCCGGGATCGACCGGATATTTCTCGAGCGCGACGATGCGACCGCCGCGACGCGGCACCTCCTGCCGGAAGGCGGCCTCGACCACGGTGCCGTAGGCATTGTCGGGCAGCAGCGCCGCGAACGAGCGCTTGCCGCGCGACACGGCGTAATCGACGATGCGTTTGACGTCGGTCTCGGGCAGGAAGCTCAGCAGATGCACACCCGGCGCCGCGACGCTGGAATCGGTCGAGAAGGCGATCACCGGAATGCCGCGCGATCGCGCGACCTGTCCGACCGCGGTGACCGACTGCGCGAACAGCGGGCCGACGATGATCTCGGCGCCGCCGGCGAGCGCCTGCTGCGCCGCCGCGGCGGCGCCCTGCGGCGTACCGCCGTCGTCGTTCACCAGAAGCTGGATGTTCGGCTGCTTGAATTCGGCGAGCGCCATCTCGGCAGCGTTCTTCATCGACTGCGCCGCCACGCCGGCATTGCCCGGCGCCGACAGCGGCAGGATGAGCCCGACGCGAATCTGGCCGGTGCCGATCGTGCCCGGCGCAGGCGGTGGCTCAACGGCCTGCGGCTGCGGCGCCGGCTGCGCTTCGCTGAACTGGTTGAGGCTGGTGCTGGAGCAGGCGGCGAGGGCGACAGCGGCGGCGGCGACCCCGAACGCGGTCAGCAGGCGGCGACGGCCGCGCGACCACAGTCCCGTCCCCGCACCAGTTCCCGCCATGGCGGCTCCCCGACCTCAATGAGGTCAAGTCCTAGCGACTCTTGCCGATTTTGTCGCGCAAAAGTTAAGGCTGTGAAAAAACGAGGGAATCTGCCGCGAGGCTGACGGCCGGACGAGAGGCGTCTAGAGTGCCGGCATGGCCATTCACGACAAGTCCGAGAGCGCACGGCGACACGATTACGCACCGTTCGGCGTGCCCGTCGAAGCGCGGAAGGCGAAGGCCGGCCTCTATCTGGTCGCCACGCCGATCGGCAATCTCGGCGACATCACGCTGCGCGCGCTGGAGGTGCTGGCCGGCGCCGACGTGATCGCCTGCGAGGACACGCGCGTCACCCGCAAGCTCGCCGACCGCTTCGGCATCGAAACACCACTCACCCCGTACCACGACCACAACGCCGCAAGCGCGCGGCCGAAGCTCATGGCACGGCTGGCCGCCGGCGAAGCCGTCGCGCTGGTGTCGGACGCCGGCACGCCGCTGATCTCCGATCCCGGTTACCGGCTGGTGCGCGAGGCGCAAGACCTGGGCTTTGCGGTCGTCGCCGTGCCGGGCGCCTCCTCCGTGCTGACGGCGCTGTCGGTGGCCGGGTTACCGACCGACCGGTTCTTCTTCGAAGGCTTCCTGCCGTCGAAGCAGGGAGCGCGGCAGAAACGCATCGCCGCGCTCGCGCCGATGCCGGCGACTTTGGTGTTGTTCGAGAGCGGCCCGCGCATCGCCGAGGCGCTCGCCGACCTGGCGATGGGCCTGGGCGACCGGCCGGCCGCGATCTGCCGCGAATTGACAAAACTGCACGAGGAGGTGCGCCGCAGCACGCTCGTCGATCTCGCGCGCGACTACGCGCACGGTGCCGAGACGCGCGGCGAGTTCGTCGTCGTCGTGGCGCCGCCGCCGGAGGACGAGACCGCGCCCGCCGATGTCGACGACCTGTTGCGCCGCGCGCTGGCGCGCGTTTCGGTGAAAGACGCGGTCGGAGAGGTTGCGCTTGCAACCGGCAAACCGAAGCGCGAGGTCTACCAGCGCGCGCTCGAACTTTCGAAAGGCGACGACGAGTGATGGATCCGAGCCGATTCAGATCGCCCGGCCTCCGCCCGAAGCCGGACAAGGCGAAGGCGGAGCCGAGCCCCGAGCGGCAGGCCGCCTTCCGCACCGGGCTGTCGGCGGAAAGCCGCGCCGCCGCGCTGCTGGTGGCGAAGGGCTTCCGCATCGTCGCGCGGCGCTGGAGGAGTCCGGTCGGCGAGATCGACATCGTCGCGCGCCGGCGCGCGTTGCTGGTGTTCGTCGAGGTCAAGGCGCGCAACGATCTCGACCAAGCCGCGGAATCGGTGACGCCGCGCCAGCGCGCGCGCATCGCGGCGGCGGCCGAAGCCTGGCTCGCCACCTATCCCGATCCGTCGATCACCGATATTCGCTTCGACGCGATGCTGGTGGCGCCCGGCAAGTTTCCGCGGCACATCCAGGGGGCGTTCGAGACGTAGTTTAGGCGCTCAGCCGCTCGAAGAATTCGTCGACCTGCGCGCGGATGCGACCGGCAACTTGGCCAAGATCGTCGGCGACCGATTTCACCGCGACCGCGCTGGTGCGGGTGTCCTGCGTCGCCGCACCGACCGACGCCACTTCACTCGCCGTCTCGATGGTCCGGTGCGCGGCGATTTCGACGCTGCGCGCGATCTCCTGCGTCGCCGCGCCCTGCTGCGTCACCGCCGCGGCAATTGCGCTCGAGATGTTGCCGATCTCGCGGATGGTTTGCTCGATCGCAGTGATGGTGGTGATGGAGCGCGACGTCGCACGCTGCATGCCATCGATCTGGGTGCGTATCTCCTCGGTGGCGCGGCTGGTCTGGCCCGACAGCGCCTTCACCTCGCCGGCCACCACCGCGAATCCGCGGCCCGCCTCGCCGGCGCGCGCCGCCTCGATGGTGGCGTTGAGCGCCAACAAGTTGGTCTGCTCAGCAATATCGGTGATCAGCTTGACCACGTCGCCGATGCGCGCGGCGGCCTCGCCCAGTTCCTTCACCGCCGCGTTGGTCGCCTCCGCTTCCACGACCGCTTTGCCGGCGATGGTGGTCGACTGCGCGACCTGACGGTCGATCTCGTTCACCGACGCCGAGAGCTCGTCCGCCGCCGAGGCAATGTCGCGCACATTGGCGGAGGCTTCCGAGGATGCGGCTTCGGCGCGCACGGTCTTACCGGTGGCGTTGTCAGCGACGCCGGCAAGCTGACTGGAGGCCGTGAGCATTTCGTCCGAGATGCGTCCGAGCTCCGACAAGGTCGTTTCGATATGTCCGGAGAAGCGGGCGATTTCCGCCGACATGACGCTCTGCCGCTGCGCGCGGGCCTCGGCGTCGCCGGAGACGGTGCGGTTGAGCTCGACATTGTGCGCCATCGTCTGCTGAAAGACGGCAATCGAGCGGGCAAGCGCGCCGACTTCATCAGTGCGCTCGCAGGCGGGGATCGAGACGTTTGCTTCACCGGCGGCGATCTTTTCGGTGGCCCGGGTCAGGCCGGCGACCGCGTGGGCGACGCTGCGCACCCCGATGACGGCGAGCGTCACGGTGCCGAGGAAAAGAACGCCCATGGCCGCGGTAACCCAGACGGGCGCGTTGTAATCGACGACGCTGTCGAGCAGGACCGCCCCGATGGCCATCAGGGCGAAAGTCGCATAGAGCTTGGTGGAGATGGAGAGCTTCGGAACGGTCACGGCCTGCCCCTACCCGCGCGGCCGGGGCATACTGGCAACAATGTGTTAACGCACTATTTTCCTTTGCGCGGAATGCACAACAAAGGCAGCCGAGAGCAATCATGAGTCTGAATGTTGCGGTCCAGATGGATCCGATCGCCCGGATCAACGTCAAAGGCGATTCCACATTTGCCTTGCTGCTCGAGGCGCAAGCGCGCGGACACCGACTTTCGTACTACACACCGGACCGGCTCGCGCTGCTCGACGGCAAGCTGTTCGCTTCGGTCGAGCCGCTGACCGTTCGCGACCAGCCCGGCGATCACTTCGAGCTCGGCACCGCGCGCCGCGCCGACCTGACCGAATTCGACGTCGTGCTGCTGCGGCAGGACCCGCCGTTCGATCTCGCTTATGTGACGACGACGCATTTCCTCGAGCGCATCCAGCCAAAAACTCTGGTGGTCAACGACCCGGCGCACGTGCGCAACGCGCCGGAAAAGGTGTTCGTCACCCTGTTTCCCGACCTGATGCCGCCGACGCTCATCACGCGCGACCTCAACGAGATCAAGGCCTTCCGCGCCGAGCACGGCGACATCGTCATGAAGCCGCTGTACGGCCACGGCGGCGGCGCGGTGTTCCGCGTCACGCGCGACGATCTCAATTTTGGCTCGCTCTACGACATGTTCGCGGTGACGTTCCGCGAGCAGTGGGTGGTGCAGAAGTTCCTGCCGGCGGTGAAGGCCGGCGACAAGCGCATCATCCTGGTCGACGGTGAATTCGCCGGGGCGGTCAACCGCGTGCCGGCGGCCGACGATTTGCGCTCGAACATGGTGCGTGGCGGCGCGGCGACCGCGACCGAGCTGACGCCACGCGAGCGCGAGATCTGCGCGCGCATCGGTCCGGCGCTGCGCGAGCGTGGCCTGCTCTTCGTCGGCATCGACGTGATCGGCGACAACATCACCGAAATCAACGTCACCTCGCCGACCGGCATCCGCGCCATCAAGAATCTCGGCGGCCCGGACATCGCCAAGCTCATCTGGGACAAAATCGAAGCCAAGCGCCGCGGGTAATTTCAAATGAACGTCAAGCTCTCCGTCGCCACCACCGACTACGACCATTTCCGTGATTTCCGCACGGGCCTCGTGCGCGCCGAAGGCATCGACGCGACCTGGTCTATGCTCGGCCATCACGAAATCTTCTCGCGCTTCACCTTCAACCGCGAATGGGACGTGGCCGAACTATCCTTCGCCAAGTTCTCGGCGCAGGTGACGCGGGCGGACAGCGACATCATTGGCCTGCCGGTCTATGCCTCGCGGCTGTTCCGCTTCGCGTCGTTCTACGTGAACCGCACCAAGGGCATCAAAACAGCCAAGGACCTGCGCGGTAAACGCATCGGCGTGCCGGAATGGGCGCACACCGCCGCAGTCTACATGCGCGGCTGGCTGATGCATGAGGGCGGCGTGCCGCTGCAGGATATCGAATGGGTGCAGGCCGGCACCAACGAGGCCGGTCGCATCGAGAAAGTCGAGCTGACGCTGCCGAAGGGCGTCACGCTGCGGCGCGAGCCGGAGAAGACGCTGAGCGGCATGATCGCCAGCGGCGAGCTCGATTGCGTCATCATCGCGCGGCCGCCGAACTGTTTCCGCGAGAAGCATCCCGACGTCGTGCGGCTGTTTCCCGACTTCGAGGAGATCGAGCACCGCTATTACCAGGACACGCATGTCTATCCGATCATGCATGTGATCGCGTTGCGCAAGGCGATCCTGGCCGACAATCCGTGGATCGCGCGCAATCTGCTCAATGCCTTCGAGGAATCGAAAAGGCGCAGCCTCGAGCGCCTGCTCGATCCCGCCGTGTCGCGTTATCCCATCCCGTGGCTGACCAACCACGCCCGCAGCATCAGCGAGATGTTCGGCGGCGACCCCTTTCCTTACGGCATCGAGCCCAACCGCCCGACACTGGAGCTGTTCCTGCGCTACTGCCATGAACAGGGCATCGCCCATCGGCTCGCCAGGCCGGAAGAGATCTTCCCGCCCGGCATCATGGCGCCGGTCAAGGTCTGAGCGCTATTTCCCCACCAGCTTCGCCGCCGCGTCGTGGATGTCCGGCGCGGTGATCTTAGCCAGATCGACCGGCGCCTTGAGGTTACCGGCCTTGTGCAGCTCGTTCTGCATCCAGGAAAGCTTGTCGAGCGGCAAGGTCACGTCGGGATCGACCAGCTTGCGCTTGACGGTGTCGTCATAGGCGAAAGCCGGGCGCGGATCGTCGGGCTTGGCGTGGATCGCCTCGCGCGTGACGCGGATCGTGTCGTCACGATGCGTCGTCGCGTAATGCAGCGCGTCCATTTCGGCGGCGATGAAATTCACTGCGTCGTCGTGCCGGCCGGCGACGGTCTTGCCGGTCATGGTGAGGCACAGCCGTACATAGTTCGGCAACGCCGCGTGGCCGGGCACCAGCATTTTTATATCCTTCGGCGCCACCGCCATGAATTCCGAAGCGACGATGCCCGCGTCGGCCACGCCGGCCAGGATCGCCTTGTAGCGGTCGAGATCGCCGCCAAGATTAGCGAAGCGCACGTCCGACGGCTTCATGTGGTTCTGCTCGAGAATGGCATTGACCAGCAGGTTGGGCAACGAGCCCGGCGCTGCCACAGCGATGGTCTTGCCCTTCAAGTCGGCAACCGAGTTGATGTTCGCGTGCGTCATCAGCCCGTGCGGCACGCCCGGCCAGTCGCAGCCGATGATCTTGATGTCGGCGCCGTGCGATCCCGCGAGGATGGCAGCGCCGGGGCTCGATTCGATGCTGTCGAGCTCGCCGGCGAGCAGCGCCTTGTGCGCGGTGGCGCCGTTTTTGATCGGGACGATCTCGACCTTGAGCCCGTGCTTGGCGGCGAAGTCGTGCTGGCCGACCATCAGGCTGAAGCCGGCGTCGCCTTTCGGCTCGATGATGCCGTGCTTCCAGACTTTCAGCTGTTGCGCTCCCGCCGCGGCCGCGCCGGCGAACAACGCCGTCCCTACCGCCGCACCGGCAAGCAGACTCCTCCACCGCATCGTCATGGTCGTTTCTCCCCATAGCTTTTTATGGGGAGATGATCGGCGGCTTCGCGCGCGAGATCAACGCGAATCACGGTGACGCGCGCGGCGCGTCTCAGTTGACGAGCGCGTCCTGCTCGAAGCCGGCGATCGAGAACACGATGCGCTGGTGACCGAGGCGGATGTGCTGCACCTCCCACAGCATCTCCTCGACGTCGGCGTTTGCGGCCTCGGCGTCCAGCCGCGCCTGCCGCGCGCGGTCGAGGTCGTCTTGCATGGCTTTGCGATCGATCATGGCTCGTCCCCCGTCCTGGGTATCCTGGGAGTGTAACCTGTCTTTTTTGTTCTGCAAATGTTCTTGTCGTCCTCCGGTAGTGTCTCAGTTTGAAAAAAGGCGGGTAGCTAATGGCCTATTCGGGTGATGCAATTTGGTCACGATTCAGATATAGTCCGAACGGATGGAGCGCTGGGCGACTTGTATTTTTGGCGTTTCGCCTGATAGCGCGGGGGTCCATCGCAATGCCCCTTAAGTTCGCCTTCAACGAAGCTAAAGCACTGGAAACTCTAGCTTTTATCGCAAAGATAAAGGCTGGGTTCACTCCATTTTACGTCGCAAAAGTTCTGTTCTTCGCGGAAAAATGGCACTTGAACCGATACGGTCGGCCGATCATCGCGGACACCTACATCGCAATGCCCCGTGGTCCGGTTCCGTCTACCATCAAAAACTACATGGATGGAGAATGGGGATGGTCGCCCGAACCGGACGGCCTCGATGAGGCGGTGAAGATTGACCACAGCGGACGATTTCCTCGCCTGATGCCGATTGAAGGCCGCCAAGAAGGAGGGCTACTTTCGTCATCGGACGCCGAATGTCTGAAAGAAGCAATTGACTACTGCAAAGACAAAAGCCCAGACGAGCTATCGAAAATAACGCATTTCGAAAAGGCATGGAAAGCGGCCGAGGCTAATCGCCCAATGGACTACGCAGATTTTATTGACGACGACAATCCGCACAAAAAAGAAATACTTAGGTTGGCGCAAGAAAACGCTGCCTATGCCATTCTATGACGCTGAAGAACAAGAAGGTATGCATCTATCTATGTCAGTGGATCAAAAATCCACACGACAAAATCGCCCTTTGCGTCTGCGACAAACAGTCCTTCCTGTTTTGGTTTAATAGCAGCGCAGCGTTCCACGGGCACGGCCAATTGGCTATTGCGGCTGGCGAGCATCCGGCGATTACGAAAGGTTGCTATCTAGACCTTTCGGGCATTAAGGGCATTTCTAGTTCCGAAGCTACCGCCGCCAGGGACCGAGGGCCGATCTCGGATGCGCTGAAAGCGCGTGTGCTCGCCGCTCTAGCAAATCCGATTGCGACGCTGCCCGAAGCCCATCGCAACCTTGCCCTTCAAAACCTGAGCTGAACCATGCCCCGAGGTCCCAAAGGCGAGAAGCGCCCCGCAGACGTGATCGGTGCCGCCATAATGGTGGCCCGAATCGCTACTGGCGATGTGGACGAAACGCCCCCGAAAAACTTGACCAAGGCCGCTGCCGGGCAGATCGGCGGAAAGAAGCGGGCCGCGAATTTGTCGAGTGAACAAAGGGTTAAGATAGCCCAACAAGCCGCTCGGAGTCGGAACAAGGGGAATTAGAAACACCTACTTGATTTCCAGTCAGGTTTCCGGCACACTCTGGTAATGGCGCCGGACTCAAACCAGACATCCAATAGAGTTGCCGCTCAGGCAATTGAGGCAAAGCTCCGCGAGCTGTTGGAGGCTCGCGAACGGGAGTTAGCCAATAAGTCGGAAATCGATAAGCGCATCCGGCGTATTGACCGCGACCTTTGGGACTGTCGCGCCGCTGGTCGGCTCTTCGGCTTGGAAGTCAAGCTTCCGGAAGACGTGCGCCCGGCTCTCATAATCAAGGCGCGGCCAGCCCCTCCATCAGCCGTCACGTCTGCGCCGCCAGCGCCCTTACCGCCGCCCCCTATCGGACCAGTCGAGGCGATGGCCGAATTGCCGCTCTCGCGTCCGCCCGTACCACCACCACTCCCGCCGGGCTACGAGTTAGCCCCGCCGACGATACGCGAATTGGTCCTGTCACTATTGCAAGGCGCGGGCACCAAAGGGTCCAAAGCTGGCCCCATCCGCAGGACCGTTGAGGCCGCTCTAAATAGGCAAATTCATTACAAAACTATCGGCATGACCCTGTACCGCTTGTCGCAAGAAAACCTTGCGCACCGCGACGGGTTTACGTGGTTCTTCGGGCCGTCACCGAGCGACGAAACGAAGAAACCCGGGGGTGGCTCCCCGGGTCCCTTGGACGATGTAACCGAATGAAGGAGGCGTTGATGAACAACACCAGCTAGTGGCTATAGCTTTCTGCGGTGGGGTGCTCGGCCCCGCCGATCTTCTATCTGTCGCGTGCTCCGGAAGCTGAATTGGATGCCTGCCAGGGCGTACAGCACCCGATTGCTAATCGGGAGAATGTGGGTTCGAGCCCCACCCGGAGCGCGCGATCTATTTAATATAGCCAATTTCAGGCGCTATCCAAACGTAAAATACGTACGAATCCAACAAGTTACTACTTGTAGGGTTAAGTGGAGTCTAAACTGAACTTTTATCTTGACAGAAATGGATACAGCGTTCATGCTGTGTCCCATGAACAGACTCCCTGTTGAGACCCGCGTCCAAATCCTCTCGATGCTTTGCGAGGGGTCGTCCATGCGCTCGGTTTCCCGGGTCTGTGGGGTCTCCATCAATACGGTCACGAAGCTGCTTGTGGATGCCGGTAACGTCTGTGCGGCGTATCACCACGAGAACGTGCGCAACGTGGCCTCTAAGAGCATCCAGTGCGATGAAATCTGGAGCTTCTCCTACGCCAAGCAAAAGAACCTGCGCACCGCTAGCGCTGCTCCCTACGGGTCTGGCGACGTGTGGACGTGGACCGGGATTGACGCAGATTCGAAGCTGATCGTGTCATGGCACGTCGGCGACCGTCATCACGGCGCGGCGATGGAGTTCATGAGCGATCTTCGCGCCCGGCTGGCGAACAAGGTGCAACTCTCCACGGACGGTCATCGCGCGTATCTCAGTGCGGTCGAAGAACTCGATTTCGACGCCGACTACGCCATGCTGATCAAGATTTTCGGCAAGGAAAGTGGCCCCGCTGGTCGCTATAGCCCGCCCGTGGTCGTGGCCACCGATACCAAGGTGATCCGTGGCAACCCCGACCCGGCTCACATCAATACGTCATTTGCCGAGCGCCAGAACCTCACCATGCGCATGTCCATGCGCCGGTTTACTCGCCTGACTAACGGCTTCTCCAAGAAGCTGGAAAACCACTGTCACGCGCTGGCGCTCTACTTCGTCTGGTACAACTTCATGCGCATTCACAAGACGCTGCGCGTGACCCCGGCAATGGCCGCTGGCCTCACCGACAAGGTGATGGATATGGCCGATCTTGTTGCGATTATCGACGCTTGCGAGATGCCGAAGGTTCGCGGCCCCTATCGCAAACGGAATGCACAGATTTCAAACTGAGACACCACCCGTCCTCCACAACTTGCGGTACTACTCTGGGTAGCGGCAGAGGGACGGACATGGTCCAGCGTGTCACCACCGTGGCGTTCGAGGGCATCGAGGCCCGCGCCGTCGATGTGCAGGTGCAGGTCGCGCCAGGCCTGCCGGCCTTCAACATTGTCGGCCTGCCGGACAAGGCGGTCTCCGAGGCCAAGGAGCGCGTGCGCGCTGCGCTGATCGCCTCCGGGCTGGCGCTGCCGGCAAGGCGCATCACCGTCAACCTCGCCCCCGCCGACCTGCCGAAGGAAGGCAGCCACTACGACCTGCCCATCGCCCTGGGCCTGATGGCGGCGATCGGCGCCATCCCGGCCGACGCGCTCGCCGGCTACGACGTGCTTGGCGAGCTCGGCCTCGACGGTTCGATCGCGGCGGTCGCCGGCGTGCTGCCCGCCGCCATCGGCGCCAATTCCCGCAGCCACGGCCTGATCTGCCCCTACGCCTGCGGCCCCGAGGCGGCCTGGGCAAGTCCGGAGATCGAGATCGTCGCGGCGCAGTCGCTGATCCAGCTCGCCAACCATTTCAAGGGCACGCAGGTGCTCAACCGGCCGCAGCCGCGCATCCGCGAGCTCGACGGCGTGCCGCTCGATCTCGCGGACATCAAGGGCCAGGAAAGCGCCAAGCGCGCGCTCGAGGTCGCCGCCGCCGGCGGCCATAACCTCCTGATGGTCGGTCCGCCCGGCGCCGGCAAATCGATGCTCGCCGCGCGGCTGCCGACCATCCTGCCGCCTTTGTTGCCGGCCGAGCTCCTGGAAGTGTCGATGATCGCTTCGGTCGCCGGCGAGATCGAAGGCGGCGCGCTCACCAACCGCCGGCCATTCCGCGCGCCGCATCATTCCGCCTCGATGCCGGCTCTGGTCGGCGGCGGCTTGCGCGCGCGGCCGGGCGAGATTTCGCTGTCGCATAACGGCGTGTTGTTTCTCGACGAGCTGCCGGAGTTCGCGCCGGCCGTGCTCGACTCGCTTCGCCAGCCGCTGGAAACCGGCGAGGTCGCCATCGCCCGCGCCAACCACCGCATCACCTATCCGGCGCGCTTCATGCTGGTGGCGGCGATGAATCCATGCCGCTGCGGCCGCGCCTCCGATCCGGGCTTCGCCTGCCGCCGCGCGCCGAACGCCCGGTGCGCCGCCGATTATCAGGCGCGGCTGTCCGGGCCGTTCCTCGACCGCATCGATCTGCACATCGAGGTGCCGGCCGTCACCGCCGCCGATCTCATTTTGCCGCCGCCGTCGGAAGGCTCACGCGAGATCGCCGCGCGCGTTGCCCGGGCGCGCGACCTTCAAGTGCAACGCTACGCCGCGCTCAAGCTCGATCATGTGCGAGTCAATGCGCAGGCCTCGGGGCCGGTGCTCGAGGAAATCGCGCGCGCCGACAATGCCGGCCTCGCGCTGCTGCGCGATGCGGCGAGCGCCATGCATCTCTCGGCGCGCGGCTATCACCGCGTGCTGCGCGTGGCGCGAACGCTCGCCGATCTCGACGGCGCCGAGAAGGTCGGGCGCGTGCATTTCGCCGAGGCCTTGTCCTACCGTTCGCTCGCCGACGAAATGCGCCACGCCGCGTGACGCGGCGTTAACGCCGCATTCACCACGACCGCGCGTCGGAACCCGTCAGCGTTACTTTCCAATAAATCCGCAACGTTCAATGCGGCACAATACCCGGCAGGGACGTGCTTCTGCCGAGGACGAAGGCCGCCGAACCGATGCACGCGGACACCCGGACGCACATGCGCGCGCAACGCACCAGGTTCCGCAACAAGGCGGCGTTGATACTGTTCGGCCGTGCCGTGTTCACGACACTGGCGGTGGCTTCGACTGCGATCGGCTTCTTCGCCGGCATCCAGATCGGCCGCGGCAATTTCGACGCCGCGAATTTCGCCACCGGCGTCGCCGCCCTGTTCGCGGTCGCCTGCGCCATGCTCGCCTTCATGCTCATGCGCCGGCGCAGCCTCCTCCGCCAGTTGCGCGCATTGCAAAGCGAGGTCGACGAATTTGCCGATCGGAACTGGGAGCTGCGCGAGGCGGAAGAACGCGCGCGCGGATTGATCGACGCGCAGGGCGATCTCATCGTTCGCCGCGACGGCGCAGGCCGCATCACCTACGTCAACGACGCCTTCTGTAAGCTCGTCGGCCGCGGCCGGCCGAGCCTGATCGGCCAGACCTTCGCGCTGCCGGTGCGCGAGCAGAGCGAGCTGAGCGTGCTGCCCGACGGCACCCGCGTGCACGACCAGAAGATCGACACCGACGACGGCGCGCGCTGGATCGCCTGGCGCGAGGTCGCCGTGCGCACCGAGGACGGCAACGAGGTGCAGGCGGTCGGCCGCGACGTGACCACGCGCGTCGAGGCCGAGCGCGCGCTTTACGCCGCGCGCGATCAGGCCGAGAGCGCCAACCGTGCCAAGTCGCGCTTCCTCGCCATGGTCAGCCACGAGATCCGCACGCCGCTCAACGGCATCCTCGGCATGGCCGACCTGCTGCTCGACACGCCGCTTTCGCCCGAACAGGTCACCTATGCCAAGGCGACGAAAACATCGGGCGAGACGCTGCTGTCGCTGATCGAGGAGATTCTCGATTTCTCCAAGATCGAAGCCGGCAAGCTCGATGTCGAGGCGCGGCCGTTCGCCATCGCGGCGCTGGTCGAGGAAGCGGTCGAACTGCTGGCCCCGCGCGCGCAGGCCAAAGGCATCGAGATCGCGAGCTTCGTCGACGAGCGCCTGCCCGCGCGCCTCGTCGGTGACGCGCCGCGGCTGCGCCAGGTGCTGCTCAATCTCGCCGGCAACGCCATCAAATTCACCGAGAAGGGTGGCGTCGCCGTCATCGTCGAGCCGGGCGAGCGCGTACACGAGGTCCGCTTCCGCGTGCGCGATACCGGCGTCGGGCTGGCGCCTGAGGATCAGGCGCGCATCTTCCAGGATTTCGAGCAGGCGGATTCCTCATCGACGCGCAAACATGGCGGCACCGGGCTCGGCCTCGCCATCTCGCGCCGCATCGTCGAACGTATGCACGGCGCCATCGCCGTCGACAGCGCCCCGGGCAAGGGCGCGACCTTCAGCGCCACCGTGCCGCTGATGCCGGCGCCCGGCGAACCGGAACATGCTTTCGCGCCGCCCGATCTCTCCGATGCCGCGGTCATGATCGTCGCCGCCGCGGAAATCGAAACGTCGTTGCTTGCACGACGGCTCGGCCGCTGGGGCGCCAGGACTTGCGCCGCGCTCGACGAGGAGGTCGCTTTCGCGCTGCTGCCCGAGCGGCGATGGGATGCGCTGATCGTCGACTACCCGTTGGCCAAGGCGATGATGGCGCGCGGCGACCTGAGCAAGATCGACGTCGCGAAGCGGATCGTGCTCATCCGCCCGACCGACCGCCATGAGCTGCCGGCGCTCAAGGCAGCGGGGTTTAACGGCTATCTGGTCAAGCCGGTGCGCGCCGCATCGCTCGCTGCGCGGCTGGCCGCGAGCAATGCCTATGAGCAGGCGGTCGCCGACGCCACCGACGAAGCGGTCGCGGCGGCGAATGGCGCCGGCGCCGGCGCCGGCGCCGACAAAGGCCTGTCGATCCTCGTCGCCGAGGACAACGACATCAACGCCCTGCTCGCCCGCGCTCTGCTGACGCGCCTTGGCCACCGTCCGACGATCGCCAGCGACGGCGCCGCCGCAGTCGAATCGTGGCAGGCGGCGCGCGCGGCCGGCGCGCCCTATGATCTGGTGCTGATGGACGTGCAGATGCCGGTCATGGACGGGCTCGAAGCGGTGCGTCGTATCCGCGCAGCCGAGAGCGAGCCCGAGCTCGGGGAGAAACCGACGCCGGTGCTGGCGCTCACCGCCAACGCGTCCGGCGACGACCGCGACGCGGTTCTCGCGTCCGGCATGGACGGCCTGCTGGTGAAGCCGCTCGATCGCGAGCGCTTGCGCGAAGTGCTCGAAACTATCCACCGGGCATCGGCGCCGCTTGCGGCGTAGTGAAACCTTCCGCACAGTGTCATAAATCCGTGTCCCCCCTGTGGTGTAGGGCTACGGACGGCGGCCCTTGGTGTGATTCGCTGCCCGTTTGGCACTTGGTCGAGAATCCGCTAGGACCTAACCCTATGATGCAACGCGTGAATTTGACGCGCAACTTGTTTGGCCGACTGCGCTCTCCGCCCGCTGGAAACGTGCCGCGCCTGCTCCCGGCATTGCAGGCCTATGGCGGGATCCAGACCCTGGCGGCACGCGCCCCCCAAGCCTCGCAGACCCTCGGCCGGATCGGCAGCCTCGAGGTGCGGCTGGCGCGCAACGCCGCCGAGGTGCGGCAGGCGCAGAAGCTGCGCTACCGCGTGTTCTACGAAGAGGGCTCGGCGGTTCCGAACCCGGCCCGTCTCCTCGCCCGCCGCGACGTCGATTCCTACGACGCCATCTGCGACCACCTGCTGGTGGTCGATCACACCAGCCGCGAACGCGGGCCGCTCAACCGGCCGGCGGTCGTCGGCACCTACCGGCTGCTGCGCCAGCCGCTCGCCGAGGAGTATGGCGGCTTCTACACCGCCGGCGAGTTCGACATCGGCGGCCTCGTCGGCCGCCACTGCCAACTGCAATTCCTCGAGCTCGGCCGTTCCTGCGTTCTTCCGGAATATCGCAACAAGCGCACCGTCGAGCTGCTCTGGCACGGCATCCATGCCTACGTGCTGCAGAACCGCTGCGGCGTGATGATCGGCTGCGCCTCGATCGAAGGCACCGACCCGTCGCGGCTCGCGCTGCCGCTGTCATTCCTGCATCATTATTCGCGGGCGCCGGAGCAGTGGCGCGCGCAGGCGCTGCCGGAGCGCTACGTCGAGATGAACCGCCTTTCGAAGGAGGCGATCGATCCCAAGGCGGCCTTGCGCGCGCTGCCGCCGCTGCTCAAGGGTTATCTCCGCCTCGGTGCTTATATCGGCGACGGCGCCGTCATTGACCATGAGTTCGGCACCACCGACGTGCTGATCGTGCTGCCGATGTCGGTGATCCAGAAGCGCTATATCGAGCACTTCGATTTGAGCCGCAGGGCGGCGTAAGGCCTCTTCGTCCATCAGCCTTGAGCGCTGCGGTATCGCCCGGTTGACGGCCGGTCATCCGCCCGGGAAAGTGCGCGTTCGCGCGCACAAAATAACCAAGGCGAACGGTATGAAACGTCTTCAACGGGCAGCGCTGGTGCTGCTGGCAATTGCCGTGCTTCTGCAGCCGGCCCGCAGTCTCGCCGAATATCCGGAACAGCCCATCCACCTGCTGGTGCCGTTTCCGCCAGGCGGCGCCGTCGACATTGTGGCGCGGCTCATGTCGGCCAAGATGTCCGCGATCCTCGGGAAGCAAATCATCGTTGAGAACAAGGCCGGAGCCGGCGGCATCATCGCCACCGAAGCGGTGGCGAAGGCTGCGCACGATGGTTACACGCTGCTGCTGACCACACCTAATCACACCATCAACGGCGCGATGCGTGCCTCGCTACCGTACGACACGCAGAAGGACCTGACGCCGATCTCGGTGCTGGCGGACGTCCCGGAGGTCCTCGTCAGCAATCCAGGCGCACCGTACAAAACATTTGCCGACTTCGTCGCCTACGCCAAGAAGAACCCCGGCAAGATCAACTATGCCTCCGCCGGGCTCGGCACGCTGCCGCACGTGACCATGGAGTTGCTGGCGCACCGGCTCGGGATCAAACTTACGCAGGTGCCCTATCGCGGCGCCGCACCAGCCATGACCGACCTGCTTGCCGGCGTCGTACAGCTCAAGCTCGACACCTATGCGACGTCGCATCCGTATGTCGTTGCCGGCAAGCTGCGCATGCTGGCGATCGCCAGCAGCCATCGTTCGGATCTGTTGCCGGACATTCCGACCATCGCCGAGCTCGGCGTTCCCGGCTACGAGGGCGTGCTCTGGATCGGCATGATGGCGCCGGCCGGAACGCCGCAGCCGGTCATCGATCGTCTGGCGGCCGCCGCGCAGGCAACGGCGAAGGATCCTGCGCTCGCCGCGCGCCTGCGCACGCAAGGCGTCGAGCCGATCGGCGGCACGCCGGCGCAATTTGCCGATCTGATCACGCACGAACTGAAACAATGGGGCGATCTGGCGAAGAGCGCCCACATCACGCTTCAGTAGTCCAGGAGAAACGAAATCGCCAATGCCCGAACTGACGCAAGCGCCTGATCCGCATCCCAAAATGCCACGCATAAAGGCACCACCGGGTGCCTGCGACACTCATGTGCATCTGTTCGGCCCGACGGGCAAATATCCGTTTGCCTCCGACAGCCCGTACGAGGCGCGCGACGCGCTGCCGGAAACCCTGATCGCGTTGCAGGATGTGCTCGGTCTGAGCAGCGCGGTGATCGTCAGCCCGGCGGGCTACGGCCGTAATATGGCGATGCTCGCCGACGTGCTGAGCCGGTACCGCGAGCGCTTGCGTGGCATCGCACTAATGCCGGATCACGCTTCGGATTCCGAATTCGAACGGTTGGGCAAACTCGGCGTGCGCGGCCTGCGTATGATGAGCGTCGGCCGCGGCAGTCACGTACCGCATCTCAATCCGGAAACCGCGGCGCGCGCGCACGAACACGGCTGGCATTTGCAGTTCTACCCGCATGGCGCCGATATCGTCGATTACGCCGATCGCCTGCTCGCGCTTCCCAACACGATCGTGCTCGATCACTTCGCCAGCATTCCTGCCAATGGCGGCGTCGATCAGCCGGCGATGCGGACCGTGCTGCGCATGCTCGACACCGGCCGCGTCTGGCTCAAACTCTCCGGCCCGATGCGTTGCACCATGGAGGAGCCGCCTTATCCTTCGGTCATCCCGCTCGCGCGCGCCTTCGTGAAGTACGCGCCGGAGCGGCTGGTGTGGGGCTCCGACTGGCCGCACGTGAACATGAACGGCCGCACGATGCCGAATGACGGCGATCTGTTCGACCAAATCGGAGAATGGGTTCCAAACGAGAGCGTGCGCAACCGCATTTTGGCCGACAACGCCAAGACTCTGTACGGGTTTGCCTGATTTGCCGCCGCGCGGCAGCCAAGCTTACAGGCGTCGCAGCGACACGTTCTCGATCGTGTGGTTCTGGCACTTCTTGAGGATCAGGTCGGCGCGCTGCCGCGTCGGCAGGATGTTCTCGTGCAAATTCACGAGATTGATGCGCTCCCAGATATCGGACGCGGTCACGACCGCTTCCTTGTCCGACAGCCGCGCGTAGCGATGGAAGTACGATTTCGGATCGCGGAACGCGGTGCCGCGCAAGGTCAGGAACCGGTCGACGTACCAGTTCTTGAGCACGTCCTCTTCGGCGTCGAGATAGACCGAGAAGTCGAAGAAATCCGACACGAACGGGATCGCCTTGCCATCCCGCGGCAGGCGCCCGGTCTGCAGCACGTTCAGCCCCTCGACAATGAGGATGTCCGGTCGGTCGACCTCGACCCACTGATTCGGGATGACGTCGTAGATGAGATGCGAGTAGATCGGTGCGCGCGCCGGACGCCGACCGGCCTTGACGTCGGTGAGGAAGCGCAACAGCGCCGGCAGGTCGTAACTCTCGGGAAAGCCCTTCTTCTCCATCAGGCCTTCGCGTGCCAGCACCGCGTTCGGATAGAGGAAGCCGTCGGTGGTGACGAGATCGACTTTCGGTACGTGCGGCCAGCGCGCCAGCAGCGCCTGTAGCACGCGCGCTGTGGTCGATTTGCCGACCGCAACCGACCCGGCGACGCCGATGATGTACGGCATCTTGGCGTCTTCGGTGCGGAGGAAGCGCTCCTGCGCCACGAACAGCCGCTGCGTGGCGTCGACATACATCGACAACAGACGCGACAGCGGCAGGTAGATGTCCTCGACCTCCTTGATGTCGAGGCGGTCGTGCAACGAATGCAGCCGCTGCACCTCGTCCGAGGTCAGCGTCATCGGCGCATCTTCGCGCATCGCCGCCCAGGCGGAGCGCGTGAATGTGCGGTAGGGCGATAGGTTTTCTTCGGTCCGCTGTTCCATCGAATAATCCGGTCAGCCGCGCGGTCGCGACGCCTTCTCAGCATGGCCCGACTGCGCGGTACGCTTGGCGAGCTCGGCCTCGACCTCTGCGAGGGAAACGTCGCGCGCCTTCAACACCACCAGCAGATGATAAAGCAGGTCGGCCGCCTCGGATACGAGCCGGCCCTTGTCTTCCTGCACGGCGGCAATGGCGGTTTCGAATGCCTCCTCGCCCATCTTCTTGGCGCAATGCGCCACGCCCTTGTCGATCAACGCGCGGGTATAGGACTCGGTCGCGCCAGCCTGCGCCCGTTCGTCAACGCGTTTTTCAAGGTCAGCAAGGGTGAAGTCGGTCATCGGAAAGGTCCTTTCCGGGCGGTGATTTAGCAGGTTCTCGGCAGGCCGTCATTCGGCTCGGCGGCTTAGGGGTCCAGCCGCATCGGCAGGCCGGCGGCGGCCATGTACGCCTTGGCCTCGCGCACCGAATGCTGGCCGAAGTGGAAGATCGAGGCCGCCAGCACCGCCGTGGCGTGACCGTCGCGGATGCCCTCGACCATGTGCTGCAGCGCGCCGACCCCGCCGGAAGCGATCACCGGCACGGTGATTGCGTCGGCGATCGCCCGCGTCAGCGGGATGTCATAGCCATGGCCGGTGCCGTCGCGATCCATCGAGGTGAGCAGGATCTCGCCGGCGCCGAGCGAGACCACCTCACGCGCATATTCGACGGCGTCGAGGCCGGTCGGCTTGCGGCCGCCATGGGTGAAGATCTCCCAGCGATCCTGCTCGCCGCCCTTCGACACCTTCTTGGCGTCGATGGCGACGACGATGCACTGGTCGCCGAACTTCTCCGCCGCTTCCTTGACGAACTCGCGCCGCGCCACTGCGGCGGTGTTGATCGACACCTTGTCGGCGCCGCAAGTAAGCAGCTTACGGATGTCGTCGACGGTGCGCACGCCGCCGCCGACCGTGAGCGGCATGAAGCAGGCTTCCGCCGTCCGCTGCACGACGTCGAAGATGGTGTCACGGTTCTCGTGGCTGGCGGTGATGTCGAGGAAGGTGAGCTCGTCGGCGCCAGCGGCATCGTAGGCGATCGCCGCCTCCACAGGATCGCCGGCGTCGCGCAAATTGACAAAATTGACGCCTTTGACGACGCGGCCGTCCTTCACGTCAAGGCAGGGGATGACGCGGACCTTGAACATCAGGCCGCTTTCCTCGCCGCACGGATGAGCCTGAGCGCCTCCGCCGCGTCGATCCGGCCGTCGTAAAGCGCGCGGCCGGCGATGGCGCCTTCGAGTTTGCGTGCGCGCGGCTCGAGGAGCGCCTTCACGTCGTCGATGGAGGCAAAGCCGCCCGAGGCGATCACCGGAATGGAAATCGCATCGGCCAGCGCGATGGTGACGTCGAGGTTGAGCCCCTGGAGCATGCCGTCGCGGGAAATGTCGGTGTAAATGATGGCGGCGACGCCGGCGTCCTCGAACCGCTTCGCAATATCGAGCGCCGTCACCTCCGACGTTTCGGCCCAGCCTTCGACCGCGACCTTGCCGTCGCGGGCGTCGAGACCGACGGCGATCCGGCCCGGATAATCGCGCGCGGCCTGCTTGACGAATGGCGGATCGCGCACAGCGGCGGTGCCGATGATGACGCGCGTCACGCCCTTGTCCAGCCAGCCTTCGATGGTCGCCGTGTTGCGGATGCCGCCGCCGAGCTGCACCGGAATGCTGACGCTTTCCAGAATGCGGTCGACCGCCGCGGCATTCACCGGCTTGCCGGCGAAGGCGCCGTCGAGATCGACGATATGCAGATATTCGAATCCCTGTTGCTCGAAAGCGCGCGCCTGCGACGCTGGATCGCGATGAAAGACGGTCGCACGCGCCATGTCGCCCTGTTCCAGCCGAACGGCGAGGCCTTCTTTCAGATCGATGGCTGGAAAGAGGATCATGGATTCCACTTCAAAAAATTCGCGATCAGTTTCAGCCCGAGCTTCTGGCTCTTCTCGGGATGGAATTGCGTGCCGACCATGGTGTCGCGGCCAACGATGGCCGTCAGCGGCCCGCCGTAATCGCTCTGCGCGATCAGGTCGGCGTGGTGCGCGGGCTTAAGCTCGTAGGAGTGCACGAAATAGGCGTGCAGCCCCTGCGCGCCGGTCGGAATGCCGTCGAGCAGCGGGTGCGGCCGCGCGACGTTGAGCGTGTTCCATCCCATGTGCGGGATTTTCAATTGCGGATCGTCAGGCGCGATCCGGTCGACCTCGCCGGCGATCCAGCCCAGCCCCGGCGTTACCTGATATTCGCGGCCGCGCTCGGCCATCAGTTGCATGCCGACGCAGATGCCGAAGAACGGCCGACCGCGCTTGCGCACGGTTTCGTTGAGAGCGTCGATCATGCCCGGGATGTCATCGAGCCCGCGGCGGCAGTCGGCGAAGGCGCCGACGCCCGGCAGCACGACGCGGTCGGCGCGCGCCACCGCCGCCGGGTCGGACGTGACGAGGATCGGCTGGTCGTGCCCGCTGTCACGCGCGGCGCGCTCGAAGGCCTTCGCCGCCGAGTGCAGGTTGCCGGAACCGTAATCGACGATGGCGACCGTCATCGCGTCTGCTCCGGCTCGGGGAACAGGCCGATCACATCGCGGCCGCTCGGCGGCCCGCGCCGTATCGGCGCGGTCACGGTCGGTGGCGGCTCCTGCGCCGGCGGCGGCGCGCTCTGATCGCGCCCGGCCCATTGCGTGAAGAAGCGATGCTCGGCGATGTCGCGGTCGTCGCCGACAACGAAGCCGAGCGTCGCCCAGCCGCGACGCGCCAAGGTCCAGCGGCGAATGCTTGCCGCTTCGAAGCCGATGAGCAGCGCAACGATGAAGAGGGCAAAGGCCTGCGTCGATCCCGATGCGCGGAGCGTGGCCAGCCCGGCGATGAGCGCGACCATCCCGATGGCATAAAGCACGAGCGCCAGCCACAGCCGATAGCGGATCAGCCAGAACGGCCCGAGCAGGAAGGCCCAGCCGTGGAATCCGTCGCGCACGAACAGGAAGCGCTCCGGCGAAGCCGGCGCTCCGTCAGTTCGCGGCGGGGCGTGCACGGTGAACGTGGGCATACGCAATACTCTCGAACAGATCGCGAGGCCGGCCGACGCCTAGCCCCCCAGCGAGCCCTTGGTCGACGGCACCTCGCCGGCGGCACGCGGGTCGATGGTGATTGCCGCACGCAAGGCGCGCGCCAATCCCTTGAAGCACGACTCGGCAATATGGTGATCGTTCGTGCCATACAAAGTGGCCACGTGCAGCGTGATCCCGGCGTTCATGGCGAAGGCCTGGAACCATTCCTGCACCAGCTCGGTGTCGAAGGTGCCGACCTTGTCGCGCACGAACTCAGCCTTGAACACGAGGAACGGCCGGCCGGAGATGTCCATGGCGACACGAGTCAGCGCCTCGTCCATGGGCATGTGCACGTCGGCGTAGCGGGTGATGCCCTTCATGTCGCCGAGGGCCTGCTTGACCGACTGCCCGAGCGCGATACCGACGTCTTCGGTGGTGTGGTGGTGGTCGACGTGCAGGTCGCCCTTGGCCTTGACCGTGATGTCGATGCGCGAATGGCGCGCCAGAAGGTCGAGCATGTGGTCGAGGAAGCCGATACCGGTGGAGACGTCGGCACGGCCCTGGCCGTCGAGGTCGACCGCGACCTCGACGTCGGTTTCCTTGGTCTTGCGCTTCACGGCGCCGGTGCGCATGGGCAAAAATCCTTCGATTGCGCCGCCTTTTAGCAGGGCCCGAGCGGATTCGCCAACGCCCCGGACCGGTTTGCATTCCCCGACCGGTGTGCCTAGATCACGCCTTTCAAGGGGTTAACGTATGGCGTCCGCTGAGCTTCCCTCCTGGCACGGCACCACCATCCTGACCGTCCGCAAGGGCGGGACCGTGGTGATCGGCGGCGACGGCCAGGTCTCCATCGGCCAGACCATCATCAAGTCGAACGCCAAGAAGGTCCGCAAGCTCGGCAAGGGCGACGTCATCGGAGGCTTCGCCGGCGCCACCGCCGACGCCTTCACCTTGTTCGAGCGGCTCGAGGCCAAGCTCGAGCAGTACCCTGGCCAGCTCACCCGCGCCGCGGTCGAGCTCGCCAAGGACTGGCGCACCGACCGCTACCTGCGCCGGCTCGAGGCGATGATGATCGTCGCCGACAGCCAGGTGTCGCTGGTCTTGACCGGCACCGGTGACGTGCTCGAGCCGGAAAACAACGTGATGGGCATCGGCTCCGGCGGCAACTATGCGCTCGCCGCCGCGCGCGCGCTGCTCGACCAGCCGCTCGACGCCGAGGCGATCGTGCGCAAGTCGCTCGACATCGCCGCCGACATTTGCGTCTACACCAACCGCAACGTCACCATCGAGTCGCTGAAGAGCGCGTGAGCATGGCGGGTTACCAGTTTCGTCCGATGACGCCCGCCGACCTGCCGTTGATCCGGCAGTGGCTGGAAACGCCGCAGGTTGCGCAATGGTGGGGCGACGCCGATACGCAGTTCGAATTGGTCAGCGGCGATCTTGCTCATCCGGCGATAGATCAGTTCATCGTGGCGGCGGATGGCCGGCCCTTCGCCTACCTGCAATGCTACGATCCGCACGTCTGGCCGGAGAACGGTTTCGGCCGGCTGCCGTACGGCACGCGCGGCATCGACCAGTTCATCGGCGAGGCGGACATGATCGGTCGCGGCCACGGCTCGACCTTCGTTCGCGCCTTCGTCGACGCTCAACTCGCGGCGGGAACGCCGAGCGTCATCACCGACCCCGATCCCGCAAACCTTCGCGCGGTACGCGCCTATGAAAAGGCCGGCTTTAACAAAGACCGTTTAGTGGACACGCCCAACGGCCCCGCAATCCTCATGGTGCGCAGCGCATGACCGACTTCTCCCCGCGGGAAATCGTCTCCGAACTCGACCGCTTCATCGTCGGCCAGGCCGACGCCAAGCGCGCCGTCGCCATCGCGCTGCGCAATCGCTGGCGCCGCCTGCAGCTCGACGACAGACTGCGCGAAGAGGTGCTGCCGAAGAACATCCTGATGATAGGCCCGACCGGCGTCGGCAAGACCGAGATTTCGCGGCGGTTGGCCAAGCTTGCCGGCGCGCCATTCCTCAAGGTGGAAGCGACTAAGTTCACCGAAGTCGGATATGTCGGTCGCGACGTCGAGCAGATCGTGCGCGATCTCGTCGAGATCGGGATCGCGCTGACGCGCGAAAAGAAGCGAAAGGACGTACAGGTTCGCGCCGAACAGGCGGCGGAAGAGCGCGTGCTGAGTGCCCTGGTCGGTCCCGGCGCCAGCCCCGCGACGCGCGAGAGCTTCCGCAAGAAGCTGCGCGCAGGCGAGCTCAACGACAAGGAAATTGAGGTCGAGTTGAGCCAAGGCTCGTCCGGCATGCCGATGTTCGAGATACCCGGCATGCCCGGCGCGCAGATGGGCGCCATCTCGATCGGCGACATCTTCGGCAAGCTCGGCGGCGGCCGCACCAAGACGCGGCGCGTCACGGTGGAGGACTCGCACGCGATCCTGATCAACGAGGAATCCGACAAGCTGCTCGATAGCGAGCAGCTGACGCAGGAGGCGATCCGCACAGTCGAGCAGAACGGCATCGTCTTCCTCGACGAAATCGACAAGATCGCCGGCCCCGGCCGCGAGGGTCGCGGCGGCGCCGACGTCTCGCGTGAGGGCGTACAGCGCGATCTCTTGCCGTTGATCGAAGGCACCACCGTCAACACGAAGCACGGTCCGGTGAAGACCGATCACATCCTCTTCATCGCCTCCGGCGCCTTCCACATTTCAAAGCCGTCGGATCTCTTGCCCGAATTGCAGGGCCGCCTCCCGATCCGCGTCGAACTGAAGGCACTGACGCGTGACGATTTCCGCCGTATCCTCACGGAGCCCGAGGCGTCGCTGATCAAGCAATACGTCGCGCTCATGTTGACCGAAGGCGTGACCCTCGACTTCACCGAGGACGCGATCGATGCGATCGCCGACATCGCCGTGTCGGTGAACGCGAGCGTCGAGAACATCGGCGCGCGGCGGCTGCAGACGGTGATGGAGCGGGTGCTCGACGAGGTGTCGTTTACCGCCACCGACCGCGCCGGCGAGACCGTCCACATCGACGCCGTCTTCGTGCAGAAGCACATCGGCGACCTTGCGAAGAACACCGATCTCAGTCGATTCATTCTGTAATTTGGCTAGAAATACTACCTTTCCGAGTGCCGTCGGCCGACGGATTCCCGACGCGATATCCTATGGTTACCGTAAACCAAGATCATCGATAGTCGCGGACTGATTTCTGACTTGCCGCCTCCGGTTGTAAAAAAGGGGACGCTTTCCTTCGCGGCATCGCGTCGGGACGACCGACAAGGAGGAGACAATGTCCGCCCAAAGCACGGACCGCGCCAGGCGCGGCAGTCCGCTCAAACCGGGTGACCACTTGCGTGCGGAGTTCGCGCGTCTCGGGCTCGACCAGGGCGCGGTGAGCAAGGCGACCGGCGTCTCGCGCCAATCGATCAACAATATCGTCAACGGCCGGCAGCCGATCTCGCGCGCGATGGCGGCCAAGCTCGGACGCATCACCGGCCACAGCTCCGACTACTGGCTGCAAGGGTCGTTCGGCGGCAGCGCAGTGCCGGCAACTGCCGCGCAACCTCGCGGCAGCGTTTTGGTGAACCACCAGATCGCACGGGCAGTGAAAGACGGCGTGATCGGCATCACCGGTTTCGACGAGGCGAGAATGCGGCCGGCGGCCTTCGATCTGACGTTCGGCGCAGTCGTCGCGCCGCGGCGGAATACTCCTGCGCGTAGCGTAAGGCTTACGCGCGGACGCAGCGTGCGCATTGTCACCAGCGAGCGCGTCGCATTTCCACACGATCACCTCGGCCGCATCGGCGCGGTGCCGCATCTGGCGCGTCTCGGAGCCATCGCCTCGCACGCCTTGCAGATCGACCCCGGTTTCAGCGGCGCGCTCGAGGTGTGCATCTTCAACGCCGGCGACCGCGATATCCTTTTGCGGCCTGGCGATCCCGTGCTCAGCCTGGAGATCGTGCCGCTGGGGGCGCTGCCGACGCGGGCCCGCAAACGCGCAAGGCGTGTCAAATAGGCAATAAACAAAATTTGACAGACCGGGTTGGTGATGTATGCTTCCTTAGGTTGTGTAAGCGAGAATGAGCCAATCATGGCGCGCATCGCGTAAGGGGGTATCATGAGCCGATCTGCCAAGCCCGCGACGGTGCCGGCCGCACGCGGCCGCACGCCTGCCGACAGCGTCGACGACATCGAGAGCGAATTCCTCGGCATGTGGCTGAGCATCGCTCGCCTGCGTGAGAAAGTACTGGCGCTGACCAGCCGCGCCGAACCACGCCCGCCGGTTCGCGGCATCAAGTCGCCGGCAAGAACCGCGGTCGCTACTTCGCCGGCTTCGCCATGCAGTTCATGACGAACCTCGAGCGATCCGGCATCGGTACCTTCTGCGCGGCGGCGCGATCCTGACAGGCCTGCATCTTCTGCTTGTCGGCGGGCGAAGCCATCTTGTCGGGCGCGCTGGGCGTCATGGTCGCCGCGCCGGCGGCCGATGCCGCCAGTAGCACTGTCGCGAAGAAAACGGCCGTCCGTGTCATCACGTCCTCCGTCCCTGATGCCGTATCATGCCGCGGCGGGGGCGCCGCGAAGATCACTCGTCGTCGCCGGCGGCGCGCTGGCGGCGCAATCTTACGTAGAGCGCGCCTTCCCCGCCATGCGCGCCATGTGCTTCCTCGAAGCCGATGACGAGTTCGCGCAATTCCGGCAGCGCCAGCCAGTGCGGCACCTGCCGGCGCAGCACGCCGCGCTCGCTATCGCCGGCACGGCCTTTGCCGGTGATGATCAGCACCAGGCGGGCGCCGCGGGTGCTGGCCGAATGCAGGAAGCGCGTCAGCGCTGCATGTGCTTCCGCCTGCGTCAGCCCGTGCAGATCGAAGCGCGCGTCGATCGCGTCACGTCCGCGCGCCACGCGCTGGCGCGCACGGCGGCCGAGCGGCGTCAGCGGCGGCGGCCGGTTGGCGGGCGGAGCTGAAGACGGCGGGGCAACGCTGACCGGCCTTGCGCGCACCGGCTTTGCCGGCTCAGGCGCCGCCATCTCTTCGACCGCCGGCAGCGCGCCATGCATCGGGGCGATGGACTTCGCCACCATCGTCCACAGCACGCGCTCATCGTAGGAGAGGACGCGGCGCTTGCCGTCGCGGGGGGCCATGCGGTCAACGCGCGCCGGCGCCGTCCGCTGCGTCGTCGGCTTCCGCCGTGCGCGTCGCGATGGCCGCCGGCCGGGGTTGCGGCAGCGGCACCTCGGCGGCGGGGCTGTCGCCGCGCAGCGCAACCGATTTCGGCACCAGCATCACGAACTCGCCATGGTCCTTGATGCGGCCGGCGACGTGGCCGAGGAGATTGCCGGCGCCGAAGAAGATATCGGCGCGCGCCGGGCCGACGATGGCAGAGCCCGTGTCCTGCGCGATCACCAGATGCCGGAACGGCGTCGACGGCTCTTCGCTCAGCAGCGGCAGGTTGGCGTTGATCCAGATCGGCGTGCCGTAGATGTGCAGCGACTTGTCGACCGCGGCCGAACGAAGCGGCGTCAACGGCACACCCTGCGCACCGAGGATCTGCGTCGTCGGCAACAGCGGCGTCTTCTCGAAGAAGACATAGGAGCGGTTCTTGTCGCGCAGCGCCTTACCCTCGACCGGATTGGCTTCCATCCAGTCGCGGATGCGGTCCATCGACATGTCCTGGCGTGCGATGATGCCCTGATCGATGAGATATTTGCCGACCGGGTAATAAGGCTTGCCGTTACTGGCGATGTAGTTGAGCCGCAGGAGCTGACCGTCCGCCAGCTTCACGCGCGTCGAGCCCTGGATCTGCGCGAACAGCACGTCGACCGGGTCCTTCACCCAGCAGAGCGCGAGGCCCTTGCCGGCGATGGCGCCGGCCTCGATCTGCGTGCGGTCGTACTGTCCGAAGACGGTGCTGCGTCCCTTGAGCTTCGACGGGATGCCGTAGAACGGAATGTTGTACTCGGCGGTCTTGACCAGCGAGCCCTCGACTTCGGTCTCGTAATAGCCGGTGAAGAAGCCGTCGACGTCGCCCGCCTTGGCGATGCGCATGGGCCGGAAATTGTCCTCGAAGAACTGGCGTGCCTGTGCGTCGTCGGGCTTCGCGATTTTCACCGCCTGCTGGCAGGCGACGTACAGGCCGCCGAGCATCGCGCGCCTGGCGCGCTGCGCCTTGCTGGAATTCAGGATCGCGCCGCAGCTCTTCACGAAAGCGGCATAGCTCGCGCGATGATCGTCGCGACGCCAGCCCTTCATCTCGGCGAAGGTGAGCGGCACGACGTGCGCGCGACGCAGTTGCATCGGCACCTCGCGCGCCAGCGCCGGCGCGGTCAGCGCGATCGTCAGTGCGAGAGCGAGCCCCCCTCTGCGCATGCCCCTAATGCTCGGCTTCGGTCGCGACCAGTTTCCAGTTCGGATCGCGCGACGACACGTCGCGCGCGAATGTCCACACGTCGGTGATATCGGTGACACGCTCGGCGCTGCCGTCGATGACGTTGCCGTTGCCGTCGCGTGTCGCGGTGATGAGCTTGGAATGGAAGCGCACCGTCACCTGCGCTGTCTTCGCCTTCAGTTCGGCGGCGACGATGTCGGCGGTGTCGATCGAGACGAAGCGCGTCTCGACCGTCTCGCCGCGCTTCTCGCGCTCGCCGATCGCCGCGTCGAAGCCGTCGTAGACGTCGCGCGAGAGCAGGTTCTTGAGCGTGCGGCGATCGCCCTCGGCGAAGGCGCCGACGATCATCTCGTAGGCGCCCCGCGCCCCGGCGACGAAGTGCTTGCCGTCGAAAGCGGGATCGGCCGCAACGATGCCTTCGAGACCGGCCGCCACCGGGGAGCCCGCTTCGGCGATGCCCTTCCAGCGGTCGCCCGGCTCGCTCGGCTCGGCCAGCTCCGCCGGCTTCGGCGCCGCCATGGGCTCGGCCTGCCGCGGCGGCAAAGCGACGACCTTCTCGGTCGCCGGCCGCACCGGCTCGCGGGCGGAATAGGGATCGTACGGGGGCCGCTCACGGCCGGTCCGCTGGCCGAGGACGCTGCGCAGGCGCAGGAAAATGAACACCGCCAGCGCTAGGAAGATGATGGTGTAGATGTCGAACACGTTCTGCATGCTTTCGGCTACCGTGACGGACGGCCCGTCGGGACCGTCGCCGGCGGGACGGCATGGCAGCCGGACCCACCGGTACTATGTAAGCGGATGGCGGCGCCGATCCATAGGCCGGGAGCCATATGTTCCGGCCTCCCGATCCGGGCCGCACGTTAGACGATTTGGGGCGCTGCCGCCAACACGGAGCCCGCGGCAAAATACGGGCCCGAAATGAGTAAATGGAATGAAGATCGCCCGTTCGCTGCTCAGTTTCCTGCTGTTTCTGCCACTGATGGAACTCGTGGTGTTCATTGCAGTTGCGGTGGCGATCGGCTTTGGCGCGGCCCTGGGGCTGATCCTGCTAGGCTGCATCGCCGGGATGCTGCTGCTGCGCCACGCCGGCGGCAGCCACATTTCGCGCCTCCGCGTCGCCATGGCCGAGGGCAATTTCAGCACCCTGCAGGCGGATGCGACCGGCGGCATGATCCTTCTTTCCGGCGTGCTTTTGGTCATCCCCGGCTTCATCACCGACGCGCTCGGCCTGGCGCTCTTGTTTCCACCGCTGCGTCGAGCCGTGCTGGGTCTCGTCGGCCTGCGGCCGGGCGTCGCACGCGCCAATGACGGCGTGGTCGATCTCGAGCCGGAGCAGTGGCATCGGGTGCCCGACCCGGAATTGCCCGACCGCCGCAACGACCGCGATGGCCGGTAAGCGGCCGCCGTCACCCATCCTTGTTCGTCGCGGGGGGCTGTGTTAGCGAACCCGCCGCATACGAAGGAGATCGCATGTCGACGACCAATGGCGGCCCCGCCGAGGCTCCGCAGCCGCAGCTCAGCGTTTTGGCGCAGTACATCAAGGATCTCTCGTTCGAGAACCCGAACGCGCCGCGTTCGCTGATGCCGGGTCAGCAGCCGCAGATCAACATCCAGATCAATGTCGACGCCAATCCGCTGTCGGAAACCGACATCGAGGTCGCGCTGCGACTCGAAGGCAGGGCGGAGCACGAGTCGAATGTGATGTTCGCCTTCGAGCTCACCTTCGCCGGCGTGTTCCGCGTCCAGAACGTGCCGCAGGAGAGCCTGCAGGCGATCGTGCTGATCGAATGTCCGCGCCTGCTCTTTCCGTTCGCGCGGGAGATCGTCGCCACGATCGTGCGCAACGGCGGCTTCCCGCCGCTGCTGCTCGATCCGTTCGACTTCGTCGCGCTCTATCGCCAGAAGATGGAGCAGATGCAGGCGAACCCCGCGATGGCGTAAGGCGTCGCGCGCAGCATTAGATGTTTTGTTGTGGCCGGGCTTGTCCCGGCCATTGCTTTTTGAAGAGCTTGCTGTCCGAGGTGCCGCGGCAGCGCTACTTCTCTGCCGAATAGCTCAGCCAGATTGCGGCTTCGCCCAATGTGGCGATGAAGGCCGCATGCGCTTCGCGCTCGGCCTCGGTGATGCGCGGCGCGAGCGGCGCCGGCCGCACGCGGATCACCAAAGCACCGTCAGTGCCGGTGACCGCCGTCACCACCGTCTCGGCGAGACCGAGCTGCGCCTGCCGGCCGCCGATCAATTCGAGATAGACTTCGGCGAGGATCTCGGCGTCGAGCAGCGCGCCGTGCTTGGTGCGGCGTGAATTGTCGATGCCGTAACGCGCGCACAAAGCGTCGAGGCTGTAGGGGCCGGCCGCGTGCTTGCGCCGCGCCAGCATCAGCGTGTCGACGACGCGGTCGCGCGGCAATTCCGGCCGCGCGGCGCGCTTCAGCTCGTGACAGATAAAGCCGTAGTCGAAGCCGGCATTGTGCGCGACCAGCGGCGAGTCGCCGAGGAACGCCAGGAAATCGTCGGCCACGTCGGCGAACCGGGGCTTGTCCTTCAGGAACTCGACCGACAGCCCGTGCACGGCGAAAGCCTCCGCCGGCATATCGCGGTCGGGATTGAGATAGGCGTGAAAGGTCGCGCCGGTCGGGATGCGGTTGAGCAGCTCGATGCAGCCGACCTCGACCACCCGATGCCCCTGGTCGGGGGAGAGGCCGGTCGTTTCGGTATCGAGGACGATCTCGCGCATGTTGTTCCGTGGCGCTGGCGGGAATCAGCTCCGCCGCTTCGGCATTGTAGCGACCTTGACCAGAATGTCCCGCACTTGCGCGCGCGCGACGTCGAAGCCTTGCGACGTATCCACCACGAAGTCCGCCCGCGCCCGCTTCTCGGCGTCAGGCGTCTGCTTGACGAGGATGGCGGTGAACTTCGCTTCGGTCATGCCCGGCCGCGCCAGCACGCGCTCGCGCTGCATCTCGGGCGGCGCCGAGACGACGACCACCGCGTCGCACAGCGTGTCGCCGCCGGTCTCGTACAGCAGCGGAATATCGAGCACGGCCACCGGCGCGCCGCTGCGCTCGGCCGCGGCGAGGAACGCGTCGCGCGCTGCCGCCACGAGCGGATGCACGATCGCCTCCAGCCGGCGCATCTCCTCAGGCTGGCCTATCACCCGCTCGCCGAGCTTCATGCGATCGACTTTGCCGCCGGCGGTCGTGCCGGGAAACGCCGCTTCGATCGGCGCCACTGCCTCACCTTCGTAAAGCCGGTGCACGACGGCGTCGGCATCGCTCACCGGCACGCCTTCCTCGGCGAACATCTTCGCCGTGGCCGATTTGCCCATGCCGACCGATCCGGTGAGGCCGAGGATGAACATCGTCAGCCATCCACAAACCCGGCGCCGCGCAGATACGCCAATAGCGGCAGCAGCGGCAGGCCGAGAATGGTGAAATAGTCCCCTTCGACGCGCTCGAACAAATGCACGCCGATGCCCTCGAGCTGATAAGCGCCGACGCTCGCGAGTGCCAGGTCGCCGCTCATGTCGAGATAGTCGTCGATGAAGCGATCGGAGATATCGCGCATCGTCAGCCGCGCGGTGTCGACACACTGGAACAGCAATTCGCTGTCGCGCACCAGCGCCAGCGCCGAATGCAATTCGTGCGTACGGCCGCGCAGCGCGCGTAATTGGGCGGCGGCCTCGGTGCGATCCTTCGGCTTGGTGAAGCGTTGCGCGCCGCGCGCCAAGGTCTGGTCCGCGCCGAGCACCGGACGCCCCGGCACGTTTGCGACGACGGCTTCAGCCTTGGCGCGCGCCAGAAGGCGCGCCGCAGCGGCCGCAGCGGCCGGCTGTGCCGCGGTCTCGACCGCGCGCTCATCGATCTGCGCCGGGCGGATTTCGAAGCGCAGCCCGGCGGCGGCGAGAATCTTGCCGCGGATGTCGCTCTTGGAGGCGAGCACGAGCGGTTGCGGCGCGAGCCAGAGCGGCATGGAATTCCCTGCGTTCTATCCGTTCGCCCCCCGCGAAAGCGGGGGCCCAGCGCTGGATTCCCGCTTGCGCGGGAATGAGCGGGGTATCGCGGTCAGCCCTAAAATTCAACTTGGGCCGCACCAAGTCATCCGCGAAATCAGATCCCCGGCGCGCGGCGGCGGTCGGTCAGGAGCCGCATCACCGCGGCGGCGGTCTCCTCGATAGAGCGGCGCGTCACGTCGATCATCGGCCAGTTGTGGCGCGAGCATAGCCGGCGCGAAAACTGGACCTCCTCCGCCACCGACGCCTTGTCGATGTACTGGTCGTCGTCGCGGTGCGCCTTCAGTCCAAGCAGCCGGTTTTCGCGGATCTGCACGATGCGTTCGGGACTTGCGAACAGCCCGACCACCAGCGGTCGCGCCAGCTGCTCGACCTGCGGCGCCAGCGGCACTCCGGGCACCAGCGGCACATTGCCGGTTTTTACGCCGCGGTTGGCAAGATAGATCGAGGTGGGCGTCTTCGATGTGCGCGATACGCCGATCAGCACCACGTCGGCTTCTTCCAGCCCTTCCGGATGCTGGCCATCGTCGTGCATCATGCTGAAGTTCAGCGCATCGATGCGCTGGAAATATTCGGCATTGAGCACGTGCTGCGCGCCGACGCGGTGGATTGTCTCAGCGCCGAGATAGGACTGGAACAGGCGCAGGATCGGTCCCAGAACCGACATACAGGGCAGACCGAGCTCGCGGCATTTCTCTTCCAGGAGTTGGATCAGGTCCTCTTCCAGCAAGGTGTAGAGCACAAGGCCCGGCGACTCGGTGATCTCGGCAAGCACGTGGTCGAGTTGTTTCTTCGAGCGCACCATCGGGTAGAGGTGCTCGACCGGCGATACGTTGGCGTACTGCGCTGCCGCCGCGCGCGCGACGGTGATCAGCGTTTCGCCGGTCGCATCGGAGACCAGGTGCAGATGGAAATAACCGGTATCGGCCATGGATAACGAAAGGTTTCACGTGTGGACAGTTGGGGAGGAGGCCACCTTTAACCCCCCGAGGCAAGCGTCCTTGCCGATTCTGTCCTCACACCCTCCACATGCCGTCCATTGGGGGCGCCCACGCACCGAGGAGCCGCGATCACCCGGCGATGTGGACAGCCGGCTGGGGACGGCCGGGGATATCTGCGCAAAGACGCGGTGAATGGGCCTGTACCGCTGTGGACCGCCCGCTATCGGATTGCAGGTGAATCTGGATCGTGATCGGCATGCCAGTGGACAGACTGTTGAGCGGCAGGCATGAGTCCAATCAACACTCCAATAACCACTACAGATAATCTTAAGAGAGTCTTGATGAGGGAAGACGGGACCGGCCCTGCCGTGGGGACAAAACCCGTGCTGCGCGTCCTTGCTGGCGAACGACAGGCCGTTCCTCCGGTCTGGCTCATGCGGCAGGCGGGACGTTACCTGCCGGAGTACCGCGCCCTGCGCGAGAAAGCGGGCGGCTTCCTCGATCTCTGTTTCAACCCTGAGCTCGCGGCGGAAGTAACGCTGCAGCCGGTGCGGCGGTTCGGTTTCGACGCCGCGATCTTGTTTTCCGACATCCTGGTCGTGCCGCTGGCGCTCGGCCGCAAGGTGGAATTTCTTGTTGGCGAAGGGCCAAAGCTCGAGCCGCTGACCGATGCGGAGGGTGTGAAGCGGCTGGCCAAGCGCATCGACGCCATGGTGGTGGCGCCGATCTATGAAACCGTGCGGCGCGTGCGCAAGTCGCTCGACGACAAGACGACGTTGATCGGCTTCTGCGGCGCGCCGTGGACGGTCGCGACCTACATGGTGGCCGGCGAAGGCACGCCCGATCAGGCCCCGGCGCGCATGTTTGCCTATCGCGAGCCTGAGACGTTCGCACTGTTGATCGATCGGCTCGTCGGGGCCTCGATTGAGTACCTGGTCGGCCAATTGAAGGCTGGCGCCGAGTGTGTGCAGTTGTTCGACACCTGGGCGGGCGTGCTGTCGCAGGGCGAGTTTGAGCGCTGGTCGATTGAGCCTGCGAAACGCATCGTCGAGGGCGTGCGCGGGCAGGTCAAGGGCGCAAGGATCATCGGCTTTCCGCGCGGCGTCGGCGCGAAGCTCTGGCGCTACGTGCAGGACACCGGCGTCGATGCCGTCGGCCTCGACTGGACGCAAGGGTTGATCTACGCGCGCGACCACATCCAGCCGCTCAAGCCGGTGCAGGGGAACGTCGATCCCTTGGCGCTGCTGGCCGGCGGCGGCGCCCTCGACCGCGAGGTCGACGCGGTAATGGAAGCGCTCGCGGGCGGGCCGTTCATCTTCAACCTCGGTCACGGCATCTTGCCGCCAACGCCGATCGCGCATGTCGAGCGTATGCTCAAGCGAGTGCGGGGATAACGGGTGTAGGTCATGGCCAGGCTTGTGCCGGCCATTTCGCTTCGCTAGGCACGGCTCATGTACCTCTGGCTCAAAGCCCTGCACATCATCGCCGTCATCTCGTGGATGGCCGGATTGCTCTACCTGCCGCGGCTGTTCGTCTATCACGCGGTCGCGACGCCCGGGTCCGAGCAGTCGGAGACCTTCAAGGTGATGGAGCGGCGGTTGCTGCGCTACATCATGACGCCGGCGATGATTGCCACCTGGCTGTTCGGTCTGGCGATGATCTGGGCGATGGGCCTCGACGCCTTCAAGGTGGCCGGCTGGCTGCACGCCAAGCTGGTGCTGGTGCTGGTGCTTTCAGCTATGCACGGTCTGATGAGCCGCTGGCAGCGGGATTTCCAGCACGACCGCAACCGGCGGCCGCAGAAATTCTTCCGTATCGCCAACGAGATACCCACGCTGCTCATGATCGCCATCGTGATCCTGGCGGTGGTCAAGCCGTTCTAGCCGGCGCGCCGATCGGCACTGCCCGTGCACACCATGGCGAACCGCGAGCGCGTCCCTCAAAAGATCGTAGGAGCCGTCGGACTTCGCCCCTTGCGCAAAAGCACGCGCCAACTTATGTTGGTCGGTATCCCCCCGAACGCAGGCGGATGCCGTCGCGTTCCGGAACCGATCTCGTTCGGAGCCGGGCGCAGCATCGGGCCCCAGGGACCTTCCCCTAAGCGCCCCCAATCAATCCAGACCTGCGACTCCAGACTTCTCATTCCAAGGCGGCACCCAACTTTTCATTTGGCCCGCCGATCATCCCTACAGGACCAATGCCCCCCATGCGGGAAATGAAGCTCCAGGACCTGAAGTCCAAGACGCCTCCCGAACTCGTCGCTTTCGCTGAAGAGCACCAGGTCGAAAACGCCAGCACGCTGCGCAAGCAGGAGCTGATGTTCGCGATCCTGAAACAGCTCGCGAGCCAGGAGGTCGACATCATCGGCGAAGGCGTCGTCGAGGTCCTCCCCGACGGTTTCGGATTCCTCCGCTCGCCGGAGTCGAACTACCTCTCGGGCCCGGACGACATCTACGTCTCGCCCTCGCAAATCCGCCGCTTCGGTCTGCGCACCGGCGATACGGTCGAGGGCCACATCCGTTCGCCGAAGGAAGGCGAACGATATTTCGCGCTGCTCAAGGTCAACACCCTCAACTTCGAGGACCCGGAGAAAGCCAAGCACAAGGTCAACTTCGACAACCTGACGCCGCTCTATCCAGAAGAGCGGCTGAAGATGGAGCACGACGATCCGACCAAGAAGGATCTCTCGGCCCGGGTCATCGACATCGTCGCGCCGATCGGCAAGGGCCAGCGCGCGCTGATCGTGTCGCCGCCCCGTACCGGCAAGACGGTGCTGTTGCAGAACATCGCCCACGCCATCACCGCCAACCACCCGGAAGTGTTCCTCATCGTGCTGCTCATCGACGAGCGGCCGGAGGAAGTCACCGACATGCAGCGCTCGGTGAAGGGCGAGGTCATCTCCTCGACCTTCGACGAGCCGGCCTCGCGCCACGTGCAGGTCGCCGAGATGGTGATCGAGAAGGCCAAGCGCCTGGTCGAGCACCAGCGCGACGTCGTCATCCTGCTCGACTCGATCACCCGCCTCGGCCGCGCCTACAACACGGTCGTTCCGTCATCCGGCAAGGTGCTCACCGGCGGCGTCGACGCCAACGCTCTGCAGCGGCCGAAGCGCTTCTTCGGCGCCGCGCGCAACATCGAGGAAGGCGGCTCGCTGACCATCATCGCCACCGCGCTGATCGACACCGGCTCGCGCATGGACGAAGTGATCTTCGAGGAGTTCAAGGGCACGGGTAACTCCGAGCTCATCCTCGATCGCAAGGTCGCCGACAAGCGCACCTTCCCGGCGATCGACATCACCCGCTCCGGCACGCGCAAGGAAGAGCTGCTCACCGAGCCGGCCGTGCTCAAGAAGATGTACGTCCTGCGCCGCATCCTCAATCCGATGGGCACGATGGACGCCATCGACTTCCTGCTGGACAAGCTGCGCAACACCAAGAGCAACAGCGAGTTCTTCGAGTCGATGAATACGTAAGCGCGTCACCGCGCCGACATTGCCAATGGCCGGGCAAAAAGCCCGGCCATTTTTTTGATTTTGTATTTCCAACGTCATGATCGGGCTTGTCCCGGCTATCTTGATGCCGAGGCAACCACCAAAGATCCGATGGAAGCGAGCCGGATCGGCTTCCAGCTCTGGGTGCAGGCGGTCAATGCGGCCGGCACGACCGACCTGCCGCGGTACGCAGCACCTTTGTAAGCCGGCGGTCATCGGCCGCTTCGGCGACAAGAACGGTCATCGCGCCAGTATGGATCAGCGACGAACTGCTGGCGCCGGAGCCGTGGAGCCGCTGGCTCAAGCGCGCGGCAGCGGCCTGAAGTCGGAGGCCTTCAGATTTGCTTCGGCGTGGGTTCAACCGCCGTGACAGCCCGTGTGCGGCGCTCCACGCCGCTCCACGTCCATGTCCGCCCATAGGCGGTGATCGGTTCTTCGATCAACCGGGTCAGCACCCAGCCGGCCACGACGCACAGCGGCAGCGACGCCAACGTCACCAGCCATTGCGCCGGCGTTACGACGTCGGGACGCGCGCCGAGGAGAAGGCCATGCATCAACCCGAGGATCGGCAGATGCGTGAGATATATGGCGTAGGAGGTGCGGCCGAAGAAACAGAGGATTCGGGAGCAGAAGCGCTGCGCTTCCGGTGCGCCGCGCACCAGTGATAGGAGGAACGTCGCTGCCGCAGCCGCGGTCAATAGCGGATAGAGAACGGCGAAAGCCGAGCTGCGGCGACCCGCGAGCACGCCGAGGAAGGCGAGACACAGGAGCAGCACGATCGGCGCCAGGCGCAGGGCGTAATCGAGCGCTCCCCGCCGCACGATGGCGAGCCGCGCCGCGAGCGCGGCGAGAAGCCCGCAGATGAGCACGTCGGCATTGGTCGGAAGCAGCACATGCGCGGCGCTCTGATTGGCGAAGCCGAAGCCGTAAACGGCAATCCGGCAGCCTACGGCCGCCGCCGCGGCGGCTATGAGCGTGGCGGCGAGATAACGGCGTGGCACGAGCAGAAAGGTGAGCGGCGCCAGCACGTAGAACTGTTCCTCGATCGCCAGCGTCCAACTGGGTGAGAGCCAATGCGCACCGACGCTGTGCGTCTCGGCCATGAAAAAGTTCTGCGTGAACGTGAAATAACTCCAGGCGGGAAAGCTTACATCCGCGTCGCGCCAGGACGCGCCGGTCGCGGCCAGCATCGCCGTGATCAGAAGTACCGAAAAGAAATAGATGGGTAGCGTGCGGCAGACACGGCGGACATAGAAGACCTGAAAGAAATTGTCGTGGTGCATTTTCCCGAGGATGAGCCCGCCGACAAGGAAGCCGCTGAGCACGAAGAAGGTCTCAACCGCCATGCGCCCGAGCAGGAAGACGCTGAGGCCGTGCGGGACTTCCCCGAAATAGTGGGAGAGCACCACCAGAATGGTCATCAGGCCACGCACGCCGTCGAGCGCGACGATGCGCCGATCAGCTCCTTCGGGTTGCGACTTCGTCTCCCGAAGGGAATTACGAACGGCGTCCACGCGGCGACCCTCAACCGGATTGCGTGATGGCCGTTATACAATCCAGACCTGAGAATTGCGTTGTCTAAAGTGGTTGTGGAGCTCTTGCGGTTGTAGAAACGGCCCCGGTGGTGAAGACTTCCTTAAGGCGCGGCCTTGTCAGCCGAGCCTTACCCGGCTCGGCCGGTACTCGGTGAGATACGGATCGACGATGCAGATCGCGCCGGACCCGCCGATGCCCTGCTTGCAATCGCTTTCGCTGGAATAGCCGCAGCGCACGCGCGAGCCCGGTCTGTCTTTGAAGCCGCACCAGGCCAGGCCGCCGGCGGCTGCGGCCGGCTGACCCGGCGTCGGCGAGGCCGCCATGGCGTCAGCGGCGGCGAGGCCGAGCATGAGGACCGCCGCGCTCACGAAGAAGATCGCACGTTGCATAGAGTTCTCCCGATTGCTCCGTCGCCCCCGGTCGACTCGACAACACCGATTCTTCGCGAGAGTTCGCCGTCGATCAAGGGCGGCGCATGGCGGCGACCGCCTCGGCAAGCTGCGCCGGTTCCGTCAGCGGCAGCGAGCAGCGTTCGCCGACGCAGACGAAGGCGGCGCTGCCGGTCACCGCTTTCAGCTTGTCCTGCGCCGGATGCGACGGCGGCAGGTCGGCGGCGCTGGCCGCGCGCAGCACGATGCGGCCGACGAAGGGCAGCTTGAGCGCCGCTTGCGCCAGGCGTTCAGCATCGGGGCCGGCGCAGACGATCTCGGTGCCGGTCAAGCGCAGGTCCAGCGCGTTCAACAGCGCGACGTGCCCGAACAGGTTGCGCGCATTGGTCGAGAGGATGTGCTCGATCAGGCGGTCCGCGCGGGCGCGGAAGGCGTCGTCGCCGGCGAGCACGGCGAGCCGCAGCAGATTTCCGGCGGCAAGCGAGTTGGCATTGGGGATGGCGTCGTCGGCGGTCGCGTGCGGCCGCAGCAGGAGGTCGGAGGCATCGTCGGCGGACAGGTAGTAGGCGCCGGTCTCGGCGTCGCTGTAGTGGGCATCGAATGCCCCCTGCCAGGCAAGTGCGCGCGCGAGATAGGCCCGCTCCCCGGTCGCCTCATACAAGGCCAGCGCGGCGCGGATCATTGCCGCATAGTCGGAGGCAAGCCCCGGCCACAGCAGGCGGCCGTCGCGGAAGGAATGGCCGAGGCGATCTCCCCGCGTCATCGCGCGCGCGATGAAATCGAAGGCGTGCCGCGCAACGGCGATCCAGTCCGGCTCGTCGAGCACGACGCCGGCATTGACGAGCGCCGCGATCATCAGCCCGTTCCAGTCGGCGAGCACCTTGTCGTCGAGGCCGGGGCGCACGCGGGCGGCGCGCGCGTCGAGCAGGATTGCGCGCAGTGCCGTCAGCCGCGCCTCGTCATCGCCGGTGCGCGGCACGTCATGAAGGCGATTGAGGATATTGTGGCCTTCGAAATTGCCTTCATCGCTGACGTCGTAATAGCGCGCGAAGAACTCCGCCGCTTCCGGCCCGATCAGTTCGATGATCTCGTTCTTCGACCAGACATAGAATTTGCCCTCCTCGCCTTCCGAATCGGCGTCGAGCGAAGCGCTGAAGGCGCCGTCCGGTGTCGTCATCTCGCGCTTCAGCCAGCCGACCGTCTCGCGCGCGCGCTGCGCGAACAGCGCCTTGCGGCTGCCATCCGCGAGCGAAGCGATGCCGTTCTTCGAACGACTGCAGCCGAGCGCCAAAAGCTCGAGTAGCTGCGCGTTGTCGTAGAGCATCTTCTCGAAATGCGGCACCAGCCAGCGCTCGTCGACCGAATAGCGCGAGAAGCCGCCGCCGAGATGATCGTAGATGCCGCCTTCGCACATGCGTTCGAGCGAGTGCTCGACGACATCGAAGAAGCGCGCGTCGCCCGTGCGCAACCCCGCGCGCCAGAGCATCTCGAGGATCGCCGGCTGCGGGAATTTCGGCGCGCCGCGCAAACCGCCGTTGACGCTGTCGAACATGTTGCCGATCTGGCCGGCGGCCGCGTCGAGCTCCTTGCCGCCGATGACGACCTTGCCTTCGGGCCGCGCCTTCTGCGCCAGGTTGGCGAGCAGCGACGCGCGGTTCTGCGCGATCTTCTCAGGCTCTTCGCGAAACAGCCGCGCCACCTCGCGCAGCACATCGACGAAGGCCGGGCGGCCGAAGCGTGATTCTTTCGGGAAATATGTGCCACCCCACACCGGCTCGCCGGCCGGCGTCAGAAACATCGTCAGCGGCCAGCCGCCCTGCTCGCCCAGCAGATGCAGCGCGTTCATGTAGATCTGGTCGATGTCGGGCCGCTCTTCGCGGTCGACCTTGATGTTGACGAACAGCTCGTTCATCACGCGCGCGGTCGCCTCGTCCTCGAAGGACTCGTGCGCCATCACATGGCACCAGTGGCAGGCGGCGTAGCCGACCGAGAGCAGGATCGGCCGGTTGGAGCGCTTCGCCTCGGCGAGTGCGTCCGGTCCCCACTGCCACCAGTCGACCGGATTGTGCTTGTGCTGCAAAAGATAGGGCGACGTCGCGCCGGCGAGACGATTGGTGTGGGCGGTCTGCGGGTTTTCCATCCGGCAAGTCTATCGGGTTTGCGAAACGGGCGCAGCGCGCATGGGGCAATGCCGCGTCCCGATTGACGTTCCGGCTGCGAAATCAGACCATGCCGGGATACGGGGATGGGCATGCACCTGAGCAGTGTGCGGCTATTTGCAGCGGTCGCGATCGGCGCGGCCATGATCGCCGGCCCGGTGCGGGCTGACGAGACGGTCAGCATCGGCGGCTCCCGGGCAGTCTTGCTCAAGCCGCCTGTCCCGCACGCCAGCGTCATTCTCATGCCGGGCGGCGACGGACAAATCGAGGCCGCCGCCGGCGGCGCGATCGGGCATTTGAAGAACAATCAGCTCGTGCGCACGCGCAACGCCTATCGTGCGCGCGGGCTTGCGGTGCTGGTGGTGGACGCGGATGTGAACCTGAAGGCGGCGGTCGACTATATGCGCGCGATCAAGGGCCCGGTGACGGTGATCGGCACCAGCCGCGGCACGCTGCGCGCCGCCGAAGGCATTGCGGCGGGAGCGCGGCCGGATGCGCTGGTCCTGACGTCGGGATTTCTCAGTGCCGAATCCGGCAGCGGCCAGAACGTCGTCGCCATCCTCGGCTCACCGGCGCGGCTGCCGCGTACCCTCGTGATCGAGCATCGGCAGGACGGCTGCCGCTTCACGCAGCCGGCCGGCGTCGAGCCCTTCATCAAATGGGCCGGCGGTCGCGCGCGCGTGGTGTGGCTCGACGGCGGCGTCAGCTTCGGCAATCCATGCGGGGCGAAGGCCCATCACGGCTTCAACGGCATCGACGGCCGTGTCGTGTCGCTGGCTGCCGGTTTCCGTTGAGTGCCGGCTACTTGCGTGCGTCAGCCGACAGAAGCGCGGTCAGCACCAACTCGCGCCCGTGCATCTTGCGGTTAGCCCACTGCCGGATGTCGGTGACGGTGTAGTCGTCGAGGAACGGGTTCGCCTTGACGATCTGCGTACGGCTGGTCTTGCCGCTGGCGTCGGCCATGGCCATCACGCCGGCGGCGTCGGCATGCGGCGGGGCCTTGAGCAGCGCGGCGGCGCCCGCCGCGCCGGCGAAATGCGCCAGGTAGAGCGTGCCGGCCGTCACCGGCAGCCCACGCCGGTGCAGCATCGTCGCGTTGCGTTCGGCGAAGCGGACCGCGATCTCGTGCGAGAGAGGCGCCTCGTTGCGCAGCGCCAGTAACTGCTCGCGCGTACGCCCCTTCAGGAGGTCCGGCCGGTAGGCGCGGATCATCTCCAGCCAGGTGTCATCGAGGAACTGCGCCGGCCCGGCGGCGGAAGAACGCTTGTTCTTCACATCGTGGCCGTTCGATTCGGCGCTGATGATGCGGCTGACGACGGAGTCGACCGCCGCGGTGCCGGTGAGCGGGCCGCCTGTATCGAACCAGTGGAAGACGTTGGCTCCGGCGATCAGCGCCAGCCCGAGCACGGCAACGACGGCCGCCGCGATGGCGATGCCGGCCTGCAGCCTGCCGGGACCCGGCGGCGGCGGCGGTGGCAGCCAGACGACCTCGGGCACGGGCGTGCTCGGCGGCGCCGTCACGGTCGGCAGCGGCTCGGCCGGTGGCGCGACATCACCGGCGTGCGCCAGCTGCGTGAGCTGCCGGTCGACCTCGTCGAACATGCCGATCGTCGCCGCCTGCATAGATGGATGTCCCGCCTTTCAAGTTTGAGTATCGCGCCTATGCGTGGCTGAAGCGTGGCCGCTGCGGCAATCGTCGCGAATTTAGTTAATCCGGCCATAACAAGTTTAACGAACGGGAACTTTTCGGTTCGCTGCAGAAAAACTCACGGCAGGATGGCGAAGGCCCGCGCCGGGAAACCCAAACCTTTGCGCACCTTCGGCCAGGTCACGACGATCAGCGCACCCTTCGCCGGCACCTTGTCGAGATTGGCCATCACCTCGATCTGGTAATGCCCGTGCTGCAGGATCCATGTTTCCGAATCCATCTTGTCGGTGGTGTCGGTGTCCATCGCCTCGTGCCCGGTGGCGGTGACTCCGCGCTTCTCGTAGAGGAATTTGACGGTCTCGAATGCCCAGGCCGGGAACGGCGCGCGCTTGAAGCGCTCGGGGTTCGCGTCCCAGTCCTTGGACATGTCGGTGCGCAGCGCCACGAACGATCCCTTCGGCACGCGGCCGTGTTTCTTCTCCCACGCCGTGAGGTCGGCAACCGAGAAGGCGTGGTTCGGGTCCTTGGCGAGATAGGGCGTGTCGTCGAGCACGATCAGCGGCAGGATCATCTGCTTGAGCGGGATCTCGTCCATGGTGATGCCGTTCTCGGCGAAATGCGCCGGCGGATCGACATGCGTGCCGTACTGCCCGACCATGTCGTAATAGGTGGTGCGGAAGCCGTCCTCCTTGATCGTGTAGGGCCGCTTGGTCTTCGGGTCGAACGCCGGCGTGAACTTCGCCTGGCCGAAGCCGGACCATACCGGCGTCTCCGGCGAGAAGCTGTGCGTCAGATCGACGAACCTCTTCGAGGCGATGACGCGATAGGCGCGTGCGAGATCGGACTGCGCCTGCGCGGCGGTGAACGACAATGCGATTGCGAGGAGTGCGAGGCAGAGCGGCTTTGCAAGCTTCATGGCGGTCCCCCTGGGATCGGGTGCCATGATACGAATGCGCGCCCACACCGGATAGTACGGCGGCCGCCGAAGAGTCCCCGGATGCGTCGCCGGCGCCCGCGCGCTATCATCGCGGCATGGCTGACGTTCTCGACATGGCGGCGGTCGCCGCGCTGGTGGGCGACCCGGCGCGCGCCAACATCCTGTGCGCGCTGCTCGACGGTCGCGGCTATGCCGCGGGTGAGTTGGCTTACGCCGCGCACGTGTCGCCGCAGACAGCGAGCGGCCATCTCGCCAAGCTCGCCCAGGCCAAGCTGATCACCTCCACGCCGGCGGGGCGGCATCGCTATTTTCATCTGGCGGGCCCGCACGTCGCGGCGATGCTGGAGAGCATCATGGCCGTAGTCGCGACCGCGCCGCCGCGCTGCAAGCCGCCGCGCATTCCCGACGACATGCGTGCAGCGCGCATGTGCTACGACCACCTCGCCGGCCGGCTCGGCGTCGCCCTCGCCGACACGCTGCAGGCGCGCGGCTTCGTCGAATTCGGCAACGATGGCGGCGTCGTCACCAATGCCGGCGACATGTTCTTTTCTGAACTGGGCATCGACATCGCCGCCGCGCGCAACGGCCGCCGCGCCTTCTGCCGTCCGTGTATCGACTGGAGCGAGCGGAAGCCGCATCTCGCCGGCGCGGTCGGCGCCGCGTTGGCGCGGCATCTGTTTGATCTCGACTGGATCGCGCGCGTGCGCGACAAGCGCGTCGTGACGATCACGCCGAAAGGCCGGCTCGCCCTTGTGCGGACATTCGGCATTGCGCTCGACGACGCGCATGATCACTCCGCGCATCGCGCCAGCGCCTGACGCTTCGGAAAGCCCGATGCGCTAGCTGTTGGTCAGCGCGCCGTCCGGGCTCGCTTGGTCGACGGCCGCCGGCAGATGCTCGGCCAGCATGGCGAGCGTCGCGTCGGCCGGCATTCCGAAATGCTCGGCAAGCTGACGGACCTGGTCGTTCCCGAGCGCGGCGCGCAGCTGGTCGGCTGTTACCGGCAGGTTCGGGTTGTTGCTCAGCCACGATTGCACCTGCTCGCCGAGGCCGCCGGCCTGCAGTTTGCTGACGAGACCTTGCAGGTTGCCGAGATTACTCTTGGCCAGCGTCGAGGCGATCAGGCCCGGAGCCATGCCTTCGGCGAGATTGGCAGCGGCTTTCAAGGCGCCGCCCAGATTATCGAACAGGCCCATGACGTCTCTCCGTTGGGTCGTGACGATGACGAGATCCCGCGATTCGGCTCACGGATGCTTCTCGTTCTTGGCGGCGCGGAATCCGGCGGCCGCCGTGTCGCGTTCGCACATGTAAGCGCCGTCCTTCGTGTGCCCGTAATCGCGATACGCGCTGTAGTGATAGATCTTCGAATCGAGATTGACCCACACGACGGTGTCGCCGGGGCAACGTGCCTTCGCTTGAGCCTCGGTCGAGAATTGGCCGGCGGCGTGCGTGCCGGCGGCGGGCGCACGGGCTGCCGGCGGCGGCGCCGCGGTCGTCTTCGGTGCGGAAGATGGCGGAGTCTTTGCGGTGGGCGCAGGCGCCGGCTGCGTCGCGCCAATGCCGGCGCGGCATTTTTCGACGTAGGCCTTTTCCGTGATGCCGGCCGCCTGGTTGGCGGCCTTGTTGGCGCGCCACTCGGATTCGCACGCCTTCGCCGTCTTGGTCGGTTTGGCCGCGGTCGACGGTGGGGTGGTGGATTTGGCCGGCTTTGCTGGCGGGACGGTCGATGGTGTGCTCTGTGCGGCGGCCGGTCCGGCGCGACATTTTTCGACGAACGCCTTTTCGGTCACGCCTGCGGCCTGATTCGCGGCTTTATTCGCGCGCCATTCTTGCTGGCACGCCGCGACCGACTTTTGTTGCGCAAGGGCCGGTGAGGACAAGATCATCAGTCCGACGGCGACAACGCTCGGGATAAACAACAGACGTTTTAACATCATAGACTCCGGATATTGTTGGTCGGACGATGCGCAGCGGCGAATTATATGGAGTCGCCGCTGTCGCGGCGGCGACCGGGCGGCGCTCGGCCTCACCTCATCTGCGAGGTGTACGTGGCCTGCGTGCGATGTGTGTCAGGAGTCCTTTTCACACTTTGTCATGAAGCTGTTCTTGGCAGCGCCGCTGAGCGGTTTGCCATCCTTGCCGACCGCCTTTCCGGCGCAGGCGTCGACTTTGCATTTCTTCACGAAGCTCGTCTTGGCGGCGCCGGAGAGCGGCTTGCCGTCTTTGCCGACGGCGTTGCTTTCGCAGGTTGTCTGCGCCATGGCGGAGCCGGCGGCGAAAGCTGTGATGAGGGCTGCGAGAAGGATGCGTTTCATATCGGTTCCTTTGGTTATGAATAGGCCGACGTCGAGCCAGTGAAGTGACACCGGCTTAACAAGCAATAGAACGACGCTGCGTCGGATTGAGTTTGATTGGAATCAAACGGGGCTAATATTTTGATGGCCGCGATATAAACGCGAAAAGATTGCAGACGCGGCAAATGTCGCGCAACGCGATATGAGTAACGAAGCGATATTCAAAAAAGTGGTACTCAGTACGGCATGCCGTCCTTGCGCGTGAATGCCCACTTCCCGTCGGGTCCGAGCTTCGCCCCGATGTCGTCGGCCGGATACGTGGCCTCGTCGCCCGGCGTACGGTCGCCGATCTCGAGATAGACGACGTCCTCACCTGTTCGGTTGACGAGCTGATGCGCGAGACCGGCGGCAGGAAAGCCGGCGCACATGCCGGGCGTCAGCTGCACCTCGCCGCGATCGGTGACCAAAGTCGGCGTGCCTTCGAGGATGAAGACCAGCTCGTCCTGCTTGCTATGCCGGTGCAGGAGAGCCGATTCGCCGCCGGGCGCAAGCCGCGTGAGATTGACGCCGAAGTTCTTCAGGCCGAACAGATCGCCGAGTGGCCGCTTCTCGCGCTTGCCCATGCGCGAACGGAACGGCTCGGGATAGTTCGATTGCTTTGTGCGCGGCGCCGCCGAGGCGGCGACGATAGCGATGGGTGTTTGCTGGCTCATGCGGCGCTCCGCTGCTCTCCGGTCGCCACCGCGCCGTAATAGGCGCGGCCGAGGGTCTGCCGCCCCTGCTCGTCGAAGGTCATGAGTTCGCTGCATGCGGTGACGCGGTCGGCGACGCGCGACGTGTACATCACCGCCAGTGTGCGCCGTGCCGCGTCCCAGGCGACATCGTCGAGCGTGAAGTGCAACGATGGGATGCGCGCCAGCGCCGCTTGCCAATAGGCGCGGAGCTTGTCCTTGCCGATGAGCTTCGCCTCGCCGGTGATTGTCTGTGCGATGGGACTTTCGAACACGCAGTCGTCTGCAAAGTGCGCCAGCACGGCTTCGGCATCGCGGGCATTCCAGTTGGCGATCCACTGTGCGGCGAAAGCGGAGGGAAAGTCGGGGCTGGTGAGGGGCGGCATGGCGCGGCTCCGGCGGTGAGGTGCGCCACAGTACCGCCGAGGCCAAATAGGTCAATAATACTGACCTATCACGAGCGCGTGAGTCTGACGGTTGCCCGTCACTGGATCGACGGTGTCGACGCTTGACCTCCCCTGCCCGCCGGCGCTTGGTCGCGGCGCAATGAGCGAGCCTTCCCGCGACACTATTTTCGCCCTCTCCTCCGGCCGGCCGCCCGCGGCCATAGCCGTCATCCGCATCGCCGGCCCGCGCGCCCGCGCCGCGCTCGAGGCGCTCGGCGTGAAGGTGCCGGAGCCACGCCGGGTTGGGTTCGCCCGGTTCCGCGATGCGGCCTCCGGCGAGGTCATCGACGAAGGTCTGGTGCTGTTTTTCGAGGCGGCGAAGAGTGAGGTTGGTGAGGACACCGCCGAGCTGCAGCCGCACGGCGGCCGCGCCATCATCGCCGCGTTGCTGGCGGCGCTCGGGCGCGTCGAGGGCTTGCGGCCGGCGGAGGCCGGCGAGTTCACCCGCCGCGCTTTCGAGAACGGCAAACTCGATCTCACCGAAGTCGAGGGTCTCGCCGACCTCGTGATGGCGGAGACGGAGGGCCAGCGGCGCCAGGCCTATCGCCAGATGCGCGGCGCGCTCGGCAAGCAGGCCGAGGCCTGGCGCGAGCGGCTGATCAAGGCGCTGGCGCTGGTCGAGGCGCGCATCGACTTTTCCGACGAGGGCGACGTGCCCGAGGACCTGCTCGCCCCGGCGGTGGCGATCGCCAGCGAGCTCGCGGCGGAGATCGCTGGTGCATTGGCCGACGGTCAGCGCGGCGAGCGATTGCGCGAAGGCATGGTGGTGGCGATCGCAGGGCCGCCGAACGCCGGCAAGTCGACGCTGCTCAACCGTATCGCCAGGCGCGAGGCGGCGATCGTGTCGCCTTATGCCGGTACAACCCGGGACGTGATCGAGGTGCACCTCGATCTCGGCGGCTTGCCGGTGACCTTGCTGGACACGGCTGGCATCCGGGAAACGGACGATCCGGTGGAACTGGAGGGCGTCCGCCGTGCGCAGGCGCGGGCGGCGGATGCGGATCTGGTGTTGTGGGTCGTGGATGCGAGCGATGCGTCGAACGCGGGAACAAATACGTCTGGCTCGAAAAAAAGTGAATCCTGCCAATCGCGCTGGCTGATTCGCAATAAAAGCGATCTCGTTCAAGGGCTTAGGGGCGACGCGCCCGGTGCGGCGATCCCCGGTAGTCCTGAACCTAAGCGACGGTCTAATGACTCCTTAAATGTTATGGTAAACAACCAGTTAACGGGAAGAAATGAATCAAAGAGTCATATAGATGAACCTCAGTTCAATGTTTCTGCTGAGACCGGCGCTGGTATTCCTGGGCTTCTGAGCGCGCTGGAGGGCCATGCGAGCGGATTTCTGGCCGGCGCCGAGTCGGCATTGATCACCCGTGCCCGCCACCGGAGGGCGCTGGAAGACGCGGTCGCCGCGCTCAGCCGGGCCGCCGGTCGGCCAGTGGCCGAGCGCGAGGATTTGCTGGCCGAGGAGCTGCGCCTGGCTGCGCAGGCGCTTGGCCGCCTCACCGGCCGCGTCGACGTCGAAGATATCCTCGACGTGATCTTCCGAGATTTCTGTATCGGCAAGTAGTACTTGCGGCCTGCGTTCCGGAACGGGCATGTTTCACGTGAAACATGGCCGCCGGCGGTTGTTTTTGACCCTGCGGCCGGCCTCGGCTAAAAGTCGGTTCGAGGCTCCAGACAATGCGCAGTGATTTTGACGTCATCATCATCGGCGGCGGCCACGCCGGCTGTGAAGCCGCGGCCGCGGCTGCGCGCATGGGCGCCCGCACGGCTTTGGTGACACACCGGTTTTCGACCGTCGGCGCCATGTCTTGCAATCCGGCGATCGGCGGACTCGGCAAGGGGCATCTCGTCCGCGAGATCGATGCCCTCGACGGCCTCATGGGCCGCGTCGCCGACCAGGGCGGCATCCAGTTTCGGGTCCTCAACCGTCGCAAGGGACCGGCCGTCCGCGGGCCGCGCGCCCAGGCGGATCGGAAGCTCTATGCGGCCGCGATGCAGGCTGCGATCCGGGCCACGGCCAATCTCGCGGTGATCGAGGGTGAGGCCGACGATTTGCTGCTGTCGAACGGCCGCGTGTCCGGCGTCCGCATGGCCGACGGCCGCGAATTCGGCGCCGGCGCCGTGGTCCTGACCACCGGCACATTCCTGCGCGGCCTGATCCATATCGGCGAGAAACAGATTCCGGCCGGCCGCGTCGGCGAAGCGCCGGCGATGGGGCTGTCGAAGACCCTCGAAGGCGCCGGATTGGCGCTCGGCCGCCTCAAGACCGGGACGCCGCCGCGCCTCGACGGCCGCACCATCGACTGGCAGGCGCTCGAGATGCAGCCCGGCGACGACCCGCCGGAGCCGTTTTCGATGCTGACCGAGCGGATCACGACGCCGCAGATCGAATGCGGCATCACCCGCACAGTTTCGCTGACCCACGAAGTCATCCGCGACAACGTCCATCGTTCGCCGATGTATTCCGGCCAGATCGCCAGCCGCGGGCCGCGCTATTGCCCGTCGATCGAGGACAAAATCGTCAAGTTCGGTGACCGCGACGGCCATCAGATCTTCCTCGAGCCGGAAGGCCTCGACGATTCCACCGTCTATCCGAACGGGATTTCGACCTCGTTGCCGGAGGACGTGCAGAAGGCCCTGGTCGCGACCATTCCGGGGCTGGAGCGGGCCGAGATCGTCCGGCCGGGCTACGCCATCGAGTACGACTTCGTCGACCCGCGCGAGCTGATGCCTTCGCTAGAGGTCAAACGGCTGAAGGGCCTGTTCCTGGCCGGCCAGATCAACGGCACGACAGGCTACGAAGAGGCCGCGGCGCAGGGACTTCTCGCCGGTCTGAACGCGGCGGCGCTGGCTGGCGGCTCGAAGCCGATCATTTTGGACCGCGCCGAGGCCTATATCGGCGTGATGGTCGATGACCTGGTGACCCGCGGCGTTAGCGAGCCGTACCGGATGTTCACGTCACGCGCCGAATATCGGCTGCAGCTGCGCGCCGACAATGCCGACCAGCGTTTGACTGCCAAAGGCATGGCGCTCGGCTGCGTCGGCGCCGAGCGGTCGCGCTTCCATACGGTGAAGAGCACAGCCTTGGAGGAGGCGCGGGCCTTCGCCAAATCGGTGACGCTGACGCCGAAGGAAGCCGCGAAGCACGGCCTCACGCTCAATCAGGACGGCCAGCGGCGTACGGCATTCGAGCTGCTGTCGTATCCGACCGTCTCGTTCCCCGATCTGGCGCGCATCTGGCCGCGCTTCGGCGAGTTAGCGCCGAAGATCGCCGAGCAGATCGAGATCGACGCCAAATACGACGTGTATCTGTCGCGCCAGGCGGCCGACGTCGCAGCCTATCGGCGCGACGAGAGCTTCGCGCTGCCGGACGATCTCGACTACGCGGCGCTGCCGGGGTTGTCGAACGAGGTCCGCCAGAAGCTGACGACGCAGAAGCCGCGCACCATCGGCCACGCCAGCAAGATCGACGGGGTGACGCCGGCGGCGCTGACGCTTCTGGTCGCGCATGTGAAGCGCGGCCGCGGCAAGCCGGCCAAGAGCGCTTGAGCAAAGCCGGGCAGGGCGATCTCGCCGCCGATAAAGCGGAGGCGCTGCGGCTGACGCCTGTTTCACGTGAAACACAGCAAAGGCTTGAAACCTTCGTCGCGCTGCTGCTGCAGTGGCAACAGAAGACGAACCTGATCTCGCCGGCGACGATTCCAAATCTCTGGACGCGGCACGTGGCCGACTCGTTGCAGCTCATCGACCTGGCTCCCGATGCGAAGGTCTGGGTCGACTTCGGCGCCGGCGGCGGCTTTCCGGCGATCCCGGTGGCGTGTGCCTTGGCCGAGCGGCCGGGCGCGCAGGTCCATCTGGTCGAGAGCAACGGCAAGAAGGCCGCCTTCTTGCGCGAGGCGATCCGCGCCACCGGGGTGCCGGCGGTGGTCCACCAGAAGCGAATCGAGGATTGTGGGGACAGCTTTGGGGACAAGGTCGATGTGGTCAGCGCGCGGGCCCTGGCGCCGTTGAAAATCCTCTGCGATCAGGCGTTTCCTCTGATCGCCCGGGGCGCCGTCGGCCTGTTTCCCAAGGGCCAAGATGTAGCGGCTGAATTGACCGAGGCCGCTAAATATTGGAGGATCGAAGCCGAGACGGTGCCAAGCCGGACGAGTCCTGAGGGCTGCATCGTGGTGGTCAAAGGACTTTTGCGATTAAAATCCTAACTCCTTCGGCGGAGGCACGCACTCGAGCGGCGGACGCGGGGCGGGAGAGGGGCGGCCACTGGCCGACCGGGCGAGAAACGAAGGTGGCGCTCGCCTTTCGGCCGCAGAGTCAGAGACCCTCGAGGCTCGGCCTTCGGCCGAGCAACTCAGGGTGCCGGATCAAGGACGGTGCGGCGGGCGCCTTGAGACGACGGACAAAGTTTTGGATTTGACGAGAGTGCAGAGGCCATGAGCAACACGACGGATAATCCCGACCAGACGGCAGAGACGCCGGCGGCCTCAACGCCCCCCGCCGAGCCGCAGGTGATCCCGCTGCGCCAGCCGTCGCTCGCCGGCGATGCGCCGGGGCCGCGCGTCATCGCGGTGGCCAATCAAAAGGGCGGCGTCGGCAAGACGACGACGGCGATCAATCTCGGCACCGCGCTCGCCGCCATCGGCGAGCAGGTGCTCATCGTCGACCTCGATCCGCAGGGCAACGCCTCGACGGGCTTAGGCATCGAGCGCAAGGCGCGCCGCACCTCGACCTACGACGTGCTCACCAACCAGGCGCCGATGCGCGACGCCGTGTTGCCGACGGCGGTGCCGCAGCTCTTCATCGCGCCGTCGACGCTCGATCTCTCCGGCGTCGAACTCGAGATCGGCCAGCAGCGCGATCGCGCCTATCGCCTGCGCAACGCGCTCAACGAATTGAACAAGGGGCCGCGCGCGCACGACTTCACTTACGTGCTGGTCGACTGCCCGCCGTCACTCAATCTGCTCACGGTCAACGCCATGGCCGCGGCCGACTCGGTGCTGGTGCCGCTGCAGTGCGAGTTCTTCGCGCTCGAAGGTCTGTCGCAGCTCTTGAAGACGGTCGAGCAGGTCAAGACCGCGCTCAATCCGAAGCTGTCGATCCACGGCATCGTGCTGACGATGTACGACTCGCGCAACAACCTCTCCAACCAGGTCGTCGCCGACGTGCGCGAGTTCATGGGGCCGAAGGTCTACGACACGGTCATCCCGCGCAATGTGCGCATCTCGGAGGCGCCGTCCTACGGCAAGCCGGTGCTCGTCTACGATCTCAAATGCGTGGGCAGCGAAGCGTATCTGCGGCTGGCGACGGAGATCATCCAGCGCGAGAAGGCGCTGAAGGCGGGGTAGGCCTCTTCATCCCTCCCCTGAAAGGGGAGGGTCGATCTGAGCGAAGCGAAGATCGGGGTGGGGTCACGGCGCAATTGAGAGCATACCCCACCCGGCTCGCTACGCTCGCCACCCTCCCCTTGCAGGGGAGGGATAAGAAAGAAGACTCGAAGACACAAGGAAGGCGTAGCGTGGCGGATCGGTCGGGAGCAGCGGCGATGGCGGAGCACAAACGATTGGGACGCGGCCTCGCGGCGCTGATCGGCGACGTCGACGAGGATCCGTCGGCGGCGCAGGCGCCGGCGCCCAATGAACAACCGCGTCGCCCGCGCCGCGCGCCGATCGAAAGCCTGAAAGCCAACCCGCGCAATCCGCGCCGCACCTTCCGCGACGACGAGCTCACCGAGCTCGCCGAGTCGATCAAGGAGCGCGGCATCATCCAGCCGATCGTCGTGCGCGAGGCCGGCGACGGCACGTACGAGATCATCGCCGGCGAACGGCGCTGGCGCGCGGCACAGCGCGCCGGTCTGCACGAGGTGCCGATCGCCATCGTCGACGCCACCGACATCCAGTCGCTCGAATTCGCCATCATCGAGAACGTGCAGCGCGCCGATCTCAATCCGATCGAGGAAGCCGCCGGCTACGCCGCGCTGATGGAGCAGTGCAATCACACGCAGGAGCAGGTGGCGCAGATCGTCGGCAAGAGCCGGCCCTACGTCGCCAACCTGGTGCGGCTGTTGAAGCTGCCGGAGCAAGTCAAAAGCCTGGTGCGCCACGGCCAGTTGTCGGCCGGGCACGCGCGTCTGCTCGTCGGCCACGCCAATCCGCTGGTGCTGGCCGAGATGGCGATCGACGAGGGCTTCAGCGTGCGCCAGCTCGAGGAGTGGGTGCGCACGCCGGAGGGCCAGCCCGGCGACGCCTACATGGCAAAGATGCACAAGAAGGCGCGCGGCGGCACGACGACGCCGGCGAAGGACGCCGACACGCGCGCGCTGGAGCGGCGCCTGACCGACGCGCTCGGGCTGGAAGTGTCGATCGACCACAAGGGCGAGAAGGGCAGCCTGACGATCAAGTACACGGATCTCGATCAGCTGGATGATGTGGTGAGGAAGCTGGGGGGCTGAGGCGATACGTGCGGCGGAGACGGATTCACCCGTCTTCGCGATCACGCGCCCCATGGATGATCGCCAAGACTACGACTTCGTGGTGCAAGTCGTCGACGCGGTAAACAATCAGATAGGGAAACTCCACGAGCTCGAGCGTGCCTTCGACAAATCCGGGGCGGCCCATGCGTGCGAGGGCGTCGAGTTCAAGCAGGGCGATCCGATCACGAATACGCGCGACCATCGCTGCCGCCGCGCGCGGATTATCCTTTGCGATCCATTGAAAGATAGAAGCGAGGTCGTCATCCGCTTTCTTGCGGACGATGACTTTCATACGCCGTAGCGTTGCCTGAGACGCTCATTGAACTCGGCGAGCGTCAGCGTCTGCGGATTGGGCTCGGCGAGACGGCGCCGAACCTCTGCGGCCTGCTCTTCCGTAAGCCGAAGAGGGCTGCTGTCCTGCTCTTCCATAAGATCGACGATATGCGCGAGGTCCGCTTGCCGCTCGGGGGGCCAAGCCGCCACGCGATCGAGCAGCTTCTTCACCTGATCTTGGGTCATCAAGCGAAAATAGCAATCCGCGGGGATTCTTTCCAGTAGGGTGCTTGAAGGCCGCCTCGATCCTTCGAGACGCGGCGCTCCTCAGGATGGGGCTGGGAGAGGCCGGTGCGCACGCGAGGTTGCGCCTCCTGCGCATTATCCATCGGTTGTCATGGCCGGGCATAGCCCGTCGAAGACGGGCGTGAACGCCCTTATGTCCCGGCCATCTCGCTTAGGAAGGCACGGTGCTCGCCTGATCGGGATCACCGGGACACGCGCCTTTGGCGCGGCCCGGTGATGACAACGGGAGGCGAGGGAGGCGAAGGGCAAGCACCCCCACCCGGCCGCCTGCGGCGGCCACCCTCCCCCGCAAGCGGGGGAGGGATAAGAAAGATCACGGCACGGCTGCTCGCGTCGGTGCCTACGCGCCTTTCTTGGCGAAGAAGCTGCACCAGCCGGTCGGGCTGATGTCACCGTCGACGAGCTGGCACGATTTCGGCGGCCGGAAGAAGTTGCACTGCGAGCAACTCTGGCCGTTGTTCGGCTTGTCCTGATATTTCGCGGTCTTCTTGTCGGTCTTCGACTGCGCCTCGGCGATCGTCGCGAACGAGATTGCGCTGCCGCCGATGGCGATCGCGGTAATCAGGTGGAAAAGCTCGCGGCGCGACCGTACGGGCAGGCGCTCTTGATAAGAATCGCAAATGGGCTTGCGATCGGGACCGGACATCGGCCTCTCCCCAATCAAATCCAGGCGTCGCCACCAATCCGCGAACGCAGCGGGGTCGCCGGTGTTCCCGACACGATGTCGCGGTGTCTTCCGCCTCTTTCCTTGGAGAGGGGACAAGCGCGCGCCACCTTTCCCCAACTACCCCGCTACTTTCCCTTCACCGCCGGCCGGATAGGTGATGCCGCCAGACGGCGCCGGCAGCACACAACGGCGACAATGCCCAATTTCCGATAGAGCGTGGTCAAGCCCCCTTCGATCGCGTGCGCAGAACACGGAGCGCTCTGGACATCTGTCAAAATCATCGGGCACAAAAGCACCACGGATTGCGGGGCAAGCGGGGGCACTGATGGCGAACATGCTGTGGCTGAACTGGTCCGGCGGCGGCAATCTGCCGCCGAGCCTCGGGATTGCGCGGGCGCTCGAGAGCCGCGGCCACACGGTGTCCTTCGCCGGCCGCCCGGAGATGGTGCCGCGTGTCGAGCGCGCCGGCTTTCGCGCCATCGAAATCAAACGCGCCCACGAGCAGGCCGACCGCTATCCGCAAGACAAGTGGATGCCGAAGAACGCCTGCTATCTGACCTCGCCCGCGGTCGGCGAGGAAATCCGCGAGATGCTGCCGCGCGAGAACCCCGACGTCGTCATCGTCGACCAGATGTTTCCCGCGGCGCTGCTGGAAGCAAAGCGCTTCGGCCGTCCGTCCGTTGCCGTCTGCCACACCTGCGTCTGGCGCGGGCTGCAAACCTGGCGAAACATGCTGGCGCGAATCGTGTCGCTGCGCGCTGAAGCCGGGTTCGCGCCGATCCCCGCCGATCTCGAAAATCTCTGGATGGCGCAGGACCGCATGATCGTCACGACGTTGGGTGCGCTGGACAATGCGCCCGGCGACCTCGGCGAGGCGCACAAGCTGCGCCATGTCGGCCCGGTGCTGGAGCGCGAGCGGCACGGCGTGCGAGTCGCTTTGCCGTGGCCGGACGACGACGCGCGGCCGCTGGTGCTGGTGAGCTTCAGCACCATGCCCGAGCAGGGCTCGGTCAAGAAATTCCAGACGGTGATCGAGGCCTTGTCGCGCTCGCCTGTGCGCGGCGTCGTCACCGTTGGTGACAGCGTCGATCCGAAGGCGCTGACACCGGCGGAAAACGTCGCCGTGTTCGCCACCGCCGACCACGACGACCTGATGCGGCGCGCCAGCCTCGTCGTCACGCATGGCGGTCACGGCACGCTCATTCGCGCGTTGAAGAACAGCCTGCCGATGGTCGTCGTCACCGGCGCCGCGGCGGACCAGCCGGTCAACGCCGCGGCGGTGGAAGCCTGGTGCGTCGGCCGCGCGCTGCCGGGCGATGCGGCGGCGGATACCATCGTCGACGCGATGCGCGAAGTGCTTGCAACCCCGCGGTTCCGTGAAGCGGCGGCAGGCCTTGCCGCGCAGCTCGACGGCGTCGACGGTGCCGCAAACGCCGCCGATGAAATTGAAGACCTGCTGGCTCGCAGCGGCTCCCGCCCCCACACGCGGCTGTGACCGGGACTCGGGAAGGCAAAAGGAACATTCCGTCCAGCATGTAGTTTTCCCGCCGGCAACTCACTTTGATGGGGCGGATATCATGCGTATCGTGGCGGCACTCGCCTTTGGGCTTCTTCTCGCATCTTCGATCACCGCAAGCGCTTACACGCAGGACGAGGTGAATGCCTGCACGCCGGACGCCATGCGTCTGTGCTCTGCGGCGATCCCCGACGCGCATCGCGTCGGCGATTGTCTGTACCACGCGCGGCGGCAGTTGAGCCCCCAGTGTGCCGCGGTGTTCGCGCGCTACATCGGGCACGGCCCGCAGCGCCGACGCGCGGTCGCCGAGACGAATTGAATTCAGTGAATTGGCAGTCGTCGGTCGGGCGCTCGCTCATGGAGGCCGGGTGAGCGCCCGGCCTTTTCTCGTGCCGCGCGCCAGGGCGCGATGGAACCAATTTTTGCTAGCTGGCGTTGCCTGCGCGGCGCATCTCAGGAGGCAACAATGCGGTTTATACTCTTCATTATCGTGATCATCCTGCTGCTCGGCGCCTTGCCGACGTGGCCGTACAGCGGCGGCTGGGGCTATTACCCGTCCGGCGGCCTCGGACTGGTCCTGATTATCCTGATCATCCTGCTCTTGATGGGACGCATCTAGGACGCAGACCTTCGGCAGGCTACGTCGCACAGAGCGGCGTGGCCTGCCGCTGCTTTTTCAAGACATACGTGAGTGATTGATGGCGGCGCGTAACAGCTTCGTCCTGCAGAAGGTGCAGCCTGCGCTGCTGGGCTTGATGGACGGCGCGGTGTCGACTTTGGCGCCGCTGTTCGCCGCCGCGGGGTTGAGCGGCAAGCCGGGCGATGCATTCTTCGTCGGGCTCGCCGCCTCGCTCGGCGCCGGCATCAGCATGGGCCTGGCGGAGGCGCTGTCGGACGACGGCTCGATGACCGGTCGCGGCAGTCCGATTTTGCGCGGCGCCATCACCGGCATTGCCACGGCAATCGGCGGCATGCTGCACACGTTGCCGTTCCTGCTGTCGAGTTTGCAGCTGGCGCTCGACATCGCCTATGGCGTCGTCGTGTTCGAGCTGCTGGCGATCGCCGTCATCCGCTTCAAGTTCATGAGAACGCCGCTGCTCGCGACCATCGGGCAGGTGATCGTCGGCGGCGGCATCGTCTTCGGCATCGGCCTCTGGCTCGGCCGCATCGGCGCCGGCACCTAGGCGGCGCTAAGCGCGCGCGGCAGCCGCATGCGGCAGACGATGCCCTCGGGCGCGAAATCGAGGTGCGCGGAGCCCTTGAAGGGATCGAGGCTGCGCTCGATCAGGCTGGTGCCGAAGCTGCGCTTCTGCGGCGGCGTGACCGGCGGGCCGCCGCGCTCTTTCCATTCCACTGCGACGTGCTCGCCGTCCTCGCGCCAGCTGATGTCGATGCTGCCGCTCTCGCCGGACAGCGCGCCGTATTTCGCGGCGTTGGTGGCGAGCTCATGCACGACCAGCGAGAACACCGACGGCACCTTGCCGGCGAGCACGACCGGCCCGCCGGTCATGCTCACGCGCGCATTGCCGTAGGGCGCGAGCTCCATCTCCAGGATCTGCGCGAGCGGAACGCTGTGGCCGTCTTCGGCGGCGGCGAGGAAGTCGTCGGCGGCCGACAGCGCGCGCAGGCGGCCCTCGGCGCTCTGCCACACGTCGCGATGGCCGCGCAGTTCGTGGCGCAGGATGGCGTAGACTGTCGCCAGCTTGTTCTTCACGCGGTGGGACAGATCGGCGACGACGACCTGCCGGTAGGCTTCCTCTTCGTCGAGGCGCCGCAGCACGCGCCGATAGCGGTCGGCGACCCAGATGATGGCGAAGGCGGCGAAGAAGAAGAGCGCGAGGCTGACGAGGTCGTCGGGCCGCAGGTACATCATCGAGGCGCGCGGCGGCACGAACAGGTACCAGGCGACAAGCGCGCTCATGAGCGCCGCCACCGTGCCGGCGACGCCGCCGCCGATGAACGCCGCGATCAGGATGGCGGGGAAGTAGGTGGCGTAGGGGACGGCGTCGGGCGCGATCACGTCGATCGCCAGCCGCAGCAGCGTCGCGGCCACCACGCACAGCAGCGCGAAGGACAGCGCCGCCGGCGAGCGCGGCGGCAATCCGTGCTGCACCAGCCGGCCGAACCGGCTGCCCGCGGTGGGCTTGTCCATGGCCCTCACCCTAAACGTCAAGGCTACCGCTCAGTATGACCGAAAAGCGACAATAGGCCCGGTCAGCTATGCGTGACCTGCAACGTCAGCGACGTGACGGTGCCGGACGGGCCTATTCGAGCTCCTGGACGCCTTTGGCGGCGACGCGGGTGTGCAGCCGCTCGGCGTCGGTCAGGGTGTCGAGCACTGCGGACATCGCGTGCTCGAGGCGCGCGCCGATGCTTTGGGATTTCGCCTTGCGCGGCCGCCGCTTGGCCGCCTTTGGCGCGGCCTTGCGCGCCGGCTTCTTCGCGGCGGCGCGTTTCACCGTCTTGCGCTTGGCCGTTTTCCTGGCCTTCTTCTTGACCGACTTGACCTTGCCCTTACGAGCCTTCGCGACTTTGCGTTTTTTCGCCATGTGATCCCCTTCCGGCCGCTGTCGGCCGCCCGCAGCCAGCATAGAAGCCGGCCGACACCCTGACCAGAGTACTCCGGCTGGATCGCACCCCGGGCTCTCTGCTAGGTGATGACAAACACTGAGGGGAGAAAACGATGCCCGCTTTGATGCAAGGCAATCTGCAGCCCACCGTCTACCGCTTCAAGCTGGGATCGTTCGAGGTCGCCACGCTGCTCGACAGCAAGGCGATCCGCGAGGGCATGCATCCGAACTACGGCGCCAACGCCACGGCCGACGAGGTGCAGGCGCTGGCGCGCGCCAACAACATCGATCCGCAGCGCTTCGAGCACAACAACATCCCCTCGCTGGTCAACACCGGCAAGGAGCTCATCCTGTTCGACACCGGCAACGGCGCGCTGCCGCGCGAGTACGAGCAGCTCAAGGCGCGCATGCCGGCCGGCAACACGGTGGCGCGGCTCGCCGAGCTCGGTCACAAGCCCGAAGACATCGACATCGTCGTCGCGACGCACGGCCATCCCGACCACATCGGCGGCCTGGTCGAAGGCGGCAAGCCGGTCTTCCCGAACGCGCGCTACGTGTTCGGCGCGGCGGAATACGACTTCTGGCAGAAGGGCGAGAACGTGCGCGAGGCGCGCAAGTTCAACCGCGAACTGTTCGTCAAAATTTGTACGCCGCTGTCGAACCGCTCGACCTTCATCCGCCCCGGCGACGAGGTCGTGCCCGGCATCACCGCCGTGGAGGCCTTCGGCCATTCGCCGGGCCTGCTCGCCTTCCACATCGAGAGCGACGGCAAGCGCTTCATGGTCACGGCCGACACCCTGACGCAGTTCGTCATGGCGGTGCAGCGGCCCGACTGGTACTTCGACATGGACGACCTGAAGGATCAGGCCGTCGCCACGCGCAAGCGCATGCTCGACATGCTCGCCACCGACAAGATCATGTTCGCCAGCTTCCACATGCCGTTCCCCGGCATCGGCTACATCGAGCGCAACGGCGCCGGCTATCGCTGGGTGGCGCACAGCTATCAGCTGAATTTGTAAATTCAGTCGCGCCGTCGCGCATTCATCGCGATGTTCAAGAGCGCGCGCTCGGCGATGGCCTCGGCGAGCGGCGCATTGCGGCGCGCCTCGAGCGAGGCATCGGCAAGCTGGCTCATCACCCGCACCAGCCGCGCCGCGGTCCACAGCCGCAGCGCCTGGCCGACGATGTCCTTGCGCGAGAAATGCACCGGCGGCGCGCCGCGCTGCATGGCGAAGTCCGCCGAGTCGCCGTCCTCGACCGCGAGCCGCATCCGGTGCAGGTTGGCGACGTGGCGGATGGCGGCGGAAATAATCGCCGCCGGCGAGGAGCCGTCGGCGCGCGCCTTGGCGAATTCGGCATCGACGGCGGCCGGCTTGCCGGCAAACGCAGCGTCCAGCACGCCGTCGAGCGCCACGGCGGAGGCGTCCGCCACCACCGCCATCACGTCGGCCACTTCGATGCGGCTTTGCCCGCGCGCGTAGAGCGCCAGCTTGCGGATCTCATTGCGCGAGGCGAGGCGGTCGCCGCCGAGCAGCGACACCAGCAGCGTGCGCGCATCCGGCGCGATGGTCAGCTCGGCGGCGCGCAGTTCCTCCTCGATCAGCCGCGCCACCGCCGCATCATTGTCGGCGTAGCAGGGCAGCGCCGCCGCGACCTTCGCCTTCTCGCACATCGCGCGCAGCGGCGAAGATTTCTTCAGGTCGCCGGCCTCGATGATGATGCGGCACTCGCGCGACGGCGCGGCGATGACCGGCTCGACCGCGCCGGCGATGTTGCGCGAGCCGGCCTTCACCAGCACGGCGCGGCGGCCACCGAACAGCGGCACGGTGTGCGCCTCCTCGACGAGGCGCGAGGGATTGCCGGAGAGATCGTCGCCCTCGATACGGATGAAGCTGAACGGGTCGCTCGGGTCGTCGACCGAGGCTTTCACCAGTGCATCGACGCGCTCGCGCACCAGGCCGGCGTCGGGCCCGTAGACGAGCACGATCGGCTGGGCCGGGTCGGGCCTGGCGACGAAGCGATCGATCTCGGCGGTTTTGAGGGCGGTCATGGCAGGAAGCTAATGCGGGCCGGCGCGCCGGGCAATCACGCCGGTAGGAGCAGCACCTGCTCGCTGAGCTGTGCACTTTCGGTACGCGCCACCCGCCAGCCCCCGCGTTCCGCCAGCGGCGCGAAGCCGGTCAGGCCGCGCGGGATCAGCTTGAAGCGGCTCGCGGTCGCCATGCGGCGGCGCCGCTCATCGTTGCTGGTCACCGAACCGGCGACCACACGCACGTTGCCTGCACGCAGCGCCGCCAGATTGCCGACGATCGCATCGTCGCTGCCGTATTCGAACAGTCCGCCTTCCGACGAAGCGGCGACGACGGCGCCCGACTCGGCAAGATCGTGCAGCACGGCTTCGAGCGCGGCCGGCGCGTTCCAGTCGTAGTGTCGGTGCCGGAACGTGACGTCGAGACCGGCAAGCGGCGCGCCGTCGGCCGTCAGCGCGGCGAGCGCATTGCTGCCGAAGAACGGACCGGCATCGTCCTGGTCGAGAACATGGATGACGATCGGCCGTTTCAGGTCGGCTCCGCGCTGCCGCAACAGGATCAGCGCATTCATGCTGTCGATCGCCGGACCTCCGGCGATGTTGACGAGATGAAGCGGAACGGCAGGCTCGGCCTCGAGCGCATCGCCAATTCCGTCTGCGAGCAGCGTTGCCACCTGCTGCGTGCGCAGACGCAGCAGCTTGAGCTGCGCAGACGCGGCGACGCGCTTGTCGACCGCGCTGTCGAACGGCGGCGGCAGATGATCGGCGCCGAGCTTCATCACATAAGTGGTAATGCCGTCGAGGAACGAGCCTTCGCCGCCGAACAGCGCGCGTACGAGCAGCGAGCGCTTCGCCGCGCGCTTGAGCAGGAAGCGCATGATGAATTTCGGCAGACGCCGGTTGCGCTGTTCCTCCGCGCTCGCTTGGGCGAACAGGCGCGCAAGGCTGGCGGCATCGTCCGGCACGGCGAAGCGCGGATCGGTGACGTCGATTACGGGAAGTGTGACGCCGTCGCGGGTTGAAGCGACGAGGAGTGGTGCGGAAACGCTATGAGCCATGGCGTCGTGTCCGGGCGCTGCACCGCTAGCGCGCTGCAGCGCGTCCGGGGCACGAGGCCCTCACGTCCCGGCAACGAAGAACGACGCGAGGCGCGTGCGGATGTTGTCGGCGACGACACCCGCCGCGCGGTTCTCGGCGTCCCGCAGGCCGCGTTCGCCGGCGAAGCGCTGCTGCTGACCCGGGATGTTGTACGAGACGCGCCCGAACGTGCTGCCGGAGACGACGGTCTTGCCCGTGCCGATGTCGGTGAGCGTGTAGGACGCGTTGACGCTGTATTCCTGAATATCCGGGCGCCCCGAATTGATGTCGACGATGACCTGCTGCTGGGTCGAGGACAGTTGCACCTTCAGTTCATAGGCCGCCGTCTGCGCCGGCCCGCCGCCGGTCAGATTGAAGATCAGGTCGTTGCGCACCTCGACGCCGACGCGGGCGAGGCGTGTGCCCTTCGGCGGGGTAATCGGCAGGACATCGACGGCGCCGAGCTTGTCGGTCAGCCCCGCCGTCGGCACGACCCTGCTGTCGCCGTACATCGGCTGGAAGCAGCCGGCGGTCAGGCCGCCGAGGACGGCGACGAGGCCCATACGGAGGACGATTCGGCGATCAAACGACCACATTGACGATCCTCTGCGGGACGATGATGACCTTCTTCGGGCGGCGTCCGGCCAGCTCCTTTTCTACCGCATCCAGGGCCAGAACGGCAGCCTCGATCTCGTCTTTTCCGGCCTCGCGCGGGACGGTGACCTCGCCGCGCTTCTTGCCGTTGACCTGCACCGGCAGGGAAATCGTGCTCTCGACCAGCAGCGCCCGCTCCACTTCGGGCCAGGATTCGGTGGCGACCAGGCTCTTGTGGCCAAGCGCGGCCCAGCACTCCTCGGCCAGATGCGGCATCATCGGGTGGAAGAGCCGCACCAGGATGTCGCCGGCCTCGCGCAGCGCCCAAGAAAGATCGGGCGCCGGCGCCGTCTCGATGTGGCCGATCGCGTCGGACAGCGCATTGGCGCATTCATAGATGTGGGCGACGCAGCGGTTGAAGCGCAGCCTGGCGATGTCGTCGGAGACGTTGGCAAGGGCGCGGTGCGCGGCCTTGCGGACCATTTCAGCTTGCGGACCAAATGTCGCCGGGCGGCTCTGTGGCCCGCTGACATTCGCGATCTCGCCGACGAGACGCCACAGACGCTGCACGAAGCGCCACGAGCCCTGCACGCCTTCCTCGGTCCAGATCACGTCGCGATCCGGGGGACTATCGGACAGCATGAACCAGCGCGCGGTGTCGGCGCCGTAGGCGGCGATGATGTCGTCGGGATCGACCGTGTTCTTCTTCGACTTCGACATCTTCTCGATCGAGCCGATCTCGATCGGCTCGCCGGAGCCGATGAGCGTGGCGGTGCGCGCCTCGCCCATGCCTTCGATCGCCACCTTCGACGGCTCGACCCACTCGCCGCTCCTGGTGCGGTAGGTCTCGTGCACGACCATGCCCTGCGTGAACAGGCCGGCGAAGGGCTCGTCGATGCCGACGTAGCCGCACTTCTTCATGCCGCGCGTGAAGAAGCGCGAGTAGAGGAGATGCAGGATCGCGTGCTCGATGCCGCCGATGTACTGGTCGACCGGCATCCACCTGTTGGCGACCGCCGGCGTTGTCGGCGATTGTTCATTCCACGGATCGGTGAAGCGAATGAAGTACCAGGACGAGTCGACGAAGGTATCCATGGTGTCGGTCTCGCGCCGCGCGGCGCTGCCGCAGGACGGGCACTTCACATTGGTGAAGCCCGGATTGCGATCGAGCGGATTGCCTGGCTTGTCGAAGGTGACGTCCTCCGGCAGCGTGACCGGCAGGTCCTTGTCCGGCACCGGCACCACGCCGCACTTCTCGCAGTGGATCACCGGGATCGGGCAACCCCAGTAGCGCTGGCGCGAAATGCCCCAGTCGCGCAGGCGGTAATTCACCTGCCGCTGCGCGACCGGCCGGTTGCCGCGCGTCGTCGCAGCGAGCACGTTGGCGACCTTGTCGAACGCCTTGTCGGGGGTCAGGCCGTCGAGATCGACGACGCCGTTCCTGGAATTGAACATCGTGCCGTCGCCGTCATAGGCGACGTCGGTGACGACGAAGGTCTTCGGGTCCTGGTTCGGCGGCAGCACCACCGGCGTATTGCCGAGGCCGTATTTGTTGACGAAATCGAGGTCGCGCTGGTCGTGCGCCGGGCAGCCGAAGATGGCGCCGGTGCCGTAGTCCATGAGGATGAAGTTGGCGACGTAGACCGGCAGCTTCCAGTTTGCATCGAACGGATGCATCGCGCGGATGCCGGTGTCGAAGCCGAGCTTCTCGGCGGTGTCGATCGCGGCTTGCGAGGTGCCGAGGTGCTTGCACTCCTCGATAAACGCCGCGAGCTTCGGATTATCCTTCGCCGCGGCGGTGGCCAGCGGATGGTCGGGCGCGATCGCCATGAACTTGGCGCCGAACAGGGTGTCCGGACGCGTGGTGAAGATCTCGAGCTCGTTCTCGTTGTTCGGCGTCGTGCCGGGATCGAGCATGAAGCGGACGAGCAGCCCTTCCGAGCGGCCGATCCAGTTCTTCTGCATCAGCCGGACCTTCTCCGGCCAGCGGTCGAGCGTGTCGAGGGCTTCGAGCAATTCCTGCGAGTAGTCGCTGATCTTGAAGACCCACTGGTAGAGATCGCGCTGCTCGACCAGCGCGCCCGAGCGCCAGCCGCGGCCGTCGATCACCTGCTCGTTGGCGAGCACGGTCTGGTCGACCGGGTCCCAGTTCACCTTGCGATATTCGCGCGCGACCAGCCCCGCCTTCATGAAGTCGAGGAACATCTTCTGCTGGTGCTTGTAGTAGCTCGGATCGCAGGTCGCGACTTCGCGCGCCCAGTCGAGCGACAGCCCCATCGACTGCAGTTGCTTCTTCATCGCCGCGATGTTGGAGTAGGTCCACGCCTTCGGGTGCACCTTCTGCGCCATGGCGGCGTTCTCGGCCGGCATGCCAAAGGCGTCCCAGCCCATCGGGTGCAGCACGGCGTTGCCCATGGCGCGTTTGAAGCGCGCGACCACGTCGCCCATCGTGTAGTTGCGCACGTGGCCCATGTGGATGCGCCCCGACGGGTAGGGGAACATCTCGAGCACGTAGTATTTCGGGCGCGGGTCGTCGTTTTTGGTGGCGAAGATTCCGGCCTGGTCCCAGGCCTGCTGCCAGCGGGCTTCGGCCTCGCGGGCGTTGTAACGGTCGGCGCGCTCGATTTTTGGCGATTCGGCAGTCATTTCCGGCTCTTTTCAGGCGCCGGGTGGTCGCATGAAACGCCCCGTTGGGTCAACGGGCGGGCGGGTGCCCGACCCGCTCAGCCGCCGTCGAGCGCCCTGGCCACGGCGCCGAGCAGCGCCGTCCCGTCGTACGGCTTCTCGACGACCGGCGCGGCCGGGTAGGCGTGGGTGTGCTCCGCGTCGCCGCTCATGCCGGTCAGGAAGATGAACGGCGTGCCGGTCGCCTGCAGCGCCGCCGCCACCGGCAGGCTGTTACCGCCGGCGCGGCCAAGCCGCAGATCGAGCACGGCGAGATCGAAGCGGCCGTCGCGCACGCTCACCAGCGCGTTTTCGACAGTGGCGGCGCAGACGACCTCGGCCGCGCCGGCCTGCTCGAGGGCCTGCTGGATGTCGAGCGCGATAAGGAATTCATCGTCGAGCACCAGGCATCGCCGGCCTGCCAGCGGCGCGGTCTTTTTGCTCACGCTGATCCCCTGTCACGAATGGAACAAGGCTTCTCCTACGAATCCGAGCTGTCGGCATTTAATTCCGACATATGCTGCGCAAATTCCCTCGTTGGCGGAGCGCGCGGAACCTGCCATGAGTCCGGCCCGCGGGGGCGTCCGCAGCGTGCGGGAGAAGTCATGAGTCTTGGGTCCGGCCGGGGGAACGGCCACGTCACGCCATGCGAGGCCTGCCCGCTGCGCAAGCGGGACAGCCTGCGTCCGTTCACGCCGGAAGAGCTGGCGTTCGTGCAGGACTTCAAGACGGACGAGCTGCGCGTCGAGCCCGGCGCCAGCTTCCTGCGCGAGGGCATGCGTAGCGAGCATCTCTACACGGTGCTGTCGGGCTGGGCGTTCCGCTACAAGATGCTCGACGACGGCCGCCGCCAGATCCTCAACTACGCGCTGCCGGCCGACATGGTCGGACTGCAGGGCGCGCTGATGCGCGAGATGGAGCATTCGGTCGAGGCGCTGACGCCGCTGACCTTGTGCGTCTTTCCGCGACAGAAAATGTGGGACCTCTACTCGCGCGTGCCGACGCTTGCCTTCGACATCACCTGGCTTGCCGCCCGCGAGGAGCAGCTGGTCGACGAGCATCTGTTGAGCGTCGGCCGCCGCAGCGCGCTCGAACGCACCGCCTATCTGCTCTTGCATCTTTATGTGCGCGCCGAGGAGGCCGGGCTGGTGCGCGACAACAGCATTCAGTTTCCGTTCACGCAGCAGCATCTTGCCGACACGCTCGGCATGTCGCTGGTGCACACCAACAAGACGCTCAAGCGCCTGCTGGCGTCGAACGCGGTGCGCTGGAAGGACCGCGTCTTCCAGTTGATCGACCGCGCCGCGCTGGTCGAAATCGCCGGCGAGGACGTGAAGCCGCGGCGGCCGCGGCCGTTCATCTGACTATGAGCAGCGACAGCAGCACAGGATTGGAACACGTCCGCGCCGAGATCGCGCGCGCCTGCAAGGATGCCGGCCGCGATCCGGCGTCGGTGACGCTCGTCGCGGTGTCGAAGACGTTTCCCGCCGAGGCGATCGAGCCGGTGATCGCGAGCGGCCAGCGCGTGTTCGGCGAAAACCGCGTGCAGGAGGCGAAGGCCAAGTGGCCGCCGCTGATGGCGAAGCACGCCGGCATATCGCTGCACCTCATCGGGCCGCTGCAGTCGAACAAGGCGAAGGAAGCGGTGGCGCTGTTCGACGCCATCCATTCGGTCGACCGCGAAAGCCTGTGCGCGGCGCTGGCCAGGGAAATCGAGAAGCAGGGCAAGTCGCCGACCTTGTTCGTGCAGGTCAACACCGGCGCCGAGCCGCAGAAGGCCGGCGTGCTGCCGGAGGAAACCGACGCGTTTATCGCCGCATGCCGCGGCACCTACGGCCTGGCGATTTCGGGACTGATGTGCATTCCGCCGGTCGGCGAAGCGCCGGGGCCGCATTTCGCGCTGCTGGCGAAGATCGCCCGGCGCAACGGACTTGAATTGCTGTCGATGGGCATGAGCGCGGACTTCGCGTCCGCCATCGCCATGGGCGCGACGCATGTGCGTGTCGGCAGCGCCATTTTTGGAGGACGGACATGAGCGAGTTGGAACGCTGGCAGGACCGCTTCGCCGGCGAGGACTACCGGTTCGGTACCGAGCCGAACCTGTTTCTCAAGAGCCAGGCGCATCGGCTGCGCAAGGGTCAGACCGCGTTGTCGATCGCCGACGGCGAAGGGCGGAATGGCGTCTTCCTCGCCGAGCAGGGCCTCGACGTTCTCTCGCTCGACTTCTCGCCCAACGGGCAGGCCAAGGCGCGCAAGCTGGCGGCGGCGCGCGGCGTGCCGATCCGCACCGAACAGGCGGACGTGATCACGTGGAACTATCCGCCGGAGGCCTTCGATGTCGTGGTCGCTATTTTCTTTCAATTCGCCACACCGGCGGAGCGCGCGAAGATCTTCGCCGGCATCAAACGCACACTGAAGCCCGGCGGCTTGTTGCTGCTCGAGGGCTACGGGCCGAAGCAGCTCGACTACAAGACCGGGGGGCCGTCGGTGCTCGAGAACCTGTACACGCGCGAGCTGCTGCAGCAGGAATTCGGCGATTTCTCGTCGCTCGACATCCGCGAATACGACGCCGAGATCTTTGAAGGCGCGGGCCACGGCGGCATGTCGGCGCTGATCGATGTGGTGGGTGTGAAGTAGCGTTTGTCGTCCCGCCAGGCGTTGCGAGGCTGGTAATCGTGCCTTCTCCCCCTGTGGGAAAGGGAGGCCGCAGCCTCGCAAAACAAAAGAATGGGTGAGGGGGCGGCCCCCTCACCCAGCATCGAAACCGGAACTGCCATCTGCAACTGTAGCGGAGTCAGGCGGCGGCCTTGTTAGCGTTGTCCTGGGCCGATTCACGTCTGGACGGCAGGCCGAGCCTCCACCGAATCATGTCTCCGATGATCGGGTAGATGTCGTTGTGCTTGGCACCAAAGCGCATGAACCCGCCTTGGAAACTTCCGATATCGCGATTGCCGCCTTCTTCAGCAGGCAAGTAATCGGTAAGACCCGTCAAGCCGTGGACCTGCCGCTCCTCGGGCGAGAGCTCGTAGTAACGCCACATAAAATTATCGTGGCTGAGATCGATATCGGTCAGCCCAGAGAGCAACTTTTCTGTTAGCTCGTCTCCATTCTCCGGCTTGCGATTGCTAAAGCTGAAATCGAAGACCAGCTTAGCTAATGCCTTCAGCACGACAGGCTGGGCAGCTACCGTCTTCATCCTCGCCTTATCTTCGCCAAATCCCGGAATCGCACGAACCGCTGTCCAGAATCTATAGGCAATCTCAGCTTTATCATCGACCAAGGTCGGAACAGCACTGCTAATGTTCGTCTTGTTTAAGAAAAGTATTGCGTTCACCGCGACAATATCTTTTCTGGGTACGCGGCCCTCATCATCGTTCCAATTCTTTACATCCGTCTCTGAGGCTTCGATGCCAAGCCCGTTGATTAATCGATCTTTGATGAACAGGTTGATCGGATTCGAGTTGTCGAATTGAAGCGCAAGGTTTGTATCCACCTTCTTCCCAAGGCGATTTAGGTCGTGGAAAAGTTGTCTCTCCTCATCGGGATTAAGGCCGAGATGCACTTCGAGTTGAAGAGTGCAATAGGTACGAGCGACCTCGAAACACTCTTCCCACGCCTGTAGCTCTTCAGCTGTAAGCATCTTGCCTTCGTCGAAACTGAGCAGGCTCCCTTTCTTTGGATAGGAGCGAGCGATTCGAAGCTGCTCAAGGAATTTGAAAACCATTTCCATGGCCATTCGACGGTGCTGGCCATCAACGACCCACAAGACATAGCGCTGCGACAGAAATACCTTAAAGGCTGCGGTTTCGTCGGTGCGCTTGTCCATCATTCGATCGCCGCGGATATCGGCGCCGCGAGGATTGCAGCCGCGAATGTTCACGACGAGCGGTTGGATGGACATGTAGGGCTGCCGGCCGAGCTTACTCATCAGCTCGTTCAGAACCGGGTTCGTATCCTTATTTAAGATTTCTCGTCGATCGATGGCGGCCGAGACGAGACCCTTCAAGAGGTAAATGGCCAGCTTGTGCGCGTGGGCGGGATCGAGTTTCCGTTGCGCCAAACTTTCCCCGTCACGCGTGGGGTCATTGGCGACCTCGGACATCCCATAGAACTCGTGCATTGGCATAAGCATCAGAAAGGTTCGGTTGCCCAGGTTGTGGCCGATGAAGACCTTGAAGGGCTTTTCGGATGAATCTCCCGTATCCAAAACTTCGTCCAGCGTTCCAAGCGGCGTGGGCAGGTCCTGATTCTTCGGAAACATGATTTGGCTCCCCCGGGTTCGACTCTGAAACTCTTCTTTAAAGTAGCCAGGCGTGTTATGTCAATATGCCAGGCGTATAAAAAAAATATCCCAGGGATGTTATGATCCCGCCTCCGCGGTAGGATACGCCCCTCCTTGAAGGGGGCATCCTAGCGCGACGGAGCTGTCTGAGTCGGCTCAAATTGGCGAGGCAAATCGAAAGATGCCTAACTACCTGTTGAATCTCGGCATGTTCGGCGGGTTGCTGCCGAGCGAAGCGTCGAGCGGCTTCTTCAGGAGGCTCGAACGCAGCGCGCTCGGCTGCGGCGCCGCGGCGGCGGCAGGCTGATAAGCAGGCTGCGGCTGCGGCGGCGCATAGGCCGGCTGCGGCGGCATTTGCGGCTGCAGGCTCGGCGCGTCGGGCGGCGAGCCGTACTCGTCCTCGACGTCACCCATGCGATGGCTCATGCTGGCGCTGCGCCAGCGCTCGATCACCGACGTCAGCAGATCCTTGTTCATGCCGCTGCCGGCATCCGAGCGCGTGTTGCCGGAGGCTTCGCTGTTCGGCCGCATCTCGGCCGGCAGCTCGGCGAAGCGCATGCGCGTCGGCAGCGCCACGCCGGCGCCGAAGCAGAACACTTCGCGCGTGCCGAGCGAGGGGATGAACGACAACAGATTGGCCGCGGCATCCGACACCGCCGAACGGATCAGTTCCTGGTCGCGGTCGTTCGACAGGCGCATCGCGAACAGGGTCGAGCACTGCGAGATGATGGTCGGGTCGATTTCCGCCGGCCGCTGCGTGACCAGGCCAAGGAAGACGCCGTATTTGCGGCCTTCCTTGGCGATGCGCGACAGCGCGCGCCGCGTCGGGCCGAAGCCGATCTTCTTGTCGGCCGGCGCGTAGCGGTGCGCTTCCTCGCAGACGAACAGCAGCGGGGCGACGCCGTCGCTCCACAGACCGAAGTCGAAAGCCATGCGGCAAAGCACCGACACGACCGAGTCGATCACCTCGGCCGGGAAGCCGGCGAGTTGCATGATCGTCATCGGCTTGCCGTCGGGCGGCAGGCGGAAAAGTGTGCCGATGATCTCCGCCATCGTGTCGCCGCCGATGTTCGCGTTCTCGAACATGAAGGCGTAGCGCGGATGATTGCGGAACGTCTGAATGCGGCCGATCAGCTTGTGATAGACGACGGCGCGGGAGCGGTTCTCGAGCTTGCCCATGCGCTCGTCGAGCAGCGCGATCAAATCCTCGATGCGGTACGGCACCGGCGTGTCGGCGGTGAAGCCGGCATCTTTCGGGTCGCGCCGCTTGGCCAGGCTGCGGTCGTTCGGATTGCTGCGATACTGGAGATAGGCCGCTTTTGCCAGCGGGATGACTTCGGAGAGGATCTCGACTTCTTCCTCGATGCCGGGACGGCCGCCGAAGAAGGCGTCGACCGTCTCCTCGAAATTGAACAGCCAGAAAGGCAGGCGCAGGTTGCGCGGATTGAGCACCTGCGCGCGCTCGCCAAAGCAGCGGCCGTATTCGTTGTGCGGATCGACCAGGAAGATGCGCAGGTTGGGCCGCGTCTCCAGAATTTTCTGCAGGATGATGGCGACGCCACTCGACTTGCCGACGCCGGTGGCGCCGAGGATGGCGAAGTGGCGGCTAACCAGATGATCGATATCCATGTGGACGGCGATGTTCTGGTTCTGCTGCAGCGTGCCGATCTGCGCACGATCGCTGCTCGCGCCGCCGTAGATGAGGCGCAGGTCGCGCTCGCCGAGCATCGCGACGCTGTCGCCGATGGTCGGGTATTCCGTGACTCCGCGCGAGAAACGCGTGGCCACGATCTCGCCGATCAGGTCGAGGCGCGCCACCTTGCGCACGTCGCTGCGCGACAGGCCGGCGGCTGCCTGCTCGCCGACCTCGGTGATCAAGCCGATGATCATCGCCTTGGCGGTGGAAATGCCCATGAACTTGCCGACGGTCGGGCTGTCGGCGCCGAGCGCGCGGCCGGTGAGCTCGATGGTCGCCGTCGCGCCGGTGACGGCGGCGACACGGCCGGTCGCCTCCGATGTGGAGCGCAACGGCTGCGGATTGCTCGAAGTCGCAGGAATATCCATTGGTCGCCCGAAAATTACGCCGCGTATATGCGACGTTACCGGCGCGAGGTTGCCGCAGTCTTTATGGCATTCCGAACATTCGACCGAGCAGGACTTATGCTTACCCGCAGCTTAATCCGGCAATTGTCCGTACTTAGGGACGAGCCGGTCGCGCCGTGGGGGTAGGCGTGGGGCGGCCTGCAAGGACGGTGGCGCCGGAGGCGACCGACTCATTGGCCGCCTGAAGAATCCTCGCGCAGGGATATCGGCGACGGCGCAGCCGCGTCGCCGCCGACGCGGGCATGAGACGAAACGACTGTCGCTCGTCTCTCGCCGCGCGGTGCGCATGTGCGCGTGCCTGCAAGGCACGACATCATCTTGCAATGAGGGCCAATTTTTCTTGACAGCATCTGGGCCCGGGCGTACGGCCAAAACGTTCGAACGCCCTTCGAACAAATCGCATCAGGACAAAATGGACAGCTACCCTAGTCGCGCCACGGCAGCCGGCATGTCGGCTACCGAGGCGTCCCTTCAAATCAAGCACGCCGTCATCGGGCGATCCCGTCGGCTGAACGAGATCAGGGTCTAGTCCCGACGCTCGCTCGCCTCGCGGTCGCTTCGAACCGGAGGTGAGCCATGACGCTCCCGCGCATCATCTTTGCCGCAAGGCGCAGCGCCAACGTATACGTATGGCGCGCGTAGCAGGGTAGTCGCCAAGCCATGCGCGGCACCATTCCAATCTCGGTCGAGCACGGCCCGCGCCGGTTCACGCACTGGGACATGCTCGCCGTCCTGCTCGTGCTCGGCCTTTTGGTGTTCGTCGGGGAGGCGAGCCGGCACCTGCTGCAGCCGCTGACCGAGCTGGAGACGACGCCGCTGTCGCTGGCGCCGCAGCACCTGCCCGAATACGCCGCGCGCACGACGCTGCGCATGCTGGTCGCGCTGGTGTTTTCACTGCTGTTCACCTTCACCTACGCGACCTGGGCGGCGAAGAGCCGGCGCGCAGCGACCCTGCTGGTGCCGCTACTCGACATCCTGCAGTCGGTGCCGATTCTCGGCTTCATCTCGGTGACGGTGGTTTTCTTCATGTCGCTGGCGCCGGGCCGCGTGCTCGGTGCGGAATTCGCAGCGGTGTTCGCGATCTTCACCAGCCAGGCCTGGAACATGGCCTTTTCGTTCTACCAGTCGCTGCGCACCGTGCCGGTGGAACTGCTCGAAGCCTCGCGCGTGTTCAGGCTGTCGCGCTGGATGCAGTTCTGGCGCGCCGAAGTCCCCTTCGCCATGCCGCAGCTGATCTGGAACATGATGGTGTCGATGTCCGGCAGCTGGTTCTTCGTCGTGGCGTCGGAAGCGATCAGCGTCGGCAAGACCACGGTCACGTTACCTGGCATCGGCTCGTACATCGCGCTGGCCATCGCCAAGGAGGATCTCGCCGCGATCGTCTGGGCGATCGCGGCAATGCTGGTGGTGATCCTGCTCTACGACCAGCTGCTGTTCCGGCCGCTGGTGGCGTGGGCCGATCGTTTCCGCTTCGAGCAGCAGTCCGGCGTCATGCCGCCCCGCTCGTGGGTGCTCGACGTGCTGCGCCGTTCGGGCGTCGTGGCCACTCTGACCGACCCGCTCGACCGGCTGTGGCGCCGCACCTTCAAGCCTTCGCGCTCCGAAGCCTCCAGTCGGGCGCCGCGGCCGAAGCTGAAGCTCGGTCGCTGGGCCGACTGGCTGTGGAACGGCTGTGTCGCCGCGCTCGCCGTCTATGCCATCTGGCGGGTGGCGAGCTTCGTGTCGGGCAGCATTTCACTGCAGGAGGTCGGCCGCGCGCTGCTGCTCGGCCTCGCCACGCTCGCGCGCGTCATCATCCTGATCGCGGCGGCCACGCTGATCTGGGTTCCCGTCGGCGTGATGGTCGGCATGCGGCCGCGGGTCGCGCAACTGGTGCAGCCGGTGGTGCAGATCATGGCGGCCTTTCCCGCCAACGTGCTCTTCCCCATCGCGGTGTCGGCGATCGTGCTGCTGAAGATCGATCCGAACATCTGGCTCAGCCCGCTGATGATCCTGGGTACGCAGTGGTACATCTTGTTCAATGTCATTGCCGGCGCGGCGGCAATCCCGTCGGAGATGCGCGACGTCGGTACCAACCTGCAAATTCGCGGCTGGCTGTGGTGGAAGAAGATCGCGCTGCCCGCCGTGTTTCCCTACTACCTGACCGGCGCGATCACCGCTTCGGGCGGCTCGTGGAACGCGAGCATCGTCGCCGAGGTTGCGAGCTGGGGCCACACCAGGCTGGAGGCGTTCGGTCTCGGCGCCTACATCGCGCAGGCGACAGACGCCGGTGATTTCCATCGCATCGTGCTCGGCGTTGCCGTGATGTCTTTTTACGTCGTTGTCATCAATCGCGCATTCTGGCGGCCACTCTATTGGTACGCAGAGCGGAAATTCCGGCTCGAATGATAGGAGCGGGTCCATGAGCGACGCATTGCTGCAGATCCGGTCGTGCTGTCAGGCTTTCCCGAAGGCCGACGGCGAAGACCTGCTCGTGCTCGACGATATCAATCTCACGCTGAAGGATGGCGAGATCGTCGGTCTGCTGGGCCGCTCAGGCTCGGGCAAGTCGACACTGCTGCGCCTCATCGCCGGACTGGCGCGGCCGGTGTCGGGCAGCGTCATCTATCGCGGCCAGCCGGTCATCGGACCGGCGCCCGGCATCGCCATGGTGTTCCAGAGTTTCGCCCTGTTTCCCTGGCTCACCGTTCTTGAGAATGTCGAGCTCGGTCTCGAGGCGCTCGGTCTGCCGGAAGCGGAAATCCGCCGCCGTGCGCTCGCCGGCATCGATCTGATCGGTCTCGATGGCTACGAGTCGGCCTATCCGCGCGAATTGTCCGGCGGCATGCGCCAGCGCGTGGGCTTTGCGCGCGCGCTCGTTGTGCATCCCAACATCCTGCTCATGGACGAGCCGTTTTCGGCGCTCGACGTGCTGACGGCGGAAACGCTGCGCACCGACTTTCTCGACCTGTGGATCGAAGGCAAATTGCCGATCAAGGGCGTCTTGTTGGTGACGCATAACATCGAGGAGGCGGTGCTGATGTGCGATCGCATTCTCGTGTTCTCGCGCAATCCAGGCCACATCATCGAGGAAATCAAAGTCGACCTGCCGCATCCGCGCAGCCGTGTCGAACCGGCGTTCCGCGACCTGGTCGAACGCATCTACGTCGCGCTCACCGCGCGGCAAGCGCCGGCGCCGCGCGCCGCGCCGGACCGCTTCGCCGGCATGGGCATCGAGATGGTGCTGCCGCGCGTGTCGGCCAATGCGCTCGCCGGTCTGATCGAGGCGCTCGCGGGCGCGCCCTACAACGGCGAGGCCGACCTGCCGGTCATCGCCAGCACGCTGCAGATGGAGGTCGACGACCTGTTCCCGATCGCCGAGGCGCTGCAGCTATTGCGCTTCGCCGAAGTCGAGGGCGGCGACATCAAGTTGACCGATGCCGGCAAGCAATTTGCCGAGTCGGGTGTCGACGACCGCAAGAAGCTGTTTCAACGGCAGCTGCTCGCCTATGTGCCGCTGGCGGCGCATATCCGCCGCGTGCTGCAGGATCGCGCCCAGCACGAAGCCCCGAAGCGGCGCTTCGTCGACGAACTCGAGGACCATATGGCCGAGGAGGCGGCGGAGGGCACGTTGCGTTGCGTCGTCGCCTGGGCGCGCTTCGCCGAGGCCTTCGCCTATGACGACCGCTCGGAGACCTTCAGCCTCGACAACCCGAGCTAACCGACGTGGATCCGCGTGCGCGGCCCGAGCCGCGCCAGCAGCCGGCGCAGTGTCCTGGTATCCAGCGCGATGCAGCCGGCGGTCGGCGCGAAGCCGGGCCGGGCGACGTGGATGAACACGGCGCTGCCTCGGCCGGCCACGCGCGGATGGGTGTTGTGGTCGATCTCGACGATGAAGTCGTACAGCCCGTCGGCGCGGGTCAGCCGGTCCGCTGAACGACCCGCCGGAACCCGGACCGGCTGGTTGTAATGGCGGTCGCGCGGATCCTCGCACCAGCCGTCGTCGCGGCCGATGCGGCGGACCGGCAACTGGGTCATTGGCCGAGCGTGCCGGTCGCCCCGCCACCACAGCCGCTTCGGCCGGAACACCCCGCACGGGGTACCGCCGTCGCCCTCGCGCTTGTTGGCTTTCATGCCGCCACGCCCAAGCGCCACCGGCAGGGCCAATGGCCCAGCAGTCAGCCAGCCGCGTCGGGGGTCGCCCGGCTTCTTGCGGACCCGGATATGGGACAGTGTTTGCCGCCGCATCGTCTGCCTTCAGCCCCGAATCAGCGCGTTGGGACGGTGCTCAATACCAGTTCGCCCTTGCTCTTGGACCGCCGAATGCTCTACTGCCGGTCCGAACCGTTGGAAATGGGGCCCCGCGCCCCTCTGGGGGCCGTCCAATCATGGCCAATAAGCGCACGATCCTGATTGTCGACGACGACGCCGAGCTGCGCGAGGCGCTGGTCGAACAGCTGGCGCTGCACGAGGAATTCGAGCCGATCTCGGCCGATAGCGGCACCAAAGGCGTGCAGGCGGCGCGCAATGGCCAGGTCGACCTGGTGATCATGGACGTCGGCCTGCCCGACGTCGACGGCCGTGAGGCGGTGCGCATCCTGCGCAAGAACGGCTTCAAGTCGCCCATCATCATGCTCACCGGCCACGATACCGATTCCGACACCATTCTCGGGCTGGAATCGGGCGCCAACGACTACGTCACCAAGCCGTTCCGCTTCGCCGTGCTGCTCGCGCGCATCCGCGCGCAACTGCGCCAGCATGAGGCGAGCGAGGACGCGGTCTTCACCATCGGCCCGTACACGTTCCGCCCGAGTTCCAAGATCCTGCTCAATCCGAAGGGCGGCAAGGTGCGCCTCACCGAGAAGGAGACGGCGATCCTGCGCTATCTCTATCGCGCCGGGCAAAAGCCGGTGTCGCGCGAGACGCTGCTGCAGGAAGTGTGGGGCTACAATTCCGGCGTCACCACGCACACGCTGGAGACCCACATTTACCGCCTGCGGCAGAAGGTCGAGAAAGACGCCGCGCTGCCGCAGATCCTGGTCACCGAGTCCGGCGGCTACAAGCTGGTGCCGTGATAAGTTTTTCCGTCATTCCGGGGCGCGCGACTGCGGCCGCAGGCCGCGGGCGTACGAACCCGGAATCCAGAATGCAACACGAGAGCCCTTGCTGTGGCTCTGGATTCCGGGCTCGCGTGCTGCGCACGCGCCCCGGAATGACGGTGTAGGATGGGCCTCGAAGACGACATCGCTTTCTTCGAGCAGGTGCCGACGCTGGCTGCGCTCGGCGCGCAGGCGCTACGTGTGCTGGCGATCGGCGCCGAGACGCGCAGCCTGCCGAGCGGCGCCGTGCTCTATTACGCCGGCGAGGTGGCCGACGGCGCCTATGTGGTGCAGCGCGGCTCGCTGCTGCTTGAGCCGGGCACGTTTTCGGAAGGGCGCGAATACACCGTCGGGCCCGGTACGCTCGTCGGCGAACTGGCGCTGATCACCGATGTCGTTTCGCCGTCGACGGCAATCGCGAAAGAGCCGACTGTGGTCATCCGTCTGTCGCGCAATCTGTTCCGCAAGATGCTGGAAGGCTATCCCGCCGCCGCCGAGAAAATGCGGGACATCATGGCCGCGCGCCTGCAGGCGTGGACCAAGGACCTCGGCGCGGTGCGGCGCAAGCTGGACAAGTAGGAACGCGTGTCCCGGACGCGGTGCAGCACGCAGTGATGCGCCGCAGATCCGGGACCGTCGCAAGCGCGGAGTTCGGTACGGTCCCGGGTCTGCAGCGCGTCATTTCATGCCGCGCTGCGCCCGGGATACGAGTGTCTACACTTCTACCCGTGCCGTGACCGGCACGTGGTCGGACGGGCGCTCGGCGCCGCGATAATCCTTCGCCACCGTGATCTTCGACACCTCGCCGGCGATCGCGTCGGATGTCCAGATGTGATCGAGCCTGCGGCCGCGATCGGAGGCGCGCCAGTTGTCCATCGCGCGATAGCTCCACCACGTGTAAAGCTTCTCCGGTTCCGGCGTGAGCACGCGCATCGTGTCGATCCATTCGCCGGCCTTGCGCGCGGCGTTGAGCTTCTCGCACTCGACCGGCGTGTGCGAGACCACTTTCAACATTTGCTTATGGCTCCAGACGTCGTGCTCGAGCGGCGCGACGTTGAGGTCGCCGACGAGAATGGCGCGCTGCCGGCGCGCCGGGCGCAGACCCATATGCGCCTGCATCTCGTCGAGGAACGACAGCTTGTGCTCGAACTTCGGATTGACCTCCGGATCGGGCTCGTCGCCGCCGGCCGGCACGTAGAAATTATGCAGCGTGACGGGATCCTTCAGCCCGGCCTTTTCGCCGAGCACGACCGAGATGTGGCGGCAGTCGGTCTTGCCGCAGAAGTCCTGTTTGTCGACGGTTTCGAACGGCACGCGCGAGAGGATGGCGACGCCGTGGTAGCCCTTCTGGCCGTTGAGCGCGGCGTGCTCGTAGCCGAGCCGCTTGAAGCGCTTGAGCGGGAAGGCATCGTCCGGGCATTTCGTCTCCTGCAGGCAGATCACATCCGGGCGCGCCGACTTGATGAATTTGGCGACCAGATTGATGCGCAGGCGGACGGAGTTGATGTTCCAGGTGGTGATCTTGAGGGGCATGTCGCGAATTTAGGCCGTCGGGCGCGGCTTTGCCACGCCTCCGCGCCGGCTGTGCAAAACCTCCGGACTGCTAGTTATGGTAATTCGTGTAGTCGATGCGGAACATCGACGGATTGAGCTTCTTGCTCGAGTCGAGATTGTAGACGGCGACGGTGGTGTCGTAGCCCTGCGGGTCGGTGACGGTCCACTGCTTGAGCTGCATGTCCTTGGCGTCGAACATGATCATCAGCCGGCTGGTGCCGACCAGCGCGTTCTTCTCCTCGACCACCACCGTGACGAACACGTCGTCGGCGTAGACCGCGACAAGGTTGGTATCCTTCATCAGGTCGACGTGATCGGCGAGCAGGAAGCGCAGCGGCGTCTGCGACAGCGGGTAGACGTCCTGGGTGCCCAGATTGCGGTCGCGCACCACCACCGACTGTCCGTCGGCGACGAGCTCGGTCGGGTTGGGGCTGTCATATTCGAACCGCACGCGGCCCGGCTTTGACAGATAGAAAAGGCCGGTCGAGCGGCCGCCGTCCGGGCCGATCTGCACGAACTTGCCGGTCAGCGTCTGCACCGTCGAAAGATAAGTATCGACCCGTTCGATGATCGAACGCTGCTCGGGCGTGAGCGCGGTGGTCGAGCCCGGCTTGCCGAGCAAGGCGGCGAACGGATTGGAAACCGGATTTGGCGCCGGTTGCGGCTGCTGCGCCGGTGCGGCCTGCGCCGCGGTGGCCTGGGCGCGAGCGCGCAACGCCGCCGGCGGCAGTGACGGCACCGAGCCGGTGTACAGGACGCGGTGCGGGCGCGGGCGCGGCAGCGGTACGGAATCGGCCAGCGCCGGTGCGGCGGTCAGCGCCACCAAGGCCACCACGGCCAGGGCCCGGCCGGTCCGCGCTGTATCCCATCCCGCCATCCCGCTCTCCACCTCGCGCCCCGAGTTCAATCGGCCCGCCTATAGAGACGGGCTGTGGCTATTTCGCGACCCGGCCGAATCATGCGCTGATTCGCGCGGCGACGCGATGAATTGCAGTGTCCTTGTCGTCACAGCGTCGACCCCGGCAGCCGCCACCGGCTCCGCCGATTTTCGGGCCGCTACCGCTCGAAATCGCCCTCTTCCGGAATCAGGATTTCGCGCTTTCCGGCGTGGTTGGGCTGGCCGACGATGCCATCGTTCTCCATCCGCTCCATCAGCGTGGCGGCGCGATTGTAGCCGATCTGCAGCCGGCGCTGGATGTAGGAGGTCGAGGCCTTGCGGTCGCGCTTCACCACGGCAACAGCCTGGCTGTAGAGGTCGCCGCCTTCGGCCATGCCCATGCCGGTCGCATCGAACACTGCGCCGTCCTCGCCTTCCAGATCGTCATCCTTCGTGACTTCCTCGAGGTAGTCCGGCATGCCCTGCGACTTCAGATGCCGCACGACCTTCTCGACCTCGTCGTCAGAGCAGAACGGGCCGTGCACGCGGCTGATGCGGCCGCCGCCGGCCATATAGAGCATGTCGCCCTGGCCGAGCAGCTGTTCGGCGCCCTGCTCGCCGAGGATGGTGCGGCTGTCGATCTTTGAGGTGACCTGGAAGGAGATGCGGGTCGGGAAGTTCGCCTTGATCGTGCCGGTGATGACGTCGACCGAGGGGCGCTGCGTGGCGAGGACGACGTGGATGCCGGCGGCGCGCGCCATCTGCGCCAGCCGCTGGATCGCGCCTTCGATGTCCTTGCCGGCGACCATCATCAGGTCCGCCATCTCGTCGACGATGACCACGATGAACGGAAGCGGCTCGAGATCGAGCTCCTCCTTCTCGTAGATCGCTTCGCCTGATTCCTTGTCGTAGCCGGTGTGCACCGTGCGCGTGAGCTGCTCGCCCTTGGTCTTCGCCTCGGCGACGCGCGCGTTATAGCCGTCGATGTTGCGCACGCCGAGCTTCGACATTTTCTTGTAGCGGCCCTCCATCTCGCGCACGGCCCACTTGAGCGCGACCACCGCCTTCTTCGGATCGGTGACGACGGGCGTGAGCAGATGCGGGATGCCGTCGTAGACGGACAGTTCGAGCATCTTCGGATCGACCATGATCAGCCGGCACTGGTCGGGCCGCAATTTGTAGACCAGCGACAGGATCATGGTGTTGATGGCGACCGACTTGCCGGAGCCGGTGGTGCCGGCAATGAGCAGATGCGGCATGCGGGCAAGGTCGACGATGACGCTCTCGCCGCCGATGGTCTTGCCGAGGCAGAGCGGCAGCTTGACCGCGGTCTCGGTGTAATCCTTGCCGGCGAGCAGCTCGCGCAGGTACACCTTCTCGCGCATCGGGTTCGGCAATTCGATGCCGATGGCGTTGCGCCCGGAGACGACGGCGACGCGTGCCGACACCGCGCTCATCGAGCGGGCGATGTCGTCGGCCAGTCCGATGACGCGCGACGATTTGATGCCGGGCGCCGGCTCCAGCTCGTACAGCGTAACCACCGGGCCGGGCCGCGCATTGATGATCTCGCCGCGCACGCCGAAGTCCTGCAGCACGCTCTCGAGCGCCGTGGCATTGGCGTCGATGACGTCCTTCGGCATCTGCGACCGCTCGGACGCCTTCTGCGCCGCCAGCAAATTGAGCGAGGGCAGGGCGAAGCCGGAACCGGACTTGCGCGCGGGCGCCTTCGGCACGGCCGCGGCGCGCTTGCGTGGCGCCGGTGCTTCTTCTTCCTCTTCGCCGTCTTCGTAGTCCTCGTCGCTTTCGGGCGCCATGCTCGGCGCGGCGACGCGGCTCAGACCGCCGAAGCGCGGCTCCTGCCGTGCCCCGGGAGCGGCTACTTTGGTGCGCGGGCTCGGCCGCAGCACCAGCATCAGCCGCGCCTTCAGGCTGAGCAGCGCATGCGCGATCATGCCGAGCCACGGTGAGGCACGATCGGCTTCTTCCTCGTCGTCCTCGCCGTCGTGTTCGACGTCCTCGTCGGCTTCTTCAGCCGCGGCGCCCGGCTTACGGAAGACGCGCAGGCCGGAGGCGGCGAGCAGCGTGAACAAAGTGGCGAAGCCGAAGACGATCGACGCGATCAGCGCGCTGATGCCGTCGAGCGTGCCGCCGGCGAGCGCGGCCGGCACACGCAGGATGGCGTCGCCGAATACGCCGCCGAGGCCGGTCGGCAGCGGCCAAGTGCTGAGCACCGGTAGCGTCGAGGCGAAGGCGGCGGCGAGCAGCGTCGTTAGGATCCAGAGCAGCCCGCGCCATTTCTCGCCGAGCTCTTGATGCGCCAGCAACCGCCAGCCGAGCAGCGCTTCCGGCGCCAGCAGCAGCACGGCACCGAGGCCGAGCAATTGCGTCGCCAGATCGGAGAAGATGGCGCCGGGATAGCCGAGCAGATTGGCGATCGGCTTGTGTGTGGCGTGGCTGAGCGACGGATCCTGCACCGACCAGGTGGCGAGCGCGATGGCGCCGAGCAGGGCGATCGTGATCAGCGCCAGGCCCGCGAGCTCGCGCAGCCGACGCCGCATGATGTCCCGAAAATGCTCGGTGACGAAGGCGACGATATCGAGGCTGCGATCCGCTGCCGGCATGAGCTAGTTTTTTCCTTTGCGCATGATCTGATCCGAAAACCGGTTTCCACTTTTCGGTATCATGCGCATCACCCCAACAATTCGACGAGACGATGCAGCGCTTCCGCCGTCGTCTCGTTGTTCTGCACCATCGCGACGCGGATAAAGTCCGCGCCCGGGTTCGATCCGTCCGCCTGCTCGCGGGCGAGATAGCGGCCCGGCACGACGCGCACGCCGGCTTCCGCCCACAGGCGCCTGGTCACCACTTCGCTGCCGCCCTGCTGCGACACATCGAGCCAGAGGAAGAATCCGCCGGCCGGCCGCTTATAGCCGTAGCGGTCGCCGATGATCTGGTCGGCGAGATCGAATTTTGCCCGGTAAAGCTTGCGATTTTCTTCAACATGCGCCTCGTCGCTGTAGGCGGCGGCCGCGACCTGCTGCGCCGGGATCGGCACCTGCGGCGCCGCGACGTTGCGCAGCTCGAGGAAGGCGGCGAGGAAGCGGCGGTCGCCGGCGGCGAAGCCGACCCGCAGGCCGGGCAGGTTCGAGCGCTTCGACAGCGAATGGAAGACGACGACGTTGGCGAAGTCGGGCCCGGCGGCTTCGAGCATGCCGGCCGGCGCGTCTTTCGAGTAGATCTCGCCGTAACATTCGTCGGCGAAGACCAGGAAGCCGTAGCGCTGTGCCAGCCTGGCGAGCCGTTCGAGATAGGCGCGGCTCGCCACGGCGCCCTGCGGGTTCGACGGCGAAGCAAGAAAGACCGCGACCGTGCGCTTGAGCAGCTTATCGTCGAGCGCGTCGAGATCCGGCAGGAAGCCGTGCTCGCGCGTCGCCGGCAGATAGACCGGCTCGCAGCCGGCGGCGATCGCGCCGGCCGAGTAGGCGGCATAGAACGGATTCGGGATCAGCACGGCCGGCTTGCCGTCGCGCGGACCGACCCAGCGCGCAGCGGAGATCGCCGCAAGGAAAAGCCCCTCGCGCGTGCCGTTGAGCACCAGCACTTCGCTGTCCGGATCGACGGCGCGCGGCAGCTTGAAACGCTTGCCGAGCCAGGTCGCGATGGTCGTGCGGAAGGCGTCGATGCCCTTGTTCGGCGGATAGCGGCCGAAATCGGCGATGTTGGTGGCGAGCACCGGCGCGACGAAGGCCGGAACCGGATGCTGCGGCTCGCCGACCGACAGGTTGATCGGCGGCCTGCCCGGCGACAGCCCGGCGATGAGCTCGGTCAGGCGCACGAAGGGGGAGCGGGAATCGACCGCCGGAGCAGGGGTTTGGCTTGGCTCGCGCGGAGCGGTCATGGTCGGCATAGCGGTACACATAGGTGGGGGTTGCGGGCCCACCGCGGAAACGGTCGGGCCACCTTAAGGACGGCGAGGTTAAGACCCGATTAACCATCGGTTTTCAAGGGCCGGGAGTGCGGCGTTCAACCGTCCCGGCGGAGCGGCGTCAGGCGCGGGTCGGCGGCGAAAACGTCCAGGCCGAAGGCCAGCGAACGTGCTGGCGCCTCGCAGACCGCGCGGACGCCAGCCCGGCCGACATGGAGATGCCAAGTCTGCCGCTCGACCGCATCATGGCGGCGGAAGACGCGACAGGTCAGCAGCGCCACATTGGCGCGCGCTTGCGGATCGCGGACTGATTGATAGCGGATTGCGTCCAGCGCTGCGGCGCGCGCGGTTTCGGCGAGATCGAGACAGGCGGCGTAGTTGGTTAGCCGGGTCCAGGCTGTATGGTCGCGGTCGAGGGGCGGTCGCGTCAGATCAATCGCTTTCGCCGTAGCGATTTCGACGGCGAAGACAGTGTGCTCGGCCGCGTTTGACGGCCACGGCGTGTTCGGACTCTCGGTAAAGAACAGCAGACGATAGAACGCGGCTTCGGCGATCGCGGTGTCGGGCTCTTCCGATGCGTAGAACACGCCATTATGCGAGCCGGCACGGCGGAAGCGTGAGTCGAATGGATAAGGCGCGTAGCGAAATGGCGTGAACAGTAGATAGCCCAGATGTTGGCATTCCACGGGGATTTTGAGCTTGGTGTCATCGAGCAGCCGCTCAAGCGCCGCCTGCTCCTCAAGCGTGTCGGTGAGCTTCATGGTCGAGACTTTGGCCTGCGCTTCGACGACGCGCCAAAGCCGGCCGCGCAGCGGACGCGCTTCAGATGCGAGCGCGGCGGCTGTCCAAGTACTGGACGACATTGACGAGGCCGCTGACCGATTGGATGAGGTTGATGGGCGTATCGCCGAGCGCGCTGTTGATGTTGACGAGCCATGCCTTGGCGACGCTCTCGTCGCCGCCGACGATGGCGTCGAGCGCGCGGAACAGCCGCACGAACATCGCGCTGAGTTCGAACGACTTGCTGTCCGGCGCGAGCATGAATTCGCTCTTGCTCATGCGTGAGACCGTCGCCTCAGACACGCCGATAACGGCGGCAAGCACGCGATTTTTCAAACCGAGCCTGTGCGCGGCCCGGACGGTCGCTTTGGTGAGCGCCACCGCCTCCAATTTGGCCGGGCGAGGGACAGCCGTGAGGGCCATGGCCAGCTCCTTTCTCAAGAAAATATAGTATCTAATTATTTCTATTGCAATAACGCGACGCCGCTGCCGATTAAACAGTTAGACCTTTAGATTCAATGGCTTAAATAAGTGAGGCCCCGGTCCTTGCGAACCGGGGCCTCGACGGAAGGGACAGTGCCGGGTGTCCGCCCCTACCGCTAGCGCGTGACGCTTACTGGACCACCTCGCCATGCAGGGCGAGGTCGAGACCGTCGCGCTCGACTTCTTC